>NZ_JAUSUJ010000012.1 GCF_030813915.1 Rhodoplanes tepidamans
TCGTCCGGGATGCGGGTGCGGGGCTCGGCCTGCGCGGAGCCGCCGACAGCGGCGGCCGCGGCCGCCGCGACGATCGTGTTGCGGATGGGGGTGATTATGGTCTGCTCCTTGTGGGTCGAAGTCGGCTCGTGGGGTCGACGTCCGGGGTCGTGACGACGGCGAGAGCCGTTTCCGCTGATCTCGGCCCACGTCCGCTCATTCCCGCGCAAGCGGGAATCCTGGGCCACACGTCACGCCGCCCTCGGTTCCCCGCCTTCGCCGTAACCAACGGACGTGGGGGCGATTCGTCGCAGCCGAAAACTGCTCCAACGGCCGTTGGAGACGCTCACGCGCCGATCTCCAGCGCCGCGATCTTCCCGTCCTCGAGCCGGAAAGCGAAGGTGAGGAGAGCGGGGCTGCCCGGAAACCGCCCGGTCACGCTGGCGCGGACGATGGTGAGGCCGCGCTCCTGCCGGATCTCGCAGGGCTCTGCCGTGTGGCCGTACTGCGCCTTTGCGGCGCGCCACCAGGCCGCGATGGCATCGGGACCCACATGCGTCCTGCCTTCGTCCCTGACGACGGCGTGGGGCGCGAATGCGCTCGTGGGAGCCGCGGTGCCGGCGGCCTTGTCCGCGTCGAAGTAGGTTTGGAGGGGGGCTGGTAGCTTCACGACCGTCTCCGGGTTGAGTGCGTCTTCGCCCGCCGATCTAAGCGTGGACAGAGATCCCCGAAAGAGGGATAAACTAGGATGCGCCATCACGAATTACGGGATAAATGGGGTGTATCGGCCCGCTCTCGGCGATTTAGACGCCGTCATCGCCATCGCCCGTGAGGGTTCGTTTCGGGGCGCGGCTCTGGCGCTCGGCATGTCCACGACGGCGCTGAGCAATGCCGTGGCGAAGCTCGAGGCGAAGCTCGGCGTGCGCCTGTTCAACAGAACGACGCGCAGTGTGTCTCTGACCGATGCGGGCCGCACCTTCGTCGAACAGGTGAGCCCGGCCCTGCAGGACATTCACGGCGCCATGGACGCCGTTCGGTCACAGCAAGCGACGCCGTCCGGGACATTGCGCATCAATGCATTCGCTGCGGGCGCGCGAGACGTCATGTCGCCGCTGTTTCTCGAATTCCTGCGCCGCCATCCCGAGGTGCATGTCGATCTGGTGGCCGAAGGCCGGTTGGTCGACATCGTCGCCGAAGGCTTCGATCTGGGCCTGCGCCGCGCGGACCTCGTGCCCGCCGACATGATCGCGGTCCCGCTGGGCCGGCCGCAACGCTACGCCGTCGTCGCCACCCCGCGCTACTTCAAGCAGCATGGAAAGCCTCGCACGCCGACGGATCTCCTCCGGCACCGATGCATTCGCATCCGTCTGCCGAACGGGGCGCTGTTCAGGTGGCATTTCGAGAAGCGCGGCGAAACGGCCCAGATCGACGTGACCGGCGCGATCACCTTGGACGAAGCCAGTCTCGCACGCGAGGCGGTTCTGGACGGTATCGGCGTCGGCTTGTTCCTGGAGCAGAACGTGCGCGACGACATCGCGGCCGGTCGCCTCACACGCGTGCTCGACGATTGGACGCCGCCGCTCGGCGATCTGTGCCTCTACTATCCGGGCCGGCGCAACGCGTCGGCCGCCCTCAAGGCGTTTGTGAGCTTGGCCCGCGAGCTCGGCAAGAGGAGACCATAGTGGGGGCCCGCTCCGAGACTGCCGCTTCCGATCGACGGGTTTTCGCTTGCGCTCGACCCACCCTACGGGCTCGATCTGCCGGCGCCCTCGGGCTCGCCGACCATGCCGGCCCGACCAGCTCGCCGGCGGTCAGCGCCAGCGTGTCGCCGTCCCCGCGCGCTCGCCAACGACCCACCGCTGGTGCTCGCCGACGAGCGAGCAGGTGTTCGAGATTCTCTGCGACTGCGCGCGCGGCAAGACCGTGATCGCCGTCACCCACGACCTCGACATCGCCCGCCGCGTGGACCGCCGCATCGCGCTGATGGAGGGCGCCATGGTGGCGGCCGGGCGGGGCGGGACGATGTGAGGCATGCGCCGGCTGAGGTGGGCGCCGGCCGAGCCGGGTCTGTCAGAGCGCGCCCATGCGCAGGCCGGCGCGGAGGAACTTCTGGGGATCGACGGCGTCGCCGGAGACGCGGGTCTCGTAGTGCAGGTGCGGGCCGGTCGAGCGGCCGGTGGAGCCGATGCGGCCGATCACCTGGCCGATCTTCACGCTCTGGCCCTGGCGCACCAGGATTTCCGACATGTGGCCGTAGCGGGTCGAAAGGCCGTGACCGTGGTCGATCTCGACCAGCTTGCCGTAGCCGCCGCTCCAGCCGGCCGTGGTGACCGTGCCGTTGGCGGTCGCCCGGATCGGCTCGCCGACGCTGCCGCGGAAGTCGAGGCCGGTGTGCATGGCGGGCCGGCCGAGGAACGGATCGAGCCGCACCCCGAACGTCGAGCTGAAGTCGACATTGCCGGCGACCGGCTTGCGGATCGGGATCGTCACCAGCGTCCTGCTCAGGCGCTCGGCCTGCTCGCGGGCGAGGCGCACACGCTGGACCTGGCGCTCGAATACCGGCTGCACGGAGGCGAGCCGGTAGGGCACGAAGGGGCCGCCGACGTTCTTCTCGGGCGGCGCCGTGCGCTCCAGCCCGAGATCGGCCAGCACGGCGCGGATGCGCTTCGCCTTGCTTTCGTAGGTCTCTTCCAGCGACGCGAGCGAGGCGGTCTGCCGGCCCTCGAGACGGTCGAGCGCGCCGTGCAGGCGCGCGATCTTGCCTTCGATGCCGGGCAGGATGTTACGGCTCGCCGCCGCCATCGCGCTCGGTGGCTGGCGCGACTCGAGCCGCGCCTGGCGATCCGGCGGCGTCTTGAAGATCACGGTGTCGCTGATCGGCGAGGCCTTGGGCGTCGCCGGCTCGGGCGGGGCGTTGCGGCCCGGCGCCCGGATCGCGCCGGTGACGTCGGGGGCGGCGGCGCCCGCTCCGCCGATGCTGCCGAGCGCCGAGGCGCGGCTCTCGAGCGCACTCTGGCGGCGGATCACCTGCTCGAGCTTCTGCTCGAACTGCTCCTGGTCGAGGAGCTGGCGGGTCGTCACCCGGTCGACCTGCGAGCGCATCTCGGCGATGCGGTCCTCGTAGGCGGCTTCGATCTCGGCCTGCCGGGCGATCATCCGGGTGATGACGTCGTCGTGGAAGGCGAAATAGGTGGCCGTCACGACCGACCAGCCGGCCATGATCACCAGGGTACCGACCACGGTCCAGAAGGCGACCGGGCCGATCCGGACCTGGCGGGCTCCGTAGCCGAACGTGAAAGGGCGCCGTTTCGGCGCGGCGGCGGCCGGTGCGGGGCGGCCGGATGTAGCAGGGGCCGCCGGCCGCGGGGCCGGTGCCGGGCGGATCGGCTGCGGCCGGGCCGGTTCCTCGGCGAGACGGCGACGGTCGTCGGCCGCGACCGGATGGCCGTGTCCAGGGTCGTATCCGGCCGTCTGGCCGTGACGGTGCGCGCGATGAGCGGCGATGAGCTCTGCATAGGCCTCGGCGTGCCGGGCCGACGGCTCGGCGTGCCGGGGCGCGTGCTCGGCGGCCCGCGGCACGTAGTCGGCGTGGCGATGAGCCTGCTCGGTGTGCCGCGGTGTCGTCGCCGGAGCGGTCGCCTGGGGGGCGCGCCGGGGTGGCTCCCAGGACCGCTCGGCACGGTCGTGCATCGGCCGGTCATGATGACCGAGATCCTGGTGGGGCCGATGCGACATTCACGCTCCCTGCGGGGCCGGTGGTCCGGTCCTGACGAGACGTGAATGTCATCACTGCATGGTAAAGATTTCCCAAACGAATCACGGCCATATCGCGGCATTTTTCCCCGCCGTGGCAACTCCGGCCGGGACGCGCCGTGGGACCTCGCCCGGGCTAGATCGCCTTGGCGGCGGCCAGCACGTCATCGGCATGGCCATCCACCTTCACGGAGGGCCAGATTTTTGCGATCCGGCCGTCCGGGCCGATCAGGAAGGTGGTCCGGGTGATTCCCATGAAGGTTTTGCCGTACATGGACTTCTCGCCCCACACCCCGTACGCCTCGAGCATCGCATGGGTTTCGTCGGAGGCGAGCGGGATGGTCAGCCCGTGCTTCTTCACGAAGCCGTCCTGCTTCTTCGGCGGATCGGCCGACACGCCGAGAATGTCGGTCTTCGCCTTGGCGAAGGCCGCCTTGGCGGCCGAGAAGGCCTGTGCCTCGCGGGTGCAGCCGGGGGTGTCGGCCTTGGGGTAGAAGTACAACACCAGCTTGCGGCCGGCGAAATCGGAGAGCGACACCTCGCCGCCGCCGTCGCGCGGCAGCCGGAAGTCGGGGGCGGGATCTCCTTCGCGCAGTTTCAACGACATGTGCCTTCCTTTCGACGCTTTCGCAGCGCTCTTTAAAGGCCGGGGTTATCGGGAATAAGTCCCTGACCGAACGACCGATGTGTCGGGCGTCGCGCCCGCCGGGCCGGAGCGTGCAAGGGGCATTGTGCGGGTAGGGAACGGGGCCGTCCAGAACGCATGGCGGACAAGACGCTGAGTCCGAAACTCGCTGCCTTGCGCAGCCTGGAGGCGAGCCTGCATCTGCACAAATGTGCGGAGGCGGCGCGCGCCCGAGCTTGTCGCGACCAGTCCGATACGCCCACCGATCCGTCCTCCGCCTCCGCTGATTCTGCATCCAACGAGACGTCTGCAGCGACGCCGCGGACCGACCCGGGCGCCGCGCCGATCTGCCGGTCGGGCCGGCGGCACATCGGTGGTCGACTCGTCGCCGGCTGCGCCGCCTTCGGCGCGGGCGCCTCGACCTCGGCGAACGCAGCGCTCCGGCGCCTCGCCGCTCTCGACCTGCGCGGCGCCGGCTGGCATGCGCGGCAGGCACTCGTCCACGCCCTCGGCCTGCGCGCCACCCGGGTCTGCCTGCTCGCAACCGGGGTTCCGGTCCTGCTGGTGGCGTTCGTCGGCGGCGGGCTGTGGTGGCGCCTGTCGATGGGGCCGATCCCGCTCGACATCGCGACCCCGTGGCTGACCGCGGCGATCGCCGAGAATCTCGGCAACCGCTACGCCGTCGAGGTCGGCGGCACGGTGATCGAGCTCGACGAGAACCGCCGCATGGCGGTGCGGGTGCGCGACGTCGTCGTGAAGGACAGCGACGGCGCCGTCGTCGCCACGGCGCCCAAGGCGGAGGCCGGCTTCACGGCCGGGACCCTGCTGTCCGGCCGCCCGCGCGCCGAGAGCATCAACCTGGTCGGCGCCGAGATCGCGCTCCGCGTCGAGACCGACGGCAAGGTCACGGTGTTCGCCGGCGCCGACAAGCGGCCGATCGCGACCTCGCCGGTGCTCGCCGCGGCCGGCTCGACCCCGGTGCCGCTGAAGACCGAGCCGGTTCCGGACGCGAACGGCGCTTCCGAACCGGCCCGCAGCGCCGCCGAGAACTTCTCGGCCCTGCTCGCCTGGGTCGACAGTCTCGGCAGGCTCGGCCTCGACGGCGGCGACCTCACCGAGGTCGGCCTGAAGAGCGGCAATCTCGTCGTCGACGATCAGCGCAGTGGCCGCCAGTCACGCTTCGAGAACATCCATCTCAGCATGACCCGGCCGCAGCCGGGCGAGCTGTCGGTGACGCTCGGCTCGCAGGACCCGGAGCGGCCCTGGGTCGTGGTCGGCGCCGTGAAGACCACCCCGCAGGGCTCGCGCGCGGTGCGGGTCGAGGCCCGCAAGGTGTCGGCGCGCGACATCCTGATGGCGATGCGGCTCGACGAGGGCGTCGAGTCCGACCTGCCGATCTCGGCGAGCCTGCGGGCCGAGATCGCCCCCGACGGCACCCCGAGCTTCGCCAGCGGCCGCCTGCTGATGGGCCCCGGCATGGTCGGCGAGGTCGGCGACGCCCTCAATCGCGTCACCGTCGACCGCTTCGAGGCGAGCCTCGAATGGGATGCCGCCCGCGGCCTGATCGTCACGCCGTTCCAGCTCGTCTCCGGTACCACCCGGATGACTCTGATCGGCCAGGCGGAGCCGCCGACCGAGGCGGGCCAGCCCTGGCAACTCGGCCTGCGCGGCGGCAGCGTCGTGCTCGGTTCGTCGGCCCAGGGCGAAAACCCGCTGCTGATCAACCGCGTGCTCCTGCGCGGCCGCTTCGATCCCGCGACGCGCCGGCTCGACATCCAGCACGGCGAGGCGGGCGGCGGCGACGTCAACATCGCCATGTCGGGCTTCGTCGATCTCGCCGGCGGCGATCCGCGCCTCGTCGTCGGCATGGCCGCGCGGCACATGTCCGCGACCTCGTTCAAGCGCATCTGGCCGCCCTTCGTGAACCCGCCGGTGCGCGAATGGGTGATGGACAACATGGCGGGCGGCATGCTCGACCGCATCGAGATCGCCACCAACGCGCCGCTCTCGACGCTGCGGGCCGGAGGCCCGCCGGTGCCCGATGACGGTCTCTCGATCGAGATCGTCTCCAACGGCACCCAGGTGAAGCTGATGGAGGCGCTGCCGCCGATCCGCGACTCCGATCTCGTGATGCGGGTGCGCGGCCGCCAGATCGCCGTGGCGCTCGGGCGCGGCGTCGCCGAGCTGCCGTCGGGGCGTCGCATGACCGTGACCAACGGCCTGTTCGAGGTGCCGGATTCGCACGGGCCGAAGCCGCCCGCCAAGGTGCGGGCCCGGGTCGACGGCCCGGCGCCGGCGGCGGCCGAGTTCCTGTCGCTCGACCGCATCCGCGAGAGCACCGGGGCGCCGCTCGATCCGAACAACTGCCGCGGCACGGTCAGCGCCCAGGTGACAGTCGCGACCCGCATCGAATCCGATCCGCCGCCCGGCGCGTTCGCCTATTCGATCGCCGCCGACGTGACCAACTTCGCCGTCGACAAGTTCGCGCTGTCGCAGAAGCTCGAGGCACAGACGCTCAAGGTCGCCGCCACCCAGCAGGGCTGGCAGGTGAAAGGCGACGTCAGGGTCGGCGGCGTCCCGGCCGCCATCGAGTACCGGAAGGCGAAGGGCGACGAGGACGCCGAGCTGCGGCTGACCGCCACGATGGACGACGCCGCGCGCGCCAAGCTCGGCTTCGACCTCGGCGCCGCCGTCTCGGGCCCGATCCCGATCAAGATGTCGGGGCGGCTGGCGAGCCAGCCCGACCAGGACAACCGCCTGCTGGTCGAGTCCGACCTGACCCACGCCCGCATCGACAACCTGCTGCCGAGCTGGGTGAAGCCCGCCGGCAAGCCGGCCAGGACGGTGTTCACCTATGTGGGACGTGGCAAGGCGGCGCGGTTCGATGACGTGAGCATCGACGGCTCCGGCGCCGCCGTGAAGGGGGGCATCGAACTCGACGGCAACGGCGAGTTCCTGGCCGCCTCCTTCCCGGTGTTCGGCCTGTCCGACGGCGACAAGGCGAGCCTCAAGGCGGAGCGCGGCCCCGACGGCATCATGAAGGTGACGATCCGGGGCGATGTCTACGACGGACGCAATCTGGTGAAGTCGGTGATGGGCGGCTCGGGCACCGATCACAAGAAGCAGGCGGCCCAGCCCGACGTCGACCTCGACGCCAAGATCGGAGCGCTCGCCGGGTTCAACGGCGAGGCACTGCGCGCCGTCGATCTCAAATTCGTGCGTCGCGCCGGCAAGCTCGACGCGTTCAGCCTCGCCGCCAAGATCGGCGGCGACGCCGCCCTGATCGGCGACCTGCGCGGCCGCGTCGGCGGCGGCCAGGTGATCTATGTCGAGAGCAAGGATGCCGGCGCCCTGTTCCGCTTCACCGACACCTATGCCCGCATGTATGGCGGCCAGATGTGGGTCGCCATGGACCCCCCGAGCGCCGACCGCAAGCCAAAGGAAGGCCTGCTCAACGTGCGCGACTTCTGGGTCCGCGGCGAGGCCTCGCTCGACCGGGTCGCCGCCTCGGGCGCGCCGGGTGCGCAGAATCCGGGCGTCGAGTTCTCGCGCATGCGGGTGGAGTTCTCGAAATCCGCCGGCAAGCTGATGATCCGCGACGGCGTGGTGCGCGGCCCGATGGTCGGCGCGACGCTCGAAGGCGCCATCGACTACGCCTCCAACGAGGTGCGCATGCGCGGCACCTTCGTGCCGCTCTACGGGCTCAACAACGCCTTCGGCCAGATCCCGATCGTCGGCCTGTTCCTCGGCGGCGGCGACAAGGAGGGCCTGCTCGGCGTCACCTACGAGGTGGTCGGCACGCCCGGCGCCCCGGTGCTGCGGGTGAACCCGATCTCCGCCGTCGCCCCCGGCGTGCTGCGCAAGTTCTTCGAGTTCCCCAGCACGCTCTCCGGCACCGACCGCGGCAGCGGCCAGGACATGCGTTCGGCGATCCAGTGAGTTTCGGTCGTTCCGGGGCGCGCCGGAACCGGTCTCACGCGTCCACGAACTCGCTCGTCCGATAGCCCTGCGCATAGAGGAGCGCGGTGAGGTCGGCGTGGTCGATGCGGGCGTCGGCCGCCGCGGCGACGGCCGGCTTGGCCCGGTAGGCGACGCCGAGGCCCGCCTCGTCGATCATGGCGAGGTCGTTGGCGCCGTCGCCGACCACCATGGTGTCGTGCTGGGCGAGGCCCAGCGCCTCGCGGCGGTCGTGCAGGGTGGTGCGCTTGGCCTCGCGGCCGATCAGCGGCGGCAGCACGCGGCCGGTCAGGCGCTTGTCGGGCCCGATCTCGAGCGCATTGCCGACATGCTCGGCGAAGCCGATCGTCGCCGCGACCCGCGCCGTGAACAGGGTGAAGCCGCCGGAGACGAGGCAGGTGCGGGCGCCGTTCGCCGCCATCGTGCGCACCAGGGCGCGGGCGCCGGGATTGATGGTGATCCGCGTCTCGATGACCTCGTCGATCAGGCTCACGGGCAGGCCCGCCAGCAGCGCGACGCGCTCGACCAGCGCCGGCTCGAAGGCGATCTCGCCTCGCATCGCCCGCTCCGTGATGGCGGCGATGTGGGCCTTGCGGCCGATCATGTCGGCGATCTCGTCGATGCATTCCTGGCCGATCATGGTCGAGTCCATGTCGGCGAGGAGCAGCTTCTTGCGGCGGTCAGTGACGGGCTGCACGACGACGTCCACGGGCCGCGGCGCCAGCAGGCCGCGCAGCCGCTCGGCCAGCGCCCGCTCGTCGAGCGCCCCGCGCGGGGTGAACGGCAGATCGACCGCCACGCCGGGCGCCAGCCAGTCGGGCAGGCCGGGCGACGGCAGGGCGGTGCGCGCCAGCGCTGCCGTCGCGGCATCGAGAGCGGGCGTCTGCGGATCGACGATCAGGGTGGCGACGTGGGTCATGAACGCAGCAGCCCCGTCCCTCAGTCCAGCACGTGGCTGACCATGCCGTCGGCCAGCTTGGGCTCGAACCAGGTCGACTTGGGGGGCATGATCTCGCCGGCGTCGGCGACCGCCATCAGGTCGACCATCTGGGTCGGGTAGAGCGAGAACGCTGCGGCGGCGTCGCCGGCGAGCACCCGGCGCGCCAGTTCCTCGACGCCGCGGCCGCCGCCGACGAAATCGATGCGCTTGTCGCGGCGCTGGTCGGTGATGCCGAACAGCGGCTCGATGGCGTTCTTCGTCAGCAGCGTGATCGGCAGGCGGCCGACCGGATCGTCCGTCGGCACGAGCTCCGGATGCAGCGCGAGCGCGTACCAGGCGCCGTCGACGAACAGGCCGAACGCGTTCGCCGCCGCCGGACGCACCGGGCCGTCCGCCAGCGTCACCTCGAAGCGCTCGCCGAGCGCGGCGAGCAGCGAGGCCGGCGTATGGCCGTTCAGGTCCTTCATCAACCGATTGTAATCGAGGATCGTCATCTGGCGGTCGGGGAACATCACGGCCAGGAACTGGCTGTGAGAGCCCGGACCACCGCGCGCCGCGGCGACCCGCGAGGCGGCCGCCGAGCGGTGGTGGCCGTCGGCGATGTAGAGGTTGGGCAGGGCGTCGATCATGCGGGTGAGCTGCGACACCGTCTCGGGGCCGTCCACCACCCACATCTCGTGGCGGACGCCGTCGTCGGCCGTCACGTCCACGGCCCGCTCCGTCCCGGTGACCTGGGCGAGCAGCGCGTCGAGGCCGGGCGCGTCCCGGTAGGCGAGCATCACGGGCCCGGTCTGGGCGTTCACGGCCTCGATCTGGCGGACGCGGTCGTCCTCCTTGGCGGGCGTGGTCAGCTCGTGCTTGCGGATGCGGTTGGTGTCGTAGTCGGCGACCGAGGCCGCGACGGCGAGGCCGGTCTGCACACGGTCGCGCCAGGTCAGCCGGTAGGCGTAGTAGCTCGGCACGTCGTCGCGGATCAGCACGCCGTCGGCGACCATGCGGTCGAGGTTCTCGCGCGCCTTGGCGTAGACGGCCGGAGCGTAGGGGTCGATGCCCGGATCCAGGTCGATCTCGGGCTTGGAGATGTGCAGGAAGCTCCACGGCTTGCCGGCCGCGCGGGCGCGCGCCTCGTCGCTCGACAGCACGTCGTAGGGCGGTGCCAGGACCTCGGCGGCGCGTCCCGGCGCGGGACGGAGGGCACGGAAGGGTTGAACCAGGGGCACGGGAACACTCCGACGGGGGTCGATTTTTCGGAGCCGGTTTAGCACCTCGCGCGGCCGGCGGAAGGGATTCTTCGCGATGCTGCGCCCCGCCGTCCCGTCCGCCCGAGCCCAGGGTCAATAAAGGAGGTAGGGCCGGCGTTCCTCGGCCCAGGCCGCCTCGTCGGGGTGCGTCAGCATGTCGAGGTCGGGGGGCCTCGCCGCCGGATCGTCCACCCAGTCGCGCAGCGCCGGCCCACCGTTGATGACGTCGATGGCGAGCCGCTCCAGCTCGTATTCGTAAGGAAAGTCCCGCCACAGCGGGTAGTCGGGCCGGAGCCGGCGGACGGCCTTGAAGGCCAGCGCCTGCAGGCGCCATGGCCGGAACGCGGCGTGGTCGTAGACCGGGGCCTCGGCGTGGATCTGCACGCCGTGGCAGAGCGTTCCGGCATGCTTGTGGAAGGTCGGCTCGAACCAGATCTCGCGCAGCGTGCAGCCCCCGAGCCAGTGCGGCGCGAGCACCCGCATCTCGGCCATCACGGCCCGCGCATCGATGTCGGGCGCGCCGAACAGCTCCAGCGGCCGGGTGGTGCCGCGCCCTTCGGAGAGGGTCGTGCCCTCCAGCATGACGGTGCCGGCATAGGCGCGTGCCATGGCGAGGTTGGGCGCGTTGGGGCTGGGATTGACCCACGCCCGCTCGCCGAGCGGCCAGCCGAAGCCCGGAGCCGCGTCGGGCTGCCAGCCGTCCATGGCGATCACCCGATAGTCGACGTCGAGCTTCAGGGTCGCGACGAACCAGCGGCCGAGCTCGCCGAGCGTCAGGCCGTGACGCATCGGCATCGCTCCGGCGCCCACGAAGCTCTCCTGTCCGGGGCGCAGGGTCAGGCCTTCGATCGGCCGGCCGACCGGGTTCGGGCGGTCGAGCACCCACACGGCCTTGCCGTGGCGGGCTGCGGCCTCCAGCACGTAACGCAGCGTCGTGACGAAGGTGTAGATGCGGCAGCCGAGGTCCTGCAGGTCGACCAGCAGCACGTCGAACCTGTCCATCATGGCGTCGGTCGGCCGGCGGACTTCGCCGTACAGGCTGAACACCGGGATGCCGTGCACCGGGTCGGAAAAGTCCGGCGATTCGACCATGTTGTCCTGCTTGTCGCCGCGCAGTCCGTGCTGAGGCCCGAAGGCGGCCGTCAGCGTTACGTCGCCGAGGGTGGCGAGCGCGTCCAGCGCATGCGTCAGATCCGCGGTGACCGAGGCCGGATGGGCGAGCAGCCCGACGCGCCGGCCGGCGAGCGGGGCGCGCAGCGTGGGCTCGGCGAGGAGGCGGTCGAGTCCGAATCTCATGAAAGTCCCCGCATGTCCCGTCCCGGTTCGGCGCGGCGTCATGCTGTACAGGGCGGCAGGGTGGCCGCAAAGCCGTCCGCGTGGTGGAAGTCCGGCTTTCCGGCGGGATGCACCAGCGCCCAGTAGGACAGGCCGCCCTGCCGGTCCTCGATCACGGCCGACAGGGCGAGGCGCCAGGGCGCGTGCAGAGGGAGATCGGTCAGGCCCTTGAATGCGAGCGTTGCGGTCAGGACGGCGCGGTCGCCGGCGGCCGCCAGCGCGATCTCCGGCGTGGCAATCGGCTCCACGGCGCGCATTCCACTGCGATAGCGATCGAACCGGTAGGCGGCCCAGGCGGTCGAAGGCGAGAGGTTGAATTCGACATAGCCCTCTCCCGGTTCGGGGCGAAGAAACGCCTCGAAGCAGGTGTGCCGCCACAGGCCGTCGGTGCGGACCGCGGCGGCCGGCGCCGGCCAGCGGATCGCGGCGATGTCGCCCGTGACCTCGAAGGTCAGCGCGATGCGGTCGGCGGCCGGGCGCACCAGTTCGACCGCGAGGCCGGTCACGGCGGGGCAGGGGGTGTCGCGGTGGGGATGCAGAGGCAGGCGCATGGGAAGGTTCTACACGGCGGCGGCACTTGCCGACGAGGAGAGGCGTTTCGGTCCGCCACAGAAAGTGCACCACGCCGCCCTACCGTCGGTCTCCTGGACGCACGGGAGGGGGCATGGCGCCGCTGATCGCCCTGACGGGCGCGACCGGGTTCATCGGCCGGCACCTTCTGCAGGCGCTGCCGGCGCAGGGCTTTCGGGTGCGGGCGCTGCTGCGGCGGCCGGCCGCGCTGCCGGCGGAGGCGACCGGCGCCGTGATCGGCGACATCGCGCGGCCGCAGAACATGGCGGCGGCGCTGGAGGGCGTCGACGCCATCGTCCATTCGGCGGCGCTGACCCCGGGCCTCACCGGGACGCCCGCTGACGACTACCGCGCCATGAACACCGAGGCGACGGTGGCGCTGGCCCGGGCGGCGCAGCGCGCCGGCGTGAAGCGCTTCGTCTTCCTGTCGTCGATCCGGGCCCAGGCGGGCCCGACCGTCGCCGGCGTCCTCACCGAGGCGAGCCCGGAGGCGCCGGAGTCCGAGTACGGCCGCTCCAAGCTCGCGGCCGAGCGGGGACTCGCGGCGCTCGATCTCGACTGGGTGGCATTGCGTCCGGCCCTGGTCTACGGACCCGGCTGCCGCGGCAATGTCGCCGAACTCCTGCGGCTCTCCCGCTCGTCCTGGCCGCTGCCGTTCGGATCCCTGGTGGCCGGCCGCTCGCTCCTCGCCCTGGAGAACCTCGCCGGCGCGGTCGCGACCGTGCTGGCGCATCCGGCGCCGCTGCGGCGCGCCTTCGTGGTCGCCGACCGCGACGTGCTCGGAGTCGCGGCCATGATCGCGGCGATGCGCCGCGGCCTCGGCCGGCCGCCCGGGCTCGTGCCGATCCCGGTGCCGCTGCTGCGCGCCGGCTTCGCCGCGGCCGGCAGGACCGAGACGTTCCGGCGGCTCGCCGAGCCGCTGGTCGTCGACGCCGCGGCGCTGGCCGGCCTCGGCTGGACACCGACGGTCGCCACCGCCGCGGGGCTGGAGCGGCTGGCGCGGGACGCCGGCTGACGCTGTCGGGCGATCGCCCGGTCGAAGCCGTCAGGCGGCGGTTCGATCGGTCCCGGCGCGCGTCGCGGCGGCGCGGGTTTCCGCCGCGGCTCGCTCCGCGGCGACCCGCGCCCAGCCCAGCATCGTCTCGACGCCCGTATTGAATGCTTCCGCCTGGAACAGGGCGAGGTGCTGGGGCGTGCGATGACGCAGGAAGGCGGTCATGCGGTCGCCGGCGATGTACTCCACGTAGCGGCGCGTCCAGGCCGACCAGTCGTTCGAGGCCCGCATCGCGACGGCCATCAGCTCGGCATTCGACCGCGCGACGAGGTCGAAATGAGCGCGCGCGCAGGCGTTCATGTGCGTCGTCATCTCGGCGCCGGCCGCGAGCAGGCGTTGCGCCATCGCGGCGTTCTGGCCGAAGAGGTCGGCGCCGGCGCGGGCCGTGAGCCCGAGGGCCGCGTCGATGCCGCCGGGCGTGTCCGGCAGGTCGACCTGCCGGCCGGAGGCCGCACGGCGCGTCGGGGTGGGGACCCATTGTCCGATGGCGGATGCGTCCGACATCGGCTCGGTCTGTCCGGGAACGCTGGACGGCGCCTCCTCGGGCGCCAGCACGATCGGGGGTGGGACGGTCTCGACGGAATGCTCGAGAGGCGCATGCTGGTCCATCGTGGTCTCCATCGACGGTGACGTCAGACTTCCGGCATTCCCATTTCTTTATCTCTCATTATTCCCGATTCTCATGACTGTTTTTGCAGTCGAGAGATTCAATCCGCGACGCGCGGACCTGTTCCGGAGTACCTCCTGTTTATTGTGGACTTGCGCGCGTTCGACGCCGGCCGACGCATGAAAATCTCATGCATTCCCATCGCGTGATGATGCGGCACGACAGCGCTGCCGCCGGCTCACTCCGCTGGCGTCAGCCGCAGGATGCGCCCGTCCGGCTCGTCGGTGGTCGCCAGCACGTCGCCGTCGACGCCCTGGCGGACGTTGCGGATTCGGGTGCCGAGCAGGATGCGCTCCTCGCCCGTGACCTTGTCGCCGTCGAGCGTCAGCCGCACCAGTCCGCGCGAGGACAGGCCGCTGATCAGCAGGCTGCCGCGCCAGCCGGGAATGCGGTCGCCCGTGTAGAAGGTCATTCCGGAGGGCGAGATCACCGGCGTCCAGTGGCGGATCGCGTCGGCGAGGTCCGGCCGGGTCGTCGGCTCCGGGATCGGCTTGCCGTCGTAATGGCTGCCCCAGCTCACCAGCGGCCAGCCGTAGTTCTTGCCCGCCTGCGGTATGTTGAGCTCGTCGCCGCCGCGCGGCCCCATCTCGGTCGTCCACAGGGCACCCGTCTCGGGATGAATGACGCCGCCGAGCGGGTTGCGGTGGCCGTAGGACCAGATCTCGGGCCGAGCACCCTTTCGGTTCACGAAGGGGTTGTCGTCCGGCGCCGACCCGTCGGGGCGGATGCGCACCACCTTGCCGAGATGGGTGCCGAGGTCCTGGGCGGGATCGAACTTGAAGCGCTCGCCGAGCGTCACGAACAGGGTCCCGTCGCGCCGGAAGGCGATGCGCGACCCGAAATGGTTGCCGCCGGAGACCTTCGGCAGCTGGCGGAAGATCACGGTCAGGTCCTCGAGGGCCCCGTCGGCGAGCCGCGCCCGCGCCACGGCGGCGCCGGCGCCGCCGTCACCCGGCTCCGCATAGGTGATGTAGACGACGCGGTTCTGCGCGAATCCGGGATCGAGCGCGACGTCGTGCAGGCCGCCCTGGCCCTGCGCGAACACCTCGGGAACGCCCTTCAGGGGCGGCGACAGCATGCCGTCGCGGGCGACCATGCGCAGCCGGCCGGGCCGCTCGGTCACCAGCATGCGGCCGTCGGGCAGCACGGCGAGCCCCCAGGGATGCACCAGCCCGCCCGCCACGGTGCGCACGATCAGCGGGCCCGAGCGGCTGTCGACCCGGCGCTCCGGTCCGGCCGAGGATTGCGCGCAGGCGGGCGAAATCGTCGCCGTCGTGGCGGCAAGGAGCACGGCCAGCGCACCGGTCGTCGGGAGAAGGCGGGGGCTCATGAATGGTCTCCAGGCGTCTCGCATGGTCGCCGCGGCCCGAGTCGCGGCGGCCCGACCTCAACCCGGGGACGGCACGCCCCGTTCCGGCCGCGCCGACATGCCGCGGTGCGGCCAAAGGCTCGCCCGGGCGTGCGGCGGCAGGATGACGCCCGGCAGCAGCCCCGTGCGCCGTGTGGTAAGGGGACCGGCCGCCGATCCCGCCGGTTCCGAGCCGTCCTGACCGCACAGCCATGTCCGCCATCGACGCCATCCTGATCGCCGGGCCGACCGCGAGCGGAAAATCCGCCCTGGCGCTCGCCCTGGCGGAGGCCCTCGACGGCGTCGTGATCAACGCCGACTCGATGCAGGTCTATCGCGATCTCCGCATCATCACGGCGCGGCCGACGCCCGACGAGGAGGCGCGGATGCCGCATCGGCTCTACGGGCATGTCGATGCCGCCGTGAACTACTCGGTCGGGCACTGGCTCGCCGATGCGCGCACCGCGCTCGCCGCGGCCCGGGGGCAGGGGCGGCTGCCGATCGTCTGTGGCGGCACCGGGCTCTATTTCAAGGCCCTGACGCAAGGCCTGTCGCGGGTGCCGCCGGTGCCCGGTGAGATCCGCGACGCGGTCCGCGAACAGCTCGACCGGCTCGGGCCGGAGGGGCTGCACGCCGAGCTCGCCCGCCGGGACGCCGGCGAGGCGGCGCGCCTGGAGCCGCGCGACAGGCTGCGTGTCGCACGCGCCCTCGAGGTGCTGCTGGCGACCGGCCGGCCCCTGACCGCCTGGCACGCCGAGACCGATCCGCCGCTGCTCGATCCGGCCCGCGTGGTCACGGCGTTCCTGGCCCCCGATCGCGCCGCGCTCTATGCCCGCATCGATGCGCGCTTCCTGCGCATGCTGGAGGACGGGGCACTGGAGGAGGTGCAGGCGCTCGGGGCGAGGGGACTCGACCCGCTGCTGCCCGCCATGCGGGCCCATGGCGTACCCGGCCTGCTGGCCCATCTCGCAGGGACGATGTCGCGCCAGGCGGGGGTGGACAAAGGCCAGGCCGACACCCGCCACTACGCCAAGCGGCAGTTCACCTGGTTCCGCCACCAGCTCCCGGACTGGCCGTGGCTCGCGCCGGAACAGGCCCTCCACGAGGTGCTGCGCCGCGCGTCGTCCGGCCGAGCGGGATGACCGCGCGGAGTGCCGCCAGGACAGCGATCGCCAGGCCCGTCGTGAGAACCCAGGCGGCCGGGCGCAGGCCGAAGGAGACATCGAGATTGGCGGCCAGCACCAGGGTCGGGTCGACGCCGGTGGTGACCCCGTACCAGGCCGCCTCGCCGAGCGCGGTCGCGGCCGCGGCGACGAGCGCGAGCGCGGCGAGCTTCAGCGGCCGGAGATCGCCGAGGAACCGGTAGGCCAGCCGATAGAGCAGCAGCCAGGCCAGAAAGCCGGCCATCATGATCGACTCCGTGACGTCGAGCTTGGTCTGCATGAGGAAGTGCAGGATCGCCAGCATCGCGATCGGATAGGCGAGGCGGTGCAGGGCCTGCCAGCGCGGCCCGCCCAGCCGCCGCACCATGCCGTCGGTCGAGGTGACGGCGAGCGCGGCGAGCCCGACCAGGGCGACGAAGCCGATGGTCAGGTAGACGCGCAGCACGATCTCGCTCGCGATCTTCGCGAGGTCGAGCTTCTGGTCGAAGCCGTAGAGCGTCAGGTGCAGGGCCGCCCAGGCGAAGGCGGCGACCCCGATGGTCCGCCGCGTCAGGATCAGCCGCGGGACGCCGAGAACCCGCCGGGCCGGCGTCACGGCCAGCGACAGCAGGAGGAACCGCACCGCCCAGGAGCCGGTCTGGTGGATCGCCTCGTTGAGCGGCCGCGGGCCCAGGCCGCCGGTCGCGGAGAGCCAGGCGAGCCACAGAGCGGGCAGGACGACGGCCACGAAGGCGACGATCTTCGGAAACGACCAGCGGCCGTTGCGTTCACGTAGAAAGGGCATGCGGAACCTCGGTGGCGGCCGGAAGCTAACGATGCACGGTCGCGGAGACGAGACCCGACGGCCGCTGACGGCCTTCACGGCCGGTCACGATCCGCGGAGCTGGCCGGTGCGGGCGTGTCGCTCCGCGGTGCTCGCGAGTCCGTCATTCGAACGGCGGATTTGCGCTGTTACGTCCTTGACCCCGAATCGGGGCTCCTCTATAAGGCCGGCAACTTTTGATGCGAAGACATGCACCATGCGCAATATTATTTCGCTTCTCATCGTAGGCCGGCGCGCCATCCGGGGATCGTCCTGAACGATCCTGCCCGGGGTGGCGTGCTGCACAAGGGGCCCTGGCGGCCCTTTTTTCATTCCTGACCACAAGTCCTCCCGAAAGACCGGCCCTAGGCCGAGACGAGACAGCAGGCGGAGAAAGCCATGACCAAGGAGATGACGGGCGCCGAGATGATCATCCAGGCGCTGATCGACCAGGGGGTCGAGCACATCTTCGGCTATCCGGGCGGCGCGGTGCTGCCGATCTACGACGCGTTGTTCCACCAGGAGCAGGTCCGGCACGTGCTCGTGCGCCACGAGCAGGGCGCCGTGCACGCCGCCGAGGGCTATGCCCGCTCGACCGGCAAGGTCGGCTGCGTGCTGGTCACTTCGGGCCCCGGCGCCACCAATGCCGTCACCGGCCTCGCCGACGCGCTGATGGACTCGATCCCGATCGTCTGCATCACCGGACAGGTGCCGACCCACCTGATCGGCAACGACGCCTTCCAGGAGTGCGACACGGTCGGCATCACCCGGCCCTGCACCAAGTACAACACCCTGGTGAAGAGCATCGAGGAGCTGCCCCGGGTGCTGCACGAGGCGTTCCACATCGCATCCACGGGCCGGCCCGGCCCGGTGGTCATCGACGTGCCGAAGGACGTGCAGTTCGCCACCGGCACCTACTCGCGGCCGAAGGCCTTCGCGCATCGCGGCTACGCGCCGAAGCCGAAGGCCGATCCGCGCCGCGTGGAGGAGGCGGTGGCGCTGATGCGCAACGCCCGGCGGCCGGTGTTCTACACGGGCGGCGGCGTGATCAATTCGGGCCGCAAGGCGACCGAGCTGCTGCGTCAGCTCGTCCGCACCACCGGCTTCCCGATCACCTCGACCCTGATGGGGCTCGGCGCCTATCCGGCCTCCGATCCGCAGTGGCTCGGCATGCTCGGCATGCACGGCACCTACGAGGCCAACCTGACGATGCACGAGTGCGACCTGATGATCTGCATCGGGGCGCGCTTCGACGACCGCATCACCGGCCGGCTCGACGCCTTCTCGCCGGGCTCGCGCAAGATCCATGTCGACATCGACCCGTCGTCGATCAACAAGAACGTCAAGGTCGACGTGCCGATCATCGGCGACTGCACCGAGGTGCTGGAGGAGATGCTGCGGCTGTGGACGGCGCAGCCCGGCGACGGGCACGCCGCCGCGCACAAGGCGTGGTGGAAGAAGATCGACCAGTGGCGGGCCCGCAAGAGCCTCGCCTACAAGCCGTCCAACGAGGTGATCAAGCCGCAATACGCGATCCAGCGGCTCTACGAGCTGACCAAGGACCGCGACACCTACATCACGACCGAGGTCGGCCAGCACCAGATGTGGGCCGCCCAGTTCTACGGCTTCGAGGAGCCGAATCGCTGGATGACCTCGGGCGGCCTCGGCACCATGGGCTACGGCCTGCCGGCCGCGGTCGGCGTGCAGCTCGCCCATCCGGACGCGCTCGTCGTCGACATCGCCGGCGAGGCCTCGGTGCTGATGACCATGCAGGAGATGTCGACCGCGGCGCAGTACCGGCTGCCGATCAAGATCTTCATCCTGAACAACCACTACATGGGCATGGTGCGCCAATGGCAGGAGCTCCTGCACGGCGGCCGCTACTCGCAGAGCTACTCGGAGGCGCTGCCGGACTTCGTCAAGCTCGCCGAGGCGTATCACGGCGTCGGCATCCGCTGCGAGAAGCCCGGCGATCTCGACGCGGCGATCAAGGAGATGATCGCGGTGGACAAGCCGGTGCTGTTCGACTGCGTCGTCGATCCGTCCGAGAACTGCTTCCCGATGATCCCCTCGGGCCGTGCCCACAACGAGATGCTGCTAGGCGACGCCGCCGAGAACCTCGACGAGGCGATCACCGAGGAAGGCAAGATGCTGGTCTGACGACCGCGGGACACAGGCCCCTCTCCGCCGCCGGGGAGGGGCGATCGACATTCGGGGCAGGGATTTTCCAATCATGAACGCGATCACGCCGCACTCGAGTTCCGGGAGCACGTCGCACTATCCGTCCGCCCACGTGGCGCAGGCGATCGAGACCCACACGCTCGCCGTCATCGTCGACAACGAGCCGGGCGTGCTGGCCCGCGTCATCGGCCTGTTCTCCGGCCGCGGCTACAACATCGAGAGCCTGACCGTCTCGGAGACCGAGCACCAGAGGCACCTGTCGCGCATCACCGTGGTGACGCGCGGCACGCCGATGGTGATCGAGCAGATCAAGAACCAGCTCGACCGCATGGTGCCGGTGCACCGCGTCGTCGACATGACCGTGTCGGGCCGCGCGATCGAGCGCGAGCTCGCGATGGTGAAGGTGCGCGGCAAGGGGGATCACCGGGTCGAGGCGCTGCGCCTCGCCGACGCCTTCCGGGCCCGGGTGATCGACGCCACGGTCGAGAGCTTCGTCTTCGAGATCACCGGCGCGGCCGACAAGATCGACCAGTTCGTCAGCCTGATGCTGCCGCTCGGCCTGGTCGAGGTGTCGCGCACCGGCATCGTCGCGATCGCCCGCGGACCCGAGGGGATGTGAGGTCGCCTGCCCTCCCTCTCCCCGCGCAGCGGGGAGAGGTGAAGGTGCCGCAGCGAGCGGTGGACGCCCGGTCATCTCGGATATACATTGTGTATCCGAAGAGGGTGCCATGAAGGTCAAGGTCGCGAAATGGGGCAACAGCCTCGGGGTGCGGCTGCCGAAGGCGGCAGCCGAGGCCGCCGGGCTCCTGCCGGGGACCGAGCTGGAGGTCGAAGTCGAGGGGAACACCCTGCGGCTGCGACCCGCCTGGAAGAGTTCGAAGCAGCTCTATGCGGAAATGATCGCCGAAATGGATCGTCTGGGTCCCGAGAACCGTCCGGATGTCGTGGATTGGGGACCCGACGTGGGGGCCGAGATCATCGATGACGATTACAGCCGAGGACTCCTCCCAACTCCAGGCTGGGGACCTGGTATGGGTGGATCTGCGTCCGACCCGCGGCCGCGAGCGAAGCGGCGTCAGGCCCGCGGTGGTCCTCACCGATCGTGATTTTCATCGGCTCAACGACACCGCGATCGTGTGCCCGATCACGTCGAACACGAAGCCCTGGCCGAGCAAGGTCCTGCTCCCGCCCGGACTTGCCGCGTCGGGGGCGATCCTGGTCGATCAAATCCGGATGCTGGACAGGGGCGTACGGGGATTCCGGCCGATCGGACGGGTGCCTCCGGAGACGCTGTCGGCTGTCCGCATGCGCCTGGCTGCACTCGTCGGCATAAACGTCGGCGGCCCGATGTAAAGGACAGGCTGATCCGTCGCGGCCGGACTTGTCGTGGCCCCGCGTACCTCCTAGAAACCCACCACGGCAGCCCGGGTCTCGGGTCCTGCCGGACCCACACAAAAGGGCGGCCCGATCCGCCGAGCAGGGGAACCACAATGCGTGTCTATTACGATCGCGACGCCGACCTCAATCTGATCAAGACCAAGAAGGTCGCGATCGTCGGCTTCGGCAGCCAGGGCCACGCCCACGCGCTCAACCTGCGCGACTCCGGCGTCAAGAACGTCGCCGTGGCGCTGCGTCCCGGCTCGGCGAGCGCCAAGAAGGCCGAGGCTGCCGGCCTGCCGGTCATGTCGGTCGCCGAGGCCGCCAAGTGGGCCGACGTGATGATGATGCTGACCCCGGACGAGCTGCAGGCCGACATCTACGCCGCCGAGATCGCCGCCAACATCCGCGAGGGCGCCGCGCTGATGTTCGCGCACGGCCTCAACGTCCACTTCAACCTGATCGACCCCAAGAAGGACATCGACGTCCTGATGATCGCGCCGAAGGGCCCCGGCCACACGGTGCGGGCCGAGTACGAGCGCGGCGCCGGCGTGCCGTGCCTGCTGGCGATCCACCAGGACGCCTCGGGCAACGCCCACGACATCGGCCTCTCCTACGGCTCGGCGATCGGCGGCGGCCGCGCCGGCATCATCGAGACGACCTTCCAGGAGGAGTGCGAGACCGACCTGTTCGGCGAGCAGGCGGTGTTGTGCGGCGGCGTGGTCGAGCTGATGAAGGCCGCCTTCGAGACCCTGGTCGAGGCCGGCTACGCGCCCGAGATGGCCTATTTCGAGTGCGTGCACGAGATGAAGCTGATCGTCGACCTCATCTACGAGGGCGGCATCGCCACCATGAACTACTCGATCTCCAACACGGCCGAGTACGGCGAGTACAAGTCGGGCCCGCGCCTCGTCACGCCGGAGACCAAGGCCGAGATGAAGAAGGTGCTCAAGGACATCCAGTCCGGCGCCTTCGTCAAGGACTGGATGCTGGAGAACAAGGTCAACCAGGCCTCGTTCAAGGCGATGCGGGCAAAGATGGCCAAGCACCCGATCGAGGAGGTCGGCACCAAGCTGCGCGAGATGATGCCCTGGATCAAGCAGCGCGCCATGGTGGACAAGAGCCGGAACTGACCGGGCTCGCCTGGATCGGAGAATTCGGAAAGGGCCGCCGCGAGGCGGCCCTTTTCGTGGGCCGGTGCCGTCCGGGCGCCAGCGGCGCGCCCGAAAACGAGAAAGCCGGGAGGCCCCGGCTTTCCGCGTCTGTCGGCATGCCTCGTCGGCGAAGACAAGGTCCGACCGGGCGGGTCTACGCCTCCGAATAGGTCATTCGGACCGCGTCGTTGTGCTGCTGCCGGCCCGGGGCCGTCTCCCGGGTGGCGAGCCCGCACAGCGCCGAGACGACGCCGAGCGACGAGAAGATCACGGCCGGGCCGATCCAGCCGAACGTGCCGTAGATAGCGGTCGCGATGAACGGCAGGAAGCCGGCGATCAGCGAGGTGCCGTTGTAGCCGAGCGAGATGCCGGACGAGCGCACCGTCGTCGGGAACTGCTCCGAGAACCAGCTCGACTCGACCGCGAAGATCGGGTCGTGCGAGAACAGAAGCGACAGCGACACCGCGGTGATCACCATGATTACGGCGCCCGTGTTGATCATCATGAACATCGGGATGCCGAACGCGATGGTGAACAGCGCGCCCAGCATGAACACCGGCTTGCGGCCGATCCGGTCGCTCAGGGCGCCGTAGATCAGGTGGCTGACGAGCCCGAAGGCGGAGCCGACCAGCGTGCCGATCAGCACATTGCGGGTCGAGGTGACGTGGGCGAGCGTGACGTAGGAGAGCATGAAGCTCGTCGTCACGTAGTAGCCGCCCGTCTCGGCGAGCCGCAATCCCATGATGCGCAGGATAAGGCGCCAGTCGCGGCGGATCACCTCGACGGCCGGCATCTTGACGAGCTTATTCTGCCGCTTGACGTTCTCGAAGTCCGGCGATTCCGCGATACTCATCCGGATGAACATGCCGATCGCCACCATGACAAACGAGGCGAGGAACGGCGCCCGCCACACCCAGTCGCCCTCGAACACGGCGACCGAGAGCAGGAACGACCCGTTCGCCAGCAAGAGACCCAACGGGATACCGAGTTGCGGCACGGCGCCGTAGAAGCCGCGCTTCTCCTCGGGTGCGTGCTCGAACGCCATCAGCACCGCGCCGCCCCATTCGGCGCCGAACCCGATGCCCTGGATCATGCGCAGCAGGATCAGCAGGATCGGCGCGACGACGCCGGCCTGCGCGTAGGTCGGCAGTGCGCCGATCGCGATGGTCGCGAGCCCCATGATCAGCAGCGACCAGAACAGCACCGCCTTGCGGCCGATGCGGTCGCCGTAGTGCCCGGCCAGATAACCTCCGAGCGGCCGCATCACGAAGCCCACGGCGAGCGTCGCGAAGGCGGCGAGCACGCCGATGATCTCGCTCTCGGCGGCGAAGAAGACCTTGCCGAAGTAGGCTGCGGCCGCGGTCCCGTAAATGAAGAAGTCGTAGCTCTCCACCGCCGACCCGATCATCGAGGCGACCGATACCTTGATCGGATTGTCGCGATGGGGGAGCGACGTGTTCGACGAAGTGACTTGCATGTTTCGTCCTTTCCGAGCGTTCGGCGGAGCCGCGTGGCCGGCGGGCCGCCGATGTCGGCGAAGCCGCCGACGGGCTGCTGGAGAGATCGTCCGAGGCCTCAGGGCGTGGGCTTGCGATAGGTCTCGATCACGCGGCTATCGTCGCGCACCGCGAGGCCGGCGGCCGAGGCGGCCGCGAAGCGCGATTTCGCGACGTCGAGCAGGGGCACCGCGGCGCCGCACGCGGCGGCCGCGTCGGCGACCAGGGTGCTGTCCTTGACGAAGATCGAGATGGTGCTGGTGACGGGTGCATCGGTGCCGAGCAGCATGCGCGGGCCGCGGTCGGACAGCATCCACGAGCCGCCGGCACCGCCCTTGACGAGATCGAGCACGGCCGTTTTGTCGAGGCCGAGGCTGTCGGCGAGCGCCAGCGCCTCGCCGGCGGCGGCGAGATGGACCGAGCAGAGGTGTTGATTGACCACCTTCACGCTCTGGCCCTGGCCGAGCGTGTCACCGACCACTCGCACCTCGCCCATGGTGTCGAGCACCGGCCGCACCGCGGCGATCTCGGCGACCTTGCCGGCCGTGAAGATCTTCAGCTCGCCGGTGGCGGCCCGTGCGGTGCCGCCGGTGACGGGCGCGTCGATCACCACGGCCCCGGCCTCCTGCAGCCGGGCGCCCTCCCGCTGGACGGACGCCGGGCCGACCGTCGACATGACGATCCAGGTCGCCCGCGTGGCGGGGGAGGCGAACGGCGACGCCGCCACCCATTTGCGCCCCCCGGTTTCCGCCAGCGCGGTGTCGACCACGGTGGCGAGTTGCGCCGGGGTCGCGACCATCACGACGACGACGTCGGCACCGGCCGTGTCGGCGAAGCTCTTCACGGTCTCGATGCCCGCCGCCTTCGCCTTGGCGCGCGCCTCGGGAGAAGGGTCGACGCCGATGACCGCGTGGCCGCCGCCGGCGATCCGCTTTGCCATCGGTAGACCGATGGCGCCGGTGCCGATGAACACGACTTTCATTCCTGTACTCCTTCCCGTCTCGGCGTGCGCCAGGGCGCCGCCGAGTGTCCTCGTCGTTGCGATCGTTCATTTGCAGAGGGCCGCGCCCCGGCAGACACGGGGTACGGCGAGGGGCGGGTCGGCTGGCCCACGGCCAGCCGACCGGATCGTCAGGCCAGCCAAGCCTTCAGCGAGGCGACCATCGCGGTGGTCGAGATGCCGTAGCGGTCGTGCAGGGTCGGCAGGGCGCCGGCCGCCAGGAACGCATCCGGGAGTGCGACCTGCCGGAACTTCGGCGCCTGGCCGGCCCGCAGCAGCGCGCCGGCGACCGCCTCGCCGAGGCCGCCGACCACGGTGTGGTTCTCGGCCACGACCACCAGCCGGCCGCCGCGTGAGGCCTCCCGCACGATGGTCCTTTCGTCGAGCGGCTTGATGGTCGGTACGTGCAGCACGGCCACGTCGGCGTCGCCGCCCGCCATCGCCTTCGCCACCTCGAGTGCCCGCATGGTCATCAGGCCGGACGAGACGATCAGCACGTCGCGGCCGTCGCGGATCAGCTTGGCCTTGCCGAGCTCGAATACGTAGTCGTACTCGTCGAGCACCAGCGGCACTTGGCCGCGCAGGAGCCGCATGTAGACCGGGCCCTTGTGAGCGGCGATCGCCGGGACGATCTGCTCGATTTCGTGGGCGTCGCAAGGATCGACGATCGTCATGCCGGGGATGCCCCGCATGATGGCGATGTCCTCGGTCGCCTGATGGCTCGGGCCGTAGCCGGTCGTCAGGCCGGGGAGCGCGCAGGCGATCTTGACGTCGAGATGCTCCTCCGCGATCACCTGATGGATGAAGTCGTAGGCGCGACGCGACGCGAACACGGCGTAGGTGGTGGCGAAGGGCACGAAGCCCTCCTTGGCCATGCCGCCGGCGGCGCCCATCAAGAGCTGCTCGGCCATGCCCATCTGGAAGAAGCGCTCCGGATGGGCCTGCGCGAAGATGTGGAGATCGGTGTATTTCGACAGGTCGGCCGTCATGCCGACGATGTCGGCGCGTTCCTCGGCCACCTTGCACAGCGCGTGGCCGAACGGCGCCGCCTTGGTGCGCTGCCCGGCCTCCGCGATCGAGGCGATCATGGCCGAGGTGGTGAGGCGAGGCTTGCCGGTCGATACGTTGACGTTCATTGCACCGCTCCCTTGGCGTCCAGCACCGCGATCGCCTTCTGCCATTCGTCGGCGTCGACGCGGATGAAATGGTTCTTCTCGCGCTCCTCCAGGAACGGCACGCCCTTGCCCATCTTGGTGTCGAAGATGATCACGCGCGGCCGCGGCTCGGCGTGCTCGCGCGCGGCGTCGAAGGCGGCCAGCACGGCGGAGAGATCGTTGCCGTCGACGCGCTGGACGAACCAGCCGAACGCCGCGAACTTCTCGTGCAGCGGCTCGAAGCCGAGGATGTTCACCGAGGTGCCGTCGGCCTGCTGACGGTTCACGTCGACGAGCGCAATCAGGTTCGACAGGCCGTGATGCGCGGCCGACATCGCGGCCTCCCAGGTCGAGCCCTCGTCGAGCTCGCCGTCCGACATCGAGTTGTAGACGAAGGCCGGATTGTTCTTCTGCCGGAGCCCGAGCGCCATCCCGACCGCGATGACGAGACCCTGGCCGAGCGAACCGCCCGAGATCTCCATGCCGGGCGTGTAGCTCGCCATCCCGGACATCGGCAGCCTGCTTCCGTCGCAGCCGTAGGTCTCGAGTTCCTTCTCGGGGATGATTCCGGCCTCGATCAACGCGGCGTAGAAGGCGATGCCGTAGTGGCCGTGTGACAGGAGGAAGCGATCGCGCCCTTCCCATTCCGGCTCGCTCGGCCGCAGCTTCAGAGCGTGGCAATAGGCGACCGCCAGGACGTCGGCGATGCCGAGCGCCTGGCCGATGTAGCCTTGCCCCTGCACCTCGCCCATGCGCAGCGCGTAGCGGCGGATGTTGTCGGCGTGAACGCTCAGATCGCGAAGCAGATTGTCGCCTCGTCCTATCGGAAGCGGGCGTCGGTCCATGGGCTGGACTCCTCGTGTTGACGATGTGGAGAAGCCGCGCTCGCAGGTCGCCGCGATCGTGGTCGCGGGGCGACGGCGGGCGTCGGGGATTGGGGTGTCCCGGCAATGGGAAAGCGCAGTCCGGGCATGTGCCATTCCAAGCGGTCCAGAGCGGACGATTGGGGGTCGGGGTCGTGCGCGAGAGGAAGCTTGCTTGCTTGCAGCGTTGCGCTCAAATGAATAAGAGAGCTCAATAGGTGAGATCAGCTCATGTGAAAGAATCCGGCATGCGAACCAAGCCCGAACGATCGGAAGACCTTGGCCGAACCGGATTATCGGCCTCGCGGGCGGGCCGGAACGGAGCGTTCTCTCGCTGCGGTGCAGCAAGGAGCTGCGCGCGCGGAATCCCGGAAACGGTCGTCCGGCCGACGTCCGCACCGGATGCGGGACCCGCCGTCCGCGGCCGTCCGCGCCGCGTACGTCGCCGCGGGCGTCCGTGCGATCGAGAGAGCCTCGCGTGAAATCGCCGTCGCTCCGTTCGATCCAGGTGTTCGAGGCGGCGGCCCGCCTCGGCTCGTTCGCGGCGGCGGCCGAGGAACTGCTGCTGACGCCGTCGGCGGTCAGCCATCAGATTCGCGACCTCGAACGCGAGGTCGGGGTGGTGCTGTTCCACCGGGCGCATCGGGCCATCGTGCTCACCGACACGGGCCGCCGCTTCGCCGTGCAGGTGAGCGAAGGGCTCGGCCTGATCGCCGCCGCAAAGCGCAGCATCGAGCGCGGCGGCAAGAGCGACATCCTCACCATCCACACGGTGCCGAGCTTCGGCTCGCAATGGCTGATGCCACGGCTGTCGCGCTTCAGCGCGTCGGAGCCCGACATCGACGTCCGGCTGAACGCGTCGGTCGGCGCGGTCGATCTCGCTGCCGGCGAGGCCGATTTCGACATTCGGTACGGCAACGTGTTTCCGGCCTGGGGCGTCGAGGTGCGGCCGTTTCCCGAGGAAACGATCGTCGTGCTGTGCGCGCCGGCCCTGGCGAAGGGCCGCAAGGCGCTGCGCACGCCGAGTGACCTGCACCGGCACACGCTGATCCACTCGGAGGTCAATCTGGTGACGTGGAGCGACTGGCTGCGGCTGCACGGGGTGGCGAACGTCGACCTGTCGCGGGGGCCGCGCTTCGACCGCTCCTTCATGGCGATCAGCGCCGCCGCCGACGGCGTCGGGATCGCGCTGGAGAGCCGGCTCCTGATCCACCGCGAGCTGGAGAGCGGGCGGCTTGTGCTGCCGTTCGGCGACGACGGGCCGCGGCTCGTCTGCCACCGCCTGCTTTATCTCAAGTCCAAGCTGAAGCTGCCCAAGATGCGCCGCTTCCGCGACTGGCTGCTCGACGAGCTGGCTGCCTCGGAGCGCTGACGACGAGCGGCCTCCCGGCCCGCGCGCCGCGGCGGCAGGGGTCCGCTTTACGTCGTCGCCGGCCCGCCGTCCCCGGAACCGTCGGGCTCCCGAAATGGGTTGCCCTCGCCGCAACTGCCCGATAGTGACTGTGCATAACAATTTTCATCCTCGGGAGGATGTTTCATGAAGCTCGTCACATTCGCGGTGGCCGCCGCGACGGCCCTCGCCGCTGTCGCGACCTCGTTCGCACCCGCTGCCGCCCAGACCGCGCCGGCGCCCGAGAAGTCAAAGCTGGTGCTCGGGGTCGGCGGCAAGAACCTCCTGTACTACCTGCCCCTCACGCTCGCCGAGAAGCTCGGCTACTTCAAGGAGCAGGGGCTCGACGTGACGATCACGGACTTCGGCGGCGGCGCGAAGTCGCTGCAGTCGCTGATCGGGGGCTCCGCCGACGTGGTCACCGGCGCCTACGAGCACACCATCCGGATGCAGGCGAAGGGCCAGGAGATCCGCGCCGTCGCCGAGCTCGGCCGCTTCCCCGGCATCGTGCTCGCGGTCCGCAAGGACCGGGCCGACAAGGTTAAGTCGTTCAAGGATCTCAAGGGCATGAAGATCGGCGTCACGGCGCCGGGCTCGTCGACCAACTTCTTCCTCAATGCGCTGATCGCCAAGGAGGGCCTCAAGCCGTCCGACGTGTCCATCATCGGGGTCGGCGCCGGCATGTCGGCGGTCGCCGCGATGAAGAAGGGCGAGCTCGACGCCATCTCCAATCTCGATCCGGTCATCACCAAGCTGGTGCAGGACGGCGACGTGGTCGTGATGGCGGACAGCCGCACCGAGGCCGACAACGAGAAGCTCCTGGGCGGCAACAATCCGGCCGCCGTGGTCTATCTCAAGGCCGACTTCATCGAGAAGAATCCCGAGACCACGCAGCGCATCGTCAACGCCTTCTACAAGACGCTGCAGTGGCTGAAGACCGCGACCCCCGAGGACGTCGCCAAGACGGTGCCGGAAGAGTACCACCTCGGCGACCGCGGCCTCTACATGGCGGCCTTCACCGCGTCGAAGCCGATGTACTCGACCACCGGCATCATCCCGGAGAAGGGCATGCAGAACGCCCTCGACATGCTGGTGCAGTTCGACGAGGACATGAAGACCGCCAAGATCGACCTCAAGCGCACCTTCGACGACCGCTTCGTCAAGAAGGCCGCCGGCACGATGTGAGCCTTACCCTCTCCCGAGGGGAGAGGGTCGGGCGCGAGCGAAGCTCGCGACCGGGGTGAGGGGCGTATACGCCGATGGTTGGCCTCGGCACCCCCTCACCCGGATCTCGCGCGACGGCGCGAGATCCGACCTCTCCCCGCTGGGGAGAGGTGACAGGAGCCTGCTGCACCCGCCGTCCGGGCCCGCGAGTCCGGTCTCGGCTGCGCGGCTCGCTGGGCTTGACCTCGCCGCCGCCACGGGAGAGACGTCGGCATGCCGCGCGAGGAGAAGGCGCGGCGTCCGGGTGGCGGGTCCGCGACCCGCGGCCGGATCACCCCCACGCGTCCGGGCCATCGGTCCGGGCCGCTCGCCCGGACGGCACTCCCCGGAATGTACGCGCCCCGCCTGACCCTGCCGCACGTCCTGCTCGCCCTGCTCGTCGCCGCCATCTGGGGCGTCGCCTTCGTCTTCACCAAGCTCGGGCTCGACAGCTTCTCGCCGCTGGTCCTCACGGCCCTGCGCTTCTCCGCCTCGGCGCTGCCGCTCCTGGTAGTGCCGCGACCGCGCATCGCCCTCGGCGCGACCGTGGCGATCGGCCTGACGCTGTTCGTCGGCCAGTTCCTGTTCCTGTTCCTCGGCATCACCCACGGCGTCCCGCCCGGCCTGGCGGCCGTGATCCTGCAGACCCAGTCGATGTTCACGGTGGCGCTCGCCGCGGCGATCTTCCACCAGTACCCGACCGCCCGGCAGGCGACCTCGCTCCTGGTCGCGGCCGCCGGCCTCGCCTGCATCGCCGGCACGATCGGGCAGGAGTTCGACGTCTGGGCGCTCCTCCTGATGCTCGGCTCGCCGCTGAGCTTCGCGGTCGGCAACCTGCTGCTGCGCAAGGCCGGCCAGAGCGACATGGTGGCCCTGATGTCGTGGCTGAGCCTGGTGCCGCCGCTGCCGTGCCTGGCGCTGGCGCTGGTGCTCGAAGGTCCGGCGGCGATCGGGACGAGCCTGGTCGCCGCACCGTGGATCGCCTGGGTGTCGGTGCTCTATCTCGCCTTCGCCGGCACCACCATCGCCTTCGCGGCATGGGGCGCGCTGCTGCGACGTTACGGTGTCGCCACCATCGCGCCGTTCGCGCTCCTGGTGCCGTTCATCGGCGCCTTCGCCTCGAGCCTGGTCTTCGGCGAACGCTTCGGCCCGCTGCGGCTCGCCGGCATGGCATTGGTGCTGGCCGGCCTCGCCATCCTGATGGTACCGACGCGGCGCCGCGCGTGACCGGCCGGCGGGGCGCGTGAACCGCCCGCGAAACGGGTTTGCGCCGGGCGGCGGGGCGCTGTAGGGGTTCCGGACACGTCCAGCCCTGGTGTCGTCACGTCCTGTCCGCCATGAACATTCTCTCGATTCAATCCCACGTCGCCTTCGGGCATGTCGGCAATGCCTCGGCGGTGTTCCCGCTGCAGCGGCTCGGCTGCGAGGTATGGCCGATCCACACCGTGCAGTTCTCGAACCACACCGGCTACGGCGCCTGGAAGGGCCGCGTCTTCGACGGCGGCATGATCGGCGAGCTGCTGGAGGGCATCGCCGAGCGTGGCGCGCTGCCGCACTGCGACGGCGTGCTGTCGGGCTACATGGGCGGCGCCGACATCGGCGAGGCGATCCTCGATGCCGTCGGCAAGGTGCGCGCGGCCAATCCCAAGGCACGCTACTGCTGCGACCCGGTGATCGGCGACGTCGGCCGCGGCGTGTTCGTGCGGCCCGGGATCCCCGAGTTCATGCGCGCCCGCGCGGTTCCTGCCGCCGACATCATCACGCCCAACCAGTTCGAGCTCGAATACCTCGCCGAGCGCACGACGGCGACGCTCGCCGATGCGCTGAAGGCGGTCGAGATCGTCCACCTGCTGGGCCCGAGCGTGATCCTGGTCACCTCGCTGCACACCGACGAGACGCCGGCCGACGCGATCGACATGCTCGCCGCCGGCCCGGACGGCCGCTTCCGCCTGCGCACCCCGAAGCTCGACATCGCGATCAACGGTGCGGGCGACGCCATCGCGGCGCTGTTCTTCTTTCACCGCCTCGCCACCGGCTCGACGGCCGAGGCGTTGTCGCGCGCCGCGTCGTCCATCTTCGGCCTGCTGACGCGGACCGTCGAGGCGGGCTCGCGCGAGATCCTGACCGTCGCCGCCCAGGACGAGTTCGTGACGCCGTCGCGGGTGTTCACCCCCGAGGCTGTGTGATCGCCATGGCGCGCCGGTTCGTCACGCTCGACGTCTTCACGTCGCAACGCTTCACGGGCAATCCGCTCGCCGTGGTGCTCGATGCCGAAGGCCTCGACGCCGCCGCCATGCAGGCGATCGCCAGGGAATTCGTGCTGTCCGAAACCGTGTTCGTGCTGCCGCCCGCCGACGGCGCGCATCGGGCGCAGCTGCGCATCTTCACGCCGACGCGCGAACTGCCGTTCGCCGGACACCCGACCGTCGGCGCTGCCGTGCTGCTCGCCCGGCTCGACGGCGTCGCGAACGACCGCGAAATCGTCATCGAGGAGACGGTCGGCCCGGTGCATTGTCGCATCGCGCCGCGCGGCGCGGACAGCGGGCGTGCCCGCTTCGATCTGCCTCGGCTGCCGGAGCCGGCTCCGGGTGCGGTCGATGCCGCTGCGGTGGCGGCCGCACTCGGCCTCGCCGAAAGCGATGTGGGCTTCGGACGCTTCGTCCCCGAAAACTGGACGGCCGGCGTCGCCTTCACGCTGGTGCCGGTCAAAGGCCTCGTCGCAGTCTCGCGTGCAAAACCCGACATGAGCCGCTGGGACACCGCCTTCGGCGCCGAGGGGCATCCGGCCGCCTTCGTGTTCAGCCGCGAGGCCGTGGAGCCGGGCCACGCCTTCCACGCCCGCATGTTCGCGCCCAGCCTCGGCATCGTCGAGGATCCGGCCACCGGTGCGGCCGTCGCGGCCTTTGCCGGGGCCGTGGCGCGGCATGGCGGACTGGCCGACGGTGACCACGAGCTCGTGATCGAGCAGGGCTTCGAGATGGGGCGGCCAAGCCTGATCACGCTCTCGCTCGCCATGCGGAGCGGCGCGCTCGTCTCCGCCGCGATCGGCGGCGAGGCGGTCGTCGTCAGCGAAGGCCGGCTGCTCGCGTGACCCCGCTCTCGGTTCTCCCGGTCGATCGTCTCGATCTCGCGCTGGTGCCCTTTGCGTGGCCGTTCGCGGTCGAGCATCGTGCCGAGATCGACGTACATTTCGCCGCGCTCCAGCGCCGGCTGCCGCATGTCTGGAACGGCCGCGTGCTGCTGATGCGCGACCATGCGCTGGTCGACGGAACGGTGCGGGCACAGCTGTTCGAGACCGACTTCGCGAGCTTCATGGCCTGGCGAGACTGGGGCTTCCCGGATACGACCGTCACCAACGCGTTCGCCATGGGGGCGCTGCGCGGCCGCGACGGCGGCTTCCTGCTCGGCGAGATGGCGGTCGGCACGGCGAACCAGGGCAAGGTCTACTTCCCGTGCGGCACGCCCGATCCGAGCGACGCACATGAAGGCGTCGTCGACTTCGCCGGCAGCGTCGTGCGCGAGATGCGGGAGGAGACCGGCATCGGCCCGGAGGACTACGAGCAGGGCGCCTGGTTCATGGTGCCGGCCTGGCCGCGCCTCGCCCTGATCCGCATCCTCCAGTCCCGCGTCCCGGCCGACGCCATCTGCGAGAGGGCGCGCGCCCACATGGCGGCCGAGGACCATCCCGAGCTCGCCCGCGTCTATGCGGCGTACGGCCCCGCCGATCTCGACGACGGGGTGCTGGACTTCGTCCAGGCGTTTCTGCTGCACGCCTGGCGCTGACGCGGCGCCGACGGCTCCGCCGCACGCTCTCCCGATGCTCCCGATCCGCTGTCGCGTGGCTGTCACGGGCCGCCGCTACCGTGCTGGTGAAAACGTTTACACCAGCGCCCGGCGGCCATGGATCCGACCCCGATCCCGACCAGTGACACGCCCCGCAAGGCGACGACCATCAAGGACGTCGCCCGCCGCGCCCGCTGCTCGATCGCCAGTGTCAGCCGGGTGGTCAACGACTCCGGCCCGGTGAGCGGCGCGCTGCGGCTGCGCATCGCCGCGGCGGTGGCGGAGCTCGAGTTCCGGCCGAGCGAGGTCGGGCGCAGCTTGGTGCTGAAGCGATCCCGCACCATCGGCGTGCTGGTGCCGAGCGTCACCAATCCGGTGTTCGCCGACTGCCTTGCCGGCCTGCAGGAGACGGCCCGCCGCGGCGGCCACGCCGTGCTGATCGCACAGTCGAACTACGAGGCCGGCCGCGAGGTCGAGGCGATCGAGCCGCTGATCGCCGAGCGCCCCGCCGGCCTGGTGCTGACCGTCTGCGATCCGGCGTCGAGCGAGGCGCGGGCCCGTGCCGCCGCGGCCGGCATCCCGACCGTGCTGCTGTTCAACGAGGCGAGCGATCCGGGCGTCGCGCTCGTGACGGTCGACAATCGCGGCGCGGGCCGCGACCTGGCCGCCGCGCTGATCGGGCGCGGCCATCGTCGCATCGCCTTCGTGGCCGGACGCTTCGCCGCCTCCGACCGCGCGCGAGCCCGCTACGAGGGCGTCCGCGACGCGCTCGTGGCCGCCGGCCTGCCGGTCGAGCCGCCGGTCGAGGCCGACTTCATCGACGGGCCGGACCGGATCGACCTCGCCGACATCCTCGACCGGCTGCGGCCGACCGCGATCGTCGCCTCCAACGACCTTCTGGCGATCGGCGTCGTCGCGGCGCTGCGTCGCCACGGGCTCGCCGTGCCGGACGACGTCTCGGTGGCCGGATTCGACGGCATCGCCATCGGCGGACTGATCGCGCCGTCGCTCGCCACCATCGCGTGGCCGGCCCGCGCCATGGGCACCACGGCGGCCGCCATGCTGCTCGATCTCGTCGCCGGCCGCGGCCGCGAGCCCGGTCGGACCCTGACGCTTCCGCATCTCTTCCGGCCCGGCGGCACCCTCGCCGACGCGCCGAACACCTCCCGCTGAGCCTCGAACGGAGATCCCCATGACGACCCGCCGGACCCTTCTCGGCCTCGCCGCCGCTGCCGCGCTGCTCGCCGCGCCGGCCGCGCTCGCGCAGAGCGGCACCGCGATCTGCTACAACTGCCCGCCGCAGTGGGCGGACTGGGCCTCGATGCTGAAGGCCGTGCAGCGCGACCTCGGCATAACCATGCCGCACGACAACAAGAACTCCGGCCAGTCGCTGTCGCAGGTGCTGGCCGAGCGCGCCAACCCGGTCGCCGACATGGCCTATTACGGCATCACGTTCGGCATCAAGGCGAAGGCGGAGGGCGTCACCGAGGCCTACAAGCCGGCGCTGTTCGACGAGATCCCGGCCGGCCTGAAGGATCCGGCCGGCCACTGGTGGACCGTACACCAGGGCACGCTCGGGCTGTTCGTCAATGTCGACGCGCTGCGCGGAAAGCCGGTGCCGGCCTGCTGGGCGGATCTCAAGAAGCCCGACTACAAGGGGCTCGTCGGCTATCTCAACCCGACCTCGGCGGCGGTCGGCTACGTCGGCGCGGTCGCCGTCAATCTCGCGCTCGGCGGCACCCTGCAGGACTTCGGGCCGGGCCTCGCCTTCTTCAAGGACCTGGCCAAGAACGATCCGATCGTGCCGCAGCAGACGTCCTATGCGCGGGTCGTCTCGGGCGAGATCCCGATCCTGTTCGACTACGACTTCAACGCCTACCGAGCGAAGTACACCGAGAAGGGCAGGTTCGCCTTCGTCATCCCGTGCGAGGGCTCGGTGTCGTTCCCCTACGTGATGACGCTGGTGAAGGGCGCGCCGCACCCCGAGCAGGCGAAGCGCGTGCTCGACTATCTGCTCTCCGACAAGGGCCAGCTGATCTGGACCAACGCCTTTCTGCGCCCGGCGCGCCCGGTCGAGATGCCGGCCGAGGTGGCGGCCAAGTTCCTGCCCAAGGCCGACTACGACCGCGTGAAGGACATCGACTGGGGCGCCGCCGAGCAGGTGCAGAAGGCGTTCTCCGATCGCTACCTCGCCGAGGTGCGGTGAGGCCCGAGCGCCTTCCGCCGTTCTCCGTCATGGCCGGGCTCGTCCCGGCCATCCACGCTCTTCGTGTCTGACGCTCGAAGACGTGGATGCCCGCGACGAGCGAGGGCATGACGACGCTGTCCATGTGGCCGGCGCTGCCGGACAAGCGAACAACAGATGCCCCGTCGCTTCGAGATCCTGCTCCTCCTTCCCGCTGGCGTGTTCCTGCTCGCCTTCCTGCTGGTGCCCATGGCCGTGCTGGTGCCGGTCGCCGGCTCCGGCCGGCTCGGCTGGAGCGCCTATCTGGCCGTGCTCACCGAGCCGCGCTATCGTGCCACCATGGTCTCGACCCTGATGGTCGCGGCGGCGACGACCGGGCTGACGCTGATGATCGCCACGGTCGCGGCGCAGTTCCTGGCGACGCGGCGATTCGTCGGACGTGATCTGCTGGTCGCGATGCTCACCTTTCCGCTCGCGTTTCCGGGCGTCGTCGTCGGCTTCATGGTGATCCTGCTGGGCGGCCGGCTCGGCCTCGTCGCCCAGGCGAGCGAGGCGATGATCGGCGAGCGCATCGTCTTCGCCTACTCGCTCACGGGGCTGCTGGTCGGCTATCTCTATTTCTCGATCCCGCGCGTCATCCTCACCGTGATGGCGGCGGTGGAGACGCTCGATCCGGCACTGGTCGAGGCGGCGCGCTCGCTCGGGGCGGGGCCGCTGCGCATCCAGCGCGACATCGTCCTGCCGGCGCTCGCCCCGGCGCTGACGGCAGCCGGCGCGCTATGCTTCGCGACTGCCATGGGCGCCTTCGGGACGGCGTTCACGCTCGCCACCCGCATCGACGTGCTGCCCATGGTGATCTACACCGAGTTCACGCTCGGCGGGAACGTCGCCGTCGCTGCGGCGCTGTCGATCGCGCTCGGCCTCGTCACTTGGGCTGCGCTCGCGCTGGCCCGCAACGCGACCGGCAGCGTCGCGGCGGCGGGCTGAGCCATGCGGATCACCACGCTCGCCGCCGGCCTGCTGACCGTGCTGGTCGCCGCGTTTCTCGTCATGCCGGCCGTCGTCTCGATGGTGGCCGGCGTCTCCGTCTCGTATGCACGCGGCGTCTCCGAGTGCCTCACGCTCGATTGGATCGTCGAGGTCTGGCGGCTCTACGCCGACACGATCGTGCGGTCGATCGCGATCGCGCTCGCGACCGTCGCCGTTACGCTGCTGATCGGCGTGCCGGCCGCCTATGCGCTGGTGCGGCGGGGCGGGCGGCTCGCCCGCGTCGCCGAGGAGATCGTCACGCTGCCGCTCGCCGTGCCGGGCCTCGCGTTGGCGCTCGCGCTGATCATCACCTATGGCGGCGTCCGCGACCTTCGCGGCTCCTCGGCCTTCATCGTGATCGGCCACGTGCTCTACACGCTGCCCTTCATGCTGCGCTCGGTCATGGCGGTGCTCCAGTCGATCGACTGGCGCCTCCTCGACGAGGGCGCCGCCTCGCTCGGCGCCTCCCCGTGGCGGCGCTTCGTCGACGTGGTGCTGCCCAACGCCCGGCCCGGCATCCTCGCCGGCGCGCTCACCGTCGTGACCCTCTCGATCGGAGAGTTCAATCTCACATGGATGCTGCACACGCCCTTGACCAAGACGCTGCCGGTGGGACTCGCCGACTCCTACGCCTCGATGCGACTGGAGATCGCCTCGGCCTACACGCTGGTGTTCTTCCTGATGATCGTGCCGCTGCTGGTCGCCATGCAGATGCTGTCGCGGATCGGCGCACGGCGGGAGGCGCGTCCGTGACGGCGACGCAAGGCGTCGCGCACGGTGCGAGCCTGTCGGTGCGCCGCGCCGGCAAGACGTTTCCGGGCGGGGTCGTCGCGCTGCAGCCGACCGATCTCGACCTGCCGGCCGGCGAGATCCTGGTGCTGCTCGGCCCCTCGGGCTGCGGGAAGACGACGCTGCTGCGTCTCGTCGCCGGGCTCGCGGCGCCCGATCCGGGCGGCGCCGTGCTGTTCGACGGTGTCGACGTGACCGGCACGCCGATCGAGCGACGCCGCGTCGGCATGGTGTTCCAGTCCTACGCGCTGTTTCCCAACATGACGGTCGCCGAGAATGTCGGCTACGGCCTGAAGGTGCGGGGCGAGCCGCGTGCGGCGCGCGAGGCCGAGGTCGGGCGGCTTCTCGCCATGGTCGGGCTCGCCGATCTCGCCGACCGGCCGGTCGATCGGATCTCCGGCGGCCAGCGCCAGCGTGTCGCCCTCGCCCGCGCCATCGCGATCCGCCCGAAGGTCCTGCTGCTCGACGAGCCGCTGTCGGCGCTCGACGCGGCCTTGCGCGAACGGCTGCGCATCGAGCTCGCCGGGCTGCTGCGGCGCTTCGCCATCACGGCCATCCATGTCACCCACGACCAGGCCGAGGCGATGGCGATCGGCGACCGCATCGCCGTGATGCGCGACGGCCGCATCATTCAGCTCGGCACGCCGGAGGACATCTACGCCCGTCCGGTGGATCCTTTCGTCGCGAGCTTCGTCGGCACCATGAACCGGCTGCCCGGGCGTCTCGTCGCCGGCAGTACGGCCGACGAGGTGTTCTTCCGGCCCGAGGCCGTGACGGTCGGTCCGCCCGGCGCCGGGCCGCTCGCCGCGCGGGTGGTGGCCGCGATCTTCTTCGGCGCCCATCGCCGGCTCACGCTCGATGTCGACGGACACGTCGTCGAGGCCGATATTGCGTCGGACCGGCCGGTGCGGGTCGGCGACGCCGTGTCGCTCGCGCTCGATGCGGCCCGCCTGCATGTATTTTCCGAACCCAGTGGAAGAATCGACGGATGCTGATCGCCCAGATCTCCGACCTTCATCTTCGCCCGGCCGGGGTGCTCGCCTACGGCGTCTCCGAGACCAACGCCTATGCCGAGCAGGCGATCAACGCGCTGCAGCGGCTGCAGCCGGCGCCCGACCTCGTGATCGTCACCGGAGACCTGACCGACGAGGGGCTGCCGGAGGAGTTCGGGCTCCTCACCGGCCTGCTCGATCGGCTGCCGATGCCGGTCTTCTGCATCCCCGGCAATCACGACCGCCGCGAGGCGATGCGGGCCGCCTTCGCCGGGAAGGGCTACCTGCCGGCCGAGGGACGGCTCGACTTCGTGGTGGAGACCCGGCCGGTGCGGCTGATCGGCCTCGACAGCCTGTGGGAGGGGCACGGCGCCGGGCGGCTCGAGCCGGAGTCGCTCGCCTTCCTGGCCGACGCGCTCGGCGCGGCGCCCGAGGTGCCGACCATCGTCGCCGTGCACCATCCGCCCTTCGTCTGCGGCATCGGCCACATGGACCGCATCCGCCTGCTCGACGGCGCCGAGCGCTTCGCTGCCATCGTCGATGCGAATCCGCAGGTCGAGCGGGTGATCACCGGCCATCATCACCGGCCGGTCGCGGTGCGGTGGGCGGGGACGATCTGCCAGATCGCGCCCTCGGTGGCCCATCAGGTCACCCTGACGCTGACGCCCGACGCGGCCTCCGACTTCGTGCTCGAGCCGCCCGCCTTTCTGCTGCACAAGTGGATCGAGGGGACCGGCCTGGTGACGCACCAGGCCTATGTCCATCGCGCGCCGGGGCCGTTCCCGTTCTTCGCCACGAAGCCGAACGGCGACGCCTGAGCGTCGTTCGGGCAATGCGGTGGAGCAAACCGGGGCTCGACCGTCACCACCCCGAGCCGCCGCCGCCTCCGCCACCGCCGCCGGAGGAGCCGCCGCCGCTCGAGCCACCGCTCGAGCCGGGAGCCGAGGACGACGCGGCGACCGTGTCGGTGAGACCCGAGGCGAGCTTGCTGGTCCAGCTCGTCGTGTCGTCCCAGCCGCGATCGCTGGTGTACCAGGCGGCCGCGGCGGCGCCGACCCCGGCGGCCGCCAGCACGCCCGCGAAGCGCTTCGCCCAGGTGTTCTCGACGTCCAGCGCGATGGCGTAGGGCAGGAACCGTTCGAACAGCTCCGGGGTCTTCTCGGGCGGGGTGAGAAACTCCAGGCGCTCCTCCTCGGCCGTGCCGAGGTATTGGCGAAGCCCGGCGATCTGGTCCATCACCTTTCGGCCCTCGCGGGTCGGCGCCTTGAGGAGCGTGAAGGCGAGCGCCACCACGGGGGCCAGGACGATCGGCACGAGGCCCGGCACGGCGTCGAGCGGGACGTTCGCCGAGGCGACCAGGGCCATCAGGCCGGCGCCGCCGAACACGCTGAGGAAGACGGCCCCGACCACGAAGGCGACGAGCTTCACCTGGCCACGGATCAGGCCGACGATCAGCAGCGAGCCGGCGAAGGCGCCGACCGAGCCGAAGATGGTGCCGATCAGCAGCGGGCCGCCGAACGCCTCGCCGCGGGTCAGGAAGGCCGTCACCACGATGGCGACGACGAGTGCCGCCCAGAGGACGGCCCCCAGCGCCGCCCAGCCGGCATTGGTGCGGAACAGCCTGCCCCGATAGGCGGAGTCGAGGCCCTGCTGCAGGGCCGTCCTGGCGGCACCGATGCGCTTGTGATTGCTCTGCTCCAGCGTGATGGCGCCGCCCGTGAAGAGCTTCGTCGCGACGGCGCGCTCGGGCGTGGGCAGGGGCTTGCCGCCGGGGCGCCGCGCGAGCCGCGTCTCGTCGCCGATGTCGGCGACCGTGAGATGGCCGCGCACGCCGAGGTCGACGATCGCCGCCGCGAAGGTGCGGTCGTCGAAGCCCATGCGCCAGACGTAGCGGGTCGCCGCCGCCGTGAATCCCTCCGGCGGGCCGAACAGCGGGATGACGGTGCCGCGCGCCGGGTCGCGGCCGACCTTCAGCCAAGCGACCAGGTAGTAGCCGAGCAGGCCGGCGCCGCCGCCGAGGGCGACGAACAGGGCGAGATTGTCGGCGAGCCACCAGCCGAGCTTCTGGGCGTCGGTCGGCGGCGCGACGACGCCCTTGTCCCAGGCCGCCGCGACGGTGAGGCCGTTCCGCGGCGGCAGCGGGCGAGTGGTGCGGAACGCGATGACGCCCGGGCGCTGCTCGGTCACGACGGCGTCGCGCCCGCGCGCGCCCTGCGGGCCAGTGTAGATCGCGCTGCGGCGGAACGGCACCGCCTCGGGCAGGGTGATGCGCGCCTCGGCGACGTCGATCCCGAACGCCCAGCCGGTGCCGGTGGCGTTCCAGTAGAGCTCGTCGACGTCGGCGAAGAAGCCGATCTGCCGCGTGGTGCGGTACCGGATCTCGTAGGTGTGCGGCCCCGGGCGGAGGAAGGTCTCGGCGCTGCCGATGCGCAGCCGCACGCCGTTCGACAGGCCTTCGCGGGCGAACGGCTCGCGGCTGCCGTCGCGCGCGACCGAAAGGACTTCGAAGCCGACCTCGACCCGGGTGCCGTCCGGCCGGGTGTAGACGGTGGGAAAGTCGCGAAGAATGCCACGGCGGATCTCGCGGCCCTCGGCCTGGACCCGGATCGTCTCGGTGACCACGAGGTCGCCGTTCCGCTCGACCGTCACGTCGCTGAGGAAGGACAGGATGCGTTCCTGCGCCTGCGCCGGCACCGGCCCGATCGCGAGGATCGTGACCAGGACGGCCGCGACCAGGGCCGTCGCGACCAGGGCGGTGCGGCGGAGGGCGGCATGGCGAAACGCTCCCGCGGCGCTCACCGGGAGAACTCCACCTGGGGCGCGACGGCGTCGCCGTCGTCGATCTCGAAGAACGGCCGCGGCGAGAAGCCGGCGAGCCGGGCGACAATCAGGTCCGGAACCGAGTGGACGGCCACGTTCAGGTCGCGGACCGTGCCGTTGTAGTAGCGCCGCGCCATCTGGAGTAGGTCCTCGATCTCGGCGAGCTGGTCCTGGAGCTTGCGAAAATTCTGGTCGGCCTTCAGGTCCGGATAGGCCTCCGCGAGCGCGAGCAGCCGGCCGAGCGAGCCTTGCAGCGCGCGCTCCGCGGCGGCCTGGCCCGAAACCGTGTCGGCGGCGACGCTGCCGGCGCGGCGGGCCGCCAGATCCTCGAACAGGGCGCGCTCGTGCGCCGCATAGGCCTTCACGGCAGCGACCAGGTTCGGCACCAGGTCGGTGCGGCGGCGGAGCTGGACGTCGATGCCGCTCCACGCCTCGCGGGCGAGATTGTCGAGGCGGACGAGCTTGTTGAACAGGTACGCCGCGACGCCGGCCAGGCCGGCGAGCACGACGAGGCCGATCCATTCGGGTGCCATGGCGTCTCGCGCGAACGCACCGGAGCGCGGCGGCGGTCCGGTGGGAGAGGGCGACGATTCGAATGGGTAGTGTAGCTTGTGCCGACGACGTTCAAAGATCCGGATCGCCGGTCGGGCGCGGGGGCGGGAGCGTTCTTTGGGCCAACATGATCACGCCTCCTGCCGCGTACGGACGGCGGGAGGGATGCGGGCCAGACGGTCCAGACGATGCGAACGGGAGACGGCGCGCGATTCGGCCGCCTCCCGGTCGGCCGTTCAGTTGACCCGGACTTCGCTGCGGGCCTCGGTGGGCTTGAACGCCCCGCCCTTGGCGGCCGGCAGCTCGAGGGTCGCCGCCGTCGGCTTGGCCGGGGCGTTGGCGCGCCGGATCTGGTAGAGATACCAGGCGCCGACCGCGATCACGAGGATGCCGACCTGGTAGCCCGGGATCAGCAGCGACAGGGCGATCAGCACCACCGCGACCGTGCAGGCCTTGGCGAGCTTCTCGACGTCGCCGACGATCAGAGAGAGCCGGTCGTAGTTCTCGCCCTCCAGGAAGGGCGCCGTGAAGCGGTCGAGACCGAACCGCGTCCATGCCCCCATGTAGCCCAGCTTGTAGGCCCAGAGCAGGAACAGGGTCACGGCGAACGCGATCACGGAAATCACGGCCCCGAGCGGGCCGGCGGCGGCGCCGATGACCACGACGAGGGCGACGGCGAATGCGGAGATCCAATAATTCATTTGAGTAACCCTTCACCCGGAGCCGGGTGCCTTTCAGGTTTGTCCTCTCCCGACGAAATACGCAGACGGCATGATGGTACAGCGTCGGCCGAGTCCTGTAAATTTCGCCACTGTCGCATGGTGAAGGGCTCCCGACCGCGGCGAGGCCTTTCGGAGAGGCATAACCGTCTCGTAAACCGAGACGTCCCGGCTCCGCTCGGGGCCGATCAACCTTCCGGGACCGTCCGGGCCGAAAGGACGTCGTCCAGGCGGCAGGGCGGGCGGCCGAGTCGCGGCGCTCCGGGCGGACCCGAAGCGGGCCCGGGACGACCCGGCCCGGCCGCGGTCCTCCCGGCTTGCCCTCGCCGGCGGCGCGCGTTACAAGGGCGCCGTTGCGTCTCCGGTCAACGCCGCGTTAACGATTGTCGGCCACCGTGACGGGCAACAGAGGATCGAGGGTGATGTCGCCGCGCCGCCAGCATCGCGCGCTTCGGGACAGGGTCGTTTCGGCCCCGTCCGCGGCTGCCCTGATTTCCGGCCTCCTTCTCCTTAGCTGCCCCTGAGGGCCGGCAGGGCGCGACGCGCCTGGGCGCTCAGGGGACCCGAGACGGAACCCGGACGCGCCCCGACGAGGCGCACGCTCTTCGAGAAGGATTGTTCCCATGACCGCCCCGACCCAGTCCGAGACGGACCGCGTCGTCATCTTCGACACCACCCTGCGCGACGGCGAGCAGTCGCCCGGCGCCACCATGACGCACGAGGAGAAGCTCGATGTCGCCGAGGTGCTCGACCAGATGGGCGTCGACGTCATCGAGGCGGGCTTCCCGATCGCCTCCGAGGGCGACTTCTTCGCCGTCAACGAAATCGCCAAGCGCACCAGGAATGCCGTCGTCTGCGGGCTGGCCCGCGCCGCCTTCAAGGACATCGACCGCTGCGCCGAGGCGATCAAGCCGGCGGCACGCAAGCGCATCCACACCTTCCTCTCCACCTCGCCCGTGCACATGAAGCACAAGCTCCAGAAGGAGCCGCACGAGGTCTACGAGATGGTGATCGCGCAGGTGACGCGCGCCCGCGACTACACGGACGACGTCGAGTGGTCGTCCGAGGACGGCACCCGCACCGAGATCGACTTCCTGTGCCGCTGCGTCGAGGCGGCCATCAAGGCCGGTGCCACCACCATCAACATTCCGGACACGGTCGGCTACACGACCCCGGAGGAGTACTACACGCTGTTCAAGACGGTGCGCGAGCGCGTGCCCAACTCCGATCAGGCGGTGTTCTCGGTGCATTGCCACGACGATCTCGGCATGGCGGTCGCCAACTCGCTCGCCGGCGTACGCGGCGGCGCGCGCCAGATCGAGTGCACCATCAACGGAATCGGCGAGCGCGCCGGCAACACCGCGCTGGAAGAGGTCGTGATGGCCATGAAGGTGCGCAACGAGGTGCTGCCCTGGTGGACCGGCATCGACGCCACCATGCTGACCCGCGCCTCCAAGCTGGTCTCGGCCGTGACGTCGTTTCCGGTGCAGTACAACAAGGCGATCGTCGGCCGGAACGCCTTCGCGCACGAGAGTGGCATCCATCAGGACGGCATGCTCAAGAACGCCCAGACCTACGAGATCATGACGCCGGAGAGTGTAGGCGTGAAGCAGACCTCGCTGGTGATGGGCAAGCATTCCGGCCGCCACGCCTTCGTGCGAAAGCTGGAGGATCTGGGCTACAAGCTCGCCGGCAACCAGCTCGAGGACGCCTTCGTGCGGTTCAAGGCGCTGGCCGACCGCAAGAAGCACGTCTACGACGAGGACATCGAGGCGCTGGTCGACGAGGAGATCGCCACCGCGCAGGACCGCATCAAGCTGCAGTCGCTGTCGGTGATCGCCGGCACCCACGGGCCGCAGCGCGCCACCATGAAGCTCGTCATCGACGGCCGCACCGTCATCGAGGAGTGCGAGGGCAACGGCCCGGTCGACGCGGTGTTCAACTGCATCAAGGCGCTGGTGCCGCACGAGGCGATGCTGGAGCTCTATCAGGTGCACGCCGTCACCGAAGGAACCGACGCGCAGGCCGAGGTGTCGGTCCGCCTCTCCGAGGCCGACAAGACCGTCACGGCCAAGGGCGCCGACCCCGACACCCTGGTCGCCTCGGCCAAGGCCTATCTCGGCGCGCTCAACAAGCTGATGATCAAGCGCCAGCGCACCAAGCCCGAGGCGATGGCCGCGACACCGTAGTCGGGCTGTGTGTCCCGGACGCGCTGCGCCGCGAAGCGGTACAGCGCGAGCCGGGACCCGGGGCCTGAAACGAGGCGGCGGTTCTCACCTCTCCCCGCGAGCGGGGAGAGGTCGCCGGCCGGGATCTGTCAGCTCTTGCTTCGTGCGCCCCGATGCTGCGTCGAGGCGGCGGGTGGCGTTCATATCGTCGTCGGGTCCAGTTTCGACGCGTAGATCGCCGCCTCCATGACGATGGTGAGTGCAACACCGGGAGCGAGAACAGGCTGCACTTGCCGAATTAAGGCATTGGCGGCATGCGCTGCGATGGCAGGCCAGAACCTGATGCTCGCCTCGCCGAGATGGGGCGATCCAGCCGGACCGCGGCCGCTGAAGCAGATCAGGGCCATTGGCCACACGGCCTTCAACAATTCTCTGACGGGAAAGAAAGGAAAGTGCTCTCGGGGCACCGACGGCATGCCTTCGAGGTCCCCGCCGATGGTTTCCGCGACGTGCGAGAACATTGCGTCGAGATTTGGCAGGTGACGCGGATCCAGACCCGCCGCGACAGCCGCACCGGCTGCCAGCGGCCATAGTTTCTCACCCGCCTCGGCGTCGGACATCGCGATGAGCATCTGGTTGAGGGATTCGCTGAAGAAGTATGTCCCGCCATCCTTCGTCACGACCCGATGGATCTGGCTCAGGCCAGCGCGATCGCCTGTTTCGGTGAGCCGGGCGATCATGGCGCGTTGCGCCGCGAATCCGGCGATCGCCCCGATTGCCGCGACACATGTTTCCGCATGGATGCGATCGTCCACCGCCAATTTGGCGGTGACATTGTGAATGAGGCTGCCCAGCGCGATGTTGCAGGCGGCATAGTCCGGCTGGCCGCTCCAAGGATATCGGCTTTCGAGATTGATCAGGCGTCCCCCGTCAGCGGGAGTGCCATCGGATCGCTGTTCCTTTGGCTGCGTGGCTTGGCCGTCTGCCGCTGCTGTGTTTTTTTTCCGAAGCTGCCTCGGACCTCAGAGGAGTCCGATTGCGGTGCCGGCGGTTCTCCGGGGCCTGTGCTTCTCTTCCCGAACGGATTGAAGATCATGGAAACCTCCCAGGCGGCCATGCGCGCAACCAGGCTAAGCGACAATTGCCAAAAGCGCCGGGCAGCGACCCGTCGGTCGTCACCGCCGGACTTGATCAGGCGGTCCATCGTCATGAAATCACAGTTTTTTACACGATGGTTTTGCGGGACGAGCCCGCGAATGACGAGTCGAAAGTTCGTGCCGTTTGTACTAGTGCCTTTCTGCCCCGAAAATCTTACTGGTCCGTCAAAGGCAGGCTGGCGACAAATTCGGCAACCGATGATGAAGCGTGATGGCGGCTTGGCGCAAAATGGCTTTGGCACAACGTCGACACGGCGGTGATGCGCACGCGTTCTGCAATGCCTTGTGTCCCGCGCGCCGGGGCGCGTCGCCCGCCCTACACGTCCCTGAACATCACCAGCGCGTCGACGAATCCTTTCGTCGGATGCTCGAACACGCCCGGCAGGCGGCCGACGATCGCAAAGCCCATGTGCTGCCAGAGCCGCACGGCGCGCTCGTTCGAGGCGATCACGAAGTTGAACTGCATGGCGCGAAAGCCGCGCGCCTTCGCGCGGGCGAGCGAGTGGGCGCACATTTCCTGGGCGACGCCACGGCCGGCCGCGTCCTGGGCGACCATGTAGCCGCAGTTCGCCACATGGGCGCCGCCGCCGGCGTTGTTGGCGCGCAGGTAGTACGTGCCGACCACCGCTGCGCGGCCGCCGTCCTCGTAGACGGCGACGAACACCTCGTGGGCCGGCGACAGCCAGTAGGCGAGGGCGTCCTCGCGGTCCATGTCGCGCGGAAGCGGGTAGGTCTCGCCGGCGCGGATCACCGGCTCGAGGATGGCCCAGAGCGCATCGGCATCGGCGGCGGCGGCGGGGCGGATGTGCATGGAGCGCTCGTTTCGATCGAGACGATCGCGTCGGTTCGCGGCGTCATGCCCGCGCTCGTCGCGGGCATCCATGGCGTCTCGGCACGGGCTGCGAGCAGAAACGTGGATGGCCGGGGCGAGCCCGGCCATGACGAGTTCGTGGTCGCGCGACGCGCCTCAGTACGTCACCGCCAGCGGCGGGGCGACCATGTTGGGGATCTCGATCTCGATCTCCAGGGTCGAGATCGTCGCACCGCGGTCCATCTTCACCTGCACGCTGTCGGGATCGATGAACACGTGCCGCGAGATGACGGAGAGGATCTCGTCCTGCAGTACCGCGACGAGGTTCGAGCGGCCGAGGGTGGAGCGCTCGTGTGCGAGCAGGATCTGCAGCCGCTCGCGCGCCACCGGCGCGGAGTGGCGTCGCTTGAACCAGTTCCAGATCATGCGGCTCTCCGTCCGAACAGCTTCGTGAACAGTCCACGCTTCTCGGCCGGAATGACGATGTCGAGGTCTTCTCCTTCGAGGCGGCGGGCCGCCTCGGTATAGGCGAGGGCCGGAGCGCTCGCGGGGTTGCTCAGCACCACCGGGGTGCCGAGGTTCGAGGCGCGGAGCACCTCCTGGCTCTCGGGAATGATGCCGAGCAGCGGCAGCGACAGGATCTCGACGATGTCGGCGATGCCGAGCATCTCGCCCCTGGAGGCGCGGGCCGGATCGAAGCGCGTCACCAGCACGTGCTTGGCGATGCGTTCGCCGCGCTCCGCCCGCACCGTCTTGGCGTCGAGGAGCCCGATGATGCGGTCGGAGTCGCGCACCGACGACACCTCCGGATTGGTGACGATGACGGCCTGGTCGGCGTGCCGCATGGCCAGCTGGGCGCCGCGCTCGATGCCGGCCGGGCTGTCGCACAGCACCCAGTCGAAGCGCTGGCGCAGCTCGTCGATCACGCGGGCGACCCCCTCGTCGGTGAGGGCGTCCTTGTCGCGGGTCTGCGAGGCGGGCAGCAGCCACAGGGTCTCGATCCGCTTGTCGCGGATCAGCGCCTGCTGCAGCTTGGCGGCACCCTGCACGACGTTGATGAGATCGAAGACGACGCGCCGTTCGGCCCCGAGCACGAGATCGAGATTGCGCAGGCCGACGTCGAAATCGACCACCGCCACGGTCTGCCCGGCCTGGGCCAGCGCCGCCCCAAGAGCGGCGGTGGTGGTGGTCTTGCCCACGCCGCCCTTTCCCGATGTCACCACGACCACGTTGGCCATTGTCGGTCCCCTCTCCCTGCCTCAGTCGAGTGCAGCAATCAGCATGGTCTCGCCCTCGAGCCAGGCCTGGATCGGCCGGCTGCGGAGCGAAGCTTCGAGATCGTCCACGGTTCGGTAGTAGCCGCTGATCGCGAGCAGCTCGGCCTCGATCCGTCGGCAGAAGATGCGGGCGCGGCGGTCGCCGCCGGCGCCCGCCATGGCACGGCCGCGCAGCGTGCCGTAGATGTGGATCGACCCGCCGGCGACCACCTCGGCGCCTGACGAGACGGCGCCGAGCACGATGACGTCGCCGTGCGGATGATAGATCGTCTGCCCCGATCGGACCGGGACGTCGATGGTGAGCGAGGCGGCGGACGGCGGCGCTGCCGCCGGCACGAGGCGGGTCACCTCGGCGCTGCGCGGCGGCTCCGGCTCCGCCGGGCCGGCGTCGGCCGACGCGGTCGGGCGGCCGGAGGTCAGCACTGGCGGCAGCTCCGGACCGTAGTCGGCGTCGCCCCCCTCCAGCCCCATGATGCGGATGCCGCGCTCCTCCAGTGCCTTGATCAGCGACAGGATCTCGGCCGTCGGGAGGGTCAGCCCGGCGAGGTCGAGCACGGCCGGTCGGCCGGAGAAGAAGCCCGGCGAGCGCGCGATGGCGCCGTCGATGTCGGCGAGCCAGTCGGCGATCGGCAGCTCGGGGGCGAGCGCGAACGCCATGTAGGATCGGCCCCGGAACCGCACCGGGCGCGGACGCGATTTCGGCTGCACGGCGGTCCTCATGGCATCCGGCTCCCGGATCGCACGAACGGTTCGGGGGCGACGGACGACCGACGAATCGCCGCGACAGACAGGCGAATCCGAAACCGTGGCGACAATGAGTCTGCGGGGGCGGGGGACCGCACGGCGAGCCTCCTCATCCGGCCATGCGCACGTCGCCGCCGTGCGGCGCCGGCACCGGCACGCCCTCGCCGGCGTACTCGTTGAGCTTGTTGCGCAGCGTGCGGATCGAGATGCCGAGGATGTTGGCGGCGTGGGTGCGGTTGCCGAGACAGTGCTTCAGCGTCTCCAGGATCAGGTCCCGCTCGACGTCGGCGACGGTGCGGCCGACCAGCGCCCGGGTGACCGCCTCGGCCGCCAGCGCGGCGTGCTCGACCGCCGCGGGCCGCGCCTGGTCGAGGCGCTCGCCGTCCGGCGTGAGGATCGCGTCCGGGCCGATCTCGTCGCCGGTCGCGAGCAGCACGGCGCGATGCATCGTGTTCTCGAGCTCGCGCACATTGCCGGGCCAGCGGTTGACGGTGAGCTGATGCTTCGCGTCGGCCGACAGCGGCCGCACCGGGACGCCGTTCGCCTGCGCGTATTTGCGAACGAAGTGCTGGGCGAGCTCGAGAATGTCGCCCGGCCGCTCGCGCAGCGGCGGGATCTTCAGGTTGACCACGTTGAGGCGGAACAGCAGGTCCTCGCGGAACTTGCCCTCGCGCACCGCCTCGGCGAGGTTGCGGTTCGACGTGGCGAGGATGCGGATGTCGACCGGCACGGGCCGCGAGCCGCCGACTCGGTCGATCACCCGCTCCTGCAGGGCGCGCAGGAGCTTGGCCTGCAGCCGCACGTCCATCTCGGAGATCTCGTCGAGCAGCAGGGTGCCGCCGGTGGCCTCCTCGAACTTGCCGACGCGCCGGGCGACGGCACCCGTAAAGGCGCCCTTCTCGTGACCGAACAGCTCGGATTCGAGCAACTGGTCCGGGATGGCGGCGCAGTTGACCGAGATGAACGGCCCGCGCGCGCGGTTGGAGCGGCCGTGGACGTAGCGGGCCAGCACCTCCTTGCCGGTGCCGGACTCGCCGGTGATCAGCACCGAGGCGTCGGAGGGAGCGATCTGCTGGGCGAGCCTGACGACATTGGCGGTCGCCTGGTCGCGGTAGACGAGCTCGCGCGAATCGTCGGCGACGGCGGCCAGCACGGCCGCGATCATCTCCGGATCCGGCGGCAGCGGGATGTACTCCTTGGCCCCCGCATGGATGGCGGCGACGGCGGCGCGCGCGTCGTTGGTGGTGCCGCAGGCGACGATCGGCACGTGGATGTGCTCGGTCTCCAGCCGCAGCACCAGGTCGCGGATGTCGAGCGCCACGTCGACCATCATGAGGTCGGCGCCGCGGCCCGAGCGCAGCACCGCCATGGCCTGGTCGGCGTTCTCGGCGTGGGTGACGCTCGCGCCCTTGTCCATGGCGATCTTGGTCGCCACGGTGAGCTGGCCTTTGAGGGTGCCGACGATCAGGAGGCGCATGGCTTACTCCGTCGCTGCGGACCGCGCGGCCCCGCGGGCCGGACGCGTCGCGATACTCGGATGGGGGCGGAGCCGCGGCATCAGGAGCGGTCCGCCTTGATGATCTCGGTCATGGTCACGCCGAGCTTCTCCTCGACGAGCACCACCTCGCCGCGTGCGACCAGGCGGTTGTTGACGTAGATGTCGATCGCCTCGCCGACCCGGCGGTCGAGCTCCAGCACGGCGCCGGGCCCGAGCTTGAGGAGCTCGCCGACCTCCATGCGGGCGCGTCCGAGCACGGCCGAGACCTGCACGGGCACGTCGAACACCGCCTCGAGATCCGAGGCCGCGTGCGTCGAGGCCTCCGGCTCCAGCGTGTCCACGCCCTGCTCGACGACGCTGTGGTCGGTGTCGAGATTGGGGAAGGGAACCTTCGATCCGTCGTCAGCCATACACCCCTCCCGTTCATCCGTTCCTGTCGCGGCGTGCGTCGATGTAGCGCGTCACCGCATCGTCGATCGCCGCCTCGATCTCGGCGCGATCGCGCACCAGCCCGCCGTCGGCCCATTCGATCCGGCAGTCGCCCGGCGCGATCTCGGCGTCGCCCAGCACCACCAGCCGCCCCTCGAAGCCGCGCATCCGCGCCATCTCGGTCAGGCGCTCGTGGGCGAGGTCGTAGAGATCCTCATGGACGCGCACGACCACGTGGGGTGCGCTGACCAGCTCGCCGAGGCAGGCCGACATCAGCGCGCCGATCTCCTCGAACGGCTCCTCGGCGATCAGCGCCGGCGCCAGCTTGCGGGCGATCGCGGCGGCGACCTCGACGGCGTCGGTCTCGATCCGGGTGCTGATCGCGGGGAGCTGGGTCGCGACGATGCCCATGGCGGCGGCGATGCGGTCGAACGCGGCCGCGGTCTGCCGCTCGGCCTGGGTGCGGGCCTGCACCTCGGCGGCGGTGACACCCTTCTGGTAGCCCCGTTTCTCGGCCGCCGCGATCGCCGCCTCGTGGTCGGCCGGCGAGATCACGGGATCCGCCTTCGTCTTGACCGGAGCCGCGAAGTCGAGGTCGAAGAGGAATTTGGCGGGCGCGCTCACGGGACCGCCCTCCGGACGGTGCACGGCGGGAGCGAATGCAGGTCAAGGTCCATCGCAGTACCTCAGTACACCAGCTCTTCGTCGGCACGGTTCTTGGTGATCATGATCTCGCCCTTGCCGGCCAGATCCTTGGCGAGGTTGACGAGCAGCGCCTGGGCCTCGTCGACCTCGCGCAGCCGCACCGGGCCGAGCGCGCCCATGTCGTCCTGCAGCATCTTGGCGGCGCGCGACGACATGTTCTGCATGAAGAAGTTGCGCACCGGCTCCGAGGCGCCCTTGAGGGCGATCGCCAGCTTGTCCTTGTCGATGTGGCGCATCAGCGTCTGGGCCGAGGCGTTGTCGAGCTTGATGAGGTCGTCGAACGTGAACATCAGGCTCTTGATGCGCTCGGCGCTCTCGCGGTTCGTCTCCTCGAGCGCCGTCATGAACCGGGTCTCGGTCTGCCGGTCGAAATTGTTGAACACCTCGGCGATCAGCTCGTGGGCGTCGCGGCGGCGGGTCTGCGACAGGCTCGACATGAACTCGGTTCGCAGCGTCTGCTCGACCCGCTCGATGACCTCCTTCTGCACCGACTCCATCCGCAGCATGCGGTTGACGACGTCCATGCCGACGTCCTCGGGCAGGATGGCGAGCACCTTGGCGGCCTGCTCGGGCTTGAGCTTGGACAGCACGACCGCGACGGTCTGCGGGTACTCGTTCTCGAGATACTTGGCGAGCATCTCCTCCTGGACGTTGGAGAGCTTCTCCCACATGTTGCGGCCGGCGGGGCCGCGGATCTCGTCCATGATGCCGCTGACGCGTTCCGGCGGCAGGTACTGCTGGAGGAGCCGTTCGGTGGCGTCGTAGGTGCCCATCAGGGCGCCGGAGGCCGACAGCCGCGAGACGAACTCCAGCATCAGCTCCTCGACCGCCTCGGCCGGAACCGTGCCGAGGCTCGACATGGTGATCGACAGCGTGCGCAGCTCGTCGTCGTCGAGGAGCTGCCAGATCTTGGCGCCGTACTGGTCGCCGAGCGCGAGCAGCAGCACGGCCGCCCGTTCCGGGCCGCTGAGCTTGTGGCTGGAGCCCCCCTTCGGCTGCCGGGCCGCCAGGGTCGCCACCACGTTCTCGAGGTCGTTCTTGGGCTTCATCCCGGGCATCCGCGGTCAGTTCGTCTCGTGCAGCCACTGGCGCAGGATCTGGACGGTCTCCTGCGGATTGCGTTCGGCGAGCTCGCCGACCTTCTGGATCGACTGGGCGTGCACGCTGCCCTGCACCTGCGCGAACTCGATCATCTTGGAGGTCTGGCTGGAGACGGCCTTCGCCTCCTCCTCGCTCTGCGGGATGCCGTCCGGGATGCCGGCCGGCACGCCGGCGAGCGCCGGGGTCGGCATCGGCGCGCCGGTCAGCGCCGCGATGCTCTCCGGGGTGATGATGCGGCGGACCAGCGGGCGGATCACGAAGATGAGGACGACGAGACCGAGCAGGAGCATCACGCCGAGCTCGATCGCCCGCATGACGTCTTCCTTGGTGAACTGCAGCATGCCCATCAGGCCGGTCGGCTCGGGCAGGTTGATGCTCTGCGTCTCGGCGAAGCGGAGGTTGACGACCTCCACCTGGTCGCCGCGCCGCTGGTCGAAGCCGATGGCGGAGCGCACCAGCATGGCGATGCGGTCGAGCTCGTCCTTGCTGCGCTCCTGGTAGACCAGCTCGCCCTTGTCGTTGCGGCCGTAGATGCCGTCGACCAGCACGGCGACCGACACCCGGTTCACCCGGCCGCCCTCGATCACCTTGGTCTCGGTGATCCGGGTGATCTCGTAGTTGTTGATTTCCTCGGTCTTCTTGCTCTGGTCGCGGGGGCTGGCCGCCTGCTGCCCCTGCTGGGCGTTGGGCAGCTCGGTGGAGACGCTGACCTGACCCTGCTGCTCGGTGGTCGAGGACTGCTCCTCCCGGGTCTGGCTGGAGCGCAGCACCCGGCCTTCCGGATCGAAGCGGTCCTGGGTCTGGGTCACCCGGTTGAAGTCGAACTCGGCGGTGAGCTGCACGCGGGCGCGACCGGGGCCGACCACCGATGAGATGATCGACTCGACCTGGTCGCGCAGGTGGCGTTCGTAGGCGAGCTTGCGCTCGTCGCCCGACGCCCCGGTGCCGTAGGGATCGTTGGCGGCGCCGTCGGCGAGCAGGCGGCCGGTCTCGTCGACGACCGACACCCGTTCCGGCTTGAGGCCGTTGACGGCCGAGGCGACCAGGTGGCGGATGGCGCGGACCTGCTGGGACTCGAGCTGGCCCCGCACCTTGAGGGCGATCGAGGCGGACGGCTCGAGCTTGTCGCGCGAGAACAGCGGCCGCTCCGGGATGACGAGGTGCACGCGGGCGCCCTGGACCCGGTCGATCGATCGGATGGTGCGGGCGAGCTCGCCTTCCAGGGCGCGCAGATGATTGATGTTCTGGACGAAGCTCGTGGTGCCGAGCGAGTCGGACTTGTCGAAGATCTCGTAGCCGATGCCGCCGCCCTTGGGCAGGCCGCCCTCGGCGAGCTTCATCCGCAGCCGTCCGACCTTCTCCTTCGGGACCAGGATGATGGCGCCCTCGTTCTTGAGCTCGTAGACGATACTCTGGCGCTCGAGATCCTTGATGATCGCCGCCGAGTCCTCGAGCGTGAGGTCGGTGAACAGCGGCACCATCTGGGGTGCCGTCACCCGCAGGATCACGAAGGCGAAGAACCCGATCAGGGCGGCCGTGACGGCCCCCATCGCGGCGATGCGCGCGGGTCCGAGAGTTTTGACGAATGTGACCAGACCTTGCACGGGCCGACCCTGCGAGAAGGAGACTTCCAACCTGTTATGCCGGCGGACGAAACCCCCGACCCGGCAAGTTTTGCCGGGTTCATGGTTTCGAATTGGTTAACGCGGTGGTTAACCATCGCCCGGACAGCCGAAATCACGCGGGTGTTGCCGCGCGGACTCGGCTCGTGTCCCCGCTGTGTGCAATCGGCGATGGAGGTGGTCGGGAGTCTGCGGCCGCAGCGGGCATCGTGGCGGGCCGCCCCGCGTCCGGCGGTGCCGGTTCGCAGCGCGGCCTCGGGCGGCGAGGCTTGGCTAAAAAGAAAACGGCCGCCGGAGACGGCGGCCTTTTGCCGGCCCGCGATGGTGACACATCCGGGCGGCGGTCGGGCGGGACAGGGGGGCTGGGGGCTCCGTCCGACCGGAGTCGACGCGTCGCCCCGGCTCCGGCTCCGCACCGGCCGCGGCCACCGCGGAGTGCGGACGGAGGGCGAGACGATCGCCCGTTTTTTATTGGCGGTACTGCTGCAGGCGCGTCGTGCGCAGGCCGGCGAGGCCGTGGCGATCGATGGAATACTGCCAGGCCAGGAACTCTTCGACCGTCAGGGTGTAGCGGCTGCAGGCCTCTTCGAGGGAGAGGAGGCCGCCGCGAACCGCGGCGACGACCTCGGCCTTGCGGCGGATCACCCAACGCTTCGTGCCCGGTGCGGGGAGGTCGGCGATAGTCAAGGGACTACCGTCCGGCCCGATGACGTACTTCACCCTCGGGCGGTGGGGTTCGGTCATGGACGAACTCACGCTACAGGAACTGAAAAACACCCTGTCAGCATAGGGGCGCCCGCTTAAAAATTGGCTAAGCGTCCGTAAAAAAAGGGAAAAGATCGATTACGACAGAACCCCGCCAAAGCGGCTCTCGGTGCACTGCGGCGGAAGCGGCAAATCGTTCTGCGTCAATATGATATGGCACAACCGCGCAGGGGGGCGGCCCCGCCTTGGCGGCGGCCCTGCGAAGGGTGGAGGAGGGAAATGGCGGTCGCGGTCAGGACGTGGGGCGGACGATCCGCTTGACCTTGTCGACCGTGAACTCCTCGCTGCCGATCATCAGCAACGGCGGGGTGCTGGAGACGTCGACGGAGTCGACGACGCCCTGGACCTCGGTCGACACCGCAACCGGGTTGCCCAGCGCGTCCTTGGCCGTCACGGTCATCTTGTACTGGCCGGGCGGCCACTGGGTGCCGTCCTTGCCCTTGCCGTCCCAGGTGAACTGCTGAACTCCCGCCTGCAATGTGTAGTTGCTCGAGTAGACAGTCTGGCCGGCCGGGTTGGTGATCGTGATGGTGCCGGACGACGGCTTGGCGACGTTGAAGCCCCAGGTCGCCGTGCCGGCGTTGGGAAGCGTCGCTGAGGAGCCGTCGACCACCACGGTGGCGCCGACGAAGCCCAGCGCCTGGGTGTTCTGGGCGGTCTTCTGCAGCGACACCAGCGCCTCGAGCTGCTGGTTCGACTTCAGGAGCTGCTCGACCTGCGAGAACTGGACGAGCTGCTGGGTGAACTGGTTGGTGTCCAGCGGGTCGAGCGGGTTCTGGTTCTGCAGCTGGGTGGTCAGCATCAGCAGGAACGACTGGAAATTGTTGGCCAGCGTCGTGCTGTCGGTCGAGGTCATGGTGGCGGCCGTGTTGACGGCCGCCGTCGCGTTGAACTGGGTTCCGGTCACGCCCGCGGTCGCCATGACTGCCTGCCTTCTGGTTCGGTTCCGTCCGCCTGCGCCCGTCTAGACGCGGATATCGACGCCCGTGTTGCGCCCGAGCAGCCGGCCATAGGTGGCCCTCAGCTCGACGACACCGGGCTCGGGACCGGTTTCGTAGTCGCCTCGTCCGGCCGTTCGACCGCCCGGGCTGTCGTCGGACTGGTGTTGACCGCCGCCCTGATCGCGCAGCGAGAACTGCATCGCCCCCTGGTCGGCTTTCAGGCCGGCGTCCTGGAGGGCGCGCTCGAGCTGACCGGCGTCGCGGCGCAGGAGGTCGAGCGTCTCGGCGCGGTCGGCCGTGATGCGGGGCACCACCGTCCCGTTGGCGTCGACGTCGAGCTGGACATGGATGCGGCCGAGGTCGGGCGGGTCGAGCCGGATGTCGAAGGTGTGCTTGCCGGACTTGGCCTGCGCCGTGATCTCGACCGGCACTCCGGCGAGCGGCACCGGGGCCGAGGCTTCGCCCCGGCCGGTCGTGACCTGGGTCGCCCCGGCCTGGGCCGTGCCCGTGATGGTCAGCCCCTCGGCGCGCAGCATGCTCTGGACGTGGGCGGCGGTCGCGGCGCCGGCCTGCTGGGTCGTGGCGGCCGGCTGGGCACCCGGCGTCTCGGTGCGGGTCTCGTGGCTCTTCGGGCGGGTCTCGGACTGCGCCTCGGCGCCACCGGCCTTCTCGGCCGCGGCGTGCTTCGTCTCGGGCTTCGCCGTGTCGGTGGTTTCCGGCATCTCGACTGCCGCCGCCGGGTCCTCGGCCGCGGCGCCGTCGGTCGAGGCTGCACTCTTGGCGTGTGCTGCGCCGGGCTGCGACGCCGCGGTCGTGGCGGTCGCGTCCGTGCTCTCGTCCGTTCCCGCCGCAGCGGCCTCGCCGTCGGCCACCGGGACCGCCGGCTTGCCGCCGGCCTCGGTCGCCGCCTCGACCGGCACGTCGACCGGCAGAGTGGCGGCGGCGCCGGCTGGCTTGCCGCCGGCCGCCGCCGCCACGACAGCCTCCACGGCGTCGGTGGCAGCTGCTTCGGCGGCCGTGCCGTCGAGCGTCCCGGTGGGAACCACGGTTGCGACCGGCTGCGGCGCTGCCGCCTGCAGGGCAGCCGCAGCGGCCGCGGCCGGATCCACGATGGTCGCGTCGTCGTCGGCGGTCTCGCCTTCGGCGGAGCCCTGATCGCCGGTGCCGATCCCGGTCCCGGAGCTGGGCGGTCGGCGCGGGCCGGCAGCCGGGCGGCTGCCCGGCTCGGTGCCCTCCGCCGTCGCGGCGTCCTCGGCCGGGTCGTCGCTGGTTCCGGCCGTGTCGCCGCGGTCGCTGCGATCGCGCGGGGCATTCTGCCGGTTGGCCCGATCGGCGGCGGCGCTCTGGCCGGTGTCGCTGCGCGGCGTTCCGGTCGGATCGGCAGCGCGCTGCCGGGTTTGGGCGTCCTGGCTGACGGCGTTCGCCGCCGCGTCCTGGGCGTCGTCGATCAGGCTGGCGAAATCCGACGCGCCGGACGATGTCGCCCGCGCGGCCGTGCGGGTCGCCTGGGCGGCGGCAAATGCGCTCGGTTCGATGCTGATGGTGGGCACGCGATCGACCCTCTGGTTCCGTTCGGCCCCAGGTCTGCAAGCCGCGGGCCACCGGAACTTGAAAAATAACTAATTCGAATCAATGTCTTGGGCTGACTAGTGCCGCCGGACGACGGCCCCGACCCGGCATCCCTTGCTGCCCGCCGGCAAGTTCTGCCGCACCCGCCGCGGTGCGCCACCTTGGAATGGTTCGGCTGGCGGGCCGCCCGTGGCCTCCCTATAGTAAAGAGGAAGCAAGAGCCGCGACGGCAGGCTGGTGCGCGCCGGTCGCCCGGCGGTCGAGGTGAGCCGCCCCGGCGGCCGATGGTCAGGAGCGCGGTACGCCCGCGGCGACGATGCGGAACAGTCTCGATCTCGATACGCGGCCGGCCGACACCCGCGTGGTCGTCGCCATGTCGGGCGGGGTCGACTCCTCCGTCACGGCCGCGATTCTGAAGCAGGAGGGCTACGACGTCGTCGGCGTGACGCTGCAGCTCTACGACCACGGCGCCGCGACCCACCGGCTCGGCGCCTGCTGCGCCGGCCAGGACATCCACGACGCCCGCCGGGTCGCCGAGCAGATCGGCATCCCGCACTACGTGCTCGACTACGAGAGCCGCTTCAAGGAGGCGGTGATCGACCGGTTCGCCGAGAGCTACGTGCACGGGGAGACTCCGGTGCCCTGCGTCGACTGCAATCAGTCGATCAAGTTCCGCGATCTCCTGGTGACGGCCCGCGAGCTCGGCGCCCGTGTGCTGGCGACCGGCCACTACGTCGCTTCGCGCTCGACCCCGGACGGCGGCCGTGCCCTCTACCGGGCCCGCGAGGAGGAGCGCGACCAGAGCTACTTCCTGTTCGCGACGACGCGCGAGCAGCTCGGCATCCTGCGCTTTCCGCTCGGCGAGCGGACCAAGGCGGAGACCCGCGAGCTCGCCCGCCAGCTCGGCCTGAGGGTCGCCGACAAGCACGACAGCCAGGACATCTGCTTCGTGCCGACCGGCCGCTACACCGAGGTGATCGAGCGGCTGATGCCGGGCGCCGCCGAGCCCGGCGACATCGTCGATCTCGCGGGCCGGGTGCTCGGCCATCATCAGGGCATCATCCGCTTCACGGTCGGCCAGCGGCGCGGCCTCGGCATCGCGGCCGGCGAGCCGCTCTACGTGGTCCGGCTCGACGCGGCGACGCGCCGCGTCATCGTCGGCCCGCGTGACGCCCTGAAGACCATGCGGATGCGGCTGCGCGACGTGAACTGGATCGGCGACGGCTCGCTTGAGGACGCGCTCGGCGCGGCGGGCGGGCGGCTCGAGGTGTTCGTCAAGGTGCGATCGACCCGGCGGCCGCAGCCGGCCTGGGTCTACCGCGTCGGCGAGGAGATCGAGGTGGAACTGGTCGACGGCGAGGAGGGGGTCGCCCCCGGACAGGCCTGCGTGCTCTACGACGCGCTCGCCGGCCAGGCCCGCGTCCTCGGCGGCGGCTTCATCCGGAACGCGGCGTCGGCGGCGGACCCGGTCGCGACGCCGGCGGCCGGCACGCAGGCGGTGCAGCGCGGGGCGGCAGTGGCCGGCGCGCGGCGCTGAGTTTTTTCCGATCAAAGGCGTTTTCGGGGGCGGACCCTATGGCAGACGATCTCGACCGCGACAAGGTCGCGAAAGCCTATGCGCGCTGGGCGCCGGTCTACGACCTGGTGTTCGGGCAGGTGTTCGAGCGCGGCCGCAAGGCGGCGATCGCGGCCGTTGAGGCGACCGGCGGCGGCCGCATCCTCGAGGTCGGCGTCGGCACCGGCATCTCGCTGCCCGACTACCGCCGCACCAACCGGCTGTTCGGCGTCGATATTTCCGAACCGATGCTGCGCAAGGCTCAGGAGCGCGTCGCCGCGCAGCGGCTCGACAATGTCGAGGTGCTGTCGGTGATGGACGCCACCAAACTGGCGTTTCCGGATGGCTGGTTCGACGTGGTGGTCGCCCAGTACGTGATCACGGCGGTGCCGGACCCGGAAGGCACGCTCGACGAGTTTGCCCGCGTGGTGAAGCCGGGCGGCGAGATCATCCTCGTCAATCACATCGGCGCCGAGAGCGGCGCGCGAAAGCTGTTCGAGGCGGCCTTCGCGCCGATCGCCCGAAAGCTCGGCTGGCGCCCGGAGTTCCCGTGGGAGCGGCTGCGCAACTGGGTCGAGCACGCCCCCGGCATACGTTTCATCGACCGCCGCCCGATGCCGCCGCTCGGCCACTTCTCCCTCATCCGCTTCGGCCGGATGGCGGAAGCGCCCACCGCGCAGGCGGCGGAGTAGGGCGGGCCGGGCAGCCGATCGAGCGTTGCACGGAGGAACGGCTCGGCTGCGGTCGCGCCGCCCGTAAAGTCCAATAGGTTGCTCCGGCGCGGCCGAGTTGCCGATGCCCTCGCCGGGGTGGTCGACCGGCATCGCAGCGATGCCGATCGTCGATGACGGTCCCAGCCGCCGCGGGCGTCGGAGCAAACGACCGCGACGGCGTCGTCTTCGCTCACGCGGCGCTGCGGGTCGCGGCGTCGGGCAGGTCGGCCTCCAGCCGGAAGGCGCGCGCGGCGTTGGTCGACACCATCTTGCGGATGTCGGCGTCGGCATAGCCGAGGTCCATGCACAGCCGGATGCCGCGCCGGAAGCCCTCCAGCGGCGAGTACACGCCAGTCTGGCCGAGGTCGGAGCACAGGATGGTGCGGTCGACGCCGGCCGCGTCGATCTGCGCCTTCAGGTCCTCGGCCGTGCGGGTCTTGAACTTCGAGCCCTCAAGGAACATGCACAGCGAGTGCTCGACATAGGCGCCGAGCGCGACCAGCCCGCGCACGTCGTCGAGCGTCGCCTCGACGATGTCCTCCGGATGGGTCAGCACCATGGTCGCGACGCCGCGCCGCTTGGCCTCCTCGAACACCTTCCAGGTCTCGCTCACGTGCAGGTGGCCGCTCACCAGCACGAGGCCGGTCCGGGCGACGATGTCGAGGATCTCCTTGGTGTCGTCGCGCACCGCGCCGTCGGCGTCGAGCACCGGGACACCGACCGCCGGGCGCACTTTCTGGGTCGTCGCCGGGTGCACCCACGACGACTTCTTCTCCCAGCGCAGATGATGCTCGGCCGCCAGCGTCGGCATGAACACCACCTTGCCACCCATCGCGGCGGTGTGTTCGACGGCCCACGGATTGAGCCCGCCGACCACGTTGTTGAGGGCGATGCCGGAGTAGATGCGGGTCTTCAGCTCGGGAAAGTTGGCCGTGATCAGCGCCGCCGTGGCGACGCCCGCATAGTCGTGGTCCTTGGTGATCACGGCGGCGAAGCCGGCCTCGGACGTCTCGCGCACGAGGGCGAGGTGGTCGAGGCCGCGCGGCGCGATCGAGGGTCCGGAGTGCACGTGCGGGTCGATGGCACCGACGAGGAGGCGCGCGATCCGCGCCTCGATCGACGGGGTGGTGTCGGTGGTCGTCATGGTCTTCCCTCTCGATCGTCTTCAGTCGTTGATTCCGGTCCCGCCAGCCGGCCCTGCGAGCAGCGCGCCGAGGCGGTCGCGCCAGGCCGACAGCATCTCGGCGCGGGCGGCGGCGTCGACGCGGGGCGCCGCATATGCGACGAAGGCCGGGTGGACCGTGGTGCCCAGATAGGCGAGCGTCAGCCGCTCGACCGGCCACAGCACCTTCTCGATCGGCCCGTAGGCGTCACCCTCGCACCGTCAGGCCCGCCTGCTGTCGGAATCGCTGAACGGCATGGCCTATGCCAGGGCGGCGCCCCAGTCCGAAGAGGAGCCGGTCCGCCGGCGTGGCCGTCCGCGCGGGTCCGGTCAGGGCTGATCCGGGTCTGCGCCGCCACCGGGCCCGGCCGTCCGGTGCACCGAACCCGCTCGCCTTGATGGGGCGTCGCGCTGCACGGCCACCACGCCATCCGCGGAACTCCGTCGCACCCCGTCGGTTACCGGGACAGACTCGGAGGATCGTCCATGGCCAGGAGCTCGGCGACGAAGCGGTCGGCGAAAAAGCAGTCGAAGCCGCAGAAGGACACGATGGAGCGCGTCATGCACGAGTTCAAGCATGGCGAGCTGACGACGCGCGGCGGCCGCAAGGTGAAGAGCCCCAAGCAGGCGATCGCCATCGGGCTGTCCGAGGCCGGTGCGTCGAACCGCCAGAGCCGGGCCGAGAACCGGCGCAAGCTGAAGCGCACCAAGCGCAAGGAGCGTCAGGGGCAGACCGGCCGCGCCGCCGCGGAAGGCCGGCGCAACGACCCGACCGGCAGCAAGAGCCGCGATACCCGCGCGGCGCTCTACGCCGAGGCGAAGCGGCGTGACATTCCGGGGCGCTCGCGCATGACTCGCGACCAGCTCGCCCGGGCGCTACGCCGGCGCTGAAGCGCCGTTTCCCGGCGAACGGCGGAACTTCCTCTCGGCACGGGCGGTCGGATCTTGGCACAATCACTCTTCTCACCGGCACGAGGCACCGCCGCGGCCGCTCTCCGCGCCATGCCGATCGGCGCCGAGCCGCAACCGGGCGGCGGCGTTCATTTCCGCGTCTGGGCGCCGCTGCCCGACACGATCGTCCTGGTGGTCGACGGCATCGCCCACGAGCTCGCGGCCGAGGACGGCGGCTATCGCTCGGCGTTCGTCACCGACGCGCGGGTCGGATCGCGCTACGGCTTCCGCCTCGATGGTCACGAGACGCCGCTGCCGGATCCCGCCTCGCGCTCGCAGCCGGACGGACCGCACGGCCTCTCCTGCGTCGTCGATCCATCCGCCTATCGATGGCGCGACGAAGCCTGGCGCGGCGTGCGCGGCGGCGATCCCCACGTGATCACCGAGATCCACATCGGCACCTTCACGGCCGAGGGGACGTATGCGGCGGCGTCGGCAAAACTGCCGCTGCTGAAGGAGGTCGGCATCACGGTGATCGAACTGATGCCGGTCGCCGAGTTTCCCGGCCGCTTTGGCTGGGGCTACGACGGCGTCGATCTGTTCGCGCCGACCCGGCTCTACGGTACGCCGGACGACCTGCGCGCCTTCGTCGACACGGCGCACGGGCTCGGCCTCGGGGTCATCATGGACGTCGTCTACAACCACTTCGGGCCGGACGCGAACTATCTGCCCTGCTTCTCGAAGACCTACCTGACCGGCCGCTACGACAACGAGTGGGGCGACGCGATCAACTTCGACGGCCCGGGTGCCGCACCGGTGCGCGAGTTCGTCCGCGAGAACGCCGCCTACTGGGTGCGCGAGTTTCACCTCGACGGGCTGCGGCTCGACGCGACCCAGCAGATCTTCGACGCCTCCGAGATCAGTATCGTCGCCGAGCTGACGGCGGCGGCGCGGACGGCGGCGGGGGGGCGCAGCGTCCTCGTCGTCGCCGAGAACGAGCGGCAGGAGGCCCGGCTGGTGCGCCCGCGCGAGCAGGGCGGCGACGGGCTCGACGGCGTCTGGCACGAGGACCTGCACCACACCGCGCATGTCGCGCTGACCGGTCGGGCCGAGGCCTACTACTCCGACTACACGGGCTCGGCGCGCGAACTGCTCGCCTGCGTCAAGCACGGCTTTCTCTACCAGGGGCAGCGCTCGACCTGGCAGAAGAAGCCGCGCGGCATGCCCTCCCTCGACCTGCCGTCGCACCAGCGCATCACGTTTCTCGAGAACCACGACCAGGTGGCGAACTCGGCCTTCGGCCGGCGGATGGTCGATCTCGCCGACGTGGCGCGACTGCGCGTTCTGACGGCGCTGCTGCTGCTCGGGCCCGGCACGCCGATGCTGTTTCAGGGCCAGGAGTTCTTCTCGTCGACCCCGTTCCTGTACTTCGCCGACCACAAGCCCGATCTGGCCGCGGCCGTGCAGACCGGCCGGCGCGCGTTCCTGATGCAGTTTCCGAGCGTCGCCGCGGTCGAGACGGACCGGCCCGGGGCGCCGGAGACCTTCGAGAAAAGCCGGCTCGACTGGGCCGAGCGCGACCGCAATGCGCAGGCGCTGGCGCTGCATCGCGACCTGATCACGCTCCGCCGCGCCGATCCCGGGTTGTCGACCTACGAGCGCCTCGACGGGGCCGTGCTGTCCGATGATGCCTTCCTGGTACGCTTCTTCTGCGGAGGCGCCGTCGCGAGCGCCGACCGCCTCCTGATCGTCAATGTCGGGCGCGAGGTGGCGCCGCGAATCGTCCCGGAGCCGCTGCTGGCCCCGCCACCCGGCCGCGACTGGCGGATGCTGTGGTCGAGCGAGGACGCGGCCTATGGCGGCGACGGCGCGCGCTCGCCGCTCGCCGCCGACGGGGCCTGGGTGTTTCCGGGCCGCACCGCCGTGCTGATGGAGGCGGTCCCGGTGGTCGACCGCGCCTGACCGGCGGGGTCGATCGGACCCTCTACTGGCCGCGGCGTCCAGACGCCTGATCGAGGCGCGTGACGGTCGCCGACGGTGCGCGGATCGAATGCTCGTGCAGGGCGGCCGACCGGCGCTCGATCTCGTCGCCCCAGGCGAGCTTCTCCCGCCAGTCCGACGGGATGCCGTCGACGCCGTAGAGCGCGCCGGCGAGTTGGCCGGCGACCGCCGCCGTGGTGTCGGCGTCGTAGCCGAGATTGGCGGCGGTGAGCACGGCGCTGCGGAAATCGTGACTGCGGGCGACGCTCCAGATCGCCGCCTCCAGCGTATGGGCCACGTAGCCGGTGGAGCGGATGACGTGGCGCGTCTCGCCCCGCCACGAGCCGTTCATCACGGCCGCGATCGGACCGACCAGGCCGTCGCCGCGGGGCCGGAACACGACCGAGGGCGGGGCGCCCGCGATGGCGTCGGCCAGCATGGCCGCGAAGGCCGCGCAGGCATCCAGCGTCGCCGGCGAGGCGTGGGTGGTCTGGCTCTGGCCGCGGGCGGCCGTCTCCAGGGTGGCGGGCTCGTTCCACCAGCGGATGGCCACCGGAGAGAGGCGCATCAGCGAGCCGTTGCCGGCGATCTCGGGCGACGGCGAGCCGGCGAGTGGATCGCCGCTGCGCTGCCAGGTCTCGATCGCTTCGCGGGTGGCGTTGCCGATGTCGAAGCAGATGCCCGTGCAGGAGTAGCGGCCGGTCCGGTACCACGCCTCGAAGCGCCGCATCAGGTCGGCCTCGTCGAGACGGCCGCGCTCCAGGAGGCTGTCGGCGAGGGCGAGGGCCATCGCGGTGTCGTCGGTCCACTGCCCCGGCGCCAGCCGGAACGGCCCGCCGCCGACCATGTCGGTGATGCGGGGAAAGGTGTCGCGCACCTCGAACTCCAGCGTGGTGCCGATCGCATCGCCGACCGCGAGGCCGACCAGGGCGCCGATGGCGCGGCGTTGCACGGCCTGCTCGTCGATGCCCGGCTTCGCCTCCGCGGCATGCCGCTGGGCGCGCACGAAGCGCTCCTGCTCGACGGTCGCGATCGCGCCTGGCCGCGCGCCCCGCACCGCCCGGATCGCCTCGTCCGGCGCGACGCCGAGCTCGATCATCAGGCGCGCCGCGATGGTGCCGGCGCGGCCGAGCCCGCCGCGGCCGTGGACGACGATGTCGAAGCCGCGCCGCAGCAGTCCGCGCAGCGCCTCGCCGACCCGGAGCCACTCGCGCTCGAAGCGCACGTCGGGCACCGAGACGTCGGCGATCGGCAGGTGGAACCAGCTCATGTGCCGATCCTCGGTCTCCGGCCCGAGCCGGGAGACATCGAGGTCCTCCATCTCGCGCGGCTCGATCAGCGTCACCAGGGCGGCGGCGCCCCAGTCGCGGATGGCGTCGAGGTCGACGGCGAGGTCCCGGAACCACTCGCCCGTGACCGACTCGGCGTCCTTCTTGCCGGGGCAGAACGTGATCCCGATGCGGCCGAGGCCGGCGCCCGGCTGGACGGCACCGATGAGCAAAGGATGGGTGACGGAGGTCCGCATGGGCGCTCCCCTGGGCCGGAACACGGCTGTGTGATGGTACGAACGAACCATCGAAGACGAGCCAAGGGGCGATTTCCTGAGCCAGCGCAAATTTCCCGGATATTTTTGCCTGCGCCGTGGCCGTCGAGCGCCCGGACGGGACGGCATCCCGCGCCCGGCCCCGGGGGGCCGGACGCGGGACTCGCCGCGGGCGCGGGCGGGAAGGGCGAGGTCAGTGCTCCGGCTGGCAGATCGCGCCGGCCGCGATCGCCCGGACCGTCGCCACCACCAGGATGGCGATCACCACGGCGAGCACGCCGTAGAGGGCGACGAAGAGGCCGGTCGCCGCGGGGGGGCGGCCGAGCGCGTCGGCGTACACCGAGGCGGCCGTGGTCAGGGCCGCGATCGGGAACGAGTAGGCCCACCAGGAGAGCGCGAATCGGATGCGAGCCATCTGGCCGATCTTGGTCGCGACCAGGAGGAACAGTCCGAGCCCGGCATAGAAGAACAGCCGGCCGAAGCCGTCGAGGGCGCCCCCATTCAGCTTGGCGTAGGCGAGGAAGCCGACCGCCGGCGGCGCCACCAGGATCATCAGCGTCGGAAGCAGGCGATCCGGCAGCGGATTGTGGAAGACCAGCCGGTTGAACACCAGGGTGAGCAGCACGATCCAGAACATCACGCCGAAGGAGAAGAAGAACCAGCTCACCTCGACATGGCCGAGCGGCACCCCGGCGAGCGGGACGATGATGTTGCCGACCGCCGGGATGAACCAGGCCGGATTGAGGTGCGGCGGCTCGAACGGACGATGCCCGATCCAGGTCGAGAGAATCACGAGGCTGAAGGTCAGGTGCAGGGCGGCGCCGACCATCCAGAAGCCGTCGGCGAGCCGCGGGTCGAGCGGCAGCGCGATCAGCGACAACAGCAGCAGCGAGATGCTGATGGTCGGAAAGAAGCTCAGGCGGACCGGATGATGCCATTCGGCGACGACGGCCTCGCGGTGGCGGGCGAGCTTGATCGCGTAGAGACCGGCGACCGTCACGAACAGGCCGGAGGCCAATCCTCCGAGCACCAGGCTCGCGACGGGACGGGCGCCGAGCAGGAGCTCGAGCCGGTGCGTCGCGATCGCCAGCCCAGCCGTGCCCATCACGGTCGCGAAGAAGCTGACGGGAAAGTGCTCGAGGCGGCGAGCCGTCACCTGCGGGGCGGCTTCGGCGGTGGTGTCGCTCATCGTGGTGTCTCTCCGGACCTCTCCGGATCGCAGCAAAACTCGTTCCAGTCGTCCGGCGGTCCGGGTCTTGTAATGCAGCCGGGGGCGTTCGTCTGTGACGATGTCACCAGCCGCCGGCGGGCGGCTCGATCTCCGGCGACGGCACCAGCGTGAGTGGCATTGCGCCGATCAGCGCCGCCCGGCGGGCCTCGGCCCGCGCGGCGGCGGCGAGGCTCTGGCGCCGCGTCGCCGTGTTCGAGCCGGACACGACGATGCCGCCCAGGATCGCCGTGATGGCCCCGACCAGCACCGGGGCATCGCCGCGCCACAGCCCCAGCAGCGCGCCGGCGAGGGCGAGCCCGCCGAGCCCGATCGCCGCGCGAGCCGCCATGACGATCTTGCGGCAGCCCTCGGCGATGTCGCTCAGCCGCTCGATCTCGTCTTCCAGGCGAGCGATTTCGTCCGCCGGTGCTCGCTCCTCTGACACTCCGATCCCCTTCGTACGCCGTCGCGGTGGGGTGACGAAGCCTTATGCCACGGACCCGGGCGGCGCCGCGAGCCCCCGGCGGCGCCGTCGCGGCGGTGGAAACACGCGTGCCGCGCGGTACTTTGCGCGTGGCCTCGATCCGCGAATCGGATAATTGGGGCGAGACTTGTAAGCACAGTGACGAGGAGCAATCCCGATGGCGAAAGCCGCTACGTCCAAGCCTGCCCAGGCGACCGTGACGCTGAAGCATCTCGCGGCGACGATCGCCGGAAACCACGAGCTCGCGAAGAAGCAGTCCGAGGCGATCCTCAGCGACATGATCGGCCTCGTGACCAAGCACCTGAAGAAGGGCGATCGCATCCGCATCAGCGGCCTCGGCATCCTCCAGGTGAAGAAGCGGGCCGCCCGCATGGGCCGCAACCCGGCCACCGGCGAGGCGATCAAGATCAAGGCGAGCAAGAAGATCGCCTTCCGGGCCGCCAAGGAGCTCAAGGACGCGATCTGACGCGTTCGGCTCCGGCGCGCCGCAGCGCGAGCGATTGCGAAGGCCTGCCGTCGACCGACGGCGGGCCTTCTCGTTTTTGGCCCCGGGATTCAGGCCCCGGCAGTGGGTCCGCGCGGAGGTCGTCCCCCTCCGCGCCGCGACCGAAGGGCGGAGATCAGGGGCACGGCTTGTGTCGGAGAGGCAATTGCGCTAAAGAAAAGAAACGATATAACATTGCAGATGCCCCATGACCGACACGCGTCTCCCCGTCACGGTCCTGTCCGGCTTCCTCGGGGCCGGCAAGACCACGCTGCTCAACCATGTCCTCAACAATCGCGAGGGCCGCCGGGTGGCGGTCATCGTCAACGACATGTCCGAGGTGAACATCGACGCCGACCTGGTCCGCGAGGGGGCGACCCTCAGCCGGGCCGAGGAGAAGCTGGTCGAGCTTACCAACGGCTGCATCTGCTGCACGCTGCGCGACGATCTGCTGCGCGAGGTGCGGCGGCTCTCCGCCGAGGGACGTTTCGACTATCTGCTGATCGAGAGCACCGGCGTCTCCGAGCCGCTGCCCGTCGCGGCGACCTTCGAGTTCCGCGACGAGGCGGGTGAGAGCCTGTCAGACGTGGCCCGGCTCGACACCATGGTCACGGTGGTCGACACCATTCACCTGCTCAAGGACTATTCCTCCACCGACTTTCTGTCCGACCGCGGCGAGACTGCGGGTGAGGACGACGAGCGCACGCTCGTCAACCTGCTCGTCGAGCAGATCGAGTTCGCCGACGTGGTGGTGATGAACAAGGTCTCGGACGCCACCTCGGCGCAACGCGAGGCGGCGCGCAACATCGTGCGGGCCCTCAATCCCGATGCGCGGCTGATCGAGGCCGACCACGGCCGCGTCGCCCCCGAGGCGATCTTCGATACCGGACTGTTCGACTTCACGCGCGCGCATCAGCATCCGCTGTGGTTCAAGGAGCTCTACGGCCACGCCGATCACGTGCCCGAGGACGCCGAGTACGGCATCACCAGCTTCGTCTGGCGGGCGCGCCGGCCGTTCGTGCCGGAGCGTTTCGACGAGTTCCTGCAGACGCCGCTCCCCGGCGTGATCCGGGCCAAGGGGCACTTCTGGCTGGCGACGCGCCCCGACTGGGCGGGCGAGTTCAGCCTCGCCGGCGCCATGGTGGCGACCCGCGGCCTCGGCCTGTGGTGGGCGGCGGTGCCGCGCAAGCACTGGCCGTCCGACGGCGAGGCGCTGGAGCGCATGCGGGGTCGGATGGATCCGGTCTTCGGCGATCGCCGGCAGGAGCTGGTGTTCATCGGCACGCTCGGCACCATGAACCGCGCGCGGATCTCCGCCATGCTCGAGCGTTGCCTTGTCGAGACCGAGAACTTCGTGCCGGACGTCTGGGAGATCCTGCCCGATCCGTTTCCGGCCTGGGGCGCACAGCGGGCCGCTTGAGCGACGCCGGGCGCGGCCTCGCGCGTTCGCCCGGCCCGCCGCGGCGAGATACCCGGCGAGAACCCCTCGGCGATCACGGTGGCCGCTGCAGGCGGCCGCCGTCGTCCGGCGCCGGTCACCGGGGCTGGTGCAGGGGCGCAACACCCGGACCGGAACCGACGGGACAGGGGATTAGACCGTTGCAATACGGTCGCAAACGAAATGATATAACATTTATTAATGATCGGGCCCCCGCTGTAGAGCACAGGCCGCGCACGCGGTCGGGCGGGGACCCGGCGGAGTCGCGAATGTCCGTCTTCATGCAGCTCTCCGAGCTGCTTCTCACCCCCGTCCAGCTCGCCATCCAGCTTCTCTTCGTCCTCTCGCTGTTCGAGAGTGGCCGGCTGATCGTGCAATGGGCCCTTCGGCTGCGCGGCCGTCGCGGCTTCCGCACCCCACCCATGCAGGGCTTCGGCGCGCTCGGAGGCGGCTATCCGCTGGCGCGGCGCTTTGCCGAGGATCCGTCGCTGACGCTCGACGAGCTCGACGTCGCCGCCATGCGGCAGCTCGAGCTGATCCGGGTGGCGACCCGGGTGACGCCGATGCTCGGGCTCATCGCCACCCTGATCCCGATGGGTCCGGCGCTGGTCGCGCTCACCCGCAACGACGTCGCGCAGATGAGCGAGCTCTTGCGCTCGGCCTTCGCCGCCGTGGTGCTGGCGCTCGCCGCCGCCTGCCTGTGCTTCTGGATCGCCTCGGTGCGGCGGCGCTGGTGCGCCGAGGAGCTGGTCGCGGTGAAGCGGCGTATCGAGGCAAGGCCATGACGCTGCGCATCCTGGAGGAGGACGAGGAGCTCGACCCGATCCTCTCGGTGGTCAATCTCGTCGATGTGTTCCTGGTGATGATCGGCGCGCTGATGATGATCATCGCCGTCAACCCGCTCAATCCGTTCGCTTCAGAGACGGCGGTCGCGGTGAAGAACCCGGGCCGGCCGGACATGCAGATCGTCGTCAAGGACGGCGAGAAGATCGAGACCTACACGTCCACGCAGCAGATCGGCAGCGGCGAAGGCGTGCGGGCCGGCATCGCGTACCGGCTGAAGGACGGCTCCTTCGTCTACGTGCCCGAGACCGCGTCGCCCGGCGCCCCCGCATCCCCGCCGCCTCGGACCGTGCCCACGCCCACGTCGCGTGGCGCTGCTGCGCCCGGCCGTCCCGTTTCGCCATCGCCGTCACCCTGAGGACCTTCATGCGTCACCACAGCGCGTCCCTGTCGAGGGCTGTCCTGCTGTCCACCGTCGCGGCGCTGCTGCCGTGCGTCGCTGTCGCCCAGACGGCCGATCCATTGCCGGCGGCGCCCGTCTCCGGAGCCGCGAGCGCGAGCGAGCCGGTGCTGCTCGAGACCGTGGTCGTCACGGTGCCGCGGCGGAGCCCGGCGCCGGCACGCTCCGGCAGCGGCCGGGGCTCATCCGCCGGAGCACCGGCCACGGCGGTGGCGCCCGGTCCGGCGACGGCCGAGGGGCCCGTCCAGGTCAATCCGCCGCCCTTCGCCGTGCAGGCGCGCCGCGCGCTGCGGCGCCCCGGCGCCGAGTCGGTCGTCTCGGTGACGCAGCAGGACCCAGGGACGCGGTCCAACCTGCGTCAGGTGCTCGACGAGGTGCCGGGCGTGCTGATCGGCCAGCGCGGCGGCGAGAACAGCCAGGGCTCGATCTCGATCCGCGGCAGCGACACGTCGCAGGCCGGCCCCCGCGGCGGCCGCGGCGTGCGCGCCTTCGCCGACGGCGTGCCGCTCGGCCGCCTCGTCACCGGCGTCACGCTGCCGCTCCTGGATCTGAAGGCGACCGACTACATCGAGGTCTATCGCGGCGCGAGCAGCCTGCGCTACGGCGCCCTCGCCACCGGCGGCGCCATCAATCTCGTCTCCAAGACAGGCCGCACTGCACCGGGCGCGACCATTTCCACCGCGGTCGGCAGCAACAATTTCCGCGAGAGCCAGATCGAGCTCGGCGGCTTCAAGGACAAGTACGACTGGTACTTCCAGGTCAACGACCATTTCGACAGCGGCTACGAGCTCCACTCGCGCAACTACGCGCCGCGCTTCAGTGGAAATTTCGGCTGGCAGCCGACCGAAGCGATCGAGAACCGCACCTATGTGGCGGTCGGCAAGAACCTGCAGGAGCTGCCGACCGCGGTTCCGCTGAGCCAGCTCTCCCTCTACCGCCAGTCCGGCTTCGATCCGAGCAAGACCTCGTTTCCCTACGACCTGCGGGCGAACTACGAATATCAGCGGGTCGTCAACAAGACCGTGATCCGGTCCGACACGACCTCGGTCGAGATCGCCCCCTACTTCCTGCGCTCCGCCTTCGACCATCTGCCGAGCACGGCGGCCGGCATCCAGGATGTGACCTGGACGGACTACGGCGTCTCGCTGCGGGTGGAGAACCGCAACGAGCTGATCGGCCGCCCGACCGAGCTGGTGTTCGGCTATCGGCCGACCTACGAGGACGCGAGCTACAAGACCTATCAGTGGGCCAAGGGCTCGTCCGGCTCCACCAAGGCGTCGCTCGTCTACGACGACGCCTTCCACGCCTGGTTCCACGAGGGCTACGGCGAGGCGGCGGTCGAGGTGATGCCGCGCGTGAAGCTGTTCACCGGCGCGCAGGCGTTCTGGACCGACCGCAACTACCATGACAGCTATTCAGGCCCGAAGATCGCGTCCGGAACCGAGGCGAGCCCGGCGCTCGGCATCGGCGTCGGGCCGGGCTCGTCGAACGGCCTGCGCAACTACGAGCGCGAGTTCTCCGCCTTCAATCCGAAGTTCGGGGTGAACTGGGAGTACGTGCCGGAGCACTTCGTCTACGCCAACTACGCGCGCAGCACAGAGGTGCCGAACGCCGGCGACATCAGCTCGCTGCTGACGCTGCAGCAGACTGTCAACGGCATGCGGCCCGGCACCCTGAACATGATCGACGATCTCGCGATGCAGCGCGCCTGGACGATCGAGCTCGGCGTGCGCGGCGGCTGGGACCGCTTCCGCTACGACGTCGCCGTCTACGACATGCGGCTGAACGACGAGATCCTGTCGGCCTGCGCCCTCAACTTCATCCCGCTGGCGAGCTTCACGCCCGCCCAGCGAGCACAGCTGCGCGGACAGTTCGCCTGCAGCAACGCCAACAGCCTCGTCGCCTTCAACGTCGACAAGACTCGTCGCACCGGCATCGAAGCCGGGTTCAAGACGCGCCCCATCGTCGACGTGCTGGCGTCGCAGGACCACGTCTATCTCGACATGGTCTACACCTATATCGACTCGCGCTTCGTCGACGATCCGACCTTCGGCGACGCGCAGCTTCCGCTCACCCCGCGCCACCAGGCCTACGCCGAGCTCGGCTATCGGCATCCGGCCGGCTTCTTCGTCGCCGGCAACATCCGCTTCGTCGGCGAGCGCTGGACCACGTTCGACAACTCGGGCGGCGACGCCTTCGTGGTGCCGGCCTCGACCCTCTACGGCGCCCGCATCGGCTGGAAGGCGCCCGACAGGTCGTGGACGCTGTGGGCCGAGGGCCGCAACCTCACCGACGAGGCCTATGTGAGCGATTTTGCCCCGCTCCTGCGCTCGGCCGACGCGCCGACGACGCCGGGCGGCACGCCGTTCGTCTATGCCGGCGCCGGTCGTGCCTTCTATGTCGGGTTCAGCAAGACCTTCAATTGAGGTCGCGGAGGATGAGCGCCATGCGGCTCGGCCGTCTCCTGCTCGCGCTGGCCGTTGCCGTGACGGCCGGACTGCAGTTCGCCCGTCCCGCCGCGGCCCAGGATCGGGCGGTGCTTTCCGCGGCGCCGCTGTCGATCGTGGTGCTGGCACCGTTTCCGTCCAATCCGGGCAAGGGGCGGCTGATGGAGGCGCTCGCCCGCGAGCGCGGCCTGACGCTCGACTACGTGATGGTCGACAAGCTCGACGACGCAGCCGTCGCCGAGGCTCTGCGCGGACGCGACCTCGTGCTGCTCGACTGGGTGATGGAGACCACCTTCGTGCCGATGGTGGCGCGCCTGAAGGCGCCGCTCGCGGCGTTTCCCGGCAAGGTGTGGGGCGGCCTGATGTGGCGGCGGCCCGACCTCACCCGCGGCCTGTCGGCCGAGGCGGCCGCGCGCATCCACGCCTACTGGACCAACGGCGGGGAGGCGAATGTCCGCGCGCTCCTCGACTATGTACGGGTCGACCTGTTCGGCCGGCCGGGTCCGGCCGCCGCCGCTCCCGTGCTGCTGCCGGAGATCGCCATCTATCACCCCGATGCCCCGCAGCGCGTGTTCGAGACGCTCGCCGACTTCCTCGCCTGGCGGGCACCGCGGCCGGAGCAGCCCATCATCGGCGTCGGCCTGCACCGCTCGGAGCTGGTCAACAACACGACAGACCATGTCGACGACGTGATCCGGCGAATCGAGAAGGCCGGCGCGGTGGCGCTGCCGTTCTGGGATCCGAACAACGGCCGCAGGACGCTGCCGCTCCTCCAGCAGGACGGCCGCACCGTGCCGGACGCGCTGGTCTCCTTCACCGGCGTCTACACCAATGTCGACGAGCAGCGCGAGTGGATGACGGCGCTCGACCGGCCGGTGATCCAGGTGCTGCCCTACACCGAGGGCTACGAGGAGGACTGGCGCAAGGACGACGCCTATCCGGTGCGTCTGCAGGGGGTGTTCTACTCGCTCGCCGAGGCCGCCGGCCGCATCGATCCGACGCTGGTCACGGCGCGCCGGCACAGCGACGAGAAGCTCGCCGCCATCCCGGCCCAGGCCGACGCGCTGGTCGCCCGCGCACTCGGCCAGGCGGCGCTGCATCGCAAGCCGAACGCCGAGAAGACGGTGGCGATCTTCGTGTGGAACAGCCCGGCCGGCGAGGAGAACTTTTCGGCCTCCTATCTGAACGTGCCGGCCAGCATCGTGGAGATCGTCGCGGCGCTGCGCCGCGAGGGCTACGACGCCCCGGCCGTCGACGAGGCGACCGTGATCGCCACGATGAAGCGCCTGATCCGGCCCTACTACCGCACCAAGGACGATCGCGAGCTGCGCGCGCTCCTCGCCGACGGGCTTGCCGAGCGCCTCCCGCTCGCCGAGTACGAGGCGTTCCTGGCGGGCCTGCCGGCCGAGAGGCGCGCCGCCACCGAAGCCGCGTGGGGCAAGCCGGACGACACCTACCTGACGTTACGGGACGGTGACCGCATCGACTTCGTCGTGCCGCGCTGGAAGATCGGCAAGCTCGTGATCCTGCCGCAGCCGCTCCGCGGTGCCCGGCGCGACCAGGAGGACGACATCACCCATGACAAGAAGCGACCTCTGCACCACGCCTACCGGGCCGTCTATCTCGGGGTGACGAGGCAGATGGCGGCCGACGCGGTCGTGCATCTCGGCACCCACGGCACGCAGGAATGGGCGCCCGGCAAGGAGCGCGCGCCGGCCGTCTCCGACGACACCCAGACCACCATCGGCAACGTCCCGGTGATCTATCCCTACACGACCGCGAATGTGGGCGAGGCCATCATCGCGCGCCGGCGCGGCCGCGCCGTCACGGTGTCGCACAACACGCCGCCCTTCGCGCCGTCCGGCCTCTACGGCGAGTTCGCCGCGTTCCACGAGCTGCTGCATCAGGCGGCGGGCGGCGCCGAGGGCGCGGTGCGCGACGCGCAGCGCCGGCAGGTGATCGAGCAGGCCGACGTGCTCGGCATCACCCGCGACATCGGCGTGACGGCGGAGGATGCAGCGCGCGACGTCGACGGCTTCCTCGACAAGGTGCACCGGCATCTGCACACGGTCGGCGCCATGCCGCAGCCGCTCGGGCTGCACACCTTCGGCCGCGTCGCCGATGCCGAAAAGACACTCTCGACCGTGCTGCAGATCTTGGGCCCCGACTATCTGAAGGCCTGGGGCAAGGATCCGGCCGAGGTTCTGGCCGAGCCCTACGAGAAGCTGCAGAGCGAGGAGGCGTTCATGGCGCTGCGCCGCGCCGTGGTGGAGGGCGCCGACCTCGCGGAATTTTCCGAGGCGGTGCGGCCGTTCCTCGACGAGGCGCGGCGGCACTGGGCCAACATCACGCAACCGATGGAGATGGCGAGCTTCGTCAAGGCGCTGTCGGGGCGCTTCGTGCCGCCCTCCACCGGCAACGACCCGCTGCGCAATCCCGAGGCGGTGCCGACCGGCCGCAACATCTACGGCTTCGATGCGCGAAAAATCCCGACCAAGGCGGCCTGGGAGGCCGGCGGCAAGCTCGCCGACGCCCTGGTCGAGGACTACCGGACGAAGCACGGCACCTGGCCCGACAAGATCGCTTTCTCGCTGTGGCAGACCGAGACGCTGAACCATTTCGGCGTGATGGAGGCGCAGGTGATGCGCCTCCTCGGCGTCCGCCCGGTGTGGAACCAGCGCGGCGACGTGACCGGGGTCGAGGTGGTGCCGCGTGAGGCGCTCGGGCGGCCACGCATCGACACGGTGCTGTCGATCACCGGCCTCTACCGCGACAACCTGCCGGAGCTCGCGGCCCTGCTGCAGGGCGCCGTCGACAAGGTCTCGGCGCTCGACGAGCCCGATAACCCGCTCGTCGCCGCCGGCCGCCGCATCGCCGATATGTTGGTCGGCAAGGGGATCGCGCCGGAGCGCGCCGCGCGCCTCGCCCGCGTCCGCCTGTTCGGCAACGAGTCGGGCGTCTACGGCACCAACCTGCCGGAGGCGACGCTCGCCTCGGGATCCTGGGACGACGAGGCGACGCTGGCGAAAACTTATCTGTCGCGCATGGGCTATGCCTTCGGCACCGATCCCGACACCCGCAACGTCAGGATCGACGAGCTGGGCCTGTTCGCCGAGGCCCTGAAGGGCACCAAGGCGGCCGTGCTGTCGCGCTCCTCCAACGCCCACGGGGTCGTGTCGATCGACCACCCGTTCGAGTATCTGGGCGGCCTCGCGCTGGCGGTCCGCCAGCTCGACGGACGCTCGCCCGATCTCGTGATCAGCGATCTGCGCAATCCGCGCGACGCGAAGAACCAGTCGGTGGCGCAGTTCATGAGCACCGAGCTGCGCAGCCGCAACTTCCACCCGCGCTACGTCGCAGCGCTGATGAACGAGGGCTATGCCGGCGCCAACCGGATGCTGGAGGGCGTCAACAACTTCTGGGGCTGGTCCGTGATGGACCCGGGTAGCGTGCGGGCCGACCAGTGGCAGGAGTTCCACGACGTCTACGTCGCCGACAAGCACGCGCTCGGACTGAAGGACTGGTTCATGAAGGACCACCCGGCGGCACTCGCCCAGATCAGCGAGCGCATGCTGGAGGCGGTCCGCAAGGGCTACTGGGACGCGCCCGAGGAGGTGGTGAAGCGCCTCGTCGAGACCCATCGGGAGATCGCCGAGAGCCGCGACCTGCTGGTCGAGAACCAGAAATTCGCCGACTTCGTCGCCGCCAAGGCGGCCGGCTTCGGCCTGCTCGCGGCCCCCCCGCCGGAGACGGCGAGCGATGCGGCACCCGAGACCGCGGCGGAGACTCCGGCCACGGTCACCGGCATGCGGCTCGAACGGCAGCCCGAGCCCGAGGCGCCGGAGGGCCCGAAGCCGTGGGTGCTCTATCTGACCATGCTGGGCGCGCTCGGCGCCGGGGCCGGCTGGGAGCTCTTGCGTGCGCTCGCCTTCACGGGCGGCGGTCTCGCTGGCCGGCGCGTCGCCTGAGACGGGTCAGTCGGCGTCGGCGCTCCGCAGCCCGGCAACGGCGGAGAGCTTCAGGCCCTGCAGGTCGTCGAGCAGACGCTCGACCGCTTTCGGCCGCAGGCCGCCGAACAGCTCGTGAATCCATGCCTCGTGCGCGGTCGCCATCATGCGGAACATGGTCGCGCCGGCCCGGGTGAGCCGCACCGTGATGGCGCGGCGGTCGTCGGGGTCGGCCTCGCGCACCACCAGACCCTCCTCGACCAGCCGGTCGATCAGCCCGGTGATGTTGCCGTTGGTCACCATCATGCGACGCGACAGATCGCCGAGCCGCAGGCCGTTCGGCTCGCGGTGCAGTTGCGCCATCACGTCGAAGCGCGGCAAAGTCACGTCGAAATCTGCGCGCAGCCGGCGGCGGATCTCCGCACTGATCAGATTGGAGCACGACAGCAGACGGAGCCAGAGCCGCAGCTCCATCTTCGAGCCCGCCGGCTCGTCGCGCACGAGCGCCTCGACATCGTCGACACGGGAATCTGTCATGACGAGCTGATTATCACAGCATCGCGACTTTTCATATGTCAAATGTATCCGCTGCGCCCGGTTCCGCGGCAGGGGCCGCGGTAACACGCGGCAGATCGCCGGTGGTGCCTTCGTCCGTCCGGTGCTTCCAGGGCTCGTCCCGGCACCGGGGCAGGGCAGGGAAATTCTGGTGCGCCAACGTGTTCTTCGCCTCCAAAGACGATGACGAATGCGCGAGATTCTCATTGCTTTACGTGCAGATATTTTATGCTTGAACGATAATGGAGCCTGTGAGAGCCTGAACGCGGCTGAACGGCCGAACCGCCGCACGCCCCGGCGCGCGGAGCGGGAGCCGTGGCGCCGATCGTCACCGCGAGAGGGCGAGCAGATGCTGGGTCCGTCGGTCCATGTCGACACCTTCACGCGGGATCGGCTGCCGCCGCCGGACGCCTGGCCCGCGATGCCGCAGGGCGCCCTCGACTATCCCGAGCGCATCAACGCCGCCGTCGAGCTGACCGACCGGATGGTCGAGCGCGGCTTCGGCGACCGCGTGGCGCTGATCGGCCACGGCCGCCGCCGCACCTACAAGGAGCTCGCCGACTGGACCAACCGGCTCGCCCGCGCGCTGGTCGAGGACTACGGCGTCGTGCCGGGCAACCGCGTGCTGATCCGGTCGGCCAACAATCCCGCCATGATCGCCTGCTGGCTGGCGGCCACCAAGGTCGGCGCCGTGGCGGTCAACACCATGCCGATGCTGCGTGCCGGCGAGCTCGCCAAGATCGTCGACAAGGCCGAGATCTCGCACGCGCTGTGCGACACCCGCATCCTCGACGACCTCGTCGCCTGTGCCAAGGAGAGCCGGTTCCTGAAGGCCGTGATCGGCTTCGACGGCACCGCCAACCACGACGCCGAGCTCGACCGCGCCGCGCTCGACAAGCCGGTCCGCTTCGACGCGCCGCCGACCGGCCGCGACGACGTCGCCCTGCTAGGGTTCACGTCGGGCACCACCGGCGTGCCCAAGGCGACCATGCACTTCCATCGCGACATCCTGGCGATCGCCGACACCTACGCGAAGCACGTGCTGCAGGTCGTGCCCGACGACGTGTTCGTCGGCTCGCCGCCGATCGCCTTCACGTTCGGGCTCGGCGGCCTCGTCGTGTTCCCGCTGCGCTTCGGCGCCGCCGCGGCGCTGCTCGAGACCGCGACCCCGCCGAACCTCGTGAAGATCATCGAGACCTACAAGGCGACCGTCTGCTTCACGGCGCCGACCGCCTATCGCGCCATGCTGTCGGCGCTCGACGGCGGCGCCGACCTCTCCTCGCTGCGGCTCGCCGTGTCGGCCGGCGAGACGCTGCCGGCGCCCGTCTACGAGGCGTGGACGAAGCGCACCGGCACGCCGATCCTCGACGGCATCGGCTCGACCGAGATGCTGCACGTGTTCGTCTCCAACACGCTCGACGATCGCGGCCCCGGCTGCACCGGCCGGCCGGTGCCGGGCTACGAGGCCCGGGTGGTCGACGATGCGATGAACGAGGTGCCGCGCGGCACGGTCGGACGGCTCGCGGTGCGCGGCCCGACCGGCTGCCGCTATCTCGACGATCCGCGCCAGGCCGACTACGTCAAGGTCGGCTGGAACCTCACCGGCGATTCCTTCGTCCAGGACGAGGAGGGCTATTTCCACTTCGCGGCGCGCAGCGACGACATGATCGTCTCGGCCGGCTACAACATCGCCGGCCCCGAGGTGGAGGCGGCGCTGCTCGCCCACGACGCCGTCGCCGAGTGCGCCGTGGTCGGCCTGCCGGACGAGGAGCGCGGCCAGATCGTCACCGCCTACGTGGTGCCGGCGCCGGGCCGCACGCCCGATGCGGCGCTGGTGCTGGCGCTGCAGAACCACGTGAAGGCGACCATCGCGCCCTACAAGTATCCGCGCGCCATCCGCTTCGTCGACGCGCTGCCCAAGACGTCGACGGGCAAGATCCAGCGTTTCCAGCTCCGCCTCGCCAAGGCCGGGTGAGCCCGGCCGGCCTTTCGACGGCGTCCGCCCTCGTGGCGTGACGCGCCCGCGAGGCGCGTCGCGGACCAGCGGCCGCCGCGGCGGGGCGCGACGACGCCGCCGTGACGCCGCTCACTCCGGGACGACGGCGGTCGCCTGGATCTCGACCTTGGCGCGGTCCTCCATCAGGGCGGCGACCTGCACGGCGGCCATGGCCGGATAATGCCGGCCGATCTCCTCGCGATAGACGGCGCCGATCTCCTTCAGGCGGGCGAGATAGTCCTGCTTGTCGACGAAGTACCAGGTCATCGAGACGATATGGGCCGGCTCGGCGCCGCCGGCGCGCAGGACGGCGACGACATTGCGCAGCGTCTGCCGGACCTGGTCCACCAGATCGTCCGACTCGAACACCTGATGGGGCGTCCAGCCGATCTGGCCGCCGACATGGATCTGGCGGCCGCGGGCGAGAATCCCGTTGGCGTAGCCGACCGGCCTGGCCCAGCCCTCAGGCTGCAGGATCTGGTGCATGGGTCTTCTCCAGATGCGCGGCGAGGCCGGCGCGGATGTCGTCGGGCCACGCGACCGCCCGATGGGTGTCGAGGCTGGTCGCGACCAGCACCTGCCGGGCCGTCCACACGGTCCGATCGCCGACGGCGACGCGGTGCCGCAGGTCGACCGAAGAGCGTCCGAGCGCCGCCACCCCGACGGCGAAGTCGAGCGTCTCGCCGTGGAAGGCCGGTGCCGTGAAATCGACGTCGAGCTTGACGGTCGGCACGCCGAGACGGCGGTCACGGACCATCGCCGGCCAGGGCGCGCCGAAGTCGCCGAACATCGCCTCGGTCACGTCGACCAGCAGGCGCATATAGGCCGGATAGAAGGCGATCCCGGCGGGATCGCAGTCGCCGAAGCCGAGTCGTCGGGAGATCGTGAACGCCATGACCACCTCAGCACGCGACGCCGGAGCGGTCGGACCGGGGACGAACGGGGATCGCGCCGATCATGCCGGAGCCCTCGCGCTCGCCTTCAGGAGCTCGCGGGCGACGATGAGCTTCTGGACCTCGGTCGCGCCCTCGTAGATGCGCAGCGCGCGGATCTCGCGATAGAGCCGCTCGACCGTCTCGCCGGAGCGCACGCCGCGGCCGCCGAACATCTGCACGGCGCGGTCGATCACCGCCTGGGCCGTCTCGGTCGCCGTCATCTTCGCCATGGCGGCCTCGCGCGTTGTCGGCAGGCCCTGCACGTCGCGCCGCCAGGCCGCCCGGTAGGTCAGGAGCGCCGCCGCGTCGATGCCGGTCGCCATGTCGCCGAGTGCGCCCTGCGTGAGCTGCAGGTCGGCGAGCGTGCCGCCGAGCATGCGCCGGTTCGGCGCATGGCTGAGCGCCTCGTCCAATGCCCGTCGCGCGAAACCGAGTGCCGCCGCGGCGACGGATGCCCGGAAGATGTCGAGGGTCCGCATGGCGATCTTGAAGCCCTCGCCGGGCGCGCCGAGCCTTCGCGACGCCGGGATGCGGCAGTTGTCGAACCGGATGGTCGCCAGCGGATGCGGCGCGATCACCTCGATCCGCTCGGTGACGGAAAAGCCGGGATCGTCCGGGAACACCACGAAGGCCGAGATGCCGCGGGTGCCCGGCCGCTCGCCGCTGCGGGCGAACACCGTGTAGACGCCGGCGATGCCGCCGTTGGAGATCCAGGTCTTCTCGCCGTCGAGCACATAGCCGTCGCCGTCCGGCCGTGCCGCGCAGCTCATCGCCGCCACGTCGGAGCCGGCGTCGCGCTCCGACAGTGCGAAAGCGGCGAGCCACTCGCCGCGGCGCACCTTGGGCAGCACGGCGCGCTTGAGCGCATCGGAGCCCGCGAGCGCGACGGCGCCCGTGCCGAGACCCTGCATGGCGAAGGCGAAGTCGGCGAGCCCGTCGTGCCAGGCCAGCGTCTCGCGGGCGAGGCAGAGCTTTCGCGACGAGATCGCGTCGCCGTCCTGATGCGGCTCCGGGACGGCGGCGTCGAGCAGGCCGGCTTCGCCGAGCCGTGCCGCGAGCCTCCGGCAGGTGCCGTCGACGTCGGCATGGTCGAGGCCAGCGAGCCCGCCCTCCGCCACGAAGGTATCGAGCCGCTCCGCATGGGCGCGATGCTCGGGCCCGAAGAAGGGCCAGTCGAGAGGATCGCGCGTCGGTCCTGCGGCGGGGGGGCTCACGTCAGTTCCCCTCGAACACGGGCTTGCGCTTGGCCGCAAATGCCTCGAAGGCGCGGCGGAAGTCGCCGGTGGCCATGCAGATCGCCTGGGCCTGCGCCTCGGACTCGATCAGCTCGTCGAGGCCCATCGCCCATTCCTGGTTCAGCATCGTCTTGGTGATGCCGTGGGCGAACCACGGCCCGTCGGCGAGCGAGCGGGCGAGCTCGGCGGCCTTCGCTCCCAGGTCGGCGGACGGATGCAGCGCGTTGTAGAAGCCCCAGGCATGCCCCTCGGCGGCACTCATGGCGCGGCCCGTGTAGAGGAGCTCGGCGGCGCGGCCCTGGCCGATGATGCGCGGCAAGATTCCGCAGGCGCCCATGTCGGCGCCGGCGAGCCCCACCCGGGTGAACAGGAAGGCCGTCTTCGCCTCGGGTGTGGCGAGGCGCAGATCCGAGGCCATCGCCAGGATGGCGCCGGCACCGGCGCAGATGCCGTCCACGGCGGCGACGATCGGCTGCGGGCAGCGCCGCATGGCGCGGACGAGATCGCCGGTCATCCGGGTGAAGGCGAGCAGCTCCGGCATCGCCATCCGGGTGAGCGGCTCGATGATCTCGAACACGTCGCCGCCGGAGCAGAAGTTGCCGCCGGCCCCGGTCAGCACCACGGCGCGCACGTCGGAGGCGTGGACGAGCTCGCGGAACAGGTCGCGCAGCTCGGCATAGCTCTCGAAGGTCAGTGGGTTCTTGCGCTCCGGGCGGTTCAGCCGGATCGTCGCGACGCGCCCGTCCGGGCTCGTCGCCATCTCGAAATGGGTCGGGCGGCGGTCCTTGAAGGCGCGCTTCATGCCCGCCATGCCGGCCTGGGTCTCGCTCATCCCGTCATCACCTCGCCGCCGGCGATCGCGATCGCCTGCCCGTTGATCGAAGACGCACCGGGCGACACCAGCCACAGCACCGTGTCGGCGACTTCCTCGGGCGCGACGAGCCGGGCCTGCGGATTGCCGGCCGTCATCCCGGTGATCGCCTCGGCCTCGCTGCGGCCGGTCTTTTCCATGATGGTCGCAATGGCGGCGCGGGCGAGCGGCGTGTCGGTGAAGCCCGGGCACACCGCGTTCACCGTGACGCCGGTCGGCGCCAGCTCCAGGGCCAGCGCCCGCGTCAGGCCGACGACGCCGTGCTTGGCCGCGCAATAGGCGGCGACGTAGCGGTAGCCGGTCAGCCCTGCCGTGGAGGCGACGTTGACGATGCGGCCGGCGCCCCCCGCGGCCGTCACGTCCGGCAGCACCGCCTGGGTGACCAGGAACACCGAGCCGAGGTCGACCGCGATGGTCCGCTGCCACGACTCGTGGGACATCTTTCCGAAAGGGGCCGACTCCACGGCGCCGGCGTTGTTGATCAGGATGCCGATCGGCCCGAAATTTTCGCGCGCTGCCGCGACACCGCGGGCGATCGCCCTCGGATCGGTGACGTCGCAGTCCGCCACCACGGTCGCGGCGCCGGCGGGCAGGTCCGCCGCGACGGCGTGCAGCGGCGCCGCGCGGCGGCCGGCGAGCGTCACCCGGGCTCCGGCGGCACCGAGCCGGCGCGCGATCGCCGCGCCGATGCCCGAGCCGGCGCCGGTGACGAGGGCGTGCCGGCCGGCGAGATCGCAGGTGATGCTCATGACACTCACTGCGCCGCGGCGCGCTCCAGGTTCGCCTCGTACTGTGCCTTGGCGGAGCGGTAGGGCTTCGGCCAGGGGACCGACCGGATGCCGATCTTCGCCGCCTCGTGCAGGGTCCAGGCCGGATCGGCGAGATGCGGACGGGCGATGGCGCAGAGGTCGGCGCGGCCGGCCGCGATGATCGCGTTGGCGTGGTCGGCCTCCGAGATCGCCCCGACCGCGATGGTGGGGATGCCGACCTCGTTGCGGATCTTGTCGGAGAACGGCGTCTGGAACAGGCGGCCGTAGACCGGCTTCTCGTCCTTCGACACCTGGCCGGACGAGCAGTCGATCAGATCGGCGCCGGCCTCCTTGAACAGGCCGGCGAAGACCGCCGCATCGTCCGGCGTGTTGCCGCCCTCGACCCAGTCGTGACAGGACAGCCGCACAGAGATCGGCCGGTCCTGCGGCCACGCCGCCCGGATGGCGCGGAACACCTCCAGCGGAAAGCGGGCCCGGTTCTCGTGCGAGCCGCCGTAGGCGTCGTCGCGGCGGTTGGTGAGCGGCGAGAGGAAGCTCGACAGCAGGTAGCCGTGCGCGCAGTGCAGCTCGAGCCAGTCGACGCCCGCGGCGGCCGCGCGTTCCGTCGCGGCGACGAAGTCGGCCAGCACGCGGTCCATGTCGGCGCGGTCCATCGCCTTCGGCACGCGGCCGCCGGGCAGATAGGGCAGGGCGGAGGCGGAGATCAGCGCCCAGCCACCCTGGTCGAGCGGCTGGTCGATGCCCTCCCAGGCGAGCTTGGTCGCGCCCTTGCGGCCGGCGTGGCCGAGCTGGCAGGCGGCCTTGGCGTCGCTGTTGGCGTGGACGAACTCGACGAACCGCCTCCACCCCGCGGCCTGGGCCTCGTTCCACAGGCCGAGGCAGCCGGGCGTGATGCGGGCGTCCGGCGACACGCAGGTCATCTCTGCGAAGACGAGCCCGGCGCCGCCCATGGCGCGGGCGCCGAGATGCACGAGATGGAAGTCCCCGATCAGCCCGTCGGTCGCCGAGTACATCGCCATCGGCGAGACGACGATGCGGTTCGGCAGGGTGACGCCACGCGCCGTGAACGGCGTGAGCATCGGCGGCAGCACGCGCTCGTTCGTGCGTGCCGGGACGCCGGCGCGGGTCGCGAACCAGCGCTCGTAGCCTTCGAGCCACGCCTTGTCGCGCAGGCGGAGGTTCTCGTGGCTGATGCGCTGCGAGCGCGTCAGCATCGAGTACATGAACTGCTCGGGCTCCAGGCTGTCGGCGTAGCGCCGGCCGACTACCTCGAACCACTCCATGGCGTTGCGGGCCGCGTTCTGGATGCGGGCGACGTCGACGCGGCGGATCTCTTCGTAGCGGTCCAGCACGGTCGGAATGTTCTCGGCGGCGTGGCCGTGGGCCTCGAACTGGCGCGCCAGCTCGATCGCGTCGTCGATGGCGAGCTTGGTGCCGGAGCCGATGGCGAAATGCGCCGTGTGGGCGGCGTCGCCCATCAGCACCACGTGGCTGCGGCCGTTGAACAGGCTCCAGCGGCCGCAGATCAGGCGGTTGAAGTTCAGCCAGGCCGAGCCGCGCAGATGCCGCGCATTGGTCATCAGCCGGGCGCCGTCGAGCACCTCCTCGAACAGCTCTTCGCAGAATGCGATCGAGCCGTCCTGGTCGAGCCGGTCCAGGCCGTGCGCCTTGTAGGTCTCCTCGGTGGTCTCGACGATGAAGGTCGAGGTCTCGGCGTCGAACTTGTAGATGTGGGCCTGGAACCAGCCGTGCTCGGTCTTGCGGAAGTCGAACGTGAAGGCGTCGTAGAGCTTCTTCGTGCCGAGCCAGATGTAGCGGTTCGGTCGCACGACGAGATCGGGCTCGAACGCCTCCGCGTGACCGGCGCGAATCTTCGAGTTGAAGCCGTCCGAGGCGACGATCAGGTCGGCGTCGGGGAACTCGAGGTCGCTGTCCACCTCTTGCTCAAAGACGAGCTCCACGCCGAGAGCCTCGCAGCGTCGCTGCAGAATGTTGAGGAGCTGCTTGCGGCCGATGCCGACGAAGCCGTGTCCGGTGGTACGCTGGCGCGTCCCCTTGAACCAGACCTCGATGTCGTCCCAGTGATTGAAGGCGTTCTCGATCTCGGCCGCGGTCTCGGGGTCCCAGCGGCGCATCGCCGCCATGGTCGCGTCGGAGAAGACGACGCCCCAGCCGAACGTGTCGTAGGGGCGGTTGCGCTCGATCACCGTCACCGTGTGGGCGGGATGCAGCTTCTTCATCAGGAGACCGAAATAGAGCCCCGCCGGGCCGCCGCCGATGCAGACGATGCGCATGGAGTGTCCTCGATCGGTCTCGGCAATATGCTTTATGTCTAAAATATTGTCGCGCGACGGACGGTGTCAAGCCGTGATGCGACTCCGCACGGGCCCGAGCGGCGCCGCGCGTCCGTCCGGCCAGCCGCTCCGCCGCAGCTGGGTGACGCTGGGTGTACCGTGGCTATCGAAGGATTTGCTGCGTTGCGCAAATATTGGGCGAGACGTGTCGGTCCATTATGCTTGACACATAAACATTTCAGGTATGAGCTTGTTACGGGCGCTGCGCCGACCCGCGAGGCCGCCGGTCGGGACATCGGGAAGCCGCGCCTCTTCCACCGAACAGAGCCCCGGGGCAGGGGCCGAGCCCCCGCAACGATCGAAGGAACGACACGATGCCGCCCGCGATGCCGTCCGTCCCGAACAGAATTCTTCTCGCCGCTGCCGTCGCCCTCCTGCCGGGCGCGACCGTGCTGCCGGCGAGCGCCGTCGCCGATCCGTTGAAGATCGGCTTCGTCTCGACGCTGTCGGGCCCGTCGGCCCCGCTCGGCGTACACATGCGCGACGGCTTCCAGCTCGCCGTGAAGGAATTGGGCGGCAAGCTCGGCGGCCAGCCGGTCGAGGTGATCGTCGTCGACGACGAGCTCAAGCCCGACGTCGCGGTGACCAAGGTGCGGGCACTGCTCGACCGCGACAAGGTCGATCTCGTCGCCGGGGTGGTGTTCTCCAACGTCATGATGGCGATCCAGAAGCCGGTGCTGGAGAGCGAGACCTTCCTGATCTCCGGCAATGCCGGCCCGTCGCCGCTGGCCGGCAAGGGCTGCTCGCCGTTCTTCTTCTCGGCCTCGTACCAGAACGACCAGAACCACGAGGTCATGGGCAAGTATGCCCAGGACAAGGGCTACAAGCGCGTCGTCCTGATGACCCCGAACTACCAGGCCGGCAAGGATTCGATGGCCGGCTTCAAGCGCCACTTCAAGGGCGAGGTGGTGGAGGAGATCTTCACCCAGCTCGGCCAGCTCGACTTCTCGGCCGAGCTCGCCAAGATCGCCGCGGCGAATCCGGACGCCCTGTTCACCTTCATGCCTGGCGGCATGGGCGTCAACCTGACCAAGCAGTTCGCCCAGGCCGGGCTGGCCGGAAAGGTGCCGTTCCTGTCGGCCTTCACGGTCGACGAGACGACCCTGCCGGCCACCCAGGACGCCGCGGTGGGGTTGCTGTCCGGCGCCGAGTGGGCCCCGAGCATCGACACGCCGGAGAACAAGGCCTTCGTCGCGGCCTACGAGAAGGAGTACGGCGTCGTCCCGTCGCTCTATGCCGCACAGGGCTACGACGCCGCCAAGCTGATCGATGGCGCGCTGCGCCAAGCCGGTGGCAAGGTCTCCGACAAGCAGGCCTTCCGCAAGGCACTCGCGGCCGCGCCGTTCAAGTCGGTCCGCGGCACCTTCGCGTTCAACACCAACGGCTTCCCGATCCAGGACTTCTACGTCGTCAAGGCGGTCAAGCGGCCGGACGGCAAGTTCGCCACCGCGGTCGAGACGAAGGTCTTCGAGAAGGCCAAGGACGCTTACGCGGGCGACTGCAAGCTGAAGTGAGGGGACGACACGGTGCCGCAGCGCCGGAGGCGCGACGACGCACCGACCGATCTCCGCTCGTCCCCGCGCGAGCGGGGACCCAGGGGCGTCACGACGTGCCGAGCGACGTGGCCCTGGAGTCCCGCTCGCGCGGAATGAGCGGAGGGTGACGCACCCGCGCGTCGAGTCCGCCTCCAGCGCACGAGAGACCCGATGACCACGGCTCTGTTCGTCTCCCAGCTCCTCAACGGGCTCCAGCTCGGCGTGATCCTGTTCCTGGTCGCGGCGGGGCTGACGCTGGTGTTCGGCGTGATGGACTTCATCAACTTGGCGCACGGCGTCCAGTACATGCTGGGCGCCTATCTGGTCGCCGTCCTGACCGCCTGGACCGGCAGCTTCGCGGCCGGCCTGCTGCTCGGGCTCGTCGGCGCGCTGGTGCTCGGCTTCGTGCTGGAGGTGCTGGTGTTCCGGCATCTCACCCGCCGCGACCACCTCGAGCAGGTGCTCGGAACCTTCGGCGTGATTCTGATCGTCACCGAGCTGGTGCGCATCCTGTTCGGCTCGGCCCCGCTGGCGTTCCCGACGCCGGCCGTGTTCGCGGGCTCGGTCACGCTGCTCCCGGGGCTGAACTACCCGGTGTGGCGGCTGGTCATCCTGGTCGTCGGCCTCGCCGTCGCCGTGCTGCTCTGGTACCTGGTCAATCGCACGCGGCTCGGCATGCTGGTGCGGGCGGGCTCGACCCACCCCGAGACCGTGTCGGCGCTCGGCGTCGACATCGACCGGCTGTTCCTCGTCGTCTTCGCCTTCGGCGCGATGCTGGCCGGGCTCGCCGGGGCGATGGCGGGGCCGCTCGTCTCGGTCGAGCCGACCATGGGCGACCGCATCCTCATCGTCGCCTTCGTGGTGGTCGTCATCGGCGGGATCGGCTCGATCAAGGGCGCGTTCGTCTCGGCCCTCGTGGTCGGCCTGGTCGACACGCTCGGCCGCGCCTTCGCCCCCGATCTGCTCAAGGTCCTGGTCGGCAAGTCGGCCGCCGCGGCGGCCGGGCCCGCCCTGTCGTCGATGCTGATCTACCTGCTGATGGCCGTGGTCCTCAGCGTCCGGCCCTCGGGCCTGTTCGGCGGGAGAAGCGCGTGACCATGGCGCAGTCCGTGCCGACGCCACGCCGGGCCGCCGGCGTCCGTCTCGCCCTCCATCCGGCCGTCGTCGGCGTCCTCGGCTTCGCGGCGGCGCTGGCGATCGCTCACGCCGGCGGCAGCGTCTACGGGGCGACGCTGGTGGCGCGCACGGCGCTTCTGGCGCTCGCCGCGGTGTCGCTGTCGTTCCTGATCGGGCAGGCGGGTCTGGTCAGCTTCGGGCATGCCGCGCCGCTCGGCATCGGCGCCTACGTGGTGCTGATCGCCGGCGAGTACGGCGTCACCGAGATGCTCGTGGTGCTGCCGCTCGGCTTCGCGGCCGCGGCGCTGTTCTCGGTCGCGACGGGGGCGGTGGCGCTGCGCACCCGCGGCGTCTACTTCATCATGATCACGCTGGCCTTCGCGCAGATGATCTACTACGTCGCCGCCAGCCTGTCGGCCTTCGGCGGCGACGACGGCATGGCGATCGCCGCGCGCTCGACACTCTTCGGGCTGCGTCTCCTGAAGTCGGACACCGGCCTGGCGATGCTCGCCGTCGCCCTGCTCGGGCTCGCACTGTTCGGGCTCGACCGCCTGATCGCCTCCCGCTACGGCCTGATGCTGCGGGCGGGCCGCGCCAACGAGGCAAAGCTGCAGGCGCTCGGCCTCGATCCGTACCGCCATCGGCTGATCGCGCTGGCGATCGGCGGCGGCCTCGCCGGGGTGGCCGGCGTGCTGCTCGCCAACCAGGTCGAGTACGTCTCGCCGGCCACCATGAACTGGCACGTCTCGGGCGAGCTGATCGTCATGGTGGTGCTCGGCGGGACTGGCCGGCTCGCCGGGGCCGTGCTGGGCGCCGTCGCCGTCACGCTGCTCGACGAGACGCTCGGACACTTCACCGAGCACTGGAAGCTCGGTCTCGGCCTGGTCATCGTCGCCGTGGTGCTGCTGCGCGGCGCCGATCTGAAGGCGCTGCTGCGGGGAGGGGCCGCATGAGCGCCCCGGTTCTCGCGCTCGACAATATCGAGAAGTCGTTCGGGGCGCTGCGCGTCACCCAGGGCGTGTCGCTCGACGTGCGGCCGGGCGAGGTGCACGCGCTGATCGGCCCGAACGGCGCCGGCAAGACGACCCTGGTCGCGCAGATCGCCGGCGCGCTGCGCCCCGATTCCGGCCGCATCCGCTTCCGCGACCGCGACGTCACCGGGCTCGGTGTCGCCGCCCGGGCCCGGCTCGGCCTCGGCCGCGTGTTCCAGCTCTCGAACGTGGTCGGCACCTTCACGGCGCTCGAGAACGTCGCCGTGGCGATCGTCGCCGCCGGCGACCGGCCCTTCGGGCCGTGGCAGCCGGCGCTGCGCGATCCGGCACTCGGCGACGAGGCCGCGGCGGCGCTGGCCCGGGTCGGCCTCGCCGACCGTGCCGAGACCCGCGCCTCCGATCTCTCCCACGGCGAGCGGCGGGCGCTCGAGCTCGCCATGAGCCTCGTCCAGGACCCGAAGCTCCTGCTGCTCGACGAGCCGATGGCCGGCACCGGGCGGGCCGAGGGCGAGCGGCTGACCGAGCTCCTGCTGTCTCTCAAGGGCCGCGTCCCGATGCTGCTGGTCGAGCACGACATGGGCACGGTGTTCCGGCTGGCGGACCGCATCACGGTGCTGATCTACGGCAGCGTCGCCGTCACCGGGGCGCCGGACGCGGTGCGCGCCGATCCTGTCGTCCGCAAGGCCTATCTAGGCGAGGAGGAGGCGGTGTGATGCCGGCGCCCCTGGTGTCGCTCGACGGGCTGGACTGCGGCTATGGCGGTGCCCGGGTGCTGTTCGGCCTGGGCTTCGAGGTGATGCCGGGCGAGGTCGTCACCCTGATGGGCCGCAACGGCATGGGCAAGACGACGACGATCCGCACGCTGTTCGGCCTGTTGAAGCCGACGGGCGGCCGGGTGCGCATCCGCGGCCGCGACATGACGGGCGCGCCGCCGCACCGTATCGCGGCGCAAGGGCTCGGCTACGTACCGGAGGGCCGGCAGATCTTTCCGCGCCTCACCGTCGAGGAGAATCTCGTCGCCACGGCACGCGGCGGCACCGCGGGTGGCTGGACGCTGGAGCGCATCTACGGCGTCTTTCCGCGCCTGAAGGAGCGTCGCGGCAATCTCGGCAACCACCTGTCCGGCGGCGAGCAGCAGATGCTGGCGATCGGCCGAGCGCTGATGACCAACCCGGATCTCCTGGTGCTCGACGAGGCGACCGAAGGCCTGGCGCCGGTGGTCCGGGCCGAAATCTGGTCGGCGATCGAGCGGCTGCGGGCCGACGGCCTCGCCATCCTGGTGGTCGACAAGAACCTCGAGGCGCTTCTGCGGATCGCCGACCGTCACGTGGTGATCGAAGGCGGCCGCGTCGTGTGGACCGGCACCACGGCCGAGCTCGCCGCGGACCGCAGCCGGGCGACCCGCCACCTCGAGCTGTGAGCGCGCCGCGTCACGGCGCGACGACCGCCTCGTAGGGGCAGGACACGTCGAGCAGGCCGGTGTCGCGGCAGAACCGGTCGAGGCCGTCGTAGGTGCGGCGGGAGATCGCCGTGTCGTAGAAGGGCAGGTCGCGGCGGATCAGCTCCTCGATCAGGGCGGCGTTCTCGGGCGGGAACAGCCGCCGTCCGATCTCGCCGGCGAGGCCGACATTCTCGCGCAACGCTGTGTGTGCAGCGGCGATCGCCCGGCGGGTCGCGGCGGCGGCGTCGGGCCGGTCGCGCAGCACCCGGTCCGACGTCACCAGCGCCGCGAACGTGTAGTCGAACGCCCCCGGCGGCCCGTCGCCGCGGCGCACGTCGAGCACCACGGTACCGACACCGCGCCGCACCGCCATCTCGGCCCCCATGCCGTTCGCCCAGAAGCCGTCGATCCTGCGGTCGGCGAGCGCCTGTGCCGCCGTCACGCCGATATTGACCTTGGGGCCGAGCGAGCCTTCGAGCGGCGCGATCGAAACCTCGGTCTCCGGATCGATGCCGGAGTCGCGCAGGAGCTGCCGCAGGCCGAGTTCGACGAAGGGCGCCGCGGCGATGCGGCGACCGCGCACGCAGGAGAGGTCGCCGCGCCTCGCGCCGATGTCGGCGCGCATCACCAGGAACCAGTACATGCCCTGGCCGAGCGCGCAGACGAGCCTGGTGCCGGCCCAGCGCGGGCAGGGCCCGAGCGCCGCGTGCGCCTCGGCGGCGACGAAGTCCGCTTCCCCGTCGGCGAGCGCCGCGAAGGTCTTGCCGGCCGGCGCGATCAGCTCCGGCACGAGCGGCAGTCCTTCGCGGGCGAAGAACCCCAGCTCCGCCGCCGCGAGGGCGGGGAAGTAGGAGTTCGAGATCATGTCGGGAAACGCGAGCTTCACGGGAGGACCTTTCGACGGTGGCGCGAGCGGCGCGAGCGTAGCACGGGCGCCCCGCTGTGACCCGCCGGGGCGCGCGCGGCCCGCCCGTCCTCATCCTCGCAGGCTGGGCAGGAATCCACGGACGCGCGATTCCACCCGAGCCCATTCAGCCTCGGTGAGCGTCACCGTGCCGGCGAAACGGTTGGTGACGAGATCGGCTGCGGCCGGCACCGGCTTGATGCCCATGTAGGTCTCGACCGACTCGCGCGTCGCGGCGACGAGGTCGTCGTCCATCCAGCCGAGGCCCTTGCTCTTGAACGACGGAACGAAGCCGAGCGAGGTGCCGATCTCCTGGCCGTACATCAGCACCTCGCGGGTGGCCGGGCTGCCGCCCTGGAACTCCTTGAGGCTCTCGATGTGCAGGTCGATCGCCTTCTCCGGGTTGAGGTAGGCGAACTTCAGGCCCTCCATTAGGCCTTCGACCACGCCCTTGCAGACCTCCGGCCGGTTCTTCAGCGTCGCCTTCTTGCAGGCCAGCACGATGCTGTACATCTTGACGCCGTAGTCCTCGTAGAACATGGCGTCGATGTCGATCTTGTTGGCCCAGAAGGTCGGCGCGATGCTGCCGAAGAAGTTGCCCACGACCTTGAGCTGCTTGTCGGCGGTGGCGCGCATCAGGCCGGCCGGATCCATGCTGACGATGCGGATCTTGCTCGCGTCGATGCCGGTCGCCTTGACGAAGGCGGGCCACAGCTGGAACTCGCCGCCGCCGGTGACGAAGCCGATCGACTGACCTTCCAGGTCCTTCGGCTTGGTGATGCCGAGCTCCTTGTGGGAGAAGATGCCGATCGGCGAGCGCGGCCACACGCCACCGATGGCGGTGAGGTCGAGCCCCTTGCCGGCGCAGCCCGCCATCACGGCGAGATCGAGCAGGCCGAAGTCGTACTGGCCCTGGTCGACCGGAACGCACACGGCGGTCGAGCCGAAGCCGCGGTCGATGGTGACGTCGAGGCCCCGTTTCTCGAAATAGCCGAGCTTCTTGGCGACGAACACGTAGGAGTAGGTGCCGAGCGGCAGCCACGGCAGCGTCAGCTTCACCGGCGTCGCGGCCGAGGCGCGACCGGACGGAAGGCCCATCGCGCCGGCGGCGCCGACGGCGCCGAGCCCTCCCAGGAACGCACGTCGCTTCGGGTTCATGTCGCTCTCCTTGTGCCGGACGGGGGTCGAGACGGATGCGGCCCTCAGGCGGGCTGCCAGACGGTGAGGCGGATCGGGGTCGGGCGGCCGCCGGAGCAGGGGTTGTGCTCCTGCGGGCAGTTGGAGATGACGACGATGACGTCCCGCTCGCAGCGCAGGTCCACGTAGTCGCCTGGCTTGGAAATGCCGTCGGCGATCGCCACGCGGCCGTCACCATCGACCGGAACATGCATGAAGAAGTTGATGTTGGCCGGGATGTCGCGCGCGCTCATGCCGAGTTCGGCGAGCGCCGCGATGAAGTTGTCGCGACAGCTCGTCGGCGCGGTCGCGCCGTAGCGCACCATGTTGATCTCGCGGCTGCAGTTGCCGGCGAGCGTGTCGTGGCGGCCGACCGTGTCCTCGATCATCGTCATCATCGGCCGGGCGAGATCGTCGTAGATCACGCAACCCTTCGAGAGATAGACGCTGCCGGCGAGCTTCATGGTGTTGGCGGCGTTGTAGCGCACCGCGGTGTCGGCGGCGTCGTAGACGATCGTGTCGACCGCCTGGCAGCCTTCGAGATCGACGATGCGCAGCACCGAGCCCCTGTCGAGCCGCTTGTGCCACCACGCGCGGGCCGGCAGCACCTCGTCGCTGAGGATACGGCCGGGCACTTCCGTCGTGCGGGACAATTCGACCTGGGCCATTGTTCTGTCTCCTCATGCCTCATCCGCCGCCGGCGCCGACGTCGGCGGGCGGCTGCCAGTAGACGGCGCGGCGCTCGGCGAGCGCGATCAGGCCGTAGAGCGCGAGCCCGGCGAGGCTCAGCACCGTGATGGCGGCCATCATCAGTGGCGTGTCGAGGAGCCCGCTCGACAGCTTGATCAGGTAGCCGATGCCCTCCTGCGAGGCGACGAACTCCGAGACGATGACGCCGATGATGGCGAGCGTGATCGAGATCTTCATGCCGGCGAAGATGTGGGGCAGGGCGTTGGGCAGCCGGATCTTCCAGAAGATCTGCGCCGGCGAGCCCATGAAGGCGCGCGCCATCTTGTGGATGTCGCCGTCCGTGCTCGTGAACCCCATCACGGCGTTGATGGTCATCGGAAAGAACGCGACCAGGATCGCGAGCATCAGGTTCGACACCAGCCCGGTACCGAACCAGACGATGAACAGCGGCGCGATCGACACCTTCGGAACCACCTGCGAGACCACGATGATCGGGTAGAAGCCGAGCCGGAAGGCGCGCGAGTAGGTGATCAGCAGCGCCACCGCGATGCCGCCGGCGACCGAGAGGAGGAAGCCGAGCACCGTGAGGGTGAGCGACGGCCACAGGTTGTCGAGCAGCACGTCGTGGCGGGCGATCATCACCCGGACGATCTCCGAGGGCGCCGGCAGGATGATGGGGCGTACGCCGAGGGCGCGGACGATCACCTCCCAGCCGGCCAGCAGGCCGGCCGTGACGGCGATCGGCCAGGCGACGGTCGAGGCGTTGCGGGACGGTTCAGCCATGGGTCGTGCAGCCTCGGATCGTCTCAGCCATGGTTCTCTTCGATGGCGCGGCGCAGGCGGCGCACGTGACGATTGAACGCCTCGTCCTCGGTCATGGCGATCTGGCGCGGCCGTGGCAGGTCGATCGCCACCTCCTCCACGATGGTGGCGGGCCGCCGCCCCATCACCAGCACCCGGTCCGACAGGAAGGCGGCCTCGCGGATCGAGTGGGTGACGAACACCACGGTCTTGCGGAACGCCTGCCACAGGCGCAGGAGCTCGACGCCCATCTCGTCGCGCGTGATGGCGTCGAGCGCGCTGAACGGCTCGTCCATCAGCAGGAGCTTCGGCTCGTGAACGAGGGCACGGCAGATCGCGGCACGCTGCTTCATGCCGCCGGAGAGCTGGTGCGGCAGCGCGTCGGCGAAGGCGTCGATGCGGGCCATGCGCAGGAGATCGCGGGCGCGAGGCTCGTAGGTCGCCCGCGGCAGCCCCTGGAATTCGATCGGCAGCAGCACGTTGTCGAGCACGCTTCGCCACGGCAGCAGAACCGGCGCCTGGAACACCACGCCGGTGTCGCGCCGCGGCCCCGTCACCGCCGTACCGCCGATCGTCACGCTGCCGCCGCTCGCGCGCGAAAGCCCGGCGGCGATCATCAGCAGCGTGCTCTTGCCGCAGCCGCTCGGCCCCAGCAGGCTGACGAACTCGCCGTCGGCGACCGCCAGCGAGACGCTGCGGATCGCCTCCAGCTCGCCGTACTGCTTGCGGAGGTCGCGGATGTCCAGGGCCGGCGGCGGCGCTGGCCCGGGTCTTGCGTCGGCCGCGGGATCGTTCTTCAGCGCAGTGCCTCCGGATCCCGTCATGTCGTGTGCCGCATTTCGAAACGCGTCGCCCGCGCACCTCCCCCGTGGAGGCGTCGGTCGCCCGGTCGATCGTGCGAGGACTTCATATACAAACCATCTTCCTATACATGGTACGAGTCCAGCGGCGAGGCGCACACGTTTCGGAGATCGGCGGATGCTGGGGGGCGGGGCGGTGGATTGGCAAGCCCATGTTCTAGGCACGGAGTGATCGAAGATGAGGAGCACGTGAGCATGTCCGCCACCGGCGTCGGAGCCTCGGTCGCGCGGACCGAGGACGACCGCTTCCTGCGCGGGCGCGGGCAGTACGTCGCGGACTGGCGCGTGCCGGGCACCCGCGAGGTCGCCTTCGTGCGCAGCCCGGTGGCGCATGCGCGTCTGCGCGCCGTGAGGGCGCCGGAGGACTGCGCCGGCACCGTGTTCACGGCGGCCGATCTCCGGGGCGTCAAGCCGGTGCGGGCGATCACGTCGATCAAGGGCTTCAAGCTGTCGAGTGAGCCGATCCTGGCGACCGGCAAGCTGCGCTTCGTCGGCGAGGTCGTCGCCGCGTGCGTCGCGGCGACCCGCGCGGAAGCCGAGGATCTCGCCGAGCGGGTGGAGCTCGACTACGAGGAGCTGCCGGCCGTCACCGACATGCTGGCGGCGCGGCGGCCGGACGCGCCGCTCGTCCACGAGGAGTGGGGCGACAACGTCTTCATCGAGACGGTCGAGGACCGCGGCATGACCGAGGCGGTGCTGGCCGCGCCGCTCAAGATCACCCGCGAGATCCGCACCGCCCGGCAGTGCATGTTCCCGATGGAGGGACGCGGCGCGCTCGCCTTCCGGGACGACCGGCTGCGCTGTCTCACGCTGGTCAGTGCGACCCAGATGCCGCACATCGTGCAGCTCGGCGTCGCGGACTGCCTCGGCCTGCCCGACAGCGCCGTTCGGGTGATCTCGCCCGATGTGGGCGGCGGCTTCGGCTACAAGGGCCTGCTGTGCCGCGAGGAGGTGGTGCTCGGCTGGCTGGCGCAGACGCTCGGGCATCCGGTGCGCTGGCTGGAGGACTGCCGCGAGCACCTCGGCGCCAATGCGAACTGCCGCGAGCACCACTATGTCGTCACCGGTTTCGCGGACCGCGACGGCCGCCTGCTCGGCATCGACTGCGTCGCCCATGTCGACGCCGGCGCCTACTCGGTCTACCCGACGTCGGCGGCGCTCGAAGCCTCGATGGTGGCGAGCCTGATCCCCGGCCCCTACGATTTCCGCGCCTACCGCTGCCGCTCCGCGGCGGTGGCCACCAACAAGTGCCCGATCCTGCCGTATCGCGGCGTCGGCCGCACCGGCGTGTGCCTCGCCATCGAGGCCGTGATGGACGGCATCGCCCGCGAGATCGGTGTGGAGCCTTACGAAGTGCGGCTGCGCAATCTCGTTCGGCCCGAGCAGATGCCCTACGACAACGTGATGGGGCGGCACTTCGACGGCGGCGACTATCCGGAGGCGGTGCGCCGCGCCGTCGCGGCGATCGGGGTCGAGGCGATCCGCGCGCGGCAGACCCGCGGCGAGTCCGACGGACGGCTGATCGGCGTCGGTCTCGCGGTATTCTGCGAGCAGGGCGCCCATGGCACCACCGTGCTGGCGAGCTGGGGGCGGCCGGTGGTGCCTGGGTACGAACAGGCGATCGCGCGCCTCACCGTCGACGGCGATCTCGAGATCCGGGTCGGCACCCATTCGCACGGGCAGGGGCACGAGACGACCTTCGCGCAGGTCGCCCACGAGGTGCTCGGCGTGCCGTTCGCGCGCATCCGGGTGATGCAGGGCGACACGCTCTACACGCCGTTCTCGACAGCCACCTGGGGCTCACGCTCGATGGTGATGGGCGGCGGCGCCGTGGCCGAGGCGTGCCGAATCCTGGGCGAGCGGATCAAGGCGATCGGCGCGTGGCTGATGCAGGCCGATCCGGCCGACGCGACGGTCGGCGACGGCTGCGTGCGCACCGCCTCCGCCAGCGTGTCGTTCGCCGAGGTGGCGCGTGCCTGGTACCTGCAGCCGCAGCACCTGCCCCCCGATGTCGACACTGGCGGGCTCGAGGTGACGGCCGGCTACCGGGCGAAGCGCGATAGCGGCACCTTCAGCTACGCGGCGCACGCCGTCTGCGTCGCCGTCGATCCGGAGACTGGGCTGGTCGAGATCCTCGACTACGTGGTGTTGGAGGACGGCGGCGTGCTGGTCAATCCGATGATCGTCGACGGCCAGGTGCGCGGCGGCACCGTGCAGGGCATCGGCACCGGACTGTTCGAGGCGGTGTCGTTCGACGCCCAGGGCCAGCCGCTCGCCTCGACCCTGGTCGACTATCTGCTGCCGGGCGCCGGCGACGTGCCTGAGATCCGGGTGCTGCACATGGAGACGCCGTCGCCCAACACCACGTTCGGGGCGAAGGGCATCGGCGAAGGCGGTGCCATCGGGCCGCCCGCCGCGCTCGTTTCAGCCGTCAACGACGCGCTGCGTCCGCTCGGCGTCGAGCTGCAGGGCGTGCCGCTCGGGCCGGAGCGCATTCTGGCCGCCGTCGCGGCCGCCCGCGCGAGCACGTCCGCATGAAGCCGGTCGCGTTCGAGACGGTGCGGGCCGCGAGCCTCGCCGAGGCGTCGCGTCTGCTGCGAGAGGCGGGCGGCGGGGCCAAGCTCGTCGCCGGCGGACAGTCGCTCGGGCCGATGCTGAACCTGCGGCTGGCGCGGCCGCGCCTGCTGATCGATGTCGCCGGCATCGCCGAGCTGACCGTTGCCGTGGATGCCGCCGATCAGGTCGTGCTGGGATCGTGCGTCACCACTGCGGCCGTCGAAGACGGCCGCGCCGGCGACGCAATCCCGATGCTGGCCGAGGTCGCCGGCCATGTCGCCTACCGCGCGGTGCGCAACCGCGGCACGGTCGGCGGCAGCCTCTGCCACGCCGATCCGGCGGCGGACTGGCCGACCGCGCTCGCCGCGCTCGGTGCCGACGTGATCATCTCCGACGGACGGACGGAGCGCAGCGTGCCGGTGGCGGGCTTCGCGACCGGCGCGTTCGAGACGGCGCTGGCGCCCGGCGAGATCCTGGTGCGCATCCGCGTTCCGGTGCCGTCGCACAGCGCCGCCTGGGGGTGGGTCAAGCTCACCCGCAAGGCGGGCGAGTTCGCGCTCGCCAACGCCGCCGTGCTCGTCGACCACGAGCGCGGCATTTGCCGCATCGCGATCGGAGCCCTGCGCGGGCCGCCGCTGGTGGTCGGGGATGCGCGCGGCCTGTTCGGCGGCGGTCCGGTCGGCGCCGGGGCCCTCGATCGCGTCGCACTGAACCGGCTGCTCGGCGCGCACGGCGGCGACGGCGGGACCGAGCGCGCCCTGCACGTGACGGCGCTCGCCCGCGCCGCCGACCGGGCCGCAGCCGTCCGGAGCCGGACATGAAGACGATCCGCCTCACCGTCAACGGCCGTGCCATCGAGGAGACGGTGCACGAGCGCATGCACCTCGCCGACGTGCTGCGCGACAAGCTCGATCTCACGGCGACGCATCTGCGCTGCGAGCAGGGCGTCTGCGGTGCCTGCACGATCCTGATCGACGGCGAGCCGGCGCGCGCCTGCATAACGTTTCCGTCGGTGTGCGACGGTGCCGAGGTGACGACCCTCGAAGGGCTCGAGCACGACCCCGTCACGACGGCGTTGCGCCAAACATTCACGCGCGAGCACGCGCTGCAGTGCGGCTACTGCACGCCCGGCATGCTGGTGACGGCGCGCGACATCGTGCTGCGCCTGCCCGACGCCGACGAGGCGCGCGTCCGTCGCGAGCTGAGTGGCAATCTATGCCGCTGCACCGGGTATGGCGGCATCGTCCGGGCGATCCTCTCGGTGCTGGAGGCGCGGCGGGCAGGGCGCCTGCCGGTCATGCGGTCCTGCCGTGAGAGCCTCGGGCCGGTCGGCTCGCGGCCGGCGCGTCCGAGCGCGGCCGGCGCGCCGTCCCTCAGTGCCGCGCCGGCCCGTGCCACGCCCGCATCCAGCATGGGCCCGCTCGGCCTCGCCGGCGCCGCCCCGACCGTGGCGCTGCGGCAGGCCTTCACGGTGGCGCAGCCGCCCGACGCCGTATGGCGCGTCCTGTCCGACATCGCCGCCGTGGTGCCGTGCATTCCGGGCGCGTCGATCGTCAGTGTCGCCGGCGATCGCGTCGTCGGCCGTATGACCGTCACGCTCGGCCCGATGGCGGCCGCCTTCGACGGCGAGGCGGAAATCGCCCGCGATGGATCGGCCCGCCGCGGCACCATCTTGGGTGCGGGGAGCGACCGGCTCACCCGCACGCGCGTCGCCGCCGAGGCGACCTACACGGTCACGGCCGAGCCCGAGGGCGCACGCGTCGACGTCACGGTCGCCGCGGTCCTGTCCGGCCCGCTGGCGCAGGTGAGCCGCGGCGCGCTGGTGGAGGATCTGGCGGCGCGGCTGACGAGGATGTTCGCCGAAAACCTGGCACGCCTGATGGCAGGCGACGGCACCGGCGGTCCGGGGTTGGCGCCTGCGGCCGGGACGGCGCTTTCGGTCGGTCTGCTGCTGCGCGCCCTCGCGACGGAGCGTCTGAACAGGCTCGTCGCCTGGATTCGCGCCGCTCGCCGCCGCTGAATTGCCCACGGGTGCCTGATCCTTCTCATGTTACCGCGGAACCGGTTGCGGATCATGGGGGAGGGCGGAAGGCGCCGAAGGCGCATCGACCTGCCGCATGGCACCAAGTCGGCGGTTCGGAGTTGACGTGCACGAACTCCTGTCCCGCCAATACGGAAAGTGCCCGTGGTCCGTCGTGTCGTCATCGTTTCGGTCGTGGCGGTCCTGGCGGTCGTGGCTCTGGCCTGGGCGTTCGGATGGCGCGGTCCCGGCGGCGTGCTGCCGCCCGGGCCCGGTGCTTCGCAGCAGGCGCAGGCTCCGGCTGGCGATGGTGCGGCACCGGGCGGCACACCCTCGCAGCCTCCACCCACCGTCGGCGTGATCACCGTTACGCCGCGCGAGGTGCCGCTACCGGTCGAATATGCGGGCCGAATCGCCGCGTTGCGCGACGTCGAGGTCAGGCCGCGGGTCGGCGGCCTGCTGCTCAGCCGCGAGTTCGACGAAGGCGCGCCGGTGAAGGAAGGCCAGGTGCTGTTCCGGATCGACCCCGCGACTTTCAAGGTGGCGCTCGCCCGGGTCGAGGCCCAGCTCGCCCAGGCGCGGGCGACGCTGACGCAGGCGGAGGAGAACTATACCCGCATCGCGGAACTGCGGCAGCGCGCCGTCGCCTCCGAGCAGCAGCTCGAGCAGGCGACTGCGACCCGCGATCAGGCGCGCGCCGCAGTCGATCTCGCCCGCGCCGAGGTCGATGCCGCGCGCCTCAACCTCGACTACACGACCATCACGTCCCCGGTGAACGGCGTCACGGCCCTCACCTCGCCGGCGATCGGCAGCCTGATCCAGGCGCAGCAGACGCTACTCACCACCATCACGCCGCTCGATCCGGCGTATGTGGACTTCTCGTTCACGGACGAGGAGGGGCAGGAGTTCCGCGAGCTCAACGAGCGCCGCGCCGAGCCGATCTCGGAGAAGGACCTCACCGTCGAGCTGCGTTTCGGCCGCGACACGGTCTACGAGCGGTCCGGTCGCATCGACACCGCGGCGCAGCGAGTCGATCTGCAGACCGGCACGATCCGGGCGCGCGCCGTCTTTCCCAATCCCGACGGCGAGCTGCTGCCCGGCCAGTTCGTCCGGGTGGTGATCCGCGGCATCACCCTGCCGGAGGCCCTGGTGGTGCCGAAGCGCGCGGTCGTGCAGGGGCCGCAGGGTGCCGCACTCTACGTGGTCAACCGCTCGGACGTGGCCGAGGCGCGGCCGGTGCGGCTCGGCCAGGAGATCGAGGACGGCTTCGTGGTGCGCTCGGGTCTCGAAGCCGGCGAGCGCATCGTCGTCGACGGCATCATCCGGGTCAGGCCCGGCCAGCCGGTGCGTCCTGCGTCGGCCGACTCCGTTCCGCCCGGAGGTGGGCCGGCGGCCGCCGAGGCCGGCGGCGGCACGGGCCCGGGCGGCGCGCCGGCGACCACCGGCTCCGGCCGTGGCAGCGCCGGTGCCGGCGCCGCGCCGGCGAACGGCGAGGCGCGGCCGTGATCTCCAAGTTCTTCATCGACCGGCCGGTCTTCTCGGCAGTCTTGTCGATCGTGATCGTCCTGGCCGGACTCGTCTCGATCCGGGCGCTGCCGATCGAGCAGTATCCGAGCATCGTGCCGCCCGAGGTCATCGTCTCCGCGACCTATCCGGGCGCCGACGCGCGGACCATCGCCGAGACGGTCGCGGCCCCGCTGGAGCAGCAGATCAACGGCGTCGAGGGCATGATCTACATGCGCTCGACCGCGACCGGCACCGGAACGATGCGCATCTCGGTGTCGTTCGAGATCGGCACCGATCCGGACCAGGCGACCATCAACGTCAACAATCGCGTACAGCGTGCGACCGTGCTGCTGCCCGAGGAGGTGCGGCGCCAGGGCGTCACGGTGGCGAAGCGGTCGAGCTCGATCCTGCAGGTCGTCACCATGTCGTCGCCGGGGGGGCGCTACGATACCATCTTCATCTCCAATTACGCGCTGGTGAACGTCATCGACGAGCTGCGCCGCACCGCGGGCGTCGGCGATGCTTCGCTGTTCGGCGCGTCGGACTACTCGATGCGGATTTGGCTGCGTCCCGACAAGGTGGCGCAGTACAAGCTGACGCCGAGCGACGTCGCCGCGGCGATCCGCGAGCAGAACTCGCAGTTCGCCGCCGGCCGCTTCGGCGAGGAGCCGATGCGCGGCGATCAGGCCTTCACCTACTCGGTCACCACGCAGGGGCGCTTCGCCGATCCGAAGGAGTTCGAGAACATCATCGTCCGCTCCGACCCGAGTGGGGCGGCGCTGCGCGTCAAGGACGTCGCCCGGGTCGAGCTCGGCTCGCAGAACTACTCGACCGTCGCCACCCTGAACGGCGCGCCGGCCGTGCCGATCGGCGTCTATCTGCAGCCGGGCGCCAATGCCCTGGAGGTCGCGACCGCCGTGCAGGAGACCATGGACCGCCTGTCGCGGCGCTTTCCGGAGGGGCTGCGCTACGACGTGCCGTTCAACACGACGCGGTTCATCCAGGCCTCCGTGGAGGAGGTCGCCAAGACCTTCGCCGAGGCGATCGCGCTGGTCGTGCTGGTCGTGTTCGTCTTCCTGCAGACCTGGCGCGCCACCCTGATCCCGGTGCTCGCCGTGCCGGTGTCGATCGTCGGCACCTTCGCGGGCATGTACCTGCTCGGCTTCTCGATCAACCTGTTCACGCTGTTCGGGCTGATCCTCGCCATCGGCATCGTGGTCGACGACGCCATCGTGGTTCTGGAGAATGTCGAGCGCAACATGGCCGGGGGGACGATCTCGGCCTACGACGCCGCCGTGCAGGCGATGCGGGAGGTGACCGGCCCGATCGTCGCGACGACGCTCGTGCTGGCCGCGGTGTTCGTGCCGGTGTCGTTCCTGGGCGGGCTCGCCGGCGAGCTCTACCGGCAGTTCGCCGTCACCATCGCGGTGTCGGTGATCATCTCCAGCATCGTCGCCCTCACGCTCACCCCGGCGTTGTGCGCGCTGCTGCTGAAGTCGGGCCACCGCGAGCCGTGGCTGCCGTTCCGCTGGTTCAACCGCGGCTTCTCGGCGCTGACGTCGCGCTACACCGCCGGCGTGCGGTTCTTCCTGCGCCACGCCGTTCTGGCGATCGCCCTGATCGCCGTCATGCTCGGCGCGACTTGGCTCCTGTTCCAGCGGGTGCCGGGCGCGCTGGTGCCGTCCGAGGACCAGGGTTACGTGTTTCTCGTCACCCAGCTTCCGCCGGCGGCCTCGCTCGACCGCACCCTCGCCGTCACCGAGAAGGTGAGCGCCGGGGTCGTCGCCCACCCCGCCGTCGCCGACGTGGTCACGCTCGCCGGCTTCGACTTCCTGGCCGGCGCGCAGAAGACCAATTCGGGCGTCTCCTTCGTCTCGCTGAAGGACTGGTCCGAGCGCACCGACCCGGCTCTCGACGCCCGCGCCCTGCCGCGCGCCTTTGCGGCCCTCAATGCGCGGTTTCTCGATGGCGTCGTCATCGGCTTCAACCCGCCGCCCATCCAGGGCATCTCGACCACCGGGGGCATCGAGTTCTACCTGCAGGACCGCTCCGGCGGCAGCCTGGAGAGCCTGAACGAGGCGGTGCAGCGGCTGGTCGCGGCGGCCGGCCGGCGTCCCGAGCTCACCGGCGTCTCGACGACGTTCTCGACCGGGACGCCGCAATACCGCGTCATCGTCGACCGCGAGAAGGCGAAGGCGCTCGGCGTGCCGATCGCCTCGCTGTTCGATACGATGCAGAGCTCGTTCGGCAGCCTCTACGTCAACGACTTCACCCTGTTCGGCCGCACGTTCCGGGTGACGCTGTCGTCCGAAGGCGCGTTCCGCGAGACGCCGGACGACCTTCGCCACGTCTTCGTCCGCTCTCAGGAAGGCGCCATGGTGCCGCTCTCGGCCCTCGTTACGGTCTCGCGCACGGTCGGGCCGGACGTGGTCGAGCGGTTCAACGTCTTCCCGGCGGCCCGGGTGCAGGCGAGCCCGGCAGCCGGCTTCTCGTCGGGCCAGGCGATCGCGGCGATCCAGCAGGTGGTCGCCGAGACGCTGTCGGCGGACTACACGATCGGCTGGACCGGCGCGGCCTATCAGGAGATTCAGACGGCCGGCAGCGGTGCCCAGGGCTTTCTGTTCGGCATCCTCATGGTATTTCTCGTTCTGGCGGCCCAGTACGAGCGGTGGAGCCTGCCGTTGGCGGTGGTCGCGGCCGTGCCGTTCGCGGTGTTCGGGGCGATCCTGGCGATCTGGCTGCGCGGCATCGAGAACGACGTGTATTTCCAGGTCGGGCTCGTCACCCTGATCGGTCTCGCCGCCAAGAACGCGATCCTGATCGTGGCCTTCGCGGCGGACCGGCAGGAGGCCGGGCGCTCGGCCACGCGCGCCGCCATCGAGGCCGCGCGCCTGCGCTTCCGGCCGGTGGTGATGACCTCGCTCGCGCTGGTGCTCGGCGTGCTGCCGCTGGCGATCGCCTCGGGGGCCGGTTCCGCGAGCCGTCATTCGGTCGGCACCGGCGTCATCGGCGGCATGCTGGCTGCGACCTTCCTGGCGATCCTGTTCGTGCCGTTGTTCTTCCGCCTGGTGCTGCGGACGAAGGCCCGGCCGGCCTCGCAGGCCGAACCGGACCCTGTGTCCGCAGCGGGCGAGCCGACGAGGCCGCCGGCCGCCCGCTGACGCGATGTCCCGGCGCGGCGGCGCTGGCCCGACAGTCCCGGGCAGAAACACCGGCGGGACGACCCCTGGCCGGATGGGACCATCTCGGGCGCGCGGTCCCTCTCCCGCCGCCCTGGCGAGGAGCGACGTCGATGCCGGCGAGAGTCCTTCGGACCCGCACGCTGTACGGAGGATGGACCGAGATCCTCGGTGTGCGCCTGCAACTCGACGACGGCTGCGAGGTCGGCCGCGAGGTGGAGGATCACGGCAATGCCGCCGCGGTGCTGCCTTACGATCCGGTCCGCCGGACCGCGATCCTGGTGAAGCTGCTGCGCCCGCCCGTGCTGATCACGGAAGGTCGTGCCGACCTCCTCGAGTGCCCGGCCGGCATGATCGAGGACGAGGAGCCGGCCGATACGGCGAGGCGGGAGGCGCTGGAGGAGACGGGGCTGAGGTTGCGGGAGCTGGAGCATGCGGGCCGCGTCTGGAGCTCGCCCGGCGTGTCGACCGAGCGTCTGGACCTCTATCTCGCGAGCTACTCCGCCGACGACCGGGTGGGGCGCGGCGGCGGCGCTGCCGGGGAGCACGAGGACATCCAGGTGACCGAGATTCCCCTCGTCGCGTTGCGCCGGATGATCGAGGCGAAGCAGATCGAGGATCTCAAGACCCTGGCGCTCGTCGCCCTGCTCCTGCTGTCCCGACCGCATCTGTTCGACCCCGATCCCTCCGCCTCGGGATGACGACGGCCGACGCCCCCGTCGCCGTCGGAGTCACCCGGCGAGGTCGTCGAGAATCGTCATCACGGTCTCGATCCGGTTTCCCGGATCGGTCGGCACGTCGGCGATCAGGCGCTCGCCGCTCCACCGCAGCCCGCATCGGTCCGCGTGCGGCGCGTCCGGGCGACCATCGGGGCGCAGCGTCAATGCGATCGCCTGCGGACCCGCATCGACCCGCGTGACGCCCAGCGCCCGGCAGCGCGACCGGACGCGCGCCAGGGCCAGGAGGTCGTCCAGCTCGCTCGGCGCCTCGCCGAAGCGGTCCTCGATCTCGGCCTCGATCTGGTCGAACTCGTCCTCGTGGCGGGCCTTGGCGAGCCGGGCGTAGAGCGCGAGCCGCGTATCGGCGTCGGCCACGACCTCCGGCGGGATTCGTCCGCCGGCCTCGACATGCAGCTCCGGGATGGTCTCGTCTGCCAGCGTCTCGCCCCGCGCCTGGCGCACCGCGCGGTCGAGCAGCTCGGCGTAGAGCTCCGGCCCGGCGATCTCGATGTGCCCGGCCTGGTCCTCCCCGAACAGCGCGCCGGAGCCGCGAAGATCGAGATCGCGGGCGCTCAGCGCGAATCCGGCACCGAGCCCGGAGACGTCGCGGATGGCCGCGAGCCGCTTCTCGGTCGCGGCCGTCTTCGATTGCTCCGGATCGGAGAGGAAATACGCGAAGGCGCGCCGCGCGCCCCGACCGACCCGCCCCCTCAGCTGATGCAGCTGGGTGAGGCCGAACCGGTCCGGACGCCAGATCAGGATCGTGTTGGCGCGGGGCAGGTCGAGGCCGCTCTCGATGATGTTGGTCGCGAGCAGAATGTCGCCCCCGCCGCCGGCGAAGCTCACCAGCGTGTCGTCGATCTCGGCCGCCGGCATCCGCCCGTGGATGGTGAGCACGACGAGGTCCGACACGATGTGCCGCAGGCGCTCGGCCATGGCCGGGATGTCCTCGATCCGCGGACACACCGCGAGGGACTGGCCGCCACGCCGGCGCTCGTAACGCAGTGCGGCCGCCACGGTCGCATGGTCGAAATCGCGGACGATGCTGCGGACGGGCAGCCGCCGGGCCGGAGGCGTCGCGATCGTGCTGAGCTCCTGCAGGCCCAGGGTCGCCATCCGCAGGGTGCGCGGGATGGGCGTCGCCGACAGGGTCAGCAGATGCACGCTCTCCGCCAGGGCGCGCAGCCTGCTCTTCTCGCGCACGCCGAACCGGTGCTCCTCGTCGATGACGACCAGGCCGAGATCGGCGAAGCGCACGCCCTTTCCGGCGATCGCATGGGTGCCGACCACCAGCCGAAGCGACCCGTCCGCCAGCTCGGCCAGGAGCTCCCGCTTCTCGGCCGGCCGGGCGATGCGCGACCGATGCCCCACCGCGATGCCGAGCGTCGCAAAGCGGCGGCGGAACGTCTCGGCGTGCTGGGCGGCCAGCACCGTCGTCGGGGCCACCACGGCCACCTGCTTGCCGGCCAGCACGGCCGCGGCGGCCGCCCGCAGCGCCACCTCGGTCTTGCCGAAGCCGACGTCGCCGCACACCAGCCGATCCATCGGGCGGCCCGACGCGAGGTCGCCGAGCACGGCCCCGATGGCGGCGTTCTGATCGACCGTCGGCAGGAACGAGAAGCCGGAGGCGAAGCGCTCGTACTCGGCCGCAGGCGGCCGCAAGGCCGGCGCGGTCCGTGCCTCCCGCCGGCCGCGAGCGCCACCATTCTGTGGGCCGTGTCGTCGATCTCGCGTCGCAGCCGGGCGGACCGCCGGCTCCAGGTCGCGCCGTCGGCGCTGTCGAGCATGAGGCTCTCTGGATCGCCGCCATGCCGCCGCACGGCGGCGAGCTCATGGACCGGCAGCAGCACGTCGGTGTCGTCGGCGTAGCGAAGCCGGATCATGTCGATCGCACCCGCGTCGGTGGTCGCGACGGTCTCGATGCCGGTCAGCACGCCGAGGCCGCGGGCGAGATGGAGAACCGCGTCGCCAGGCCGCAGCCCTTCGGTCTCCGGCTGGACCGCTGCGACCCGGACGCCGAACGGGGCGTCTTGGCGGGCGCGGCTTCCCAGCAGGTCGGCGGCCGCAATGACGGCGGTGTCGGTCGAGGGCGACACGAAGCCGGCCTCCAGATCGGCCCGTAGCGACAGGACGGCCGCCGGCGGGGCAGCGAGGACGTCGGCCCAGGAGGAGACCTGGGTGGCGGCCGGCGCGCCGGCCCGGCGCAGGCGGCTTTCGCAGGTCCGCCGGTCGTGGGCGTCGGCCGTCGTCAGAACGAGCTTGCGGCCGGCCCGCGTCGTTTCGCCGACGAAGGCGCGGAGCTGTCGCAGCGGAGAACGTCCGGCAGCGAACAGCGGCACGTGCTGCTCGGCCGCGGGTGCGACCTCCGCGAGGACGATGGTGCCGGGACGTCGCGACGCCGCCTCCCAGGCTGCCCGATCCAGGTAGAAGAGGTCGGGCGGCAGCGGCGGGCGCATGTCGCGTGTCAGGCCGGCCGGAAGGGCGCGGCGCGTCTCGTAGGAGTCGCGCACGGACCGCAGGAACGCCGAGGCGCGGGCATCGGCCCGGGCGTCCGCGACGACCAGAGCCTCCGGCACGTAGTCGAAGACGCTGGTGCCAGTCTGCTCGTTCGTCTGGACGCAGCCTTCCGAGGCGACCTCCAGCACGATGTCGGCGAGATCGCCGGTGCTGCGCTGGGTGAGCGGATCATAGGACGAAAGGCCGAGGATGCGGCCGTCCTCGTGCTCGATTCGCACCGGGCCGATCGCGCCGGCCGGAAAGACGTCGATCACCCGGCCCTGCAGGTTGGCCTCGCCCGGATCGTCGACGCGGGCATCGAGATCGTAGCCGGCCCGCTCGAGGAATTCCCGAAGCGCCGCGACGTCGAGCGGCTGCCCCGCCGCCAGTGCGAAGATGGCGTCCGTCCACGCCGACGGCGGCGGAACGCGCTGCAGCACGGCGTCGGGCGTCTCGATCACGATGCCCCGGAATCCGCGTGCGAGGCGCCGCAGCACCGATGCGCGTCGTCCTGCGATGTCGCGCGACGGCACGATCCCGTCATAGGGCAGCACGTCGCTGCGCGGCAGCACCATCGCGCCGCAGTCGGGATCGAAGGCGTGCAGGATTGCGCCGAGCATTTCGGCGCGCCGTTCGCTCGGCGCGAGGACGAGGATCGCGACGTCGGCTTCCGCCCAGCGTGCGAGGGTGAGCTCCGCGACCGCTCCGAGCGGCGAGCCGGAAACCACAGAGGCGCGCTGCCGGATTTGTGGCACCGCCAACGGTTCGCGACGGGAAAGGTCGTGCATGAAGCGGAAAGGTCTCGGGGGATCGTCTCTGACAATCCCGTCGCGGCCGACCGGTTCGGATCGAACCGCGGCGCTCCCGCGGGCTGCCGGCCGGATGGCCGTCGTCCAGCCGATCCAGGGCATCGAGCGCGCCGTCCGTCCGTCGATCACCGGATCCCGGGACGTGCCGCGCGGACGATCCAGTTATGGAAATGCGATCCTTCGAACACCGTGGCGACGTGCCCGTCCTCCACGGAATGGGGCGTCATCGTCCAGACCGATCCGTCGGGAAGGAAGATGTCCGCATGATGCGGACCGATCTCGGTCACCACGACGGTGGTCCGTCCCCCGGCTCCGAGGTCGACCTCGATCTCGGCTCCGGCCATGAGAGCACCTCGGGATCCATCCGCAGGCCCGGCTTCGACTTCGACAATGTGAAGCCGCGTGCCCGCGGCGATCTGGCTGGAAGGCGTGTAGCCGTGCCACCTCATCGAAGAGGTCTCCGCTCCCATGCGGCTCCCATGCGGCTCCCATGCGAAACTTCTTCGGGCGGCGCCCCGGACCGCGGGACAACCGCCCGGACCAACACGGCTGGCGAGCGGCCGGTTCCCGTTACGCGCGCTCTGGTCGGTTCGGCGCGACGGCCGCGGAACGTGACGCGAGGGCCGGCGTTACGCAGCAGACCGCCTGACGAACAACAAGGAAGAACAATGCCGGTACAGCTGATCGTATTGGACGGGTACCGGAACGAGGTCCAACGGGATCTCGTCTCCGGACTGGACATCTTCTCGCACACGCAGGAGCTCATCCACGAGAACGCGTGGGACGAGACCTATCGGTATCGCATCGTCTCCGATATCGATGTCGCGGCCGAGTACACGACGGCCGAGGTGAAGAAGCGGGCCGGCCGCCCGAAGTGAGGGATCGGCCTCTGGCGTGCGAGGTGCGGGGCGTGGTGACCGGCCGTGGAGAGCTTCTTCGTGCTCCACCTCGCGGAATGCGCGCGCCTCCGTGAGACGTGGTCCCGCGACCGTGATGACCCGCCCGCGATATCCCGCCGCCGACTCGGCCCCCGGCGCGAACGACCTCACCGATCAGAAGAAGTCCGTGAAGTTGAAGAGCCACAGAAAGGCTCCGAACAGGGCCGCGGCCACGCCCGCGAGGGTGAAGACGACGCGCCTGCCGAACTCGCCCGAGGGCGAGGTGGTGGCGGCTGGTTCCATGATCACTGTCCCCGGTAAGGCCCCGACACGCGGCGATCGGAACGATGGATGTGCCGATCGGCTGGCTGCGGCTCAGAAATCGTCTTCGCTCAGCGCGTAGGCTCCGGCGCCCCCGCGCGTATAGGCCTTCACGGCCGCAGCCTGGATGCGGTCGCGATGGGCATCGAACGCCTCCAGCATGCTCGGCTCGTCGGTGGACATGCCGGGCTGGAGTCGCCGAAGAAGACCCTCGGCCACGAAGAATGCCGCTTCCATGGCGCTATCATGGGCCCAGAACCCGACGGCTCGCCGGGTCGTGTCATAGTAGCGGGAGCGGTTCGGGAATCGCAACGTTACCGTCATCCGACTGATCCGTTCGACAGAATCTCGAAATCCTTCAGGACATCCGCGATCAGCCGCTGCCGGCGCGGGTCCTGTGCGGCTGGCGTGGTGGCGAACAGCGACAGCAGGTAATGCGCCTTCTCGGCCGCCTCCGCCCAGTTCTGCGCGGGCGCGGCCAGCAGGTGAGTCTCCATCTCGTGCTCCCGCTCCCGCAACGCCTTCGCATTCGCCTCGACGTCGGCGCGAAGGCGCCGCAGCTCCGTGGCCTGCTGTGCGATCATGCCGCGGTGCTTGTCGAGCTGGATGGGCAGGTCGGTCATGCGGTTCTCCAAGACGAGCTTCGCTGCGGATACACGACTCGCCAGCCCGGGACGCGTCGACGATCTGCCGCGCAGTCGCGCCCGCCCGCATTGTCGGCCTCGCTAGACGACGAGGGCGTCCGGTCGCAGGGGTGGTTCCGTCACGAAAGCCGCAGCCGACCGCATGTGGATGGCTCGATCGCCGCGCATCGCGCCGTGCGCCTCGCCTTTCGATGAAAGCTCCCGATGGACGAAAGCTCCCGATGGGAGAGATCGCGGTCGAGCTTTGATATACTATGGACCGCACTCGGGCGATTTGCGAGACAATTCGTGTCTTGCGGTGTCGCAAGCAGCGATCGCACCGGCACTCGATCTTCCGATGCGTGATCTCCGATGTGCGGTCTTCGACCGCTCCGCGCCGACGGAACATCTTCGTCCGCGGATCGTTGACGTCGAAAACCCGGTGATTGCGCGATACGGCCGCTCCCCCAGGGGGGCAGGAAGGACGCTCCATGACGACGTTCTTGCGGGTCGACGATCCGGACGACGAGTGTGTGACGATCGTCTTCTGGTCACAGGAGGGGATCACGCGCTGCCGCATGCTGGGCCCGACCAAGATGATCTTCGGTCAGCCGTTCGAGCTGCACGGGCCGGTGGCCGGCGCGATCGCCGCCGCGCGTGCCCTCGAGGTCGGACGTCGCTTCGCCGACGCTGTCGGGGTGCCGATGGTAATCGTCGATCCGGAGCATCTTTGGAACGACGCCTGGGGTACACTGGCGGACCGCCGCGGGACGGGCCTGGTGCCCGAAGCCGGAACGGCCAGATCGGCCCGAGTTTGAAGCACGTGATTGAGAGCAGCGCGACCGACTCCGTCGTGACACCGGGCCGACCGGCGGGTCGCGACGCGGCGCGCGCAATGCCGTATCCCCCATATCCGGACGCGCGTCTTCGTGCCGCAGGTGCGAAGCCGCTTCTTCGTGTACGGGCACGCGGCCCGGGATCGCGCAACGCGGCGCGTGCGGGTGCCTGCCTGGGCGTCCTTCTGTCGGTTCTGACGGCACCGATCGCGGCGCGGAACAGCGTCGCCAGCGAGCCCCTGCTCGGACAAGGCAACGCGCCTGGACCGACGATCGCCGCACTGCGTCGCCGTCAGCGGAGCCGAGGACGGCCTGGGTTCTCGGCTTTCTCACCGCCTACAGTCAGTACGGCGCGACGCCGGCGATGGATGTGTCGCAGGGCAAGAGCACCGACGAGCTCGCGTCGTGGATCGATCGGTATTGCGGCGAGCATCCGAACGAGACCCTCCACAAAGCCTCGACGGCAATGATCGAGACGCTCCGCGAGGGGACGAAGCCGTAGCGGCGTCGCGGCGTCGCGGCCGCGATGCGGCATCGAGCCTCGGAAGACCAACAACAGACCGGCTTTCGCCGGCGACCCTGGAGATCGATTGATGAACACACGGTCCGTACGCGCCCGCGAGGACGCGGAAACGCGATTCAAGAGAAAAACCGAGGAGGTCGTGCTCGCCAGCCGCGCGGCAGCGGACTATGCCGCGGCTCACAAGGCCGCTCTCGCCAACATGGAGCGGCTCAAGGCTCTCCGGGCGGCGCGTGACGCGGGAGCGACTCCGGTGTCGCCGCAGGAGCCGGCAAAGCGGGTGCGTCGGGCGGCGCCGTGACGCCGTGATCCGCCGGATGGCGGCGCTCGCGACCCGTCGCGGCGAGATCCGCAGGCGGCGTGATCATCTGGATCACGCCGCCTGCGGATCGCTCACCGATCCGGACGCCCTCAGTCCTTCCGCTTCCGGAACAGCTCCGTCGTCGCCCCTCCGCTCGCCGGTCCACTCTTGGGCGCACCCGTCGGCGCGCTCGTGGCGATGGCGCCCGGCACCTTCTTCTTGGGCTTCTTCAGCTCACGATTGCCGCGTCTCTTCTCCTTGGACATGCGGTCCTCCTGCGTTTCCGACGGTTCACCATGACAGAACGGCCCCGCACCTCGACGAGGTGCGGGGCCGGCGAGGCGCGGAGCGCCTCCTCGAGGCCGATTGCCGCCGTATCGCCCGGCTCGGGCCGCCAGTACATCCGTGGTCGGCACGTCGAAGCGATGCGGGCTGTGCCGGCGGCGCGGTGATCACCGCGGCCGCCGATGCAATCAACCAAGCAGTTCCAGCTTGGTCGCGGTCATCTTCCCGGTGTTGCCGTCGGGGACGAGGTCGTAGCTGACCTTCTGCCCCTCCCGCAGGTCGGAGATGCCGGCGCTCTCGAGCGCGCTGATGTGCACGAAGGCATCCGAACCACCGCCGTCGGGGGCGATGAAGCCGAAGCCCTTTTGGGCGTTGAACCACTTCACGGTGCCATTGACCATCGGGACCGCCTTTCATGAACAGAGTCGTTGCTCGCCCGCTCGCGCAGGCCGTCGAAGTCGCGTTTTTCAGGAAAGAGGAGCGGGCGCGACGCTGAACCGATCGGCGCAAAGCCAAGTCGTTCAACGCAAGGCCAAGTCGTCCGGCCGTCTATCGACCTCTGTCATATGGGACGCGCGAGCCGACAGATCAAGGGCGCGCGGCTGCGCTGTCGTCGCGGGCGCCGCGGGTCGTCGGAAACGCGATGAATGGCGACATCCGCCATTGCGGGGCCGCACTGCGGCAACGATATCCCTGGCGAGCCGTTGACGACCGTCACATTCTTCATCGCCCCCGTCCTTCACCGCCACCCGTCTCGAGAGGATGTTCCCTTGCCCACGCTCGCAGAGACGATTGCGGCGCTCGCTCGCCGCCGGCACCAGTGGGACGAGCGGCTGCGGCGGGCCCAGCGCCCCTCCGCCGGCGCCCGGGCCGGCGGGGCGAGCGATCTGGTCGAGGAGCACGACTTCGGCTCCGATCCCGGTCGCCTGAGGATGCTGTCGCACGTGCCGCGACGCCTCGCGGCAGACCCGGCGCTCGTCGTCGTGCTGCACGGGTGCACGCAGACGGCGTCCGATTACTGCGCGGGCGCCGGCTGGCGCACGCTCGCCGACCGCTATGGGTTTTGCCTGCTGCTCCCGGAGCAGCGCAGCGCGAACAATCCCGCCCGCTGCTTCGACTGGTTCTCGCCGGCCCACACCCGACGCGATCGCGGCCAGGCTCTGTCGATCCGGCAGATGATCGAGGCGATGGTGGTTCGGCACGGCATCGATCGCCGCCGCATCTACGTCACAGGTCTCTCCGCGGGCGGCGCCATGACGTCGGTCATGCTCGCGTGCTACCCGGAGGTGTTCGCCGGCGGCGCGATCATCGCCGGCCTGCCTTACGGTGCGGCGGGGACGGTCCAGCAGGCGTTCGACGCGATGAACCGCTGCCCGTCACGGAGTGCCCAGGAGTGGGGCGATGTCGTACGCGCGGCGGCGCCCGGCACCGGGCGCTGGCCCCGCGTCTCGGTCTGGCACGGCACCGCCGACCGGACCGTGATCCCGGCGAACGCCCGTGAGACCCTCAAGCAGTGGACGAACGTCCACGGCCTGTCGGCGACGCCGTCGACGGCCGCCACCGTGGACGGCTACGACCGGAAGGTCTGGACCGATGCCGCCGGCACCGAGGTGATCGAGTTCTACGGCATCACGGACATGGCGCACGGCACGCCGCTGGCGACCGGCCACTCGGATGACGAATGCGGGATCGCCGGCCCGTTCCTGCTCGAGGTCGGCATCTCGTCGTCCTACCACATCGCCAAGTTCTTCGGGCTCGCCGCGGCGGCGTTCCGCCATACCGCACCGGCGGCCGAGCCGGCGGTCGCGCCGGCCGAAGCGAGAACATCGCGCGCCGTGGTGGAACACGTCTTCGACGGCGAGGTTCTCGAGCGGGCCCCCGAAGACGGTCGCCGTGAGACCTTCGAGGACGGCGTCGGCAGCGACGGCTTCGCACGCAGCGGCTTCGGAGGCGATCGCAGACGCGACAGCACCGGAAAAGCCGGGGCGCCGCCTTACGGTCGGTTTACACCCGTCGACGTCGAGGCTGTCATCACGTCGGCGCTCCGGTCGGCGGGGCTGATGAAGGACCGTTAGGGCGTGCGGTCCATCGTTCACGGCCGGACAGGGGCAGCCGTGCCTTTCGCGGCGACATCGCGACGGGGTGAGGATTGGTCGATCTCTGCATCCGCCACCGGACGACCTACCGGTATCGCGCGCCGGTGATGCTGTGGCCGCACCGGCTGATGCTGCGGCCGCGGGAAAGCCGCGAGCTGAGGCTGATCGGCCACGAGGTCACGGTTCACCCGGCCGCGACCATCACCTGGGCACAGGACGTCTTCGGCAACACCGTCGCGACCGCGACCTTCGGCTCGCCGGCGGACCGTCTCGTCGTCGAGAGCGTCGCGACCCTGAAGCTCGACGCCGCTGCCTGGCCGGTCTTCACGATCGCCGCGTCGGCGACGTCCTACCCGTTCAGATACGGCGACGAGGAGTGGCTGGACCTCGGACCCTTCACCGTGCCGCAGCACCCGGATCCGGACGACCGGCTGCACCGCTGGGCGCGCGGTTTCGTGCACAGCCACCCGACCGACACGCTGAGCCTCCTGAAGGATCTCGCCGCCGGAGTCTCGGGAACGATCGCCTACGAGACGCGCGACGACGAAGGCACGCGGTCGCCCGCCGAGACCCTCGACCGCGCGTCCGGATCGTGCCGCGACCTCGCGACCCTGTTCATCGAGGCGGCCCGGCGGCTCGGCTTCGGGGCTCGCGCCGTCTCGGGTTATCTGCACGACCGGACCGGCGACGGCGCGGCGGTGGCCCCGACGGACAGCGCGAGCGCCTCGACCACCCATGCCTGGGCGGAGGTCTATCTGCCCGGCGCCGGCTGGGTGACCTTCGACCCGACCAATCGCAGCATCGGCGGCGCGAACCTGGTCCCGGTCGCCGTGGCGCGCGACATCCGGCAGGCGATTCCGGTGATCGGCACGTTCAGCGGGCCGACCTATGCGTTCGACGCGATGACGGTGGAGGTCGTCGTCGAGGAGGAGCCCGGCTCGTCCGGAGGAACGCCTTAGTTTGGAAGGATTTGCGGGTCAGGATGACGGCTCGGTCGCCTTCGTCTGCCGTCGGGGCGCCTCCGTCCCGCCCATCGTCCCGCCCGCCGTCCCGCCGCGATGCGCACGCCGGATCCAGTTCACCGTCGCTGACCGGTCGTCACTGACTCGTCCTCACCTGTCCTCACCGACTCGAGGATGACGATACGGAGACACAGCCGGCGCGGACGTCGCTCCGCCGACGGCGGCCGTCTCGGCTCCCCGGGCCGACGCAACCCGGCGGGAGACCACGCGTTGACGTCCATACACTTCAGCTCACGGAGCCTCCGTTGCCGAGCCAGATCGAGTGCACAGACGAGCACGACGACATCGTCTACCCTTCCGCCGTTCCGTTCGTGCTCGTCCACGTCGCGTGCCTCGCCGCGGTCTGGACCGGCGTGACGCTCGAGGCCGTGCTGATCGGCGTCGGCCTCTACTGGCTGCGGATGTTCGCCATCGGGGCCGGCTACCACCGCTACTTCTCGCATCGCGCCTACGCGACCAGCCGTGCCTTCCAGCTCGTGCTCGCCGTGCTGGCCCAGAGCACGGCGCAGAAGAGCGTCCTGTGGTGGGCCGCCAAGCACCGGCACCACCACCTGCATTCCGACACCGAGCACGACGTGCACTCGCCGGTCCACAAGGGATTCCTGTACAGTCACGTCGGCTGGATCTTCGCCCGCCGGCATGAGACCACCGACCTGTCGAAGATCGCCGACTTCGCCCGCTTTCCGGAGCTGATGTGGCTGCATCGCTTCGAGCTGGTTCCGGCCGTGGGGCTGGCCGTGCTCTGCTTCGCGGCGGCCGGGTGGTCCGGGCTCGTGGTCGGCTTCTTCTGGAGCACCGTGCTGGTCTATCACGCGACCTTCTGCATCAATTCGCTCGCCCATGTGCGCGGCAAGAAGCGGTTCGTCACCGGCGACGAGTCCCGCAACAACTGGGTCCTCGCGCTCGTCACCATGGGGGAGGGGTGGCACAACAATCACCACGCCTATCAGAGCAGTGCGCGCCAGGGCTTCCGCTGGTGGGAGATCGATCCGACCTACTACGTCCTTCTGGGCCTGTCCCGGCTCGGCATCGTCTGGGGCCTGAAGACCCCGCCGGCCCAGGTGCTGCGCAACGAGCAGCGTCTCGGCACCAAGGTGGTGCACCGGGCGGCGGAGCAGCTCGTCGCCCGCTTCAACGTCGATCGCATCGCGGCCGCGGCCGCCGCCGCGCTGCACGGTCCCGAGCTGGCGACGTTCCGCGCCAGTTTCGCCCGGGCCCAGAACCGCACCGTCGACATGCTCGCGAGTCTGCACCTGCCGCATGTTCCGAGTCGGGACGAGCTGCGAGCCGAGGCCCGCGCCATGTTCGCGAAGACCCCGTCGCTCGACGACATCGTCGACCGCGCGCACGGCATCCTGCTCGCCTCGGTCGCGTCGCGGCTCGCGAACGCGACTTGATCGCACCCACCGGCATCCCGTCCGCTGCCGGCGGGCGAGGGCCGCTTCCGCGACGTGCGCTCCGATCCTCGGGCCATCCCTGCCGCCGCCTGTTCATGACCGGGCGGGGCCCGTGAGCGCGCGGAACCAGGGCGTCACCCGGCGAGAGCTGGGGCGCACCATCTAAATAATTGTAATTACAAGATATTTTTGAAGTTGGTAGCGGAGGTCCGTTTCATCATGATCCCCCCCGCGAGTTCCCGTTCCGTTTGCTGGACCCGGGCGGTGGCCGATTACGCCGGGCTAACCGCTACGGGTAGCCGTGATATGTTCGGGCTCTCCCTCAAGGAGAGCGTTCATGGAACCCAACAGCATCCTGCTCCTGGTCGCGGTCTACGCCGTCGCCTTCATCCCCTTCTACATCGCCTTCGGCGGCGCCGGTGTCGCGCCGAAGCTCGCCACCTTCGGCCTGTGCCTCGGCACGCCGGTGTTGTTCCTGTTCGGCATCGTCCCGGGTATCGGCGCGTGGGTGCTGGCCTTCGTTGCCGCGACGATGGCGGACCGTGAAAAGAGAACCGACGTTTCGCCGCCGCAACCAGCTAGCGGCCAAATCTGACGCTTGGTGCCCACCTTCGTTGGTATTCTGCACCGGACGCATCGACGCAAAGTGCCAAAAGCGGACGCGACCGTTCATTCTCCGAATAGGGCCACCGCCTTGACCTGGGCGTAGACCGGCACACCCGGCCGGATGCCAAGTTGGGTGGACGACCGCTTTGTGATCCTGGCGACGAGTCTTTCGCCACCTGAAAGCGCTGTCTCGACCAATATGTGTCCGGGGACGGGAGTTTCGCCCAACGCCGTCACGGTCGCTGGCAGGATATTGACGATGCTCATGTCGGCATGGTTGCCGAGGCTCAGGCTGACGTCGCGGGCGCGAATGCGACATCGCAGCTTTCGCCCCACCGGCTCGGGCCTTCGCCCGACGACGATCGCCCCACTCGCGAAATCCAGCCGGGTGAGGTCGTCGTCGTCGTGAGCCCCGATGGTGACTGGCAGAACCACGCTCACATCGTCCGCGAAGCGCGACGCCAGGTCGAGCCGTCCCATGGTCTCGGAGAGCGGCCCCTGGGCGATCACCTTGCCGCCGTCCATCAGGACGAGATGGTCCGCGAGCCGGGCGACCTCCTCGGGCGCGTGGCTCACATAGAGGATGGGGATGTCCAGCTCGTCATGGAGTCGTTCGAGATAAGGCAGAATTTCGGACTTCCGCTTCAGGTCGAGCGCGGCGAGAGGCTCGTCCATCAGGAGGAGACGGGGACGCCGCAGCAGTGCCCTCGCGATCGCGATGCGTTGACGCTCGCCGCCCGACAGCGTCTTCGTTCCGCGTGCGAGCAAGTGCTCGATCCCGAGCAGCGCGACGATGGCGTCGAGGCCGGCCTGCTCGGGGGAGAGGCCGGCGCGGGTCATTCCGTATTTCAGGTTGCCCATCACCGACAGGTGCTGGAACAGGCTCGCCTCCTGGAACACCACGCCGATCGGCCGTCGGTGGGTGGGGACGAAGACGCGGCGAGCCTCATCCTGCCAGACCTGCCCGTCGTAGGCGAGAAACCCCGTGGTCGCCCGCTCCAGTCCGGCGACACACCGCAGGACCGTCGTCTTGCCTGACCCGGATGGTCCGAAGATCGCGGTGACGCCCCTGGCCGGCAGAACCAGATCGACGTCGAGAGCGAATGACGGGAAATCGAGGCCGAAGCGCGCCGTGATCCCGTTTCGAGCAGCCGCCTCATGCATCGACCCGATCCTTGCGGCGGGAGTAGAGGGCGAGCAGGACCAGAAAGCTGAAAACGAGCATGCCCCCGGCCAGCCAGTGAGCGTTGGCGTATTCCATGGCCTCGACGTGGTCGTAGATCTGGACCGAGATCAAGCGCGTCTTGCCGGGTATGTTGCCGCCGACCATCAGCACCACGCCGAACTCGCCGACCGTGTGGGCGAAGCCGAGGATGGTGGCGGTCACGAAGCCCGGACGAGCGAGCGGCAAGGCGACCGTGAAGAAGGCAGACACCGGATTGGCCCCCAGCGTGGCGGCCACCTCCAAGGGTCGGTTCCCCATGGCCTCGAAGGCGTTCTGGATCGGCTGGACGACGAACGGCATCGAGTAGACGACGGACGCGATGACGATCCCCGTGAAGGTGAAGGGCAGTGTCCCGAGGCCCAGCGCGCTGGACAGCTTGCCGATAGGACCCCAAGGCCCCATCGCGACGAGCATGTAGAAGCCGATGACGGTCGGCGGTAGGACCAGCGGGAGCGCGACGAGCGCCCCCACCGGCCCCTTGAGCCGCGATTTCGTCCGGGCCAGCCACCAGGCGATGGGTGTCCCGATCAGGAGCAGCAGAGCCACGGTTGTGGCGGCCAGCCTGAGCGTCAGCAGGATGGCCTGCACATCATCGCCGGTCAGCATCCGAACCTCAGTTCGCGGCAGCGGCTTCGCCGGGAAGCACGAACCCGTATCGGCGCATGATCCGGCGGGCCTCCGGAGTCTCCATGTAAGCCGCGAAGGCGGCCGCGAACGCGTTGCCCTCGCCGTGCTTGGTGATCACATAGGCCTGCTCCAGCGGCGCATGCTTGTCGTCGGGGATGAGGGCATAGCCGCCCTTGCTCGCCAGCTCGCGGTTGAGCGCCAGCGAGAGGGCGATGATCCCGATGTCGGCGGCACCGCTCTGAACGTATTGTGCCGTATGCGCGATGTTCTCGCCGAACACCATCTTGCCCTGGAGGCTGTCCCACAGGCCGACGGCGCGAAGCGCCTCCTCGGCGCGCTTGCCGTAGGGGGCGTGTCTGGGATTGGCAACGGCAATCTTCTGGATCGTCGGATCGGCGAGGTCACTCAGGGTCATTTTGCTGGCGTCTCGCGACGTGCTCCAGATGACGATGCGACCGATGGCGTAGAGCTTGGGCTCGGTGACGGCCTGTCCGGCCGTTCTCAGCTCGCGCGCGAAGCCGACATCCGCCGAGAAGAACAGGTCGAACGGCGCACCCTGCTGGATCTGGGTGTGGAACTTTCCCGACGATCCGTAGATCATCGTCACCTCGGCTCCCGGATGGGCCTTGCGGAAGGCGGCTGCGACCTCGTCCATCGCGAACTTGAGGTCGGCGGCCGCCGCAATGGTGACCTTATCGGCCGCCTGGGCTGGGATCGCCAGTGACGCGAGCGCGGCCAGCAGCGCGGCGGAAACGAACGTGAGAAAGCGCATGAGAGCACTGCCCTTCTTTCAGTTGGGGAGATCGTAGCCGTAGGAGAGGATGATGGCGCGCGCCTTCTCCGAGCGGAGGTACGCGATGATCGCCTTGGCCGCGGCACTGTCCTTTCCGGGGGTGAGAAGGATGACGTCCTGCGGAAGCGGAGGATGGAGATCGGTCGGAACCATCCAGGCCGAGCCCGATGCGATCTTGCCGTCCAGACCCACCACCTGCGAGTAGGCCACGAAGCCGAGCTCGGCGTTGCCGCTGGCGATGAACTGGTAGGCCTGGGTGATGTTCTCCGCGGTGACGATCCTGGGCTCGATCGCCTCCCAGACGCCGAGCTTCTTCATCACCGCTTGGCCGGCCGCGCCGTAGACCGCGAGCCTCGGGTTGGCGAGCGCAAAATGCCTGAACGCATTGCTCCGCAGCACCTCGCCCTTCGGATCGACGACGCCGGGCGAGGCGCTCCACAGGACGAGCTTGCCGATCGCATAGGTGAACCGGGGCGCCTCGACGGCGAGGCCTTCGCGAAGGAGGGCGTCGGGGGTCTCGCGATCCGACGAGACCAGGACCTCGAACGGCGCGCCGGCCTTCATTTGCGCGAAGAACTTGCCGACCGTCCCGAACATGAGAACCGTCTTGTGGCCCGTGTCCTTCTCGAACTCGGCGGCGATCTTCCGCATCGGTGCCGTGAAGTTGGCGGCAACGGCGACCTGGACCTCGTCGGCCCGCGCCTGCGGCGCCATCGGAAACGTGGTGACACCGATCAGCAGCAGTACCCACAGGGACAGGGATGCGATTGCGGTTCGACAGAGCGGCATGGAACCTCCAGACAAGACAGTGTATCGTTCGAGAAACGGTGCTGAACGCGAGCGATCACCCGTGCCGCCACACCTTCACGGACGAGACGACGAGGATCAGCGCCAGGACCGGCAACAGGACATGATCTGGGACGATCCCGAGCAGCCGGCCGCCGACGAAGGTGCCGACGATCGATCCGATCGCCATGACCAGCACGAAGCTCTTGTTCCGGGCGACGACCGCGAAGGCGCTGTCGCGGCTGTAGCGGGTGAAGCCGACGATCATGGTCGGCAGGCTGACGGCCAGCGACAGGCTGCCCGCGAGCTTGATGTCGGCACCGAACAGCAGGACGAGCGTCGGGATGAGAAGCTCACCGCCCGCGACCCCCATCAACGACGCGACGACACCGATCGCGAACCCCGCGGCGATCCCGGCGACGATCTGCCATGCCCCCGAGAACAGAGGCTCGACGGCCGTGGTGCCGTGCCCGAGGACGAGCGCCACCGCAATCAGCACCAGAAGAACGGCGAGGATGCGGTAGAGAGCGCGGGAGCCGAGCTTCGTCGCCCAGCCGGCCCCCAGCCACGCACCGAGCAGGCTGCCGGCGAGCAGGTTGACGACCGTCGGCCAATTCGCCGCGACGGTCGCGAACGGCACCGTCCCGGCCCGGAACGGCAGGGCCGTGGCGACCACGACGAGGCTCATGGCCTTGTTGAGGATCACGGCTTCGAGCGCGCGAAACCGGAACGGGCCGATGAGGATCGGCAGCCGGAACTCGGCGCCGCCGAGACCGATCAGCCCTCCGAGCACCCCGATCAGTCCGCCGCCCGCAAAGGTGGGAAGCGGGCGCGGGCCATCGGCAGCACAGAAGGCGGTCTCCTCGACGGGCTGGACGAGTTCGGGGGCGGAAGGCGCGGCCATTGGGAGGCTCCGGATCGGTCTCGCGCCGTATGCCTCGAGCCCCGCGTGACTTAGGGCGCTTCAAGTGATACGAAACGATACGAATACGAACGTAAGCCGTCTCACAGACGGCCGGATTACGCAAAATGAGACGAAGCTCGAAATTCTGTAAAGCGCAAATCGCGGGCAGCGGCACAGACTTTCGGCGGATTTGTGCGTAGCGTTACGATAACGAACGAACCGGAATGAAGGTGCGACCGTGAGCGACAAAAGCGCCCTGACGGCCGAGGACGTGGCGACGATGCTTCACGTCAGCAAGAGCGGCATCTACGGGCTGATCAAGAAGAACGAGATCGACCACTACAAGGTCGGACGGAAGATCCGGTTCACCGAAGCCCACGTCCGCGATTACATCGAAAGGTCGAAGACCGCGGCGCGCGCCGCCGTTCACCCGATCCCGACCGCGCTCGACGAGAGCCGATATTTCGACCTGTCGATGGAGCGTCGCAAGGAGGCCGGATTCATCATCTGCGGCCAGGACCTCATCCTCGATGTCCTGTCGAACTACCTGCGGATGCAAGGCGTCATGGCGCTGAGGGCCTATATCGGCAGCTACGACAGCCTCGTGTCCCTCTACCAGGGCCGGATCAACGTCGCGACGGCTCACCTCTGGGACAGTCTCACCGACGACTACAACGTGCCCTACGTCCGGTCGCTCCTGCCGGGTATCCGGTGCGCGATCGTCAATGTCACCTACCGGATGCAGGGCCTCTATGTCGCCAAGGGCAATCCCAAGCACATCGAGTCCTGGCAGGACTTCGCGCGGGACGACATCGCGATGATCAATCGGGAGAAGGGGGCGGGCTCGCGGGTGCTGCTCGACGAGAACCTGAAGCTGCTCGGCCTCTACGGCAGCCGGATCAAGGGGTATGAGAACGAGAACCAGTCCCACCTCACGGTGGCGAGCGCGGTCGGGCGCGGTGACGCCGACGTCGCGGTCGGCAACGAGAAGATCGCCCGACAGGTGGAGAACGTCGACTTCATTCCATTGAAGAAGGAGCGATACGACCTGGTCGTGAAGAAAGAGGATGTCGACACGCCGGAAGTGACCGCGATGTTGAATATACTACGATCGGGTAAATTTCAGAATGAGTTTAAGAATATCGGAGGGTATGACATTAGCGACATTGGTAAGCTTATAGTTGAGACCTGAGATTGCTTTCGACAAAGAATGACGACACAGTCGCCGTATTATGCTTGCGTTGAACTTGAAGTCGCATGAACGACCAACGAAACCAACGCCGTCTGTATTTCTAAACGCGATAGACGTTTCGGCTGTTGTTGAGCACCGAAAGCCCGCCCTGGGGCGGGCCTTTTTGCCTGTTGGACCCTCAGACCAAGGTGTCGGATGGCATGTGCGGCCGCGGCGGCGGCTGAATGCCGTGCTTCGCCAGCTCGGCAGACAGGACCGCGACGTGGGCCTGGAGCCCGGCGATCTCTTCATTTTGCTGCTCGACCGTCCCCCGCAGGGCGACGATCTCCAGCCGCAGGTTCTTGACCTCCTCCGTCTGCTCGGCCAGCGCGTCGGCGTAGTGCTTGATGATGCCGGCGACCGCCGTTGAGATGATGGACTGCACGTCCGGCGCTTTCTCAGCCGCCTTCTCGGCGAACTTCCACCGGGCGATTTGGACCGACGCGACAGCGCCAGCGAGACCCCCGATCGCGGTGCAGAGCGCGTTCACCACGACCGGGTCGATCCATTCGGACATTCCCCCAGCCCCCACGACGGTTACTTCTTGAGCCATCGCGACGCCACCGAGCTAACGATGCCGTGTGTGATCTGCCCTCCGAAGATTGCGTAGACGACCTGCCGGCCGAATTCCTCCTGCTCGATCGGAACTCGCTTCACGTACCACTCGCAGGGGAAGGTGTGCGGGCCGCATCCCGGCGAGTTGAGGAACATGTCGAAGATCGACACGAAGAAGACCGAGGCGTGATAGAGCCCGACCGGGAACACGAAGACGATCCAGGCCGCCCACCAGACCGGGTGGTTCATGCCGGCGAGGATGATGTCCTTCGCGACGCCCTGCGACTGGATGAACCCCCGGATCAGCTCGATCGAGACCTCCTTGCCGGAGACGGTGCCGACCCGGAACTTCTCCAGGTCGACATCCTGCCTCTTGGCGAGATACCCGAGCAGGCCGTTGAGCAGGCCCGGGATCGCGGTGAGGAAGCCCCACATGGTCAGCCCCCCTCGGAGGCCTTCACCTCCACCGGCTCACCCACCGGGCCGGTCGTCGCCTTGCGGAGCATCGCGTGGACGTGGCCGAGCACGGCGACCGCGACACTGCCGAGGACGAACATCGCCATCGGCTGAAGGTCCGGCGGGACGCCGGCGGCGCTGAGCAGGCGCGTGCTGAGCGGCGTCCAGTCGAGAGCGCCGAAGGTCGGGGCGAGCTGCTGGAGGATGGCCGCCACCACCTCGTGGACCGTGAGCGCCCACCCGATGACGACCTGGAGCTTGGCTAACGCGAGCGTCCGGAAGCCGGTGAAGGTGACGTTGAGCTTCGCCCAGAAGCCGTCCGCCTCCGCATAGAACGGCGCGAGGTCGGGGATGCGCTTCAGGACCGGGCGCAGGATCATGACGTAGGCGGCGACGAGCACCGCCAAGATGAACAGGGTGAAGAGAACCCACGACAGCATCGCTGCCTCCATACCGTGCAGAAACAAAAACGGGGCCGCCGGCGAGGCGACCCCGTTGCAGGGAGCCAAGTGATCAGTTCCCCTCGATGCCGCCCTTGGCCGGATCGGACGGGACCGGCTGGCCGCACGCGGCGAGGGTGGCGGCTCCGCAGAGCAGAGCGAGGAGAAGGGCGAGAGTGCGCATTCGCGTTCCTTTCATGATGACGGTCACGCCCAATCGGCGCGGACCGAGATGATCTTCCTGATCAGGAGGGCGGCGCCCACGATGACCAGCGCGGCGCCGAGCGCCATGAACGCCGTGCTGTAGGGGAAGCCTCCGGCCGCCGGCGGCGCGGCGGGCTTGTAGGGCTGGACGGTGGTGCTCTTGCTGCCGGCCGCCGCGGAGGTGGTGCCGACGCCGCCCGCGACCGCGCCAGCCTCCTTCGTGGTGCGGCGAGCGATCTCGGTGGCCGGCGGCGCCGGTCGATCCGTGGCGCGGCCGGACGGCTCGGCGAGGTAGTTGATGGTCGCCCGCTTCGTGCCGGCGATCCGGAGCGCCTCGTCGATCTGGCCGCGGTAGAGCGCGCACTCGGCGTCGCGGCGACGGACGAGCCCGCGCAGCACCTGCCCGCCGCCCTTGTTCCACCGGGCGAGCCGGATGCACGTCTCCTCGACGTCGCCCTTCCGCGCGTAGGTCCAGACGGCCGACGTCTCCGGGCCGCCGGTGTTGTAGCTCCACGAGTGCAGGGCATCGAACTGCGCCTGCGTCACCTTCGTGCCGCGGAGCATCTTCTCGACGTGCCGCGCGAACACGGTGGCGTCGGAGGTGAAGGCCTGGTCGCACTGCGCCTGCGACCACACGTCCCCCATGCGCACGGTGTGGCCGTGCTCCGAGGTCGTGCCCCAGCCGATCGTCACGACGCCGGCGGGGCACCGGTAGGCCGTGAAGAAGCCGGGCCGGCCCTTGACGGGCGACAGGCAGCTCTCGAAGGCCTTGACGATCGGCTCGCCGACGTCACGCGACAGGTCCATTGCGTCCTCCATGCGGCTGCGGCCGCGGCAGCGGCGTCCACACGACGCGCCACGCGATCCGCTCGCCTTCCTCGTTGTTCAGGGGGAACCGATCGGCCTCGATGCCCTGCCGTCGAAGCTGGTCCTCCAGCGCGATGGCGTGGGCCTCTTCGATGAGGCCGAACGTCTTGATCATCGGCGGCACACGCACCTCCGGGGTTCTCTGCTCGCGATGGTCGATGGTGGTGGTCAGCCGCCGGCCGAGCCGCGGCTGTCCTTGCCGGCGTCGCCGGACGGCTGCTTCAACGACAGCGAGGTCGTGAAGCCGTTGCTGCGCGACAGCTCGTGGTCGACGGTGTCGATGCGGTAGGAGCCGTCCACGCCCGGGCGGGCGCCGATGACGATGCAGGTGCCCTCCGGCGTGGCCGCGACGTTGCCGTCGATCAGGACAGAGCCCTCGCCCTTCTCGCGCTCACTGTCCGATTTGTCGTTGGTCGCCGCCGCCTTGGCCTCGTCCTTGTCCTTGCGGACGAAGCGAGTGATGGCGCTCGCGACCGCGGACGGGTCGTCGATCTCGACCTTCTCGCGCTTCCACTTCGCCTCTTTGCGGTCGAACCACCGGGCCTCGACCGCCTTGAAGCGCGGCCGCCCGGTGACGGGGGCGATGTCCCAATTGATCAGGTTGTCGCCCCACCGCGCGGTGACGATGGAGAGCGCGGCCCCGCTCATGGAGAGCCCAGCGTTCCGCGCCGCGAACACGGCCGTCTTCCCGAACACCTTGAAGGCGCCGCCCACCTCCCGCGAGAGCCGCGTCCCGAAGTGGTAGAAGCTCTCGGCGTTCATGCCCCACCACTCGCGCTTGATCGCCCCGAGCTTCGGGTCGACCTTCACGGTGATGCCGGCGGCCTTGGCCGCGTCCTCCAGGACCTCCTTCAGCGACTTGTCGTCCCAATGGCGGTCCTGGTGCTCTTTGCCCTTTCCCTTCGTCTCGGCGCTACGCGCCGTGATCGTGATTGTCCGGCCGGCGCCGCGCGCCCCTCTCGACTTCACGTCGTCCACGGTGCCCATGAAGACGAGCGCGGTCCCTGAGTGTTGCCACCCAAGCTCCACGCTCATACTGGCGCCATCGCGAGGGAACCTGATCCGGCCGTTCGTGTCGTCGATCTCGATGGTCGCGGTGTCCGACGACTTCTCCGCGTGGAGCGAGACCTTCAGGCTGATCAGGATGGGGGCGAGCGCGCGGCTGATGTCCGTGCCGTCGACCACGACACGGTAGATCGCCGTTTCGCTCATTCATCAGTCCCAGAGAGCAATGACCTCGCGCGCGGGCACGATCTCGCGCGGGTTGACGATGGGCAGCTCGAACTTCGTGCCGAGCGGAAGGATTGGCCCGAGCCCCGCGAGGCCCGGGTTGATGTCGAGCGTCAGCTCCACGATCCCGGGCAGCGGCCACCTGTACCGTTGCCAGATGACCCCATCGACGGACTGCCCCTCGCTCTTGACCACGATGGTCTCGGTCGCGATTGCCATGCCGTCACCCGATCAGACTGAGGAGCGCGCTCATGTAGCCGCCGGCGCTCGGGGCGTCGGCGCGCTTCAGCGAAAGGTCCACCTCAACGATCTTCCCGATGCCGTTCGGCCCGAGGTAGGTGCTGCGCTCGGAGGCCTTCTCCACGACGAACCAGCCGAGGTTCGCGCCGTCGCCGCGGGCCAACACCCACGGCACGCCGGATATCCGCATGGTGTCGAACGAGGACAGGGAGGAGAGGCCGCCGAACTTCTCCGGGAAGAGCTTCACGGAGAGGCGCATGTTCTCCGGACCGTCGCCGGTGAACTCCAGCGGCGGCCGGCGACCGACCACCGGCTTCTCCACGAAGGAGGCCGACGTCTCGCGAGAGACCTCGGTCACGTTGACCGGGAGCACCTCGAAGGCGACCGGTCCGAGTGCGTAGAGCATCAGGCCCTCGACGAGTAGAAGTCGGTGTAGGTGCCGTCCGTCACCCGCGTGCCGGCGGGCGCCGGCGCGATCTTCGGTGAGACGGTCGGCGAGATGGTCGGCGAGGCCGTGAACGACATCTTCTGGATGAGCCCGTTGATCCGGGTGTTCACCAGCGCCTCCAGCTCGTCGAGCTGGCGCATAAGGCTCTGCTTGTAGGCCTCGCCCGTCTTGGCTCCCGCGGACCCGGCGTCGCCGCTCCGGTCGGGGACCGGCTTGTCGGGCCACGGGTCGGGCGTCGAGTAGGGTGCCGGCCCTTGGCCCCAGCCGATGCTCTGCCGCTGCCGCTCTTCCTCGAAGGCCTCCCGAAGCGTCTCGCGCACCGTCTTGCCGCCGCGCTGCCGACGCAGGCGATCGCCGAGGGTCCCCGTCTCCTTGTGGTAGGTGTCGTAGACCTCGTTGGCGCCACCAGCGGCGCCGAGCACGGCACCCAGCGGCCCGAGAAACCGGGACGCCACCGCGCCGAACCGGGAGGCGCTCGCCGCCGCGGCGCCCGCGGTCTCGGCGGCCGGAGCCCCGGCCCCGCCAGCACCTGGTGCCCCGCCTCGAATGAAGCGCCAAGCCTGCTGAAGGGTCTTCGCGCCCAACCACGTCGCGCCGCCGGCGGCCGCCGCCACGCCGACACCGGTGGCGGTGCCGGCGACAACCGGGTTGTCGGCCGCCGCCTTGGAGATGGCGGCGATGGCGGCCGCGAGCCCGTTGAGCGCGGCCGTGGCCGCGGGGACCAGCGGGTCAGCCGCCGTCGCCACGAGGTTGGTGAGCTGCGAGAGCAGCCCCTGCCAAGCGACGTAGGGGTCCTTGCCCGGCAGGGCCGAGGCCGCCTGCTCCATGCCCGGTGCGTTTCCGTACAGGGCCTTGTTGCGCTCGACCTGCGAGGCCTGGGTGATGAATTTCGTGAAGAGGTTCGCGACGGTCTGGTCCGAGAAGTTGCGCGTCATGAACTTCATCACGTCCTGCTCATCCTCCGGGTTCATCTTCGCCCGGCGCATGGCATCAGGGACGTACTTGCGAGCCCACTCGTAGGGGTTCGACCCGAGCAGCTTCTCGTCGACCACGCGGCCCTTCTTGTCGCGCAGCCCGACGCTCTTCTGGAACGACTTGCTCTCCTTCGTGGCACGGCCGCCGATCATCGCCGCGACCTCAGTGCCGAGCGCGGTGCCGAGCTGTGGGCCGCCCATGTCCTGGAGGAACGTCGGCACGACCGCGCCGAGGAACTCGTTCGACAGGCTCGCGCCGGCCGCCTTCGACCGCCGAGCGAACGAGGCGAAGGCGCCCATGTCGAGGTCGCTGTCGACGCCGAGCGCCTTGACGTAGGCGTTCGTGAGACCGGCGATCGACTTCGGGTCGTCGTTCTTGCCGAGGACGTCCAGGCCCTTCATGAAGGACTGCATCTCGTCCATCGACCGCTCGCGGCCCTTGATGGACTGCAGCACCACCAGCGCCCGGAGGTGGTCCTCCAGGAGCGGCTTCGCGGCTTCGAGGCTGCCGGCGAACGAGCGCATGTTCCGGATGCGCTCTTGGATTTGCGCCTGATCCAGGGACGGAAATTGCGCCGAATACTTGCCGGCGAGCACCTTGCTCTCGGCGATCTCGGCCGGCGTCATGCCGGCGAGGTAGTTGCGGGCGCCCTCCCGGCCGTAGTCGGCCGCGGCCCTGACGCTCGCCCGCCCCACACGGTTCGCCGCATAGGCGGAGCCGCCGACGCCGAGCGCGCCGGCCGCCCACTGCGCGCCGGAGGTGAGCCGGGAGGTGGACCGCCCGGTCCGCTCCGCCTCGCGCTGGACCTTCTTGAGCCCGGCGAGCGTCTTCTTCTCCCACGCATCGAGCGCGGGGAGGAAGTCGTTCGGCCGGACCTTGCCCGCCGACTGCAGGCTGGCGAGCAGGTCCTTCCACGACCGCTTGACCTCGTCGAGCTTCTTCGCGCTGAGAGCGAGCTTGTCGATCTCGGCGCTGAAGCCCTTCGACCAGTCGGCCTGGAAGCCCTTCTGCATCCCCTTCGCCGCTTCGGCCGCCTTCTTGACCGACGCGGTGAGGTTGTCGACGCCCTTGGCGTTGGCGCTGCTCGCCAACGTCTCGGCCGCCTTGCCGACGCCCTGGAGCGCGGACGCCGCCTGCTTCGCCGGGCCGCTGACCTTGTCGATCAGCGAGATGATCAGTTGGGCAGTGGTGGAGCTGCTCATAGGAACGGCGACCTTCGTTCGAGCAGCGCGAGCGCCCGCTCATACCAGCGGACGACCTCGCACCACTCCATCTCCAGGACGGCGGGGATCGGCGTGTTCAGGACGTGGGCGACGACGGCGACATACCCCCGATAGAAGCGGGGTGCGGCTCTTCCGCCTGCCGCAAGGCGCGGGGCAAAAAATCCTGGACCGCCTCGCTCACGGTCGCCTGATCATCCGGGTCCAGGAAGTCCATCACCTCGATCGGGGCGTCGAACATCGGGAGCTTCGGCGTCTCGCCGTCCTTGCTCGCCTGATCGACGAAGTCCTGCAGCTCCTTCGCCGTCATGCGGCGGACCGTGATCTGCTCCCACAGCTTGCCGCGGTACTCGATCGGGTACTCCAGGGTGATGACGCGCGCGCGCGGCTTGCCGCCGACGAAACGCGGGGCGTCATCGGTGCCCGCCGCCGGGGCGGGCTCCGTGTTGGTCGTCATCCGTGCCTCCGTTGATCAGACCGTGCCGGGGATGCGCAGGATCGCGTTCTCGGTGCGGTACGGCTCCTCGCCGTTCACCCGGTGCGTCTGCGTCTTGAAGTCCCAATAGAGGACCTCCTTCCGGTCGAACCAGATTTCGTAGTGGTAGACCTCATTGATCGCGTAGTCGGCGCCGGCGAGGTCGCCGCGCTTGAACTCGTCCTCAGTGATCTTGCCGAGGCGGCCCTCCATGATCGCCTTGTGCTCGATCGCGAGGCCCGAGAGCTTGTCGCGGATCACGCGGTAGGCGGTGAACACGCGGCGCGCCCGGGAGCCGAGGCCGAACTGAGCGAGCAGGTCCGGGTCGAAGCCGACGAGCTTGAAGGTCGGCTCCAGCTTCTTGATGCCGACCTCCACCTCGATCGCGACGCGCGAGCCGCCGGGGTGGTGGTCCTGGAATAGCTCCTCCAGGCTCGGCAGCCGGAGGTTAGAGATGGTGAGGTGCTTCGACTTCGTCGGGTCGTCGTCACCGCAATAGAGGTTCGCGGCCTCCATGACGTAGAGGTTGCTCACGATGCAGCCCTTTCGAGTGAGAGATGGAAGAGGTGGCGCCCCGCGCCCGCGCCCTGCCGGCGAGCAGGGGCGTCCGCGCCGGCGGCACGGTCACCGGCCGCGAGCGCGGGGCATAGGCGGTCAGGACACGGCCTGACCGAGCTGGAGCTGGGTGAGCAGCTCGTCGAGCATGGCGTCGAGCGCCGCCCGGTAGCGGGCGCTCTCGATGACCAGCTTGCGCAGGGGCGCCGGCTCCTCGGCCGCGAAGCGGACCGTGAACTTGCCGGTGCGGAGCTGCTCGGGCGAGTTCTTGTCCTTCGTGAACGTCACCTGATAGCCGAGGATGTGGCCCTCCGCCTTTAGGTCCCGGAGCGCGAACTCCATCGTGTTCATGACGGCCTGGATCGTCTGGCCCGTCAGGTTGAACCGCCCGAGGTAGTAGCGGAGCGTCTTCAGCAGCAGCAGGTGGATGAAGTCGCGGCCGCGCACCTGATTGTAGAACTGCCAGAGGCTGTCCTCCGACAGGGTGTCGGTGCCGACGAAGACGAAGCCGCCCGAGGCGATGGCCGTCTCCATCCCGACCTGACCCCGGAGGATCACGCCGGCGTTCGCCGCGAGCAGCTCCTGACCCTCGGTCGCCCCGTCCGTGAGCGAGAAGTCGATGAAGCGGTTCGGGGCGACGATGCCCTGCACCGGCTGGTTCGCCCACGAGTGGAACGGCTTGCCGTTCTTCTCGTAGTCCCGCCGGACGCCGATGCCGATGATCCGGCCCTCGGCCGGCCGCTCGATCGTGCCGCTCGGCTGCGTCGCGATCTTCACGGTGGAGGCCAGCGGGATCAGCCGGTCGGACTGGAGCGTCTCGCGCCAGTCGATGAAGGCCTGCTTCGAGGTGGCCGGGCCGCCGATGACGGCGACGCCGAGCAGCTTGTTCAGCACGCCGGTGGCCTCGGCGCAGACCGGGTTGGCCTCGTCCGGGGCGCTCTGGTGCGCGGTGTAGCCGGGGAACATGATCAGCCGCGGGATCACGGCGAGCTTCTGCCCGGCCTTCAGCAGGGCGTGCATGCCGGTGCCGGCGGTGCTGTCGCCGACGATGTCCGCCGTCTCCTCGTTGAGCTTCGTCACCGGGTCGGTGGACGTCGAGTGCTCGGTCCGGACGAACACCACCCGCGCGGCGCGCTGGAATTCGGCGAGCTGGTCGTTGATGCCGTCGAGCGCGTCGCGGACTACGCCGTTGCCGATCGCGTTGATCGTCGTCACGTCGTCGCTGTTGAACTCGATCGGATCGTAGAAGCCGATCCCGTCCGCCGCCATCGGCGCCGGCGCGGCGATGCCAACGACCGAGAGGTCGCTGTCGACGGCCGGCCGCGGCTCCGTGTCGTCGCGATTGAAGACAATACCGAAGGTCGGTTCGGTCATAGCGTCCTCCAAAGAAAAAGGGCCGCCCCGCCGGACGGCCCTTCGGTCTGGTCTGTGCTGGTGGTCGGGCGCTCGGTGCCGAGCCCGCCTTCGTGTCATCGGTCGGCGCCCCTCCGTCTCGGCACAGACGGAGCGGCGCGCATCACTTCGGGCCGCGCGACCTCACGGTGCGCGGTCCGGTCCTTTGGTTCTGCAGAGCGTCAGTCGAGGTAGGACCTGATCCGGTCCCGCTCCGCGGAGATGAACTCCCGCGTCGCCGGGACCGTCCGGTGGTCCGGGTAGATCGCCTGCTTCGCGAGCGTCTCGACCACCGCCGGGTCGGCGATGATCTCGCCGAGCAGGGCGTTGAGCTTGGCGAACGCGCCCGGGTCCACACGGCTGGACGTGAAGACCCCGATCCAGTTCTGGCTCGTCGCTGGGATGCCCAGCTCGGCGAAGGTCGGGACGTCCGGGATCAGCGGGCACCGCTGCGTGTCCGCCACCGCGATGCCGACGAGGTCGCCGTTGAGGATCGCCGGCACGGAGCCGCCGCCGAGCCCGAGCATCGCCGCATCGATGTGGCCGCCGATCACCGCCCCAATTACTTGCGGGGCGCCGTTGAACGGCACGAATGTCGCCGGCACGCCCTTCAGGACGTGGCCGCCGAACAGGGTGGCCGCTGACCGCGCCGTGGCGCCGCCGTAGGTCACGGGCCGCCCGAGGCTCTTCAGGGCGTCCAGCCCCTTGATCCCCGAGGCCCCGCCGACCACCAGCACGTCCGGAGACCTGGTCACCGTGGCGATCGGCTGGAGCCGCCGGAGTTCCTCGGCGGAGATCGTCCCGCTCAGCTCGTTCACGATGAACGCCGAGGTGTTGAGGAGGAGCGTCGTGCCGTCCGGCGGCGCGTCGGCGACCTGCCGCCCGGCGATGATGCCGCCGGCGCCCGGGCGGTTCTCGACGAGCACCGCGGTGCCGTGGCGCTCGCCGATCTTCTGCGCCAGCACCCGTGCGACCGTGTCGATCATGCTGCCCGGCGAGTGGGCGACCACAAGGGTCAGCCGATCGGCGGCGCCCGCCGGCAGGGCCATCACGAGCACCAGCGCGGCGGCCAGAATGGACCGCATCACCTGATCTCTCCGTCGTCCATGAGGTAGCGATAGAACATCGGGTTGGCGGCCGGGACGTGGCCCGGCTGGATCGGCATGGAGCCGACCTTCCCCTTCGCGAAATACGCCTCGTCGCCCGTGAACTCGAAGATGAACCGCTTCAGCGGGTGCTTGTAGCAGGGGCGCCCACGCTCATCCTTCATCTTGGGCTCGGCGTTGGTGAGAGCCCACCGTTGGAAGTCCGGGGTGTCGCAGAACCGGATGTAGCCGTCCGGCTTCCGCGGCAGGTTCATGACGAAGCGGTGTTTGTGCTTCACCCAATGGCAGGTGAACATCTGATACCACGCCAGATCGGGGAAGCCGGCCAGCGGCCGCGGGCAGCCGTCGATCAGGGGCGCGATGAAGTCCAGGACCCGCCCGGGGACCCGGAGCCGATAGTCCGCCTGCTCGTCGGTCTCCCGCGCGATGTCGATCTTCGCGTTGTGCGGGCCGAAGAGGCAGTTGAACAGCTCGCCCGTCACCCACACGTCGCCCGGCCCGGGCGTCGGGCGCGGGTCGACACGTCGGCGGCCGCGCGGGTCCGGGTACTCCCTCAAGCCGATGGTCGGGGCTTGGCTCTCGGTCGGCCGGATCAGCCGGAAAGGCAGCCGGCCGCCATAGATCACCTTGCTGAAGAACCACTGGTACTCGGCGATCCCGTCCGTCGTCAGATAAATTTCGACCTGATCAGGCCGGGCGCCGGCCCGGAGCAGCGACACGATCATCGCCGTGCTATCCACGCCGCCGCTCCAGAACACCTTCAGCGGGCGGCCCATCGCCACCAGCTCGGTTGCGCGCTCCATCATGATCTCCGCCAACGTCTTCGACGTCGCGTCGCGCGGCATCGGGCTGTCGTTGGTCATCCGGAGGAAGAACGGCAGCGCCCCCGAGCGGTCGCCCATGTGCGTCCACCCGAACACCTCGTAGAAGGCCCGCAGCTCGTCGAGCAGGTGGGCGTCCACGATCGTGAACTCGTCCCGGACCTCGCCGGCGATGTATTGGGGGAGCAGCTCGGGATTGTAGAAGACCGGCCGCGGGTCGCCCGCGACCGGAACCATCCGCGCCTCGCCGATCATTCGCCGGCCTCCGGGAGCGTCGGGCGGACGATGTCCCCCTTGATCTCCCTCAGCACCATACCGGTCATCCGCATCAGCGTGCCGGCCAGGATGCCCATGTTGTAATGATACTCGTTCTGACAGGTGTAGAACCAGTTGGCCTCGCTCGTGTACATGCACGAGCCGCGGCAGAGCTGGAGCACCGGGCAGGACGAACACTCGTCGCGGAAAGACCAGTGCCAGGCGGTGTTCAGGCGGACGTCTTCCATCCGCGAGACGTGGCCGATCCGATGCTTCCCCTTGGCCCCCGTGTTCTGACAGGTCATCACGTTCCCGCGCAGGTCCACGGCGAGCTGATCAGGGAGGTCCATCCCGCACTTCTGGCCGAGCGACGCGGCCGGGCGCCGCTCAGCGATCGACCTGATCCACATCATCGAGCCGCCGTTCAGGGTCCCGAAGCGTTCGCCGAGCCCGTAGGCCATCGCCATCGCGATGTTGTTCACCAGCTCCCGGTACTCCTGGTCGGTGAACGGCCGCGCGTGGCCTTCGCCCTGCTCGTTCTCGATCGTGAGCGCGACCCCCTCCAGGCCAATCGGCGTCCCCGGGCCGAAGCGGCTGTCGAAGAAGTCGGCGATCGCGAAGAGGTCGCGGTTCTCGGAGTGCAGGACCGTGTTGAAGGAGAAGCGGCCCGGCCGCAGCTCCATCAGCCGGCGGATCATCTCGAACTTCTCGGGATCGTCCAGCGGGTCCGGGCCACGCACATGCTGCCCCGGCCCGTCGTGCGAGATCGCCACCTGCACGTCGTACCGGACGACGTGGTCGATGAAGTCCTGGTGGATCAGCGACCCGTTCGTGACGATCAGGAAGTCCACGCCCGGGAACTTCTCGGCCAGCCGGGGGAGCAGGTACTTGATCTTCCGCCAGTAGACGAGAGGCTCGCCGCCCCAGAACTCGATCCGCTTCGGCGCGCCTTCGAGCCAGAGATCGAGGTTCCGGAAGAACCGCTCGGCGTCCTCGATGTTCGTGTCCTCGGCGTCGCCGATGTTGGCCGCCTGCAGGCAGTAGGAGCAGGCGTAGTTGCATTTGAGCCCGAGCTGGATGCGGAGCCGCTTCGGGTTCCGCACCTTCCGACCGGGCGTCTCAGGGGAGACGCGCTCGACCGGCTTGTGCTCCAACTGTTGGAAGCTCTCGGGCGTCAGAACCTCCTCCCCCTTCTCGTTGGTCAGGCGGGAGGTGTGGTTGTCGTAGAACAGCGACTGGCGCTGCCCGTCCCGGTCCTCCAGGACGAACTCGTAGACCGGCATGAGGGGTTCTCTATTGGCAGTTGCAGTCGCAGTTGCACTGCGAGGTGAAGAGGCCACCGAGGAAGGTGACGACCGATCCGCTCTGCGTTCGTTGGAACGCCATGAAGTTCCCGCACATGCGGCTGTAGTCGACCGTCACGTCGGTGAGGTAGGGGGCGACGTTCTTGATCTTCGACCAGTCGATGGACGCGCCAGCGATCACGGTCGTTCCGCCCTGCTTTAGAGCCATGCGTCACCTCACCCGCAGTTGCAGTCGGAGGAGCACTGGCAATTGCAGTCGCACGCGCAGTCGCATGCCCCGCCCATCTGGGTGAAGGTGAGCCACGCGATCTTGTTGGCGTCGACCGACACCGAGACGCTCAGCGTCCCGCCCCACTGATTGACGCAGTTGTTCACCGCGGCGATCCGGGCGTCCCGGATGTAGGCCGGAACGTTCTTGACGCGGCTCCAGTCGATCAGCCCGTCGTTGGAGATCACCGTGGTCGCCTTGGATTTGTACGACATGGCGCCTCCTCAGCAGGTGCAGTTCCAGCAGAGGCAGTTCCAGCACAGGTTGGCCGGGCTCTCTCTCCACTGGCTCAGGTTCAGGACCTTGGTGGTCCCGCTCCACGAAGAGCTGGACGAGGCCCGCGGATAGTTGCAGTTCGCCGAGCCGTCGATGCCAGACGAGAAGCAATTTCCGATCGTCCCGATCGCGATGCCGCCGAGCATGGATGGCCGGTTGGCGAGCGAGTTCCAATCGACCATGCCATTGTCGTCGATCACGACCGTGCTCGACAGTTTGTAGGCCATCCGATCACTCCACGGGGATCAGGAGGGAGTTGACGGTCGTGTAGTGCCGCGTCCCGATCTTCACCTTGATGCTCTCGCCGGCGCGGACGCCGAGCGCGCAGAGGCGGAACTCGCCGGCGCCGCCGCCGTCGATGCTGATCCGGCGGTGCGGCAGGTAGCCGGACGTCGCCTCGGCCACGAGCGAGAGCGGCGGGCCGCTCCAGTTCGTGCCGTCCGCCCACTTCACCTGGACCGGGATCGTGATCGTGCCGTCCGGAGCGAGCACCAGGCCCTCCGGCGTTTCGACGCGGACGTAGCTCGCCACGTCGAACGGCTTGTCCACCGTCCGATCGAGGAGCTTCACCTCGTCGAAGCGACGGTTGGTAATCGGCTCCAGCCCGTCGAGGCTGGCCTCGAAATAGATCGAGCAATCGTCCAGGCGGGCGTCCTTGTGCGGAACGAACACGCTCAGGAAGACGGCGGTCGCCGAGGCGGCCCGGTTCCGGACCGGCCAGTAGGTGCGCGTCGGCTCAGTGGTCGGGTGCCGGCTGCGCCACGGGAACAACTCGCCCTTCATGCCCACCGGGAACTCGATGAAGCTGAACGTGTCGATCTCGTCGCCGCCGAGGAACTCGGAGCGGAGCGCGAGCGTCAGCTTGCCCCGGTAGATGTAGCAGGGACCGCCCTCCACGAAGCGGAAGCGCGTGCGCTCCAGCTCCAGTTGGAGGGCCGGGTAGACGTCCACGATGCCGGCGAGCCTCCAGTCGAAGCTCGGCGGCGTCGTGAACCTCGGCAGCCACTCGGCGGCGACCGCGGGCTCGTACATCTTGACGATGTTCCACGAGGTCTCCGGGTAGATGTCGGTGTAGGTGAGGCCCTCCGGCAGCGCCGAGTTCTCCATCCAGAAGGAGGCGTAGGTGATCGTGTCCTTCATGGTGTCGAGGGTGACGACGGAGTGGAACGTCGGCAGGACCGCGTTGTGCTTCAGCAGCCGGAAGCCCCGATACGGGTTGTTCACGACCATCACACCCTCGCTTCGAGACGCGCCAGCCGAGTGGTCAGCTCTTCGACCTTGCGCATCAGTTCTTGGTTGAGCGCGATCAGGGGCGGCACCAGCGCCGCATAGTTGACGGTGAGCACCTGACCGAGTTCCTCGTCCGGCATGGCCCCCGCCGCCTCCGGCATCACCTCCAGCACCTCTTGGGCGATCAGCCCGTAATGGCGCCGCTCGTCGCCGCCGCGGCGCCAGCGGAAGGTGACAGGCCGCAGCCGGGCGACGATCGTCGCCGCCATCGAAGGCAGGACGGTCTCGACCTCCCGCTTCAGCCGCCCGTCCGAGGTGGAGTTGAAGTCCACCGCGGTCACCACACCGGGGAACGTCGCGTCGTTGCCCGAAGTCGTGAAGAAGGCGGCCTGGAAAGCCGATGCCGCGGCCGTGGCGGCCGAGCCGAGCCCGAGCCCAAGCCGGGCGGACGCGGCGTCGGCGTCGCTCAGACGGGCGAGGCCGAAGGTCGTCGGCGTGGTGTTGCGGACCTTGTCGGCGTCCAGGCCGGAGCCGCTGCCGTCGACCGTGAGCAGCTTGGCGAGGATGTCCGCCGGCGTGTAGCTGCCGGCCGCCAGCTTGGCATCGAGCGCCGCCTGGAGATTGGCGACGTCCGCGATGGCGTGGACGTGCGCCGCCGCCGCGGCGCCGAGCGTGCCCCGGGCGCCGGCGGCGTCCAGGTCATCGAGCACCGTGAGCATGAACGGCGAGACGGCGGAGGCCGCCAGCTTCGTGCCGATCAGGGCCGTCACGGTGGCAGAGAAGTTGGCGTCGCCACCAAGCGCGGCCGCCAGCTCCTGGAGGGTGTCCAGGGCCGCCGGCGCCGTGTTCACGACGGCGGCGATGCGCTCGTCGATCATCGACTTCGCGACGGCGACGCTGGGCACCTTCGTGGCGCTGGTGCCCGCGGTACCCTCCGCCGTCGTGGCGAGCTGCACGACGCCGGCGACCGTGGGGGAGGCCGCAGCCGGCGACGGGGCGAGCGCGAGGATGGCTTCCTTCGTGCGCCGCGGCGTCATCGCCGAGGTGCTGTCCGTGCCGGCCTGCGCCTGCGCGGTGGTCGCCTCCGGGACGGTGATGGTGCGGGCGGCCGTGAGGTCGCCGCCGCCGGTCGCCAGCCCGCCGCCGGTCACGGTGATCGTCTTGTCGGCCTTCGCCGCGACGGCCGTGGTCCGGGCGGCGACCTCGGTTGCGACCTGACCCTTCAGCGTGATCAGAGCGTCCTCGACCGAGGCGCCCGCGAGCGCGGATTGCTGCGCCGCCGTCCGGCTGATCAGGTCGCCACGATAGTCGCCGGCCTGCGCCTCGACGGAGCCCGTGCGCCCGAAGACGCTGCCGACCTCCGAGCCTAGCGGGACGGCGTTGATCGTCCACTGAGCCCCATTCCAGGTCTTCCACTGGAGGACCCCGGGGTTCGTGTCGAAATACTGGTCGCCGACCTGGAGCGGCTGGCCGCCGGGCCGGAGCGATGGCGCCACGGCGAGCGGGCCGAGCACCGCCGCATTCCAGGCGGCGATGCCCGTCTTGACGTCGTCGCGCGCGAGCCCGGCGAAGTCCGCGGCGGCCTGCGCCTGCCCGTTGGCGACGACGGCGCTGTCGCGCATCGCCGCCGCCGTGTCCTTGTCGGCCTCGGCGCCGAGACGGAAGGTCTCGCACTGCGCGCGATAGCCGTTGATGACCTCCTTCATCGCGTCGATCGCAGCGCGATCGTCCGCGGTGTCGCTCGCGGCGGCCGGGTAGATGGCCCAGCCGGTGGCGGAGCCGGAGCCCGCCGCCTTCTCGACCATCACCTCCAGGACGCCGCTCGCGCGGTCGTAGGTCCGGACGGTCCCGAGCAAGCACTTCGAGGTGTCGCCCTCCACGAAGGCGGCCACGTAGCCCGCCGGCGCGTAGGCGTCCCGCTCTTCGGCGCGCACGGTGAACCGGTGGAGCCCCGTCTCCAGGAGCAGCTCGGTGTCGCTGTGCGCGAGGAAGATGGCGCCGAGGTCCGCCAGCCGCCTGATCTCGTTGTAGGCGGGCCGGAGAACCTCGTCGATGCGCGCGAGGCCGACCTCGGTCAGCGTCGCGAGCGCCTTGGTCCAGTCCTTCTCCACGTCCTCCAGAGCGGTGACCCGGAGGTCGATGTCGCGGAACCGGAAGTCCAGGTAATCCGGATCGCCGATGTCGTCCCCCAGGACGACCCGGTAGGCGGCAGCTCGGCTCGGCATTTCAGTTGATCCGTCAGTCGGTGATCTCGATCACGGTGTCGGGCTTGATGAACTCGGCCACCGCGGCCGCGACGGAGCCCGTCACGGTGTAGGGGTTGTGGACCGGGCGGAACCGCAGGGTTCCGCACGGCGACGTGCAGGGGCGCGTGAAGTCGACCTGATAGGTCCGCGCAGCGTCGAACGAGGCGGCCGTGACGGCCGCCAGCTTCTTTCGAGCCATGTCTCTCTCCGGGATTTTAGAAGTCGACGCGCACGCGCTCGGCGACGTGGAACGTGTCGAGGGCGGTGGTCGTCGTGCCGTCCGAGATTATCCGGTAGGAGGACACGTCGGTCGGGAGGTTGAAGAGGTAGGTCCTCTCCACGACGCCGTTGCCGTTGTTGATGTCCGTCCCGAGGTTCTTCTCTTCGACGCTCGCCGGGCTCATGAGCCCGCCGGGGGTGTCGAGCTTGCAGGCGTAGGTGTGCCGAGCGGGATTCCACGCCTCCAGCCGCACGATGACGTGGACCTTGTTCGTCGGCGACGCCAGGAGCTGCGCCTTCGAGGGGTGGTGGAACGTGGTGCGCGGCCGCGAGACCTTCACCTGCGAGCCGGATTGCTGCAGCCCGGCGTGAACGTCGGTGGTGCCGACGAACACCGCGCGCAGCGGGAGCAGCGGCGGCAGGCCGATCAGCAGGTTCGGCGTGACCGCGTTGAGCGCCTTCCACTGGCCGCCGATCTGGACCTCGAACGAGATGTTCGCGATCTCGGTGACCACCATCGGGGCGAGGATGTCGACGGCCGCGATCCCGCCGTTCAGCATCAGCGGGGTGAGCTGCACCTCCACGCGGGGAGCGCGGAAGGCGGCGAAGTCCACGGCGAACATCATGTCCCGGGTGAGGTCTCCCGAATAGAAGACCCCATCGGTGGTGTAGAAGAAGGTGCCGTGGGTGTACTTGTTGCCCGACGCCATGCCGATCCAGTGATCGGCGTTCGTGATCACCCGGATGGCGTAGAGGGTGCCGGCCTTCAGGAAGGTCGGCGCGATCTCGAAGCCATTCCAGCCGATGCGGAGCTGCTCGTAGGGGATCGTCTGATAGCAGACGACCTTCTTCGGGTCCGGCGTACCGGAGGCGGTGGTCTCGCTGATCGCCAGCGTCACGTTGCCGGAGCCGGCCAGCCGCGTGAACCACAGCCAGACCCGCGTCATCCAGCCGTCCTGCGAGTTGAGGAAGGTCTGGGCGACGGAGGCGCCGGTGATGCTGTGCGGGACCGTCTGCGCGGTCCAATACGGCACGTCGAAGTCGTCCTGCCAATACTGGCGCACGCGGACCATCGTATGGTTCACGGAGCCGTCGCCGATGACCTCGTAGGTCTCGCCGTCCTTGTAGAGCGTGTGGCTGACCGGGTCGTAGTAGCCGCTCTGGAACCAGAACGCATTGGTGCAGACGGTGAACTCGGCGCCGTAGCGGCGCCGGTGGTAGCTCATCGTGAGCTGCACCATCTCGACGGTCTGGTAACCGTACTGCGACAGCGAGGCCTCGGCCACGTAGTCGCCCACGGTCAGCCGGCGCGCGTGATCGTAGGCCGGCAGGACCAACCCCGACGAGCTGATCCGGATGTTCGGATCGAGCGGGTTGAAGACGGCGATCTGCGAGAGGTTCTCCGCCTCGGGCGCGAAGCGGATGCCCTCCTGCACCTTGGCGAGCCAGGTCAGGTCGCCGGTGTCGGTGTCGTCGGTGTCGAGGAAGCGGTCCGCACCGTACTCGGCATAGTCCGGCGGCAGGCCCACCACCTCCTTCACGCGCGCGAGGTCGGCCGCGATCCGGGTCACGTCGTGCTGGTCGGAGGTCTCCGCCAGCCGGCGCTTGATCTCGGCGATCTCCGACACGATCGTCGCGATGCGCGGGTCGACCGTCTCCTTCCACGTCTGGAGCGCCTTGATCAGCGCGTCCATGTCCTTGAGGTTCGGGAGGCGGTTCCCCGACGCCGGCTCGATCGCGATGATGCCGGTGCTGGACAGCGTCACGTAGGCAACCGGCAGCACGTTGGCATCGAGGTTCGTCGGCGGCTGCGGGTCCGGCGCTTCGATGCCGGCGATCGCCTGCATCTGCACCTGCCGGGCGTTGTGCATCGCCACGACCTGCGGCTCGGTCTCGTTGGTCTCGACGTCCACGACGAAGTCGCGCGGCTCCGTGTCGATGTCGGCCGAGATGCCCCACACCACGATCGCGACCTTCTTCTTCGTCACGAGCGGCAGCATGGGCGCGAGCTGGACCGTGGTCGCGGTGTCGCGGAAGAACATGGCGCCGGTGGTGTAGAAGCGGCCGGCCGCCACACTGACGTCCGAAGAGGTCTGCTGAGTGACCTCGAAGCCCGCGAAGCCCTTGCCGCCGGTCACCGCGTCGCGGATCAGGTCGTCGAACGACGCCCGGGCGTAGAGCTGCAGGTTCGTGAGGTCGGGCGCCTGGACCTCCTGACGGTCCCGGAAGTTCACAATCTGCCGCATTGTTCGTCAGCTCCTAGTCCAGCGGCCGAGCTTGTAAGAGCCGCCAATTCGAATGACCGAACCGATCCGGAATGGCCGGTACGTCTTGCTGTTCACCTGGAGTTTGTCGGAGAGCCGCTTTGCCGATCGCACGGCCGTGAACGTGTCACGCCACCGCTCTCGGTCCGCGGCGATGAGGTGGCCGGTCATGAACCGGCCGAAGGCCTTCGACGACCGCCGGCCAGGGATGGACACCTTCAGCTCCGCCGTGTGTGGCGGCATGCCGAGGCGACCGACACCGGCGAAGGCGAGCGCCTTCCGCGCCGGCGGGACACGGTCGTTGTCCCACATCGCGATCCTCGAATAGATGCGGAGCGACGCCCCGCTCGGAACGAGGAACTTCTTGTTCAGCGGCCGGCCGGGAAAGATCGACGCCGGAGCGCGGCCGTGCTCGAAGATCAGGTCGGGGATCACCGACTTCACTTCGAGACCGGGCCTGACGGGGAAGCGGATGCCGTGCGCCGGCTGCCCGACGAACGTGAACGTGATCACCCGCTCCGCGGCGGTGGACGGCGTCGCGAACCTCTGCCGCCGAGGGACCCCGAGGAAGAAGCCAGACGTCGCCTTGTCGCGGATGCGGACCCGGTCAGCCTGATTGCCGAGCCCGTCCACATCCACGGGCCGGTGCTCGCCGTCGATGATCAGCTCGGCCCGGCGCTCCAGCCGGAACCGGGCGTCGGACGGCGCGACCCAATGCCCCTCGAAGAACGCCTTGAACGTCTTCGATCCGGCGAACATCAGGTGCTTGCGCTTGCCGCGCTGCTTCAGGTCCCACACCCTGATCTGCGGGAGGGACTGGAGCCACGCCTCGCGCTCCGTCTTGGTCCAGGCCGGCGAGAGGAAGAACTTCGACGGCGGCTTGGTGACCTTCAGCAGGGCGCTGCCGACGTAGAAGCAGTAGCGCGAGATTGCCCGCTCGGTGCCCTTCAGCGAGTGGTCGGTGAACCAGGAAGCGGTCACGACCCGCTTCAGCGTCTCCGGCCAGCCCGATTTCCAGAGGTCCGCGCTGTACTCCCATGCGTCGAAGGTGAGGAAGCCCAGCGGCGCGGTGTACGGCCCCTTGACCGTCTCGATCGGCGTGGGGATCACCTGGACCCGTTGCCCGGCCGACGAGATGACCTGCTCCAGGCTGCTCGCGTTCACCGGGAGAAGGTGCAGCTCATACGGGATCATGTGGCAGCTCCGTCAGCCGACCACGATCACGTCGATGGCGATCGAGCCGACCTTGGCGATCTGGGCCGGCGCGCAGAGCACGTCTGCGGAGGGCGCTGTGATCACGATGTTCTCGATGTCCGGGGTCTTCGCGGCCGCGACGATCGCGGAGAGGTAGACCGCCGATCCGATGCGCGCTCGCGTGGCGAGATAGCCCCGCACCGCCGCCTCGATCGCGCTCCGTACCGCGGAGACGTCGGCGCCGGCGACGACCTGCACTCGGAGAGCCAGGTCGAAGGTGACGATCTCCGCCCGGCGCACGGTCACCGTGTCCGTAAGGGGCACGATGTCGTCGAGCTTGAACCGCCGGACCAGCTTCTTGAGGACGGTGTCGGACACCGGCTCCACGCCTTGGCCGACGACCACGACGTGAACCTCGCCCTCGCGCGGCGTGTAGGCGTAGGCGTCGAGGATCGAAGGGTCGATCGACAGCGCGTGGAACTCGTAAGCCCCGGCCGGCCCGGCGACGGAGAGAGCCTCCGGCGCCATTTGGATGCGGCGGCGGAACTGGTCGTCGCTCTCCATGATAGCCGGGCTGGTGTCGGTCGCCGGCACCAGCGTCGCCCGGACCACACCCATCAGCGCGCCGATGTGGTCCAGGTCCGATTTGACGGCGAAGGCGAGCAGCACCGCCCGGGCCTTGTCGTTGACCAGCGCCCTCAGCAAGGTCTCGCGATAGGCGAACGCCTCGATGAGGATCGTCATCGGCTCCGTTTCGAGGCCGAGGAAGTCGAGCGGCGGGAGGTCCGGCCTGGTGGCTCGCACCTGATCCCACAGGGCGAGCACGTAGGCCTTGATCTCCGCGATGATGCCGTTCGCGGTGATCTCTTCGATGAGCTGCGGCTTCGGCAGCCGCGTGAGGTCGGGCTGGAGATAGCGCGCCATGTCAGCCAACCGTCTCGAAGGCGCCCGTCTTGCCCTGCCTCAGCACGATGGTGCGCGTGTCCAATGGGGTGAAGTCGCCGAGGTGGCCGCGCGGCATGTAGATGCCGGTGATCTCCAGGTGGAGCGCGCCAACGCGAAACTCGCTCGCGTTGCTCGGAACGATCTTCGTGATCTTGAAGCGAGGCTCCCGCGGGAGGCCCGTATCCAGCTCCTTCACCTCCAGCGCCGCGATCAGCCCTGTGAAGAACTGGACGACGGTCTGAGTGGTGAGGTTGCGGCCGAGCAGGTACGGGACCGCAGAGCCGAACCAGCGCCGCAGCATTCGCGTGCCGAAGGCGGTGGTCATGATCACGGCGACCGATTGCTCGACGTGATCCCAGCCGTCGAGGAGACGGCCGGTCTGCCGGTCGATGCCCGCCATGTCAGTCCCCGCCGCCACCGCCGCCGCCGGCCGCCGCGATCGCCGCCATGATCTCCCCGACCTTCGGGTCCTCGGTGGCGTCCTTCTCGGAGAGCTTGACGCGCGGGCCGATCAGGAGGCCCTCCATGACGGCCTTCTTCTTGCCCTGCTCGTCCTTGCTCTCGACACCCAGGTGGGTCTTCCCAACCGTGTGGATGTCGCCCGAGACGATATTGATGTGGCCGCCCTTCAGCTCCACCTCGCTCCCACCGCCGACGAGCCGGATCGTCTGCGCGCTGTTGAACTCGATGACCTCGGAGCTTTCGATCTTCAGCGTCCCGTCCGCGAGGGAGAGGCGGAACTTCGGGTGCGTGACCACGACCTCGTCCTCCTTATCGGAGGGCGGCTTGTGCTCGTTCGACCAGAACATCGGGACGAGGAGCGCCTGACGCGGATCGCCGGTCGGGCTCACCATCATCATGTTCTCGCCGATCTGCGGAACACGGTAGACGTTCAGGCCCTTCGGGCCGCCGTTCTGTTGGGCGTAGGGGAGCCAGGGGGAGAGCGTCGGCTTCTCGTCCGTGCCGCCGATCTTCGTGCGCACGAACCACTCGCCGTCGATCTTCTTCCGGGCTTGGACCGGGCCGGGCCGGAGCATGTTGTCGCTCTTGCGCTCCAGCTCGGCGACGCGGGTCACCAGCTCCTGCAGGAGGTCGCGCATGTCAGGTCACCTCCACGTCGGGGCCGTCCGTGGCCGGGTCGTAGGTGTTGGGGTCGATGGCGTCGGAGCCCTCGACCGACATGCCGAGGCTCTGCGCCTCCCGGCCGGTGAGGCCGAGCAGCGCCGCGGCCTGCTCCCACTCCGGGGCCGAGGTTGCGGACAGCTCGGAGCTGATCAGGTCGGCGTACTTGGCCGCGGTGGGCTCGTCCGTCATCTGGCGCAGCCGCGCGAGGAAGAGCGTCACGGGGTGGTCGGCGCCGAGCGGGACACCGGGCGCCGGGTCCGCGATCGTGTCGACGATCAAGGTGAGCTGGCGGGCCGCCCAACGGGCGCCGCGCTCAGCCTCGCCGGCTCGCTCGCCGGTCGTGCGGGTGATCGAGGTGCAGAAGGCTTTCCAGAACTCGCCCCACTCGTTCGTGGGGCCGGTCACCAGCGCCTTAATGACCTGGTTCTCGATCACGTCGAGGGCGAGCTCGAAGGAGCTGTCGGACGACGGGATTTCGATGGCCGGGCCGCCGGTCTTCTGCTCGACCTTGCTGGCGAGGCCAAACTCGATCGTCACGCTAAGCTCGCGCTCGGCGGGGGCGACCGCGCGGCCGCCCTCCACCTTGCGCTGGTCGCGTTCCGTGAAGACGGCGATGAACGGAGCCGGCATCTCCTTCAGGGCCGAAGGCAGCGGCATGTTGTTGCTGTCGTAGACGCGGGCGCCGGCCCACGTCTGGTTCCGCAGCGCGAGCACCGCCGCGAGCCGAATGCACGCGCGCAGGATCATCAGTCCACCCGGAGCAGGGAGAACATCGTGAAGCCGGCCGCCTCGTTCACGATGCGATTGATCTCGAAGCTCTCGCCCGGGCGGTCCATGGGCTCGACCAGATCGCCGAGCTGCACGTCCTTGCCGGCGAGGTCGCCGAGCTTGACGTGGAGAGCCACGTTCTGGAGGGCGATGCGCCCTCGGAAGGGGGACCCGGCGTGATCGCCGGAGAGCCCCATCGCCATGTCGTTGAGCGTGCCCAGGACGCCCGCCACCTCGAAGGGTTCGCGGGCCGGGTCCGGCTGCGGAACGTCGAAGCCATCGACCCGGCGGGGGACAATCCTGACGCGCTCCCCGAACTGGCGCTGGACGGCCGCGTCAACCGCGGCCGCCAGATCGCGCCAATCCGCCATCGGTCAGGTGCGCTTTCCGCGCATCAGAACCCGCGGGCGGGTGCAGTAGTGGAGGACGTTGCTCTGGAACTCCAGGTTCACGCCCTTGCCGTTCTCCATCGGCCACTGCTTCGCGTAGAGGCGCTGTCCCGGCCGGTTCACCGTCTCGATGTAGTCGGCCGGGGCGAAGACGGTCCGGAAGAGGCCCGGCACGCCCTCGGGGATGAAGTGGACGCTGTCCGACGCGACGCCGACGTTCAGGCCGCCGCGGTACCATTCCCAGGTGATGTCGCCGAACTCGAAGCGGCTGAGGAGCCCGTCCTGCGGCTTCACGAAGCCTTCGCGCAGGGCGCGCCCCTCCTGGTACTTGTAGGTCTCGCGGACTTCCTTGTGCTTGCGGAGGGCCTTGTAGAAGCCCGAGCCGGCGAGCGCGCGGATGCCGGTGAACGGCAGGCCGTCGAGGGTCTCGGCCATCGCCTCCCAGAGGGACGCGCACTGGTCGAGCAGCGTGCCGTCCGGCGCCGCCGTGTTGTCGAGATCGAAGTCGATCTCGACCGGCTGCTCCTCGCCGAACTCGGTGTAATAGTCGAAGAGCACCGAGCCATCGCTGTCGAGCAGCGTGCCCGCCTTCAGGATGGCGAGGCGGTGGAACTCCTCCGTCAGGGCGAACGACTGCGAGGCCTCGGCCGCCCGGCCGGCGATCTTGCCCTGGAGCGTCTCGACGGCGACCGTCTCGCCGAACGCCCGCACCGCCTGGACCTCGTCCGCGTAGATCGCGTCGTCGACCTGGAAGTGGGGGACGCTCAGCTTGCGCATCGAGCGCCGGCCCTTGCCCCAGGTCTTCCCGGGGCTACCGCGCGGCGAGGCCGGCACGATGATGAAGGTCCGGTCGCTGTCCTTCTCGATCGCGACATCGAGGGTGTCGATGCTGGTGGTCGTGAAGAGACCGAGCGCGCCGACGCGCGACGGGACGTACTTGATCTCCCGCATGGCGTCGGTGAGCGACGTCACGCTGAAGGCGTCGCCCTTGAAGATGTCGAGCATGTCGGCCATTGCCAACTCCTGGTGTCTTGGCGCAGCCGACCGCGCTCCGGTTAGCACAGCTCACCAGATTGGACGCAGTTCGGCCGTCTGTGTGGTGGGTTAGGTGTCTGCGGTCAGCGGACGATGATGCCGATCGCGGCCAGCTCGGCGAGCTTCGTGGCCTTCTCCGCCGCGGTGTCCACCGAAGCGTCGAAGACGAGGAAGTTGCCGTTCACCTCGGCGGGGCCGCGCACGATGGCGGCGACCTTCTGGTCCGCCGACGTCGCGTCCACGCCGTAGATGTTGATCGCGGCCGCCTTGTCGGAGCCGTCGCTCGCGCCCACGGCCGCCGGCTTGTACTCGCCGGTCGCCGTGATCTTGCCGAGCACGGTGCCCGGCTCGACCTTGCCGGCGCCGGACGAGATCACGATCGCCTCGCGGCAATACGTGCCATCGGCCTCGTTGATGATGAACTCGCCGGGGTGCCGGCCTTCCTTCAGAACCGTCATGTGGACCTCCTTCGGTCAGCCGGGCCGGTCAGCCGGCGATGCTCTCGAAACGCTTGTTGGCGGCGGCCACGGCCTTCGACCAGCCGGACTTCGCCTGTTCCTGCGGGGCGGTGACCGCCTCGGCGACGAGGCCGAGCGGCGAGGTGGACGCGCGCTGCTCCGGCACCGCCGGCTTCGCGTCGGCCTTCGGGGCCGACTTCAGGAGCGCGGCCACCTTGTCGACGGTCATGTCGGTGTCGAAGGCGAAGGTGCGCGCGAGCTGCTCGCGGCCCTCGGCCTCGGCGTGGCCGATGATGGCGCTGATGCGGGCGCGCTCGGTGTCGATGCCCACCTTGATGCCCTCCGAGACGCCGGCCTTCCGGCCCTCTTCGCGGGCCGCGGCGATCTGGTCGGTGGTGCTCGGCGTCGTGGCAGCCGGCGTGCCGTTCTGGTTCTCCATCCGGAGACCTCCTGAGAAAGCGCGCCGGGAGGCGCGGGGGAGCTTGCCGATCACCGCGTCGAGGCTGTCGACCCGGTCGGCGAGCTTGTTGGTGATGGCCTCGCGATCGCCGGTGCGCGGGTTGAGAGCCCGGTAGACCCGGGCCTCGGTGGAGAGCGCCAGCTCAGCGGTGAGCTTCGGGCGCCCCGCGGCGACCTCGCGCGCGAACATCAGCCGGAGGTCGTCGACCTCCATCTGGATGCGCTCGCGCACATCAGCCGGCAGCGGGGCGAACGGGTGCCCGTCCACCTTGTGCCGACCGGAGGAGATCAGGGAGACGTTGATGCCGATGTCCGTCAGGAGCTTCGAGACGTCCATGTGCATCGTGTAGACGCCGATCGAGCCGACGAGCGCGAGGTCGTCGTTCAGCACGATCTCGTCGCTCTGCGCGGCGAGCCAGTAGCCCGCCGACGCCGCCATGCCGCGGACGTGCGCGACGACCGGCATGCCGGCCAGTCGGGCTTCGCGGATCGCTCCGGCTGCGCCGAGGATGCCTTCCACCGTCCCCCCCGGCGAGCTGATCGCCGTGACGATGGCGCGGATCGAGGTGTCGGCGGTCGCGCGCCGGACCTCGCGGGTGATGGCGCCGTAGGAGGTGTAGTAGGAGCCCCCGATGTAGTCGCCCCGCGAGATCAGGGCGCCGTTGATCGGGATCACCGCCACGTCGTCCACGACGGCGTAGCGTGGCGCGTCGTCGGAGTAGCTGCCCGCGGCCGCCTGCGGCTCGGCGAGCAGCCGCTCGGCCTCCAGGTAGGCTTCCCGGAACTCCAGAGCGTGCGGCTCGTAGATCAGCAGGGGTCGCGAGGCGAGCGCCGCCGGCCACGCGGTCTGCGCGACCGCCGGCAGTCCATTGGTGTTCATGCCGTCGTCCTCAGAAGGTGCGCGGGAGGCGCCGAGAGCCCGCTCGGATCGCGAAGCGCCGGTGCGGGCTATCCACGCCTTGCTTCGCCGCGCACTCAGCCTCGGCCTGCCTCAGTTCGGTTCGGAGCACGTCGATCTTCGTCGCCGTGAACCAGACCTCGCGGTCGGCGAACCGGATGCGCTGGGTGCCTTGGCCGCCCACGATCGCGTAATAGGCGGCCCGGAGCGCGGCCGCGCGAGCACAGGGATCGCTCCAGTCGACGTCAGCCATCGACCTTGTCCTCCTGGACCGCGAGCTTGTCGGCCACCGGGTCCTTCTTGCCGGGCGTGATGGTGGGATCGTCGTCGAGCTTCAGCCGCTTCCGGGCCTCGGCCTCGCGAGCGCGCTGCTCGTAGACGTCCTCCCAATCGTGGCCGAGGTCCGAGCAGATCATCTCGGCGGTGGAGAGCCCGAGCCGGTAGTAGGTCTCGTGCGCCTTCGCCGTCTTCAGATCGTCGGCCTGCGGCTTCGGAGGGCCGCGCCAGTCCGCCCGCGCCGCTGCCGGCCGCTTCGCGAGGAAGCCGTAGAGGCCGCCGGGGAACGGGATGCGCCCGAACTCGATCTCCTCCTCCAGCCACGCCTCGTAGACGAACTGCAGGAAGCGGGCGCAGATGTTGGCGCGCCGGCGCAGGATGATCGGCCAGATTTCCGAGGTCGCCATCCGGACCGAAGAGTAGGTCGCGCCGGTGTAGTCGCCAGTCAGCGTCTCGAAGGTCATCCCCAGCGCCCGGGCGATCTCCCGGAGCAGGAACTTCGCGAACGCCTCGTAGGTGGCGTTCGGGGACTGCGACTTGTGAAGCTCCAGCTTCTCGCCCGGGAACAGGTGCGCGATGCGCCCGGCCCGGCCGAAGTCGATCTTCGTGTTCTCGTACCAGCCGGCCTTCGCCCCGAGCCAGTCCGCCATCGAGCCGCCGGCGAGCCCGCCGATGCCTTGCTCGGCGTCGTCCTGGAGAGCCCGGAGGACGTCCTCGGTCGGCGCGTCCGACACCACGGTGGCGGCGAAGATCGCGTGGATCAGCGCAGCCTCCAGCGTCGCGTCCGCGAGCTGGTCGAACTGCCGGATCACCCGGAGCGCCGGCGTCATCGGCGAGATGCCGCGCACCTGCCCGGGCGCCCCCTCGAAGACGTGGACCACCTGCGGCCGCAGCGCGGCGTCGCGGGCGGCGACGTCCACGAGGTTCTCGTAGCCGAGCCGCGGGTCCTTGAACTGAAACCGGTAGGCGACCGGCAGGCCGTTCACGTCGGCGCGCACCCCCTGGACCATGCCGATCAGAGGATTGGTCTCCTGCACCATGCGGTGCGCCGGGATCAGCCGGACCTTGGTCCGCGTCTGCGAGACGGGGCGGCGGATCGACGGCAGGAGCGCAACGCTCTCGCCGTAGCCGAAGAACGACTTCAGCACGGCGGCCGTCATCTGCGCGACGTTCATCACACCGGCGGCGTCACATTCGAGCGGAGCGGAGGACCAGGCCTCCCATCGGCGCTCGACGTTCCGAGCCCACTCGTTGGACATATCCTGCGTCCAACCGAGGTCGACGACGTCCGGCTTCGCCGTGAGGCGGAGCCCGGTCCCCAGCGTCGAGGACACGGCCTGCTCGACGGCTCCGGCGATCCAGCCGGAGTTGTGCATCGTGTCGATGACGCGGGCCGCGGCCATCACGTAGCCGGCGAGCACGTCGTCCCGCTCATCACGGAGCGCCGGCCGCCAGGAGAAGAAGAACGGGGAGTGATCGCTCCGCATGAAGGCGGCCGAAGGCTGTTCGCCCGCGGCCGCCTTCTTGGCGGAGACCTTCCTCTTCCTGGTCGAAGTGGTCATCTCGATCACCTGTTGAGCCGGGCGGCGAGATCAGCCATCCGGTTGCGAGTGGCCTTCGCCGTTGCCGCGGGCGGCGGCGTCTCCGCCGGCACTTCGGTCTCCGGCGGGGTCTCCGCGCGGCGGCCGGCGCCGAGCGGAACGCGCTGCATGTTCAGGAGGTGGCCGGCAGCCTCGTTCATCGCCTCGCAGTCCAAGAAGTGGTTGTTCTTGGAGACCTGCACCCACTCGGCGCGGCCGCCCGGCGTGAGCTGGCGCACCTCGGAGACGAGCTGCTTGCAGTAGTCGTCGGTGCTGTCGCCCGCGATTGTGAAGCTCCCGGGCTGCCCGAAGGGCCACGCGAGGCGCTCGTGGAGCCGGCTCTTCCAGAAGTCGGTGTCCAGGTTGATCAGCTCGACAGGGACCTGCATCCGCTGCCCGGGCACGGTCACCTTCAGGCGCGACCGCTTGATCGGGGCGTCGAGGGTTGGGTGGCCCTTTGTCGGCCGCGTGAGCCGCGAGAAGCGCCGGCAGAAGTCGTAGACGATGTTGGCGCTGCCCTCGGACACCTTGTTAGGCCGGAAGCCGCTGTCGATCAGCACCAGCGAGATCGGCAGGCCGCCCCACGTCCCCGTGATCAGGTCGGCGAGGTCCCCCCAGACCGTCTGCTCGTCGGTGTAGCCCGCCAGCTCGCCGCTCTCGATCTGCCAGGAGGTGGCGCGAGCGCCCCACCCGCGGATCGAGTAGACGAGCCGGTTCTTCTGGACGTCGACCGCCATCGTGAGGCGGAGCACGCCGCTCGGGACCTCACCCATGCGGTAGGGCTGCCGCAGCTTCGCGACCGCCTCCCACTCCTTCAGGTGGATGCCCCCGCGGGCGTACAGCTCGCCGAAGCCGGCGTTGACCGCCGTCTGGACCATGTCGCTGTCGGCCATCGCGACGGCTTCGAGGTAGACGCGCACGCGATCGCCGAAGGCGACGAAGGGGCTCGCGAGCCCAGACGTCCAGAACGAGATCGTCGCGGCGTCGCGCGGCTCGCCGGAGACGACGCCCTCGCGGTCCACCGCTTGCCCGGGCGCGACGTAGCGCCCGCGCTCGTTCATGTCGGCCTTGTGCTGCTCCTCCACGACGCCGCCGCAGTGCGGGCACTCGATGTAGGTCGCCTTCGCGGCCTCGGCCGGCGACGCGCCCTCGGGCCACCGGAGCAGGTCGAACCGCGGCACGAAGTAGTCGCCGCAGTGCGGGCACGGCCAGCACCAGTGATGCCGGGTGCCTTGCTGCCAGAGCCTCCAGATCGGGCTCTCGATGTCGTCGGCGGGCATCACGTCCCAGAAATCGAGGCCGCTCGCTTCGTCCTGCACCGACTTCACCGTGCCAATCGTGGGGGTGCTCACGACCGCGCAACAGAAATCGGCGTAGGTGTCGCCGCGTCGCTCGATCAGGCCGAGGGGGTCGCCTTGACCCCGGATGTTCGCGACCATCTCGTCGTACTCATCGACGAGCGCGAGCGCGAAGGGGTCCGACTTCAGGGCGGACGAAGACTGCGCCGAGGCGAGACGCCACGGGACGCCGGCGATCACCTTGCGGGTCCGTGTCATCCGCTTGCCGCGCGCCACCTTGTCGGCGAGCGACGGGGCCTCATCGAGCAGCGCCATCACGCGCGGCTCGAACTGCTCCCGGAGGAACTGGTCGTTCGGGCCGACGTAGAGGATCGGCGCCGGGCGCTGGTCCAGGCGCTGGCCGGCGACGTCGAGGAACGTCTCGGTCTTCCCGGACTGCGCGCCCATCACCCAGACGACGCGCTTCCGATCAGACGCGGCGATCCGGCGCGCGGGCTCGACGACGTAGGGCGTGAGGTAAGGGTCCCGGCGCCCCGGGACCGCCGCCGACCGCGGGTATTCGCGGTTCTCAGCCGCCCACTGATCCGGCGTCTGCGGCCGTGAGGGCCGGAGCAGCCGCGCCAGCCGGCCCCAACTTTCGGGCGCGCGCGACGGCAAGATCGGCAAGTCGATCGAGGATGTCATTGACGGCCTGTTCAATCGTTCGCCGGAGCTGCAGGTCGCGCGTCACCCGCGCGGGCAGCCCAGCGAACTCGGACCGGACCATGCCGGCCATCTCATCGACGATGGCGATGTGCTCATCGAACTGGACCAGCTTTCGCTCGCGCTCGGCGTTCTTCAGCTCGTACTCACGAGCGCGGGCGTCGCGCACGCGGGCGTCGGCGGCTGTCTTGCTGGAGCGCCGCTCCTCGCTGTTCTTGAAGTCGACGTAGCCCTGCACGACGGCGACGAGCTGGTACTGATCACGTCCGAGCCGCCTGAAGTAGCCCTGCTTTTCGAGCTGCCTGATCCACTGAGGCGTGCATTTCAGGAGCGCCGCGGCCTGTGCCGTCGTGATCACTCCGGCGCGGCGCTCGCTCTCGCTTTCCATCTTTTTTGCGTCGACCACGGTTTTTTCCAAAAAAGAGGTTGCACCTGATACTTAGTAGGGTATTTTATACCCATAAGCGGTTGGCGCCGCTTACACCGCGAGGACCTGACGATGATCGCTGCCCGGACCTTTGGGATTGAGCTTGAGTGCCACCTCCCGGACCGCCGCACCGCGCGCGGCCTGTGCGGGCTGATCCGCCGCCGGGCGGGCGTTGTGGCCGAGTGCGAGCAGTACAACCACCAGACCCGCCCGCATTGGAAATTGACCACCGATGCGTCCCTCGGCCCGCGCAGTGTGGAGGTCGTCTCCCCGGTGCTGAGCGGTGAGGAGGGTATTGCCGAGGCGCGCCGCGTGGTTGATGCGATGCGCGAGTTTGGTTGCCGGGTCTCGGTGCGGTGCGGCTTCCACGTCCACGTCTACGCCGGCGACATGAACGCCGACCAGCTCCGGGCGCTGGCGATTAACTTTGTCCATTGCGAGACGGCCTTCGACGCCATCGTTCCGCCGAGCCGGCGCCGCGACCTGAACCAGTACGTGCTGAGCAACCGCACCGCCTTCGGTGGGCACTACGACAACGAGGCCATCAACCGGGCGGTCGAGAACTACAAGCTGGCGACTGACATCCCGAGCCTGATCCAGCGCGTCTCGGGCTGCGGCATGCCGGCCAACACCACCCGGTATCGGAAGCTGAACATGACCTCTTACAACCGCTACCGGACCGTTGAATTCCGCCAGCACGGCGGCACGGTTGACGCCGACAAGGTCGAGAATTGGGTGCGCGTGTGCGTGGGCTTCGTTGAGAAGTGCCTCCGAGCCCGCCCGCGCCAGCGCCCCTCTCAGAAGCCGCACGACCCCTCGAAGGAGCTGTCGATGCTGCTGACCTTTGTGGGCGCTGAGCCGGCCGTGCGCCGCTTCTACCACGAGCGCCGGAAGATGCTGGCCGCCGCCAGCCTGACCGCCGCCGAGTGATCACGAACGCCGCGGCGAAGCGCCGGCACCGCCGCGGCCCAACCCTGCCGGCAGGAGAACGACCATGAAGATGATCTCCCTGACGATGGTGCGCGCCACGATTGTCGACGAGGACGAGATCGAGCGCGAAGTCACCAGCCCGGTCCGCGTGAACCCCGTCTACATCCGCTCCATGAACCCGCGGAAGGAAGACAAGCCGGGCTCCCGGATCACCTTTGCGGACGGCGGCGGCTTCGCCGTGTCCGAGACGCTGGAGCAGATCGAGGCGGCCATCGAGCGCGCCGCCTGAGCTGCCCCGAGACCAGGGCGGGGGATCGGCCCCCGCCCGCTGCCAGAGGAGATTGAGCGATGCTGTACGTGGCCTACGGATCGAACCTGAACAAAGAGCAGATGGCGCGGCGCTGCCCGCTGGCGAAGCCCATCGCACACTTCACCCTGCCGGACGCGCGCCTCGTGTTCCGCGGCGTGGCCGACGTGGAGCGGTCCGAGGGCGACGAGGTCGAGTGCGGCCTGTGGGAGATCACGAAGGCCTGTGAGCGGGCGCTGGATCGCTACGAGGGCGTCTCCTCCGGCCTGTACCGGAAGGAGTACCTGAAGCTCGCGGTGACGCGCGACGGCAAGCGCAAGGCCCGCCGCGCGCTGATCTACCTGATGAACAGCGACCATTACGACATGCCGAGCGCCTACTACCTCGGCGTAATCAGGAAGGGCTACAAGGACTTCGGCATCGACTTCGCGAAGCTGACCGCCGCCGTCGAGAAGACCCGCGACCTGAAGCGCCGGATGTGGCTCCGGCATGACGATCTTTTTTCCGTCGAGGGCGAGAACGAGCTTGCCCTCGATATTGACTAGGGTATCAAATACCCATGCCGGTTGGCGCCGGCGCACCGCGAGGACACCACAATGGCATCCCTGAACGATCTGACCGCGGCGTTGCCGCGGCTGAGCCCGCGCGACCAGGAGTTTGCGCGCAGCCTCCTCAACGGAGCGGCTCGATTTGGCTCGCTGAGCATGAAGCAGGGCGAGTGGGTGAAGAGGCTGGTCGAGCGCGCGAACGCGCCTCGGCCGACGCCGGTCCAGGTCGGAGACCTCTCCAGCGTCATCGCCCTGTTCGACAGGGCCGGCCAGCATCTGAGGCGCCCGGCCATCGTGCTGAACTGCCAGGGCCTCGGGAACGTCCGGCTGAACGTTGCCGGCCAGCGGGCGCGCGTGCCCGGGTCGCTGAACGTGACCGACGACGGTCCCTACGAGAGCCGGCGCTTCTACGGGCGCATCCACCGGGACGGCACCTTCGAGCCGTCCCGCGCGTCGGCGCCCGGGCTGGTCGACTACCTGATCCGGTTCGCCCGGGACCCGGCCGGCGTGGCCGCCGAGCACGGCCTGATGACCGGCAACTGCTGCTTCTGCCGCCGCACGCTGACCGACGAGCGCAGCACCGCGGTCGGCTACGGCCCCACCTGCGCCGAGCACTACGGCCTGCCGTGGGGCTCCCCGCGAGCTTGAGGAGGACACGATGACCACGCCCGCATGGAAGAAGGTCGACGCAGGCCGCTATGCCGACATGCTCGACATCATGCCGCCCGCCGTCCACCGCGCGCACGGCTTCCTGGTCGGCGAGCCCTGGACGCATCGGACCTGCCGGGTCACCGGCGAGTTCCGCGCCGCCTACGCCGCCTTCATCCGAAACCGCTCCGGTCACTTCGAATGCCTGGAGCCGATGACGCCCGCCGAGTTCACGGCGGTCAACCCCGACACCATCACCGCCTGACGTTGGCGCGTCAGAAAACCGCGAGGACCACGACCATGCAGAAAATCTTCACCGCCGACATCCTGCGGCAGCTCGCAGCGAACGGCCTCGCCACCCGCGAGGCGCAGAAGCGCGGCGAGCGCGAGCCCGACCACAAGCCGGTGGTCAAGGTGTTCAACCCCTACGGCTCGGCGCGGTGGCTGCTGACCGAGAGCGATCCGGACGAGCCCGACCGCCTCTTCGGCCTCTGCGACATGGGCGTCGGCGAGCCCGAGCCGGGCTACGTGCTGCGCTCCGAGATCGAGGGCGCGCGCATCCAGGTCGGCCGCTACGCCTTCTCGATGGAGCGCGACGCCTACTTCGAGGCCGAGCACACCCTGTCCGTCTATGCGGATCAGGCCCGTGCGACCGGCCGGATCACCGCGTGAGGCTCGGCCATGCCGGACCTCGTGAGGGTCGTCCGCGACTATGCGCGCGAGCACTACTTCACGACCTCGTGGGACCTCGTCGCGGACGTCTGGACCGACGACGAGATCGCAGAGGCGATCAGGGGCGCCAGGACGCGCCGTGGAGCCATCGCGAAGGCGTGGGGCCGCCTGCAGCACATCGACCGCAGACGGCCCGCCTGGGAACGCCCGAGGCGCCCTGTATCGCTGTTTCAGTTCCTCGCCGGCCGGGGAGGTCTGAGGCCGGACGGCGACATCCGCTACATCCTCGACGGCATCCCCCTGGTGCCGGGCCGAGGCGCCCTGATCAGGAGCAGCGGCATGACGCTGGACCGCGCACGGGAGGCGGCCGCCGAGGCCGGATACCTGCGCGACCCCGCGTGGGATCGAGGCGTCTCCAGATCGTCGATCAACGAGCTGCTCGCCGCGATCCACGACGAAGCCCACGGACGGAAGCGATACCCTATCGGTGAGGAGCCGCCGGAGTGGAGCGAGCCCGACCACGAATTCGTGGCGGACTGCCCATTTTGATGTTGCTCGTGATGTTGATGGGTATAGAATACCCAACATGGAGCCGCCGAGCAGCGGCTTCCCGACCGGGGGCGGCACCCCCGGACCGACCGGGGCGGCAGGCCCCGGCGGGCTGAAACCCCGGCCTGTTGGCGCAGGCCCCAACCGCGAGGAGACCCGCGATGACTGCCACCACCCGCACCGCCGAGCCCGCCGCCGACATGATCGCCGACATTGCGCACCGCCTGATGCGCGCGGTGGTCGCCACCGGCGTGGTGACGAACGCCAACATCGACACCGCGCTGGTGTTGATGCGCGAGGAGATGCGCCGCTTCCTCACCGGCCCCGAGTACAGCATGGAGCGCGAGCTGCTCCCGACCCGCGCCGATCTGGTCTGGAAGACCCCGGTGGCGACCTGCGTGGCGCAGATCGCCGCCGCCGGCCGGCCGAACTAAGGGAGGCGGCCATGAAGATCGGCACCGAGACGAGCAGCCTCGTGAACCACCTCTACTCCCGCATGGTGGTCGGCCAGCCGACCCCCGAGGTCGGTATGGGCGCGACGGTCCTGTCCTGGACCGACCGCTACGCCGCGACGATCTACGAGGTCGAGAAGAGCGGCCGCGCCGTCCTGGTTCGGGTGAGCCGCGACACCGCGAAGGTGGTCAGCGGCAGCGCCCACGACGGGTCGGCCGAATACGCCTTCACCCCGAACGCGCAGGGCACGAAGGCGACCTTCCGCCAGCGCAAGGACGGGACGTGGGAGGAGGTCTACTGGAACCGCGAGACCCGGCGCTGGAAGCGCCACGACGGCGGCTCCGGCCTCCTGATCGGCCGGTGCGAAGAGCACCGGGACCCGAGCTTCTGAGAGAGGGCACGACGATGCTATTCGTCGGCCGGCCGCGAACGCGGCGGAGTTGGTGACCCCGGGCGTTGGCGCGCCCGGGGTCGTGCTGATCGGCTCACCCAGGCCCGCGAGGACACCGGGGGAGCGCACGATCAGCGATGATGGAGATAGCACATGGGCGACGCTGAACGCGAGAGCCGGCGGAAGAGGCTCCAGAGCATCATGCAGACGCGCAAGCTGGAGCGGCAGGACGTCGCCGACCTGCTCGGCGTCAGCATTCACACGGTCCACGCATGGCTGAAGCCCGAGACCTCCAAGGGGTCCAACGTGGTGCCCACATGGTCGATCGAGCTGCTACGCTACAAGCTGCTCTTCGGCGCGCTGCCCGACGAGCTGGACGTGGACCCGAAGCAATGAACCCCTACAACGGCTTCTCGCCCGCACAGAGGAACCGCGCACAGGCATGGCTCCGCGCCGAGTGGGCGTCAGGGCGCCTCGCCCGGCCGGGCCGGTGCTGCGCGTGCGGGCAGACGGAAGGCGTGATCGACGCCCACGCCGAGGACTACAGCGAGCCCTTCGCTGCGGGGAAGACCGACGAGTTCCACCTCTGCTTCGTCTGCCACATGATGGTCCACTGCCGGTTCAAGAACCGGGATGCGTGGGACCGCTACCGGACCGCGATCCGCGAGGGGAAGCGGTCCCGCCCGTTCCACACCCGCAACTTCGGGCGCTTCTCGGCGGATTTCCTGGACGCGCCCGGGCTCCTGCCGCGGGCCGAGTACGAGCAGCACGAGCCGCCGGCGCGGCGGCCGCTGGACGAGATTGATCAGCGGGCCTGCATGAAGGAGACGGCGCCGATCCGGCGCGCCTCGCGGTAGGCCTCCGAGAGGAGGTCGACTTCCTCGTCGATGGAGCGGAGCGCGTTCACGCTCCGCACCGACGCCACCCGCCCTTCAACGAACACCTCCCGGATGCCGGCAGCGCGCAGCTCGTGAGCGAAGCGCCGGCCGAGCTGGACGTTCTCGCCGAACAACTCGGGCAGGACGCGGCGCGCCACCAGCACGTCGAGCCGCCGGCTGGAGACCAGCTCGATCAGCTCGGGGAGCGTCTCCTCCGTCACCCGGAGGCTGTAGAGCGTCCCCGAGACGCCGGCGTCCCGGCCCTGCGCCAGCACCGCCTCGTCGGCGTCCACGCCCACGACGAACTCCGCCATGCCGTTGCGGACCAGACGGTCGCCGATCAGCCCGTAGGAGCAGCCGAGGTCGAGCACGCGCGTGCCCCGCATGTAGACGACCGCCATCTCGAAGATGGCGTCGTGGATGCGCGGGTATCGGCCGGCCCTCCAGGCCGCCAGATAGCCGGGGTCGTCGAACCTCATCGCGCCGTCGTCTCGGCCGGGTACCACGCGAACGAGTAGCGATAGTCCGCGATGTTCTTCTTCTTGAAGACGCCGTCCTGGTAGAGCAGGTCGATCTCGTCCCGGGTGGCGCCGATCTCGATCGCCACCTCCTGCGGGTCGCAGTGGTGGACGTCGATCAGCTCCCGGACGATCGCCGACATGCGAACCGCGACGTGCGTGCCCTTCGCCCGGTTCATCCGGACCGTGAGGAGCATCGCCTTGTGGCGCGGCACGTCCAGCACCGCGCACGGCACCAGGCCGCCGTAGCGCGCCCGGAGCGCCGTGCTCTCCCGCGAGAGCATCGCCCGGTGGAAGCCGTCGATGATCTGGCCGGCCGGCGTGATCAAGATCGGCTGCACCCACCCGGTGACCAGGAGGCTCCGTTCGAGGAGCCGCAGCTCGGGCGTGAACACGACGTTCGGGTTGTAGTCGTTGGCGTCCAGCGAGGCCGCGTCGCGCCACTCGATCTTCGAGATGGGGTCGTTCGGGAAGTTCGTCACGAGGACACCTTGGGGCGAGGCGCGGGCAGGATTTCGCGCTTGTAGCTGCCCGACATGAAGGCGGAGAGCAGGTAGCGCGGCGGGTAGACCTCCGGGTCCTTGCGAGCCCGCCCCATCGCCGAGCGGAACCGCTTCAGCGCGAGGTCGAGCTGAGACCCTTCGAGGTTCTCCGTGATCCAGGCCTCCACGCCCTCGTAGGTCTGGCCGTAGCGGGCCTGGAGCGCCTCGCGGTTGAGGTCCCGGAAGTACCGCTCGTGCGCGAGCATCTCCGGGAACACCTTGATGACGCGCGAGTAGAAGTCCGGCGCCGTCGAGCGCAGGAGGTCGAACCGCTTCGCGTTCTCGGCGTGGAGCGGCGTCGAGACCCGGAGCTGGTTGCCCGCCCACATCTGCAGATCGTAGAGCGGGCAGTACCGGATGCCTCGATCGAAGAAGTAGCGGAAGACGTCGTCCTCCTCCCAATCGAAGATCGGCTTGCACAGCTTGACGTTCTGCGCACGCGGATCGACGACGCCGTTGATGTAGTTCTCGTTGAGCTTGTTCACGCAAGCCCGGAACCGGATCAGGCTCTCGGACGCCCTGATCCCTGTGAGGAAGGCCACCTTGCCGCGGAAGAACTCGGCCGTGAAAGCGTCCATCGAATACTGATCGAAGACCCGTGTGTCGCCCGGCGCGAGGCTCACGCCCCAAGGTGGCTTTTCGCGCACCCACTCACGGCCCGGGTCCCACTGCACATAGGGGCGGGAGACGCCGAGCACGTACTTCGTGGATGCCAGCGGAACGGTGAACCAGATCATCTTGATCCAGTCCTTCCGCCGATACTCGTCGACGAAGTCGATGACCTCGTCGGGGATCAGCTCCTCGTCCCGGAACACGACGTTCACGGGCTCCTGGAGGCCGCGCTCCAGCATCACCTCGCGCGTGAGGTGGAGGACCGCGAGGCTGTCCTTGCCGCCGGAGAACATCACGGCGACGCTGTCGAAGACGTCGAAGATGTGGTGCAGCCGACGCTTCGCTTCGGTCAGCACATCGACGTCGATGAACCGCTTAACCCTCGCCACTCTCGGTCTCCGCGATGTAGCGCGCGAGGCGCGCGCCAAGCGTCGGCTCGTCCGGGTACTTGCCGCGGAGCCGGCGCACGAGCCCGAACCAGGCCTCCTGTTGGGCCGTGTCGTCGAAGACGATGTTGAACTGGATCACCGGCGTCGAGACGCGCGGGCCGCCTTCGCCCTCGCCGTCGTCCGGCGGGAGCATCAGGCCCTCCAGCTCCGAGCCGGTGAAGCCGGTCAGCTCCAGCGTGAACTCTTCCTTGTGCAGCTCGCCCAGCTCGATGCGGAGCAGGCCCTCGTCCCACTCGCCCTTCTCGGTGAGCTTGTTGTCTGCGATCCGGTAGGCGCGCTTCTGCGCCTCCGTCCAGCCGCGAGCCGTCATGACCGGCACCTCGGTGATGCCGAGCTTGCGCGCCGCCGCGAGCCGACCGTGGCCGGCGATCAGCACGCCGTCCTCGTCGACCAGAACCGGCGTGGTCCAGCCCCACTGCTTGATGGAGGCGACCAGCTCGGCGACCTGCTCGTCCGAATGGGTCTTGGCGTTCCGGGCGTAGACCTGCAGCTCCTCCACGGAGCGCATTTCCACGCGCGCGGCCGGCCAGTTCGTGGGCTTCCGTGCCATTGCAACCTCTGCGGTGTAGGAGCGCGGGCCGCTCGCCGGCTGACCCATGCGCTGATGGCGAGGGTCTGAGGACCCCCTCAGACCCGACTTTTCCTCTGAGGCTCTCCCGGGGAAGCAAACCGGGTTTTTTGCCCCACGAAAAACGGCGAAATCCCGGGCTGCGCCGGCCGGGCGGGCCATCGCCGAGGTCGTACGGTCCCTAGCGACACCCCCCGGCCAGGGCCTGAGCCCTGCGCCGAGATCATAGGTTGAAGGCCCGAGCCAGCTTCCGTTGGATGGCCGGCACAACCTCTGTCTGCACACCCAGGTGGAAGGCCTCCAGGCTCTGCCCCTTGCCAATCTCCTTGGCGAGGTTCGGTCCATAGAGGGTTCGGATGTGGCGGTTGTCCGGGAGGGCGGCGCGTGGTCCCCGCTTCGGGTCCCAGAAGCTGCGCTGGAATGTGTGCGCTGGTCCCCAGGGATAGGACGTGACTTCTGGCGCGAAGTCTTGAGGCAGTGGACCCCACTGGCCCTTGCCTTTGCGCGGCTGAAGACGCCAGTGCTCCCGCCACGAGTAGCGCATCCACGCCCCGCCGGCGCGGCCCGTGGTCCTGATCTCGTCCGGGATGCGGATCGGTTTGCCCGTGGCGCGGATGATGTAGGTCTCCGAACCACCCGGGCAGTAGGAGGAGACGCGCTCGTTGATGGAGCGAGCGAGCAGCACGTTGGTCTGGATGCGCAGGGCCTTCTTGACCAGGGTGCGCGTCTTGTCCCCTCCGGCCTGCAGGCCTTCGGTGGCGACGCGCATCAGGCGCTCAGACAGGTTCTGGAACGGCGCCGCGATGGTGGCGAAGTTTCCAGAGACCCGGATGTCCACGGCACGCCCCAAAAAGAACCGAGCCGCCCGGGGAGGCGGCTCGGCTAAGGCCCATTCTGCAAGGAGACTGCACCGCAGTGAAGCGCGTTGGGTGAGGGGCTTACGCCGCCGACGCACTTCCCCGTCGCGGGTGCGCGCGAATAGAACCCTCGTTTCCAGCCCGGGTCAATCTGTCGATGTTATGACAGACTGAAACTCCGCCGGGAACGCCTGCACGAACACCTCCTTCGTGAGGGCCACAGACTGGCCGGCGGCGACCCGATGCACCATCACCTTGCGCAGCCGAGCGAGCGCCTCGCTGTAGGACATGGTCCGCCCGCCGGTGCGCGCCGCCGCCTGCCGGTACGCCTTGAACATGCGGTTGAACCAGCGCATGTGGCCGCTCTTGTTGGCCTCGGCGAGCATGGTGGTCATCCGCTCCACGCCCGCCTTGACCCGCTGCATCGCCACGTCGTGACAGGTGGCGCGGACGCCGGCGTCGAGCGACACGCGCTCGATCGCGATGCGCACCTGCTCCGCGGTGACGCGATAGCGGCCCTCGGGGGTGAGGCGCTCCTTGAAGAGGAGCTGGAGCCGCTCGACCACGAGGTCGGCCGAGACCTGGCTGTCCGTCCAGTAGGCCACCGTGACCTCGATCGGCACGGGGCTGTGGTCCTTCCAATAGCCGGCGGTCGCCAGGAGGTCCCGGCTCGTGCCGATGATGCACGGGCTGCCGGCCGCCGCGCACGCGACGTAGACGGCCACCACGCCGAACTGGAGCAGGTAGTCCCGCTCCGGCCCGCGCGGCAGCTCCAGGCTCACCACGTCCATCATTGCGGCTTGGGGACCACGACTTCGTAGTCGTCCTCGCCCCGCTCCTGAGCGTTGAAGGCGGCGTCCACCAGCGCGTGGGCGAACATCAGCGCCTCGGACCGCCGGTTCTCCGGGGCCAGACGCACCACGCTCGCCAGCGCCTCGCCGAGCCCGGCGATGGCCTCGGTGAGCGAATAGACCGTCTTGCCGGCCTCCCGCTCCCCGCACTGGTCGAAGTAGACCTGGACGGTGTGCAGGAGCCGGCAGTGCATGCACTCGGACGTGGCGCGCGGGTCCTTGTTGAGGTCCTCGACGATGATCACTGTCCCGCCTCCACGCTGGGCTCTTCCGACGCCCCCACCACGCTCGCCCTCAGCGCCACGTCCCGGGTGCCGACGTCGTCGCTCTTGTGCAGGACCAAGTCCCGCGGATCGTGGCGGGCGAGCGCATGCACCGAGATGACAATCTCGCCGCCGGCCGCGTGGACGGCGTGCCACAGCAAGAACCGCAGCTCGCGCGCCTCCGCGCGCAGCTCGCCGACCGAGTGCAGGGCGGAGGTGAGGCTGGTCCGCAGCTCCTCGGCTTCCTGGAGGTCCGCCTCGTGGGCGCTGCCCGACATGATTTCCTCGATTTCCCGCTCGCGGTCCCGGCACCGCGCCCGCCAGTAGATGAGGCAGATCGGAGCGGCCCAATCCCGAGCCAGCCACCCACAGCCGATGCCGCCGGCGAACATCACGATCAGCGCGAGCGCCGTGAGCCAGTCAGGAGGGGTGCCGCTCATTGCTTGGTGGCCTCGGCAGCCTCGCGCGCCGCGAGGACCTTGCGCACCTCGGCGATCTCCTCCCGGAGGTGGCCGTAGAGCTTGTCGTAGGCCTCGCAGAGTTCCGGCGGCAGGGACGACAGCGCGAGCGCCACGACGTAGAGCGTGTCCGCCATCGTGAGGTTCCGGGCCTTCCTGAACCGGTCCAGCTTCTGGACGAATTCCTGCGCGTGCTTGGCCGCGTGCTCGCGTCCGATCATGATCACCGCTTGCTCCTGTTGGCGCGGCGCCTCGGCTTGGCGAAGAAGGGCCGCCAGTGCGGCCACTCGCCGAGGCGCCCGGGACATCGGCGCCTCTCGTGCTGGTCCTCCAGCACTCGTTGCCAGTTCGGGGTCCACCCGAGCCGCCGGTACGGCCGGCAGACCCGCCCCTGATTGCGCCAGCGCGCCACCTCGAACCGCGGCATCTCGCGCTCGCCGAACTCGAGGCCGTAGGGCCGCAGGCGCCCACGCTTCACCCAGCACACACCCATGATCGCCTCCTCAGAAAACCAGGTCGCCGGCAGCGATGAGCCCGTCAGCGATGACGTCGCAGCCCTGCCAGTCCCGTTGCTGCCACACGGCCGCCGAGCCGCCCCAGGTGTGGGCGATCCACTCGAAGTCCCGGCCGACCGAGAACGCGAGGGCGGCGCGCTGCACCGCCAGCAACAGCCGGCGGTCGGTGGCGAGGAACCGGGCCGGCCACGAGATGGCGCGCTCCATGCGCGAGACCTCTTCCGCGGTCGGCAGCACCTTGGCGACGCGCTGCTTCTCCCGGAGCTGCGCCGCCTGCTGTGCGCCTTCCTGCTCGGCCAGGAGGTCCGCCCACTCGACCCGATAGGCCGGCCACGCGCGGCCGAACTCGCGGGGGCCGCGCGGCATTGGCATTCGGCGCAGCACCTCGAAGGCCTCCCACAAGCGAAGACCGACGTGCGGACCCGTCCACTGGTCGGGCACGAACTCGGGGGCCGGCACGCCGTCGAGCGGGTGCCAGCCGTCCACGATCTCCTGACCTGAGATGAGGCGCGCCATCCTCACGGCTCCAGGGGGTCGAAGAGACCGCGCTCGGCCGCGGGGGCGGCCGGCTCCGGCGCCGGGGCGCCGACCTTGCGCCGATAGTCCTCGGCGATCGCCTGCATCACCTCGATTTCACGATCCGCGGTCTGCTGGCGCATGTGCCCGAGCTGGACCAGCCGGCCATAGACGCGCAGCCGCTGGCGCACCTCTCGCTCGGCGCACCGGAGCTTCTCGTGATCAGAGATGGGGACAGAGATGGGGACAGACGGGGACAAGGGGGACATTTTGCTCAATCACCCTGCGCAGTGGTTGCGTGATTTGTGCCCGCGGCATCGGGATTTCCCGCCGCACTTGCCTGTGCGGCTGCGGCCCGGTCACGGGACAATCTCTTCGCCTTGGCCTTATCCCGTTCGGCGATCTCCCGGATTTCCTCGGCGTGGTCCTGACACCAGCCGACCAGCCGCATGACGGCCTCGGCCCGAGCGAGCTGCGTCTTGCTGGTGTCGTCCTGCCACGTCGCGAAGCGCAGCCGGGCGCGCTCGGCCTCGCCCGAGGCCCACCAGTACATCTCCCTGTGGGTGACCGCGCTCACGGCTCCACCTCGGCGTCAGGCGGCAGCACCTCGACGCCAACGGGGTCGCCCTCGGGCTCCGGAGAGGCCTCGTCGATCGGAGGCGCGTCGCTGTCGGCAGGGCCGGGAAGCTGGGGCTGAGCCCAGCCCTTCACGGGCTTGCCCGTGTACCAGATGAAGGGGCTGTCGACGTCCACGATGCCCGCCTTCGTGAGGTTCTCGCGGCCGCGCTGCAGGGCCTTCTTGATGCGCTCCCTGTACTTGGCCGGGTCGTCATCCTCGGGCGGCACGAGAGCCGCGTAGGCGGCCTTGACGTGGGTGTAGTCGACGACGAGCTGGACGCCCTTCCTCACTCGGCAGCTCGCCGGCGGCGCCACGCCGTGCTCACCGATGGCGCGCCGGAGCGCCTTGAAGAACACCGCCTCGGCGGCCCGGAGCGCCACGGGCTCCACCGTCTTGGTGGCGGGCGCCTCGACCTTCTTGCCCACCGGCAGGCAGACGCACGAGCTGATCTCCTTCCCGTCCTCCCGGCGGTGCCCGACGACCACGCGCATTAGCTCGAACCTGATCGGCTTGGCATCGGCGTCGTCCTTCTGCTTGCCGTTGACGGCGGTCCGGATGTCCGTGTCCGGGTCGCGGCGCACCTCGATCGCGTTGTCGATGTTGGCGAAGACGCTGGTGTGCCCGCGCGGCCGCTCACCGTTGGCGTTCTTGTGATGGACCAGCATCACATGGCAGCGGCACTCCTTCGCGATGAGCGTGACGTGGTCCATCACGGTGCTCATGTCCCGGCCGGAGTTCTCGTCCGCGCCGGCGGTCGCCGTCGCGAGCGTGTCGATCACGACCATCCGGAGCGGCGCCGGCGCCATCATGCGGCCGAGGGCTTTGATCTCGGCGATCAGGGCCTGGGTGTCGCCGTCCTTGGACCAGATGTTCACGGGGCTGCGGAGCAGCACGAACGGGAGCTGCTCGCTCGGCGGGATGCCGTTGTGCTTCCGGAAAGCCTTGACCCGCTTCGCGATACCCTTCGCGCCCTCGCCGGCCTGATAGACCACGCCGCCCTTGGCGAGCACCTTGTTCCCGAAGAACGGGATGCCGAGCACGACGCAGAATGCCGCGTGCATCGCGAGGAACGACTTCCCAGAGCCGGAGGCGCCATAGACCAGCGACTTGTCGCCCACCGTGAGCCAGTCGTCGATCAGCCACTCGTGCTGCTCGAAGGTGTCCCGCTCAAGCTGATGGAACCAGACCGCGCCGAACTTCGACCGGAACGTCTCCGGGTCCGGCGGGGGCGCTTCGAACTCCGCCTCGCCGTGCTCCACGTCCACCGCGGTGCGCAGCTCGCGGGCTATCGCCCGAGCCAGGTCCTCCGCCTCTGCGAGGTCGGCCGGCGACGTCGAGGCCATCAGCCGGGCGAGGTACTGGCCCGGCGTCATGCCGTCCGGCAGCACCGGGGCGTCATCCGGCCCCTTCACCGCCGCGACCAGCTTCTCGATCGCCACCTTCTCGCCGGCGCTCTCGGCGCCGATGATCGCCGCAAACAGGCGGCCATGCTCCGGGAGGAGGAAGTCGGACGGGCCGATCTCTTCCTCGGCCGCGAGCGCGAGCCCGGGATGGCAGAGGATGATGCCCAGGAGCTGGCGCTCCAGGTCCACGGCTTCGGCCCCGCGCAGCGGGTGCAGCTCGGCAGCGTCAGGGGAGAGCATCGCCATCCCCCTCGTCCCCGGTATCGAGCACCGCGGCGTAGAGATCGTCCCGGGCGACGGTGTCCAGGATTTTGGTCGCGATCTGGCGCCGGCTCATTCCGCGGCGCCGGCCCTCGTCCGACAGCATGCGCAGCACGTCGGGGTGAGCCTGCAGGACCAGCACGCCCTTCTCGGCGAGCGCGTGCCCGGCGAAGGAGATGCCGTAGCGGGAGGCCCGGTACTTCACCTCCGTGAGGGTGACCCCGAGCCGCGCCGCGGCGGCCGGCATGCTGTCGCCGGCGTCACGAGCCTTCTCCAGTTCGGAGCGCCACCACTCCTCCGGGCGCGGGGTCTTCGGCGTTCGACCACCCTGCGACATCACAGCCCCCGCACATCGGCGGACCGGTCGACGCAGAAGCACTGGTAGGCCCAGAGGGCGAGCGCGTCGGCAGCGTTGTCGTCGGCATATTGCCAGCCGAGCGCGGCGCAGCGGGCCATCACCATCTTCTTGCCCTGGTTCTTGGGCGGCCGGCCGGTGCCGATGAAATACTTCCTGATTTCGGAGATGCCGCCCTCGCGCAGCTCGACGCCGTCCGGCACCACCTCCTCAACGTGCTCGGCCATGCCGATCAGCAGCCGGACGGTCTGCACGTTGGTGTTGCCGTGGATCATCGACGCCACAGGGCTCTCGTAGGTGACCATCCGCGTCCGGTTCACGATCAGGAAGTCGGACAGCCACCGCCGGAGCGAGCGATAGACGGCGCGGCGCAGCTCCCCTTCGGGGATGCCCTCTTCCTGCTTCGGCGTGATCAGGCGGACGGAGCCGGAGGTCGGCTTCTGCCCGGGCGCGCCATAGGCCCAGCCGAGCCGCTTCGCCACGTCCAGAGCGAGGATCGGATAGTCACGCATCACGGCCCCCGATCCAGGCGCATCCGGACGCCCGGCGGCCAGCCGGCCGCCTGGAGCTTCACGGCGACGTCGTGGACGGCCTCCCAATTCAGGCCGGCCAGCGAGCACACCTCCCGGAAGTCCCGCGAGCGTCCGGTGAGCCAGCGCCGGGCGGCCTCGCGGTTGAGCGCCGCGCTGCGGTCGGTGGAGAGCACGTACTTCGTGTGGGTCTTGCCTACGAGGCAGTAGGTCGCGCAGGCGTCGGAGATCGCCGCCTGGATGACCGCGAGCCACAGCGCCCGCTCGGGGCACTTCAACTCGATGTCATTGTCCGGGTGCATCAGCGCACCGCCTGCTCGATCTCGGCGATCTTGCGCTCGATCCGGTCGGCCTTCGCCATCAGGTCACGGTGCTTGGTCTCCGCTTCACGGATCGTCGCCTTCAGGGCGCCGATGGTGGCGGTGAGCTTGTCGACCTCAGCGCGGGCGTCGGCCACGAGCTCGCGCGCGTCCTGCGCCAGAGCGGCGATGCCCTCGTTCATGCCGCTGTCGCCGAACCGGCGCCGGCGGACGTCGACCACCCAGGCGCGCGGCACGCCGAGATGGGTGGCGACCTTCGCGTCGGTCCAGTCGCCGGTGTAGCTCTTGCGTGAGGTGTCGTAGACCTCCGCGAGCTGCTCATAGACGACGAAGGCGTCGTCGAGCGTCATCTCCCGCGGCGCGTTGCTCGGGGCGGGCTGCTCCGGGGCGGCCGCCGCCGTGATCTCCGGCGCCGGCGCGGCCGCAGGCTCGATCTTCTGCATCTCGGGCTCCTTGCTTGGGGTGACCACCTTCAGGCGCTCACGGCGCGCCTTGCGGGCCGCAGCGAGGCAGTCCGGGCATCGGTCGTGCTCGGGCTTGTTGCCGAGTTCCCACCCGGCCCGCTTCATGATGCGCAGGAGGTCTTCGTTCGCGCGGGCGCCGCCGAAGGTGTTGGCGCTCACGTCGTGGACGTTGCCGCAGGAGCATCGGAACCGATGGACCCTGCGGGAGGTCGGGGTGCCTGCGGTGGGCGGCACCAGGATCGGATCAAACCGGCGACGGGACATGGCGATCTCACAGAAGCGGGCGCCCCCTCACAGCGCGCCCGTGGTCCTCAGTTGAGCGTGACCGCCGTCTCGGCCGGCTCGTCCTCGTCGGCCTTCGTCTTGCGGGGCTTCTTCATGCCGGCGAGCCGGGAGGCCCCGTTGTCGACCTCGACCTGCGTGGCGGGCTCCTCCGCCGCCGCCGCGCCGCCCTTGCGCTTCAGCACCTCGGCGAAGAGCGGGAGGTCCGCCGCGTCGCCGAACGCCTTGGCGATGTCGTGGACGGTCTCCTGGTGCTTGGGCTCCAGGTCGTCGAGCACCGCTCGCGCCTTCGCGATCTGATCACGGACCTTCAGGAACTTCTTCAGGGCGCGCGACGGGACGCCGCGCGCGTCCGCCTCCTGGAAGACGCCCGCGATGCGATCGCGGATGTCCCGGCACCGCTTCATGTAGGCGCCGCGCTCGCTGTCGAGGTCGCCCTTGCACTCCTCGATCCGCTCGACGAGGTCCTGGACCAACGCCGGCTCGAACTCCGTGAACTCGTTGGTTCCTTCTTTCGCTTTCCGTGCCATTTACCTCTCCTGGTGGTGCTTGGTTAGCTCAGCTTGCCAATGCGGGTAAAATTCCTTGCCACCATTGGCAAGGTGTGCTTTCCAATTACGACGCGGCCCGGGCGGGGACCGGGTAGAGGTCAGGACGGATTTGATGAGGCGGCAGGCCGGTGACTTCGGACACAGTGAGGACGCGCTCCGGCGGAACGCGGCGCCACTGGTAGACCGCCTGCCGTCCGATCCCGAGGGCTTTCGCGACCTTCACCGCGAGCCCCTTGGTGGAGCGGATGTAGGCGATTGCCGGGTCCATTGGTCAGTCCTGGTCAGGTGTGCTTCAGTGGTCTGGTTAGCTGGCCTAACCACGATCGCTACGATAGCGGGGATCGTCCTGTCAAGTCAGGGGAGGAGTGCGTTGTCCTTCGAGTGTGAAAATGCGAGGAGATGTAGATGGTTAGTAAGGGGATCGGGCAGCGTCTGAAGGCGGCCCGCACGCATGCCGGGATGACCGTGCGTGACATGGAGAAACACGTCGGGCGGTCGCACGGGACGATCACCAACGCCGAGAACGAGAAGTACGGGCTCACGATCCAGGTGATCGAGGCTTGGGCTCGCGCCACCGGCGTCTCGACCTCCTGGCTCGCAACTGGCGAAGGGGAAGGCCCTCCCACGATCGGCGAGCCGGAAGTGACCTCGCGAATAGCTGCTCACGAGATGGCCTCGATCCGAGAGGTCGGACGGCCGCGCGGCGAGGCCACCGTCTTCTGGCGCATCCCGAAGGCGATGTGCCGCTACGTCCTCAAGGCCGAGGCCAAGCACCTGGTCGTCCGGCAGGTCAATTCGGACGGCATCCCCGGCGTGTCCGCCGGCGACTACGTGTTCATCGACACCTCGCAGCGGGAGCCGGTGAAGGGCGCCGTGATGCTCGCCCAAGACGCGAATGGGGCGGTGATTGCCGCCAGAGATCGGGCAGGCAAGATCGTAGGTAGAGCGGTGGGCCACCTTCGCCCAATGTAATTGGCCCGGGCCTTGCTATATTATAACTCAGAATAGACAATTGAGGGGGGCCGAAGGCCCCCCTCTCTATTTGTAGTAATAGTATATTTCGGAAACTGATGAGTCATTATGCGCGAGAATGTGTAACTAAGCAGTTCCTTGTTGCACACGCCGACACAAATCGTTAATAAATACTTACGATAGGATTAAACCTACAACTCAAACGCTTCCAAGCACATCATCACACCCCTGAAATTGCCCAGCCCCACTCCAGAAGTCGGTCGGTAGGAATTTTGCGGCGTATTGGTTAGCTCCGCTTGACAAGCTGTGGCAAGCCCAGCTAGACAAACGTGGTAAGGCCGCCTAACCGAAATGCGGAGACTGGAATGCAAGCGGGCTTGGACCTTGTGGCGCTCGCACAGCGGATCGCCGCCAATTCCGCCGCGAAGAACGACTTCGTGGTGGACACGCGCCAGATGGAGATGCGGGTGGGCGAGGACGGCGGCGTGCGCCTCGCCTTCGATGCGAACGGGGAGCGCGAGTTCAGCGTCCGCCCGGTCGCCCACGACCAGATCGGGCAGCGCCTGCAGGTGCCGGCCCGCTACTACAACCGGATGCTCGAAGGCTCCGTGGAGGAGCGCCGCCTTCTCGCTCGCAACGTGAACCACTGGTTCTCCCGCGAGCCCGAGCGGCGCATGGTCCGCACCCTCGACAGCTCGGCGCGGGCGTTCCTCTCGGACCGCTATCGCCGGATCGACCACGAGGACATCGCCGACAGCGCGCTCCAGACGCTCGCCGAGGTCCCCGGCGTGCAGGTGGTGAGCACCCAGCTCACCGAGGCCCGCCTCTACATCCAGGCCGTCACGCCGCGGCTCCAGGCCGAGGTGAAGGTCGGGGACGTGGTGGAGGCCGGCGTCATCGTCCGCAACAGCGAGATCGGCCTAGGCTCCGTGTCCATCGCCGCCCTGGTCCGCCGTCTCGTGTGCCTGAACGGGGCCGTTGTGCCGGACAACTCGTTCCGCGCCTACCACGTCGGCCGCCGCATCGAAGAGGACGGCGAGCTGCAGTGGGCCGACGACACCCGGCAGGCGGATGACGCCGCGATCCGGCTGAAGGTCCGCGACATGGTCCGCGCCGCCTTCGACGAGGCCCGGTTCGCGCAAACCGTGGACCGCATGCGGCGCCTCGCCGGCGCGCCCATCAAGGGTGACCCCGTGAAGGCCGTCGAGCTGCTCGCCAAGAAGGTCGGCGCGACCGAGGGCGAGCGCACCAGCATCCTGCAGTCGCTGATCCGCGGCGGGGACCTTTCCGCGTGGGGCCTCATGAATGCCGTGACGCATCAGGCCCACACGGTCACCGACTACGACCGCTCCGTCGAGTTCGAACAGGCCGGCGGCGCGCTGATCAATCTCCCCTCCAGCGAATGGAAGGAGGTGCTCGAAGCGGCGTGATGACGGGCGCCGAACGGCCGGGGCGGCACGCAACAAGCCGCCCCTTATAGGAACCACGACCCCCCACTAGGCGACGAAAATGTCCCTGTTTCTGCTGAAGGAAGCTGCAAAGGCCTCGGTCCTGCTCGCCATCTGGATCGTGGTCTGGTGCCTCTCGGATGGCGACCGACTTGCTACCCAGGCGGCGGTCAACACCGGCCTCTGGTGCGCCGTGGCCGCCGCGGTCGCGGGGCTCGCTCTGGCCGCGAGCGCCGTCTTGCTGGCCGCCGCCACCTCCGTGAAGGCGGAGGGCCGCGCGCGATGACCGTGATCAGCCTGCAGTCTCGCCGCGCATCTCGCGGGGTGGCGAGCCCCCTGGCGGAAGAGCCGGAGGTCCGCGAACGGGTCACGAAGTCCGTCACGAGGAACGTGACGCTGGTCGCCACGTCGCTCCTGAAGCTCTCCGGCCGCACCGCCTTCATCACGTTCCTGACGAACGTGATCGTCACCTGCTCGGCGCTCCTGGTGAAGGAGGGAGGCCACGAGGCCCGGGACGCGGCGATCGGGATCGCCATCGACCACACCGACTGATCACCACCAGAGGAGAACCCGAATGAAGCGTGTGACCATCGCGGCCGCAGTGCTGCTCGCCGCCGTCTCCACGGCGGAAGCGCGTCGGGCGGCGTTCCAGACCGGAGGCCGGCTGGAGTGCGACGACCGCTACCCGTGGACCTGCGACGTGCGGGGGTGGGAGGTGCCGGCCAGCCGGGCACCGATCCGGCAGCGCGGCGATGCGCTTCCCCGTGTGGCGGGGCTCGTCGCCCCGCTCGCGACCAAGGCCGCCGAGATCGTCACCGCGTGCGGATCGCAGATCATCTCGTCCGTCCGGAACACGCTCGTGGCCGGCACCCGCCGGGTGTCGCTCCACGCGACCGGACAGGCCGTCGACCTCCGCGGCAACCCGAGCTGCATCTACTCGATGCTGCACGGGTGGCCCGGCGGGGCGACCACCGACTATGGACGTGTGAACCACGTCCACATCTCCTACGGGGGCCGCGAGCACGGGCTCCGGTTCACCCACGGGAGCAGCCGCAAGAACAACGCGGGGCGGCATAGCCGTGCCCGCGGTGGCAAGGCCAGATAACCAAACACTGCAAGGAGACCTTCATGTCCGTCAACCCCGCCATCAAGTCGCTGGTCACCGACCTCGGCGCCAAGGTGACCGACGACGTCGGGAACGTGATCCAGCGGTCCTTCAACCTCCTCCCCATGCCCTTCGGGGCGAAGATGTACCTCGCGCTCTGCGCCTCCGAGCCCGGCGTGATGCTCCTGTCCGCGATGATGAACATGCGGGAGGGCGACCGGCCGAAGAACGAGGAGGAGGTCGCCAAGCTGATCACGGCCGATGCCGTCCTGTGGGCGTCGCTGCTCCTCGCCGCCAGCCTGACCGCCCGCTACCTGAAAGGCCCCGGCGATACCGTCCAGGAGGCCCACAAGAACTTCGAGACGCTCACCGGCCGCAAGTTCCACGCCCGGATCGACGAGTGCTCGTGCCCCGACTGCAAGGCCCGCCGCGAGCGCGAGGCTGCTGAGGCCCGGCAGCCGGAGAGCGAGCCCGTCGCCGCGGCCGGCGCGAACTGACCACCACCACCCAAGCAAGGACGACTGCAATGAGCGAGAAGACACTGATCGAGATCAACGGCGTGAACATGGAGGTCGACCTCCGCTACGCGAAGCGCGTGGACGAGTTGCGCATCGGCGACCGTGTGAAGGTGCTGATCAAGAGCGCCTACAGCGCACACGAGGTCCACCCGGGCGTGATCGTCGGCTTCGAGCCGTTCAAGGAGCTGCCCACCATCGTGGTGGCCTACATCAAGGACAACTACGGCACGGCCGAGCTGAAGTTCCTGCACTACAACGCCAAGAGCGACGGCGCCGAGATCGTCGCCGCGGCGGACGAGGACTTCCATCCGGACCGCGACCGCATCATGGCGCACTTCGACCGGCAGATCGCGGCAAAGCTGCGCGAGGTCGAGACGATCCAGGAGCAGCGCCGGTACTTCGAGCTGAACTTCCGCCAGTATTGGGAGCGCGTCGCGCCGCCGGCGCCCAAGCACGAGCCCGAAGTGCTGGAGGGCTGACGATGCTCGGCCACAACCACACCCCGCCCGCCGGCGCGATCGTGGTGCGGCCGGCCCGGCCGTGGGGCCGCGTGATCGCCACCACCGGCCGCACGATCTACGTGCGGCTCGCCGGCGGCGGCACCGAGTATTGGCCGAAGGCCGCCACTTCGGTGGCCCCGGCGCCGCGGAGGAAGCGGAGGGCCTGAGATGCCCGCCCCGCGGCCGAAGACGAAGGCGCGCCCCATCGTGATCAGGGGCGCGCCCCACTGGATCAGGACCCTCAATGCAGACGGGAGGCGGTGGCCGAACAAGGGCGCCTCCTTTTCTGCTGACCGGCTTGTCCAGGTGACCTTGCCAATCGTGTGCGAACCCGATCGGCGCCCAACGATCATCGTGAGGCTGTGACGTGAAGATCATCCAGAACCCGACCCTGCCCATCGACCGGCCGGGCGTCTACGCCGGCATCCCGCTCCGGCGCTACCACTCGGCGGACATCACGGTCGGCCCGTGCGTCTCGTCGAGCGGGCTGCGCACGCTGGTGGAGGCGAGCCCGAAGCACTTCTTCGCGACCTGGAGCGGCAACCCGGACGCCCCGCCGGACGAGCCCTCGCGAGCCATGATCCTCGGCTCGGCGGCGCACCACCTGCTGCTCGGCGAGGACGCCTTCTCCACCCTCTACATCGCCCGGCCCGACGAGCTGGCCGACGAGTGGGGCGAGATGAAGCCGTGGCAGGGCAACCGGAAGGTCTGCAAGGCCTGGCTCGCCGCGCAGGAGCAGGCCGGCCGCATCGTCCTCACGAGCGCCGAGCTGGACAGCATCAAGGGCATGGCCCGCGAGCTGGCGAAGACGCCCGAGGTGCAGGAGGGGCTCCTCAATGGGCTGGTCGAGCACTCGCTGATCTGGCGCGACGCCGAGACCGGGCTGTGGCTCCGGGCGCGGCCGGACGTGATCCCCACCGACAGCGGCATGTTCGCGGACCTGAAGACGATCCGCGACACCAGCATCCCGTCGATCAGCATGGCGATGGACGGCTACGACCAGCAAGCCGCGCTGGTGTGGGAGGGCGCTGAGGCGCTCGGCCTGGAGGTCGAGAGCTTCACGTTCCTCTTCGTGGAAAGCGACGCCCCATGGGACGTCGTGCCGATCGTGGTGCCCGACGAGGACCTCGCCGAGGCGCGCCGCGCCAACCGCGCCGCCATCCAGATGATCGCGCGCTGCATCGAGAAGGGCGAGTGGCCGGGCCGCGGCTATGGCGACGCCCGCGTGATGGGCATGGGGCAGGCCGCACGGGAGCGCCGGGCCAAGCGGGTCGAGTTCATCGAGACCATGCTCGGGGAGACGTTCTGATGGCCCTGGACGTCCAGAAGATCGAGGAGAAGATCGACCGCGCCATCGCCGGCGCGGTCCCGGTCTCCGACAACATCGGCGGCGTCGCCTTCACCAGCATGTCAGAGGTGATGGAGTTCGCGAAGCTGATGAGCGTCGCGGGCACCGCCGTCCCGCCCCACCTCCGCGCCAACCCCGGCACCTGCCTCGCCATCTGCATCCACGCCCTAGAGTGGCGAATGTCCCCCTTTGCAGTCGCCAATAAGAGCTACGAGGTCGAGAACCGTGGCGAGAAGCGGCTCGCCTTCGAGAGCCAACTGACCCACGCCGTGATCGAAGCCCGGGCGCCGCTGAAGGGGCGCCTCCGCTACGAGATCATCGGCGAGGGCGACGAGCGCCGCTGCAAGGTGTGGGGCACCTTCAAGGGCGAGACCGAGCCGCACGTCTACGTCTCGGAGACGCTCGGCAAGCTGCGCGACGCGCGCGGCCGGAACCAGTACGGGCAGGTGAAGGGCTCCCCGCTGTGGGACACCCAGCCCGAGGTCCAGCTCTTCTACAGCGCGTCCCGGCAGTGGTGCCGCATCTACGCGCCGGACGTCCTGCTCGGCATCTACACCCGCGAAGAGCTGGAGGACGAGGGGTTCGAGAACGCGAAGGACGTGACGCCGAAGCGCCTGTCGCTGGCGCAGCGCCTGCGCGATCGCAAGGGCCAGAAGGACACGCGCGGCTTCAACGCCGAGCACGTCCAGAAGGAGGCGGACGCCGTGCGCGACGCCGCCAAGCCGGCGGCCGACACGGTGATCGAGGGCGAGGCCTCCACCATTCCTGCGGGCGGCGAGCCGGCGAGCCCGGCGGACCCCGAGCGCGCGCCGGCCGAAGCGGCGAGCCCGGGGGCGACGCCGGCCGCCGATCCGCAGGACCCCATCAGCGCCGAGACGGGCGAGGGCTGAGATGGCTGAGCCGTCCAACACCCTCACGGCGCTCGACGCCGAGCTGATCCTCGCCCTGCTCGGCCGGGGCATCAATCAGCACGACATCGCAGCCCTGTTCCAGGTGAACCCGGGCCGCGTCGCCGAGATCGCCACCGGCGAGAAGTTCGCCGGCTCCCGCCCCGCGGACCTCAACGAGCCCTCGGTGCGCCAGCACCTCGTGACGACCGCGATGTTGGCGGCCGGCCGCATCCACCGCGTGGCTCTGATGGGGCTCGGCACCCGATGACCGAGACCCTCAACGAGCGCGGGCTCCGGGACACGATCACGGGGCTCGAAGAGATCAACCGGGCGATCAGGAACGCCGCGCGCGCCGCCGAGCAGAAGGTGGCCGAAGGCGAAACCGAGCTGCTCGCCCTCCGGAAACTCACCTCCTACGTCGCCGCCCAGATCGACGACGCGAAGGCCGCACTGGACACCCTGATGGGAGAGCAGACGTGAAGATCGAGGCCATGATCCCGGAGGACGGGATGATCCAGGACCCGCGCGAGTGGAGCCGCGAGGGCTGGACGACGGAGCCGGAGGAGCTGGAGGTCAGGAAGGTGGCCGACGCCACCGGGCCGGCCTTCAAGGCGTCGGGCAAGGCGTGGACGCGCGGCGGGCTCGCCCTGGTGCTGGTGAACGTGGCGGTCGCGCCGGCGTTTGTGGAGGCCGTCAAGAAGCAGAGCGGCCAGGACCTCACCGGCTTCAAGGTGGGCGTGGTGCTGCTCACGCACCTCGCGACCAGCTACCCGCTCGCGCGGTTCGCCACCATCGAAGATGCGGCCGCGGCCGTGGAGCTGTCCGAGAGCGTCGGTGACTGGTGGGAGGACGTGGACCACGCTCTCGTCGACAAGATCGCCGCCGGCACAGCGAAGACGCCCGAGAGCGTCATGCGCGTCAGCGAGGTGTGGCGCGCCGCCGGCTTCGTCGAAATCACGCTGCCGCCCGCCGAGATGAGCTGCCTCGTGATGAAGCGCCAGTTCGCCGCCCCGCAGATCAACGCATAGGAGCGGGCCATGCACCGAATTCTCCGCGACACCATCGACCTGATCCGCGCCGCCGGCAGGACCGACATCATCCACCGCCAGCGCAGCCGCCACACCGAGGTCGCCTTCAACGCGAACGGCCGGCCGGCCCGAGTGCTGGTCCACAAGGGCGCCGAGACGCAGCACTACGAGATGCCGCGCCTCCGGTCGCAGGTCCGCCGCGCGATGGAGGGACGCTGATGGCCGGTTCCATCAACAGGGCGACGCTGCTCGGCAACGTCGGCGCCGACCCCGAGATCAGGCGGACGCAGGACGGACGCCCGATCGCGAACCTCCGGCTCGCCACCTCCGAGACGTGGCGCGATCGCAGCACCGGCGAGCGCCAGGAGCGCACTCAGTGGCACCGCGTCGTGTGCTTCAACGAGGGCCTCTGCAAGGTGATCGAGCAGTATGTAAAGAAGGGGGACAAGGTCTACATCGAGGGCGCGATCGAGACCCGGAAGTGGCAGGACCAGTCCGGGCAGGACCGGTACTCGACCGAGATCGTGATGCGGCCCTTCAACTCCACCCTGGTGCTGCTCGGCGGCAAGGGCCGCGGTGGGGGCGGTGGCGGCGACGACGATGACGACGCGCCGCCCCGGGAACGCTCCGGCGGCAGCCGCACGCGGTCCCGCCGCGACGACCTCGACGACGAAATCCCGTTCTGATCACGAGGCGCGCCGTGGGCGACATGGGCGACGACTTCAGGGCGTGGCGCGAGCACAAGCGGCAGCGAGCCGCCGAGTTCCGCGCCCGCATCCCCGCCGCGCTGAAGACGCTGGCCGAGGCCGGCATCCGCGTCCGGTGCCTGGACCACGGGGAGCACTACCGGGTCGACGAGCGGTTCGACTGGTGGCCGAGCACGGGCCGGTGGCGGTCGCTGGACGGCAAGCAGACCGGCTTCCGTGTGCGCTCCCTGATCGCGGCGGTCACCAGCTCGAAGTGACATGGCGACCAGGAAGCACATCTCCCTGAAGACGAAGTTGGCCGCGGCGCTGCTCACGCTGCGCCGGGTCGACGAGAACGGCGTGCTCGTGCCGATCATCCCGCACGAGCACGCCAAGCTGATGAGCGCCGAGCAGATCATCAGCCTGTTTCAGTGGGACCACTACCCGATCCCCCACGCGCTCGGCGGTCCGGACGAGCCGTGGAACCTGCAACCCGAGCTGATCAGGCCGCACCGCGTGAAGACGGCGACGCAGGACGTCCCGACCATCGCGAAGACGAAGCGCCTTTCCGCCGAGCAGGAGGAGTTCCGGCGCCGGGTTCTGGAGAGGCCGTGCGGTCAGCCGCGCGAGCGCAAGGGCCGGTGGCCGAGCCGGCCGTTCAGGAGGAAGTCGTGACGAACGAGGACGTGATCTCGCTGGTGCGCGCCAAGGCCGAGGCCGCCCTCAGCCATGTCGTCCTGAGCAAGGCCGAGGTGACCGCGGTCCTGACCGCGCTGGACAATGCCGTCGCGGATCGAGCGGACGCGCACGCCGCGGTGCTCGACATCTCGCGTGCGGTGATGGCGGCCCCGTTCCGCCCGGCGGAGGGGGAGACGGAGGACTGCCCGGAGTGCTGCGGCACCGGGCGTTTCATGGGGCGGTTCGGCGGACCCGGCTGGCCGGACTGCCCGGCGTGCGGCGGCGCCGGGAGGACGTGGAAGTGAACATCGTCAACACGAGGCTGATCCCGACCGTCACCCAGAAGGACATCGACGCGCTCCTGGAGGTCGGCGGGCGCGCCATCCATGCGGAGTTCCTGCGCGGGGCCAACTCCAAGCGGGACCCGAGCGAGAGGTGGGACACCGCCCCGCTCACCGTCCGCGAGAGCTTCATCCGCGAGTTCGGCGCCGCGGTGAACGCCATCACCGCCGCCGGCTGGGAGATCAGGAGGAAGCGATGAGCAGAAACGAGGTCATCCCGTTCGAATTCGAGAACCGCACCATTCGCATGGTCGAGCTGGATGGGGAGGTCTGGTTCGTGGCCTCCGATGTCGCGCGAGAACTCGGGTACGCCGAAGCCAAAGACCTGACCCGAACCTTGGATGCGGACGAGAGGGGTCGGCACATTGTGCCGACCCCCTCCGCGGACCAGGATATGTCGATCATTTCGGAGCCGGGACTGTACCGAGCGATCGTCCAGCGCCGGGCGACCAAGAGGATCGCTCCCGACCTTGCTGAGAGGGTCAGCCGGTTCCAGAGGAAGGTGTTCCATGAAGTCCTGCCGGCGATCCGGAAGACCGGCGAGTACCGCGCGCCGGGGAAGAGCCCGGCCCGGCTGACCCGTGACGCCGCTCGGGAGGCCCGGCTCTCGTGGAAGCTCGCGACGAGCATCGCCGCGAGCGTCGGCCTCAAGGGCAACCAGCTCCTGATCGCCGCCAACCGCTACACCCGCCGGGTGCTCGGCATCGACATGCTCGAAACGATGGGCGTGCCGCTCCTGCCAGCGCCCGAGCCCGAGGTGCTGCTGACCGCCACGGACATCGGCCAGAAGCTCGGCGGGCTGTCCGCGCAGCGCGTGAACGAGTTGCTGGAGCGGCACGGCTTTCAGAAGAGCGTCCGCGACCACAAGGGCCGCCTCCATTGGGAGCCGACCGACAAGGGGCTGAAGGCGGGCGGCCACATGGTCGAGGTCGAACGCTCGAACAAGACCGGCGAGGCGCGCCAGCTCCGATGGGCGTCCAGCATCGTCCAGGCGCTCCGCGAAGCCATGCTCCCGAAGCCCTCCACTGACGACCTGCCGCCCGCGCAGGGAGCCCTCCTGTGAGCACCATGCGAGAGGCCAACATGACCGAGCAGACGATCGACATCTCGGCCCTCGGCCCGGCGCAGCCGATCACGCCCTGCGGCGCGGTCAGCCGGCTGTGCCTGAACCCGGAGGGGAACGTCTCGGCGGGCTCGCGCGCCTACCAGACGAAGGCGAGCATCGCCGCCGAGGCGACGCGGCTCCTGGAGCAGGCGCGAGCGCGCGACGTGGAGACGCACGAGAAGAACATCCCGGCGATCGACCACAACACCCAGATGCGGAAGCTGCTCAACATCGTCATGAAGCGGGCCGGTGTCCCGGAGGAGCTGACCAAGGTCGATCCGAAGAGCCGCAGCTACCCGCCGAAGCGGCGGCGCGTGAGGGCCGAGTGGATCACGGAGGTCTGCGAGGCCTTCCCGGTGGAGGACAACTTCGCCCGCGCCTCGAGCGACTACGAGCGGCTCCAGAAGGCCTATCAGGCCTACACGGCCGAGGCCGAGAAGGAGAAGGCCAAGCTGGAGGCGGAGCAGGCCGCCGCGCTCGCCCGCCGGCAGGCGGACATCGAGTACGCGATGCTGCTCGTCCGCTACGGGCTCGGCGCCGACGCTACCGCCTACGACCTCCTCCGGGCGATCCGGGCGAAGTCGAAGATCGTCGACCTCGCGGTCGCGATGGAGGAGGTGCGCGGCGACTGGAATGAGGGGTGCGAGCCCGTCACGGACGCGCTCGGCCGCTTCACCATCGAGACCGACCAGGACCGCGAGATCGCCGCCGACGTCCACGCCGCCGTGAACAGCTTCCACGACTGCCAGGACGGCCGCGTCTTCCGCGACACGGCCTGGAATTACGGCCGCCTCTACGGGCTGGTGCCGGCGGAGCTGGCCGCCGACGCGAGCAAGGCGCTGCACATGGCGAGGCGCTGGTAATGGGCACCGAGGCCGAGCTGCTCGCTCTGAAGAGCAGCATCATGCTCGCGCTCGGCAGCGTGGACCGCATGCTGGAGCGCCGGCGGCTGAACACGACGGACCTCAACAGCGCCAACGAGAACCTCAGCAACGCGCGGAAGCTGATGGGGCACCTGCTCCTGCGCGAGGCAAAGATGCGCACCCGCACCCAGGAGGAGGACATCTGGGATCGAGCCGCCCGGTGGGCCAACGATCCCTTCTTCAAGGAGAAGGTCGACGAGGCGCTGCGGGCTTCGAAGCCCCGCCGCGCCGGCGGCTCCTCGAGCTCCTCCGGCTTCCGCTACACCCCGCCGCGGTCGCCGGATTGCTGGTCGGTGCTCGGGCTGCAGCCGGGCGCATCGAAGTCCGAGATCAACGCCGCGTGGCGGGAGCTGGCGAAGACCAAGCACCCGGACGTGGGCGGCAGCGACGAGGCGATGGTCGAGCTGAACCAAGCCCGCGCCGCCGCGCTCGCGATGGCGAGGCTCTGATGGCGATCGGCGACGACGTGAAGAAGGCGCACAAGGCGCTCGCCGGCGCGGCCGGCAAGCTGTCGCTGATGCTCGCCCGGAAGCGCATCAATCCGGGCGAGCTGGCACATGCGGCGCTGCTCGCGCAGGAGGGGGCCGTCACGCTCGCGCGGCTCAGGGACGGACTGCCGGTACCGACGACCAACAGCGAGCCGGAGGACACAACGTGCTGACCACGGAAGAGGACGCGCGCACGAAGCTGTGCCCGTTCCAGAGCCACTGCATCAACGAGAGCGGCGTGATCCAGCACTACGAGCCGCCGGTCTATCACCCCGCCATGTGTGCCGCGTCCGAGTGCATGGCGTGGCGCTGGGGGCCGCTGCCGATCGACGGCCCCGAGTGGGTGACCGCCGTGCAGAAGGCCGCCGAGGAGATCGGCGACAGCACCCCGAACAAGCGGAAGGCCGTGCGCTTCGTCGCCGAGAACCGGGAGCGGTTCGGCCTGCCGACGAGACCGACGCGCGGCTGGTGCCGCCGCCTCAGCGACACGAAGACCGAGGCTTAGGAGAGCAGCATGTTCGACAATGCGGTTGGAGACCTCGAATGAGGAGGCGCGATCGCGAACTCTCGTGCCCGCCAGGCCTCCACCCGGCTGTGGCGAAGATCGTTGTGGCCCTTGCACGGGCCGACGCCCGGCGGGATATTGCTGCCCAAGCAAAAAAGGACTGCAAGGATGAAGCGAGCGGCGATTTACGCCCGCTTTTCGACGGAGCTGCAGAGCGACCGGAGCATTGAAGATCAGGTCGCCCTCTGCCGCGAGTTCGCGAAGCGGAGCAATTTCCAGGTCGTCGGGCTTTACGACGACCGCGCCCGGTCCGGTGCGAGCATGCTCGGGCGCACCGGCCTGATGGACCTCCTAAGCGACGCCCGAGAGCACGCCTTCGACGTGGTGGTCGTCGAGGCCCTGGACCGCATCAGCCGTGACCAGGAGGACCTCGCCGGCATCTTCAAGCGGCTCTCGTTCGGCGGGATCGAGATCGTCGCCGTCCATGACGGCAAGGCCGACATCGTCCAGGTCGGCATTCGCGGGCTGGTCGGCGCGCTCTACCTCTCCGACCTCGCGCACAAGGTCCGCCGCGGCATGGCCGGCGTCGTGCGCGATGGTCGCCACGCCGGTGGCCGGGCCTACGGCTATCGGCCGGTGCCCGGGAAGCCGGGCGAGATGGAGATCGTGGAGGAGGAGGCCGCCATCGTCCGGCGCATCTTCGAAGAGCGCGCCGCCGGCGACGTGGCTCGCACGATCGCGGCGCGCCTGAACGACGAGCGCGTGGCGCCGCCCCGCGGCCAGTTCTGGCGCGGCGGGACGATCAGCGGCAACCACAAGCGCGCGAACGGCATCCTCAACAACGAGGTCTACCGCGGGCAGCTCGTGTGGAACCGGGTCCGCATGGTCAAGGCCCCCGACACCGGGAAGCGGGTGTCCAGGGAGAACCCCGAGAGCGAATGGCAGCGCGTCGAGGCGCCCCACCTGCGGATCGTGTCCGACGAGCTGTGGCAGGCCGCTCACGGCAAGATGCGCTACACGGCGACCCCCCATAAGCGGAAGACGAAGCGGCTGCTGACCGGGCTCCTGCGATGCGGGTGCTGCGGGGCCGGCATGTCGATGAAGGACATCCACCGCGGCACGATCCGGATCATGTGCTCGCAAGCGAAGGAGGCCGGCGCCTGCACGAACCGGCGCGCCTACGACCTCCTGGACATCGAGAGCCGGGTCGTCCGGAACCTGCGGGAGCAGCTCGGCAGCCGGGAGGCGATCGAGCTGTACGTCCGGGCCTACAACGACGAGATCGTCCGAGGGACGTCCGAGGCTGCGGCCGCCCGCGCCCGGGCCGAGGTCCTGCTCAACGACGCCCAGCGCGCGCTCGACCGGACCGTCGAGGGGCTGGTCCGGGGCCGGATCAGCGAAGAGGAGGCCGACCGGCTCCTGCCTGACCTGCGAAAAGAGCGGGACCGCCTGAAGGCCGAGGTCGCCGCCCTGGACGAGCCGCCGAAGCTGGTGACGCTGCACCCGGCCGCCGTGGACGCCTACCTCGCGAAGGTGGACCGGCTGGCCGCCGCGCTCGCCGGGGACCCGGGCAGCATGATCGAGCACGTCGAGGCGGTCAGGGCGCTGGTGGAGACCGTGGTCGTGGAGCCGGCGCCGACCGGGGTGACCCCGGACCTCACCATCACCGGCTTCCTCGCAAGGCTTTGTGGGAATTGGGCGTTCCCGCAATGTACCCTGCGGGGGGGATCAAGTGGTAGCGGAGGAGGGACTCGAACCCCCGACACGCGGATTATGATTCCGCTGCTCTAACCAGCTGAGCTACTCCGCCGCCGGCGGCCCGGATCGCTGCGAGGGGTGCCTCGGCGGGCGATCTCTCGATGGCCGGCTCCCCGGACGATCCAGGGCGGCAGCGCCGCCTGAATCGCGTCGGGGACGGCTCCTTAGCACACCGTCCCGACCGAACGCCAGACCCCGGCGGGCCGGATTTTCCGGCAGGACGATCGGCGCTGCCGTCCACGGCCGGCCGGCGCCTCGGCGCTCGCGGGGCTGCCGGGCCAGGCGCGGCTGCGGCGCGGAGTGCGGGCCCGGGCGGCCGCGCCGCCCAGGCCATGCGAATCGCCCTGTGAGCGGTCCGGCCGGGGGCCGTCACAGGGGCGGAACGGGCCCTCGTAACGTCCCGCTAACCACCCCTCGCACTTCCGTAATCGTGCGGAGGGACGCCGCCTCGCCGCGTCGGGCGGGCGTTCCGGCGCTGCCGCGGTGCGGCGTTCACGAAGCCTAAACGGCCTATTCAGCGGGCATTCATGTGCCGATCCCCACGGTGCGCGCCGTGAGAGGCTGCCGGATCCAAGAAGCCTCGGGGGAAATTCTCGAGCGAGTCCCATCCAATCCGAGTTCGATCGGATGCGCCGCGCCCGCGGCGGGTTCGGATCGCCTTCGGCCCAGCAACACGGCAGCACGACCCCGGCCCGGTGTGCGACCCGCACCGGACCGCAACCAGAGCAGAACGATGGCTCATCGAATCGACATCGCCGATCTCCACGACGGATCGACCGGCGGTTCCGCCCGGATGCACGAGGGGTCGCAGGGCGGCCTCGACGGCGCCTCTCGGGAGAGCCACGCCCGGACCATCGCCGGGCACGACGTGCTGTTCTGCGGCAGCGTCGACCCGTCGCCCCGCTGGCGGCCGGGCGAGCGGCTGCACCACCTGTTCGAGGATGCCGCCGACCGGTTCGGCGGGCTCGCCGCCGTGGTCACGAGTGACGCGACGCTGACCTATGCCGAGCTCGACCGCCGCGCCAATCAGGTGGCCCGCCACCTGATCGCACGGGGCGTGGCGGCCGGCGACCGCGTCGGGCTGCTGTTCGACAAGACGATCGAGACCTATGTGGCGCTGGTCGCGGCGCTGAAGGCCGGCGCCACCTATGTGCCGCTCGATCCCGGCCTGCCGGCCGAGCGCATCCGCTACATGCTCGGCGACGCCAAGATCCGCACAATCGTGTCGATGGCGAGCTTCTCCGAGCGCCTCGCCGCCCAGGACGCCGCCGCCGTCCTGCTCGACACCGATCGCGCCGAGATCGACGCCCGCTCGCCGGACCGGCTGTTCGCCGGCGAGGCCGGGGAGACCGACGACCCGGGCTGCTACGTCATCTACACCTCGGGCACCACCGGCAACCCGAAGGGCGTGCTGGTCGAGCATCCGAGCATCTGCAACTTCGTCCGCATCGCCGCCGCGCGCTACGGCTACCGGCCGGGCGACCGCGTCTACCAGGGCATGACCATCGCGTTCGACTTCTCGATCGAGGAGACCTGGGTGCCGCTGATGGCCGGCGCCACGCTGGTGCCGGCGCGGGCCGGCGGCGGGCTGGTCGGCGAGGAGCTGGCCGACTTCCTGCACGAGCGTCGCGTCACCGCGATGTGCTGCTGCCCCACGCTGCTCTCCACCATCGAGCGCGACCTGCCGCATCTGCGCCTGCTGATGGTCGGTGGCGAGGCCTGCCCGCAGAACCTCGTGATGCGCTGGAGTCGCCGCGGCCGCACCATCCTCAACACCTACGGCCCGACCGAGGCGACCGTCACGGCGACCGTCACCGAGCTGGTGCCGGAGAAGCCCGTCACCATCGGCATCCCGATGCCGACCTACTCGATCGTCATCCTCGATCCGGCCGAGCCCCGTACGGTGGCGCGCGGCGAGCTCGGAGAGATCGGCATCGCCGGCATCGGCGTCGCCGCCGGCTATCTCAACCGCGAGGAACTGACCGCCCAGAAGTTCATCCCGGACTTCGTCGGCATCCCCAACAACGCGTCGAAGCGCATCTATCGCACCGGCGACCTCGGCCGCATCAACGACGCGGGCGAGATCGAGTATCTCGGCCGCATCGACACCCAGGTGAAGATCCGCGGTTACCGCATCGAGCTCGTCGAGATCGAGTCGGTGATGATGGAGCTGCCGCAGATCGCCCAGGCGGCGGTGTCCACCTTCGAGCCCGAGCCTGGTCTGCCGGAGCTGGTCGGCTACTACGCCCTGAAGCCGGGCGCCGGCGCGCTGTCGGGTGGTGACATACTCCAGGCGCTGAAGCGCCGCCTGCCGGCCTACATGGTGCCGGCCTATCTGGAGCAGCTCGACGCCATCCCGATGTCGGCCTCCAACAAGGCCGACCGCAAGCGGCTGCCGAAGCCCACCGGTCCGCGCTGTCAGCCGGGCGGCAGCGGCAAGGTGGTGGCCGCCCGCACCGACAACGAACGGCTGCTGGTCGAGGCGATCGCCGAGATCCTGACGGTCGAGCGCGTTTCGATCGAGGACAACTTCTTCGACGATCTCGGCGCCAACTCGCTCCTGATGGCGCGGTTCTGCGCGCGCATCCGCCGCAACCCGGGCATGGAGAGCGTCTCCATGCGCGACATCTACGCCAATCCGACCATCGCGCGGCTCGCCGCGACCTTCGAAGAGAGCGGCGCGGCGGCGGCGGTCGAGACCGCACCGGAGCCGTTCCACACGCCGTCGGACTTTTCGTACTACGCCTGCGGCGCCGCGCAGCTCCTGTTTTACGGCGCCTACAGCCTGTTCGGCCTGTGGGTGTTCGACACCGGGCTCGAATGGACCTATGCGGCGACGGGTCCAGTCGATCTCTACGTCCGCAGCGTCGCCGCCGCGGTGGCCGGCTTCTTCGGCCTCACCGCCGTGTCGATCCTCGGCAAATGGCTGCTGGTCGGCCGCTTCTCGGAGGAGCGCATCCCGATCTGGTCGGCCCGCTACTTCCGCTTCTGGGCCGCCAAGACGCTGATGCGCAACGCGCCGGTGGCGCTGTTCGCCGGCCATCCGATCTTCAACGTCTATCTGCGCCTGCTCGGCGCCCGGATCGGCCGCAACACCATCGTCAAGACGCGCTTCGTGCCGGTCGCCACCGACCTGATCTCGATCGGCGACGACACGGTGCTGCGCAAGGAGACGATCCTGCTCGGCTACCGGGCGCAGTCGAACTACATCCATACGGGCCGGGTGAGCATCGGCGACCGCGCCTTCGTGGGCGAGGCGAGCGTGCTCGACATCGACACGGCGATGGGGAACGACACCCAGCTCGGCCACGCCTCCTCGCTGCAGAGCGGCCAGCGCGTGCCGGACGGCAGGCGGTTCCACGGCTCGCCGGCGGTCGAGACGACGGCGGACTATGTGCGGGTCGAGGCGGTGCCGTCGACGGCGCTGCGCCGAGGTCTCTCCGAGGTCGTCCAGCTCGCCGGACTGTTCGCACTGGTGATCCCGGCCCCGATCGTCGCGCTGGCGCTGTGGGAGCAGAGCTCCGCGACCGCCGCGAGCGGATTCTGGACCTCGCTGCCGACCGTGCTGGTGGTGTCGCTCGTCTCGTTCTTCGGCTCGATCGTCACCGGCCTCGCCGGTGTGTGGGCCGTGCCGCGGCTCGCCCGCCTGTTCCTGAAGGAGGGGCGGACCTACTCGAACTACGGCCTCCACGCGTGGCTGCAGGGCCTCACCGAGAAGTTCTCGAACTCGCAGTTCTTCAACGTGCTGTTCGGCGACGCCTCGGCGATCGTCCACTACATGCGCTTCGTCGGCTGGAACCTGAACACGGTCGAGCAGACCGGCTCGAACATGGGCACCAACCAGAAGCACGACAACCCGTTCTGCTGCGAGATCGGCTCCGGCACGATGGTCTCGGACGGGCTGTCGATGATCAACCTGGAGATGTCGGCGTCGTCGTTCCGCCTGTGCCACACCCGCATCGGCGACAACAACTATCTCGGCAACAACATCCACTATCCGCCCGGCGGCCGCACCGGCGCCAACGTGCTGCTCGGCACCAAGGTGATGATCCCGATCGACGGCCCGGTGCAGGAGAATGTCGGCCTGCTCGGCTCGCCGCCCTTCGCGATCCCGCGCATGGTCGAGCGCGACAAGTCGATGCTCGGCGCCATTCCCGAGGACGAGCGGCTGCGCCGCCTCGCCGCCAAGAACCGCTACAACGCCGTCACGGCGGCGCTGTTCCTCGCCACCCGCTGGCTCCTGGTGTTCGCCTCGCTCGCGGTGTGGCAGGCGGCGCTGCTGACCTACGACAGCTTCGGCGTCCTCGCGCTCTTCGTCGCCGGCGCCGTCACCTCGGCCGGGGCGGTGCTGTGGTTCACCCTGATGGAGCGCGCCTCGCTCGGCTTCGGCGCGCTGAAGCCCCAGATGGTGACCATCTACGACCCGTATTTCTGGAGCCACGAGCGGCACTGGAAGCTGTCCGACTGGCCGCACGTGCAGTTGTTCGGCGGCACGCCTGTGAAGAGCCTGATCCTGCAGATGATGGGCGTGAAGGTCGGCCGCAAGGTCGTCGACTTCGGCTGCTCGATCACCGACCGCAGCCTCACCGAGGTCGGCGACTTCGCCAATCTCAACGAGGGCAGCGTCCTGCAGGCCCACTCGCTGGAGGAGGGCGTGTTCAAGTCCGACCTCATCCGCATGGGCGCCGGCTGCACGCTCGGGCCGTCGGCCTTCGTCCACTACGGCGTCACGCTCGGCGACCACGTGGTGATCGACACCGACGCGTTCCTGATGAAGGGCGAGGTGGTCGATGCGCACACCACTTGGCGCGGCAATCCGGCGAAGCTGTTCCGCCGGCACGGCACCCCGGACGGCGCGCTCGGCGCCGCCGTCTATCGGGCGCCCGAGGCGGTCGCGCCCGCCTGGCGGATCGCGGCGGAGTAGGCCGTGCCGACCGTCGCCGAAATCCCGATCATCGACATGGCCGGGCTCGCCCCGGCCATTCGCGTATTCCGCGCCGGCCGGCGCGGAGCGCGCCGACGGAGCACGTGGCCGTGGACATGACGACGACTCCCAGAACGCGGCGCTACGTCCCCGGAGCTCCCTCGCCGCGGAGCGTCCGGCTCGCCGCCGTCACGGCCGACAACTGGCGCGACGTCGCCGCGCTCGAGCTCGAGCCCGAGCAGCGCGACCTCGTCGCCGGCAATCTCTACTCGATCGCCGAGTCGAAGTTCGATCCGCTGGCGCGGCCGCGGGCGATCTATGCCGGGTCCGAGCTGGTCGGCTTCCTGATGTACGACGTCGGCGACGAGGATCCGCGCCGCGCCGTCATCTATCGCTTCATGATCGATCGCCGCTTCCAGGGGCTCGGCTACGGCCGTGTCGCCCTCGAGCAGGCCATCGAGGAGATCCGCGCCGTGCCGGGCGTCGTCACCATCGCGATCTGCTACGAGCCGAACAACCCGGCCAAGCAGCTCTACCTCGGCGTCGGCTTCGTCGAGATCGGCTCGGACGAGGACGGCGAGGTGATCGCCGAGCTCGCCGTCCAGGCCTCCGCCTGATCCGCCGCCATGCCGCCGCTGCTCGAAGACACGATCATGGCTCCGCCGGACGCGCCCGCCCCCGGGGATCCGGTCCTGCAGCGCGCGCTCGACGCGTTGCTGCCCGGCGTCGCGATCGCGCATCGGGTGATCGCGCCGGGCGACGAAGCGGCGCTGCTCGAGGCCGAGCAGGACTCGATCGTCTCGTCGGTCGTGGCGGTGCGGCGGGCGAGTGGAGCGGCCCGCGTGGTCGTCCGCCGGCTGCTCGCCGGGTTCGGCCACCCCGGCGTCGCGGTGGTGCGCACCGCCTCCGGCGCGCCGGCCTGGCCGGACGGCATCGTCGGCTCGCTCGCCCACGACGACGCGGTGGCGGTCGCGGCGGTGGCCCGGTGCTCCGGCTTCGCCGCGCTCGGCATCGACGTCGAGCCGGCCGAGCCGCTGCCCGATGACATCGTCGAGCTCGTCGCCACGGTCGCCGAGCGGTCAGGCCTCGCCGGCGATCCGCTCCGCGCCCGCCTCCTGTTCGCGGCCAAGGAAGCCGTGTACAAGGCGATGCATCCGCTCGACGGCGTCTTTCTCGATTTCCACGACATCGTCGTCGACCTCGTCGGCCGCAAGGCCGTGGTGCCGAGCGGACGGATTCTCGATCTCGCCGTCTGCCGCGCGCCGCGGATCGTCGTCCTCGCCTTCCTGCGCGCGTCCGGCTGAGCCTTTCGAGTCTCCTCATGATCACGGTCTACAGCGACGATCACGTCGGCCACGACGGGAAGGCCGAGCTGCACGACGGCAAGCTGGTGCCGAGCTTCGAGATGCCGCGGCGCGCCGCCCTGGTGCTGGCCCGGGTGCAGGAGACCGGGCTCGGCCCGGTGATGCCGCCGAAGCTCTTCGGGCTCGACCCGGTGCGGCGCGTGCACGCCGCCGACTACGTCGCCTTCCTCGAAGGCGCCTGGGACGCCTGGGTGGCCGAACACGGCCCCTGGGATGCGCTGCCCTTCACCTGGATCGCGCCGGGCATGCGCCGGGTCGTCCCGGACCACATCGACGGCAAGCTCGGCTACTACTCGTTCGACGCCGGCACGCCGATCACGGCCGGCACCTGGCGGGCGGTGCGGGCCGCCGCCGACGTGGCGCTCACCGGGGCGGAGCTGATCGTGCGGGGCGAGCGGGGGGCGTTCGCCCTGTGCAGGCCCCCCGGCCACCACGCGCACCGGGCCTGCTACGGCGGCTACTGCTTCTTCAACAACGCCGCGATCGCCGCGCAGGCGCTGCGCGACGCCGGCGCCGAGCGCGTCGCCGTGCTCGACATCGACTGTCACCACGGCAACGGCACACAGGACATCTTCTACGATCGCGGCGACGTGCTGTTCGTCTCGCTGCATGCCGATCCGGTGCAGGAGTATCCCTACTTCCTCGGCTTCGCCGACGAGACCGGGACGGGCGCGGGCGAGGGCGCCAACGCCAACTACCCGCTGCCGTTCGGCACCGACTTCGCGGCGTGGTCGGAGGCGCTCGCCCATGCGCTCGCGCGGATCGCCGCGTTCGGCGCCGAGGCGCTGGTCGTGTCGCTCGGCGTCGACACCTTCAAGGGCGATCCGATCTCGCGCTTCCGGCTCGACAGCCCCGACTACACGGCGATCGGGGAGAGGCTGGCGGCGGCGGGGCTGCCGACCCTGTTCGTCATGGAGGGCGGCTACGCCGTCGAGGCGATCGGCCTCAACGCCGTGAACGTGCTGCAGGGCTTCCGGGCGGCGGCGTGACGTCCCGTCCGCTCATGCGGGACCGCGCCGGAGCGGAGAGCCGCACCGGCGCGCGAGGCGCGTCGCCGTCGCGATCCCGTCAGGGGCAGTACCAGATCGGGCCGATCTGCATGCATCCCCGCGTCTGCCAGCCGCGCGGGCGCGCCTGGTAGCGCCGCCAGCCGGGGGGCGGACCGCGGAAATCGCGGCGCGGACCGGAGTGACGCCCCCGCCAGCGATCGCGCCGGTCGTGGCGACGGCCGTCCTGCATCCTGCGGCGGTCGTCGCGGTCGAAACGCTGGGCGAGCATGATCGGCACCGAGGCCGAGGTCGTCTGCACGGTGCCGGACGGTGTGGCGTCGCGCGACGCCGCCGACGCCGGCGTGCCGCTCAGCATCAGCAGGCAGGCCACGGCGCTCAGAAAGCCTTTGAGCATGCGTTTCTCCCGGTTGTGTCATCGGGACAAAGCGCGAGTGCGACGGAGGTTTCAGCCGGCCGTCGAGAATCGAATCCGGCGGTTTGCATCGCGCCGCCGTTCCGGCGAGAATGGTGCGATGCAGGACGGGGTGGTGTCCGTCGCCGTGGTCGATGCCGATCGGGCCCGCGCGACGATCGTCGAGGAAGGCTTGCGCGCCGCGGGCATCCCGCGGGTCGCGATCGTTCCGGACTCGCCCGATCTCCTCGACCGCCTGGTGACGCTCGCTCCCGACGTGGTGGTGATCGCCCTCGACAGCCCCAACCGCGACGTGCTCGAGCAGATGTTCCGGGTATCCCGCATCGTCGAGCGCCCGGTCGCCATGTTCGTCGACCGCTCCGACGCCGCCACCATGCAGGCCGCGATCGACGCCGGTGTCTCGGCCTACGTGGTCGACGGGCTCAAGCCCGAGCGGGTGCGCGCCATCGTCGACATGGCGGTGATGCGGTTCAACGCCTACAGCCGCATGCGCCGCGAGCTCGAGGAGGCGAAGACCGCGCTCGCCGACCGCAAGACCATCGACAAGGCGAAAGGCCTGCTGATGGCCCGCAAGGGCCTCTCCGAGCAGGACGCCTATGCGCTGCTGCGGCGGACCGCGATGAACGAGAAGAAGCGGATGGTCGAGATCGCCCAGGCGATCATCACGGCCGCGGAGCTGTTCTGATGACGCGCCTCTCGGTCGGTTACGTGCCGCTCACCGACGCCGCCGTGCTGATCGCGGCGGCCGAGCGCGGCTTCGCGGCGGCGGAAGGGCTCGATCTCGTGCCGGTGCGCGAGACCTCCTGGGCCAATATCCGCGACAAGCTGGTGTTCGGGCATTTCGACGCCGCCCACATGCTGGCGCCGCTCGCGGTGGCGACGACGCTCGGCCTCGGTCATGTGGCGCTGCCGCTCGCCGCGCCGTTCTGGCTCAATCTGGGCGGCAACGCCGTCACGGTGTCGCGGCCGCTCGCGGCGCAGCTCGCGGCGAAGGGCGGCCTGTCGGGGCGCCTCCCGGACGCTGCGGCGGCGCTCGGCGCGGTGGCGCGCGAGCGGGCGGCGGCCGGGCAGGGGGCGCTCACCTTCGCGGCCGTGTTCCCGTTCTCCACCCACGCCTATCAGCTCCGCACCCTGTTCGTCGCCGCAGGCCTCGATCCCGAGCGCGACGTGCGCCTCGTCGTGGTGCCGCCGCCCTTCATGGTCGACGCGCTGCGCCGCGGACTCGTCGACGGCTTCTGTGTCGGCAGCCCGTGGAACAGCGTCGCCGTCGACCAGGGGGTCGGCACGATCCTGCTGCTCGGCAATGCGATCGTCCGCCGCGCGCCCGAGAAGGTCCTGGCGGTGCCGGCGGAGCGGGCCGGCGCGCCGGAGGCGGCCGCGCTGATCCGGGCGCTCGCCGCCGCCGCCGCCTGGTGCTCCGCGCCGGAGAACCGCGAGGATCTCGCGGCGGTGCTCGGCGAGCCGCGCCACCTCGACCTTCCGGCCGCCGTGATCCTCCGCACCCTCGACGGCGCCCTGGTGGTTGACGCCGACGGCACGGTGCGCACCGACCCCGAGTTCCTGCTGCTCGGCGCCAATCGTCCGGAGCCCGCCCAGGCCGACTGGCTGTTCGACGCCATGGCGGCCGCCGGCCATCTGCCGGAAGGATCGCGCGACGCGGTGCGGGCGGTGTTCCGCACCGATCTGTACGACGCGGCTCTCGGCCGCCCGGCGGGCCCCTGAACGCGTGCATCTGCTCACGGTTTGATCAACTGCCGCTTTCGCAGTGCCGCGAACCGGCGCAACGCCGTGGCGATGGCCGTCCGGCTCTGGTCCGGGGACGCGCTCTAATCTCTGCACATTAAGTGGTTTTCCGCAGCGCGGCACGGTTGGCACGCCGCTTGTATGAGTATCTGCAGTGGCCCCGCCGACGCTGACGGTGGCCGATATCGACTGACGCAGCAACGCCGCTGCTTCGACCTGTCCGACGCACCTGGAATCCCCGGGGGTGCGTGGTGTCGGTTCGAAGCGGCGGCGTTTTCGTTTTTCGCCGAGCGAGGACACAGCATGACCATCACCCCCCGCGCGTTGCGTTCCACCCGTCGCCACTTCTTGCGCAACGTCGCCAACACGGCAGCCCTCCTCGCCGCCGCCAGGGCCGCGCTGCCGGCCGGCGCCTTCGCGCAAGGCGCGGGACCGGAGGTGAAGGGAACCAAGCTCGGCTACATCGCGCTGACCGACGCATCGCCGCTGATCATCGCCAAGGAGAAGGGCTTCTACGACAAGCACGGCCTGCCCGACATGGAGATCGCCAAGCAGGCCTCGTGGGGCGCGACACGCGACAACATGGCGCTCGGCACCGCCCACAACGGCATCGACGGCGCCCACCTGCTGCGGCCCAAGGTGCATCTCTACACCACCGGGAAGGTGATGCAGAGCAACCAGTCTCTGCCGATGTACACGCTCCTCAACCTCAACGAGGACTGCCAGGGGATCTCGGTCTCCAACGAGTACAAGGACCTCAAGATCGAGAAGGACTCTTCGCCCCTCAAGGCGGCGTTCGAGCGCAAGAAGGCCCAGGGCAAGGAGCTCACCGCCGCCATGACCTTCCCGGGCGGCACCCACGACCTGTGGATCCGCTACTGGCTCGCCGCCGGCGGCATCGACCCCGACACCGACATCAAGGTGATCGTGGTGCCGCCCGCCCAGATGGTGGCGAACATGAAGGTCGGCAACATGGACTGCTTCTGCGTCGGCGAGCCGTGGAACGAGCAGCTCGTCAACCAGAACATCGGCTACACGGCCCTGACCACCGGCGAATTGTGGTTCCGCCATCCCGAGAAGGTGCTCGGCATGCGGGCCGACTGGGTGGACAAGAACCCGCGCGCTGCCAAGGCCCTGATGATGGCCGTGATGGAGGCGCAGCAGTGGTGCGACAAGCCCGAGAACAAGCAGGAGATGGCGACCATCATCGGCAAGCGGCAGTGGTTCAACGTGCCGGTGCCGGACATCATCGGCCGCATCAAGGGCGACATCAATTACGGCCTCGGCCGCACCGCGAAGGGCACCAACCTGTACATGAAGTTCTGGGGCGAAGGCGGCTCGACCTCCTATCCGTGGAAGAGCCTCGACACCTGGTTCGTCACCGAGAACATCCGCTGGGGCAAGTTCGATCCCTCGATCGACATCAAGGCGCTGGTCGACAAGACCAACCGGTCGGACCTCTGGATCGAGGCTGCCAAGGCGCTGGGCGTTTCGGGGACTCCCACCTCCGACAGCCGCGGCGTCGAGACCTTCTTCGACGGCGTCACGTTCGATCCGGCCGATCCGATGGCCTATCTGCGCGCCCAGCGCATCAAGCGTGTGACCGTGTGACTTAGGCTTCAGACCCCTCACCGCCCTCACCCGAAGAGGCCGCGCAGCGGCCGTCTCGAAGGGCGGGGGCGGCCCGCGAGATCGGGCCACTTGGTTCGAGACGCGGCCTCCGGCCGCCCCTCACCATGAGGGCGAACGCAACACCGACCCCAGGAGCCCCCCGTGGCGACTTCCATGCCGAAACTCAAGACCGTCTCGCAGGTGCGCCTCGCCGCCGAGAGCGGTGCGCCGCCTGCCGCCGTCACCCCCATGCCCGCAGCCGCGACCGTGGTGTCGCTCGCGCTGAAGAGGCCGCCGCTCGCCAGTCGTGTTCTGCCGGTGGTCCGACGGGTCGCCTCGATGCTCGTGCCGCCGCTGGTCGTCACCGCCCTGCTGCTGCTCGTCTGGGAGATGGCGTGCTGGAGTCCCACCTCGGCGCTGCCGCCGCCCTCGCGGGTGTGGAGCGAAGCCAAGGACCTGATCGTCGATCCGTTCTTCGTCGCCGGCTCGCAGGACATCGGCCTGGGCTGGCGGGTGCTGACCTCGCTGCAGCGGGTGGCGATCGGCTTCGGCCTCGCCGCGGTCGCCGGCGTCCTGGTCGGCACCATCGTCGGTCAGTCGGTGTGGGCGATGCGCGGCTTCGATCCGGTGTTCCAGGTACTGCGCACCGTGCCGCCGCTCGCCTGGCTGCCGATCTCGCTCGCGGCTTTCCGCGACGCCAATCCGAGCGCGATCTTCGTGATCTTCATCACGTCGATCTGGCCGATCCTGATCAACACGGCGGTCGGCATCCGCAACATCCCGCAGGACTACCGCAACGTCGCCCGGGTGCTGCGGCTGAATCACCTCGAGTTCTTCGTCAAGATCATGGTTCCCTCGGCGGCGCCGTACATCTTCACGGGCCTGCGCATCGGCATCGGCCTCGCCTGGCTCGCCATCGTGGCGGCCGAGATGCTCACCGGCGGCGTCGGCATCGGCTTCTTCATCTGGGACGCCTGGAACTCGTCGCGGCTGCCCGACATCGTCGTCGCGCTCGCCTATATCGGCGCCGTCGGCTTCCTGCTCGACCGGCTGGTGGCGGGCGCCGCCGTGCTGGTCACCCGCGGCACTGCGTCGAACTGAGGACCAGCCATGGACATGGACGCCTATCTGAAGATCGACCACGTCGGCATCTCGTTCACGCGCGGCGGTGCCGTCTCGGAGGTCCTCCGCGACGTCACCCTGCGGATCGGGCAGGGCGAGTTCGTCTCGATCATCGGCCACTCCGGATGCGGAAAGTCGACGCTGCTCAACATCGTCGCCGGCCTGCTGCGCGCCTCCACGGGCGGCGTGATCCTGGAGGAGCACGAGGTCGCCGAGCCGGGGCCGGACCGCGCCGTCGTATTCCAGAACCACAGCCTGCTGCCCTGGCTCACCGTCTACGAGAACGTCGCGCTCGCGGTCGACAAGGTGTTCCGCGGCACCCGCTCGCGGGCCGAGCGGCGCGAATGGATCATGGAGAACCTGGCGCTCGTCAACATGACGCACGCCAGGGACAAGCGACCGGCCGAGATCTCCGGCGGCATGAAGCAGCGGGTCGGAATCGCCCGCGCGCTCGCCATGGAGCCGAAGATCCTGCTGCTCGACGAGCCGTTCGGCGCGCTCGACGCGCTGACGCGCGCGCACCTCCAGGACCAGGTGATGGAGATTCACGCCCGCCTGAACAACACCATGATCATGATCACGCACGACGTCGACGAGGCGGTGCTGCTCTCCGACCGCATCGTGATGATGACCAACGGCCCGGCCGCCACCATCGGCGAGGTGCTGACCGTCGGCCTCGCGCGTCCGCGACGGCGGCTCGAGCTCGTCGACGACCACGAGTATAACCGCTGCCGCGCCGCGGTGCTCGAGTTCCTCTACGCCCGCAACCGCTTCGTCGAGGCGGCGTGAGGGCGTGATGACGGTGTCGTCGAGGTCCGCGGTCGTGAGACGCGCATCATCTTCCACACACGGCGCCCACGCTCCCGCTCCCCGCGCGTGGAGAGAGGGGTGGGGCGAGGGAGCGCTGCGAGGATACGGATGCGCCCCCTCACCCGACATCCGCGCCAGGCGCGCGACCGTCGACCTCTTCCCGCCGGCGGGAAGGGGTGATGCCGCCCTGACGCCGCTCACCGGAGGCGGTCATGCGTGAACGTCTCGTCGTGGTCGGCAACGGCATGGTCGGCCTGCGGTTCGTCGAGGAGGTGACGCGGCGCGCCGCCGATCGCTTCGACGTGACGGTGATCGGCGCCGAGCCCACGCCCGCCTACAATCGCGTCCTGCTCTCGGCCGTGCTCGCCGGCGAGGTGAGCGAGGAGGAGTGCCGGTTTCGCGATCGCCGCTGGTATCTCGCCAACCGGGTGCGGCTGATCACCGGGGCACGCGCGACCGGCATCGACACGACCGAGCGAGAGGTGCGGATCGGCGGCCACGGCGTCGTACCGTTCGACCGGCTGGTGCTGGCGACCGGCTCGGATCCGATCCGGCTTCCGGTGCCCGGCATGGGCCTGCCCGGGGTGATCACCTTCCGGGACCTCGCCGACCTCGGCCTGATGCGCGAGGCGGCGGCCCGGAAGGCGCCGGCCGTGGTGATCGGTGGCGGCCTGCTCGGGCTCGAGGCCGCCTACGGGCTCGCGCGCGCCGGCGTGCCGGTGACCCTCGTCCATCTCGCCGAGCGCGTGATGGAACGCCAGCTCGACGACGGGGCCGCCCGGATCGTCGAGGCGGCGATGCGCGAGAAGGGCATCGAGATCGTGCTCGCGGCGCAGACCGCGGCCGTCGAGGGCGGCGAGCGGGTCGAGGCCGTGCGGCTGGCCGGCGGCCGCACGATCCCGGCCGCACTCGTGGTGGTCGCGGTCGGTGTGCGGCCGGCAACCGAACTCGCCGCCACGGCCGGCCTCGCGGTCGAGCGCGGCATCGTGGTCGACGACGCGCTCGCGACGTCGGTGCCGGGCATCCATGCCATCGGCGAATGCATCTCCCATCGCGGCACCGTCTACGGCCTGGTCGAGCCGGGCTACGCCCAGGCCGCTGTTCTGGCGCGCCGGCTCGCCGGCGAGGACGCGCGCTACGAGGGTACGCTGCTGTCCACGCGCCTGAAGGTCTCGGGCGTCCCGGTGTTTTCCGCTGGCGACGTGATGCCACCGGCCGGTGCCGAGGTGATCACGCTGTCCGATTCGTGCACCGGCCGCTACGCGCGGCTGGTGGTGAACGACGAAAGGCTCGTCGGCGCCATCCTGGTCGGCGAGACCCGCCATGCCGGATTCTATCTCGACCTGATCGCGTCCGGCGCCGAGGTGAACGCGATGCGGGACGATCTGGTGTTCGGGCCGCCGGTCGCCGTCGCGTCGCCCGTGCCGGCGGTCGCCGCGGCCGCCTGAGGAGCGTCCCATGTCCGATTTCTCGGCCGAGCAGAAACGCTATCTCGAGGGCATGGCGGCCGGCATGGCCGTGATGAAGTCGGTCGCTGCGCCCGCCGGGGCGGCCACGCCGTCGGCGCCGCCGAGCGGCCCCGACGCCATCCACCTCGCCGCACAGGACAAGGCTCTGGCGGCGGGCCAGAAGCTGGTCGACCAGGAGAAGTGGAAGCGCGCCGAGCATCCCTTCGACGCCTATGGCCGCATGAAGCGCGAGGCCGACGCCGGCAAGGCGCCGACCCCGCCGGACAACTTCCGCTGGCGCTATCACGGTCTCTTTTGGGTTGCGCCGACCCAGACCTCGTTCATGGCTCGGCTGCGCATCCCCAACGGGATCCTGAACCACTGGCAGTTCGCCGGCGTCGCGGATCTGGCCGACCGCCACGGCGGCGGCTACGCCCATGTGACGACGCGGGCGAACCTGCAGATCCGCGAGATCGCGCCGGAAAGCGCGGGGCCGTTTCTCGAGGCGCTTTCGGATCTCGGCCTCACCGGGCGCGGGGCCGGCGCCGACAACATCCGCAACGTCACCGGCTCGCCCACCGCCGGCATCGACCCGCAGGAGCTGATCGACACGCGGCCGCTGGCGCGTGCCTGGCATTTCCACATCCTCAACGAGCGGGCCATGATCGGCCTGCCGCGAAAGTTCAATGTGTCGTTCGACGGCGGCGGACGGATTCCGGCGCTGGAGGAGACCAACGACATCGGCTTCCAGGCCGTCCGGGTGCTCGACGGCGCAGCCGTCGAACCGGGGGTGTGGATGCGGCTCGCGCTCGGCGGCATCTCGGGCCACAAGGATCTCGCACGCGACACCGGCGTCGTGGTGCGGCCCGCCGACTGCACGGCCGTCGCCGACGCGATCGTGCGCGTCTTCGTCGCCGAAGGCGACCGCACCAACCGTGCGAAGGCCCGCCTCAAATACGTGCTCGACCGGCTCGGCTTCGAGGCCTTCCTGGCGAGGGTCGAGGAGGTGCTGGGCCGCAGGCTCGACCGTGTCGATGCCGCCCACGTCGCGCCGCGTCCCGCGACGGACCGGATGGCGCATCTCGGCGTGCACCCGCAGGTGCAGGACGGTCGCGTCCATGTCGGCGTCGTGGTTCCGGTCGGCCGGCTCACGACAGAGCAGATGCGCGGCATCGCGGCGATCGCCCGCGAGCTCGGCGACGGGGATGTGCGGCTCACGGTGTGGCAGAATCTTCTGATCTCCGGCGTCGCGGCGGATCGCGCCAGCGAGGTGGAGGCGCGGCTTGCGGCCCTCGGCCTTTCCACGCAGCCGACTTCGATCCGCGCCGGGCTCGTCGCCTGCACGGGCATGACCGGCTGCAAGTTCGCCAATGCGCACACCAAGGAGAACGCGCTCGACATCGCGTCTCACGTCGAGGCGCGACTCGCGCTCGACGTGCCGGTCAACATCCATCTCACGGGCTGCCCGAACTCCTGCGCCCAACACTATATCGGCGATATCGGCCTGATCGGCGTGAAGGTGCCGGTCGGCAGCGAGGGCGAAACGGTCGAGGGCTACGACGTCGTCGTCGGCGGCGGCTTCGCCGAGAACGCCGCCATCGGCCGCATGCTGTGGACGGGGGTGCCGGAGGAGCGTGCCGCCGTGCATGTCGAGGCGCTGCTGCGCGCCTATCTGGCCGGCCGCAGCGGGCCCGACGAGAGCTTTCAGCAGTTCACGCTCCGGGTCGGCGTCGATGTCCTGAAAGGCGCCGCGCCGACCGCGACGCGCGCCCTGGAGGCCGCCGAATGAACGCGTCGGTCCAGCCGCCCTCCGTCTTCATGCTGCCCGAGACGGCGCCGTTCTCGCCCGAGCAGCGCGCGTGGCTCGGCGGCTTCTTCGCTGCGCTGGCGGCCCCTGGCACGGCGCCCATGCCGGTCGATGCGACGGCGGGTGCGGTCGGGTCGGCGAAGGAGTCCGGGCTCGCCGACAACGACGATGCGCCATGGCACGATCCGGCGATGCCGCTCGCCGAGCGGCAGGCGCTGGCCACGGGGCGCCCGCTGGCGCCCCGCCTGATGGCCGCGATGGCGCAGCAGGACTGCGGCCAGTGCGGCTACACCTGCGCCGCCTACGCCAATGCGCTCGCCACCGGTGCCGAGGCGCGGCTCAATCTCTGCGCCCCCGGCGGCAAGGATACGTTCAGGGCCGTGAAGGTGCTGGCGGCCGAGATTGGTGTCGCGGCATCGCCGTCAATGGCCGCGGCACCTGCCGAACCGGCGGCGGCTTCCGCCGGGGCGGTGGACCGGGGCTACTCGCGGGAGGCGCCCGTCGACGCCGTCTTCGTCGGCCGGCGTCGGCTCAACGGGCCGGGATCCGAGAAGGAGACGTTCCACATCGAGCTCGATCTCGCCGGAACCGGCGTGAGCTACGCGGCGGGCGACAGCCTCGGGGTGTTCGCGGTAAATGCGCCAGGCCTCGTCGATGCCGTCATTGCCCAGCTCGGCGCCCGTCCCGAGGGACTCGTCGCCGGTCGGTCGCTCCACGACGTTCTGTCGCGCGACCTCTCGCTCGGCGCCGCACCCGACGCACTGTTCCAGCTCTTCTCCTACGTGACGGGCGGAGCCCTGCGGCAGAAGGCGCGGGCGCTCGCCGCCGGCGAGGATCCGGACGGCGATGCGACGACGCTCGACGTGCTCGGGGCGCTCCACAAGTTCGGCGTCCGGCCGTCGGCGGAGGCGTTCGTCGAGGCGCTCGATCCGCTGCAGCCGCGGCTCTACTCGATCTCGTCGTCGCCGAAGGCAAATCCCGGCCGCGTCTCGCTCACCGTCGATGCGGTGCGCTACACGATCAACCGGCGCGGCCGCTTCGGCGTCGCCTCGACGTTTCTGGGCGAGCGCGTGTCCGAGGGCGCGCGCATCCCGGTCTATGTGCAGCGGGCGCACGGCTTCGGCGTGCCGCCGGATCCGGCGACGCCGCTGATCATGATCGGCCCGGGCACCGGGATCGCGCCGTTCCGCGCCTTCCTGCAGGAGCGCGCCGCGACCCAGGCGCCGGGCCGGAACTGGCTGTTCTTCGGCCATCAGCGGCGCGATCACGACTTCTTCTACGAGAGCGAGCTGAACGCGCTCAAGAGCGCCGGCGTGCTCACGCGGCTGTCGCTCGCCTGGTCGCGCGACGGGGCGGAGAAGTTCTACGTGCAGGACCGCATGCGCGAGGTCGGGGCCGAGCTGTTCGCCTGGCTGGAGGAGGGAGCCCATGTCGCGGTGTGCGGCGACGCCAAGCGCATGGCCAAGGACGTCGAGCGTGCCCTCGTCGACATCGTCGAGCTGCACGGCGGGCGGCCGGCGGAGTCTGCCGTCGCCTACGTCGCCGCGCTGAAGAAGGCGGGCCGCTATCAGGCCGACGTGTATTGAGCGGCGTGATGATCAACTCCCCGTCATTCCGGGGCGCTCCGAAGGTGCGACCCCGGACCCCAGCGACGACCTTCGCCGGGGCTGGAGTTCGGGTCCGGCGCTCCGCGCCGTCCCGGAATGATGCGGACGGAGATCAGCGAGCCGGAACGAAGCCATGAGCGATCCCATCGGCACGATGCCAACGGTCCGCACCACCTGCCCGTACTGCGGGGTCGGCTGCGGCATTCTCGCGACTCCGGACGGGGCGGGCGGAGCGACCGTCGCCGGCGACCCCGGGCATCCGTCGAACGTCGGCCGGCTGTGCTCGAAGGGCGCGGCGCTGGGCGAGACGCTCGGCCTCGCGACGCGACTGCTGCATCCCGTCGTCGATGGCGCGCGGACGAGCTGGAGCACGGCGCTCGACGCGGTCGCGACGCGGCTGACCGACGTGATCGCGCGGCACGGCCGCGAGTCGGTCGCGTTCTATCTGTCCGGCCAGCTCCTCACCGAGGACTATTACGTCGCCAACAAGCTCGCCAAGGGCTTCATCGGCACGCCGCACGTCGACACCAACTCGCGCCTGTGCATGGCATCCTCGGTTGCCGGCCACCGTCGCAGCTTCGGGGCCGATGTCGTGCCGGGCAGCTACGAGGACCTGGAGCAGGCCGATCTCGTGGTCCTGGTCGGCTCCAACGCGGCGTGGTGCCACCCGGTGCTGTTCCAGCGGATCGCCGCGGCACGGCGCTCGCGCGGCACCCGGGTGATCGCGATCGATCCGCGCCGCACGGCCACGGCCGAGGAGGCGGACGCTCATCTCGCCGTCGCCCCCGGCCAGGACACGGTGCTGTTCGCCCATCTGCTGACGCAGATCGCCGACTCGGCCGTGCTCGACCGCGCCTTCGTCGCCGCGCACACGACCGGCTTCGACGAGACGCTGGCGCGCGCGAGGGAGATCGCGCCGAGCCTCGCCGCGACGGCGGCCCGCACCGGTCTGGCCGAATCCGAGGTGAGGGACTTCGTCCGCGCCTGGTGCGCTACCGAACGGGTGGTGACGGTGTGGTCGCAGGGCGTCAACCAATCGGCCCAAGGCACCGACAAGGTGACCAGCATCGTCGCCTGCCATCTCGCCACCGGGCGGATCGGGCGACCCGGCATGGGGCCGTTGTCCTTCACGGGGCAGCCCAACGCGATGGGCGGCCGCGAGGTCGGCGGCCTCGCCAACATGCTGGCCGCGCACATGGGCTTCTCCGCGGTCGAGGTCGACCGCGTGCGCCGGTTCTGGACCGCGCCGGCGATGGTGACGGGCGAGGGCCTCAAGGCCGTCGACCTGTTCGACGCCGTCGCCGACGGGCGCATCAGGGCGCTGTGGGTGATGGGCACCAATCCGGCCGTGTCGCTGCCGCGGGCCGACGCGGTGCGCGATGCGCTCGGGCGGCTCGATCTGCTGGTCGTGTCCGACAACGTCGCGTCCAACGACACGCTCTCGGCCGGTATCGGCGCGGCGGGCATCCACATCCGTCTGCCGGCCGCCGCGTGGGGCGAGAAGGACGGCACCGTCACCAATTCGGAACGCCGCATCTCGCGTCAGCGGCCCTTCCTGCGGCTCGCCGGCGAGGCGAAGCCGGACTGGTGGATTCTCTCCCGTGTCGCGGAGCGGCTCGGGCACGGCGTGGCGTTCGCCTGGACGTCGCCCGCCGCGATCTTCCGCGAGCACGCCGCGCTCTCCGGGTTCGAGAACGACGGCGCCCGCGCCTTCGACATCTCCGGCCTCGACGATCTCGACGACGCCGGCTACGACGCGCTCGCACCGGTGCAGTGGCCGGTCCGGCGCGGAACTCGCGACGGCACGGCCCGCCTGTTCGGCGACGGCGGCTTCGTCACGGCCGACCGCCGCGCCCGCTTCGTGCCAGCCGCCGCGCCGGGGCTCGCATCCGCGGCGTCGCCCCGCTTTCCGCTGCGCCTGAACACCGGGCGGGTCCGCGACCAGTGGCACACGATGACGCGTACCGGCCTGTCGCCGCGACTCGGCGCGCACCGGCCGGAGCCGTTCGTCGAGGTGCACCCGGATGACATCGCCCGCTGCGGCCTGAGAGACGGCGGCTTCGCTCGGGCCGAGACGGCGCACGGCAGTGCCGTGCTGCGCGTGGTGGCGACCGAGATCGTGCGGCCCGGCGAGATCTTCGCGCCGATCCACTGGACCGCCGAGACGTCCTCGTACGGCCGCGTGGGACCGCTGGTGCAGGGCGCGACCGATCCCCATTCCGGCCAGCCCGAGGCGAAGGCGACACCGGCGACGCTCGTCCCCGTGCCGATGCGGCTCGCCGGCTTCGCGCTGTCGACGGCGCCGCTCGCGCTGCCGGTGGGGCTCTGGTGGGCCCGCATCGCCGTCGCCGGCGGCTTCGCCTGGACGCTCGCCGGCGACGGGCCACTGGCGGCTCTCGTCGCGGCGGCGACGGCGTTGTTCCCGGGCTGCGACCGGGCGGAGCTGCGCGATCCCGCCCGCGACGTGTTCCGGCTCGCCGCCTTCGACGACGGCCGGCTCGCCGGAGCACTGTTCGTCGGGCCGGCCGCGCAGGTGCCGCGCTGGGAGACCCTGGCGCCGCTGCTCGGCGGGCCTGTCGCGTCGGCGGCGCGGCTGTCGCTGCTCTCCGGCCGCGCACCGGACGGAAGCGCCGATTGCGGCCCGGTGGTCTGCGCCTGTCATTCGGTCGGCCGCGAGGCGATCCTGGCCGCCATCGCGGCCGGCGCCGACGATGCGTCCGCGATCGGCGCCGCCGTGAAGGCCGGCACCAATTGCGGCTCCTGCATTCCCGAGCTGAAGCGGCTTCTGGCGGAGGTCCCCCGTGTCGCAGCCTGACCGAGTTCCGGAGGAGACGCGGGCCGGCGGCCTCGCGCCGCTCGCCGTGCTGCCCGTGTTCGTCCGGTTGCGCGGCCGCCGTGCCGTCGTGCTCGGCGGCAATGCCGGCGCCGCCTGGAAGGCGCGGCTGCTCGCCTCCGCCGGGGCGCATGTAGACGTGATCGCGACAGACCTCTCGGACGAGATGCGCGAAACGGCCGGCGTCGCGCCGGACGGCAGCGTGGCCTTGCACCAGCGTCCGTGGGCGGCCGAGGATTTCCATGGCGCCCGGTTCGTGATCGTCGCGCCGGAGGAGGCCGGGGAGGCGCGCCGTGCCGTCGACATCGCGCGCAAGAGCGGCGCGATCGTCAACGCCGTCGACAGGCCGGAGCTGTGCGACGTTCAGTTCGGTGCCATCGTCAACCGCTCGCCGCTCGTCGTCGGCATCTCGACCGACGGCGCCGCGCCGGTGCTGGCCCAGACGCTGCGCTCGAAGATCGAGTCGCTGATCCCGCTCGGCCTCGCCGGCTGGCTCGACGCCGCCAAGCGCTGGCGCGGCGAGGTGGCGGCCCGGATCGGCGGCATGACGATGCGCCGTGCCTTCTGGCAGCGTTTCGCCGACCGCGCCTTCGCCGAGCCGGACCGGCGGCCGACCCGCGACGATCTCGACGATCTGCTCGCCGGCGGAGCCGGGGAAGGGGCCGGCGACATCACGCTGGTCGGCGCCGGCCCGGGCGATCCCGAGCTGATGACGCTCGCTGCCGTGCGGGCGCTGCGAAGCGCCGACGTGGTGCTGTACGACGATCTGGTCTCCGACGACGTGCTGGCCTTCGCCCGGCGCGAGGCCCGCACCCTCCTGGTGGGCAAGACCGGCCATCGGCCGTCCTGTCGGCAGGACGACATCAACGCCCTGATGGTCGGCCTCGCCCGTCAGGGCAAGCGCGTCGTGCGGCTGAAGAGCGGTGATCCCGGCGTGTTCGGCCGCGCGACCGAGGAGATCGCGGCGGCGCGCGCCGCCGGCGTCGCGGTTGCGATCGTGCCCGGCGTCACGGCCGCGCAGGGGGCTGCGGCGCGTCTCGGCGTATCGCTCACCGAGCGCGCGGTGGCGCGCCGTGTGCAGTACGTCACCGGCCACGACCGTGACGGCCGGTTGCCCGCGACGCTCGACGGTGCCGCGCTCGCCGATCCGTCGGTGACGACGGTCGTCTACATGCCGAAGAAGACGCTGCCGGCGCTCGTCGCCCGCGCCTGCACCGCCGGTCTGCCGCCGACCACCCCGGCTGTCGCGGTCGTGAACGCGACGCGCGCCGGCGAGCGCCACGTGATCACGACCGTCGGTGCGCTGGTGGAGGAGGTCGCGGCGTTGCCGGCAGGGCCGTGCCTCGTGATGATCGGCGAGGCGATGCGTTCCGCGCGGCGCGACGGCCTCGCCGCGGCGTCCGCGCCCATCGGCTCCGGTGATAACGCCTGCATGGCGGCCATGCAGAATTTCACCGCCCGGGCCTTCTGATCACGTCGGAACGCGACTCCCGGGGGGCCGGAAACCCGCCGCGGAGCCCCCGCGTTTACGACTTGCGCGCGGGCTCGACAGTGAACAAACGCCACGGCCCGTTGTGCGTTTCGTGCTCCGCGACAATCGCGTGACCGGGCGTCCGGTAACGTTCTGGTCCAGGGTCGAGACGAATTCTAAACGATATTTGTGGGTCCTTTATTAGTAAGTGCCAATTACCCAGGCTATCACCTGTTAAGCCTGGCTTAAAGCCGGACAGCGTAAGCCCCATGTCAGAAAGCTGTGAGGGGGCAGAGCGATAGGCGCCCCTTTCACGGGTTCTCCAGGGGTGTGTGCCGTGACTAATACCAACCAGGAGATTGCGGTCGTCGATCTCGCCGGCTCTCAGAGTCCGTTTGGAAACTCGATTCAGTGGCTGATGCGTCGTAGGAGGAGGCTTCCCATGGCGACGTGGAGCATGGCCTCGGAGACATCGATCCTG
>NZ_JAUSUJ010000013.1 GCF_030813915.1 Rhodoplanes tepidamans
ACCCCCCCCCGCCCCCCCGGGGCGCGGCGCCGCGCCCGCCGGGGGGGGGGGCGGGGCGCCCCCCCCCCCCCCCCCCCGGGGGGGGGCCCCCCCCCCCCCCCCGGGCCCCCCCCCCCCCCCCCCCCCGACCCTCTCCCTCGGGGAGAGGGGCGGGCCAGCGCCCCGGCAGAGGCGCCCATGACCCCCCGTTCCATCCTCGACAACGTGCCGTCCGGCTTCTCGCTGCTCGTGTGGGCGGTGATCTGGGAGCTGATCGGACGGTTCGGCGGCGTCGACCTGATCCCGCCGATGACCGCGATTCTCGCCAAGGCGGTCGAGCTGGTGCAGACCGAGAGCTTCCTGAAGGCGCTCGCCGTCACGGCCCAGGCCTTCGGCATCGGCATGGCGCTGGCGATCGTGATCGGCATCCCGCTCGGCGTGCTGATGGGCGTGTGGCGGCCGGCCGAGAAGCTCCTCAACGTGTGGGTCAACATCTTCATCAGCGCGCCGCTGACCGCGCTGGTGCCGGCCCTGATGCCACTGCTCGGCATCGGCCAGACCACCGTGGTCGCCACCGTGTTCCTGTTCGCCGTGTGGGTGCTGGTGATCGACACCCAGGCGGGCATCCGCCATGTCGGCGGCTCGCTGGTCGACATGGCACGGCTGTTCGGCGGCACCCGCGCGCAGATCTTCTTCAAGGTGCTGCTGCCGGGCGCGCTCCCCGAGATCCTCACCGGGCTGCGGCTCGCCGTGGTGCGCGGGGTCAAGGGCGTGGTGATCGGCCAGATCATCATCGCGCTGCTCGGCTTCGGCGAGCTGTTCGAGCTCTATCTCCAGAACTTCCTGATGGAGGAGTTCTGGGCGCTGGTGTTCCTCGTCTTCGCGCTCGCCTTCGTGATCGTCGAGCTCGTCGGCGTCGTCGAGCGCCGTTTCGATTTCTACGCCGGCTCGCGATGAGCCCTCCGCAGGACCAGTCAATGACCGACAAGACCACGCTGCTGATCGAGAACGGCCGCGCCCTCCTGCCCGGCGGCGATCCGCACCAGGGCGAGCGCTGCGACATCCTCGTGGAGAACGGCGCCATCGAGGAGATCGGCACCGGGCTCGCCGCGAGGCTGGCGAAGGACGGCATCGCCGTCGAGACGCTGGACGCCACCGACCGGCTGATCATCCCGGGCTTCGTCAACGCGCACTACCACTCGCACGACACCCTCGCCAAGGGCACCATGGACGAGACGCCGCTGGAGACGTGGCGCCTGCTCGCCCTGCCCCCGCAGTATCCCAAGCGATCGCGCGAAGAGATTCGCGCCAGAACCCTGATCGGCGCGCTGGAATGCCTGCGCTCGGGCATGACCACCGTGCAGGACATGGTGACGCTCTATCCGTTCGATCCGGAGCATTTCGAGGCCGTGGTCGAGGCCTACGAGGAGATCGGTGTGCGCGCCGTGGTGGCGCTGCAATACGCCGACATCCGCGGCATCGAGACCATCCCGTTCTGGAAGGAGGTCTTCCCGGCCGAGTACCATCCCTATCTCTCGACCGCCGCCGAGCCCGACAAGAAGATCGACCAGCTCGCCTGGTTCGAGGAGAACGTGCTCAAGCACCCGAAGCCCGGTGCGCGGGTGAGCTGGGCCCTCGGCCCGTCGGCGCCGGAGCGCTGCAGCCGCGCCCTGATCGAGCGCACCGCCACGCTCGCGAGGACCTACGGGCTGCCGATCTTCACCCACATCTACGAGTCGAAGGGCATGGCTCTGCAGGCCCGGCTCGAATACCCGGAGCACGGCGGCTCGCTGATCCGCCGACTCGAGCAGGAAGGCCTGCTCGGGCCCCGGCTCAACCTCGCCCATTCGGTGTGGCTGCTGCCGGACGAGATCGAGATACTCGCCCGCACCGGGACCAACGTGGTCATCAACCCGCTCAGCAATGCGAAGCTGAAGAGCGGCATCCCGCCGATCCGCGCCCTGCAGGACGCCGGCGTCTCGCTGGCGCTGGGCTGCGACAACTGCTCGTGCTCCGACGCGCAGAACATGTTCCAGGCGATGAAGCTGTTCGCCCTCATGGTGCACATCAGCGATCCCGATCCGGGCCCCGACCAGGCGGGCCGCGCCTTCGGGGCCGCCACGGCCGGCGGGGCGCATGCGATCGGCCGCGACGATCTCGGACAGATCGCGCCCGGCGCCCGCGCCGACCTGGTGCTGATCGACCTGAAGGACCCGTCCTACGTGCCGCTCAACAGCGCGACCCGGCAGCTCGTCTACACCGAGGGCGGGCGCGGCGTGGACACGGTTCTGGTCGACGGCCGCGTGGTGATCCGACACGGCCGCCTCGCCACCATGGACCAGGACGCGCTCCTCGACGAGGTGATGGCCGTGGTGCCCAAGTTCCGCGAGGACTTTTCCGTCATCGCCGCCCGGGTCGAGACGCTGAAGCCGTGGATCGCCGAGGCGCACAAGCGGATCTGGGCCGCCGACGTCGGCACCAACCGGCTGTTCACGGGCCGCTGACGGGTCTGTCCGATGAAGCCGGCCGAGGTCGACTATGTGCGGGCCGAGACGGTCGAGCATGCGCTCGCGCTGCTCGCCGAGACCGGCGTCGACAGCAAGGTCCTCGCCGGCGGCCAGAGCCTGATGCCGCTGCTCGCCATGCGGCTCGCCGGGCCGGAGCGGCTGATCGACATCGGCCGCGTGCCCGGCCTCGACCGGCTGGAGATCGTCGGTGACCGTCTGGTGATCGGCGCCCTGGTGCGCCATCACCGCGTCGCCACCGACCCGCTGGTGGCGCGTGCCGCGCCGCTGCTCGCCGCCGCCGCGCCGCACGTCGCCCATCCGGCGATCCGCAACCGCGGCACCTTCGGCGGCTCGCTGTCCCACGCGGACCCCGCCTCCGAGTTCCCGGCCTGCGCCCTCGCACTCGGGGCCGACATCGTCCTGGTCTCGGCGGCCGGGCGGCGCACCGTGCCGGCCGAGACCTTCTTCGAGGGGCTCTATCAGACCGCGCTGGGCCCGGACGAGCTGCTGCTGGAGGTGTCGATCCCGGTGGCGACGCCGGACGCGCGCTTCGCCTTCGTCGAGTTCGCCAGGCGCAGCGGCGACTACGCGCTCGCCGGGCTGGCGGCGGCGGCCCGCGCCGACGGCGATCGCCTCGCCGACCTGCGGCTCGCCTTCTTCGGCATCGGCGACGTGCCGGTGCTCGCGGCCGAGGCGGCCGCGATCCTCGCCTCCGGCCCGCACGCGGAGACGGCGATCGCGGCGGCCGTCGCGACGCTCGACGCGATCGAGGTGCGCGACAGCGCCGCGGCGGGTGCCGCCTACCGGCGCCACCTCGCCCGCGTCGCCCTGCGCCGGGCCGCCCGCGCGCTCGCACGTCCGGAGGCGGCCGCATGCCGATGATCCCGATCACCTGCACGATCAACGGCGAGACCGTCGAGGCGACCGTCTCGACGCGCGACACCCTCGCCGATCTGCTGCGCGACACGCTCGGGCTCACGGCGACGCATGTCGGCTGCGAGCACGGCGTCTGCGGCGCCTGCACGATCCTGTTCGACGGCCGCACCGCGCGGGCCTGCCTCGTGCTCGCCGCCCAGGCCGACGGCGCCGAGATCGAGACCCTGGAGGGCGCCACCGCCAGCGGCCGGATCGCCGCGCTCCAGAAGGCGTTTCACGATCACGCCGCGCTGCAGTGCGGCTTCTGCACCCCCGGCATGTTGCTCGCCGCGGCGGAATTCCTGGAGGACCACCCGGCGCCGAGCCGGGCGGAGATCCGCGAGGCACTGTCCGGCAACCTCTGCCGCTGCACCGGCTACCAGGCGATCGTCGACGCCGTCGCGGCGGTGGCGAAGGGAACCGAGCCGTGACGAGCCAGCACGATCTCGGTCCTTCCGGGACGGCGCGCCAGCGCCGGACCCGGAATCCAGCCGAGCATTCAGGACCTGCCGCTGGATTCCGGGTTCGCGCCTTCGGCGCGCCCCGGAATGACCGACCGGAGGGCATCGCACCGTGACGGCTCCCCTCCCCGCCCCCATCGGCGCGCCCGTCCCGCACCGGCGGACCTGGCGGCTCGTGCACGGGCGCGGGCGCTATGTCGGCGACGTGACGGTCCCGCGCCTGCTGCACGCGGCGTTCGTGCGCTCGCCGCACGGCCATGCCCGAATCGACGCGATCGACGTCGGCGCCGCCGCGGCCACGCCCGGCGTCGTCGCCGTGTTCACCGGGGCCGACATCGCGACCGTGTGCCGGCCGTGGCGCGGCGTGCACGGGCTGTTCCCGAGCCTGAACGCACCGCTGCAGCACGCCCTGGCGATCGACACGGCGCGCTGGAGCGGCGAGCCGGTGGCGCTGGTCGTCGCGACCAGCCGGGCGATCGCCGAGGACGCCGCCGCGCTCGTCGTGATCGACTGGACGCCGCTGCCCGCGGTCGCCGATCCCGAGACCGCGCGCGACGGCGCGGCAAGGATCCATCCCGACCTCGGCACCAATGTCTGCCTGGTGCAGAGCCACGAGTCCGGCGACGTCGACGCCGCCTTCGCCGGTGCCGCCGTGGTGGCGGAGGAGACGTTCCGGTTCGGCCGCCACACCGGCGTGCCGATCGAGGCGCGCGGCCTGATCGCCGACTTCGATCCGACCGAGCGGCGCCTCACCGTGCACCATTCGCACCAGTGCCCGCACCAGATGCAGAACGACTTCGCCGTGCTGCTCGGCTTGGCCGAGCACCGCGTGCGGGTGATCGCGCCCGACGTCGGCGGCGGCTTCGGCATCAAGCAGCAGCTCTACGGCGACGAGATCGCCGTGTGCGCGGCCGCGATGCTGCTCGGCCGCCCGGTCGCCTGGACGGCGGACCGGCTGGAGTCGTTCACGGCCGACATCCACGCCCGCGAGCACGTGGTGCAGGGCCGCGTCGCGCTGTCCGCCGCGGGCGACATCCTCGCCTTCGACGTCGACGACCTGCACGCCATCGGCCCCTACTCCCAGTTCCCGCGCTCCAGCGCCGGCGAAGGCCGCGCCGTCGTGGCGCAGACCGGCGCGCCCTACCGGTTCGGCGCGATCCGGGCCCGCGCCACCGCGGTGTTCCAGAACAAGGGCATGTCGGGCCACTATCGCGGCGTCGGCCAGCCGATCGCCTGCGCCGTCACCGAGGTCCTGCTCGACAAGGCCGCCCGAGGCGCCGGTCTCGACCCGATCGCGGTGCGGCGCCGCAACCTGGTCCGCGCCGCCGACCTGCCGTGGCGGGCACCGACCGGCGTCACCTATCCGCGGCTCGCCTTCGAGGAGTGCTTTGCCGCGCTCGACGCCCATCTGGATCTCGAGGCTCTGCGGCGCGACTGCGCCGACGCGCGGGCGAACGGACGCCTGCGCGGGCTCGGCCTCGCCTGCTTCGTCGAGATGACGTCGCGCGGCTCCGGCTTCTACGGCACCGGCGGCGTCGCGGTGTCGAGCCGCGACGGCTGCACGCTGCGGCTGGAGCCGACCGGCGGCATCCGCTGCCTGTCGAGCATCACCGAGCAGGGCCAGGGCGCCGAGACCGGCGTCCTGCAGGTGATCGCGGCGGCCGTCGGCGTGCCGCTCGACGCCGTCGATCTCCTCACCGGCGACACCGCGACGAGCTTCCACGGCGGCGGCACCTGGGGCTCGCGCTGCATGGCGATCGGCGGCGAGGCCGCCTGGCGGGCCGGCCGCGCCCTGCGGGCCGAGATTCTGGACATCGCCGCCCGTCTCCTCCAGGCCGACGCCGGCGCGCTCGACATCCGCGACGGGGTGGTGGTGGATGCCGCGACCGGCGGCGGCCGCATGACGCTCGCCGAGATCGGCGCCGTCGGCCACTTCCGCCCGCACGAGGTGCCGGGCGCGCAGCCTCAGCTCGTCGCCTCGGCGAGCTACGGGAGCGAGGCGCCGTTCCGGCCCGGCTGCGGCCTCCAGCTCGCCGTGGTCGAGATCGACCCGGACAGCGGCGCGGTGCGGCTGGAGCGCTTCGTCGTCGTGCACGAGTGCGGGCTGGTGGTGAACCCGCTGCTGGTCGACGAGCAGATCCGCGGCGGTGTCGTGCAGGGCCTGGGGGCGGCGCTGTTCGAGGAGCTGCTGTACGATTCGGAGGGCCAGCTCCTCAACGGCAGCCTCGCCGACTATCTGGTGCCGACCGCGCCGGAGATCTGCGACATCGAGCTGGTGCACGCCCACGCCACGCCGGCCGGCGGCGACGATCTCGGCATCGCCGGTGTCGGCGAGGCCGGCACCACGGGCGCCTCGGCCGCCGTGCTGTGCGCCGTCAACGACGCGCTGTCGGCGCGCGGCGCGTCGATCGCGCAGATCCCCTGCACGCCGGAGCGCATCCTAACGGCGCTCGGCGTGATCTGACCGCGCTCGTCCTCGCCGCCACTCCCGCTCGTCCGCGCGCAGGCGGGGACCCAGGGACGGCACGGCAGGAGGCTCTGGGATCCCCGCTGACGCGGGGATGAGCGGAGCTTGGATCGGGATCGCCGAAAACCGCGCTACGCCTGGAGCGCCGGCACGCCGAGCCTCTCCGCCCAGGTCCGCATTCCGTCGATCGTCGCCGCCACCACGGGGACGCCGGCGGCGCTGCGCCTCGCCATCTCGCCGAGCGCCCGCTCGCCCGGGAACACGATCCTGTCGCCGGGCGCGATCGGTTCCGTCGCCTTGACGCGGTCCAGGAACGCCTCCATCCGCCGCTCGAACTCGTCCAGAGGCTGGAACGCCGTCACGTCGATCGCCTGCAGCGTGAAGCAGACGCGCATCGGCGTGTCGTAAGGCTGGAACCCGGTGCCGCTGCCCGACACGACGCCGCCGCCCAGGATGCTGGTGACGATGTCGTTCACCATCGCGATGCCGAACGCCTTGTAGCCGCCGAACGGCAGCAGCGACATGCTCTTCAGCGCCTCGGCCGGATCCGTCGTCTCGCGGCCTTCGAGGTCGAGCGCCCAGCCCTGCGGGATCGGAACGCCGAGATCGCGGGCGCGGTGAATGCGTTCCACCGCCGCGGCCGTGCACGCCATGTCGAGGGCGAAGCAGCCGTGCCGGCCGGCCGGCGCCGCCACCGCGACCGGGTTGTTGCCCAGCACCGGCGTCCTGCCGCCGGGCGGCGGCATCACGCGGCGGCTCGCCGTGGTGTAGACGAAGCCGACCATGCCGGCGCGCGCCGCCTGCAGGGCGTAATGCTTGGCCGTGGTCAGCGAGTTTCCGTTGCGCACCGTGACGAGGCCGAGCCCGTGCTCGCGCGCCTTCTCGATCGCCCGCGCCATCGCCCGCGCCGCGGCCACCTGCCCGATGCCGTCATTGGCGTCCCACAGCGCGATCGCGCCGCGGTCGCGGATCACCGTGATGTCGGTCGCGGCGCGATCGCCGCCCGCCGCGATGCGGCCGAGGATCTGCAGGAACAGCCGCAGCCCGTGCGACTCCTCGCCCATCAGCTCGGCCTGGACGAACACCTCGGCCGTCGCGGCGGCATCGGACGGTGCGACGCCGAGGGCCTCGACCAGGACGACGCAGTGGCGGCGCAGCGCGTCCGCCCCGAGCACGATGCGGTGGTCGCCGTCGGAGGTCCTGGTCACGCCCGTCCTCGCGGATTGCCGGCGGCGGATGCCGCCCCGGCGTTTGTTCCGCCGTGGACCGGGCTTGTCAATCCTGCGGCGCGCGGGGTGGCGCGTCGCTCACTTCAGGTAGTCGGCGAGGCTCAGGCTCTGGATCTTGGCGATCGCCGAATAGGCGGCTTCGAGCTGGGTCTGGCGGGTCGAGAGCTCGGCCGCCGCGGCGGCGACGTCGACGTCGGTCAGCGTCGATTCGAGCGAGGTCGCCTGCTCCTGGAAGGCCTCCTGCGAATCGACCACGCTCTCCAGACGGTTGGCGTTGATCGACAGCTTGGTCTGGATGGTGGTGACGCCGCTCATCGCCTCCTTGGTGAGGGTGAGGACCTCGTTCAGCGTGTCGGTGTCGATCGACGAGGTTCCGCTCGGCAGGTTCGCCATGATGCTGAAGGCCCGCAGGGCCTTCTCGAACGCCTCGCTCTCGGCCGTGACCCCGTACTCCACCACCTGCTCGGTGCTGACCCGCACCGAGGTGATCTCGTCGTTGCCCTTGTAGTAGTCGAACGACGCCGAGCTCGGCACCGACTGGGCCGGATAGCTGTCGAGATCGACCGGAGCCGTGTCGATCATACTGCCGGAGAACAGGTAGCGGCCTTCGTACTGGGTGTTGAGCTGGGCCGCGAACTCTTCCAGGTATTCGCCCATCGCTGTGGTCAGGCTGGCGATGGTGCCCTCGTCGAGCGTGCCGGCGTCCGTCGCCCCGGTGACCGAGCTCTGCAGCGTCGTCAGCAGGTCCGACATCTGCGTCAGCGAGGAGTACATGATCTCGATGCGGCTGACCGCGTTGGTCGCCGACTCGGCATAGGCCTTCGACTGGGTGATGGCGGTCTGCATCTCCAGCACCCGCCGGCTGGACGAGCCGAGGCCGCCGAAATCGGTCGAGATCTCGCCCGAGGCCTGCTGCAGCATCAGCTCCGAATTGCGCGCCTGCGTCCGCAGCGCCGTGTCGATCATCTTGCCGCTGAGCGCGAAGGTGGCGACGCGACCGATCATGATTCAGCTCCCGATCAAGCGGACGAGACCATGTCGAGCAAAGTCGAGAACAGCTCGTTGACGATGGACATCACCTGGGCCGCCGCCTCGTACTGCGTCTGGAGCTCGCTGAGCAGGTTCGTCTCCTCGTCGAGGTTGACGCCCGATTTCGACGCGATGGCGTCGGTGACGCTGCTCTGCAGCGCGTCCGCCGTGGAGAGCTCGCTCGACGCGCTCGAATACTGGGTCGCGGCCGCGCCGACGACCTCGGCCGCGTAGGTGGCGAAGCTCGTCTTGGCGTTGCCCAGATTGCCGGCCGCGTCGAAGGAGTGGTTGCTCTCGAACAGGTCCAGCAGGCCGTCCGCGATCGTCGCGGAGCCGCTCGCCAGGACGGTCTCCCCGGTGGTCAGCGTGGCCGAGTCGTCGAGCTGCGAGATGGCGAGCAGGGACGTGTTGGCCAGGATGTCCGAACGCACCACGAAGTTCGAGGCACTGTCCCCGTCGACGAGATCGTTGAGCCCGAACCAGTCCGACAGGCCCTGCTCGTCGGTCCCGACGGCGCTGTCCATCTCGTTGATCGCCACGCCGTAGCTCGTATCGTCGGACGTCACGACGAGCCGGCCGGCGCTGTCGAGCGTCGCCGAGAGCCCGTCGACGGAGTCGATCGCGCTGACCAGGTCGTCCACGGTCGACAAGGTCGAGAGATCGATGTCCTCGTAGGAGACGAGCGCGCCATCCTGGTCGACGACCGCGAACCGAACCGTGCCGGTCGCTCCGAGCGAATCGGTTCCGGCGACGACGGTCGTCCCGGTCAGGCTGGCCGGGGCCGGCAACGCAGCGCCCTGGTTGTGGACCTGGTTGAGCGCGTCCGCCAGCGTCGACGCGAGCATGTCGAGATCCGTCTGGGCGTCCGGGAGGATCTCGTCGCGCAGGTCGATCAGGGCGCCGACTTCGCCGCTCGTGACGTGGGACGTGATGTCGACCCCGTCGACCACGATGCCGGAGAATCCGCTCGGCGGGGTCTCGCTGTAGACCGTGTCCGAGGTGACGGTCGAGGCGCTCGCGTAGGAGAGCTCGTGCACGGTGCTGTCGACCAGCACCTTGCCGCCCGTGGTGTAGACGTGCACCTCGTTGTTCGAGTTGGTGAACCAGGTGACGTTCATCAGGCCGCCGAGAGTCTGCAGGGCGGTGTTCCGCTGGTCCACGAGATCGCTGATGTCGGCACCGCTCGCCGACGCGGCGACGATCCGCTCGTTCAGCGAGTCGATGTCGCTCATCGACTGGTTGATCTCGTCGACGGCGTTGTCGATCTCCTCGTCGGCGTTCGACCTCAGGTTCTGGATCGAGCCGGAGGCGGTGCGGAACTGGGCCGCGAGGCTGTCGAGCGTGTCGATCACCTGGGCCTGCAGCGTCTCGCTCTCCGGCGTGTCCGTCAGTTCGGTCAGGGCCGAGGCGAGATCGGCGATTCCGTTGGCGATGGAGGTGCCGGAGGTGCTGTCGCTGTCGCTGGACGTCGCGCCGTACACCTGCTGGAGGAGGCTCGTGTACTCCTCCATCGTCGTCGCCGCGCCGAGCCGCGTCTCGGAGTCGACCAGCGAGGAGATCAGCATCTTCGAGACCGTGCTCGAGATGCCGGTGACCTCGACGCCGGTCCCGACTCCGGCCGTGACCATGGTCGACTGCGCCGCGGACTTGCGGGTGTAGCCGTCGGTGTCGGCGTTGGCGATGTTGGTCGAGGTCACGCTGATCCGCGTCTGCGCGGTCATCAGCGAGCTCAGGGCGATGTTGCGGGCGACGGCGAGCGACATGGTTGCCAGTCCTCCGGGGTCGACGCCCCGGCTCCCTTCTCAGGCCCGGACGCCCTTGCTGCACCAGCCGGTGACAGCACGCGGCCCCGCGACCTGCCCGTTCTCGCCGTAGGTGCCGCGCGACGCCATGTCCTGGCGCACCGCCTGCATGATCGCGTCGACCCGCCGCTGGCTGGCGGCGATCGCCTGCCGCAGGCGGGAGACGTTCTCGTCCATCACGGTGTTGAGCCGGCGCACCTGCTCGAACAGATGGTCGCGCATCTCCCGGTCCGCGGCCGCGTTGCCGAGGTCGTGGCGGTGGACGTGCATGGCCCAGCGCTCGACGTCCTCGGCGAGCGCCGTCTTGCGGGCGGTCGAGTTCGACAGCGAGGCCGGCATGCCGCGGGCGAGATTCCGGTTCTCCTCCTCGACGACGGCGATCAGCTCGTCGATCAGCGCGGTCACCTTCGCGACCGAGAGGTCCGCGTTCGACACCGGGGCGCAGCTTTCAACCGACAGGGTGGACATGGCTCACTCCTTGACTCTCAGGAACGCTTCGCCCGCGGAGGAAGCGCGTACAGGGCGCCAGCGCTCCGATAGGCCGATGCGGCCCGGGACTGGCGATCGATCGTCTCCAACTCGGCGCCGAGCCGGTCCCGCTCGGCCATCAGCTCGCGCAGCACGACGACGAGCTCGGACATGGTGGCGAGCACCGCCGTCCGCGGCATCGGCCCCGCTTCGGCCGCCGCCGCCTCGCCCGGGTGCGGCGCGGCCGCCCCGGCGAGCAGCCGGCGACCCTCCAGGGTCGCCCGGCGGGCGCGATGCACCAGCGGGTCCTCCGGCGGCTTGCCGCGTCGGCGACGCATGACGCTACCTCACCGCGCTCATCAACGTGTCGTACATGTCGCTGACCGTGGAGACGACCTGGGCGGCGGCCGAATAGGCCTGCTGCGCCGTGATCATGGTCGAGAACTCCTGGGTGGTGTCGGCCGTGCTCGACTCGAGCTTGCCGCCGTAGATCGACCCCGCCCCGCCGAGACCGGACTCGTGCAGCGTCGCAGTTCCGGACGACGTGCTCGCGGAATAGACGCCGCCGCTCTCCGTGGTGAGGCCGTCGGCATTGGCGAAGGTCGCGACCGCGACCTTGTAGATCACGTAGGTCTCGCCGTTGGAGTAGGCCGCGGTGACGTTGCCGCCGTCCTCGATGGTAATGCCGGTCAGGCTGCCGTAGGCGAGTCCGTCCTGGTCGATCTTCTTGAGATCGACGCTCGGCGTATCGGAATCCGACGAGTACTGGGTGAGGCCGTCGGCGTTGCCGGCGGTGCCGAGATCGAGCGTGATGGTGCTGTCCTCGGCGCCCGTGGTCCAGCCGGTGATCGAGATGGTCGCCGGGTCCGGGCTGGTGCTCGCCAGCGTGCCGTCCGCGTTGAAGGTGATGTCGATCGATCCCGTCACGGTGCCGGTCGTCACGGTCGAGTCGGTCGCGAGCGTCGCGTCGCTGAAACCGGCCGTCCAGGTGTTCTCACCCGTCTTGGTCCAGGTCACCGTGACGCTGCTGGCGGTGCCGAGCGAGTCGTAGACGTCCATCGTGGTGGTGAACTCGTCGCCGACCGCCGCGTCGGCGGGCAGGTTCGCGTCGATGGACTCGATCGTGGTGGCGGCGGCCACGCTCTGCAGGGAGGCGGTGTCGATCTTGCTCAGCGTCGCCGCGGTCTCGCCGCCGGTCACGTTGCCGTCCTGATCGGTGGCCCAGCCCATCAGATAGTAGCCGTTGATGGTCAGGTACCCGTCGGCGTCGTCGATGACGGCGTCGCCGTTGCGGGTGTAGTAGGTCGTGCCCGACTCGTCCTGGACGACGAAGAAGCCGTTGCCGTCGATCGCCATCGCGGTGTCGCTGCTCGACGACGTCAGGAGCCCCTGCTCCGTGATGTTGTAACGGGCCGACACGGCGACGCCACCCGACGAGTATCCGGCCGAGGACGAGCTCGACGAGAGCAGGCTCTCGAAGCTCGCCGTCACGGTCTTGTACCCCGTGGTGCTGGCGTTGGCGATGTTGTCCGAGACCATCGAGATGGCCTGGCTCTGAGAGTTCAGGGCCGAAACGGCGGAATTCAACGCTCCGCTGAGGCTCATGGTACGCTCCTCGACACCGTTCCGAATTCGCCGATCAAGACGACGTTCCGCCGATGGCCTCGTAGAGGCTCGTGACGGTGCTGCTCATCGTCGACATGGTCTCGCTCAGTTCGGTCAGAGTCTCGCTCATGCTCGAGATCTCGTTGAACGTCGCGTACGACATGATCTGGTTCGTGAATTCGGTGGTGTCGGTGGGGTCGAGCGGATTCTGGTTCTGGAGCTGGGTCGTGATCAGCGTGAGGAAATCGTCGGTGTCGAGCGAGCTGCTGCTCGACGTCGAGCTGCTGGTGGTGCTCGTCGTGCTCGAAGTGGTGGACGTCGCAGTGACGCTGGTCATGATGTGCCTCGACCGTTGTCGGCGCCGCCAGGCGGCCCGACCTCTGATGCCCGTCGCGATGTCGGATGTGATCGACGTTCATCAGTAGAACGGCCGATCCGGCGATTTCCGGCAGGTTTTTCGCGAGGGACCGACGCGGTCGCGGTCACGCCCGCGCGAGATCGCCCGGCGGGCCGGCGTGGCGCCGAATGCGCAGCGGCCCGCGTCGGCGGACGCGGGCCGTGGTCGGTCGGGATCGGGCGGCGGCGATCAGCGCGGCGGCGGACCGGACGGCGGCCCCGGCGGCAGGCCGAAGGGCGGCCGCGGCGGCCCGGGCGGCCGCAACACCACCTCGCCGAGCACCTTGCGGTCGGCGCGCGGGATGGCGGTCATTTCCTCGGCGATCCGGCGGGCGATCGCCCGGTCGGTCTCGGCGCGGGCGGCGAGAAACCCGTCGACCGTGGCCGTGAAGGCGGCCGGATCGAACGCCTCCGCGGACAGCAGCGCCCGCAGCTTCTCGTCCATCCTGCGCGGATCGGCCGGCCCGGAGCGGATGCGGGTGTCGATCTCCCCGAGCAGGCCCTCGACCTTGGCGAGGCTGGCGGGCGCGATGCGGCCCTGGAGCTCGCGGACGATGTCCTGGAAGTGCCGCGGCCGCGGCGGCGGCATGTCGGGCCGCATCAGCGTCCCGACCCAGGATCCGGCGAGGAACAGATTGACGCCCAGCGAGACGAACAGAACGACCCGGAGCGCGCCCGTGCGCGAGACTCCGCCCAACTCGGCCATGACCGGCTCCGCACTCACCGAAACTCTTGGAACAGCGACCCGGAAAATCCGAGGCCTCCGTCGTCCTGCGAGCGGGCGACGGTCATGAAGCTGCTCGCGAGACCGAGCAGGAAACAGGCCGAGAGGACGACGGCCGGCCGCCACTCCTGTCCGAACGAGCTAGCCAGCACCGCGAGCCAGCGGGACCGCGGCGGGGCCGTCGGCGGAGGGGCCGTGCTGGGGATCGGAACAGGGGTGCGGGGCTCCGGCTCCGCGGCGCGTGCCGCGGCGAAGATCCGATCGGCCAGATCCGCCGGGGCACGGACCGCCGGACGCGCCGCGAGCGCCTTTCGCAGCGCTGCGGCTTCCGCGACCACGGCTCGGGCCTCCTCGGAGACCTCCAGCAGCGCCAGGGCCTGCGTGCGCGACGGCTCCGGCCATGCGGAGACGTCCTCGCCCCATCGATCGACCTGATCCTCGAAGTCGTCAATATCCATTCCGGGGCCTTTTCCATCCTGGAAGCGGACTAGTCCGGAGAACGTCTCGAAATGCCAGAAGCTCCTTAACAAAGTTGAAAGGACGGGAACCGGCAGATCCGTTCGGCAGCGTTTTGCCGCACGGCGTCACCCGCCGCAATAGCCACGTCGAGGATTATACCTGCGAGTTTTGGGGGTACCCGGCACACCAACCCAAAAGAAATAGGCCGGTCCCGAAGGGCCGGCCCGAACTCGCTACCACTCCACCGTGGGGCGCGTGGCCTCCGATCAGCGGCGATTGCCGGCCGCCTGGCGGGCCACCGTCTCCACCGGAAGCGCGGCGTGTCCGCCCCGCGAGGCCATCTCCTGCGCCCGCGTCGGCAAGCCGGCGATCAGGGCCCAGGCGTCGCGCAGCTCCGCCAGCCCTTCGGTGATGCGCCGATAGCGCTCGGGCGCGTCGGGCTTGCGGAACGACTGCAGCACCACCAGGATGTTGGTGGTGTACATCGTGAACAGCCGCTCGGCCAGCTTGCCGCCCTTCTGGAAGTCGATGATGTGGCTGAGACCGCGCAGGATGGCGGCGGCCTTGAGCACGTCCTCCCAGGCGGCCGACGTCCGACCCTCCTGGATCGCGATGCTGGCCCGGTTGAGCAGCACCAGCACCTTGTCGTAGAGCAGCACCACGGCCCGCGACGGCGGCACCGTCGCAGCGGCACGCTGGTAGGCGGAGGTGGCCGACTGGGCCGCCAGCGCGGCTGGGGGCAAGACGACGCTCGGCGGCGCCGGATCGGGTTTGCGCCTCTGCGCGGACCTCTTGATAGCCATCAGTCATCCTCGGCTGCGAGTATGGCTTCCAGATAAGCGAGCATCGATTCCGCCTCCGAGATGGTCGCCTGGTAGTTGGCGTAGCGCGTCTCGAGAGTCGTCCGGTAGTCTTCCGCCTTGGTCTCGATGTCGGAGACCTTCGTCTCGTAATCGGAGTTCACGTCCTCCAGATCGTCGATCAGCGACTGCAGCGTCCCGTCGTTGGTGTCGGCGGCGGTGTCGGCAGCCGAGTACAGGATCTCGGCGAGACCGTAGCTGGTGGTGATGTCGATCGACTGGTCCGCGTCGCCCGAGAACACGAAGGTGAACCCCTCGTAGATCGTCCCGCTGGCGCCGACGATCCGGCTGCCGCTGACCGTGAACAGCGCACTGTTGCCGTCGACCGAGGCGGACGTGATGGTTCCGTCCTCGTCCACCTCGACGTCGAGCGTGAAGGACGACGGCGCGGCGCTGCCGCGCGACAGCAGCATCAGATCGCTCGACGAGCTGGTGAGCTCGAACGCGAACAGCGCCTTGATGCCGTCCAGGTTGTCGAGCAGCGCGTCGTCGAGCGCGTCCTCGTCGAGCTCCAGGTTGTTGGAGCTGTCGTAGGTGATCCCGATGTTGGCGAGCGACAGGGAATCGATGCTGGTCGCCAGTGCATCGGCGATCGACCGGTTGATGTTCCGCAGCGTCCCGTCGCCGAACAGCACCGCGTCGTCCGACGCGGTCCCCGAGGTCGTCGTCGCCTGCTGGGTCAGCGCCCATTCGCGATAGGCGTTGTAGGCGTCGACCAGCGCCTGGACCGCTTCCTTGACGGCAGTGTAGTCGCTCTCGATCTCGACCGATATCGAGGTGTCGTCGGGAGTGGTGTTGTAGAGATAGAAGGTGACGCCGTCGATGGCGTCGTCGATCTCGTTCGAGTCGCGGGTGATGGTCACCCCGTCGAGCTCGATGATGGCGTCCTGGGCGGCCTGTGCCTCGTTGGCGAAGGCGCCGTCCTCGTCGAGGATGCCGAGCTCCTCGAGCACGTCGTCGCCGGACACCGCGGCGGCCGTGATGCTCTTGCCGGTGTCGGTCGCGGTGAGGACCAGCTTGTAGGATCCGGACGACACCTGGAGCACGGTGGCCTGGACGCCGCTGCTCGAGCTCGAATTGTTGATCGCCTCGGCGAGATCCGCGAGGCTCATGTCCTCGGTGACGGTGACATTGACGGCGGTTCCGTCATCGACCGTCAGGCTGAACACCCCGGCATAGCCGAGATCGTCGGACTTGCTGGCGAGCGAGCCACTGGTGACCTTGTGGGCCTTGGCCACCTGGGTGATGACGAGGTCGTAGGTCGCGATATCGGCGCCGCTATCCGCCGTCACCGACACCGTCTCGGTCGCGTCGACGTCGCCGTTGGCGGTGAGATAGGAGGCACGGTCCTGGAAGACGTCGTTCTCCTTGGCCAGCGTGCCGGTGGGCGCGCGCAGCGCGTCGGCGGCGTCGGCGACGTCCTGGAGCAGCGACTGCATCTCCGAATAGGCGGAGATCTTCGCCTCGTTCGCCGTGATCTTGGTCTCGATCGAGTCCGCCTTGGAGAGCTTGGCCTCGACGGCCTCCTCGATCAGAGCGTCCCAGTCGGTGCTGACGGATGCCGAGGTCGTCGAGGTGCTCGACGTGCTCGTCGTGACGCTGCTGATGGTCGACATCTATTCCCTTCTCCGTCGGCAGTTTCGGGCCGGGGCATCCGCCCCGGCCCGACCGTCACGTGTCAGTGCCGGATCACTGCAGCAGCTTCAGCAGCTCCTGCGGCATCTGGTTGGCCTGGGCGGCGGCCGCGACGGCGGCCTGGGTCTTCACCTCGGCCGACGACAGCTTGGCCTGCTCGGACGCGATGTCGACGTCGGCGATCGCCGAGTTGGCCGCCTCGAGGTTCTCCTGCTGGGTGGCGATCGAGTCGGACCGGAACTCGAACCGCGACATCGTCGCACCGAGGTCGGCGCGGGCCTTGGAAACCGAGTCGATCGCGGTGTCGAGGGCCGTGATGGCCGCGTTGGCGTCGCTCTGGTTGATGACCGACAGCGAGTCCACGGAGAGCGCCGCGGCGTCCATGTCGGCGATCGTCACGGTGATCGTGTCGCTCGAGCTCGAGCCGACCATCACGGTGATGCCGGAGCCGAACGCGCTGGTGCCGTCGAGCAGCGACTGCTGATTGTAGCGCGTCGAGGTCGCGATGCCGTCGATTTCGTCGATGAGCTGCTGGAATTCCGCGTCGATGTAGGTGCGCTCGGTGTCGGTCACGGTGCCCGAGGCGGCCTGCGAGGCCAGCGACTTCATGCGCTGCAGGATGTCGCTGATGTTGGCGGCGCCGCCGTCGGCGGTCTGCAGCACCGAGATGCCGTGCGAGGCGTTGGTCTGGGCCTGGCTCAGGGCCGCGACGTCGGACTGGATGCGGGTCGAAATGGCGAGGCCGGCGGCGTCGTCGGACGCGCGATTGATGCGCGAGCCGCTGGCCAGCTTGGCGAGCGAGTCGGACTGATCGTCGGCGTTGATGTTCAGATAGCGGACGGCGGTGTTGGCGGCGGTGTTCGTGGAAATGACGGGCATCGTACTCTCCTCGCGTTGAACTCTTCGGATCCGCGCCCGGTCCCTGCGGGCGGCGGAGCGGCGCGGATCATCCGCGGCTGAAAGTTCAACGGGGCGGCCCGCGAACGGCGGGCGGCGAAAATTTCGGGGGCGCCGCCGACGTGGTTAATCTTCGGCTAACGCCTGGCGGATGTCGTTCTCGGAGCGGCGCAGCAGCTTGCGGAGCTGCTGGCGGGCGCGCTTGAGCAGCGACTCGACGGCCGACACGGTGGTGTCCATCACGTCGGCGATCTCGGCGTTGCTCATGCTCTCGTGATACGAAAGGATGATGGCGATGCGCTGCTGGTCGGGCAGCCGGTTCATGGCGGCGTCCAGCATCTCGGAGACCTCGGTGCGGTGCATCGCCGTGACGGCGTCGGGCTTCTCGTCGGCGACCTCGCCCACCGCCTCGACGTCCTCGCTGCGCGGCCGCCGGTGCAGGTCGATGCAGCGGTTGGTGACGACCCGGTAGAGCCAGGTGGAGAACTTGGCGCGGCCGCACTCCCAGCGGTCGCGGTGCGTCCACACCTTCAGCAGCGAGTCCTGGACGACGTCGTCGGCATCGGCGCGGTTGTCGAGGATGCGCAGCGCCAGGGCGAAGGCCCGGTCCACGTGGCGCTCGACCAGCATCCGGAACGCCCCCTCGTCGTTCTGGCCGATTCGGCGGAGGAGCTCGTCGTCGTCCGGCTCGCGGGCGCTCGCCGGCGTGGATCGAACGTCGTCGCTGCCCGGCTCCGGAATCGCCTGGACGGCGGGGTCGTCCCAGGACACGCACGCGTACGTCATGACAGTTCTCCCCAGCGACCGTGGTCGACCCGAGGTCGGCACCCACATGAGGCTTCGAGCATTCAACGGGCGAGCAGAACTATTCGGGCGGAGAATTTACGGTCTTCCCGAACTTTTTTGAGAGTTTTTACTAGGAAAAATCTGCCGATCACTGGGTAGGAATTTCCTATTACAGTATAAATGACGATCTTCTAAGACTTGCATTCGGAATATAGAGAAACATACCCGGCAGCTTCGATCATCGGCACCACGAACACTCGTATCGGCGGCACGCTCGACAGCGGCAGGTCTGTCGCATCGGTGGCCCTCACGCTGCCTCCGTGCCCTCGGCGGGGCCGTCCGGCCCGTCTCGTCCTACCGAAACACCTGCACGTCCGGCAGGCGACCACCGGCGTCCGAGGCGGCAGGCGGCACTGCTCCGTGGCGACCGCGCCGACCGGGCGCGCGTTCTATGCAGGACTTTTATGCAGCATGACGCAGGTCAATCGGACCGGTCGCCGGCTGGGCTAGGGTGCCGGCTTCTTATTCGGTGAGACTGGAGGCGTTCATGCACGGGGTGGAGCGACGGGACGGGGAGGAGGTGACGAGTCGCACGCGCTCGATCGTCGACGGCAACGAGGCGGCCGCGTCGGTCGCCTACCGGCTCGCCGAGGTGATCGCGATCTACCCGATCACGCCGTCGTCCAACATGGGCGAGTGGGCCGACCAGTGGAAGGCCGAGGGGGCGAAGAACATCTGGGGCACCGTCCCGGACGTCGTCGAGATGCAGAGCGAGGGCGGCGCCGCCGGCGCGCTGCACGGCGCCCTGCAGGGCGGCGCGCTGGGAACCACCTTCACGGCCTCCCAGGGCCTGCTGCTGATGATCCCCAACATGTACAAGATCGCGGGCGAGCTGACCTCGGTCGTGATCCACGTGGCGGCGCGCACCCTCGCGACCCACGCCCTGTCGATCTTCGGCGACCATTCCGACGTGATGGCGACGCGCCAGACCGGCTTCGCGCTGCTCTCCTCCGGCTCGGTGCAGGAGGCCGCCGACTTCGCCCTGATCGCGACCGCGGCGACGCTCGAATCGCGGGTGCCGTTCCTGCACTTCTTCGACGGCTTCCGCACCTCGCACGAGGTCAACGTCATCGAGCTGCCGACCGACGACGACCTGCACGCGATGATCGACGACCGCTTCGTGCGGGCCCATCGCGAGCGCGCCCTGACCCCGGATCGCCCGGTGCTGCGCGGCACCGCCCAGAACCCCGACGTGTTCTTCCAGGCCCGCGAGGCCTGCACGCCCTATTACCGGGCCTGCCCCGAGATCGTCCAGGACACGATGGACCGGTTCGGCCGGCTGACCGGCCGCGCCTACCGGCTGTTCGACTATGTCGGCGATCCCGACGCCGAGCGGGTCGTGATCCTGATGGGCTCCGGCGCCGGCGCCGTCGAGGAGACGGTCGAGGCGCTGCGCGCCGAGGGAGAGAAGGTCGGCCTCCTGAAGGTCCGGCTGTTCCGGCCGTTCGCGACCGAGACGTTCCTGGCCGCCCTGCCCGCCTCGGTGAAGTCGATCGCCGTGCTCGATCGCACCAAGGAGCCCGGCTCGGTCGGCGAGCCGCTCTACCAGGACGTGCTGTCGGCGTTCGCCGAGCGCGTCGCGTCGGGGGCCGCCGCCACCATGCCGCGGGTGATCGGCGGCCGCTACGGCCTGTCGTCGAAGGAGTTCACGCCGGCCATGGTCAAGGCCGTCTTCGACGAGCTCGCCAAGGCCGCGCCCCGGAACCACTTCACGGTCGGCATCACGGACGACGTCTCGCATTCCAGCCTGGAGGTCGACTCCGGCTTCTCGACCGAGCACCCGAAGACGGTGCGGGCGCTGTTCTACGGGCTCGGCTCGGACGGCACGGTCGGCGCCAACAAGAACTCGATCAAGATCATCGGCAAGTACACGCCGAGCTACGTCCAGGGCTATTTCGTCTACGACTCGAAGAAGTCCGGCTCGGTGACGGTGTCGCATCTGCGCTTCGGGCCCGACCCGATCCGTTCGACCTACCTGGTCTCGCGCGCCAACTTCGTGGCCTGCCACCAGTTCCAGTTCCTCTCCCGGATCGACGTGCTCGGCGCCGCCGAGGACGGCGCCACCTTCCTGCTCAACGCGCCCGGCGCGCCCGAGGAGGTGTGGGACAGGCTTCCCCGCAAGGTCCAGGAGACGATCGTCGCCAAGAAGCTGCGCTTCTTCGTGATCGACGCCTGGGCGGCGGCCCGCGAGGCCGGCATGGGCAGCCGCATCAACACCATCATGCAGACCTGCTTCTTCGCGATCTCGGGCGTGCTGCCCCGCGAGGACGCGATCGCCGCGATCAAGAAGTCGATCCAGGAGACCTACGGAAAGCGCGGCGCCGCGGTGGTGCAGAAGAACTTCGCCGCGGTCGACACCACGCTGGCCCGCCTGCACGAGATCCCGGTGCCGGCCGCCGTGAGCGCGACGCTCGAGATGCTGCCGCCGGTGTCGCCGCGCGCCCCCGCCTTCGTGCGCGACGTGCTCGGCGTGTCGATCGCCGGCAACGGCGACCAGCTCCCGGTCAGCGCCATGCCGGTCGACGGCACCTTCCCGACCGCCACGGCGCAGTGGGAGAAGCGCAACATCGCCCAGCAGATCCCGGTGTGGGACACCGACATCTGCATCCAGTGCGGCAAGTGCGTGCTGGTCTGCCCGCACGCCGTCATCCGCGCCAAGGTGGTCGACCAGGCCGCGCTGGAGGGCGCGCCCGAGACCTTCAAGCACGCCAAGGCGAAGTGGCGCGAGTTCGACGGCTGGCGTTACGCCCTGCAGGTGTCGCCGGAGGACTGCACGGGCTGCAAGCTGTGCGTCGAGGTCTGCCCGGTGAAGAGCAAGACCGAGGTGAAGCACAAGGCCCTCAACATGGCCGAGCAGGAGCCGCTGCGCGAGGTCGAGAACCGCAACTGGGACTTCTTCCTGTCGCTGCCCGAGGTGGCCCGTGACAAGGTGCGGCACGACAACGTCAAGGACGTCCAGTTGCTCGAGCCGCTGTTCGAGTTCTCGGGCGCCTGCTCAGGCTGCGGCGAGACGCCCTACATCAAGCTGCTCACCCAGCTGTTCGGCGACCGCCTGCTGATCGCCAACGCGACCGGCTGCTCGTCGATCTACGGCGGCAACCTGCCGACCACGCCCTACACGACCAACGGCTGCGGCCGCGGCCCGGCCTGGTCGAATTCGCTGTTCGAGGACAATGCCGAGTTCGGTCTCGGCATGCGGCTCGCCGCCGACAAGCAGATGGAGTTCGCCCGCGAGTTGGTCACCCGGCTCTCCGGCCGGCTCGGCGACGGGCTGGTGTCGGCGCTGCTCGAGGCCGACCAGTCGAAGGAGGCCGGCATCGAGGCGCAGCGCGTCCGCGTCGCCGAGCTGAAGCGCCTCCTCGCCGGCGCCTCGGACGACGAGGCCAGGGCGCTGCTCGCCGTCTCCGAGAGCCTGGTGCGCAAGAGCGTCTGGCTGATCGGCGGCGACGGCTGGGCCTACGACATCGGCTATGGCGGCCTCGACCACGTGCTCGGCTCCGGCCGCAACGTCAACGTGCTGGTGCTGGACACCGAGGTGTACTCGAACACCGGCGGCCAGATGTCGAAGTCGACGCCGCGCGCCGCGGTGGCCAAGTTCGCCGCCGGCGGCAAGATCACGGGCAAGAAGGACCTCGCCATGGAGGCGGTCAGCTTCGGCTCGGTCTACGTGGCGCGCGTCGCCATGGGCGGCGGCGACATGCACACGGTGCGGGCCTTCCAGGAGGCCGAGTCCTACGACGGGCCGTCGCTGATCATCGCCTACAGCCACTGCATCGCGCACGGCTACGACATGACCATCGGGCTCGACCAGCAGAAGGCCGCCGTGCAGTCCGGCTACTGGCCGCTGATGCGCTTCGACCCGCGCCTGTGGGAGCAGGGCAAGAACCCGTTCCAGCTCGACTCCAAGCCGCCGACGATTCCCTTCAAGCAGTACGCCTACAACGAGGCGCGCTACACCATGCTGGTGCGCTCAAACCCGCTGGCGGCACGCGAGCTCCTCAAGCACGCCCAGGACGACGTCGAGCGCCAGTGGCGCGTCTATGCCGACCGGGCCGAGATGGCGGGCCGCTCCGAGAGCCCAGACGTGACCCCGAAGGCCCCGGACGACGACGCGGCAGCCGCCGCGGCGAACGGGGGCGACGAGTGAAGAGAGGAATACGTCATTCCGGAAGCCGACCGCAGGTCGGCTGTCCGGAATCCATAACCCCTGTCCGTGTGTATGGATTCCGGGCTCGCCGCGGAGCCTGTGCTCGGGCGACGCGAAGCGCCGACCCGAGTGCGGCGCCCCGGAATGACCAGAGTGTTTTCGCGCGAAGGAGCGCCGCATGACCGACCTGACCACCCGCTATCTCGGGCTGAACCTCACCTCGCCCCTGGTGGCCTCGGCCTCGCCGCTGTGCGACTCGGTCGACGGCATCTGCCGGCTGGCGGACGCCGGGGTCGCGGCCGTGGTGCTGCCCTCGCTGTTCGAGGAGCAGCTGGTGCTCGAGAGCCTCGCCGTGCACGCCGACCTGGAGCGCGGCGCCGACACGTTCGCCGAAGCGGCCGGCTTCTTCCCGGACCTCCACACCTACAATCTCGGGCCGGACGGCTGCCTCGAGCTGATCTGCCAGGCCAAGGCCCGGGTCGACATCCCGATCGTCGCGAGCCTGAACGGCGTCACGGTGGGCGGCTGGATCGAGTACGCCAAGCTGATGCAGGACGCCGGTGCCGACGCGATCGAGCTCAACACCTACTCGATCGCCGTCGACCCGACCCGCACGGCCGCCGAGATCGAGCAGGGCTATGTCGACCTGCTCGCCGCCGTGAAGGCGCAGATCTCGATCCCGGTGGCCGTCAAGCTGTCGCCCTTCTTCTCGGCACCGGCCAACATCGCCCGGCGGCTCGGCGAGGCCGGCGCCGACGGGCTGGTGCTGTTCAACCGCTTCTACCAGCCCGACTTCGACATCGAGGAGCGCGAGGTGGTCGCCTCGCTGGCGCTCAGCCGGCCGGAGGAGCTGCTGGTGCGGCTGCACTGGGTGGCGATCCTGTACGGCCGGGTGAAGGCCGACCTCGCGATCACGGGCGGCGTCCATTCGGCGAACGACATGGTCAAGAGCATCATGGCCGGCGCCCGCGTCGCCTGCACCACCTCGGCCCTGCTGCAGCACGGCCCCGGCTACGCCCGGGCGATGCTGCGCGACCTCGACGCCTGGCTCGACGCGCACGAGTACGAGTCGGTCGCCCAGATGTGCGGCTCGATGAGCCGCGACGCGGTCCCCAACCCGTCCGCCTACGAGCGCGGCAACTACATGAAGGTGCTGAGCTCCTACACGCTGCGCGACGACATCCTGGCGGTGTGAGCATCTCTGTCATTCCGGGGCGCGCGGCCGACGGCCCGCGACCCCGGAATCCAGCGGCGAGCACGGCGGGCGGGGGCTGGATCCGGGTTTGGTGCGATGCGCCGCCCCGGAACGACCGGCCGAGCGGCCCGTGCCCGCCTTTACCATTCCGCGCACCCCCTCGGGATGCCCGTTTTCGTCGCCACGCCGGCGCCGCATTGCTCCTTCCTTGTAGACGGGCCGCTCCGGGGGGAGGGCCGGGCCGAAAGGTCCATTAACCGCACGCTAACCCTGCGGGACGAGGATGGCTCGTCGCGCAGGCGGTGGTCGAACCCCGTCGCTGCAACCTGCCGCCGGCGCGTTCCGCGCCGCCACAGAACAAGAAGCTTCGGGTTCGAGATGCGTGCGTATTCCGCCGGTACGGGCGACACGATTTCTTTCTGGTCCGCACTCGCAGGCGCCGTCGGCTGCGGCGGGCTGATGCTGTTCGTCGCCCTGCCGCTCGCCGTGTCGAGCCCCTTCCCCACCCCCAAGGATCGCGTCTGGATCGTCGAGCACGCCCGACCGGTGGCGCTCGCGCCGATGGGCACCGAGACCGAGGAGGCGATCGAGGCGGAGGCCGACCTCGAAGCCGACGAGTCCGGCCCCGAGGGCGGCAACGGCAGCCCGGCCGACATCCTCTCCTGGGAGCCGACCTTCTCGCTCGCCTCGCTGTCGATGGTCGACGCCGACCCGGGGGTGACCGGCAGCCTGGGCGGCGCCGCTGCCGTCGAGGCCGACGGCGCCGAGGGGGCCGCCACCCTGGCGCCGGCGGCTCCGGCGAAGGTCCGCCGCGGTGAGGCCCCCGACGAGATCGACGACTATCTCTGGGAAGCCTATCTGCGCACGCCGACCAAGAAGGACGGCTCCGGCGACTTCACCTGGAAGGACCCGGCCGCCGCCAAGCGCATGAACATGTCGCTGAAGGACTACGTCATCCGCGGCATGGACCGCGACTTCCGCGAGACCCTCTATCACATGGGCAAGGCGCTCGACGCCGACGGGCTGCGCTGGTCGATCCTCTCCGCCTTCCGCGACGACTTCCGCCAGCGTCTCGCCTCCGGCTTCAAGGCCTCGGTCGGCAATTCGCTGCACGGCGGCAGCCGTCGCACCGGCGGCTACGGGCACGGCCGCGCCATCGACATCACCATCGAGCACGGCAGCGGCGACGCCTCCGAGGTGTGGCGCTGGATCGATCGCAACGGCGCCCGCTTCGCCATCGCCCGGCCGATGCCCGGCTACGATCCCGCCCACATCCAGGCGCGCAGCAACTGGAAGCAGATCGCCGAGACGCTGCGGGCGAAGCGCTCGCGCTACGCCGGCGCCACGCCCCGCGACTGAGGCGCCCCGATCCGCGACGCCCCGATCCGCGCGACGCCGCCGGCTCCGCCCGCGGCGTGATCAGACGACCGCCGCGTCCGCCGGGGCGCGCAGCGCCTCCTGAAGGCGCACCAGGACGTCGGACCAGTCGCCCGCGCGCGACTGACGAATCAGCCGCATCGTCGGGTACCACGGGCTGTCGGCTCGATCGCGCAGCCAGCGCCAGTCGAGCGCGTGGGGCGTCAGCAGCAGGGTCGGCTTCGCCAGCGCGCCGGACAGATGCGCGACGGCGCTGTCCACCGACACCACCAGATCGAGCGCCGCGACGACCGCCGCCGTGTCGGAGAAGTCGCCCAGCGCACCCGAGAGGTCGACGATGTCGGGCCGCCCCGCCAGCGCCGCCCGGTCGTCCGGGCGGAGATCCTTCTGCAGGCTGTGGAGCGCGACGCCCCCGGCCGGCAGATGCGGCAGCAGCCGCGCGAGCGGCAGAGAGCGGCGCCGGTCGAACCGATGCTTGGGATTGCCGGCCCACACCAGGCCGACCTTGAGGCCGGCTCGTGCCGCGAGCCTCTCCCGCCAGGCGGCGACCGTGTCGGGCGCCGGCCGCAGGTAAGGCACCGCGGCCGGGAGGGTGTCGAGCGTGGTGCCGAGCCGCACCGGCAGGCTGAGCAGCGGCAGGTGGCAGTCATGGGGCGGCAGCGGCGTTCCGGCGGCGACCACCGCGACGCCCGGGAGGCTCCGCGCCAGCAGCCCGGCCAGCGGCGCCTGCACCTCGAGCACGATGCGCGCGGCGTGCGCCGCCACGACCGGTACGAAGCGGACGAACTGCAGCGTGTCGCCGAGCCCCTGCTCGGCGTGCAGCAGCAGCGTGCGGCCGTGGAGCGGCTCGCCCCGCCACTCCGGCACGGCGAACGACCGCACCGCCGGGACGAGCACGCCGGGCCGGCGCCGCCATTCGTACTCGGCGAAGCCGCGGGCGAAATCGCCGTCGAGCAGCAGCGCGGTGGCGAGGTTGAAGCGGGCCGTGCCGTCGTCCGGAGCGCGCGCGACCGCCGCCTCGTGCAGGGCGCGCGCCTCGTCGAGGCGCCCGAGGTCGTGCATCAGGCGGCCGAGATTGCAGCAGGGCTCGACCGCCTCGGGGGCGAGCGCGATCGCCTTGCGGTGCGCGGCCTCGGCGGCCTCGAACTCGTCCACGGCGTGCAGCGCGACGCCGAGCGTCGTCCAGGCCGCGGCGCTGCGCGGATCGAGCCGCACCGCCTCGTGGTGGCATCGCAGCGCCTCCTCGAGCCGGCCCGTGTCCTTGAGCACCATGCCGAGCCCGACATGGGCGGTCGGCCAGTCCGGACGCAGCGCGATCACCTCGCGCAAGGCCGCCTCGGCGCCGGCGTCGTCGCCGCGCTGACGCAGCACGCGCGCCATCTTGTAGTTGGCTTCCGCGAGCCATTCGGCGGCCCGGCCGGGATTGACCGCGACGGCCGCCGCATACGCGGCGATCGCCTCGGTGAGCCGCTCCTGCTGCATGAGGGCGGCGCCGAGATCGGCCTGCGCCCGCCCGATCTCCCGGCCGTCCCGCTCGTGTCGCATGCCCCGCCTGCCACTCCTGCTCGACCATGATACGGACGGGACGGGGTTTTCCGGCGCCGGGCGATCCGGCCGGCGCCCCTGCGCAGGCGCCGCGGCCGCGCCGGAGGGAACGTCTGCGAGGAGAGCGCGGCGTCGGGCACCGCGCGGCGATCTTAGCGCACGGCCATGCTGAGCCGCGTGCCGCCGCCGGCCGGTTCGAAGGCCAGCGTCACCTCCACGTCGTCGTCCAGCGTCGCGATCCGCTCAGGAGGCACGGGCCGGGCGGCTGCCGCGGTGCGTCGCCCGCATGTCGGCCGCCAGCGCGTCCAGGCAATCCATGATCTCCCGGGACAGGCCTTCGAGCTCGCCGAGCTTCGCGGCGGCGAGCGACGGGTTGCCGTCCCTGACGGCATCCAGCGCGGCGAAGCCCGCCTGGTGGAGCGCCAGATGCGGATGCGCGATCGCCTTGAAGGACGGCCGCTCGGTCAGCACGTCGTCGCCGACATTGTCGTACCACTTGCCGAACCGGCAGGTGTGGTGAGTCGCCTCGGCGGCGTCGGCCTTCGTCTTGCCGGTGACGACGTCGCGCACCCGCGCCACGAAGGCGCGGTGGTCGGCCTTGGCGATCTCGATCAGATGATCGAAGTACTTGGCGGCGAGCGCGTCGACCCGCGCGGTCGGCAGCTCTTCGGCGAAGTTGACGTGATGGATGCCCTCGCTGCAGGCCACCACGGTGCCCTCGATCCGCAGCCCCTCGCCCGCGATCGTGACGACGACCTGCGCGTGATTGGCGACCTGGCGCGCCCCGTGCAGCAGCGCCCCGGCCTCGGACAGATCGAGCAGCCGGACAGCTTCGGTCCTGCCGCCGCTCGTGAGCTCGGCCTCGACCAGCAGGCCGCGCCGGCGGTAGCGCCGCCGCTGCGCCACCGCGGAGGCGGTGCGCACCGCCCGCGTGAGCATGCGGCCGAGGGTGCCGACCACGGCGTCGAGGCTGCGGGTGGAGTCGTGCACGGTGAGCGAGGCGCGGTGCGCCTTGGTGACCCGCTTCGTCACGTCCTCCATCAGGACGCTCACCTGGCCGACATGGCTGGCGGTGTGCCCGACGTTCTGGGCGATCTCGCTGGTCGCCGCCGACTGCTGCTCGACGGCGGTCGAGATCGACGACGAGATGCCCTCGAGCTCGCGGATCGTCGCGGCGACCTCGTCGATCGCCGTCGCGGTGCGCCGCACCACCTCCTGGATGTGGCTGACCTGGCCGGCGATCTGCTCGGCCGAGCGGCCCGACTGGTTGGCCAGCGTCTTGACCTCGGCGGCGACCACGGCGAAGCCCTTGCCGGCCTCGCCGGCGCGCGCCGCCTCGATGGTCGCGTTGAGCGCCAGGAGATTGGTCTGGGACGCGATGTCGCCGATCAGCCCGACCACCTGGCCGATCTCGTCGGCCGCCTTGTCGAGATTGTCGACGACGCCGCGCGTCTCCTTCATGCGGCCGTCGGCGGCGCGGGCCGCCGTCGAGGCGCGGTTCACCTGGCGGGCGATCTCGGCGATCGACGCGTGCAGCTCCTCGGCCGCGGCGGCGACCGTCTGGGCCGAGCCGAGCGCCGTCTCGGCGACCCCGGAGGCGGCCTTCGCGTCCTCGTTCACGCTCTCGCTGACGATCTTCATCGCGTCGGCGCTGTCCAGCAGGCTCTTGTTGTAGGTCCCGACGCTCGCCACCGTGTCGATCACCTGCTCGTTGATCCGCTCGATCGTCGTCTCGGCGTCCTGCCGGCGGGCGACCTCGATCTCGTCCCAGTAGGTCGACAGCGCCGTCTTCATGTCGATCATCACGGCGCGGCCGACCGCCGCCTGGATGGCGGCGACGCGGCGACGCCGGGACGCGGTCAGCAGCAGGCTCTGGTCGGCCAACACGGCGGCGAGCAGCTCCGCCTGCAGCATGCCGTAGCCGAGCATGTACCAGTGCGGCTCGAGGCCGATGCGGTGATGCGTCTGGCCGATGCGCTTCGCCGACTCCCGGTAGCGCTCGTCGAACAGCCCGTCGAACAGATACGACCAGTGCTTCGCCTGCGCCTCCTTCGCGTAGGCCATTCGCTGCGCGCTCTCGAACATCGCGGCGAGCGGCGGGATCGCGATCGTCTTCTGGTAGAACGTGTCGAGGATGCGCGGCAGGGCCGCCATCAGCACCGGCTTCGCCGCGCGCAGAAGCGCGGCGCTGTCGGGGTCGAAGGAGACGTAGGACAGTTCGGTGCTGAAATGATCAGGTGTCGCGGGCTCGCCCATGATCGTCCGCTCGTTGGCTGCTGATCGGAGAAAATCGCAGGTACCCTATTACTCGACCGGTGCACGCAGGGTTAATGCCGATCCAACGAGCTCTTCACAATTTGCATGCATAGCCGAGGAGGTACGCTTCGAGCGCCATAGTTCTTATTGGCTAGGTTCGCTCCGGTCACCCCTTGCGAGGGATGGGGCCGAAGGCGGGCGGCGGCACGCGCCGCTTCGAGGCGGCTTCGTAGGACGAGGCGATTCTCAGGATCACGTCCTCCTTGCCGGGCTCGGCCCGGAACACCAGCGAGAACGGCAGTCCGGGCTCGGGAAGCGTGGTCGGCGTGTGCGACGGCGCCGAGACGTACCGGGTCCCGTCGGCGGAGAGCGCGTAGACCGGATCGTAGACGGTGGTGACGTAGCCGGCCGGCACCAGCACCTCGGTCAGGCCGGCGTTCGGGCCGTAGAGCGACTCGGGTGCCAGGTTGTGCAGGATGTCGTACTGGTGCGGATGGCCGATCAGGCCGGGCGGCCACGGCGAGTGCAGCCGCACCAGCGCGTCGAGCCTGTTCTCCAGGATCACCATCATGTCGACGCGGCGCAGCAGCTCGCGCAGCATGATGCGCTCGTCGACGCCCTGGCGCTGGCCGAGCGGATTGCGCGGATCGGCCACCTCCTCCCAGTTCCTGAACGCCGCCCGCTGATCGTCGCCCCAGAACTTGGAGCGCGCGTTCAGGGCGGGCCAGTCGGCGAGCGTCTCGGCGACGCCGTGCTCCGCCCAGTCGGCGGCGCGGCGCATCAGGTACTGGCTGATGTGGAACCGGAACGCCATCGCCAGCTCCTGCTGCTGGATCGTCCCGATGTCGAGATTCTTGGGCGGCGCGATGCGCCCTTCCGCCATCGCGACGCACCAGTCGATCGGCGCCATGCTCCCGTTGCCGAACACCTTGCCGGGTGCGAACGCGGTCGGCACGATCGCGTCGGCGAACTCCGGGAACAGCGGCCGGCCGTCGCGGCCGAGCCGGAACAGCAGATCCGGCATGAACACCGGCACGAGCCGCGCCAGCGCGGTGCGGAAGTCGACGCCCATCGGCTCGATGTCGGGATCGGGCGTCCACAGCGGATCCTTCGATTCCACCAGGGTCGCGCCGAGCCGGCCGGCAAGGATCTCCTTGATCTCGCGCGCCGCCGCCGTGACGATCGGCACCTCGGTCATCGAGCCCGGCGGCACCAGCATCGACTCGCGGATGACGCCGAGGCGGATGCCGTTCAGCTCGCCGGGCGCGCCTCGGCTCGCGGTGTGGACCGCGTAGCCGCCCGGCAGCACCGAGGGGCGCGGCACCGTCGTGTAGACGTCGCGCGGATCGTAATAGCCCTGCTCGTCGTCCTTCAGCGCATCGAGGATCTTGGCGCAGTCGGCGAGCGTGCGGGCGTGGATGCCGCTGCGGTCGCAGTAGATGTCGGCCCCGATGGCGCCGCCGTCGAAGCCGAGCATCGCCTTGTGGGGCAGGATCAGCGCCACGGCGTTGTGGTTCGACGGACCGCGGCACGAGGCGCGCGTCTCCTCGCCGAGGCTCGCCATCACCATGTTGGTCGACACCGACAGGGCCGAGCCGGAACTCGACCCGAGCGAGGCGGCGCGCCGGGTGTCGTAGGGATTCGACGGGTTGCCGCCCCAGCTCGAGCGCTGATAGCCGAGAGTCGACGGCAGCACCCTGTCGGGCGCGTGCCGTCCGCCCGGATTGCCGCCGCGGCCATTGTACTCGGTGCACACCGCCTTGGCGAAGATGATGGCGCCCTTCTTCCGAAGCTGCTCGACCAGCACGTGGTCGCGCGCCGGCACGTCGACGTCGTAGCGCGCGTCGGCCCCGCCGGTCGACCGCATGTCCCTGGTGTCGAACGAATCCTTGAACGAGAACACGACCCCGTAGAGCGGCAGCGCGGCCAGATCGGGATCGCGGCCGTACTGCGCATCGAGCGCGGCGGCCTGCTCCAGCGCATCCGGCCAGCGGCGGAAGACCTCGGCGCCGGGCGGTGCATTCTCCGGCAGCGGGCCGTCGTCGGGATGGCGGTCGAAATCGCCCGCGAAGGTCACCGAGCGCTCGCCCCGGATGTTGAGGGTCGAGAGCGCGTTGACCTGGCCGGCGTCGGGCATGCCGACGATCGTGCCGTACTGCTGGGCGACCGACGGGTCGGAGGCGGTCGGCTCCATCCGCCCGTACTCCAGCGGCGGCCCGCGGTAGCGGTCGAGATCGGGAAGCAGGTCGGACGCCTTCACGGTCGCGGTGGGAAAGCGCAGCGGCGCGCCGCCCCGCACCGCGCCGGCGGCGGGCGGCACCGGCACGCCGTCGGCCGTGACCAGCAGGCTCGCCGGCCCGTTGAAGGCCCGCACCCGGTCGATGTAGTGCTGCACGATCGCGACGCAGGTGATCTCGCCGGCCCGGATGGCGGCGTGCATCTCGTCGATGGTCGCTTCCTCCAGGCGGAACGGAGACGGGGTGGCCTGCCCGGTCATGGCGGCTCCTTCTTGCTTGGCGCGGGGGTCGGCGGAGATCGCCGGGGGTGGGTCCGATCGGCCGCCGGCAGGCGGCAACCGCGAGTAGACCGCGCCCGCCGGATCGAGGCAATGGTCGCGGCCGTCGCGGCCGCGGTCTCCCGGGTGCGGTGTCCCGGGTGCGGTGCACCGCGAGGTCGGCTATTGTCGACCGCCGCCGCGATCGTCGCGACCGGCGCCGCGGCCCAAGAGCCCGCGACCCGAGACCCCGCGACCACACGAGCCTGCGACCACACGAGCCCCCGATGACGAGCCCGAAGGACCCCGCCCACCCCGACGCCGCCTCCAAGGACGTGCTCGCCGCCAAGCTCGCCTCGACGGCGAGCCTGATCGAGCGGGTGACGGCACTCGCCGTGTTCGTGGCGCTGCTGGTCGGCGTCTTCCTGGTGGTCAAGCCGTTCATCACCGGCATCCTGTTCGGCGGCATCCTCGCCATCGCGACCTGGCCGCTGCGCGACCTGCTGGTGCGGCACGGCGTCTCGACCGTGGTCGCGGCGAGCCTGCTGCTGCTCGCCGCCATCGCCACCATCGGGCTGCCGGCCGTGTTCCTCGCCCCCGGCCTCGCCGAGCGGCTGGTGAAGGGGCTGCAGCAGGCGCAGAGCTACTTCGCCGGGATGCCGGAGCTGCCCGGCTGGCTCGCCAACATCCCGTTCGTCGACGAGCCGATCCGCCGGGTGTGGGCCGACCTCGCCGACCCGAGCAGCATCGTCCAGGAGGTGTTCAAGTCCTACTCGGCCGAGCTGCAGCGGGCCCTGGTCGAGATCGCCAAGGCGTTCGCCGACGGCATCTTCCAGGTGCTGGTGTCGCTCGCCGTCGCGACGCTGCTGTGGCTGCAGGGCGAGACCATCGGCCACGCGATGCGCGACGTCACGGTGCGGCTCGGCGGCGACACGGCCGGGGCGGCGCTCGACGCGGCGGCCGACTCGGTGCGCGGCGTCGCCTACGGCATCGTCGGGACGGCCGCCATCCAGGCCGGGCTGATGACCTTCGGGCTGCTGCTCGCCGGGGTGCCGGGGGCCGGCGTGCTCGGCTTCGTCTCCATGCTGATCGCGCTCAGCCAGTTCGGCATCCTGCTGGCGATCATCTGGGGCGGCGCCGGCTGGTGGCTGTTCAGCCTCGGCCACACCGGCTGGGCGATCTTCATCGTCGCCTGGGGCATCATGGTCTCGACCGTCGACAACGTGATCCGCCCCTGGCTGGTGAGCTTCGGGGCGGCGCTCCCCCTCACCCTGATCATCTTCGGCGTGCTCGGCGGCTTCCTCGCCTTCGGCTTCCTCGGCCTGTTCATCGGCCCGACGCTGCTCGGCGTCTTCGTCAATCTCCTCGACGCCTGGCGCCGCGCCGCAGCACCGCCGGCATCGCCGCCGTCGGTCCCCCCCGCCGGCCCGTCCGCCTTGGCGCAAGGCATTGGGCGAGAGGTGCCGCCGGCCGCCGCGGCGAAGGACGCCCTGGCGCCGGGGGAGTGAGGGGACGGGACGCGGAAGGATCTTCAACCGTCATGGCCGGGCCGGCCGAAGCCGTGACCCGGCCATCCATCCTTTCGCAAGAGCCCTATTTCGAAGCGAGATGGATGCGCGAGGCCCCTCACTCCGCCGCCGCAGCGACTCGGAACGGCACGGCGGCGACGACGGCGTCGGCCGCGTCGTCGCGAAACGCCGGATCGCGGCGCAGCTCGTCGATGGTGCGCGGCGACGGGAACGCCGCGCCGTCGAGGTCCGACCAGTCCTCCGCCGCGAAGGCCAGCACGTCGGCCGCGTTCCGCATCGCCTCGTCGATGGTGTCCCCGGCCGTGATCACGCCCGGCACGTCGGGAAACGACACGCCGTAGCAGCTCTCGGGATCCTTGTGGATCAGGGCGATGTAATGGGGCATGTGCGCTACCAGAAAACCATGTCGTACTTTCAAGAATTTGGCTTCGATATCTCTACCCGAACCCTTCCTGATGCGACAGCGCTGCTCATCGAATCACACCAACGGCGAAGCGAATCCAACGCCTTTCGGTCTGGAGACTCGACGCGAGTATATCCAAGAAGGTCTTTCACGTTGATATTAAAGGCCTCTTCATATACACCACCCGACAAATCTTGGTAGGAAACATCGACATCGAACGCCTGTAACGGGGGGTCTTCAAACAACTCTAATCCGCCCATGAACGCTGATATCTGTTCACCCTGAGGTAGGACAGAGATGGGCCTTTTACCCCAATTTTTGAACAGATAAACGCCGTGTTTCGTCAAATCCTCGGGATCCGCCTTCACCACAACAGAAATGTTACGCGCAGCGCCCAGGCCAACATTCGCAACGATGAAGTTTATCGCCTGTAGAACATCTTTATCTGGTAGCGCATAAACGACCACGGTGGGCTGCGACGAAGCCTTTCTGAGAAGCTGATTCTCAAGAACGAGTTGGCGAGTAAAAACAGCATAAACTATTGTGGTTGCCGCGACCGCCACGGTGGCAACAGCCGAAACTATCGTTGCAATAGCTACCGGATCCATTCCTGCGCCCCTCACCTCAGCAGCTCCCGCATCGCCCGGTCCAGGCCGTCCAGCGTCAGAGGGTACATGCGGCCGCCCATCAGCTGGCGGACCATGCGGATCGACGAGGTGTACTCCCAGTGCTCCTGCGGCACCGGGTTGAGCCAGACGCAGGCCGGGTAGGTGCGGGTCACCCGCTCGAGCCACACTTGGCCGGGCTCCTCGTTCATGTGCTCGACCGAGCCGCCCGGCGTGACGATCTCGTAGGGGCTCATCGAGGCGTCGCCGACGAAGATCACCTTGTAGTCGTGCGGATAGGTGTGCAGCACGTCCCAGGTCGGCGTGGTGTGGTCCCAGCGGCGCTTGTTCTCTTTCCACACGCGCTCGTACAGGCAGTTGTGGAAGTAGTAGTATTCGAGGTGCTTGAACTCGAGCCGGGCCGCCGAGAACAGCTCCTCGGTCAGCGCGATGTGCCAGTCCATCGAGCCGCCGACGTCGAAGAAGGCCAGCACCTTCACGGCGTTGTGGCGCTCGGGCCGCATGTGGATGTCGAGATAGCCCTTGTGCGCGGTGCCCCGGATGGTGCCGTCGAGATCGAGCTCCTCGGGCGCTCCGGTGCGCGCGAATTTTCGCAACCGCCGCAGCGCGATCTTGATGTTGCGGGTGCCGAGCTCGACCGTGTCGTCCAGATCCTTGAACTCGCGCTTGTCCCAGACCTTCACCGCGCGGAAATTGCGGTTGGTCTCCTGGCCGATGCGGATGCCCTCCGGATTGTAGCCGTAGGCGCCGAACGGCGAGGTGCCGCCGGTGCCGATCCACTTGTTGCCGCCCTGGTGGCGGCCCTTCTGCTCGGCGAGGCGCTGCTTGATCGTCTCCAGCAGCTTGTCGAGCCCGCCGAGCGCCTCGATCTGCGCCTTCTCCTCGTCGGTGAGGTATTTTTCCGCCAGCTTCTTCAGCCAGTCGGCCGGGATCTCGGCCGTGATCGCCTCGGCCGTGCTCTCGAACCCCTTGAACACGGTGCCGAAGACGCGGTCGAACTTGTCGAGGTTGCGCTCGTCCTTCACCAGGAGCGCGCGGGACAGATAGTAGAAGTCCTCGACCTTGCGCCCCGCGAGGTCGGCGTCCATCGCCTCCATCAGCGTCAGGTACTCGCGCAGCGTCACCGGCAGGCCGGCGCTCTTGAGCGCATGGAAGAAGCTGATGAACATCTCGCTCTCCTGCCGGCAGCGACGCACCGCCGGCGCGACGGGAGAGTATAGCCGGCCCCGCCGCGCGGTCGAGCCGCACCGCGGGGCTCCGCCGGAACTCCCTTATCGGCGTGACGTTGAGCCCAGGATCGCGGCCGGCCCGTCGCGGCGATCTCGGGGCGTCCCACGGGAGCCGACACGCGCGTTCACGACCGACGTCACACCAGCACCGGAGCGGCACCGCCGCGTCCGACAGGGGATGGCTACGCCATGCAGAACCAGTCCAGGCCCGGACCACAGTCCACCGGCTCATCCATGCCCGGCACCGGCTCCACCGGGACGTCCGGTTCGCGCAGCCCGCAGGACGAGCTGCGGCACGATGCCGAGCGGGTCGCCGGCGAGGTGAAGCAGGCGGCCGGCAGCGTCAAGGACGAGATGGTCGCCGCCGCGTCCGACATGCGCGACCAGGCCGCCGCCATGGCCGAGCCCCTGCAGCAGAAGGCCCGCTCCCTCGCCGAGGAGCAGAAGGAGGCCGGCGCCCAGCGGGTGCGCGGCGTCGCCCGGGCGATCTCGTCGGCCGCCGACGAGCTCGACGACGAAATGCCGCAGACGGCCGAGTGGATCCGCCGTGGCGCCTCGCGGCTCGAGACGATCTCGACCTCGGTGCGCGACAGGAGCGTCGAGGATCTGGCCCGCGACACCGAGCGCTTCGCCCGCAACAACACGGCGGCGTTCTTCGGCCTGTCGCTGGTCGCCGGCTTCGCCCTCGCCCGCTTCCTCAAGAGCGGCGCCGCGTCCGCCGCGGATCACGGCGAGACGACCGCCTCGGGCACGGGTGCGCCGCGCTACCGGACCCCGAGCCCGCCGCTGCAGCCGCAGCCGGGCGCGCCGACCGGGACGGCGGCGCGGAGCCCCGTCGCGGCCGGCGCCGGCGCGACCTCCGGCCCCCGCACCGGCGCAGGCGGGCGGACCGACCCGACCGCGTTCCCCCACAACGAGTTCTGAGGAGAGACGACGATGGGTCTCCAGGACCACCGTATCCAGGACCACCGGTCCGTCCCCGCGCTGTTCACCGATCTGGTCCAGCAGGTGACGTCGCTGGTGCGCACCGAGACGAAGCTCGCCCGCACCGAGATGAGCGAGAAGATCGGCCAGGTCGGCGCCGGCGTCGCGCTGGTGGCGATCGGCGCCGTGCTGCTGATGCCGGGCCTCGTGATCCTGCTGCAGGCAGCGGTCGCCGCCCTGGTCGACGCAGGCTGGGAGGGCCACTGGGCCGCGCTCCTGGTCGGCGGCGCCACGCTGCTCGTCGGAGCGATCCTGGCCCTGATCGGCGCCAGCCGGTTCAAGGCCGAGAACCTGACGCCGACCCGCACCATGTCCCAGCTCCAGAGCGACGCGGCCGTCGCACGCAATCAGGTGAGGTGATCCGATGCCGACCGCTCGCGAGATCGAGACCGAGGCCGAGCGCCAGCGCGCCCAGCTCAACGACACCCTGGAGGCGTTGCGCGAACGCATGACGCCGGGTGAGATCGTCGACCAGGCCATGGCCTTCGCGCGCGGCCATGGCGGCGGCGAGTTCGTGCAGAATCTCGGCCGGCAGGTGCGCAGCTCGCCCCTGCCCGTGGCGCTGGTGGCGACCGGCCTCGCCTGGCTGATGTTCTCGCCGCGGCGCCCGCCGCCGCCGGCGCCGTCGATCGTGCCGGAGCCGACGCCCTATGCGGGCGCGACCACCCGGACCGGGTCCCATGCGGCGAGCGGGTCCGGAATCTCCTCGGCGGCCCGTGAGGCGGCCGGGACGGCGGGCAGTGCCGCCCAGGCTGCGGCCGACAAGGCGCGCGGCGCCTACGCGTCGGTCGGCTCCGGCGTCGGCAGCGCGGCCTCGACCGCCCGCGACGCGGCCGGCAGCGCCTACGACACGGCCGGCGATGCGGTGAGCCGCGCCGCCGGCGCCGCGTCGAGTGCCGCGGAGAGCGTCCGCCGTGGCGCCGGCGATCTCGGCGATCGCGCCTCGGAGTTCGGCCGCGGGGCGTATGAGCGCGCCTCGGAGCTCGGCCACGGCACCTATGCCCGCGCCCGCTCGGTCGGCGACGGCATCGCCGAGCAGGCGTCGCATGCGCAGGCGGGGCTGACGCGGATCGTCCGCGAGCAGCCGCTGGTCGTCGGCGCCGTCGGGCTGGCGCTCGGCGCTCTCATCGGGGCCGCGATGCCGCGCTCGCGCACCGAGGACGAGCTGATGGGCGACACCGCCGACGAGATGAAGCAGGCGGCCTCCGAGACGATCCGCTCCTACTACGGCGAGGCCAAGGAGGCCGCCGGCCGCGTCGCCGAACGCGTCCGCGACGAGGCGGAGGAGCAGGGCCTCACCACCGGCTCCGCCAAGGGCGCCGCCGAAGGGCTCGCGCGCGACCTCGGCGACCGGGCCCGCGACCTCGGCGACAAGGCGGGCGAGCTCGGCGACAAGGTGGCGGCGGTCGCCGGCGCCGCCAAGGAGAGCACCCGCGAGGAGCTCGACCACGCCAAGGAGAAGCTCGCCGGCGACGTCGGCACGGTCGCCGGGAAGAGCGACGCGAAGCGCGACGACGGCAGGCGGGACGACGGCCGGCGCGACAAGGCGACCGTCGACGCCGGCGGGCCGGGCGCTGCCGGGGCGACCCACTTCGCTTCGCCCGGCATCGCCCAGTCGCCCGCCTCGCCCGCGACGGGGCCGACGGGCGGACGCCCGGGGCAGCCCGGCAAGCGGACCTGATCACCATCCCTGCCGGCCGGCGCCTTCGGGTGCCGGCCGGACCCCGTTCCGCAGCCGCCGAGCCCGATGAAGCCACCCTCCCCTCCTGCCGACCGGTCGCCGCTGCTGGTGCTCGGCCTCTCCGCCGCACTGCTCGCATTCGGCTACGGCCGCCGCGATCCACACGGGGACGCCCCGCCGCCCCGCGCCGATCTCGCCCCCTCGACGCAACGGCGGCCGAAACGCGGCGCCTGGGCGGTGCTGAAGGGCGTGTACCGGCGCTTCACCGAGGACCGCGTCACCTCGATCGCCGGCGGCGTCACCTTCTTCGCGCTGCTCGCGCTGTTTCCGGCGATCGCGGCGCTGGTGTCGATCTACGGGCTGTTCACCGATCCGCGCCAGCTCACCGGCCAGATCGACGCGCTCTCCAACGTGCTGCCGGGCGGCGCCATCGAGGTGGTCGGCGGCCAGCTGCAGCGGCTCGCCGAGCAGGGCCGCTCCAGCCTGGGCATCGCCTTCCTGATCAGCGTCGGGGCCGCGCTGTGGAGCGCCAATGCCGGCATGAAGGCGATCTTCGACGCCCTCAACATCGTCTACGACGAGGACGAGAAGCGCAGCTTTCTCAAGCTGAACATCCAGTCGCTGGCCTTCACGCTCGCCGGCCTGGTGTTCATTCTCGCGGCGCTGGCGGCCGTGATCGTGGTGCCGGTGCTGTTCGGCTATCTCGGCCTCGACGACGCCGGCGCCACGGCGGTGCGGCTCGGACGCTGGCCGTTGCTGCTGCTCGCCCTCGCCTTCGCGCTCGCCGTCGTCTACCGCTTCGGCCCCAGCCGGCGGACGGCACGCTGGCGCTGGATCTCCTGGGGCAGCGCCGTCGCGTCGCTCGCCTGGCTCGCCGCCTCGGTGCTGTTCTCCTGGTACGCGGCGAACTTCGGCAGCTTCAACCAGACCTACGGCACGCTCGGCGCCGCCATCGGCTTCATGACGTGGATCTGGATCTCGTCGATCGTGATCCTGGTCGGCGCCGAGCTGGACGCCGAGCTCGAATGCCAGGACCCGGCGGTGCCGCGCAAGCGTCCGGAGGGCGGGCTCGGCCGGGCGGCCTCGGGCGCCTCCGGCTGAGCCCGGCACGCGAAAGACCGCTCACGGCCCGGGCTCGCGGCCCGACACCGTCACGCCGTCGACGGCCCGCACGGCGGCGAGGAACGTCCGCACGAAGGCGCGTGCCACCGTCGACGGCGGGCGATGGAGCGGGTGATAGAGGGCGAAGCGATAGTCGAGCGCCGGGGCGAAGGCGCGCACCGCGACGGCCGCCTGCCCGCCTTGCGGCGCGTGCGCCGCCTGCGCCGCGGTGAACGGATCGACGACCGTCACGCCGAAGCGGTTCGCCACCATGCCGCAGGCCACCGCGAAGAAGTCTACCTCGGCGACGACGTTCCACTGCGCACCGGCGTCGGCGAAGGCGCGGCCGATGCGGTGGTGGATCTCGCGCTCCCGGAAGCTCGTGACGAACGGCTCGCCGTCGAGCAGCGTCGGGGTCAGCATCGCGTAGGAGGCGAGCCGGTGATCGGCCGGCAGCACGCAGACGCAGGGCGCCGCGACGCTCGCCAGCATGGCGGCCTGGGCGTCGAGCCGCACGTCGGCGATGCCGAGATCGTAGGCGTGCCCCGACAGCAGATGCCGCACCAGCTCGGACGTGTTGGTGAGCACCTTGAACGACACCCGCGGATGCGCGCGGGCGAAGTCGGCCAGCACGGCCGGCAGCAGCGCCAGGCCGACCAGCGGCTGCGCCGCGATCATCAGCCGCCCCGAGCGGCCGTCGCGGATGTCGTGGATGGCCTGCCGCACATGGTCGAAGTCGGCCAGCACCGGAGCGACCTCGTCGACCAGCTGCAGCGCCTCGGCGGTCGGCTCCAGGCCGCCGCCGGTCCGCCGGAACAGCGGCAGGCCGATCTGCTGCTCGAACCGGGCGATCAGGCTGCTGACCGCCGGCTGCGACACGCCGAGCAGGCGCGCCGCCGCGGTCATCGACCGGGTCTCGGCCACGGCCCGGAAGGCCTCCAGGTGGCGAAGCTCGAACTCCATAAGTCGGACTTATAGCATCTTCCGAGCGGATTTGACCGCATTTTCGCTGCACAACATTTGCGTTGTCGGGGCAGCTGTTGCCGCCCATTTCACTTTGCCACAATCCGGGCTTGTCGGTACCGCTCGCCCATCGACCCTCGACCTTCGGAGACGAACATGCTGGCGAAATGGGCGGCCGTTCTCGGCCTGGCGCTGATCACGACGGGCGCGGCGGCGCAGCCCTATCCCAGCCGCCCGATCACCCTGGTGGTGCCCTATGCGGCGGGCGGCAGCTCCGACGTGCTCGGCCGGCTCCTGGCCGAGCGGCTGTCGCGGTCGCTCGGCCAGCAGGTGATCATCGACAACCGGGCCGGCGCCGGCAGCCGGATCGGCACCGAGATCGTCGCCAAGGCGCCGGCGGACGGCTACACGCTGCTGCTCGCCGACATGCCGCACACCATCGTGCCGGCGATCCAGAAGGGCGTCCCCTATCACCCGGTGCGCGACTTCACCCCGGTCGGGCTGATCGGCACCACGTCGATGGTGCTGTTCGTCAATGCCGGCGTGAAGGCGCAGACGGCCCAGGACCTCGTCGCCCTCGCCAAGGCGAGCCCGGACACGGTGACGATCGCCTCCGGCGGCATCGGCAGCACGACGCATCTCACCGCCGAGCTGTTCCAGGCGCGCACCGCCACCAAGCTCGTGCACGTGCCGTTCCGGGGCGCCGGCCCGGCCGTCAACGACCTGTTCGCCGGCCACGTCCAGTCCTCGTTCACGACGCTCGCCACCGCCAGCGCGGTGCTGGACGGCGGCGGCATCCGGGCGCTCGCCATCGCCAGCGAGACGCGGCTGCCGTCGCGCCCGACCATCCCGACCTTCAAGGAGAGCGGCATCGATCTGGTGGTCGAGCACTGGTGGGGCATCCTGGCGCCCGCCGGCGTGCCGGCCGAGATCGCCGCACGCCTGCACAAGGAGCTCGCGGCCGTGCTGGCCGCCCCCGATTTCGCGACCAAGCTCGAGCCGCTCGGCGTCGCCCCGTCGGCCAAGTCCGTGCAGGAGTTCCGCGCCCTGCTGGAGAGCGAGACCGCGCGCTGGGCCGAGATCGTGCGCAGCGTCGGCGTGGTGGCGCCGTGACGCCGCCAGCCGCGACGGCGGGCGTCGTCGACCGCGCCCTGTGGGCCGACTTCGAGGCGCTGTGCGGGTTCGGCGGCCGGGTCGCCGGATCGCCCGGCGAGCGGGCGGCGCTCGACTGGGCGCTCGGCCGCCTCGCCGACATCGCCGATGCGGCGGGCGCCCCGGCGCCGCGCGCCTGGCCGGTGGCGTATGCCGGCTGGCAGTGCCGTGACGCCCGGGTGATCGATCTCGGCACCGGCCGGGCGCTCGCCTGCACGCCCCTGCTCGGCACCGCGGCGACCGCCGGGATCGAGGCGGAGGTGATCGACCTCGGCCGCGGCCGGCCGGAGGACTTCGACCGCCACGCGGCCGCGGTCGGCGGGCGGATCGTCCTGGTCCGCCACGAATACCCGTTTTCCGCCGGCCACGTGCACCGGCGCGTCAAGCTCGGCCTGGCGCAGCGCCTGGGGGCGGTCGGGTTCCTGATCGCCCATCCGGAGCCGGTGGCCGGCCCGGTGTCGGGATCGAGCGGCCGCGACGGCGGACCCGGCATCCCGGCGCTCGGCATCGACACCGCAGCGGCCGCCGCCCTCGCGGCCGGCCCGGAGGGCAGACGGCCCCTCGCCCGCATCGTCGTCGACAGCGAGGACGTCGCCGGGCGGACCCGAATCCTCACCCTCGACCTGCCCGGAGAGGGGCCGGACCTCGTCGTGCTCAGCGCCCATGTCGACGGCCATCCGCACGGGGAGAGTGCCATCGACAACGCCACCGGCGTCGCCGTCGCGCTGACGGTCGCCCGCCGGCTCGCCCCGCGCGCCGCCGCTTTTCCGCGCGGCCTGCGGGTCTGTCTCACCTCGGCCGAGGAATGGGGGCTCGCCGGCTCGCGGCAGTGGCTCGCCGCGCTGCCGGCCGACGAGCGGGCCCGCATGCGGCTCGACGTCAATCTCGACTCGATCGGCGGCGCCCCGCACCTCACCGCGCTGACCTCGGACTTTCCGGCCCTCGACCGGTTCGTCCGCGACGCCGCGGCGGCGGACGGGCTGGCGCTCGCCACCCATCTTCCGACGATGCCGAACTCGGACCACGCCAATTTCGCCGCCCACGGCATCCCGGCGCTGCGGCTGATCGCCGGCTTCGACGCGCCGGACAGCGCGCTGCGCCTGCTGCTCACGGCGCGCGACCGGCGCGACCTCGTCCGCCCCGACGAGCTCGTCGCGGCCACCCGTACCGCCGCGGCGCTGGTCGGGCGGGCCATGGCGGCCGACGAAGCGACCCTGGCCGGGCTCGCGGCACGCTGATCGCCGCACCGGCCCGGCCGGCGGTTTCCTTCCCGGCGGCGAATGACCTAGAGTCCGGCCGCCCCGCTCCCGCGCCCGCCTTCCGGACCCCCTCCCGCATGCTCGACCTCGGCACCGTCCTCGCCGCGCTGGCGATCCTGCTGTTCGCCGGCACCGTGAAGGGGGTGGTCGGGCTCGGCCTGCCGGCCGTCTCGATCGGGCTCCTGGGGCTCGTCATGCCGCCGGCCGAGGCGGTGGCGCTGGTGATGGTGCCGGCCTTCGTCACCAACATCTGGCAGGCCTGGGCCGGCCCGCATCTCGGCCGGCTCACGCTGCGGCTGTGGCCGCTGCTCGCCAGCGTCGTCGCCGGCACGGTGCTGGGCCTGTGGACCGGCTTCCTCACCACCGACCGGGGCGGCACCGCGAGCGCCGCCATCGGGGCGGTGCTGATCATCTACGGGGTGCTCGGGCTCGCCCGGCTGCGCCCCGCCGTCGGGCCGCACCGGGAGGGCTGGCTGGCGCCGGTCATGGGCACGATCAGCGGGCTGATCGCCTCCTTCACGGGCGTCGTGATGGTGCCGGCCGTGCCCTACATGGAGGCGCTCGGGCTGAAGCGCGACGAGCTGGTCCAGGGCATCGGCCTGTTCTTCACGGTGTCGAGCGCCGCGCTGCTGCTCGGCCTCGCCCAGGCCGGGGTGATGCGGGCGCCGGTCGCGGCGCTGTCGCTCGCGTCGCTGATCCCGGCCGGCGCCGGCATGGCGATCGGACAGTGGATCCGGAGGCGGATCCGGCCAGAGGCGTTCCGGACCGTGTTCCTGGTCGGGCTGATCGGCCTCGGCGCCCACCTGCTGCTGCGGCCCTGGCTGTGAGGCCGCCCCCTCCGGGGCCGCGATCCGCCGTCGTCACGCTTTCGCCCTGTTATCGCCGCGCCACGGTATAGAACGAGGCGCAGGACCGGCCGTGGAACCGGGCCGGCGGGAGACCCGACGATGGCGTGGCGCGACGGAATGGCGACGACGGTCCTGGCCGTGATGGCGGCGGCCCTCACGGCCGCCCTGCCGCACCCGGCCGGCGCCCAGGCCCCGGGCCAGCCCCCGGGCCCGGTCGCGACCCAGGCCCCGGGCCAGCCTCCGGCTCCCGGCGGGTCCGGCGTCCCGGCGATCGTCGTCCATCCGGGCCCCGCCGCCGCGCCCGACCCTCTCGCGCCGCCCGCCGCCCCCGAGATCGTCCCGGCGCCGCTGCCGGAGCCGGCCGAGGGCGTCCACATCGACTGGCAGGTGAAGAACCGCTTCCGCCTGTTTCGCGACGAGCGCGACTTCCTGCGCCACGCCCAGGCCACCCTCGGCCGCACCGTGCTGGCCGCCGAGCAGACGCTGGCGGCCGAGACCGACGGCCGCGGCTGGGCCCGCGACACCGTGGTGCGGCTGTGCACCGACGCGGCCGGCCGGCCGACCGAGGTCTGCCTGCGCGACGGCGTGCGCGAGTCCTATCTCAACCCCGCCGACCACCGCATCGAGGCGCGGCTCGCCGGCACCGTCGATCCGGCCGCCCAGTGCACCTGGACGTTCGAGGACGGCGACAGCCTGCCGCGCAGCGTGACGGCCGCCTGCGGCGAGCCGGTGAATCTGCGGGTCGTCTACGGCAAGCCGACCATCGCGGTGGCCGACATCGCGGTGCCGGGCCAGGCGCCGCGCCGCGCCACCACCGAGATCCTGGTGCAGGACCTGCTGATCGCCGGGCTCGGCGACTCGATCGCCTCCGGCGAGGGCAATCCGGACCGCCCGGTGGTGCTGTCCGACGAAGGCTTCTGCTTCCGCCGCTTCGGCGGCGGCGGCCGCAACGAGTTCTTCCGCCCCGGCCGGGAGGGGTTCAGGGGCGACAAGGCCTGCGACTCCGCCACCGGCCGCGGCAGCGACACCGAGCGGGCCGAATGGGCGCGGCTCTCGGCCCGCTGGATGAGCGCGCCCTGCCACCGCTCGCTCTACGGCTATCAGCTGCGTGCCGCGCTGGCGCTGGCGGTCGAGAACCCGCAGATCGCCGTCACCTTCCTGCCGCTCGCCTGCACGGGCGCCACCATCGAGGCCGGGCTGTTCGGCGGCCAGCCGGCGCGCGAGCTGAACTGCGGCGCCAGCGGCTCCGCCACCTGTCCGCGTCAGGTGCCGGGCCAGCTCGCCCAGCTGCACGACCTCCTCGCCAGGGCGCAGCGCTCGCATCCGCAGCGCGGCCTCGACCTCGTCTTCCTCACCGTCGGGGCGAACGACATCGACTTCTCCGGCCTCGTCGCCGACGTGATCATCGAGGCGTCGGGGGAGCGCACCCTGTTCCGCCGCGCCGGCGTCATCGGCAGCGTCGAGGCCGCGCATGCCGCCATGGACACGACCCTGCCGACGAGCTTCCAGCGGCTGCGCGCCGCCCTGAAGCCGCTGGTCGGCGGCAGCCTCGACCGGGTCGTCTACGTGTCCTACGGCCACCCGGCGCTCGCCCCGCTGGGCGGCGCCTGCCCGACCGGCCGCGACGGCTTCGACGTCCACCCGGCCTTCGGGGTCGACGGCGGCCGCCTCGCCCGCATCTCGCGGTTCGTCGAGCGCGGCTTCTTCCCGCGCCTGAAGGCGCTCGCCACCTGCACGGGCGGCGTCGCCTGCGCCGAGCCGGCGACCGACCGCATGACCTTCGTCGACGGCCATCAGGGTCTGTTCGCCGACCACGGCTTCTGCGCCCGCTCGCCCGACGATCCGCCGTTCGACCGGGAGTGCTTCGCCACCGACGGCACCAGCTTCGCGTCCAGCCCGGTCGAGGGCGCCACGTCGCCGCTGCGGTGCGCGGCCCGGCCGAGCGACTTCCGCTCCTACGCCTCGCGGGCGCGCTGGATCCGCACGGCGAACGACAGCTATTTCGCCGCCATGACGTTTCCGGAGGGCGTCTCGCCGACCATGCAGCCGAGCGACCTGCACGACGCCACCTGGGGCGTGCTCTCGGCCGTCTACGGCGGCGCCATCCATCCGACCGCCGAAGGCCATGCCGCCATGGCGGACGCCGCCCTGCCGGCCGCCCGCGCGGTGCTGCGCCTGCCGCAGCCCGACCCGTCGATCGTCGCCGAGCCGCTGCCGGCCGCGCTCCCCGCCCCGCCGCCGGCCACCGAGCCCGTGCCGCAGACCGCGGGTCCCGCCGGTCCCGCCGGAGAGACGACGCGGTGATCCCGCGATCGAAAGCCGCGACCGGATCTGATCACGACGGCGTCGTGCCAGTTCCGGTCTCGCCGCATTCGCGGACCGCATAGCCGATCCTGCACATCGGCCCTGCGCCCGCCGGGGCTTGTCGCGGCGCGCTCCGAAAGGCACTGGTTCCTCCATACCCCCGCCAAAGTCCCTGCGGGCGGACCGAGGTCCGCTCCGAGCGCCGGAGCCCGTCGCCTCTCCGCGAACGCGATCGCCTGCGGTCGTGTCGCGACAACCGCGGGTTCCACCGGATATTTCGGACGGCCGACTGGAGTACGATGGTCGCGCGGCGGCCGACGCACGCCGGCCCGGCCGGACGCCAGACAGTGGGCAGCCCATGACCGAGGTCAGCTACGGCGTCTGGGACGGCGTCGTGTACGACAACCGCGACGGTGCGTCCTCGCTCCGGGAGAACACGTTCCCGACCCTCGCCAACGTCGACAGCTTCGATCCGCACAACCGCATCCGCGCCTTCTTCGGCGACCGCGGCTTCTTCATCTTCGACGACGGCGTCAGCCTGATCGACGCGCTGTGGCGGCAGATGGACGAGGCGGCGGACCAGTCCTGCGGCAAGTGCACGCCCTGCCGCATGGGCACCGTGCTGGTGCGCGACGCGCTCGACGCGCTGCGCCACGGCCGCAGGAGCCCGCTCGGCCTCGGCGAGATCGAGATGCTGGCCGAGCAGATGACGGCGACCTCGATGTGCGGCCTCGGCCAGACCTGCGCCCGCGCGCTGCTCGCCGCGCTGCGCAGCTTCCGCGAGGTGATCGAGGCCGAGATCGCCCGCGGGGCGCAGCCCGAGCAGCACGGCATGGCCTACATGACGGCGCCCTGCATCGAGGCCTGTCCGTCGCGCATCAACGTGCCGCGCTACATCGACTACATCCGCGACGGCAAGCCCGAGCACTCGCTCGGCGTCATCCTGCAGAAGTACCCGATGGCGGCGACCTGCGGCCGCGTCTGCGTGCGGTTCTGCGAGATGGCGTGCCGGCGCAAGTTCGTCGACGAGGCGGTCGGCATCAAGACGCTCAAGCGCTACGTCGCCGACCAGCAGACCGGCCCGCGGGCGCTGACCTTCGGGCGCGAGCTGATCGCCCAGCCGCTCGGCGCCGACATGCGGGTCGCCGTGGTCGGCGCCGGCCCGGCCGGCGTCTCCTGCGCCTACCACCTGCTGCTGCACGGCTATCACGTCGACATCCTCGAGGCGATGGACGAGCCCGGCGGCATGGCGGCGATCGGCATCCCGTCCTACCGCCTGCCCAAGCACGTGCTGCACGCCGAGACCGACATCATCACCGAGCTGGGCGGCCGCTTCCTGTTCAAGCGCGCGCTCGGCCACGACTTCTCGATCGACGACCTGTTCGCCCGCGGCTACCGCGCCGTGTTCCTCGCCATCGGCTGCCAGCAGGGCATCCGGCTCGGCGTCGAGAACGAGGATCCGGAGATGCCGGGCTACAAGTCGGGCATCGGCTTCCTGCTGGAGGTGCACGATCACGTCGCCGGGCTGAAGACCGTCACGCTCTCCGGCGACGTGGTGGTGGTCGGCGGCGGCAACGTCGCCATGGACTGCGCCCGCTCGGCGCTGCGCATGGGCGCCGAGCGCGTCCACGTCGTCTACCGCCGCACCCGCGAGGACATGCCGGCCGACTCGGAGGAGGTCGAGGCGGCGATCGCCGAGGGCGTCGTCTTCCACTTCCTCACCAATCCGGTGCGCATCGTCGACCAGGACGGCCGCATCACCGGGGTCGAGATCGCGACCATGCGGCAGACCGCGCCGGACGGCCGCGGCCGCCGCAACGTCGAGGCGGTGCCCGGCACCGAGCGGATCATGAGCTGCGCGACCCTGATCGCCGCCATCGGCCAGCAGGTCGTCAAGGGAGCACTGACGCCCGAGGACGGCATCAAGTTCGACCGCTGGAACTGCGTCGCCGTCGACCAGACCGACCTCGCGACCTCGCGGCCCGGCGTGTTCGCCGGCGGCGACTGCGCCTCCGGCCCCTCCACCCTCATCCACGCGATGGCCAACGGCCTCAAGGCCGCACGCTCGATCGACGACTGGATCCGCAAGGGCCACACCTGCTTCCAGCCGCGCACCCGCATGCGCCAGATCCTCAACGACAACCGGATGCTGGCCGACGACGCCGTCGAGGTGCCGGTGAAGCCGCAGTACCGGGTCCACCACCCCGAGCTCGACCCGACCGTGCGCAAGCTGATGTTCGAGGAGGTCGAGCAGACCATCAGCCCCGAGCAGGCCTATCGCGAGGCCAAGCGCTGCATGCGCTGCTACCGCACCTACTCGGTGATCACCGAGCACGCGATCCCGGAGGGAGCATGATCATGGACACCACCGACACGGGTGTGACCGACATGGTCCCGACCCCGCCGGGGCCGGTCGAGCCCGCCGCGGAGCTGTCAGCGACCATCAACGGCAAGGTGGTGGCGGGACGGGCCGGCGAGACCATCCTCGAATGCGCCCGCCGCCACGAGGTCTACATCCCGACCCTGTGCGAGCTGCACGACATCGACCACGCTCCCGGCACCTGCCGGGTGTGCCTGGTCGAGATCAAGATGCCGCACGCCGACAAGACCCATCTCGTCGCCTCCTGCACCACGCCGATGCAGGACGGCCTGGAGATCAACACCCGCACGCCCGAGCTGCGCGAGATGCAGCGCCTGCAGGTCGAGCTCCTGCTCGCCGACCACGACCAGGACTGCGCCACCTGCATCCGCCACGGCAAGTGCGACCTGCAGGACGTCGCCCAGTTCGTCGGCCTGCGGCAGAACCGCTTCTTCGATCCCGCCCGGGTCGCGGCGCGGCCGGTCGACGAGTCCTCGCCGGCGCTGATCCGCAACATGAAGCGCTGCATCCGCTGCCAGCGCTGCATCGCCATCTGCCGCGACGGCCAGGGCGTCGACGCGCTCATCCAGATCAACAGCGGCCTCGACACCGCGGTCGGGCTGCGCCACGGGCTGACGCAGAAGAACTCCGCCTGCGTGACGTGCGGCCAGTGCGTGCTGGTCTGCCCGACCGGCGCGCTCGGCGAGCGCGACGAGACCGATCGCGCGCTCGAGATGATGTACGATCCCGAGCTCGTCACCGTGGTGCAGTTCGCCCCCGCCGTGCGGGTCGGCTTCGGCGAGGAGTTCGGCCTGCCGCCCGGCACCAATGTCGAGGGCCAGATCATCACGGCGCTGCGCAAGCTCGGCGCCTCGATCGTGCTCGACACCAACTGGGGCGCCGACCTCGTCATCATGGAGGAAGGCACCGAGCTCCTGCACCGCATCGCCGAGCGCAAGAAGCCGACCTTCTCGTCCTGCTGCCCGGCCTGGATCAACTTCGTCGAGCGGCACTACCCCGACATCATGCCGATGCTGTCGTCGACCAAGTCGCCGCAGCAGTGCGTCGGCACGCTCGCCAAGACCTACCTGCCCGAGCGGATGGGCATCGATCCGGCCCGCATCCGGGTGATCTCGATCATGCCGTGCACGGCCAAGAAGGACGAGATCGTCCGCCGCCAGCTCGTCCACGACGGCGTGCCGGAGGTCGACGTGGTGCTGACCACCCGCGAGTTCGCCCGCATGCTGCAGCGCGAGCGCATCGACCTGAAGTCGCTGCCGCCGTCGACCTTCGACAACCCCTACATGAGCGAGTATTCCGGCGCCGGCGCCATCTTCGGCACCACGGGCGGCGTCATGGAGGCGGCGATCCGCACCATGTACTACGTCGTCAACGGCCACGAGCTCGAGCATGTCGAGATCGAGCAGCTGCGCGGCTTCGAGGGCGTGCGCACCGCGACCGTGGAGCTCGGCGGCGCGGTCGGCACCGTCAAGATCGCCATGTGCCACGGCCTCAAGCCGACCCGGCAGATCGTCGAGGAGGTGCGCTCCGGCAAGTCCGATCTCGACTTCATCGAGATCATGGCCTGCCCGGGTGGCTGCGTCGACGGCGGCGGCACGCTGCGCTCCAAGAAGGCCTATCTGCCGCACGCGCTCAAGCGCCGCGCCACCCTGTTCGGCATCGACAAGAACCGGAAGGTGCGCCAGTCGCACCGCAACGAGCAGGTCCAGGCGCTCTATCGCGACTATCTCGGACACCCGAACTCCGAGAAGGCGCACCACCTGCTGCACACCTACTATACAGACCGCAAGATCGAGATGACCCAGACGGTCCGGGAGGTGTGGGCCGACCTCAAGATGAACGGCAAGGTCTACTGACCGGCACCGACCCGGCGCGGCGTCCGCGGGCCGCCGCGCCGTGATGCGGTGCAGTATTTTCGGATTGCGCGAAAAACGACTCGCCGGCGGCCATCAGGTCAGTGCCGGGCGCATTGCCGCGGGCGCCATCGTCGCTTGTCTCACCGATCACGGGATGAGACGGTTCGACGTTCCCGCCGGAGCGCACACCCGCTCCGACTGCATGACCCCGATCAGGAGCAGATCACGATGATGCGTCGCGCTCTCGTCGCTGCCACGGCCGCCGTCGCCCTCCTCGTCGCCGCCGCGTCCCCGGGCGCCGCGGCCGACAAGTTTCCGGACCGCACCGTCAAGATCGTCGTGCCGTTCGCGGCCGGCGGCGGCGTCGACACGCTGGCGCGGCTGCTCGCCGAGCGCATGCAGGGGAAGCTCGGCGTCAACGTGATCGTCGAGAACCGCGCCGGCGCGAGCGGCACGGTCGGCGGCCAGTCCGTCCAGCAGTCGGCGCCGGACGGCTACACGGTGCTGTTCTCGTCGAACACGCATTCCATGGCCAAGCAGGTGATGGCCAAGGCGCCCTACGATCCGCTGACCGACTTCGTGTCGATCGCCCGGGTCGGCGAGGCGCCGCTGCTCACCGTGATGGCGACCAAGATGCCGCAGAAGACGCTGGCCGAGGTCGCCGCCGCCGCCAAGGCCAATCCCGACCAGTGGACGGCCGGCACGCCGGCGCTCGGCTCGCCGAGCCACATCGCCACGCTCGAGTTCATGCGCATCACCGGCGCGAAGCTGACCATCACGCCGTATCGCGGCACCGCCCCGGCCCTCACCGACGTCGCCGGCGGCCACATCCAGCTCCTCACCGACGCCATGGTGGTGCTGCTGCCGATGGCCCGCGACGGCAAGGTCAAGGGCATGGCGGTCACGGCGGCGAAGCGCAGCGCCCTCGCCCCCGACATCCCGACCGCGGCGGAGAGCGGCGTGCCAGGGCTCGAGGTGAAGTCGTGGTACGGCGTGTGGGGCCCGCTCGGCATTCCGGCCGACGTGGTGCAGACGCTCAACAAGGCGTTCCAGGACGCGACGCGCGAGCTCGCCGACTCGGGTCGCCTGAAGGAGCTCGGCGTCGACCCGGTCTACGAGTCTCCCGCGGTGTTCGCCAAGTTCATGGCCGCCGACGTCGCCCGCAACGCCGAGCTGCTGAAGTCGGTGAACTTCCAGCCGCAATGAGGCGGGGCACGCGGTCCGAAGCGTCATGCGCGGGCGAAGACCCGCGCATCCATCCTCTTCGCCACAAGCCTCGTCGTTCTCGGCGAGATGGATCGCCGGGTCGAGCCCGGCGATGACGCCGGAGCGATCGGCGACGCGGTCCACCCCGCCATGCGGGCCCGTACGACATCGTCCTTCAACGACGCCCAGGACTCCCCCCGTGACCATGTTCCGCTACTTCCCCGGCCACGACGGCTGGTCGTATCACTTCGCCGCCCGCATCGTGAACGTCTGCCAGATGGGCGGCGCCGACTTCCACCGCTGCCACCGCGTCGCCGAGCGCATCACGGTCGGCGACGGCGACAGCTGGTTCCGCGAATGGAACGCCGCCGGCGAGGAGCGCGAGGCGACCGCCGGGGCCGCGCTCGCCCGCGGCCGCCCGATCACGGCGCGCGAGGCGTATCTGCACGCCCACAACTATTTCCGCACCGCGCAGTTCTTCCTGCCGGGCGGCGATCCGCGCAAGACGGAAGCCTATGTCCGCTGCGTCGCCTGCTTCCACGCGGCGCTGCCGTTCTTCGACAATCCGCCCGAGCGCGTCACCTTCCCGTTCGAGGGCTCGCACCTCTCCGGCTACTACTGGCGGCCGCTCGGGGCGGCCCGCCAGCGCCACGCCGCGATCGCCTATCTGGGCGGCGTCGACATCATCGCGGAGGAGCTGTGGTTCTTCGCCGCCCGGGCGATGCTGGAGCGCGGCTTCGGCGTGCTGTGCTTCGACGGCCCCGGCATGGGCGAGCCGCTGCGGGTGCGCGGCATCACGGCGCGTCCCGACTACGAGGTCGCGATCGCCGCGGCGGTCGACTACCTGGAGCGCCGGCCCGACGTCGACGCGCAGAAGATCGCGCTCGTCGGTCAGTCGATGGGCGGCTACTACGGCGGCCGCGGCGCCGCCATGGAGCCGCGGCTGCGCGCCGCCGTCCTGTGGGGCGCCTGCTACGACATGCTCGACGACATCTACGACTTCTGGCCGGCGGTGCGGCCGCAGGTCGAGTGGGTGATCGGCGCCCGCGACGAGGCGGATGCGCGCGAGACGCTGAAGGCGTTCACCCTGAAGGGCGTGCTGAAGAACGCCAGATGCCCCGTAATGGTGACGCACGGCGAGGACGACACGCTCGTCTCGGTGAAGGCCGCCCACAAGACCTTCGCGGATCTGCCCGGGCCGAAGCACCTCCGCATCTGGACCGGCGCCGAGGGCGGCGGCATCCACCTGATGAACGACAACCGCACCGACGCCGTGCCATATATGCTCGACTGGCTGCGCGAGGAGGTGGATCGCCCGCGCGGCGCCACTGTGTTTTCATGATCAGAACGTCGTCCGGAGTCCGCATGCACAAGGTCGTCATTCCCGAGAAGGTCGTCGCCCGGGTGATCAAGCGCCAGGGGCGCTGGAACGTGCACGACGACGTGCCGGCGCAGGAGACCGCCTTCGTCGTCGTCGACATGCAGAACTACTTCATGGCGCCCGGCCAGCAGGTCGAGATCCCGGCGGCGCGCGCCATCGTGCCGAACGTCAACCGGCTCGCGGGGGCGCTGCGCGACGCCGGCGGGCTGGTGGTGTGGATCCGCACCGTCTCCAACGAGGACTCGTTCAGGAACTGGTCGCACTTCCACGACGTGCTCAACACGCCCGAGCGGCGCGCCAGGCGCGCCGCGGCCATGGCCGAGACCGCCTTCGGGTCGCAGCTCTGGCCCGAGCTCGACGTGCGGCCGGGCGACCTGATCGTCCGCAAGACCCGCTACAGCGCCTTCATCCAGGGCTCGTCGCCGCTCGAGGTCGAGCTGCGCCAGCGCGGCATCAAGGCGGTGTGGATCGGCGGCACCTCGACCAACACCTGCTGCGAGAGCACGGCCCGCGACGCCATGCTGCTCGACTTCCGCACCACCATGGTGAGCGACGCCAATGCCGACCACAATGACGAGGAGCACAACGCGACGCTGATCAACTTCTGCATCAATTTCGGCGACGTCGCCGCGACCGACGAGCTGATCGGCCGGCTGGCGAAGGCCGGGAGGAACTGAGCCCGCCCCCTCGTCCGCGTCACCAGGCGACGGCGAGCGAGCCGGTTCCCGAATAGATCTGCGTCGCGCCGGCCAGCTGGCCGTCGAAGCCGGCCCGCAGGGTGACGCCACGCGACAGCGTCAGCTCGGCGCCGGCCGACACCAGCGCCGCGTCGGCGGCCGGCGACGCGCCCAGCACCGTGAAGCCGGCCGGCGAGAGGTTGACGAAGCTCGCCACCGCCGCGCGCTCGGTCGAGAATTCGTGCGCCCAGCCGAGCCGCCCCCGCAGGGTCAGCGCCGCGTCCGCCGTCCGCCACGCCACGGCGTCGAAGCGGGCGCCGAGCTCGCTGCGGACCGCGCTCGTCGTCCGCTCCGCATAGGCGAGCGCGAAGCCGGCGAGCCCGGCCGCATCGGTCTCCGCATGGGCCGGCGCCCGGAAGGCCTGCGCCGTCACCGCCGCGAACGGCGTGACGCCGACGTCGCCCGGGACCGCGAGCCGCATCCCGGTCTCGACCCGGCCGCCGACGCCCTGCCCGGTGAAGGCGCCGTTCAGCCGGTCGGCAACCCCCGGCATGGTGACGGTGCGGTCGGTGGTCACGTCGAAGGCGCCCCAGGTCCCCGCCGCCGACACATAGGCGGCGCCGGCCCGCCAGCTCCCGTAGCCGCCGACCTGGATCGTGCTGCCGCGCCCGCTGCCCAGGCCGCCGAGCGAGAACGCCGTCTCGCCGCCCGCCAGCGCCAGACCGAGCACGAGATCCGGGCCGGCCCGGTAGTCGGCGCCGCCGGCGAGACCCCAGTTGCGCACCGACAGGTCGTGGCTGCCGGCGGCCGCGTCGCCCCGATAGCGCGCGTCGCCGCCGAAGCCGCCGCCCCACACCCGCCAGCGCCGCGGCACGTCCGGAACGAGGTCCGGCGGCGCCTTGACGGCACCCGCGACCGCGGTCGCGGCCGGGCTCCCGGCCGGCGCCGGCGCGAAGGCCAGCGCCGGACCGCCCGCCGGACCGGCGCCGCGTCCGCCCGCGAACGGGTCGAGCATCAGCTCCAGGAACTGGTCGGTCTGGCGGAAGGCCGCGGACGTCGCGCCGGTCGCGATCTCGCCGGAGAGCTGCGTCAGCACGGCCGGGATCGACGGCGCGGCGAGCACGTCGGCGAACAGCCCGGTGAGGCCCGGCCCGGTGTCGAAGGCGCGGTCGAGGGTCGCCGCGACCTGCCGCTGGTCGCCGCTCAGCCCGGCGATGCCGGCGAGCGCCAGCGTGATGTCGAGCACCACGTCGTCGCCGAGCGTTCCCGCCACGGCCGTGTACCAGGACGGCAGCCCGGCGAGCGTCACGTCCGAGAACGATCCGGACAGGCCGCCGTCGGCGGTCAGCACCGTGTAGCGGCGCGCCGCCGTCTCGCCCGGCAGCAGCACGGCCGCGAGCGTGCCGCCCAGCGTCGCCGTGCCGGTGACGTGGGTGAGATCGGACCCGGAGGACGACAGCTCGACCCGGTAGGTGCTGCCGACCGCCAGCGTCAGGTCGCCGTTCACCGTGAGGGTGCCGATCGAGTTGCCGGGCGACAGCGTGCCGTACACCGTGGTCGACGGCAGGACGCCGGTGCCGCCGATCGTTCCGTCGACGCCGACCGTCAGGCCGCTCGACGACGCGATCGAGCCGTCGACGATCAGCGCACCCTCCTCGACCAGTGTCGTGCCCGTATAGGTGTTGCTGCCCGAGAGCGTCAGCGTGCCGGTGCCGACCTTCTCCAGCGCGCCGGAGCCGGTCGGCCCGCAGCAGCCCGAACGGTCGGCGATCATGCCGCTCACCTCGGTCGACTGATCGTTGCCGCCGACCACGAGCGTGTTGCCGGCCCCGATGGAATAGCGGCCGCTGCCGGCGATCGACCCCGCCGTGATGCGGCCGTCGCCGTCGGCGCCGTCGCTGCCGCCGAAGTTCACCGAGCCGGTGCCGGTGGTGACGAAGGCCGCGAGCCCGCCGGTGGCGTAGTCGTAGAACTCGGTCTTGCTGCCCGTGGTGGTGACGATGGTCGCACTGCCGGCCGTGCTCCAGGCGTTGAACACCGTCGAGCCGCCGTTGCTGTTGGTGATGGTGGCGTCGCCCGCCGTCGCATGGGCCCAGAACAGGGTGGTGCCGCGGTCGTTGGTGATGGTGGCGTCGCCGGCGGTCGGCGTCTCGGTGCCGTAGACGGCGCCGAAGCTCGTCGTGCCGTACTGCTGGTTGGTGATGGTGGCGAAGCCGGCCGTGCTGTTCCCGGTGAAGCCGGTCGAGCCGCGCATGCCGTTGACGATGGTCGCGTGGTCGGCCGAGCTCTGGTCGCCGAAGCTCGTGCCCGAATACTGGCTGTTGGTGATGCTCGCGGTGCCGGCGGTGCTGGAGCCGAGGAACTCGACGCTGCCGAAATTGGTGTTGGTGATGGTCGCCGCACCGGCCGTCGCGGTGTCGCCGAAGCGCAGGACCGAGCCGTCGTTCGTGATCGTCGCGGCCCCCGCCGTGGACGATCCGCCGAACGTGATGGTCGAGCCCCAGGAGATGCCGATCGTCGCCGTGCCGGCCGTGCTCGATCCCGCGAACGTAACGGTGCCGCCGGAGTTGTCGATGATCGCGTCCCCGGCGCTGCTCGACCCGGTGAAGGCGAGCGTGCCGCCCCAGATCCAGAAGGTCGGCGCAGAGGCCGAGGCGTTGTCGACCCCCGTCCCGGTGACGGTCAGGGTCGCACCCACTCCGAAGAAGTAGGCCGGCGCGTCGGCCGTGAAGGCGAGCGTGCCGATGGACGCGTCGTAGACGACGTAGACGGCGGGGGACCCGGCAGCGCTGTCGAAGGTCGCCGTGCCGGTCGGCACGCCGGCCGACCAGTTCGCCGGATCGTGCCACTCGATGCCGTTGGCGGCCGTCCAGGTCGAGTCCTGCCCGTGCGCCGTCGCGACGACGGTGGTGGCCAGCGCCGCGCCGGCGAGCAGCGCCGCGCCGGCGAGCAGCGCCGGCAGCAGGCTCCGCCCGCGGCGCCGCGCCTCCGGGTGTGCGTGGCGCACGGCGCCGCACGCCGCGGCGACAGCGCCGCGGTGGTTCGACCTGATCACGATGTCCCTCCGCGAGGAGCACGCGCGGCTTCGGCCGCGTCGCGTCCCGCCGACCGCGATGGCGCGACCGGCCGTCGGCCCATTACGGCCAGGACGGACGGCTCCTCCAACTGTGGAAATTTGGGTCGATCGGCCGAAACGCACGCGTCGTCGGGGTGGAGTGTCCCGCCGACCACACGCGGCAGCGGTCGCCGCCGGAGCCGGTGACGTGCCGTTACACGCCGGCGACCGATCGATACGGCCGCGCCGTACCGCGGCGACATGACCGCTGCAGTCTCCTCGCATCTTCGGGACCGAGCCCGGCCCCGATCGACAGACGAGGAGATCTCATGAGCAAGCTGATCGCCACCGCGGCGCTCGCCGTCGTCCTGATCGCCGGCGCCGCCGCCGACGCCGAGGCCTGGACCCGCAGCGGCACCTGGTCGGGGCCGCGCGGCACCGCCAGCGTCAGCGCGACCGGGAGCTGCGCCGGCGGCACCTGCAGCCGCCAGATCACCCGCACCGGCCCCTACGGCGGCAGCGTGACGCGGCAGGGCAGCGCGTCCTGCTCGGGCGGCACCTGCACGGGCACCCGCACCACCACGGGCCCGTACGGCGGCACGGTGACGCGCCAGCGCACCATCTCGCGGTACTGACGCTCGGCACGCGGGCGGGGCATGCCCCGCCCGTCGCCGGCGAGGCGTTCAGGCGACGCCGAGCTTCTTCTGCAGGCTGGTCGACGAGGTCGTGTACTGGAAGACGACGCGCTTCTCCGGGAACACGTAGCGGGCGGCGGCCTGCGCCATCAGGGCGCCCTCGTGGAAGCCGGAGAGGATCAGCTTGAGCTTGCCCGGATAGGTGTTGATGTCGCCGATGGCGAACAGGCCGGGCACGCTGGTCTCGAACCGCTCTGTGTCGACGGCGACCAGGTTGTCCTTCAGGGCCACGCCCCAGCCCGCCACCGGGCCGAGCTTCATGGTCAGCCCGAAGAACGGCAGCATCGCCTCGCACAGCACCTCGATGACGCGGCCGTCGGTGGTCTTCACCAGCGCCGCCTCGAGCGCCCCGCCCTCGCCGTCCAGCCCCATCACCTGGCCGATGATCAGGTCCATCTTCCGCTCGGCCACCAGGGCCCGCATCTTGTCCACCGTGGCGGGCGCGGCGCGGAACTCGTCGCGCCGGTGCACCAGGGTGATGCGGTGGGCGATCGGGTGCAGGTTGACGACCCAGTCGAGGGCGGAATCGCCGCCGCCGACGATCATCAGCCGCTTGTCGCGGAACGCCTCCATCTTCCGCACGGCGTAGAAGACGGAGGAGTCCTCGAAGGCCTCGATGCCCTTGATGGGCGGCCGCTTGGGCTGGAACGAGCCGCCGCCGGCGGCGATCACCACCACCTTGGCCTCGAACACGGTGCCGCGGTCGGTGGTGCAGCGGAACAGCGGGTCGCCGATCTTCTCCACCGTCTCGACCATCTCGCCGAGCCGGAAGGTCGGGCCGAACGGGGCGATCTGCTCCATCAGCGCGTCGACGAGCCCCTGGCCGGTGATCCGCGGCACCGCCGGGATGTCGTAGATGGGCTTCTCCGGATAGAGCTCGGCGCACTGGCCGCCGACCTTGTCGAGCACGTCGACGACATGCGCCTTGATGTCGAGCAGGCCCAACTCGAACACGGCGAACAGGCCGCACGGGCCGGCCCCGATGATCAGCGCGTCGGTCTTGATCGGATCGGTCATCATCGTCTCGGTGATATGGGCGGGGGCTCCGGTTCGAGCGGTCGCGCGGGTCGCGTCTGCGCCGCTGCGCCTTGCGGTTCGCGGTCCGCCGCCGCACAACGGCCCAGGCTCGGGTCCGAGCCTGTAAGCCACCGCCGCGAGGACTGCAACCCGTGACCGACGAGTCGACCGCGCGCCACCGGCGCCCGCCCCGCCCCGACGAGTTTCCGCACCGCGTCGTCCACACCATCCGGTTCCGCGACCTCGACCCGCAGAACCACGTCAACAACGCGGTGTTCCTGACCTTCTTCGAGGGCGGCCGGGTGCCGCTGCTGCGCGACCCGCGCTACGGGCTGTGGGTGGACGGCGCCACCTACGTGCAGGCGAACCTGACCATCGACTACCTGGCCGAGATCCACTGGCCCGGCGAGGTGGTGATCGGCACCCGGGTGGCGCGGGTGGGGACGAGTTCGCTCACCTTCGACCAGGCGGTCTTCTCCGGCGACCGCTGCGCCGGGCTGGCACTGTCGACCCTGGTGCTGATCGATCGCGAGACCCGCAAGCCGCGCCCCTTCCCCGAGGCGATCGCGGCCCGCCTGCGCGCCGGCGGCGGCACCGTGCCCGAGGTGGGGTGAGGGTCGGTCCGGCGATCACGACGCGGTCATTCCGGGGCGCACCGCAGGTGCGAACCCGGAATCCAGCGGCACGCTCCACGACCTGGGTTGGATTCCGGGTTCGCGCATTCAGCGCGCCCCGGAATGACCGGGCCTGCCGTCAGGCCTGCCGCTCCGGCGTCTGCAGGACGAGGCCGTCGAGCTCCTCGCGCACCTTGATCTGGCAGGAGAGGCGCGAGTTCGGCCGCACGTCGTAGCCGAAGTCGAGCATGTCCTCCTCCATCGCGGTCGGCGGACCGACGGTCTCCCGCCAGGCCTCGTCGACATAGACGTGGCAGGTGGCGCAGGCGCAGGCGCCGCCGCATTCGGCCTCGATGCCGGGCACCCCGTTCTTGATCGCGGTTTCCATGACGGTCGCGCCCGGCTGGGCCTCGACCGTGCGGGACGATCCGGTGAAGCTGACGAAGGTGATCTTGACCATGAGATGATGTGCGGGTCGCTCGAAAGGCTCGCTCGGGGGTGACGGAACCCGGCCCGACGGTCGCGGCGGTCGCAGGCCGGCCGCTCTCTATATGGGGTCGCCGGGCGGGACGCCAGCACCGCCGACCCGGGCGCCGGGGCGACCGCGCGGGCCCCCGACGATAAGGACGATAGCAGGTCCCCGACAAACCAGATGGCCCCGGCTTTTGACCGGGGCCACTGTCGGCCGGACGATTGTGAGGGGGGGAGGGGGGCTCGTCCAGCTTCCCCCTGGAGATGGGGATGGCGGCGGCGGTTGCAAGGCGCCCCCCTGCCCCGCTTCACTCTGCCGCATTATTTCGTCGCGGGGGCGTCCCGGCGCAGGCGGGCGATGGCCCCGTGCACGGCCGCCCCGGCCCGGCCCATGGCGTCGAGCGGCGCCGCGATGTCGGTGCCGGCGGCCACGGCCGCCTCGATCGCCTCGGCGGCGGCGACGACGCCCCAGGCGCCGATTCCGCGCGCCGACCCCTTCAGGGTGTGGGCGAGGGTCGCGACCGCGGCCGGCGGCGCCGTGTCCATCCGGGCGAGCAGCAGGTCGATCTGCTGGTCGAACAGGTCGAGCACCTCGGCCTGCAGGCGGGCATCGCCGAGCGTCATCCGGAACAGGTGGACGAGATCGAGCGGATCGGCCTCGGCGACGGCGGGCGGCGGCCCGGCTGGAGGCTCCCGCAGGGAATGGCTGTGCATGTGACGCCCCGAACTCTTTTTGTGCCCGGGAGTGTGCACGCCGTCCGTCACCCACCGGTAAACGCGGGGGCGATTTCCGGGTCCCGTTGCACGGCTGCAACAACCTGATGTTTAAGGATAATCAATTGTCGCCGACCGAGCGGTGCCGGCCCGCGCCGGGCGGGCCGCCGGCGCGCCGGCAGGCCGGCCGCGACCGGCCCGGCGGCCGTCGCGGCGCCCGGATCGGGGGCGGTCCGGCCCTAGGCCGCGGGCGGCTCCTGGCCGAGGGCCCGGTAACCCGCCTCGGTCAGCCGGCACACCAGCCAGTCGGGCTTGAGCGGGTTGTCGAACCACGGCCGGGCCCAGCCGTGCGCCACGCAGGCCTCGATGGTCTTGCGCGGCACCGCCCGGCCCTCCCGGTCGAACAGCGGCAGCTTTCCGCCGGGCTCGTTAAGACCTCGTTCGAGATAACGGCGCTGCGGGTCGGTCGGCCGCAGAGCCGCCGCATTGTCGCCCTCATGATGCTCGGGGACCAGAGGGAGGCGGTCGTCCGTGCGATGGCGAAGAGCAGGCATGGGCGCACCGTTAACGATGATTAAAAATGGGTTACCAAACTTGGTTTCCCTGGGGCTTCCAGACCTCTAGGATAGCCTGACCACGGGGGGGAATCCCAGCGGCATCGTCATTCCCGCCTGCGGACCGTGCCCGAGACATCGTGCGGTGGCACGACCGGACACCTTTATCCACAGGGCCTCAGTCCTGTTCAGCGTAGCTTGCGAGGCGACGAGCGACATGGCGAACTATCCGAAAAAGGCCAAGGATCCGACGGAGGTCGCTCTGTCGGCCATTCAGGAGGCCCTGAATGTGGGCGGTGGCTCGCCCGCCCCGACCGCTGCTTCGGACAGTCCGGCGGCCCCCATCGACGATCGCCGCGACCGAACGCCTCCCCCCCCGCTGGCGATGGAGGGACCGCCCGCGTTCCCGGAGCCGGTGGCGCACCGACACGACGAGCCGGTCACGATTCCGGCCAACGACGACCGCGAGACCATCGGCGAGGTGCTGCAGTCGCTGCAGCGCCGGCCGTCGCGCACGCCCTACATGGCGGCCGCCCTGTTCAGCGCCGCCTGGGCGATCTCGGCGATCGGCCTCGTCCTCGCCTATTCGGCCGAGATCGGCGTGCTGATGAGCCAGGGCGCCGTCGCCGTGCCGCTGATGTTCGGGATCGCCTCCGGCATCGCCGCGCCGATCGTGTTCTTCTTCGTCCTCGCCAACATGGTGTCGCGCTCGCAGGAGCTGCGCATCGTCGCCCAGGCCATGGCGCGCGCCGCCATGCGGTTCGCCGAGCCGGAGACCGTCGCCTACGACAGCGTCGTCAATGTCGGCCAGGCGATCCGCCGCGAGGTCGCCGCCATGGGCGACGGCGTCGAGCGCGCCATCGCCCGCGCGGTCGAGCTGGAGACCCTGGTCAACAACGAGGTGGCCGCGCTGGAGCGCGCCTACAACGACAACGAGGTGCGCATCCGCAACCTGCTCGACGGCATCGCCCAGCAGCGCGAGACGCTGGTCGGCGAGGCCGAGCAGGTGCGCAACGCCATCTCCAACGTCCATCTCGACCTGTCGCACGACATCTTCACGGTGTCCGAGGTGGTCGGCGAGCGCTTCAACGAGGTGGCGAGCCGCATCACCAGGGCGCTGGCCGACAAGGGCGAGCACATCACGCTGGCGCTCGGCACCGCCGGCGACTCGATGATCGCGGCGCTGGCCGAGCGCGGCGGCGACCTGCTGGAGCGGCTGGAGCGCACCAGCGACGAGGCCACCCGCGCCATCGAGGCGGTCAGCGACCGCCTCGCCGACAGCCTCAACATCAAGACCGGCCACCTCAACGACTCGATCGTCGAGATCGCCGACAACATGCAGGACATGCTCGGCGGCCGCCTCGACCGCGTCGCCGACGAGTTCGCCCAGAAGACCATCTCGCTGGTCGAGCTGATGGAGAACCGCTCGCGCGAGATCACCACCATGGTGATGGAGCACACCGACACCATCTCCGGCACCCTGGTCGACACGTCGAGCCAGATCGCCGAGACCATCGCGACCCGGGTCGACGAGGTGAACAACACCCTCAAGGCGACCGGCGACTCGATCGTCCTCGACCTCAGCCTGCGCGGCGGCGACATCGTCTCCAAGCTGGAGGAGACCGGCACCGCCATCACCGACACGCTCGACCAGCGCGGCGGCGAGATGGTGGCGCGCCTGGAGGAGACCGGCAACGCCATCACGGACACCCTCAACGACCGCGGCGAGACCTTCACCCGCACCCTCACCGACAGCGCCCAGGCGCTCGCCGACACGGTCGGCACCCGCGGCGACGAGGTGCGCGAGCTGCTCGCCGCCCGCCTGCGCGCCTTCGAGGAGATCCTCACCACCGGCAGCGGCGAGCTCGCCGAGCAGCTCGGCTCGCGCGGCGACCAGGTCCGCGACATGCTGTCCGAGCGCCTGCGCGCCTTCGAGGAGATGTTCACCACCGGCGGCAGCGAGCTGGCCGAGCGCATCGGCCGCGACAGCGCCACCCTGGCGAGCCTGATCACCCGGCATCTCGCCGAGTTCGACCGCACCGTGAAGACCTATGGCGGCGACCTGGTCGAGCGCATCGGCCAGCGCACCCAGGAGGTCAACGAGACCCTCAAGGTCTATCTCGACGGCTTCGACACCCGCGTCACCACCAAGTCGACCGAGGTGGCGGACCTGCTGGAGAACCGGCTGCTGCGGTTCCAGGACGCCCTCGACCAGCGCACCCTGACGATCGGCGAGACGCTGACCACCCGGGTCGCCGACATCAGCAAGTCGGTCGGCGACAGCAGCAAGGAAGTGGTCGCCGCCCTCGACCGCCGCGTCGAGGCGATCACCGACCTGATCAACGCCGGCGGCCAGCAGTTCATCGACGCCGTCGGCGGCAAGATGAGCGAGATCGACGGAACGCTGGCGGCCCGCTCGAACGAGGTCACGACCGCGCTCGACGGCCGCATTGCCCGGCTGGAGGACCTGCTCGTCACCCGCGCCGCCGCCCTGAGCGGCGAGATCGAGAGCCGCAGCCAGGCCGCGGCCGAGCTGCTGCTCGGTCGCGCCGAGAGCCTGACCGCGAGCGTCGAGGCGCGCAGCAAGGCGGCCGCCGAGGAGATGCTGACGCGCGTCGAGAGCCTCACCGGCGAGGTCGAGACCCGCGGCAAGGCCGTCGCCGACGCCCTGCTCGACCGCACCCAGGCCGTCACCCACGACATCGAGCTGCGGACCCGCACGGCGGCCGACGCCCTGCTCGGCCGCGTCGAGACCCTGACGGCCGACGTCGAGACCCGCAGCCGGACCGCGGTCGACACGCTGGTCGACCGGCTGGGCACCGCCACGGCCGAGGTCGAGAGCCGGACCCAGACGGTGGCCGACCACCTGCTGGACCGGGCCACGACCGTCACCAGCGAGCTCGAGACCCGCGCCCTCTCGGCCGCCGACCTGCTGGTCGGCCGCATCGGGACGGCCGCGAGCGACATCGAAAGCCGCAGCAGGACGGCGGCCGACCACCTGCTCGGCCGGGCCGACATCGTGACCACCGACATCGAGGTCCGGACCCGCGCCGCCGCCGACCAGCTGGTCGAGCGCACCGCCGCGGTGGCGAACGGCATCGAGCATTCGACCGCGACGGCCGCCGAGACCTTCGCGGCGCGCATCGACCGGCTCGCCGCCGAGATCGAGGCACGCTCGGGCACCACGGCGACCTTCCTGTTCGACCGCTTCGAGGGCTTCGCCCGCGACATCGAGGTGCGCAGCAACACCGCCGCCTCGTTCCTGAGCGAGCGGATGGACAGCTTCGGGGCCGACATCGAGGCGCGCTCCGACACGCTCGCGTCGCTGCTCGCCGAGCGGGCCGAGGCCGTGGCCCACACGGTCGAGACCCGCACCGACACGGCCGCCGCGATCCTGGTCGAGCGGGCCGAGCGCGCCGCCAAGGCGGTCGAGGACCGCAGCACCGCGGCGACCGAGCTGCTCGCCGGCCGCTTCGAGGCCGCCTCGCGCGACGTCGAGAGCCGCAGCAACGCCGCCACCGAGATCCTCGCCACCCGCCTGGAGGCGGCGACCCGCGAGATCGAGGCGCGCAGCCGCGAGACCACGGCGGCGCTGGCCGGCCGCATCGAGCAGCTGGCCGAGGCGGTCAAGACCAACACGCTGGAGGCCGAGATCGCGCTGGAGCGGCTCGGCGAGAACACGGCGAACGCGGTGCGCAGCAGCGCGGCCGACGCCGAGTCCAGCATCCTGCGGGCCGCCGGCGTGTCGACCGACCAGCTCCGCGTCGTGGTGGACGAGATCCAGGAGCTCCTGACGACCGTCTCGTCGGGCGTCGCCGGCACCCTCAAGCAGGACGCCGTCGATCTCGAGCGCCTGCTCACCGGCACCTCGGCCACGGTCAGCGGCACCCTCAAGCAGGACGCCGCCGAGATCGAGCGGCTGCTCCGCTCGCTGTCGGCCGGCCTCTCCTCGACGCTGCGCCAGGACGCCGCCGAGGTCGAGCGCGCCCTGTCGACCGTCACCGAGGGCGTCAGCACGACGCTGCGCGAGGACGCCGGCGAGTTCGAGCGGACCCTGACCGCCCTGTCGACCGGCATCAGCAGCCGGCTGCGCCAGGACACCAGCGAGGCCGAGCGGACCCTGACCACCCTGTCGACCGGCGTCAGCAGCCGGCTGCGCCAGGACACGGCCGAGGTCGAGCAGGCCCTCTCCGGCCTCTCCAACGAGGTCAGCGGCACCCTGAGGTCCGACGCCGCCGAGGTCGAGCGCACGCTCACCGCGGTGACCGCCAGCCTCGGCGACACCATCAAGCGCAGCGCCGCCGAGGTGCAGCAGTCGCTGACCGGTCTCTCCACCGAGGTCGCCGCCACCTTCGTGGGCAAGGCCGACGAGATCGCCGGCGCCATCGAGAGGCGCTCCACCGAGCTCAACCGCGTGCTCGACGAGAAGAGCAGCGGCCTCCTCTCGGCCATGACGGCGAAGGGCAGCGAGTTCACGGCCGGCATGAGCCGGGTCACCGACCACGCCGTGAAGTCCATCGAGGCGAAGGCCTTCGCCTTCACCCAGACCATGATGGACAACTCCAACGAGCTGGCCCGCGTCATCACCGAGGCCAGCACCAAGGCCACCGACACGGTCAACAAGAGCCTGAAGGACCTGCAGGACACGTCGCGCGGCGCGGTCACCGACTCGGCCGCGGCGCTGACCAAGCGCATGCAGGACTGGCAGGAGATCACCAAGACCACGGTCGCCCAGTCGGCCGCCGGCCTGACCCAGAAGCTGCAGGAGCTGCAGGAGGTCACCCGCACCACGGTGGCGCAGTCGACCACCGCCCTGACCCAGAAGGCGCACGAGCTGCAGGAGAGCACCAGGACCATGGTGGCGCAGTCGACGGCGGCCATCACTCAGTCGGCTCAGGAGCTGCAGAAGACGGCCACGACCACGGTGGCACAGTCGACCGCGGTCATCGCGCAGTCGACCCAGGAGCTGCAGGACAGCACCACACGCCTGGTCGGCCAGTCCGGCACGCTGCTGGCGCAGCGGGCCCAGGAGTTCCAGCAGGTGAGCCGCGTCGCCGTCGAGCAGTCCACGGCGACGATCCTCGGCCGCATCGAGGAGCTGCAGAAGGTCTCCGAGGACGCGATCGAGCAGTCGAAGCAGACCGCCGTGGCGACCGTCTCGGAGATCCTCGAGACGCACGGCATGCTGCGCTCCGACACCACCGCCCTGTTCGAGCGCCTGCGCGAGGCGAACGCCCTCATCCAGGAGGTGCTCGGCGGCGCCCAGGACAATCTCGGCGCCATCGAGCAGGGCCTGTCGTCGCGGGTGACCGAGTTCGTCACCACGATGAACGAGCTGCTCGCCCGCACCAACCAGACCACCGACCGGGTCAACGAGCACATCGGCTCGTTCCAGGACATCAGCAGCAAGGTGATGAACGAGCTGGGCGAGATCGTCACCCAGTTCGACAGCCACGGCCGCTCGCTGACCGAGATGGTCGACCTGATCGAGGGCTCCAACCGGCGCAGCGAGGAGGTCCTCTCCGAGCGGCGGGCCGACCTCGAGAGCATCGTCGCCACGCTGGACGGCCGCACCGAGGATCTCGACCTCCGGCTCAAGCGCTTCTCGGATCTGCTCGAGGAGTCGCTCGGGGCCGCCGAGGGCCGGGCCCGCGACATCGCCCGCATCGTCGCCGAGGCCTCGTCGCAGGGCGCCCGCGCCATCGCCGAGAACCACGAGCGGGTGCGCTCGACCGCCGAGGAGGAGCGCCAGCGCACCGCCGAGAGCCTGCACAGCGTCTACGAGCAGGCCTCCAGCGAGGCGCACGCCCTGTTCCGGCAGACCGCCAACGAAGCCGAGTCGATGCTGCAGGCGGCGACCGAGCGCTTCACCGACGTGCTGTCGAACATGAAGCAGATGACGTCCGAGATGCAGCGCGAGCTGGAAGGCACCCGGCAGGAGCTGCGCCGCGGCATCCTCGAGCTGCCGCAGGAGACCGCCGAGAGCGCGGCCCAGATGCGGCGCGTGATCGTCGACCAGATCGAGGCGCTGGCCGAGCTCAACCGCATCGTCGCCCGCCACGGCCGCACCCTCGACACGACGACGGTCGAGCCGACCCGGCGGGCCCATCGCGAGGAGGCGGAGCTGGCGGTCGCCTCCGGCGGCGGCCGCGGCCAGGGCGGATCCCGCACCGTGGTACGCGAGGTCCCGCCGTCCCGTGCCGAGGCGCCGGTGGGGCCGCCCCCCGCCCCGCCGCAGCCGGTCGGCCGTCGCCAGATCGAGCGCAATCCGATCGAGCGCAATCCGGAGCCGCAGACCCAGGTTCCGCCCAACGGCCCGAACAACGGCGGCCGCGGCGGCTGGCTCTCCGACCTCCTGAGCCGCGCCTCGCGGGAGGACGACGACCAGCCCCTGCCCCGCGGCGGCCAGCCCCAGGCGCTGCGCCAGGACGGCCCGGCCGACGATCGCAGCAGCCGCTACACGATCGAGTCGCTCGACGCACTGTCGGTCGACATCGCCCGGATGATCGACCACGACGCCGCGGCCGAGCTGTGGGACCGCTACAATCGCGGCGAGCGCAACGTGTTCACGCGCCGCCTCTACACCATGCAGGGCCAGAAGACCTTCGACGAGATCCGCAAGCGCTACCGGGCCGACCGGGAGTTCAAGCAGACCGTCGACCGCTACATCGGCGAGTTCGAGCGGCTGCTCGAGGAGGTCTCGCGCAACGATCGCGGCCAGGTCGTCGCCCGCACCTACCTGACCTCGGAGACCGGCAAGGTCTACACGATGCTGGCCCACGCGGCCGGACGGTTCGACTGAGCGGTTCTCGGTCGTGATGGATCGGACCCGACTTCCGCTCGTCCCCGCGAAGGCGGGGACCCAGAGGCGATACGGCACGCCGCCCCTGGATCCCCGCTTGGGCGGGGATGAGCGGAGTGTGGGTCGACTTCAGTGGAAACCGATCCGAGGCTTCGAACGAGAGGCGTCCAAACAGTCGTGACAAGCGACAGGACGAAAGGCGGCGCCCCCGGGCGCCGCCTTTTTCGTTGGGACCGCGCGGCGCCTTCGCGCACCGATCTTCCAAATGCTTCGGAAGAGCCGGAGAGGGCGCCAGACAGAGTGGGAGGCGAGCGGCTCGCCGCTCAGGCCGCCGGGGATCGCACCGGCGCAGCGCGGGCGGCGTCGACGTCCGGGCTGCGGTATCGATCCTGCGGGATCCGGCTCAGGGTAGAGCCCATCGGCGGCCCGGCTGCGAGGCCGTAGACTTTCGAGAAGCTCATGATCAGCGGCCGCCACCGGTCCGGATCGCCCCGGTTCGGATTGCCGGCCTCGATCACCGACGGCGCGAGATGGACCCGGTGCACCGCACCTCGAAGACGACGCTCCGGCGCCGCACCGCCCGGCTCCCGGGCCTGCCCCGTCGAGCGACCGGCTACCGCACCCGGCTGCCGGCCGGCCGGGCCGGGGCGCCGCCGAACAGGAGGCGGCTGGGGTTCTGGTCGATGTTCTTGACCGCCTGCTCGAGCGTCGAGATCGCGCGGCGGCCGTCGACCGCGAGGCGCTCCCATTCGCGCAGGCCGGTCTGGCTGAAGCGCGTCAGCCCGGTCGACATCTGGGTGATGTTCTTGTCGAGATTGTCGGCCAGCGTGCGGATCGAGCGGGCCGCCAGCGCGATGTCCTCGAGCTTGGTCTCGGCCCCGGTCATCACCGACTCAGCGGTCGCCACGATGCGGTCGATGCGCTCCGAGTTGTCGGCGAGCGTCTGGGTGAAGGCCTCCATGTTGCGCAGCGTGGTGCGGAAGGAGGTCTCGTTGTCGGCGACCAGCGAATCGAGCCGGCGCAGCACGCTGCGCGCCGCCGAGGTGACGTCCTGCCCGGCCGAGAGATCGGCGCGCAGGATCGGCGGATCGAGCAGCGGCGCGGTGGCCGAGCCGCCGCGCAGCGACACCGAGGCGAAGCCGGTGAGGCCCTGGAAGTCGAGGCCGACATGGGTGTCGGTGCGCAGCACCACGGCGCGGTCGACCGCGACCGACACGATCACCTGGCGGGGCGCGTCGGGATCGATGCGCACCGAGGTGACGTCGCCGACCCGGATGCCGTTGAACAGCACCCAGGAGCCGGGCCGCAGGCCCGACACGGCGCCCTCGAACACCACGTCGTAGCGCTTGCGGTCGAGGCCGCCGGGCGGCGCGCTGAACCAGTAGACGAACGTGAAGGCGCCGACCACGACGGCCAGCGTGAACAGCCCGACCAGGATGTAGTTCGCTCGCGTTTCCATCGTCGAACCGCCCGCCCTTTCGTCGTCCCGCACGGCCGCAGCCGGCCGGCGTCTTCCCTGCCCCGCAGGCCCGCCCGTCTAGGCCACCCGGACCGGCTCGCCGACACGCGACCGCACGCCCCGGAAATAGGACCGGATCCACGGATGATCCGACGCGAGCATGGCGGACATCGGGCCGACCGTGATGACCCGCCGATCGGCCAGCACGGCGATCCGGTCGCAGACCGCGTGCAGGCTGTCGAGATCGTGGGTTACCATGAAAACCGTGAGACCCAAAGTCTGCTGCAGGGTCTTGATCAGCGTATCGAATTCGGCCGCCCCGATGGGGTCGAGCCCGGCCGTCGGCTCGTCCAGGAAGACGATCTCGGGGTCGAGCGCCAGCGCCCGGGCGAGCGCGACGCGCTTGATCATGCCGCCCGACAGCTCGGACGGGATCTTGTCGCAGACGCTCGCGTCGAGGCCGACCATCTCCAGCTTGGCGACCGCCACCTCGTCCATCAGCCGGCGCGACAGCGACAGGTGCTCGCGCATCGGGAACTGGACGTTCTGCAGCGCGGTGAGCGACGAGAACAGCGCGCCCTGCTGGAACAGCACGCCCCAGCGCCGCTCCAGTGCCCGCCGCGCCCGCGCCCCGAGCCGGGCCGGATCCTCGCCGAACACCGTGATCCGGCCGGAGCGCCGCGGCAGCAGGCCGACGATGGTGCGCAGCAGCACCGACTTGCCGATGCCCGAGGCGCCGACGCAGCCGAGGATCTCGCCGCGGGTGACGTCGAGCGACACCCCGTCGAGCACCGTGGTGTCGCCGAACCCGCTGACCAGGTCGCGCACGCCGATGACGAGCTCGTTGCCGGGGGCCAGCATCGTCACGCTCCTCCCCGGCCGCGGTCATTCCGGGACGGCGCGCCAGCGCCGGACCCGGAATCCAGCCAGGATGTCCGAGACCGTCGCTGGATTCCGGGTTCGCGGGCTGGTGCCCGCGCCCCGGAATGACGGGTGAGTTCCGCCAGCATCGTCACATCCCGATCGTCGCGAAGAACATGGCGAACAGGCCGTCGAGCCCGATCATCAGGAAGATCGACTTCACCACCGAGGCGGTGGTGTGCAGCCCGAGCGACTCGGTCGAGCCCTTCACCTCGAGCCCCTCGACGCTCGCCACCGCGCCGATCACCAGCGCCATGAACGGCGCCTTGATCATGCCGACGGCGAAGTCGTCGATCGAGATGGCGTCGTGCAGGCGCGACAGGAAGATGTCCGGGCTCATGCCGCCGTACAGCCAGGCGACCAGGCCGGCGCCGTAGAGCGCCGCCATCGAGCCGACGAAGGTGAGCGCCGGCAGCGCGATCACCAGGGCGACGACGCGCGGCAGCACCAGCACCTCGAGCGGGTCGAAGCCCATGGTGCGCAGCGCGTCGGTCTCCTCGCGCATCTTCATCGAGCCGAGCTCGGCCGTGTAGGCGCTGCCCGAGCGGCCGGCCACCATGATGGCGACCATCAGCACGCCGATCTCGCGCAGCACCAGGATGCCGACCATGTCGACCACGTAGGTCTCGACCCCGAAGCGGCGGAAATGAAAGAGACCCTGCTGGGCGATGATGCAGCCGATCAGGAAGGTCATCAGCAGGATCACCGGCACGGCCCGCCAGCCGACCCGGTCGAGATGGTGCACGGTCGAGGTGAAGCGGAACGTCCACGGCCGCAGCGCGGTGCGCAGCGCCACCACGGTCAGCTCGCCGAACATCTGGACGATCAGCAGCAGGTCGCGGACGAGGCCGACCACGGTCTCGCCGAGGCGGGCGAGCGCGTCGGCGAGCGGATTGAAGCGGCGCCGCGGGATCGGCGTCCGGTTGACGGCATGGGCGACGTCGACGAGGGCGCGCCAGCGCTCCGGCAGGTCGAGCACCGCGGCGGTGCGGCCGTCGGTGCGCAGGGTGCGCACCAGGCGCTCCAGCAGCCACGCTCCGAAGGTGTCGAGCCGCTCGACCCCGCCCATCCGGATCTCGACCGCGGAGACGCCGCGGGCGCGCCGCACCGCCGTCTCGACCAGCCGCTCCAGCTCGCCGGCCCGGTCCGCCGTCCACGAGCCCGCGGCGGCGAGCGCGAGCCGCCCGTCCGTGACGCTGAGATCGAGCAGGCGATCGCTCATCTGGGGCTCCGGCGGCGAGAGCTACGGGATCCCCCGACTCGCCGACCCTGATACTTGACACCGCGCCGCCGGCCTGTCGAGGTCCACGGCCCTGTTGCTCCGAGGCACCACGATGTCCCTCCGTCTCGCCGCCGCGTCGGAAAAATGGCCGATCGCAGGCACGTTTACGATCAGTCGCGGGGCCAAGACCGAGGCCCGCGTGGTGGTCGCGACCGTGACCGACGGGACACACACGGGCCGCGGCGAGTGCGTGCCCTATGCGCGCTACGGCGAGAGCGTCGACAGCGTGCTGGCCGCGATCGAGGCCATGGCCCCTGCCCTGGCGGCCGGGTGCGACCGCGCCGCCCTGCAGGAGAGCATGCCGGCCGGGGCGGCCCGCAACGCCATCGACTGCGCCCTGGTCGACCTCGCGGCGAAGCGCGCCGGGGTGCCGGCCCACGCCCTCTTCGGCCTGCCGGCGCCGCAGCCGCTCGTCACCGCCTACACGATCTCGCTCGGCGCGCCGGACGCCATGGCGGACGCCGCGGCGGCGGCCGCCGCCCGGCCGCTCCTCAAGGTGAAGCTCGGCGGCGGGCCGCAGGACCCGGAGCGCATCGCCGCGGTGCGGCGCGCCGTCCCCGGCGCGACCCTGATCGTCGACGCCAACGAGGGCTGGACCGAGGCCGACCTCGCGGCCAATCTCGCCGCCTGCGCGGCGGCCGGCGTGCAGCTGGTCGAGCAGCCGCTGCCGGCGGCCGACGACGCGGCGCTCGCCCGCGTGCCGCATCCGGTGCCGGTATGCGCCGACGAGAGCGTGCACGGCGGCGACACGCTCGCCCGCCTGCGCGACCGCTACGACGCCGTCAACATCAAGCTCGACAAGACCGGCGGCCTCACCGAGGCGCTGGTGGTGGCGGCGGCGGCGCGCGCGCTCGGCTTCGAGATCATGGTCGGCTGCATGGTCTCCACCTCGCTCGCCATCGCCCCGGCGGTGCTGCTCGCGCAGGGTGCGGGCTTCGTCGATCTCGACGGACCGCTGCTGCTTGTGGGCGACAGGCCACACGGGCTCGTCTTCGACGGCAGCGTTCTCCATCCCGCTACCCCCCTGCTGTGGGGGTGAGTCTTTTCCCGATTGAGGGTTCCAGGCTCGACGGGTACCAATTCCGGACGGCCGACTCGGGGACGGCTCGCACGGGGGAATGGATCATGCGGACTGCCGCCTGGATTCTCGGAGCCTCGCTCGCACTCGCCGCCGCGACGACGGCCGCCATCACGCCGGCCGCCGCCGACGTGCTGATCACGTCCGACACGGGCGGCATGATCGGCGACTACGTGGCCCGCTGGCAGCGGGTCCGCCAGAGCGGCGAGCGCGTCGTCATCGACGGCACCTGCCTGTCGGCCTGCACGATCGTGGTCGGGATGATCCCGCGCGACCGGCTGTGCGCCACCCGCAACGCCGCCCTCGGCTTCCACGCCGCGTGGCTGCCGGACGCCAACGGCAACCGGGTGACCAGCCCGATCGCGACGAAGGCGCTGTGGGGCATGTATCCGGGCAGCGTGCGCCGCTGGATCACCCGGCGCGGCGGCCTCACCCCGCGCATGCTGATGATGCGCGGCCGTGACCTCGCCGCCGTGGTCCCGTCCTGCGAGTCGGGCGCCCGGCGGATCGCCGCCTCGCCGCGGCCGGCCGCCCGCGTCGGCCGTCAGGCCCGCGCGCTCCGCCGCGCCCCGGCCGCGATCGCCACGCCGGCCGTCGCCGAAGCCGCCATGGCCAGGTAGGCGAAGCTGCCGAAGGCCGAGACCAGCAGGCCCGAGGCGCCCATCGCCACCGCGAACACCACGGCGACGACGCTCGCATAGTCGCCCTGGCCGGTGGCACCGCGATGCTCCTCGGCGAGGAAGTGCATGGCGCCGAGATGGGCGGCGCCGAACGACAGCGCGTGCAGGCCCTGCAGCGCCGGCAGCAGCCCGGCCGGCGGGTCGAACGCCATCACGGTCCAGCGCAGCACCGCCCCGGCGCCGCCGAGGAGCAGCATGTCGAGCGGCCGCAGCCGCGTCCCCAGCCGGCCCGAGAAGGCGAACAGCCCGATCTCGGCCACCACGCCGATCCCCCACAGGGCGCCGATCTCCAGCCCGTCCAGGCCCTTGGCGGCCCATTGCAGGCTGGCGAAGCCGTGCAGCACCGCGTGGCTCGCCTGGATCAGGGCGCCCGCCGCGACCACGGCGACGAAGCGCGGCGATCGCCACGGGCTCGGCCGCGCCGCCGCCGGGCCGGCGCCCTCCGCGGGCGGATGCAGCGGCCGCAGCAGGCTGGCGGCGGCGGCGGTGGCGACGAGCGCCCCGACCAGGCCCCAGATCACGTCCGGCGCGCCGAACCGCTGCAGCAGCAGGCCGCCGCCCAGATTGGCGACGATGAAGCTCGCCGAGCCCCACAGCCGCACCGGCCCGTAGGCCCGGCCGCGCTCGGCGAGCCCGCGCAGCGCGAAGGCGTCGGCGAACGGCAGGATCAGGGCCTGGGTCAGCGAGGCCGCCGCATAGGCCGCGAGGATCGCCGGGAAGCCGTGGCTGCGCTCCAGCAGCACGAAGGACGCCACCGTCACCCAGGAGGCGACGATCAGCGGCCCCTTGAGCCAGCCGCGGCGGTCGGCCAGCCGGGTGGCGAGCGGCACCACCACGGGCCGGGTCGCCATCGCCAGCGCCAGCACGAGGCCGATCTCGCGGGCGTCGAGGCCGCGGTCGGCCAGCCACACCGGCAGGAAGGGCAGCTGGATGCCGGCGAAGACGAAATAGGCCGCGTAGAAGACGCCCATTCGCCGGGCGAAGCCGTCGTCCGGCAAAGTCCTGTTAAACAAAGGCATCTCGCGGATTGCGCTCCGGTGGCGAGTCGTGCAGATGCTTTAGATCGCGGTCGCCGAAGTGGAAACCGGTTTTGCGTCCGGCCCCGCTCCACGCCTCGTCCCGGGTGGGTCCCGTGGGCGAATTCGGCTGTCCGGTCCGACCGGAGCCGAACGAACGGGTGACCATGTCCGACGCCCTCTCCTCCTACCCGCCGAGCCCGGATCCCGATCCGGCCGCGCCGCCGTCGCCCGCCGAGATCGACTACGAGGCGATCAGCGAGGCGCTGATGGAGACCCGGCGGGGCCGCTGGTTCCTGGAGGAGCACGCCCGCCGCACTCGCCTGGAGGAGATGGATCTCCTCGCCCTCATCCTCGGCCGCATCGAGGTGGCGATCGCCGACGCCCGCGACGAGGCGCGCGCCAAGCTCGCCGAGCCGGCGCTGCCGCTCGCCGTGCTGGAGCGGCTGCCGGTGTCGCTGGAGCGCATCGAGGCACGGCTCGCCTTCCTGCCCGATCCGGCCGCCGACCGCACCGAGGACATCCTGGGCGCCATCGACCGGCTGCACGAGACCGTCGCGGCGCGGCCCGAGCCGGCCCCGGCCGCCGACCTGGAGCCGGTGGCCGCCGCCCTCGCCCGCATCGAGGCGGCGATCGCCGAGCAGGCGCCGCCGGCGCCCGAGGTGCGGGCCGCCGATCTCGCGCCCCTGCCCCGCATCGAGACGGCGCTGTCCGACCTTCGCGACGCCCTGGCGGCGCAGGCGCCGGCGCCGCCGGCGATCGGCCCCGACGACCTCGCCCCGCTCGGCCGCATCGAGGCGGCCGTGACCGAGCTGCTCGCCGCGCTGGCCGCCCAGACGGCGCCGGAGCCCGAGATCCGGGCCGCGGACCTCGCCCCGCTGGAGCGGATCGAGACCGCCGTCGGCGAGCTCAAGGCCGCGCTGTCCGAGCAGGCCGCGGCGGAGCCGGCGGTCGGGCCGGACGACCTCGCCCCGCTCGGCCGCATCGAGACCGCGCTCGCCCGCATCGAGGCCGCCGTCGCCGAGCAGCAGCGCGCCGAGCCGGAGGTGCGGGCCGCGCCGGCGCTCGGGCCGGACGACCTCGCGCCGCTGGCCCGGATCGAGACCGCCGTGTCCGACATGCAGGCCGCCCTCGCCGCCCGCGAGCCGCCGGCGCCCGAGGTGCGGGCCGAGGACCTCGCCCCGCTCGGGCGGATCGAGGCGGCGCTGGGCGATCTGCAGGCCTTCCTCACCGCGCCCGAGCCGGCCGCATCCGAGCCGCCCGCGCCCCTCCTCGGCCCCGACGATCTCGCCCCGCTCGGGCGCATCGAGGCGGTGCTGGGCGATCTCCAGGCCTTCCTCACCGCGCCGCGGCCGGCCGAGCCCGTCCTGGGACCCGACGACCTCGCACCGCTCGGCCGCATCGAGGGCGCGCTGGCGGAGCTCCGCGCGACCCTCGCCGCACCGGCCCCGGCCCCGGCCGCGCCGGCGATCGGCCCGGACGACCTCGCTCCGCTGACCCGGATCGAGGCCGCGCTCGCCGATCTCCGCACCGCCGTGGCGGCGCAGCCGGAGCCCGGCATCCGGGCCGACGACCTCGCCCCGCTCGCCCGCATCGAGAGCGCGGTCGAGGCCCTGCAGGCCACCGCCCCGTCGGCCGGCTGGACCGACGACCTCGTCGGCGCGCTCGGCCGGATCGAGAAGGCGCTCGGCGAGGAGCGGGCCCCGCCGGCCCTCACCAGCATCCTGGAGGATCTGGTCGCCGCGCTGGCCCGCGTCGAGGCGGTGCTGATGCGCGAGCCGCATCAGGACGCCGCCGCGGCGCGGCGCGACGTGTTCGCCGCGGTCGAGCGGATGGAGGCGCTGGTCGAGGCGACGCTGCGCACCACCCGCGAGCCGCCCGGCGCCGAGGAGATGCGGGCCGAGCTGATGTCGCTCGCCGGCGCCGTGGAGAGCGTCGGGACCGCGGTCGCGGCACTGTCCGCCGACCCGGAGCGCGCGGCCGTGCACGGCGAGGCGACGGCCCGGCTGCTGCACGAGCAGAACGCCTGGCTGCACCGGCTCGTCGAGGCGCTGGCCCGCATCCAGCCGGTCGCCGAGGCCAACGCGGTTCCGCCCGCCCCGGCCGCGGCGGCGGCCGCGACGATCCAGGCAGCGGCCCAAGCCCCGGTCACCGCATCGGTCGACGCCGCCGTCGGGATCGTGCCGGCACCGGCGCCGGCCCCCGAGCCGGTCGCCGCGACCCGCGAGCCCGCCGAATCGAACGAGCCCGCCGCGCCGCCGCAGGTCGCGGAGGCCGTGGAGGCCGCGCCGGCGGAGTCCCCCGCGGCCCCCGTGATACCCGCGGCGGCGATCTCCGACCCCCTCCGGCCATCCACGACTTCGTCCGCGAACGACTCTCTGGACATGGATGCCCGGCACGAGGCCGAGCATGACGAGTCAGCATCAGCGGCCGGTGACATGACGCCCGCCGCCGTGGCGGAGGAGCCGCCGATTCCGGTGGTCGATTTCGACTTCGGGACGTCGGCCGCCGCCCCGGAGAGCGCGTCCGGGAGCGAGATCGCGGCCGCAGAGCCGGCAGAGCCGGTCGAGACCCCGGCCGCCGCCGTGGCGGTCGCACCGGAGGCCGGGCCGACGCCGCAGGTGCCGGAGACGGCGGCGGAGCCGCCCGTCGCCACCGTGACGACCGGCATCACGCCGTTCCATGTGCCGTCCTGGCTGGTCGGGAACGATGCCGAGGCGGCCGCGGCCGCGGGCGCGATCGCGGCGCCCGTCGCGGAGCCCGAGCCGGCCGCCGCGGCGGAGCCGGAGGCGGCTGCCGCGCCGCCGCCCGAGCCGGCCCGCCGCGACCCGGTCAGCGCCTACCGGTTCTCCATCGGCGACGTCCCGGCCGCCTCGGGATTCTCGCAGGGCGGCCGGGCGGCCGGCCTGTCGGGTCCGGGCTGGAGCCGGCTCGGCCGCATCCACGAGGCCGAGGAGGCGGAGGCGGCCGAGCCGCCGCCGCCCATGCACACCGTGCCGATCGACCCGCTGGCGCCGCTCAAGACGCTCACCGAGGAAGAGAAGATCGCGCTGTTCAGCTGACCCGGCGCGTCCGGCCCGCCGGGCGTCTGCGGACGGCGCTCAGCCGATCAGGCGGCAGAACAGGTCGGCGTCGACATTGCCGCCCGACAGCACCACCACGACCACCTTGCCGCGGGCATCGACCCTGCCGCACATCAGCGCCGCGAGGCCGACGGCACCGCCCGGCTCCACCACCAGCTTGAGCTCGTGGAACGCGAGGGCGACGGCGCGGCCGACCTCCTCGTCGGTGGCGACGACGCCGGCGACGCCCATCGCCAGATTGAGCGGGAAGGTCAGCGCGCCGGGCGTCGACATCAGCAGCGCGTCGCAGATCGAGCCGCTCATCGCCTCGTTGCGCTCGCGCCGGCCGCTGGCGAGCGAGCGGGCGTAGTCGTCGAAGCCGGCCGGCTCGGCGGTGAAGATCCGCGCCTGCGGCGCCTTCGCCTTGACCGCGATGGCGGTGCCGGCGGTGAGCCCGCCGCCCGAGGCGTTGACCAGCACGATGTCGGGCGACAGATCCTGGGCGGCGAGGTCGATGACGATCTCGCGCCCGACCGTGCCCTGCCCGGCGATCACCAGCGGATGGTCGTAGGGCGGCACCACGAAGGCGCCGCGCTCGCCGGCGATGCGGCGGGCGATCGCCTCGCGGTCCTCGCGCACGCGGTCGTACAGGACCACCTCGGCGCCGTAGCCGGCGGTGCGCACCTGCTTGCTCTTCGGCGAGTCCGACGGCATCACGATCGTCGCCGGCATGCCGAGGAGCTGCGCCGCCGCGGCGACACCCTGCGCATGGTTGCCGGACGAGAAGGCGACGACGCCGGCGGCGCGCCGCTCCGGCGGAATCGACGCGCAAGCGTTGTAGGCGCCGCGGAATTTGAACGAGCCGGTGCGCTGCAGCGTCTCCGGCTTGAGGAAGACGCGGCCGCCGGTGAGCCGGTCGAGCACCGGCGCGGCGACGAGCGGGGTGCGCACCGCGACGCCGGCGAGCCGCGCGGCGGCGGCTTCGACATCGGCGACGGTGGGCGGCGGAAGGTCGGAGGCGGGATCGATCGCAGTCATGGCGCGGGACCGTAGACCGCGCGTTTCACGACCGCAAGGCGCGGCCGCGCACGCCGGCTACGCCGCGGCGCGCTCGCGCTCCTCGACGCCGCGGCGGAAGCGGACCAGCGTGTAGACGCCGAGCGGCTTGATCGGCCGGCGCTCGATCAGCGCGACGGCACCGTGCCGCTCGGCCCAGGCGGCGAGCCGGGCGAAGGGGAACTCCGGACGCAGCCCCATCCTGCGGGCCGGCCGGGCGAGCAGCCGCTCCAGCGCCGCGCCGACGCCCTTCTCCGAGTAGAGATGGTTGACCAGGATGATCTCGCCGCCCGGCCGCACCACGCGGGCGCACTCGTCGAGCACGCGCTCGGGATCGGCGACCAGCGTGATCACGAACTGCGCGACGACGCAGTCGAAGGCGCCGTCCTCGAAGGCGAGGTCGGAGGCGTCCATCACCATCACGGAGTCGACGTGCGGGAAGCGGCCGGTGGCGAGCCGCGCCTTCGCCTTGGCGACCATCGGGGCCGACATGTCGATGCCGACCACCCGGGTCGAGTGATCGTAGTCGGAGAAGGAGAGCCCCGTCCCCACCCCGACCTCGAGGATGCGGCCGCCGACCCGGCGGGCCGCCTCGGCGGCGGCGCGCCGGCCGCTCTCGAAGATCGGCCCGCACACCATGTCGTAGAGCGGCGCCCAGCGGGCATACGCCTTCTCCATGACGTGGCGCTCGGGATCCGCGAACGCATCGACACGCGGCTCGGACATCGGGAACTCCAGGGGAACCGAATGATCGGGACGAACGGCCGGACGGCGGCGGCGGCGTCAGGCCGCCTGCGCGGCGATCGTCGCCGGCTCGGGCTCGATGCTCTCGGCCCGCCGCGTCCAGGTGATGATCTCGAATCGGCCGTCGAAATGCTCGGCCACCGCCGTGCAGCTCTCCACCCAGTCGCCGCAATTGATGTACTGGACCCCGAAGGTGTCGTGCATGGTGGCGTGGTGGATGTGGCCGCAGATCACGCCGTCGACGGCGTGGTGCTGCGCCTCGGCGGCGAGCGTCTTCTCGAAGTCGCCGATGTAGTTGACGGCGTTCTTCACCTTCAGCTTGGCCCACTTGGAGAAGGACCAGTAGCCGAAGCCGAGCCGGCGGGTGAGGCCGTTGAGCAGGCGGTTCAGCGTGATGGCGAGGTCGTAGGCCTTGTCGCCGAGCAGCGCCAGCCAGCGCGCCTGGGAGATCACGAAGTCGAACAGGTCGCCGTGGATCACCAGATAGCGCTTGCCGGTCGGCGAGACGTGGATGGTGTGCTCCACCACCTCGATGCCGCCGAAATGCGTGCCGTAGTAGTCGCGCAGGAACTCGTCGTGATTGCCCGGCACGTAGACGATGCGGGCGCCCTTGCGGCCCTTGCGCAGCAGCTTCTGGACGACGTCGTTGTGGGCCTGCGGCCAGTACCAGCTCGACTTCAGGTGCCAGCCGTCGACGATGTCGCCGACCAGGTAGACCGTGTCGGCCTCGTGCCAGCGCAGGAAGTCGAGCAGCTTGTCGGCCTGGCAGCCGCGGGTCCCCAGATGAACGTCCGAAATGAACAGTGTGCGGAAGCGCCGCAGTCCGTTCTCCGTCACGCTCCGCTCCCATCAATGATCGTGAACATGCGCGGGTTCTCGCAGAGTCCTGTTGCGGTTCGATGACGCAGTGCGGCGACGCGTGCGCCCGGTTGCCGTCATCGGTTCGTCATGCGGGCGTTGTAGTCGCCCGTCATGACACTCCTCGGAATCGCCACCGCGTTCTGCGGGCTCACCGCCTTCGTCCACGTCGTGAGCGTCGCGGTCGCGGCGTATCGCTGCCGCGTGCCGGCGAGGCATCTGCCGCCGGCGTCCGGAACCCCGCCCGTCACCATCGTGCGGCCGGTGTGCGGAATCGAGAATTTCGTCGAGGAGACGCTCGAGTCGACCTTCCGGCTCGACTATCCGGCCTACGAGATCCTGTTCTGCGTCGCCTCGCCGGCCGATCCGGTGATTCCGGTGGTCGAGGATCTGATGCGGCGGCACCCCGCCGTGCCGGCCCGCCTCCTGATCGGCAACGATCCGGTGAGCGCCAATCCGAAGCTGAACAACTGCGTCAAGGGCTGGCACGCGGCCGCGCACGACTGGGTCGCCATCGCGGATTCCAACGTGCTGATGCCGGCCGACTACCTGCAGCGCCTGCTGGCGACGTGGCGGGCCGACACCGGGCTCGTCTGCGCCCCGCCGGTCGGCAGCCGCCCGGACGGCTTCTGGGCCGAGGTCGAATGCGCCTTCCTCAACACCTATCAGGCGCGCGCCCAGTACGTCGCCGACACGATGGGGCTCGGCTTCGCCCAGGGCAAGACGCTGTTCTGGCGCCGCGACGTGCTGGAGGCCGGCGGCGGTCTCGAGGCGCTCGGTGCCGACGTCGCCGAGGACGCCGCCTCGACCAAGCTGGTGCGCGGCCTCGGCTGGCGGGTGCGTCTCGCCGACGCGCCGTTCGAGCAGCCGCTCGGCCGCCGCCGCGCCGCCGAGGTGTGGCGCCGGCAGTCGCGCTGGGCGCGGCTGCGGCGGGCCTGCTTCCCGCTGTACTTCCTGCCCGAGATCCTGACCGGCGGCGTGTTTCCCGGGGTCGCCTTCGCGGCGGCCGTGCACGCGCTCGGCGGGCCGGTGCTGCCGCTGCTGCTCCTCTTCTGGCTCGCCTGGTACGGGCTCGAGATGGCGCTGGCGCGGGCGGCCGGCTGGCACGTCTCGCGCTGGTATCCGCTGCACGGCCTGCTGCGCGACCTGATGCTGCCGGCGCTCTGGCTCGACGGCCTGCTCGGCCAGTCGTTCGAGTGGCGCGGCAACGAGATCCGGGTCGCGGCCGACAGCCGGGCCACCTGACCATCGCTCCCGCTACCACCGTCGCCCGCCGGCTGCCCGGCGGCGGAACCTGTCCGGCCGGGCCGACTTGGCCCGGAAGGACAGAGCACCCCGAACGGGCGGGAGCATTCTCATGCGGTCACGAACCAACACGACGACGGCGCTTCTCGCGGCCCTGGCGCTCGCCGGCGCCTCGACCCTCGCGATGGCCCAGAGCGGCGGAAGCGGCGGCAGCAGCGGCGGTGCCTCCGGCGGGGCGGCGGGCGGCGCCTCGACCGGCAGCGGCTCGGCCGCGACCGGCACCGGCTCGGGCAGCTCGGGCGTGGCCCCGAGCGGCACCCCGAGCGCCGGCGTCGGCTCCACCGGCTCGGTCTCGACCGGCGGCACCCCGATCGCGCCCGGACCGGCTCATCCGGGCCAGGGCCTGAACAGCCAGGGCACGGCGACGACGCCGACCGGCAGCCAGACCACCGGCACCTCGGTGCCCGGCCCGGCCCTGCCGGGCGGGTCGTCGGCGCGCGGCACCGGCACCTCGACGCCCTCGCTCAACGGGATGGGCACCCCCGACATCATGAACGGCATGCCGAACAGCGGCACCGGTACCGGCACGACGCCCGGCGCGCCGCCGCGCTGACGCGTCGCGCGCGGCCCCGAGGCCCAACGACGCCGGCCGGACGACGGCCGGCCATCGCAGCGTGGAGACTGGGCGCCCGGGCGCCGTCCTGGTATCGAGGCACGAGCTTCGTCGACCCAGGACACGCCTGCCCCAGGACACGCCCATGGACCTCGGACTGACCGGCCGTACCGCCATCGTCTGCGCCTCGAGCCGCGGGCTCGGGCGCGCCTGCGCCCAGAGGCTCGCCGAGGCGGGCTGCACCGTGGTGATCAACGGGCGCGACCGCGAGCAGCTCACTGCCGTCGCCGTCGCCATCGCGGAGAGCACGGCGGCCGCCGTCATCCCGGTGGTCGGCGACGTCGCGACGCCGGACGGCCAGGCGGCGCTGCTCGAGGCCTGCCCGGATCCCGACATCCTGATCAACAACAATGCCGGCCCGCCCTTCCGGGATTTTCGCGAGCTCGACCGCGCGGCGATCCTGACGGGCGTCACGGCCAACATGGTCGCGGCGATCGAGCTGACCCAGAAGGTGATCGACGGGATGCGGGCGCGCCGCTTCGGCCGCATCGTCAACATCACGTCGGGCTCGGTGAAGATGCCGCTGCCCGGCCTCGACCTGTCGTCCGGGGCGCGCGCCGGGCTCACCGCCTTCATGGCGGGCGTCGCCCGCACCGTCGCCGCCGACGGCGTCACCATCAACGCCCTGCTGCCCGGCGTGTTCGAGACCGACCGGCTGAAGGCGATGATCGCCGCGACGGCGGCGAAGCGCGGCCTGTCGCCCGACGAGGTCGCGGCCGAGCGCCTCGCCACCGTGCCGGCCCGCCGCCTCGGCACCCCGGACGAGTTCGGCGCGGCCTGCGCCTTCCTGTGCTCCGTCCACGCCGGCTACATCACCGGCCAGAGCCTTCTCATCGACGGCGGGGCGTTTCCCGGGGCGTTCTGAACGCCATGACCATCCCGAGGCAGTGCGGCGGCGCCCCCTCGCCGTCGCCCTCGGATGCCCGCCTTCGGCGAGCACCTCGGGGTGACGATTGGAAGTGGTCTCGGGACCCTGAAGAGCGGCCGCCCGCTCTTCTCGGAGACTGGACGGAACTGTGCCGATGCCGCGCTCCGGACCGACGTTCACCCGCACATCTCGTCCCGGGCGCGTCCCTCGATCAGGTCGCGGTGCCGGCCGAGCTCCCTCGCGAGGAAATCCATCAGGGCCCGAATACGAGGCATGCGCTTCAGGTCACGGTGGGTGAGGATCCACATTTCCTGGCCGAGATTGCCGATGTCGCGTAACGCCCGCAGGCTTGGCTCCGCATCTCCGAGATAGCAGGGAAGCACACCCAGCCCGAGCCCCGCCTTGACCGCCGCGACGACCATGCCGGTGTGGTTGGCGCGGAACACGACCCGGTCGGCGGGGATGTTGGCCGCCACCCACTGGGCCTGCGGCACGTCCGCCCGGCTGGCCGTGTAGCTCACCCACTCATATCGCGTGATATCCGGATCGGCGACGTCGGCGGCCGGAAAGGAGAGTGCCGAGTAGACACGGTGCGCGAGCGCCGCGATGCGCCGGCCGACGAGACTTTCCGGCGTGGCGGAGCTGATGAGGATGGCGATGTCGGCCTCGTGACGAGCCAGACTCACGCCGGCCGGCGAGATCACGACCTCGACCTTGATGGCGGGATGCAGCGCCCGGAATTCGGCCAGCGCGCCCGCGATCCATGGAACCAGCACACCTATGGCGGCTACCCTGACGGTTCCCGCGAGCCGGAGATCCCGGCCGGACAGCCGCCTCTCCATCGTGACGATGTCGTCGCCGATGTGAACCGCGGCGTCCAGCATCTCCTTGCCGGCACCGGTGAGGTGGTATCCGTCGGGATGACGGTCGAAGAGCTTGAGGCCGAGCTCCTCCTCCAACGCCGCCACGCGGCGCAGCACCGTCGAATGCTTGACGCCCAGGGCCCGCCCCGCACCGGCCAGCGTGCCCTCCCGGCCGACCGCCAGGAAGAACTTCAGGCCCTCCCAGTCCACCCATCACCTCGCTGTGCGCATCCGCACAAGAGCCTGCCACAAAGGAGGCTCCTTCACCATTGCGGCGGCTGCGCCGCGGCTGTGCGTTCCGGCACAATGCCTGTCGAGACATAGGAGGTTCGCAACCCTCGACGACACCGAATAGCCTCGGCGGAACACCACGAAACGGAGTCTCAAATGCCCGCTTCCTTGGTTCTCTCACGCCGACTTCCGCCGATCACCGCCTTCGGCATGGTGGCGGTCGGGTCGGCCATCGCGCTGTTCCCACCTGCCGGCCTGGCCACGGCCGACGCGCGCGCCGCCGCCCTGGTGATCGGCGCGATCGGCCTGTGGGCCACGGGGACGATCTCCGAGACGCTGACCGTCCTTCTGCTGTTCACGCTCGCCATGCTCATGAAGGTGGCCCCGCCTCAGGTCGTCTTCGCGGGCCTGGTGTCGTCGTCGTTCTGGCTGGTCTTCGCCGGGCTGGTGATCGGCGCCGCGATCAAGCAGAGCGGCCTGGGCGCCCGCATCGCCGCCCACCTCGCGGCCGCGCTGAGTCAGACCTACCGTGGAGCCATGGTCGGCGTGGTGCTGTTCGGCCTGGCGATGGCGTTCCTGATGCCGTCGGGAACCGGGCGCGTCGTGCTGATCATCCCGATTCTGGCGGCGCTGGCCGAACATCTCGGCTATTCAAAAGGCAGCAAGGAGTACATCGGCCTGCTTCTCGGCGGCATCTTCGGAACCTATCTGCCGTCCTATGCGATCCTGCCGGGAAACGTGCCGAACAACGTCATGGCCGGGATCGTCGAAACGATGTTCGGCTGGCCGATTCCCTACGGCGACTACCTGCTCCAGCACTTCCCGGTCCTCGGCCTGGTCAAGACCGGCGTGATCATCGTCGTCCTGCTCAGACTCTACCGCAACGAATCCGGGAGCCCGGTCCGGGCCGCCGTCCGGCCGACCACGCCGATGTCGCCGGCGGAGCGGCGCCTCGCCGTCCTGCTGGCGGTCGCCCTCGCCTTCTGGGCGCTCGATTCGATCCACAAGATCTCTCCAGCCTGGGTCGGAATGGTCGCAGCCGTGTTCTGCCTGCTGCCGCGTTTCGGCCTGCTGCCGCCCAAGGCACTGCAGACGATCAATCTCGAACCCGCGCTGTTCGTGGGCGGCATCATCAGCCTGGGCGCGCTCGTCGCGCATGCCGGGCTCGGCAGGCATCTCGCCACCTGGGCTCTGAGCTCGCTCTCCCTGGCGCCGGACCACCCCGTCGCGAGTTTCGTCCAGTTGAGCGGGTTGGCGACCATGCTCGGACTCCTGACCACACAGCCCGGCATCCCGGCGGTCCTGACGCCGCTCACCAGCACGCTCGCGTCCGCCGGCGGATTGCCGACCGGAGCCGTCCTCGCCTCCCAGGTGGTCGGGTTCTCGACCGTCATCCTGCCCTACACGGCTCCGCCTCTGGTGATGGCGATGCAGATCGCCGATCTCCCCCGTCGCGAAGTGACCCGGGTGTGCCTCATCACCGCCGCCGTGACGTTCGTCGTTCTCTGGCCGCTGGACGTCCTCTGGCTGACCCTGCTAGGACGCCTCTAGGACCGGCACGCGAGCCCCGGCACCCGTCCCAATCGACCACAACTGGCTTCGTGACGGCGCCGCCCCGACGGATCGGGGCGGCGCCTCGCCGTCGTCCTGACGACGCTCGCGACACCGGCGGCGCGAGGTCCGCTACCACGACAGCGACGTCGCGCAGCGCCCCGACTCCGCGTCACTGCTCGACGACGGCTCGCGAGCCGGTGCTTCGCATTTGTGCCCCGAAGCACACGGCCTGTGCCCATTTCGCGAATGGCTCACGATCCTCGTGAATGCGACGTTTCCGTCGCGCGGCCTGGTTCACGACCGAGCCGCGCCGGAAACAGGAAAGGATGCGACATGTCACCGACCTGCAACTCCATCTCGGCCGACCGGATGACCTGGCAGCCTCATCCCCGTTTTCGCGGCGTCGAGATCGCCTACCTCGTCACCCGCGAGAAGGACGACGTCGACGTCACCTTCGCGCTGGTTCGCCTTCCGGTCGGATCGCAACCCGACAAGCACGTTCACGAGCATTCCGACGACATCGTCTTCGTCCTGCAGGGCAAGGCGACGATGTGGATCGACGGGGTCGGCGACGTGGCCCTCACCAAGGGGTGCTTTCTCAGGGTCCCGCAGGGCGTCCAGCATCAGCCGCGGAACATCGAGGAAGACGTTCTGCTCTACAACGTTTGGCTTCCCGCCCTCACCTGAGAACACGGCCGGAGCCGATCCCGAGTTCGCAACGGAGACGAAGAGATGATCAGGAAGAACGTACAGGACATTCCGGCCGTGTATGTCGACAAGGAGGGCTTCAACGGCATGTCGGCGCGCTTCGCCCTCACCAAGGACGACGGCTGCCCGAACTACGCCATGCGCGTCATGGAGTTCGCGCCGGGCGGTCACACCTCCCTCCACTCTCATCTGGAGGAGCACGAGTTCTTCTTCCCCGAAGGCGAGCCGGCGATCGTCGACGGGAACGGCAAGGAGACCCGGCTGAAGCCCGGCGATCTCGTCTACACGGCTCCCAACGAAGTGCATCAGCTCCGGAACCTCGGGGCGTCGACGATGCGGGTCATCTGCACCATTCCGATCCTTCCGGGCGGCGACGGAAAGAGCACCCGCAAGGGGTCGGAGTGCTGAACCAGGACGCCGGCGCGCCGGCCGCGGCCCGCACGCCGCCCGCCCCCGTCCACCGCACCTCCGTGACGGCCACTCCGGGCGGCAACGCCGCTCGGGGTGGCTGCACCAGAAGGAGAACGCCATCGTGAGCGCTCGATCCACGCTTCTCAATTTCCGGAAAGCTTCGCCCGGCACCATCGAGGGACTCCAGAAGATCAACGAAGGCAGCAAGGCGAGTGGATTGCCCGTCGCGCTGCTCGAGCTGATCAAGATCAGGACGTCGCAGATCAACGGCTGCGCCTACTGCCTGGCCGTTCACATAGCGGAAGCGCGCAGGCTCGGAATGAACGAAACCGCACTCCACCTGCTGCCGACGTGGCGCGACTCCTCGTTCTTCGACGCGCGCGAGCGGGCCGCCCTCGCATGGGCCGAGGCGGTCACTCTCGTTCACGAGGAGCCCGTCGACGACGCCGTGTACGATCAGGCGAGTACGCACTTCTCCGAGACCGAGCTCGCCGATCTGACCGGCGCCATCGTCTCCATCAACGGCTTCAATCGCATCGCGGTGGCGTACCGCTTCGCTCATCCGGTCTCCTGAGAGAGTGGACCGGTGGCCACGACGGACCGGCATGGTCCTGTTCGATGACGGCCGTGCAGGACGTCGTCGCTGGGAGGATGCGAGATGGGCAGCTTCGACCGGCATGTCGACCTGGTGCCGTCGGGTCGCGACGGCACCGACGAATATCGGCCCGGCGATCCGGCCTGCACGTCGGCCCTCCACGGGCTCACGACAGCCTCGCCTCGGCAGGCGGCGCTGGAGCGCCTGATCGACGGCTACCGGTCGTTCCGGGACAACTTCTTCTCGCGAAACCGGGACACCTTCGCCCGGCTCGCGCAAGGCCAGGCTCCCGAGATCATGATGATCTCGTGCTGCGACTCGCGGGTCGAGCCCGCGATCATCTTCGAGACCGGGCCCGGCGAGATCTTCGCGGTCCGCAACGTCGCAAATCTGGTTCCTCCGCTCACTCCGGACGGGAGTGCCCACGGAACGATCGCGGCCATCGAGTTCGCCGTGTGCATGCTGCAGGTCGGGCACATCGTCGTTCTCGGGCATTCCTGCTGCGGCGGGGTTCGGGCGCTCCTGAGCGCCCACGAAGGCACCGCCATCGGACGCTGGCTGCAGACGGCCGCATCGGCCCGGAGCGCCGCCGTCGGGGCATCATGCAGCGGGGCTCGGGCCACCCTGCAGCGCGTCTGCGAATACGAGGTGATCAGGACCTCCCTCGTCAACATCCGGGAGTTTCCGTTCGTTCGCGAACGGACCCGGCTGGGCCGCCTGAGCCTCCACGGCTGGCACTTCGACATCGAAACCGGGGAGCTCCAGGCCCTCGATCCGGAAGCGGACGAATTCGTGACCTTGTCCTGACCGGACAGGAGCATCGGCTTCTTCCTCACGGGTCCGGATACACCCCGCCACGGGGCCGTGCTCCCCGCCGCGAGAGGAGCCCGACACCACCGGTCCGGGCCCGCGACTCGTCTCCCGTGCCCGGGTGGTCCGCTCGGAGACTCACCACTTCCCCGCGGGAGAGGCCGGTTCCCGCACGAGATCCGGGCGACGGGGCCGAGGCCTCCGATCGATGCCCCACCCCCTCGCCCCGACTCGCAAAGCCCACCCCCTCTCCCGTTGGAGAAAGTGCGAGCCGACACGATCGCCAGGCAAGCGTATCAGTCGCGGTCGAGCCCGCCAAACCGTCCGCGAAACGACGCTCACTTGGAAGGATGGGCGCCGGATCGGGCCGGGCGGCGACGGCCGGGGCGGGCCGGTGCTGTTGGATCCCGTCGTGATGGCGTCGGTCGCGACCTTCGCCACGAGGCGCGAGACGATCGCGCCCACGAAAAAAACGGGCGCCCGCAGGCGCCCGCTCTTTCTGGAAGGATGCTCGCCGGCAGTGGGCCTGCCGGCTGCCGGCGGCGCGCCCGCCGGCCGTCGGGAGACGTCGGCGGTTCTTCAGGCCGCCTTGCCGAGAACGCGCTTGGCGAGATCGCGGAACTCGCCCTTGGAGAGCAGCTTCTTGTGCTTGAGCGAGTAGGCCTTGACCGCCTGCAGCACCGTCATGGCGTCGTCGTCGGACACCTGCATGCCGAGATCCTGCAGCCAGATGTTGACCGAGTCGATGCCCGAGCCCTTGCCCATCACGATGTCGGCGGGCGGCTGGCCGACCGCGTCCCAGCGGATCGGGAACAGCTCGGTGGCCATCTGCTCGCCGCAGTTCTTGAACCAGCTGGTGATGATGCCGGACTCGATCTGATAGAGCCCGTTGCCGACGATCGCCTTGTTGGACGGCACCTGCACGCCGGCCAGTCGCTGGACCAGGTTGGCGAGCGGCGTGAGCTGCGTGGTGTCGAGGCCGATGTCCTGGCCGTACATGGTCTTGAGCGCCATGACGAGCTCTTCCATCGGGGTGTTGCCCGAGCGCTCGCCGATGCCGAGCACGGTCGTGTGCGCCACCTCGACGCCTTCGGCCAGCGCCATGATGGTGTTGGCGACGCCCATGCCGAAGTCCTGATGGAAGTGCGCCTCGAGGCGGACGTTCAGGCGCTTCTTCACCTCGCGGGCGAAGTAGCCGGCGGCGTGCGGCGACAGGACGCCGAACGTGTCGACCAGCGCGACCGCGTCCATGTGCCCTTCCTTGCCGACGCGCTCGATCAGGTCGATCGCCCATTTCAGCTCGGCGCGCGAGAAGTCGATCGGGAAGAACACGACCTCGAGCCCGTTGTCGTGAGCGTAACGGGTCGACTCGATCGAGGTCTCGATCGCCTTCTCCATCTTCCAGCGATAGGCGTTCTCGACGAGGTGCATGCTGGAGGGGATCTCCATCACGACGCCCTTGACGCCGGTGTCGATCGCCCGCTTCACGTCGTCGACCATGCAGCGCGCGAAGGCGAAGATCTCGGGGCCGAGATTGCGCTTCACGATCTCCTTGATCGCCTCGTTGTCGGACGACGAGACGACCGGCATGCCGGCCTCGATGCGGTGCACGCCGGCCTCGGCCAGCGCCTCGGCGATCCGGATCTTGTCGTCCTTCGAGAAGATCACGCCGGTCTGCTGCTCACCGTCGCGGAGCGTGACATCGTGAATCTTGATGTTCTTGGCGAAGTTCAGGCCCTTCGTGGCCTCCGCGGCGTAGTTCCACGGGCTCACGAACCAGTCCTTGGCCTTCCACGGTTCATTCGCCATCTGGCTGCTCCTCTCGCGATTTCGTCTTGTTGATCGACGGGGGTGGGCCGTGTACGCCGGCGCCCCGCGGGCGCGGCGGTCGTTTCGCTCCTCGGGCCGGTACTCTACAGACTTTGCCTGAAGACGCGCCGGAAAAGTCGCGTCGGGACGTTGCTCAATCCTCCGATCAGTCATGCAAAAGAAGCCGAACATGGGCCCCCTGCAAAACCCGCAGGGCACGCCGCGGCGCACGGTTTCACGGGCGTTTCGGCGGGCGCCACGCGACGCGGCGCCGCAGGCCGACGGGGCGGCCCGGCGCCGCTCCCCGCCCGATCAGGAGATCGGGTTGACCAGATCGCCGATCCCCTCGATCGACACCGTGACGATGTCGCCGGGCACCAGGAAGCACTGCGGGGCGAAGCCGATTCCGACGCCGGCCGGGGTGCCGGTGGCGATCAGGTCGCCGGGCTCCAGCGTCACGTAGGACGAAACCGTGGCGATGATGGTCGGCGTGTCGAAGATCATGTCGCGCAGCGGCGCGGCTTGGCGGCGCTCGCCGTTGACGGTCGTCACGAGCATCTGGCCGTCGAGCGGGCCCATCTCGTCGGCGGTGACCAGCCACGGGCCGACCGGGCAGAAGCCGTCGAGGCTCTTGCCGAGGAACCACTGCCTGTGGCGGGTCTGCACGGCGCGCGCCGTCACGTCGTTGACCACCGTGTAGCCGAACACGTAGTCGAGCGCCTCCTCGGGCCCGACCTTGCTGCAGCGCTTGCCGATCACCACGCCGAGTTCGCCTTCGTAGTCGGTGGTGCCGGTCGGATCGGCGGAGGCCGGCACCGGCTGCAGCGGATCGGCGAGCGACGAGGTCGCCTTGGTGAAGACCACCGGAAACTCCGGCCGCTCCTGCCTGTCGCCGGACTGGTCGACGCCGCTGCGGGCGAACTCGAGCGCGTGGTCGTGATAGTTCTTGCCGACGCAGATCACGTTCTTGGTCAGCGGCCCGACCGGCGCGGCGAGCGTCAGGCTCGCCAGCGCCGTGGCGGGGCCGTGCCGCAGCGCGTCGGGTCCGGCGTCCAGGAGCGCGATCACGTCGCGCAGGTCGCGGACTGGCGCGCCGTCGATCAGCAGCGGCCTGAACTCGTCGTGCGCGACGGTGCCGAAGATTTTCCCGTCGGCGGAATGAACGGCGGCGATACGCATGTCGGGGGCTGGCCTGTTCGGGTGGGCATGGCCGGCCGGGCGGCCGGGGAACGGCCGGATGTTATGGCATGTATTCCGACCGCGAAAGCCGCCGCCTGAACCGCCGCCGATGCTGCGGCGCACCCCGGACGCTGCAGCGCAGCAAGCCCGGTGCCCCCCACAGCGTGGGGAGCGGTCCGCGAGACCGGCGCGGCGTCCTGATCAGACGCCGCGCGCCTCCAGCACGGCCCGGATCGACACCCGCGACCAGCCCGCCACCCGGTCGCGGAACGCCGTGTAGGAGTCGTGGACCTTCTGCGCCAGCGGATTGCGGGCCGCGACCTCGGCGAGGATGTCGGTCGCCTGCCCGCGCGCGGCGACGACGATCGCGTCCGGGAAGGTCTCGAGCTTCACCTTGTGGCGCTCCACCAGTGCGGCGAGCGCCTCGGCGTTGAGGCGCTCCATCTCGGAGAGCGCGAAGGTCGCCTCGGTGGCGCAGGCATGCGCGACGATCGCCTTCAGGTCGGCGTCGAGACCGCTCCAGGCGGCGAGCGAGATCAGGCACTCGCCGGTGCCGTTCGGCTTGTTGAAGCCGGGGCCGTAATAGTGCGGCGCCACCCGGTAGAGGCCGAGCGCGATGTCGGTGCCGGGACCGACGAACTCGGCGCCGTCGAGCACGCCGGACTGCAGGCTGGTCAGGATCTCGCCCGGCGCCGTCGTCTGCGGCGTCGCGCCGAGCCGGCGATAGACCTCGCCGCCGAGCCCGAGCGAGCGGATCTTGAGGCCCTTCAGGTCGGCGACGTCCTTCATCGGCGTCCGGAACCAGCCGCCCATGCAGACGCCGGTGTTGCCGCCCATGAACGGCTTGACCCCGAACGGCGCGTAGAGCTCGTCCCACAGCGCCTGGCCGCCGCCGGCCTCGACCCAGGCGACGTGCTCGGCGGGCGTCAGCCCGAACGGCACCGTGGTGTAGAACGCCGCCGCCGGCTGCTTGCCCTGCCAGTAGAAGGCCGCCGTGTGGCCCATCTCGACGACCCCGCCGCCGACCGCGTCGAGCACCTCGAAGGCCGGCACCACCTCGCCGGCGGCATGCACCGTGATCTGCAGCCGGCCGCCGGACATGGCGGAAATCCGCTCGGCGACGCGCTCGGCCGACATGCCGGGCCCGGGCAGCCGCTTGGGCCACGACGTCACCATGCGCCAGCGCTTCTGCTGCGCCCGCGCGACCGAAGGCGCGGCCAGGACCGCGGCGGCGCCGAGCGCGCCACCCGCGAGACGGCGTCGGGTGAGGTTGGTCATGTCATGCTCCTGAACTCACGAATCCCGTCGTTCCGGGGCGCTGCAAACACGTGTCGATCCGAGGTCAGGTGCAGCAGCAGCCTCCGGACCCTCTCCCTGAGGGAGAGGGTCCGGCGCGAGCGGAGCTCGCGACCGGGGCGAGGGTTTACGCCGCCCGTTGGCTGGCGCGGCCCCCCCTCACCCGGATCTCGCGCTGCCGCGCGAGATCCGACCACTCCCCGCTGGGGAGAGGTGAATCGCAGAGTGGCGCCGACCCGAAGCAAGACGACGGGCGCATCGAAACAGAGCATTCGCCGCACTCACCACCACCGGTGGAAATGATGCACCGGGCCGAAGCCGGTGCCGATGGTCAGGCGGTCGGCGGCGGCGATCGCCGCCGCGACATAGGCCTTGGCGTCGCCGACCGCGGCGGCGAGCGGCAGACCGTGGGCGAGGCCGGCGGCGACCGCGGAGGACAGGGTGCAGCCCGTCCCGTGGGTGTTCTTCGTCGTCACCCGCGGCGCCGTGAACCGCGCGACGCCGGCCGGCGTGACCAGCAGGTCGACGCTCTCCGGCCCCTCGGAATGGCCGCCCTTGATCAGCACGGCGCGGGCGCCGCGGGCCAGCAGCGCCTCGCCCTGCCCGCGCATCTCCGCCTCGGTGGTCGCCACCGCGGCGTCGAGCAGCGCCGCCGCCTCGGGCAGGTTCGGCGTGATCAGGTCGGCCGCCGGCAGCAGCAGCCGGATCAGCGTGTCGACCGCCTCCGGCGCCAGCAGCCGCGCCCCGCTGGTCGAGATCATCACCGGGTCGAGCACGATGTTCCGCGCCCGGTGCCGCGCCAGGCCGTCGGCGACCGCGGTGATCGCCGCCGGCACCGACAGCATGCCGATCTTCACGGCGTCGACGGAAAGGTCGGAGAACACCGCGTCGATCTGCGCCGCGATGAAATCGGGCGGCACGTCGTGGATCGCCGTGACGCCGCGGGTGTTCTGCGCGGTCAGCGCGGCGATCACCGAGGCGCCGTAGACGCCGAGCGCCGAGAAGGTCTTCAGGTCGGCCTGGATGCCGGCCCCGCCGCTCGAATCCGAGCCGGCGATCGTGACGGCAATGGCGGTCATCCGGCGGCCCGCTCGGCCAGGACGCCGTCGACGAGGCCGCGCAGGGTGCGGGCCGCGACCTCGGGATCCGGGGCGAGCGACAGCGCCGAGATGACGGCGACGCCGTCGGCGCCGGCCGCGATCACGGCGGCGGCATTGCTCGCCTCGATGCCGGCGATGCCGACCACCGGCATCAGCGGCGCCCGCCGGCGCAGCACGGCGCGGATCGCCGCGAGCCCCTCCGGGCCCATGGGCGCGGCCGGATTGTCCTTGGACAGCGTCGCGTAGACGCCGCCGACGCCGGCATAGTCGATCAGCTCGAGCGGCACGCGCTCGGCCTGGTCGAGCGTCTTGATCGAGTGGCCGACGATCGCGTCCGGCCCGAGCAGCGCACGGGCGTCCTCGATCGCCATGTCGTCGGGGCCGAGATGGACGCCGGCGGCCCCGGCGGCGAGCGCGACGTCGACCCGGTCGTTGATCACCAGCGGCACGCCGAGCGGCGCGAGCAGCTCCACCAGGGCCCGCGCCTCGTCGATCATGCGGCGGGTGGTGCCGAGCTTGTCGCGCAGCTGCAGCAGCGTCGCCCCGCCGGCGACCACGGCGCGGGCGAGATCGACGAGCGGCCGCCCGCCGGCGCGCTCCGGGTCCAGGATGGCATTGAGACGCACGTCCACCGGCATCAGCTCACCTTCGCCCGCTCCTGCAGGTCCTTGCGATCGAGATCGAACAGCGTGTCGAGAATGGCGGTGGCGAGCGTGCCGGGTCCGCTCGACACCACGGCGGCGCGCTCGCCGGCGACGCCCAGGCAGACGAGCGCCGCCACGGTGGCGCACCACGGGTCGGGCTCGACCGCCGCGAAGGCGGCGGTGAGCGCCGCGCCGGCACAGCCCATGGCGGTGATGCGGGTCATCCAGCGATGGCCGTTGGCGACCGCGGCGAGCCGGGTCGCGTCGGCGATCCGGTCGGTCTTGCCGGTCAGCGCGACCACGGCCCCGCTGTCGCGGGCGAAGCGGGCGACCTGCCCGGGCTCCGCGGCGAGCCCGGACAGCGTGGAGAACTCCGACGGGTTCAGCCGCAGGATGGTCGGCCGCATCGCCAGCAGCGCCTCGCCGAAGGTGGCGCGGCCGGGCGAGCGGTCGACGAACACCGGGTCGAGCACCCACGGAATGCCGGCCTCGGCGGCGGCGTCGATGGCGATGCCGATGGCGGCCCGGCGCGGCTCGTCGAGCGTGCCGATGTTGACGAGCAGGGCGTCGGCACCGGCCACGAAGGCGGCGACCTCGTCGGCCGCGATGGTCATCGATGGCACCGCGCCGGCGGCGAGCAGCAGGTTGGCCGTGTAGGCCTGGGCGACCGTGTTGGTGATGCAGTGGACGCGCGGCCGCCGGGCGCGCAGGCGCTCCAGCGCGTCGGCCGCCCGCGCGACGAGGTCGCGCGACGACGCGTCGTCACCGACGAGACCGCTGGCGTGCGGCATCTCGAGCTCCCTCCGCCGGCATGACCCGGATCAGGTTCGACGGGTTGGCACGCCGCTCCGCGGACCGGGAGCCGGCTTCGCCTCTCAGCCCGGACGCGGATTCGCCGGACACCCCGCTGAGATTCCAGGCGGAAGCTAGTCCCTCCCCCGCACCCGCGCAAGCGCCGGCGGGCCGGCCGTTCCGCTTGTCAAACCGGTCCGGTTTTGCTCGATTGCGGCGACCGCGCGACGGCGCCGCGGAGCGCCGAGCGGCGCGACGGGGCGGCGGGACGCCGCGGGGCGCGAGGCAAAGCCGATGATTCCGTTCTTCGTCCAGATCAAGTGCAACCTCGGCAAGTCGTACCAGGTCGCCAACCAGCTCGCCGACGCCGAGATCGCCTCGGAGATCTACTCCACGGCCGGCGACTACGATCTCCTGGTGAAGTTCTACGTCGAGCCCGGCACCGACATCGGCCACTTCGTCAACGAGAAGGTGCAGACCATCCCGGGCATCATGGACACCAAGACGATCATCACGTTCAAGGCGTTCTGAGCGCGCCCGCCGGGCCGATCGCAAACCGCCGGTCACACGGATTCCGCCTGATCAGCTCGGGGTCATTCCAGGGCGCACCGAAGGTGCGAACCCGGAATCCAGCGCAGGACTCAGTGCTTGGGGTTGGATTCCGGGTCCGGCGCTCCGCGCCGTCCCGGAATGACCGAGTTGATCGCACGGCGCCGGTCACACGTCGCCGGGCGGCGGCAGCCGCGGCGGCGGCGTCTGGCGGCGGCGGGCGGCGAGCTGCCGCTCGCGCCAGATGACGAACAGGCCGGACAGCACCACGATGCCGGCGCCGCCATAGGCCCAGACGGTCGGGATCTCGCCGAAGGCCGCCCAGCCGATCAGGAAGGCGAACAGCAGCGCCAGGTAGTCGAACGGCGCCATCACCGAGGCCGGCGCGTAGCGGTAGCTCTCGGTGAGCAGCAGATGCGACAGGCCGCCGAGGATGCCGATGGCGATCAGCGCGGCGAGCTGCGGCAGCGTCGGCGTCATCCACACGAAGGGCAGGACGACGGCACCCGCGATGGTGCAGATCAACGAGAAGTAGAAGACGATCGACGGCGTCGTCTCACTGTCGGTGAGCCGGCGGGTCTGGATCACCGCGAAGGCGTTGGAGAAGGCGGCGCCGAGCGCGCACAGCGCCCCGACCGTCGCCTCCGCCGAGCCCGCCGTGACGAGCCGCCCGAGTCCGAGATAGGGCCACAGCATCACCAGCACGCCGCCGAACCCGATGGCGACCGCGGTCCAGCGATAGGCCCGCACCCGCTCGGAGAGCACCAGCGCGGCGAGCGCCACCGTGATCATCGGCGCCGCGAAGCTGATCGCCGTGGCGTCGACCAGCGGCAGCCGCGCCAGCGCGGCGAAGTTGAGGAACATGCCGAACACCGCGATGCTGCCGCGGCCGACATGGCCGAGCGGCCGGCGGGTGCGCACCGCGACGGCGAGCTCGCGCCGCACCGCGTACATCGCGACCAGCAGGATCAGGGCGAAGGCGCTGCGGAAGAACACCACCTGGCCGAGCGGGATTCCGGCCTCGCCCACATACCGGACCAGGGCCGACATCAGCGCGAACAGGGCCACCGAGACGATCTTGATCAGGATGGCGCGACTGACGCTCATGGTGGGGGAAGGCGGGTCCGGGCGGGAATGCGGGAGTCCCTTGTCGCACGCCCCTCGGGTTCCGAAAACCTCCTCGTGCGCGACCCCGATGTGCGGGGGCGCGAGCGTTCTCGCTGCCGGTCGGTCCGGCTGGAAACGCTACCTGCGCTCCGGCCGCGGCGGGCCGTCGACGGGCGGCAGCGACTTCAGGTACTCGGCCATGGCGGCGCGGTCCGCCGCCGGCAGCTCGCGGGTGTTGCGCACCACCGCCGCCATGGTGCCGCCGACCGAATCGCCGTCCGGCAGGTCGCCGGTCTCCAGCATGTACTCGACGTCCTTGGCCGACCAGCTCGCCAGCCCCTTGCCGGTGATGTTCGGCACCCACCCCTGCCCTTCCGGGTTCGGCCCGCCGGCGAAGCGCTGCGATTCGACGATGCCGCCGAGCGCAGTGCGGGGCGAGTGGCACTCGGCGCAGTGGCCCGGGCCGTCGACCAGATAGGCGCCGCGATTCCAGCTCGCCGATTTCGTCGGGTCCGCCTGGAACTGGCGGCCGTCGAGGTAGAGGAGCTTCCACAGGCCGATGCCGCGGCGGACCGAGAACGGGAACGGCAGCTCGTGCTCCGGCGCCCGGCCCTGCACGGCCGGCAGGGTCTTCAGGAAGGCGAAGAGGTCGCGGAGATCCGCCGTCTCCATGCGCTGATAGGAGGTGTAAGGAAACGCCGGATAGTAGTGGCGGCCGTCCGGCGAGGTGCCGTCCTGCATGGCGGAGACGAAGCCCGCCTCGCTCCAGCGGCCGATGCCGTCGGCCGGATCGGGCGAGATGTTGGGCGCGTAGAAGGTGCCGAACGGCGAATGCAGCGGCGCGCCGCCGCCGAGCCGGGTGCGATCCTCCTTGGAGGAGGCGTGGCACGAGGCGCAGCCGCCGGCGAAGAACATGGTGCGGCCGTTGTCGAGATTCGGCGTGTGAGGGCCGAGCGAGGCGGCGGCGACGCGCGCCGGCTCGGTCAGCACGAAGAACACCGCGACGCCGGTCCCCAGGACCAGCGCCGCGGCGATCACCAGGATGCGCAGCAGGCGCACCGATCAGCTCTTCTTGACGCGGTAGCTCTCGTGGCAGCCGCCGCAGTTCTTCTGCACCTCCGAGAAGGTGGCCTTGAAGCTCGCCTCGTCCTTCACCTTGCCCTTGGCGGCGGTGGCGTCCTCGCCGAACTTGGCGAGCTTGGCCTGGAAGTCGCTCATGTTCTGCCAGATGCGCGGATCGGCCGCGGTGTCGCCGCCGGTCTTGGCGGTCTCCGGATAGAGCGCCTTGCTCTTGGCGGCGCTGTCCGCATAGGTCTGGAAGATCGCCTGCGCCTTGGCGAGATCGAACGGCATCTCGCCGCGCGCCATCAGGGCGCCCGTTCGTGCCTGGTCGCCATTGGCCTTCATGAGGGCCTTTCGCTGCGCGATCGGGTCCTGCGCGGCGACGGCGGTCACACCCGCGAGGAGCACAGCGGCGGCGAGCATCGTACGGATCGTCATGAGGTCTCCTGTTCGATGAGGTCGGTGGCTGGTCGGACCGGCGTGGTGCCGGTCCCGGCCGCCGGTGCGGCAGGCCAGGGCCCCGCGAGATCTACCGAGAAACCCCTACGCTGGCATCTCACTGGAACGACTCTAAGATCACGAGTTCGCGATACGGTTTTGATGGCACCACCGCCCGGGTGTGGCCGCGCTGCCGCACCGGCACACATCACAGGGCGTGCATGCGATCATGTTCGCGCAGCGCCGCCCACACGGCCTGCGCGGTCGCCGGCATGTCGATGTCGCGGATCCGCCGGGCCCGCCACAGCGCGTCGACCACGGCGTTGATCACGGCCGGCGCCGCCCCGATGGTGCCGGCCTCGCCGGCGCCCTTCACGCCGAGCGGGTTGGTCGCGCACGGCACGTTGCGCGTCTCGAAGACGAAGTCCGGCAGGTCGCCGGCGCGCGGCAGGGCGTAGTCCTGCAGCGTCGCGGTGACCAGCTGGCCCGAGTCGCGGTCGTAGACGGCCTGCTCCATCAGGGCCTGGCCGAGCCCCTGGGCGACGCCGCCGTGGATCTGGCCGGCGAGCAGCAGCGGGTTGAGGGTCATGCCGACGTCGTCGACGATGACGTAGCGGACGATCGTCACCGCCCCGGTCTCCGGGTCGATCTCGACCTCGGCGAGATGCGTGCCGTTCGGATAGGTCGCGGCCTTCGGCCGGACCGTCTCGGCGACGGTGAGCCGCGCCGGCGTCGCCTGCGGCGCGGTGGCGACGGTGGACAGGCTCACGGTGCGGTCGGTGCCGGCGATGCGCACGACGCCGTCGGCGAGCTCGAGGTCGGCCGCCGCCGCCTCCAGCGCATCGGCCGCGATCGCCTTCACCACCTCGGCCAGCCGGTTCGCCGCGCCGTCGACGGCGACGCCGCCGACCGGGATCGAGCTCGACCCGCCCGTGCCGGCACCGGTGGCGATCGCGTCGGTGTCGCCCTGCACGACCCGCACCCGCGACGGCGGCACGCCGAGATGCTCGGCGACGATCTGGGCGTAGGCGGTGGCGTGGCCCTGGCCGGTCGACTGCGAGCCGATCAGCACCGTGACGACGCCGTCGCGGTCGAGCCGCAGCGTCGCGGTCTCCGGCCCGACGGCGCCGCAGGCCTCGACATAGGTGGCGAGCGCGATGCCGCGGAGCCGGCCGCGATGGCGCGCCTCGGCGGCGCGGTGCGGGAAGCCGGCCCAGTCGGCGATCTCCTGGGCGCGCGCCATGTGGGCGGCGAAGTCGCCGGTGTCGTAGACCTTGCCGGTCGCGGTCGTGTAGGGCATCGCCGCCGGCGCGACGAAGTTCCGGCGTCGCAGGTCGTCCGGCGCGACGCCGAGGTCGCGCGCCGCGGTGTCGACCAGGCGCTCGATCACGTAGGACGCTTCCGGCCGCCCGGCGCCCCGATAGGCGTCGACCGGCACCGTGTTGGTGAAGACGCCGCGGATGCGCACGTGGCACGCCGGGATGTCGTAGACGCCCGGCAGCATGCCGGCGCCGGCGAACGGGATGTAGGGCGCGTAGCACGACAGATACGCCCCCATGTCGCACACCATGTCGACGTCGAGGGCGAGGAAGCGGTGATCGGCGTCGAGCGCGAGGCGCGCCGTCGTCACGTTGGCGCGGCCCTGGCTGTCGCCGAGGAAGTGATCGGCGCGATCGGCGACCCAGCTCACCGTGCGGCCGAGCCGCTCCGCCGCCACGGCGGCGAGCGCATACTCGCGATACGGAAACAGCTTCGTCCCGAAGCCGCCGCCGACGTCCGGCGTGATCACCCGCAGCCGCTCGGGCGGGATGCGCAGCACGTGCTCGGCCAGGATGTCGCGCACCGTGTGCGAGCCCTGGCTGCCGAGCGTCAGCGTGATGCGCCCGTCGCGCTGGTCGACCGCGGCCGTCACGGCGCGTGTGTCCATGTAGTTGGCGACGAGGCGCTGGTTGACCAGGCGCAGCTCGACCACGTGGGCGGCCGCCGCGAAGGCGCGTTCGGTCGCCGCGGCGTCGCCGAGCGTCTGGGTGTAGGCGACATTGCCGGCCCGCCCCGGCCACACCGGCGGCGCGTCGGGCGACAGGGCCGCGACCGGATCGACGACGTGCGGCAGCGGCTCGACCTCGACCACGATCGCCTCGGCGGCGTCGCGCGCCCGCTCGACCGTGTCGGCGACCACGAAGGCGACGGCGTCGCCGACATGGCGGACGACGTCGCCGGCCAGAACCGGACAGTCCGCCGGCTCCACCGTGACGCCGCGCGGAATGCCGAGGCAGGGCAGCGGGCCGAGCGCGGCGAGATCGGCGGCGGTGAGGACGAGGCGCACGCCCCGCAGCGCCGCGGCCGCCGTGGTGTCGACCGAGCGGATGCGGGCATGGGCGTGCGGGGTGCGCAGCACCACGGCGCGCAACGCGTCGCCCGGCACCAGATCGGCGACGTAGCGCCCCGCCCCGCGCAGGAAGGCGGCGTCCTCGGTGCGGGCCACGGCTTGCGACAGTCCGAACTTCATGGCGTCTCCCCCGGCGGCGTCCGCGCGAGCGAATCCGCTCGCGCACGCGCTCTGTCGGCCGATGGTGTCGCGACGGCCCGGAAATGCCACCGAGGCCTAAGGTCGCAAGCCGGACGGCGCGGCCGGCCGCCCCCGCGCCCGATCGGGACGCGGCGTGCGGCACCGGGAGACCGCCGCCGGCCTCACTCCGCCGGCTGGCCGGTCGGCGCCGCCGGCATCGCGCCGGCACGCCGGCGTCCGCCGGTCAGGCCGGAGAGCCAGCTGCCCACCACGTAGAAGGCCGGCGTGAAGATCAGGCCGAACGTGGTGACGCCGATCATGCCCGAGAACACCGCGGTGCCGAGCGCCTGCCGCAGCTCGGCGCCGGCGCCGGTCGCCCACACCAGCGGCACCACGCCGAGGATGAAGGCGAGCGACGTCATCAGGATCGGCCGCAGGCGCAGGCGGGCCGCCTCGACGGCGGCGGAGGCGCGATCGCGCCCCTGGTCCTCGAGCTGCTTGGCGAACTCGACGATCAGGATGGCGTTCTTGGCCGCCAGTCCTATCAGCACCACGAAGCCGACCTGGGTCAGGATGTTGTTGTCCATCCCGCGCAGGATGACGCCGGTGATCGCCGCGACGAGACACATCGGCACGATCATGATGACGGCGAGCGGCAGCGTGAGGCTCTCGTACTGGGCGGCCAGCACCAGGAACACGAAGACGACGCCCAGCCCGAAGGCGAACAGCGCGGTGTCGCCGGCCTTGATCTGCTGGTAGGCGAGGCCCGTCCATTCGTAGCCGATGCCGGGCGGCAGCGTCTCGGCGGCGAGCTTCTCCATGATGGCGATGGCCTGGCCCTGCGAGTAGCCGGGGGCGGAATCGCCGTCGAGCTCGGCGGCCGGATAGAGGTTGTAGCGCGGCACCCGGTACGGACCGGAGATGTCGCGCACCGTGGTGAACGCCCCGATCGGCACCGTCTCGCCGCGGGAGTTGCGCACCCGCAGCGTCAGCACGTCCTTCGGCTCCAGCCGGTGCTCGGCATCGGCTTGCGCCTGCACCCGGAAGGTGCGGCCGAACAGGTTGAAGTCGTTGACGTAGAGCGACCCGATATAGACCTGCAGCGTGTTGAACACGTCGGCCATGTTGATGCCGAGCAGCTGCGCCTTGGTGCGGTCGATGTCGAGATAGAGCTGCGGCGTCGAGGTCTCGAACAGCGAGTACACCTGCTTGAGGCCCGGGGTCTGGGCGGCACGGCCCATCATGCCGTAGACGGAGCCGAGCAGCGCCTGCGAGCCGACGCCGTTGCGGTCCTGGACCATCATGCGGTAGCCGCCGGCGTTGCCGATGCCCTGCACGGGCGGCGGCAGCACGACGACCATGAAGGCCTCCTGGATCGCCGCCAGCTTGCCGAACAGCGCCCCCTGGATGGCCGCCGCGGTCTTGGCGGGGTCGCCGACCCGCTTCTCGAACGGCTCGAGGATCAGGAACATGGCGCCGGCGTTCGGCGCGTTGGTGAAGGTGGCGCCCGAGAAGCCGACGATGTTGATGGCGTGGCCGACGCCCGGCGTGGCGAGGGCCATGTCGGCGGCCCGCTTCATCACGGCATCGGTGCGTTGCAGGGAGGAGCCCGGCGGCAGCTGCGAGGCGACGATCAGATAGCCGCGATCCTGCTGCGGGATGAAGCCCTGCGGCGCGCTGCGGAACTCGTTGAGGCCGAAGCCCAGCACGGCGGCGTAGGCGAGCAGCATCAGGACGGTGAGCCGCACCACCCGGCCGGCGAGCCAGCCGTAGCCGTTCGCCACCGCGTCGAAGCCGCGGTTGAACAGGCGGAAGAAGCCGTGCACCGGCTTCTCGAACCACCGCTCGCGATGGTGCGGATCGTGCCCCTTGAGGAGCAGCGCGCACAGCGCCGGCGACAGGGTCAGCGACACCAGCAGCGAGATCAGGGTGGAGCCCGCGATGGTCAGCGCGAACTGCTGGTAGAACTGCCCGGAGATGCCGGTGATGAACGCGGTCGGCACGAACACGGCCGACAGCACCAGGGCGATGGCGACGAGCGCGCCGCCGACCTCGTCCATGGTCTTGTGCGCAGCGTCTCGCGGGCTGAGCCCGGCACTGATGTTGCGCTCGACGTTCTCCACCACGACGATGGCGTCGTCGACCACGATGCCGATGGCGAGCACCAGGCCGAACAGCGACAGGTTGTTGAGCGAGAAGCCGAACAGGCTCATCACGAAGAAGGTGCCGACCAGCGAGATCGGAATCGCCAGGATCGGGATGACGGCGGCCCGCCAGGTCTGCAGGAACAGGATGACGACCAGCACGACCAGGATCGCCGCCTCGAAGATGGTCTCGACGACGGCGCGCACCGACTCCGCGATGAACGTGGTCGGATTGTAGATGATGGCGTGTTTCACGCCCTCCGGGAAGCCGGACGCGAGGCGCTCCATCGTCGCCACGACGCCCTGCCCGGTGGTCAGCGCGTTCGATCCCGGCCGCTGGAACACGCCGAGCGCGACCGAGGGCTGGCGATCGAGATAGGACGTGGACGAGTAGTCCTGCGCGGTCAGCTCGACGCGGCCGATGTCCTTGATGCGGACGACGGCGTTGTCGGTCTGCTTGACGACGACGTTGGCGAACTCGACCGGATCCGACAGGCGGCCGAGCGTGCGCACCGCCACCTGGAAGGCGAGTTGCTCCGGCACCGGCGGCTGGTTGAGCACGCCGGAGGCGACCTGGATGTTCTGCGCCTGCAGGGCCGCCGTGACGTCCTGGGCGGTGAGGTTCAGCGACTGCAGCCGGTCGGGATCGAGCCAGATCTGCATCGCGTAGTCGCGGCTGCCGAACACCGTGATCGAGCCGACGCCGTCGACGCGGGACAGCACGTCCTTGATCTGGATGTTGGCGAAGTTGGAGATGAACAGCGTGTCGCGCGAGGAATCCGGCGAGAAGAGGTTCACCACCATCAGGATGTCGGGCGACGACTTGTTGACCGTCACGCCGATCTGCTGGACCTGCAGCGGCAGGCGCGGCTGCGCCACCGCCACGCGGTTCTGCACCTGCACCTGGGCGATGTCGAGATTGACGCCGATGTTGAACGTCACCGAGATCGAGAAGCGACCGTCGGCGGTCGAGTTCGAGGAGATGTAGAGCATTCCCTCGACGCCGTTGATCTGCTGCTCGATCGGCGCCACCACGGTCTCGGCGACCGTCTCGGCGCTGGCGCCGGGATACTGGCCCGTCACGTTGATGACGGGCGGCGCGATCTCCGGATACTGGGCGACCGGCAGCCGGATGTAGGCCACCGCGCCGAGGATCACGATGACGATCGAGACGACCGACGCGAAGATCGGCCGCTCGATGAAGAAGTGCGAGAGCTTCATCGCGGGCTCACTCGGCCTTGGCGGTCGGCGGGCCGGCCTTCTCGGCCGAGGCCTGGGGGCCGGCCGGGGCGGGCGAGGCGTTCGCCTCTTCCTTCGGCGTCACCTTGCTGTTGGGACGGACCCGCGCGATGCCGTTGACGATCACCCGGTCGTCCGGCTTCAGGCCGGTCTTGACGACCCGCAGCTTGCCGTCGAGCTGGCCGAGCGTGACGAAGGTCTGCTTGGCGACGTTGTCGCCGCCCACCACGTAGACGAACTTGCGCACCTGCTCGGAGCCGATGGCGACGTCGGGAACCAGCATCGCGGTCTGCGGGGCGGACGCCGGCACGCGCACGCGGGCGAACATGCCGGGCGTGAACAGCCCGTCCGGATTCGGCAGCACGGCGCGGCCGCGGATCGTGCCGGTGGTCCGCTCGATCACGTTGTCGACGAAGTCCATGCGGCCGGTGTGCTTGAACTCCGGCTCGTCGATCAGCTTGAGCCCGACCTCGAGGCCGCCGGCGCGGCTGGCCGGGCCGTCGGACGCGGTGCGCTGGTAGCGGAGATACGCCGCCTCGTCGAACGTGAACTCGAAGCGGATCGGGTCGTAGGTCACGATCACGGCGAGCAGCGTCGTGGTGCCGCCGGTGCCGCCCGTCACCAGGTTGCCGACCGACACGCGGCGATCGCCGATGCGGCCCGTGATCGGCGAGCGCAGCTCGGTGAACTCCAGATCGAGCGTCGCCTGACGCACCGCCGCCTCCTGGGCCGCGACCGAGGCCTCGGCGACCCGCTTGGCCTGGGTGCGCTGGTCGAAGGTCTGCTCCGTGATGGTCCGGTCGCGCACGAGCTGCTGGGCGCGCTGCAGATCGGCCTCGGTGAAGGCGAGATTGGCCTTGGCCTGGGCGAGGTTCGCCTTGGCCTGGTCGAGCGCCGTCTGGAACGGCCGCTTGTCGATGGTGAACAGCAGGTCACCCTGCTTCACCAGCTGGCCGTCCTTGAAATGGATCTGATCGAGATAGCCGGACACGCGCGCCCGCACCTCGACCGAGTCCACCGGGACGAAGCGGCCGACATACTCGTCGTAGTCGGTGACGGTGCGCTCGACGGGCTTCGCCACCGTCACCTGCGCGGGCGGCGGTCCGCCGGCCTGCTGCTGCTTCGTCTCGCCGCCGCATCCGGCCAGGAGAAAGGCCGTGCCGACGGCCACGAGGCGCGCCCACTTCGAACTCATGACAGCTCCGGATTTTCCTGACCGCTCGACATCGCGCATTCTCGTGGCCCTAAAAAGGCCTGCCTGGGAAGGAAGCCCGGCGCTGGCGCGACGTCCCGATGGTCTTCCATAACCGCGTGGCATTCCCCATATCCGGCCGTGCCATGCAAGTCTATCAACTTGTTCGCCGAACTCGCAGTTCGGCCGAATCCCCCGTCTCTGATCGAACTCCGGGTTCGCTGCCGCGGCGGTATCGCCATGGCCGTCACGTCGATCCGAACGGCGACGTCCGGCTTCGTGAGGTCGCCGGCGACGATCGTTCCGGCAATTTCGCTGCGGAGCGCGGCGGCGTTCCGAACGATAATTCCCCGACCGCCGGGCCGGAGCCCGACGGCCGCGACGATGCCACACTGCTCGACGCGTACTCGCACGCCGTCACGACCGTGGTCGACCGCATCGGCCCGGCCGTGGTGCGGCTCGATGTCGCCGGACCGCAGGGGCGCCGCGGGTCCGGCTCCGGCGTGATCGTCTCTCCCGACGGGCTGATCGTGACCAATCATCACGTCGTCGCCGCGGCGATGCAGCCGGGCGCGGCGCGCCTCGCCGTCACCACGGCGGACGGCCGGCGGCTCGGCGCCCGGCTGGTCGGGGCCGATCCGGACACCGATCTCGCGCTCGCCCGCGTCGACGAGAACGTGACGCTGCCGGCCGCCGCGCTCGGCGACTCCAAGCGTCTGCGGCGCGGCCAGCTGGTCGTCGCCATCGGCAATCCGCTCGGCTTCGAGTCGACCGTGACGGCCGGCGTCGTGTCGGCGCTGGGACGCTCGCTGCGCGCCTCCAGCGGCCGCCTCGTCGACGACCTGATCCAGACCGACGCCGCCCTCAATCCGGGCAATTCCGGCGGGCCGCTGGTCGCCTCGCACGGCGAGGTGGTCGGCATCAACACGGCGATCATCCAGGGCGCCCAGGGGATCTGCTTCGCCATCGCGGCCAACACGGTGAAGCACGTGCTGGGCGAGCTGGTGCGGCACGGCCGGGTGCGGCGCGCCTGGATCGGCATCGCGGCGGCCCAGACCGCCCTGCCCGCCCGGTTGCGGCATCTCGCCGGCGTCGCACAGGAGAGCGCCGTGATGGTCGCTTCGGTCGAGCCGGGCAGCCCCGCCGCCGGGGTCGGCATCGTCGCCGGCGACGTGGTGCTGGCGATCGACGGCCGTCCGGTGACGGGCGCCGACGACCTCGTCCGCAGCCTGAGCGGCGAGCGGATCGGCCGCGACACCGCGATCGAGATCCTGCGCGACGGCGGCCGGCGCACCGTGTCGCTCGTCCCGCGCGAGCGACCGCAGCGCGCGGCGGCGTGACCGCCGGGACTGCGCGCCCGGCGGCGCGGACGCCTCGTCGTCCGCGTGCGCACGCGGACGTGTACGACTTATAGATTTACTTCTGGCATAGTGCTCGTTTAGGTTGTAGGCACAACCCGCGGGCGCCGCGCCGCCCTGTCCGGCCGCTCCCCTCCTCCGGCCGGAGCGACGGCGCGTGCCCGCAACCGGAGGGCGGGCGCGATGCTGTTCTACGTGCAGATGAAATGGAACTATCAGGGGCGGATCTCGCAGGACCAGCTGTGGGACCTCGAGGCGCGCGAGGGCGATCACGGCGTCGAGGGGATCCGGGCCGGCTTCGTCCAGCTCTACAAGGTGGTGTCGCAGCATCGCATCATCGCGATCGTCAACGCGGAGTCGCTCGACGACCTCGACCGAAACTCGATGGGCTGGCTGCCCATGCGCGAATACCTGGAGTTCGAGCAGGTCTGGGCGCTGCGCGACTACGAGGGGTTTCTCGCCGACGTGAAGGCCAGGTTCCCGCAGCCGGGACAGCCCCTGCCCGCCCCTGTCGATCCGGCCGCGACCCGGACCGTCGCCACGGCGTGGTTCCACAACATGCAGATCGGCAGGTCCGACGACGCGATCGCGCTGCTCGATCCCGACGTCACCTGGGACAATGTTCCGCCGGTGCCGAGCGTCAGCGATCTCGCGCCGTGGCTCGGCTCCTATCGCGGCGTGCCGGACGTGCTCGCCAGCTTCGGGGTGTGGGCCGCGCATTCCAGGATGCTGAGCTTCACGCTGCAGGGCGACGTGATGGTGGACGGCGAGCGGGCCGTCGGCATCGTCCACGAGCACGCCCAGTGCATCGCCAACGGCAACGAGTACGACCTCCAGGTCGCGACCTTCCTGACGGTGCGCAACCGCAAGATCGTCGGCTGGCGGGTGTGCTGGGACGTGTCGCCGCTGGTGCGCGCCTATCGCAACCTGTGAGGCCGGCGATGGGCACCGGCTCACACGACGGCGCGGACGCCCTCGTCCGCGCCGTGCGGTTCGGCACGGCGGCGGGCGTGCGCGCCGTGCTGGCCGCCGGCCAGAACCCCGATCGTCCCGATCCGGCGAGCGGACTGACGCCGCTGATGTTCGCGGCCGGGCTCGGCGACACCGACAAGATCGCGGCGCTGCTCGCGGCGGGCGCCCTCACCGACGCGCTCGACCGCAAGGCCGGCACGGCGGCGCTCCACAAGGCGTGCCAGGGCGCGCACACCGAGGCGGCGCGGCTGCTGATCGAGGCCGGCGCGTCGGTCGACCTGCAGGCGACATCGACCGGCCACACGCCGCTGTTCGAGGCGATCTGGTTCAAGGCCGACGACATCGTCGCCCTGCTGCTCGACCGCAGCTGCCGGCTGACGCCGACGACCTATTACGGCTTCACGCTGGCCGAGCATCTGGCCTACGCGAAGCGCGTGAGCCAGGGGGCCGGCGACGCCGACAAGCTCGCCCGCATCGAGGACCTGATCGCGCAGCGGCGGGCCCGCGACGCGGCGGCGCAGGACGAGGCGGGGCTGATCCGCGCCGTGCAGGCCGGGGACGTCACGGCGCTGCGCGACGTGCTCGCGGCCGGCGCCGCCGTCGACCGGCGCTGGCCGGTGGTCGGCGGCTTCGACGACGGCCACACGGCGCTGCTGGTCGCCGCCCGCGACGGCCACACCGACATGGTCCGCCTGCTGATCGAGGCCGGCGCCGACGTCAATGCGGTCGAACCGGTGTTCGGCGCCGTGCCGCTGCACAAGGCGACCTACAACGGCCACCTCGACATCACCCGGCAGCTCGCCGCGGCGAAGGGCGTGGCCCTCGACTACCAGGGGCCGTCGAACGGCTACACGCCGCTGCACGACGCGCTGTGGCACGGCTTCGCCGACTGCGCGTCGGTGCTGGTCGATGCCGGCGCCCGCACCGACATCGTCGCCTGGGACGGCAAGCGCCCGCTCGACCTCGCCCGCGAAAAGCTCGGGCCCGACCATCCGCTGACCAAACGGCTCGCGGGAACGTGATCTCTGTACAGGCGGCTCGGCCGTCTTCCCTCTCCCCTCGCGGGAGAGGGTGCCCTCGCGGAGCGAGGGCGGGTGAGGGGGCGTTCCGCGAATTCAGAGACTGTGGAATCCCCCCTCACCCGTCTCGCCGCCACGCGGCGAGCCTCCCTCTCCCGCGAGGGGAGAGGGACAAGCGCAGAGTCCCGGGAGAGGCTCCAGGCGATCAGGAGAGGTGTCACGCCGGGTCGACCGGCGGCGGCACCGGCGGCGCCGCGGCCTTGCGGCGGCGGGCGAGGCCGCGCAGCCACTGGCGACCGAACAGGGCCGCGATCGCCAGCGCATAGGCGACCGCCCCGATCAGCGCCAGCGCGGCGAGCGTCAGCTCGTGGCGCAGCACCTGCCCGGGCTCGAGCATCGCCGCGACGAGGCGCTGGCCGGCCATCAGCGCGAAGGCGAGCACCACGGCGGCGGCCGCGAGGCGAGCGACCGAGCGCATCAGCCGCGTGTCCCAGCCGAGGAAGCCGGCCCGCTTCGCGAACCAGACGACCAGCAGGAAGTTCACCCAGGCGCCGACCGAGGTCGCGAGCGCCAGGCCGACCTGGGCGAGCGGCCCCATCAGGGCGATCTTCAGCGCCACGTTGACGACCACCGAGGCGAGCAGCGCCTTCACCGGGGTCGCCGTGTCGCCGCGCGCCAGGAACGTGGCCGTGACGCTGCGGATCAGCACGAAGGGCAGCAGCCCGACCGTGTAGGCGGCGAGCGTGGCGCCGGCCGCAGCCGCATCGGCGGCCGTGAAGGCGCCGCGGGAGAACAGCGCCAGCATGATCAGGTCGGGCAGCAGCAGGAAGGCGACCAGGCACGGCACCGACAGGAGGAGCGTCAGCTCCATGGCGCGGCTCTGGGCGTCGCGCGCGCCGGCCTCGTCGCCCGAGGCGATGCGGCCCGCCATCTCGGGCAGGATGACGGTGCCGACCGCGATGCCGATGACGCCGATCGGGAGCTGGTTGAGCCGGTCGGCGTAGTAGAGCGCCGAGAGCGCGCCGGCCGGCAGGAAGCTCGCGATGATGGTGTCGGCGAACAGCGCGATCTGCAGCCCGGCCGAGCCGACCGTGGCGGGCCCGAGCGCCCGGAAGAACTTCCTCACGTCCTCGTCGAGCGAGAAGCCGGCGAAGCGCGGCAGGCCGGTGCGGCGCGCCGTGTCGGCGCCGACCAGCAGCACCTCGAGCACGCCGGCGATCAGCACGCCCCAGGCGGCGGCGTGGCCGGCGGTGGGGAAGAAGGCGGCGAGCGCCAGCGTCGCCATCATGCTCAGGTTCAGGAGGACCGGCGCGGCGGCCGGCGCGGCGAAGCGCTGCACGGCGTTGAGCATGCCGCCGTAGAGCGTGACGAGGCTGACCAGCACCAGATAGGGAAACGTGATGCGGGTGAGCTCGACGGCGAGGTCGTAGCGGCCGCCCTCGGCCGAGAAGCCGGGCGCCAGCAGGCCGATGACCGCGGGCGTGAAGGCGAGCGCCAGCGCGAGCAGCACCGCCTCGGCCGCCATCAGCATGGTGAAGACGCGATCGGCGAACAGCCGCGCCGGGTCCGGCCCGCCCTGCTTGAGGATGCGGGCATAGGCCGGCACGAAGGCGGAGTTGAACGCCCCCTCGGCGAAGATGGCGCGGAAGTGATTCGGCAGCCGCAGCGCGACGAAGAAGGCGTCGGCCACCGGCCCGGCGCCCAGCACCGCGGCCAGCATGATGTCGCGCAGGAAGCCGGTGACGCGCGAGACGAGCGTCAGCCCCCCGACAGTCGCGATGCGTCCGAGCATGCTCGCTTCCCGTCATTCCGGGGCGCACCGCAGGTGCGAACCCGGAATCCAGCCACACACCCCGAGTTCTCGGCTGGATTCCGGGTTCGGCGCTGTGCGCCGCCCCGGAATGACCGAGAAGCGACTATTCGGTCGTGATCACCCCTTCGCCGCGCGGCGCACCGAATCGATCACCCGGTCCTGCGTCGGCGCGTCCAGATAGGCGTGCATCGGCAGGCTGATCACCTCGGCCGCGACCTTGTCGGACACCGGCAGGCCGTTGCCGGCGGTCGGGAAGTGCTTGTAGGCGACCTGACGGTGCAGCGGGATCGGATAGTAGACCGCGGTCGGCACCCCGTCGGCCCGCAGCGCCGCGGCGAACGCGTCGCGCGTCCCGGCGGGAATCCGGATCGTGTACTGGGCCCAGACGGAGGAATACCCCTCCGGCACCACCGGCACGCCGACGACGTCGGCCAATCCCTCGGCGTAGCGCTTCGCCACCGCGTCGCGGGCGAGAATCTCGTCGGCGAAGATCTTCAGCTTCTCGACCAGCACGGCGGCCTGCACGGTGTCGAGCCGCGAGGTGAGGCCGATGCGGACGTTGTCGTACTTGTCGGAGCCGTGGCCGTGCACCCGCAGGCTCTTCAGCGTGGCGACCAGGTCGGCGTCGTCGGTGAAGATCGCGCCGCCGTCGCCGTAGCAGCCGAGCGGCTTCGCCGGGAAGAAGCTCGTCGCCGTGGCGGTCGCGAGCCCGTCGACGCCGAGCCGCCGGCCCTTGTAGGTGGCGCCGAACGACTGCGCCGCGTCGTCGAGCACGAACAGGCCCTCGGCCCTGGCCAGCGCCGCGATGCCGTCGTGATCGGCCGGCAGGCCGAACAGGTCGACCGGGATGATGCCGCGCGGCGTCAGTCCGAGCGACTTCGCCTTGGCGATCGCCGCGGCGGCGCTTTCGACCGAGATGTTGTAGGTCGCCTCGTCGATGTCGGCGAACACCGGCGTCGCGCGATGCAGCGCCACCACCTCGGCGGTGGCGCAGAACGTGAAGGACGGGCAGATCACCGCGTCGCCCGGACCGATTCCCTTGGCCATCAGCACCAGCGACAGCGCGTCGGTGCCGCTCGCGCAGGTGACGGCGTGGCTGGCGCCGCAGAAGGCGGCGAGGTCCTTCTCCAGCGTCTGCACCTCGGGGCCGAGGATGAACTGGCAGTGCGCGAGCACGCGCGCGACGGCGTCGTCGACGCGGGTGCCGAGCGCGCGGCGTTGCGCCGCCACGTCGATGAAGGGGATCGGCTGCGGCTGCAGGCGGGCGTGCTGGGTCATCTCGAATCCTGAGTCTGGACGGCCTCGTCCGGCGGGGCGGCGGGGCGCGGTCGGCGGAGCGCGGTCAGCCGGCGACGACGCGCGGCTTGCGGACCGGCGCGTCGAGCGCGGCGCTGCCGCCTTCGAGGCAGCGGATGGCGATCTCGAGGCTGGCGACGCCCTCCTCGCCGCCCACCGGCGGCCGCGTGCCGGTGCGCACCGCCTTGATGAAGGCGCCGAGCTCGGAGCGCAGCGGCTCGTCGTGCCCGACCGAGAGGTGGCGCATCGAGTAGCTGCCGTCCGGCTGGAAGCCGAAGCACTCGGTGACCTGGCGGGTCAGCAGGTCGCCGGTGATGTACTTGCGCTTGGTGGCGATCTGGACGGTGCGCGCCTTGAACGGCGTCAGCCAGTTGGTGTTGATGTGGGCGAGCACGCCGGAGGCGGTGCGGAACTGCAGGAGCGCGATGTCCTCGCGCTCGGCCTTGGCGCTGGAGAGCTGCGGCTGGACCTCGACGATCTCCGAATCGGTGAACCAGCGCACCAGGTCGATGTCGTGCACGGCGAGGTCGATGACGATGCCGACGTTCGACATGCGCGGCGGGAACGGGCCGACGCGGGTGATCGCGATCGACAGGATGTCCTCGCTGCGGATCGCCTCCTTGAGGGCCTGCGCGGCCGGATTGAAGCGCTCGACATGGCCGACCATCAGGGTGACGCCGGCGCGCTTCGCCGCGTCGATGATCTCGTGGCCCTGCTCCACCGTGGAGGCGATCGGCTTCTCGACCAGCACGTGAACGCCGCGCCGGATGCAGGCGAGCGCGAGCTCGCGATGCAGATGCGTCGGCGCCGCGATGGTCACCGCGTCGACGCCGAAGTCGAGCAGCTTGCCGATGTCCGGAAACGTGCCGCAGCCGAGCGTGCGACCGACGAACTCGGTCTGCCCGACGCTCGGATCGGCGACGCCGATCAGCTGCACGCCGGGCAGGCCGGCGAACACGCGCGCGTGGTTGCATCCCATCACGCCGACGCCGACGACGCCGACACGCAACGGCTTCTGGGCGCTGCTCTTCGCGCTGTCGACCATGACCGCCTTCCCCAAAGTCTGTCCTGGGGCCCTCCTAGCACGCCGGGCAGAGGCGTGCGACGTGAAAAGAACGTCAACCAAACACGTTTTGATTCAAACAGTTACAATCTCGGTTCTGGTCCCGCCTACGGGCTCTTCCGGATTTCTTTCCCGGCGCGACCTGACAATCGCGGCTGCGTCGCGCGCGCTCCGGCGCGCCGCGACCCCGTCGCGGAACGACCGCGGTGCGGCGCTCACCGCGCCAGGCCGTAACCCTCGAGATCGATCTCGGGCGTGCGGCCGGAGACGATGTCGGCGACGATGCGGCCGCTGCCGCAGGCCTGCGTCCACCCGTTCGAGCCGTGGCCGATGTTCAGATACAGCCCCTCGATCGGCGTCGGGCCGAGATAGGGCGGACCGTCGGGCGTCATCGGCCGCAGCCCCGCCCACGGCGCCACGGCGGCGCTGTCCACCGCCGCGTCGGGGAAGATCGCCCGCACGGTGCGGCGCACCGCCTCGATGCCGTCGGGACGCACGGCGAGGCTGTAGCCTGCCACCTCCGCCATGCCGGCGGCGCGCAGCCGCGTGCCGAGCCGCGAGATCATCACCTTGGAATGCTCGTCCATCACGGCCGAGCGCGGCCCGTGCTGGTCCGACACGAGGTCGACCGTGATGGAATAGCCCTTCACCGGATAGATCGGCAGGTTCAGCCCGAGCGGCCGCAGCAGGAACGGCGCCTCGACGCCGAGCGCGACGACGACGGCGTCGGCCTCGTGAACGCCACGGTCGGTCTCGACGGCGCGCAACCGCTTTCCGTCGACGCGCAGCCTCTTCACCGTGGTGTCGAACAGGAAGCGGACGCCTTCTCCCTGGAGCCGCTCGGCGAGCCGCGCCGTGAACAGCGCGCTGTCCCCGGTCTCGTCGCCGGGCAGGTTCAGGCCGCCGGCGAAGCTCACGCTGGCGCGCGCCAGCGCCGGCTCGGCCGCCAGCACGCCGTCGGCGTCGAGAAGCTGATGGACGACGCCGAACTTCTCCAGCACGGCGCTGGCGCGGCGGCCGCCCGCCACCTCGTCGGCGGTGCGGAAGAGCTGCAGCACGCCGCCCTCGCCGTGATCGTAGGCGATCCCGGTCTCGGCGCGCAGCGCCACCAGGCAGGCCTTGCTGTAGTGGGCGATGCGCTGCATGCGCGCCTTGTTGCGCGCGTAGCGCTCGACCGAGCAGTTCTTCAGGAAGGCGGCGAGCCAGACGTACTGGTGCGGGTCGAACGTCGGCCGCATGGCGAGCGGCGCGTAGCGGTCGAGCATCCACTTCAGCGCCTTCACGGGCATGCCGGGTGCGGCCCACGGGCCGGCGAAGCCCGGGCACACGCCGCCGGCATTGCCGAAGCTCGTCTCCAGCCCGGCCCCGGAGCGCCGCTCCACCACCGTGACCCGGTGGCCGGCACGGTTCAGGTAATGAGCGCAGGCGGTGCCGACCACCCCTGCCCCGAGCACGAGAATGTTCATGATGAGAGGACCTGCGACGCGTCGGCGGACAATGGACGATGCGCCGTCGCACGCGCTGCCCGACACAGCTGCCTTTCGGCCGGCGACGGCATGATCCCGGGAGCCCCGAGATCGGTACTCCGAATCCCGGGCGTACCCGGGATCGACGTTGTGGCGCGCGGCGCCGGTGCGAGCCGGCGCCGACGGCGCAGTCTCACTGCGACTTGATCATGGCGGCCTTGATGATCTTCTCGGTGCGAGCCATCTCGTCCGCGATGAAGGTCTTGAAGGTCTCGGTGCTGGAGCCGATCGGCTCGAAGCCGAGCACGGCGAAGCGCCGCCGGGTGTCCTCGTCGGCCAGCACCTTGGCGGCCTCGGCCTGCAGCTTGGCGGTGATCTCCGGCGGCAGCCCCTTCGGCGCCCACAGACCGTACCACGAGCCGAAGTCGAGCGGGTTCATGCCCGATTCCGCGACCGTCGGGATGTCGGGCGCCGCCTTGCTGCGCTCCAGGCTGGTGATGGCGAGCGCCTTGATCTTGCCCGCCTGCACGAGCGGCAGCGACGCCACCATCGGATCGGCGACGAGCTGGATCTGCCCGCTCATCAGATCGGCGAGCATCGGCGTCGCGCCCCGGTAGGCGATGACCAAAGCGTCGACACCCGCCTCGTGCTTGAGCAGCTCGACCGCGAGATGGCCGGCGGCGCCGAACCCCGACGTCGCGAACGTGTACTTGCTCGGCTCCTTGCGGACCAGGTCGAACAGCTCTTTCAGCGTGTTGGCCGGGACGTTGGGCGCCGTGCTGACGATCAGCGGACCGGAGGCGACGAGCGTGATCGGCGTGAAGTCCTTCACCACGTCGTAGGGCACGTTCTTGAACAGGAACGGCGCGCCGACATGCAGGGACGCGTGCAGCAGCAGCGTGTAGCCGTCGGCGGCCGACTTCGCGACCGACCCGGAGCCCACGGTCCCGCCCGCCCCGCCGGCCCTGTTCTCGACGATCACGCTGACGCCGAGGGATTCCTGCAGCTTGTGCGCCAGGATGCGGGCGACGCCGTCGACCGAGCCGCCGGCCGGCACCGGAACCACCATCGTGATCGTGCGGGACGGATAGGCGCCGTCGGCGGGGCCGGCCCATGCGGGACCGGTCGACGCCGGCCCGGCCATGGTCAGGGCCGTGAAGACAGCGCAGGCTGCCAGTGTGGTTCGCATCATGTCGTCCTCGTGTCACTCGTGCCGTCGCTCTCCAACCGCGAGCCGGTCGTCGACGGGCATCTGCGTACCACCGTGAAGCAAGACATGCGCCAGTCTCGGTCGAATGCGTCGGAGGACGGTCGCGGAACGCACCGATGTCTCGGACGGCGTCGTGATCAGCTCGGCCCGGCCGCGTCGCGCCGATCGCGTCACCCCGGTCGCGTCACGCCGCGCGAACCGGGGCGTCACATGGAACGAGGGCGCGCGAGGCTCTCCTCGCGCGCCCCGGGCACGGGTGATGCGTGCAGGATCAGTCCGTCTTGATGTTCGAGTCCTTGATGATCTTCTCGGCGCGCGCCATCTCGTCGGCGATGTACTTGGTGAACTCCGCCGTGGTCGAGCCGATCGGGTCGAAGCCGAGCGTCGCGAAGCGCTTCTTGGCGTCGGCCTCGCCCAGCACCTTGACCGAGACCTCCTGCAGCTTGGCCGTGATCTCCGGCGGCAGACCCTTGGGGCCCCACAGGCCGTACCAGGACACGAAGTCGAGCGGCTTCATGCCGGATTCCTCGACGGTCGGAATCTCGGGCGCGGACGCGGTGCGCTTGAGGCTGGTCACCGCCAGCGCCTTGATCTTGCCCGACTGGGCGAGCGGCACCGAGGAGAGCGCCGGGTCGGCGATGAGCTGGATCTGGCCGCTCATCAGGTCGGTGAGCATCGGGCCGGCGCCCTTGTAGGCGATGACCAGCGCGTCGACGCCCGCCTCGCGCTTCAGCAGCTCGACTGCGAGATGGCCGGCCGAGCCGAAGCTCGACGTCGCGAACGTGTATTTCGACGGATCCTTGCGGACGAGGTCGAAGAACTCCTTGAGGTTCTTGGCCGGCACGTTGGGGCTGGTGCTGACGATCAGCGGACCGGCGGCGACCAGCGTGATGGGCGTGAAGTCCTTCACCACGTCGTAGGGCACGTTCTTGAACAGGAACGGCGAGACGACGTGGATCGACGCCTGCAGCAGCAGCGTGTAGCCGTCGGGCTGGGCCTTCGCCACCGTGTTGGCGCCGACCAGGCCGCCCGCCCCGCCGGCGCGGTTCTCGACGATCACGCTGACGCCGAGCGCCTCCTGGAGCTTCTGGGCGAGAACGCGGGCGACGCCGTCGACCGAGCCGCCGGCCGGATACGGCACCACCATGGTGATGTTGCGGTTGGGATAGGCCTGCGGCTGTGCGCCGGCCGGTTGAAGGCTCGCGGTCGTGAACGTCGCGGCCGTCAGGGCCGTGACGGCGACAGCGCACGCTGCCAGGGTGTTTCTGATCATTTTCGTCCTCGTGTCGGTCGGGTCGGGAGCGTACGCGCTCTCAATAGGTTCCGGGGTAGCTTCCACCATCGATCAGCAGATTCTGGCCGGTTATGAATCCGGCCTTGGACGAGCACAAAAAAGCAAAATACGCGCCGAGCTCTTCGGGATCGCCGTAGCGGCGCGCCGGATTGGCTGCCGCCCGCGCATGCCAGACCTGCTCGAAGCGGTCTCCGACGTCGTCGATCATGCCGCGGATGTGGCGGCGCTGCGCGTCGCTGTCGAAGATGCCCGGCAGCAGGTTGTTGATCGTGACGTTGTGGGCGACGGTCTGGCGCGCGATCCCGGCGACGAAGCCGACGAGGCCGGAGCGGGCGCCGTTGGAGAGGCCGAGCTCCGGCTGCGCGATCTTCACGCTGCGCGACACGATGTTGACGATGCGGCCGAAGCGCCGCTCCATCATGCCGTCGACGGTGCGGCGGATCATCTCGATCGGCCCGAGCATCATGGCGTCGAGCGCGGCGATCCAGTCGTCGCGCCGCCAGTCGCGGAAGTCGCCGGGCAGCGGGCCGTCGGCGTTGTTGAGCAGGATGTCGGGCGCCGGGCACGCGGCGAGGAGCGCGTCACGGCCCTCCTCGGTGGTGATGTCGGCCGAGACCCAGGTCACCTCGGCGCCGGTGGCGTCGCGGATCTCCCGCGCGGCCTGCTCCAGCGTCGTGCGGGTGCGCGCCGCGATGGTCACCGCCACGCCCTCGCGGGCGAGCGCTTCGGCGCACGCCCGGCCGAGCCCGCGGCTCGCGCCGCAGAGAAGCGCCTTGCGGCCCGACAATCCGAGATCCATGGGCCGCCTCCAGCGCCGTCAGGATGCCGCGGCGCGGCTCACGCCGCGACCGCCGCCACCGGCTTCAGCTCGAAGCCGTAGGTCTTGTCGAGGCCGAGCTCGGAGACGATGCGCAGCCCGCGGGCGAGGTGATCGGCGGCGAGGCCGGTGAGCGGCTTGCGCAGGTCGCCGGCCGGCAGGCCGACCGCCTTCATCAGCGACTTCACGGCGACCGGGTTGATGGCCGAGTAGGTGAAGTGCAGCAGCGGCAGCATGCGCAGATAGGTCTCGCGGAAGGCCATGGCGTCCGTGTAGTCGGTCCACGGCGTCGAGATGGTGGCGATCTCGCGCGGCGCGATGTTGCCGGTCATGTTGGCGGTGCCGTGCCCGCCGAGGCTCATGGTCGGCACCACGAGGCCGAGATTGGGGCTGTCGCAGCACATCACGGAGACGTCGGGGCGGCCCGCCAGCACCTGGGCGACCTGGCCGACGCGGCCGGTCGACTCCTTGTGCACCACGTAGTTCGGGTGCTTGAAGATGCGCAGCAGGTTGTCCCAGTGCAGGTCGCTCTTCACCCGCGGCGGGTTGTTGTAGATGCCGAGCGGCAGGTCGGTGGCGTCGGCGACCTCGAGGAAGAACCGCTCGATGTCGTCCTCGGGCGCGCAGATATAGGCGGGCGCCGCCAGGATGGCGCCGTCGGCGCCGTTGTCCTTGGCGAACTTCACCATCGCGATCGTCGACTCGGTGTTGTTGCCGGTGCAGCCGAAGAAGATCGGCATCTTCGGCGTCTTCATCTTCGCCGTCTCGACGATGATGGCCTTCTTCTCCTCGATGGAGAGCATCGAGGTCTCGCCGGTCGAGCCCATGATCAGGATCGCCGCCGTGCCGTTGTCCTCGTGGAACTTGAGCAGCGTGCGGAACGCCGCGAAGTCGACGGTGCCGTCCTTGTTGAACGGGGTGATCAGCGCCACGAAGGAGCCGGCGAGCTTGGTCTTGGCCATGTGGGTCTCCGCGAAAAGCGAGTTGACGGTGGTTTCACACCGGCGCGGCGGCGCGCGCAAGGGCTGGCGGGTCGAAGGCACGGACGGGCGGCAATGCGCCGACGAATCTCTCCACCTCGACGAGCGTCGACTGGGCACTCGACCCCTGGGCGAGGCGCGAGGTCCCGATATCGGGCGTCAGCACGTTGGGGTTGCCGTGGACGTCGAGCCCGTCGCCGGAGGGCGCCGGATCGAACCAGGCGCCGGTCGGCATCACGGCGACGCGCTCGGCGAGGCCCGGATCGATCACCACGCCGGCCAGGCAGGCCCCGCGGGCGTTGAAGACGCGCACGATGTCGCCGTCCTTCAGGCCGCGCCGTGCGGCGTCGTCGGGATGAAGCCGGATCGCCTCGCGTCCGAGGATCTTGCCGGCGACCGAGACGGGGCCCGGATCGGTCTGGCTGTGCAGGCGCCGCACCGGCTGGTTGGTGATCAGATGCAGCGGGAAGCGCGCCGCCTCCGCCGCGCCGAGCCATTCGGCCGGCGGCAGCCAGGCCGGATGCGGCGGCGCATCGTCGTAGCCGAACGTCTCCACCGCCGCCGACGTGATCTCGATCTTTCCCGACGGCGTGGCGAGGCGGTGGGCGGCCGGGTCGGCGCGGAACTCCTCCATCAGCACGTAGTCGCGCTCCGGCGGCGGCAGCTCGATCACGCCCTCGGCCCAGAACTGCTGGAACGACGGCAGCTCGATGCCCTTCCTCGCGGCACCGTCGCGGATGCCCTGATAGACGTGGCGGCACCAGTCCATCTCGTCGCGGCCCTGCGTGAACGCCTCGGCATAGCCGAGCCGGGCCGCGAGCGTCGCGAAGATGTCGATGTCGTTCCTCGCCTCGCCGACCGGGGCGATCGCCTTGTGCATGGCGAACACGAACGGATCGCGCGAGGTGCCGCCGACGTCGTTGCGCTCCAGCGTCGTCGTCGCCGGCAGCACGATGTCGGCGTGGCGCGCCGTCGGCGTCCACCACGATTCGTGGACGATCACGGTCTCCGGCTTCTGCCAGGCGCGCTGCAGCCGGTTGAGGTCCTGGTGATGGTGGAACGGATTGCCGCCCGCCCAGTAGACCAGCCGGATGTCCGGATAGGTCAGGCGCTGCCCGTTGAACTCGTAGGACCCGCCGGGATCGAGCAGCATGTCGGCGATGCGGGCGACCGGAATCGCGCTCTTCGCCGGGTTGGGCGGCGGCGGCACCTCGGGTCCCGGCAGCGACAGGCGCGGCAGGCCGGGCCCGTGGATCGAGCCGTGGCCGAAGCCGAAGCCCTGCCCCGGCAGGCCGATGCCGCCCAGCATGGCGGCGAGCGTGATCAGCGCCCAGTAGGGCTGCTCGCCGTGATGGGCGCGCTGCAGCGACCAGGTCGCCGTCATGTAGGTCGGCACGCCGGCGGCGCGCCGTGCCAGCTCGCGTATTTTTCCGGCCGGCACGCCGCAGATCGCCTCGGCCCATTCGGGCGTCTTCGCCGTGCCGTCGCTCCTGCCGGTCAGATAGTCGGCGAAGCGATCGAACCCCGCGCAGTAGCGGTCGATGAACCCGGCGTCGTGCCGGCCCTCCGAGAGCAGCACCTGCGCCATGCCGAGCATCAGCACGACATCGGTGTTGGGGCGGATCGGGATCCACTCGGCGTCGAGGAACTCCGGCGCGTCGGCCTTCACCGGGCTGACGTTCACGAAGGCGAGCCCGGCGGCGCGGGCACGGCGCAGCCACGTCTCGGTGTCGTGCGCGCCGACGCCGCCCGAGCCGACCTGGCTGTTCTTCAGGGCGAGACCGCCGAAGGCGATCATCAGCGTCGCGTTGGCGATCACGCTCGGCCAGTCGGTGGCCCGGCCGGTCACCGGCTGGAAGGTGCCGAGCACGTGCGGCAGCAGGAACTGCGCGGCGCCGAACGAGTAGTTGGCGAGCTGGTCGACGAAGCCGCCGCCCAGCGCCAGGAACCGCCGCACCAGCGTGCGGGCGTGGTGCACCCGGCCCGCCGACGACCAGCCGTAGGAGCCGCCGAACACCGCGGTCGGCCCGTACGCGCCGCGCACCCGCGACACCTCGCCGGCGACGAGGTCCAGCGCCTCGTCCCACGACACCTCGCGGAAGGCGTCGTGGCCGGTGCGCGGCCTGCCCTCCCGCCACCCCTCGCGCACCGCCGGCCGCGTGACGCGGAGCGGCGAATGCACCATCGCCGGGATGGCGGCGAGCATCGGCGAGGGCGCCGGGTCGCGCGAGAAGGGCGTGCAGCGGACCAGACGGCCGTTCTCGACCGTCGCCGTGAAGGCGCCCCAGTGGGACAGCGAGGGACTGCGGTGGGAGGCGGGTGCGGGGGTCATGACTCGACTGTGGACCGGGCCTCGCCGCTACGCAACGAGCGCCGCACTCTTCGCGAGTGCGAAGTCCACCGCGGCGTCGGCGTGCAGGAAGGTCGAATCGAACACCGGCAGGTCGGTGTCGTCCTGACCGACCAGCAGGCCGATCTCGGTACAACCGAAGATCACGGCGTCGGCGCCCTGCGCCTTGCCCCTGGCCATGACGGCCCGGTACTTCTCGCGCGACGAGTCCTTGACCACGCCGCAGCACAGCTCGCCGAAGATCACGTCGTGCACCATGCCGCGCTCGTCCGAGGTCTCCGGCACGATCGCCTCGATGCCGAAGCGGTTGCGCAGCCTCGCACGGTAGAACTCCTCCTCCATGGTGAAGCGGGTGGCGAGCAGCAGCGGCCTCGCGATCCGCTTCTCCTTCAGGGGCGCCGCGGTGGCGTCGACGATGTGGAGGAGCGGCACCGAGACGGCCCGCTGCACGTCGTCGGCGAGCTTGTGCATGGTGTTGGTGCAGATCAGCAGGCAGTCGGCGCCGGCCTTCTCGAGGCCGCGGCCGATGTCGGCGAGCACCTGCGCGGCCTGCACCCAGTCGCCGGCGCGCTGCAGCGCGACGATGGCGTCGAAGTCGACCGAGCGCATCAGCACGTCGGCCGAGTGCAGCCCGCCGAGGCGCTCGCGCACCTGCTCGTTGATCCGCCGGTAGTACACCGCGGTGCTCTCCCAGCTCATGCCTCCGATCAGCCCGATGGTGCGCATGACGGCCTCCCTTGCTTGCTCGCGACCGGGCAAGCTTAGGCGGTATCGGGCGCATTCGGTTCGCAAAACAATGCGCCGGAAGGCCGCGAACCGGCAATGCGATTTGCCGGATTCCATGATAAAAGAAATGAGATTCCAATATCTCGCCTGCACGCGAAATAGGCATTCCATGGATCGAATCGACCAGAAAATACTCGATCTCCTGCAGGGAGACGCCACGCTGCCGATCGCCGCCATCGCCGAGAAGGTGGGCCTCTCCACGGCGCCGTGCTGGCGGCGGATCAGGAAGCTGGAGGACGACGGCGTCATCCAGCGCCGGGTTGCGCTGGTCGACCGCCGCAAGGTGAACGTGCCGATGACGCTGTTCGTCTCGGTGCGCACCACCCGCCACGCGCTGGAATGGGTCGACGACTTCCGCGGCATGATCGCCGACATCCCGGAGATCGTCGAGGTGTGGCGGCTGACCGGCGACGTCGACTATCTGCTGCGCATCGTGGTGCCCGACATCGACGCCTACGACGCCGTCTACAAGCGCATGATCGACCGCGTCGAGCTCGCCGACGTCTCGTCCGCCATCGCCATGGAGGAGCTGAAATACACCACCGCCGTGCCGACCGGCTACATCGCGAAGACGCGGTGAGGACGGGCGAGCGCCGCGGCACTACTTTTGATTGCATGCCAGATATGAGTGTCGTAAACGCTTCTCGCGATCCGAGGGGCACGAGATGGTCGGCGGGCGGTTTGTCGGAAGCAAGAGAACAGAGGAAAAGCTCCGAGTCGTAAGGGACTATTTGGCTGCATATACGAAAGCCCTCAAAGGTAAATACTTTCTGATCTACATCGATGCTTTTGCAGGCACAGGAGATTATGCACTCGATCGTGGCGATGCCGGGCTGTTCTCTGGAACAGGCGACACCGAGGGACTCGTCACGCGCCCGGGCTCGGCAAAACTGGCGCTCGAACTGGAACCTGGTTTCGACAAGCTGATCTTCATCGACAAGGACAGGGACAGCATCGCATCGCTCGAGCGGATAAGAGAACAAAATCCCGGAAAGCTCATTGAAATCCGCGCAGAGGATTCCAACGCGGCGGTGAGGGCAATATGCTCGGACACCCGTTGGGATTCACGCCGCGGCCGTCTTCTCGGAACTCGAGCAGTCACCTTCCTCGACCCTTTCGCACTGTCGGTTGAATGGGAAACGCTCGTCGCGATAGGCCGGACCAGGGCGATCGATCTCTGGTACCTCTTCCCGACGAATGCCGTCGGCCGCCTTCTCGCAAACAACCCGGAGGCGATCCGGGCAGGCTGGGAGGCCAGGCTCAATGCAATCCTCGGCGGCCCATGGTGGCGGGAGGAACTGTACGCACCCTTCTCGAAACAGCCGGATCTCTTCGCGTCGACGGAATGCTCCAAGGAGGAGAAACGCGTCGCAAGACCAGAGGACGTAGTCCGCCGGTTCATATCGAAGCTCGAATGCCACTTCGCTTATGTCGCCGACCGGCCCAGGGACCTCAAAAGGAACAACCAGCCCCGCTTCTCGCTGGTTTTTGCCGTGGCGAATCCGAGTCGGGGCGCGATCGACCTCGCCAAACGCGTCTCCGATCACATTCTGAAAAACCAAACCAAGGCCTAGGCGACGGACTTCTCTGGCTTCATTGCAGTTCCCGTTTTCGGGAAGTCCCTGATCAATCTCCCGTCGATCATTCCCCCACCTTTTCCATGTGGATCGATGACGCGGGCGCCGAGTTCGTCAATTCCGGCTTCGCTGACCAGAGGATTGCTCCTGTAGGTGCCCCATTGTTTCAGAAACGGCGCAACTCGACGGGCACGGCAATCCGCGATGATATCTCTCGCCCACTGCGCCTGCATCGATCGTGCCCGCCCTCCGCTTTCGCCTCCACATATCAACCAATCGGGCCAAGGTCCGCACGCTGGCAGTCTAAGCGGACCGACAGCGGGCTCGTATGAGACGAAACGGACCACCGCCGGTATGGCGACGAGATGCGGCCACCGCTGATCAAAACGCTCCTGATCCTCCGCGGTGGTGCCCAGCCAGACATTCGAATATCCGGCTCTCCAATCGGCAGGCAGCATCTTCTCGATATTTTGAGGTCTCTTTGTCAGGAGCAACCAGTCCAAGCCTGGGCACTCCCGTATCAACTCGAAAAGGTCAGCACGCCACTCCGTCGGAACCTTGTTGTCGAAAACATCGGCAAGGCTCGCGCAGAAAACGCGTTGGCGCCGCCCATGAGCAGTTCGGAAAAGCTCGGCACGCGCATTCCAGATACGCGGCGCTTTCCAATAGTCCGCAGTCGTCCTCCTCCGAGCGTGATTTCCCCACTGAACCAGTCCGGACCGCTTCGCCCAAGATTCAGCGTAGCAGTGGTCGCATCCAGGACTGATCTTCGTGCAGCCGGTCCAGGGATTGAACGTATGATCTGTCCATTCGATTTTTGACCGCTCGGCCATGGTCGTACGTCCTGTTGTGCGCGCGTCGGTCGAGCGTTCGGTCGAGAATCCACACCGAATCGAAATTGTTCCTCAACCAGGACGATAGCTGCTCACCCGAGCAGAAGCAGCCCCGCCGTCACCACCGCGAGGATCACCACGGTGGTCACGCACACCGTGACGAGGTGGCGCCAGCCGAGCATCTTCATGGCGGCGAGCGAGGTGCCGAGCCCGAGCGCCGCGATGGCGAGGAGCAGCATCGCCGTGGTGAGCCCGACCAGCAGATCCTTCGCGACCCCATAGAGGGGCGCGATCGCCGGCACGCCCGGCGCGACCGTGTTGACGACGCACAGCGCCAGGAACGCCAGGGCGAACACCGGCACCGGCGCCTTGGCGCCGCCGGGCGTCGCCTTCACCATCCACCAGCCGATGGCGACGATCACGGGCAGCAGCAGGAAGACGCGGAACAGCTTGACGATCACGGCGGTGTTGCCGACCGGCTCGGACACCGCGTAGCCGGCGCCGACCACCTGGGCGACGTCGTGGATGGTGCCGCCGAGCAGGATGCCGGTCGCCTGCGGATCGAAGCCGAGCGCGGTGGCGAGCGGCGGATAGACCACCATGGCGACGGTGGACAGCGCGTTGACGGCGACCACCACGAAGGCGATGTCGGCCTCGCGCCCCGGATAGGCCGGCACCACGGTCGCGGTGGCGAGCGTCGCCGAGGCGCCGCACACCGCCGTGCCCGCGCCGGCCAGCGCCCCGAAGCCGCGGGCGAGCCCGAAGGCGCCGGCGCACAGAAAGCCGGTCACCACCGTCGCCGCCATCGCGACCACCACGAGGACGGCCGACCACAGGCCGAGCGCCGCGATGTCGCCGAGCCCGATGCGCAGCCCGAGCAGCGCCACGGCCCAGCGCAGGATCGTCTTCACGCTCAGCACCAGACCGGGCTGGAAGGCCGGCCGGGCGGCGACGCGGTTGAGCGCGATGCCGATCAGCAGCGCCACCACCATGGCGGGGATCGGCGCCACCGGGGCGATCAGCGGCGCCAGCGCGACGGCCGCGACCGCGACCGCCCCGGCGAGGGCGAGGCCCGGGGCGACGGCGCGCGCCGCCGCGAGTCCGGTCGTGCGGGAGAGGGGCATGGACATCGGGGGCTCGGTCGGGACCAGGAGGGCGCCCCCGCCCGGCGCGGCGAACGCATGCGGGAACCCGGGTATCTAGGGGACGCCCGCGCGCACCGTCAACGCGGGCCGCGGCCGGCCGGGCGCGCCGCCTCACCCCGGCAGCAGCCGGTCGACGGCGGCGCGGCAGTCGCCGCAGATGCCGTAGCTCACCGCGATCGGCACCTCGGGCAGCTCGCCAAGGGTGGCCGGCTCGCGCCAGACGCCGTCGCGCAGCAGGCGGTTGCAGCTCGAGCAGCGGAACAGCATGCGGCCACGCGGCAGCCCGCTCGCCGAGAAGTTCAGCGGCAGCCGGAACGGCAGCGGGACGGTGCGCAGCTGCCGGTAGGCGATCAGCACCCCCTCGCCGGGCTCGGCCCGCAGGGTCATCTCCATGTGGCGCTCGCGGTCGGGCGAATCGCAGCGGAACGGCAGCACCACCGGGTCCTCGCGGCGCCGCACCCGCCACAGCACCGTGTCGAGCAGCGCACGGGTCGGCTCGCCGGTCACGTGGACGAGCAGGTCGGTGCCGAGCACCCGGGCGACCGTCGCGCTCGCGCCGTCGTTGCCGAGCGCGAAGGCGTCCCACGCACCGCCGACCCCGACGATCCGGTTGCGCCTGTCGAGCCGGCAGTAGAGCTCCTCCGGTGCCGTCACGCCCTTCTCCTCCCGGCCGCGCCCCCGCGACCGGCGCCGACTGTCGCCGCGCCGCTCCGGGCGCGCAACCCCGATATCGACCGGAGTCGGCCGCGGCCCCGGGCTTGGCATCGGCGGGCCCGCCCCGCTATATTCGCGACGCTACAGCACGACACGCGCGTCCGGACCGACGGACGCGCAGGAGGCGGCCGGGAATGCGGACGACGGACAGCGGCGGGACCGTGATCGAGGCCGAGATCGGGGCCTTCCGGCGGCCATGATGGACCTGACCCCCGAGGAGCTCACCGCCGTCCACCTGTCGCTGCGCATCGCCATCGTCGCGACCCTGGCGAGCCTGCCGTTCGGCATCTTCGTCGCCTATGCGCTGGCCCGCTGGCGCTTCCCCGGCAAGGTGCTGCTCGACGGCCTCGTCCACCTGCCGCTGGTGCTGCCGCCGGTCGTCACCGGGTACGTGCTGCTGCTGCTGTTCGGCCGGCGCGGGCCGATCGGCGCCTTCCTGGCGGAGAACTTCGGCATCGTCTTCTCGTTCCGCTGGACCGGCGCGGCGCTCGCCTGCGGCGTGATGGGCTTCCCGCTGATGGTGCGGGCGATCCGGCTGTCGATCGAGGCGATCGACCGCCGGCTGGAGGACGCCGCCGGCACGCTCGGCGCCAGCCGGCCCTTCACCTTCGTCCTCGTCACCCTGCCGCTCGCCCTGCCCGGCCTGATGGTCGGCTCGATCCTGTGCTTCGCCAAGGCGCTCGGCGAGTTCGGCGCGACCATCACGTTCGTCTCCAACATCCCGGGCGAGACGCAGACCATCTCGGCGGCGATCTACACCTTCACGCAGACCCCGGACGGCGACGCCGCGGCGCTGCGCCTCACCATCGTGTCGATCGTCATCGCGCTCGGCGCCCTGGTGGTCTCCGAGGCCGTGCAGCGCTTCGCCAACCGCAAGCTGGCGCAGTTCGAATGATCCGGGTCGCGGTCGGCAAGACGCTCGGGGCCTTCGCGCTCGACATCGCCTTCGAGAGCGACGGCGGCGTGATCGCGCTGTTCGGCCCGTCGGGCTCCGGCAAGAGCGCCACCATCGGCCTGATCGCCGGGCTGACGCGGCCCGACCGCGGCGTGATCGCGCTCGACGGCCGGGCCCTCGTCGACACCGCGGCCGGCACCTTCGTGCCGCCGCACGCCCGCCGCATCGGCCTCGTGTTCCAGGACGCGCAGCTGTTCCCGCATCTCAGCGTGAAGCACAATCTCCTGTTCGGCCGCTGGTTCGCGCCCAAGGCGGAGCGGCGCATCGCGCTCGAGCCGGTGGTCGACACGCTGGGCATCGGCCATCTGCTCGACCGCCGGCCGGGCCGCCTCTCCGGCGGCGAGAAGCAGCGCGTCGCCATCGGCCGGGCGCTGGTGTCGTCGCCGCGGCTCCTCCTGATGGACGAGCCGCTCGCCGCCCTCGACGCCGAGCGCAAGCAGGAGATCCTGCCGCTGATCGAGCGGCTGCGCGACGAGTTCGGCATCCCGATCGTCTACGTGTCGCACGCCGTCGAGGAGGTGGCGCGCCTCGCCGCCCGGGTGGTCGTGCTGGCGCACGGGCGGGTGGCGGCCGCCGGCAGCGTCGAGGACGTGTTCGGCGGCAGCGTCGCCCAGGCGGGCGAAAGCCGGTTCCGCCGCGCCTCCTTCGTCACCGCCCGGGTCGCCGGCCACGACGAGACGTGGGGCCTGACCGAGCTCGCGCATTCCGCCGGCACCATCTGGCTCGCCGGCCGGGCCGGGCCGCCCGGCCGCGACTGCCGGGTGGTGATCCGGGCGACCGACGTGACGCTCGCGACCGAGCGGCCGAGCGGCCTGAGCGTCCGCACGGTTCTGCACGGCACCATCGCCCGCATCGAGGCCGACGCGGGCCCGCTCGCCAGCATCGTGGTCGATCTCGACGGCCACGGGCACGTGCTCGCCTCCGCCACCCGCAAGGCGCTCGACGAGCTCCGGCTCGCGCCCGGCCATCCGGTCTTCGCGCTGATCAAGACCGTGGCGCTCGACGAGCAGTCGGTCGCCCTCGCCCCCGCCTCCGCCCCCGCCTGACGATGCCGCGCCCGCGCACGGCCTTGTGATCCGCCGCACGAACCCGCCGCCCGCCTGGCGCGACCAATCGAGGCGCGGCGGCCGATCCCGGCCGCCGTCGTCCGACCGGAACCGGAACGCCGGACGCCTCTTCGCATTGGTCCGGTGTCGCACGGGCAGGCAGGCGGGTGCCGCCGCGCCGTGTGGGGCAACGCGCAGGAGATCATCATGCCGTTCATGACGACCAAGACGGCCGCGGCCCTCGCTCTGGCGGGCGCGCTCGCGGTGACCTCGTCCGCCGCCGAGGCCCGCAAGGGCCGCTTCCTCGCCGCCGCCGGCGTCGGGCTGGCGGCCGGCGCCATCATCGGCGCCGCCGCGGCGAGCTCCAGCCGCAGCTATTACGGCGGTTACTATGGCGGCGGCTACTATGGCGGCCCCGGATACGCCTACGCGCCCGGATACGCCTACGGCCCGACCTACAGCTATTCGTCGTGGGGCTACGGCCCGAGCTACGGCTACGCGCCCGGCTGGGGCGGCGGCTACGCCTACAGCCCGGGATACAGCGGCTACGCCTACGCGCCCGGCTACCGCAGCGTCGGCTGGGGCGGCGGCTGGGGCAACACGTGGGGCTGGGGCCGCAGCAACTGCCCGGTGCGCGGCGCCTACCGGCCCGACTACAGCCAGTGCTGATCACGTGACGTGATCTCGAGGGCGGGCGGAAGCCCGCCCTTTTTCCGCGCGACCGGATCGTCGCGGACGGCGGCCGGTCAGCGGCCGATCGCGTAGGCCTGCATCAGCCGCGGCGTCGCCGCGGCCGTGATCATGCCGTCGCGCCGCGCCACCGCGCAGACGCGGCCGAGCGACCACGGCCCCTCCACCTTCAGGTCGTGCCCGCGCGCCCGCAGCGCCGCGAGCGTCGCCTCGCCGAACCGCTCCTCGATCAGCAGCCGGTTGGGCTCGATGGTGCGCGGATAGAACGACTGCGGGAAGTGCCGGCAGGTGAACAGCGGCGCGTCGATCGCCGCCTGCAGGTCGAGCCCGTGCACCAGGTGCCGCAGCAGCACCGCCGCGACCCACTGGTCCTGCTGGTCGCCGCCCGGCGTGCCGATGGCGAGGCAGGCCTCGCCGTCGCGGGTGACCAGCGTCGGCGTCAGCGTGGTGCGCGGCCGCGCCCCGGGCCGCACCGTCGACGGATGCCCGGGCTCCAGCCACCCCATCTGGCCGCGCGTGGTGATCGGGAAGCCGATCCCCGGCACCACCGGCGAGCTCTGCAGCCAGCCCCCCGACGGTGTCGCCGAGATCATGTTGCCGAAGCGGTCGACCACGTCGAGATGCACGGTGTCGCCCCACTCGACCGGCAGCGGCGGAAAGGTCGGCTCGCCGTGGCCGAGGCCGACCGGCGTCTCGCGCCCCGCCATGGCCAGCACCCGCGCCATGCGCTCGGCGGCGCCGGCCAAGTCGCCCGGCCGCAACGCGGTCGAGGCGGTCTCGCCGATCAGCGCGCGGCGCGCCGCCGCGTAGTCGTCGGACAGCAGCGTGTCGAGCGGCACGTCGACGACGTCGGGATCGCCGTAGAAGACCTCGCGGTCCGCATAGGCGAGCTTCATGCTCTCGACCACGACATGGACGAAGTCGGGCCCGGCCGGATCCATGGCGGCGAGGTCGAAGCCGTCGAGCAGCGCCAGCGTCTCCAGCATCACCGGCCCCTGCCCCCACGGCCCGGTCTTGTGCACCTCGACCTCGCCGAAGCGGCGCGACACGGTCGGCTCGACGCGGGCGCTGTAGCGGGCGAGATCGTCGCCGGTCAGCAGGCCGCGGTTGCGGCGGCCGGTCGAGTCCATCAGCGCCGCGGTCGCGTAGAAGCGGTCGATCGCCTCGGCGACGAAGCCGCGATAGAACGCGTCGCGGGCGCGCTCGATCTGGGCGACGCGGTCGCGCCCCGCCGCCTCCGCCTCGGCGACGATGCGCCTGTAGGTCGCGGCGATCGCCGGCGTCCGCATCAGCGCGCGCGGCCGCGGCACCTCACCGCCCGGCAGCCACACGGCCGCCGAGGTCGGCCACTCGGCCTTGAAGAAGTCCCGCGCCGCGTAGATCGACGACGCCACCCGCGGCAGCACCGGGAAGCCGGTCTCGGCATAGCCGATCGCCGCCGCCAGCACGTCGGCGACCGTCCAGGTGCCGTAGTCGCGCAGGAGCAGCATCCAGGCGTCGAACGACCCCGGCACCACGGACGGCAGCAGGCCGGTGCCCGGCACCTGGGCGAGGCCGAGCGCTCCGAACGCCTCGCGCGTCGCCGCCGCGGGATACGGCCCCTGGCCGCAGATCACCACCGGGGCCGGCGCGTCGTGCGCCTTCAGGATGATCGGCAGGTCGCCGCCGGGGCCGACCAGATGCGGCTCGACGATCTGCAACACGAAGCCGGCAGCGGCCGCGGCATCGAAGGCGTTGCCGCCGCGCTCCAGCACCGACATGCCGACCGCGCTGGCGATCCAGTGGGTGGTGGCGATCGCACCGAAGGTGCCGCGGATCTCAGGACGGGTCGTGAAGGTGTGCATGACGGCTCGCAGGCGAGGAGGACGGCGCACCGAACCGTGCACGCCATGCGTTGTCAAACACGCGATCGCGGCGCCTGCGCCGGGCACACGCCTGGGCTGCGCGGCCGGCGCGTCACGCCGATCGCTGCGATTGACCTGCGTCGAAAACCCGCGATAGTCGGCCGCTTTCCACGAGCCATCGCGGCGTCCTCGTGTCAGCCGGAACACCGGGCCGCAAGCATCGCTCCGACCCGGTGACCCGCATGACCGCCTGTCCGACCCCCACCCGCCGCTCCGTTCTCGCCGGCCTCGCCGGTGTCGCCGGCGCCGCCGGCCTGGCCGCCGCCCCGGCGCGGGCCCAGACCTGGCCGGAGCGGCCGATCAGCCTGGTCGTGCCGTTCGCGCCCGGCGGCTCGACCGACATCCTGGCCCGCATCGTGTCGGATCACCTGCGCCAGTCGCTCGGCCAGCCGGTCGTCATCGAGAACCGCACCGGGGCGTCGGGCAATGTCGGCGCCGCCTTCGTGGCGCGCGCCGCGCCGGACGGCCACACGATCCTGTTCAACACGATGAGCGTGCACACCATGAACCACGCGCTCTTCGCCTCCATGCCGTTCGACGGCGTGAAGGACTTCGCGCCGATCGGCCTGCTCGCCTACGTCACCAACACCGTGGTGGTGCATCCCTCGGTGCCGGCGACGACCATTCCCGAGCTGATCGCCTACGCCAAGGCCAATCCCGGCAAGGTCACCTACGCCTCGGCCGGCTACGGCTCGACCAACCACCTCTCGGCGGCGCTGTTCGAGAAGATGGCCGGCGTCGAGATGCTGCACGTGCCCTATCGGGGCGGCGCGCCCGCCGTGGTCGACACGGTGGCGGGCCAGACGCAGGTCTTCTTCACGGCCGGCACCCAGAGCCTGGAGCACGTGAAGGTCGGCAAGCTGCGGCTGCTCGCCGTCACCGAGGCGCGGCGCTCGGCGCTGCTGCCGGACGTGCCGACCGTCGCCGAGACGCTGCCCGGCTACGAGATGTCGGTGTGGTACGGCGCCTACGGCCCGGCCGGCATGTCCTCCTCGGTGGTCTCCCAGCTCAATGCCGAGCTCGGCCGGATCCTGTTCCTGCCCGACGTGAGGAAGCGGATGGAGGACCTCGCCGTCGAGGTGGCCCGCTCGACCCCCGACGAGCTCGGCGCCATGACGGTCGCCGACGCCGACAAGTGGGGCCGGACCATCCGCGAGCTCGGCATCAAGCTGCAGTGAGACGCGGCCCGGCCGGACGGGCGGCCGCGGCGGCCGCCCGTCCGGCACCGCCGGCTAGAGCGGCATCAGCCGGACCACGGCGGCCGCCAGCGCCAGCAGGCTGACCGGCAGCGACAGCCCGAGGCGGCCGACGAGATTGCGCGGCACGAAGCCGGTGCCGCGCACGAAGCCGGCGCTCATCGCCACGAACAGCAGCGCCGCGGCGAGCATGTCGGGGGCGCCGTCCGGCCGCGTCACGGCGCGCGGATAGATGGTCACGGTGACGGCGACGCCGATCCCGATCAGCAGCGCCGGGACGCTCCACCCCGGACCCGGCCGAGCGCCGGGCCGCTCCGGCACGAACGCCGTGGCCGCGTCAGGCATACTGTCCGGCATCGATCGTCCCGCCTCCCTGCTGCCCGCCGCAGATCGTCACGCGGTCCTCCTGCGCCTCGTGCCACATGGCGTTGAGGATCGACAGCAGCACCGCGAAGCCGATGCCGAGCACCCATGCGAAGTACCACATCGCTCGCTCCCCTCAGTAGGCCGAATGGCTGTGCTCGCGGACATAGGCCGCCGTCACCTTGCCGGCCATCACGCGATAGGCCCAGCTGGTGTAGACGACCACCAGCGGCATGAAGATCAAGGTGGCCCAGAACATGATGCCGAGGGTCAGGTGGCTGGAGACGCTGTCCCACGCGGTCAGCGACGACCCCGGATGGGTCGACGACGGCATCACGAACGGGAACATCGACACGCCCGGCGTGGCGATGATGCCGGCGATGCCGAACGACGAGGCCACGAACGCCGTCAGGGTCCGGCCGCGCCACGCCAGCAGCATCCCGAGCAGCACGCCCGCATAGCCGAGCACCGGGGCCAGCAGCATCCACGTGTGGCGGCCGTAGTTCGCGAGCCACGCGCCCGGCGCGCGCACCACCGTCTTGGCGAGCGGATTGGCCGGCCCGGCCGGATCGATCGCCGAGCCGATGGCGTAGCCGGGCACGTCCGCCCACAGCCAGACGCCCGCCGCCGTGAAGCCGACCAGCACGACCGTGCCGGCGCCGAGCACGGCGAGGCGGGCGCGCGCCTGGATGTCGCCCTCGGTCCGGTGCATCAGGTAGATGCCGCCGTGGAACGTGATCATGGCGCTCGACACCACGCCGCAGAGCAGCGCGAACGGGTTGAGCAGCGCCCAGAACGATCCCGTGTAGTAGGGGACGAGATTGGCGTCGAAGTGGAACGGCACGCCCTGCAGCAGATTGCCGAACGCGACGCCGAAGATCAGCGGCGGCACGGCGCCGCCGACGAACAGCCCCCAGTCCCAGGTGGAGCGCCACCGCGGATCGGCGATCTTGCTGCGGTAGTCGAAGCCGACCGGGCGGAAGAACAGGGCCCACAGCACCGCCAGCATGGCCCAGTAGAAGCCCGAGAAGGCGGTGGCGTAGACCAGCGGCCAGGCCGCGAAGATGGCGCCGCCGCCGGTGATGAACCACACCTGGTTGCCGTCCCAGTGCGGCCCCACGGTGTTGATGACGACCCGCCGCTCGGTGTCGTCGCGGCCGACGAAGGGCAGCAGCGTGCCGACCCCCATGTCGTGGCCGTCCATCACGGCGAAGCCGATCAGCAGCACGCCGACCAGCAGCCACCAGACGATCTTCAGGGTTTCGTAGTCGAGCATGATCGCGTTTCCGGTTGGTCAGGCGTGGGAGGGCTCGCCGGCGTAGCGCCCGGTGCCGAGGCTGCCCGGCCCCTGCCGCGCGAACTTCACCATCAGATAGAGCTCGGCGACGAGCAGGATCGTGTAGAAGCCGACGAAGCCGGCGATCGAGCCGTACAGGCTCTCCACGGTCAGGGTCGACACCGAGAGATGGGTCGGCAGGACGCCGTAGATGGTCCACGGCTGGCGGCCGTACTCGGCGACGAACCAGCCGAGCTCGGAGGCGATCCACGGCGTCGGCAGCGACCAGAACGCCCAGCGCAGCAGCCAGCGCCGGTCCTGGAAGGTGTTGCGGAGGCTGTGCCAGAACGCCAGGCCGAACAGCGCGAAGAACATGAAGCCGAGGGCCACCATGATCCGGAACGACCAGAACATCGGGGCGACGGCCGGGATCGTGTCGGCGGCGGCGCGCTCGATCAGGGCGGGCGTCACCTCGTCCATCGAGGCGACGTACTTCTTCAGCAGCAGGCCGAAGCCGAGATCGGCCTTGTGCGCCTCGAAGCGCTCGCGCGCCGCGGCGTCGGCCGGATCGCGGCGCAGCGTCTCCAGTGCCCGGACGGCCTCGACCCCGGAGGCGATGCGCCCGGCGTTGTGGACCCGCAGCTCCTTGATGCCGGGAAGCTGGCGGTCGACCGAACGGGTGCCGATGATCCCGAGCACCCACGGGATCTTCACCTCCCAGTCGTTCCGCATCTCCTTCTCGTTGATGCCGGCGACGAGGTTCAGGCCGGCCGGCGCCGCCTCGGTCTCCCAGCTCGCCTCCATGGCGGCCAGCTTGGTCTTCTGCGCCTCGCTGACCGAGTAGCCCGACTCGTCGCCGAGCACGATCACCGAGCAGGCGGAGGCGAAGCCGAACGCCGCGGCGATCCGGAAGCTGCGCTTGGCGAAGGCGATGTCGCGGCCGCGCAGCAGGTACCAGGACGAGAGCGCCAGCACGAACACGGCGCCGGTCACGTAGCCGGCCGACACGGTGTGGACGAACTTCGCCTGGGCGTCGTGATTGAACAGCACGGCCCAGAAGTCGGTCATCTCCATCCGCATGGTGACGAAGGAGAACTCGGCCCCGACCGGATTCTGCATCCAGCCGTTGGCGACCAGGATCCACAGCGCCGAGAGATTGGTGCCGATCGCCATCAGCACCGTCACGACGAGGTGCTGCACCCTGGAGAGCCGGTCCCAGCCGAAGAAGAACAGGCCGATGAAGGTCGACTCCAGGAAGAACGCCATCAGGCCTTCGATCGCCAGCGGCGCCCCGAACACGTCGCCGACATAGTGCGAGTAGTAGGCCCAGTTGGTGCCGAACTGGAACTCCAGCGTGATTCCGGTGGTGACGCCGAGCGCGAAGTTGATGCCGAACAGCTTGCCCCAGAACTGCGTCATGTCCCGGTACACGGTCTTGCCGGTCATCACGTAGACCGACTCCATGATGACCAGAATCCAGGTCATCCCGAGCGTCAGCGGCACGAAGAGGAAGTGATACATCGCGGTCGCGGCGAACTGCAGCCGCGACAGGTCGACGAGGGCATCAGAGACCATGAGGCGCTCCTGTCGGGGAAAGGCTCGGCTCCGCCACGGCGTGGCGCGCCGCGGCGGCGGCATCGACCGGCACACGCGCGCCGTGCACGAAGACGAGCCACAGGAGGACGAGAACCCCGATCTTGAGAACGACGAGCGCGACGAGCTCGTTGCGCAGGCGGAGATCGCGCCCGGTCATGGATGGTCGTCCGAGAGTGGTTGCACGTTCGCCGCGAGGTCGCCCTGCGGGCCGGTCGAGGGGCGCGGATCGGCCCCGGCGAGACGAACCGCATAAACCGTGCCAGCCGCCGACCGTCGTGAAACCGCGTGTTTTCGGCATCAGATCACGAGCGGCGGCGGAGGCCGGTGTCATTGCATGCTGGTTTTTGCATATTGTGTGACGAAACTGGCAGTGCCATAGAGGCACATGCCCAGCGTCGTGCCGCCCGGACTCGTCGAGCTGGCGTCCTTCCTGGAGGGACTGCCCGAGCCGCACATCCTGTGCGACCGCGACTACCGGGTGGTCGCCGCGAACTCGGCCTACCGCCGCGCGTGCGCCGGCGGCGCCGAGGTGGTGGGGGCGCGCTGCTACGAGATCTCGCATCGCTACGCCAGGCCGTGCGACCAGGTCGGCGAGACCTGTCCGCTGTCGGCCTGCCGGCAGACCGGACGGCGCGAGCGCGTCGTCCATCTGCACCATTCCGCCACCGGCGAGATCTACGAGAGCATCGACGTCACGCCGATCCGCGACGCGACCGGCGAGATCGTCTATTTCGTCGAGCGCCTGGAGGAGCTTCCGGTGGGGCGCGGGGTCGCTCACGCCCAGGGGCTGCTCGGCCACTCGCCCGCGTTCCGCCGCATGCTCGACCTGATCTCGCGGGTCGCGCCGTCCGACGCGACCGTGCTGCTGCAGGGCGAATCCGGCACCGGCAAGGAGCTGGTCGCCAAGGCGATCCACGACGCCAGCCGCCGCGCCGAGGGCCCGTTCGTCGTGCTCGACTGCACCGGCCTGCCCGAGACGCTGTTCGAGAGCGAGCTGTTCGGCCACGAGAAGGGCGCGTTCACGGGCGCCGCGACCCGCAAGACCGGCCTGGTGGAGGCGGCGGCCGGCGGCACGCTGTTCCTCGACGAGGTCGGCGACAGCCCGCCCTCGACCCAGGTGAAGCTCCTGCGCCTGCTGGAGACCGGCACGTTCCGCCGGGTCGGCAGCACCGAGCTGCGCCGGGCCGACTTCCGGCTGGTCTCGGCGACGCACCGGCCGCTGCGCCAGATGTCCGCCGCCGGCGAGTTCCGGCAGGACCTGTTCTTCCGCCTGAACACCTTCCCGATCTGCCTGCCGGCGCTGCGCGAGCGCCGGCAGGACATCCCGCTGCTGGCGCAGGCGCTGCTGATGCGGGTGGCGCCCGGGCGCCATCTGCGGCTCTCCCCGGCCGCCGTCGACGTGCTGGTCGCCTACGACTATCCGGGCAATGTGCGCGAGCTGCGCAACCTCGTGGAGCGCGCGAGCCTGCTGTGCGACGGCGGCGAGATCCGCCCCGAGCATCTCGCCGAGGAGGTCCGCCGCGGCAGCGCCGACGCGGCCCCGGCGCTCGATATGGCCCTGGACATGGCGGGCGCCTCCGCCGCGGCCGGCCCGATGCGCTGGGACGCGCTGCAGGCGCAGCTGCTGCGCGACACGGTGGCGGCGCATCGCGGCACCCGCGGCGAGCTCGCCGCGAAGCTCGGCATCAGCGTGCGCACCCTCTATCGTCGCCTGGCCGAGGCGAAGATCGACCTCGACGGCGAGCCGAAACCGGGGCCCGCCGAGCATCCGAGGACGGCCGCTCCCCGGCGGCGGTCCGTTACTCCGCCTTGATGCCCGCCTCGCGGATCACCTTCGACCACTTGGTCTCCTCGCGGTCGATGTCGGCGGCGTACTCTTCCGGCGTGCTGGCCAGCACCTCGGCGCCCTCGTGGGCGAGACGCTGCTGCAGGTCCGGCGCGGCGAGCGCCTCGCGCAAGGCCTTGTTGAGCGTCTCGACGATCGGCCGCGGCGTGCCGGCCGGGGCGAGCAGCCCGTAGCGGAGCACGACCTCGTAGCCGGGCAGCCCGGTCTCCGAGACGGTCGGCACGCTCGGCATCAGGGCCGAGCGCTGCGCACTGGTGACGGCGAGCGCCTTCAGGCTGCCGTTCTGGACCATGGCACGGACCGCCGGGATCGGCGTGAACGACATCTTGATGTGGCCGCCGACCAGATCGTTGAGCACCGGCCCCGAGCCGCGATACGGGATGTGGGTGAGCTTCGCGCCCGACATCGCGACGAACAGCTCGCCGGCGATGTGCGTCACCGTGCCGACGCCGGCCGAGCCGTAGGCGAGCTGGCCCGGCCTGTCCCTGGCGAGGGCGACGAGGGCCCCGGCCGAGGCGACGTCGAAGCCCGGATGCACGACCAGCACGGCCGGCGCCGTGCCGATCATGCCCACCGGCGCGAAGTCTTTTCGCGGGTCGAAGCCCGCGGCCGGATAGAGGCTGGGGCCGATCGCGATGGTGCCGGAATAGCCGAACAGCAGCGTGTAGCCGTCCGGGGTCGCCCGCGTGAAGGCGCGGGCCGCGACCGTGCCGCCGGCGCCGCCGCGATTGTCGACGACGATCTGCTGGCCGAGGATCTCGCTCATCTTGTCGGCGACCAGCCGGCCGACGATGCTGGTCGAGCCGCCCGGCGGGAACGGCACGACGAGCGTGATCGAGCGGTTCGGATAGTCCTGCGGCTGGGCGGCGGCCGGGGACGGGCCCGCGAGCACGCTCGCGCCGATCAGGGCGGCGGCCGCGGCCCGCCGGAACACACGCGCGGACACGCTTCGACTGTTCGTCGACATCGACTCCCTCCAGACATGCGTTTCGCTCCATCACGCGCAGCCGGGCCCTTTGCGGGTCTCTCGCTCGCTGCGTCGTGCCGTCGGTCGTCTCGACTCGCGTGAGGTCCGGCCCGTGGCCGGATCACGACGGCCTCTCGTCCGTCGTGCGCCGCGGCGGCGCGGGCCTCGCACGACCTCAGCTCCGTCGTCCCGGGCCCGGCGCGAGGCGCCGAGCCCGGGCCCATACCCCCTGTCTGTCGTGTGCCGCCGATAACGGGGATATGGATTTCGGGGGGCGCCGCTCAGCGGCGCTCCGGAACGGCGCGCTTCACCGCTTCGCCGCGGCCTGCGCGCCGGCGCTGGCGCCGGCGATGCGGCCGAACACCGAGCCCGACATCAGGCCGGTGCCGCCCGGATAGTTGAAATAGAAGATGCCGCCGACCAGCTCGCCGGCGGCGCAGAGACCCGGGATGACCCGGCCGTCGGTGTCGATCACCTGCGCGGAGGTGTCGACCTTGAGGCCGCCGAACGTGAAGGTGATGCCGCAGGTCACCGCATAGGCCTCGAAGGGCGGCGTATCGATGGTGTTGGCCCAGTTGCTCTTGGGCACCGCGAGCCCGCGGGTGCAGCGCCCGTCCTTGACGTTGGGATCGAACGGCACCTCGGTCGTCACGGCGGCGTTGTAGGCCCGGATGGTCGCGAGCGCCTTGTCGGCGTCGACGTCCTCGAGCTTCCTGACCAGCTCCTCCAGCGTGTCGGCCCGCACCTTGGTGACCTGCTTGATGCGGTACTCGTCGCGCAGCATCGGGATGATCTTGGCGTCGAACACCTGCCAGGCGAACTGGCCCGGCTGCATCAGGATCACCCGGCCGTACTTCGCATAGGTGTAGTTGCGGAAGTCGGCGCCCTCGTCGACGAAGCGCTCGCCGTTCGCGTTGAGCATGATGCCCCACGGATAGGAGTGCTTCTGGAAATTGTCGCCGACCGCGAGGTCGCCGAACTCCGGCGCGTTGCGGTCCCAGCCGACGGCGTGCGAGCCCGACCAGTTGCCGGTCGCCATCGCACCGATCTCCAGCGCCATCCTGATGCCGTCGCCGGTGTTGAAGCGGGTGCCGCGGATCTTGGCGAGTTCCCAGTTCGGCCCGAGATAGCGGGTGCGCCACTCGGTGTTGGCCTGGAAGCCGCCGGCGGCGAGCACCACGGCGCGGGCGGCGATCTCGCGGGTCCGGCCCTGGTGGCGGACGCGCACGCCCTTGACGCCGTCGTCGTCGGCGATCAGCGCGGTGGCGCGGGCCTCGTAGACGACCGCGATGCCGTTCTTCCGGGCCGCCGTGGTCAGCGCCTCGACGAGGCCCGGTCCGCCGCCCCACGCCTCGACCGTGAGGCCGCCCCAGAACTTGAAGCGGCCGTCGACCTTGTAGGCCTGGCGGCCGTAGATCGGCGCGAAGCGCACGCCCTTGCCGCGCATCCACTGCATGGTCTCGCGGCTCTTCGTCACCAGCAGCTCGCACAGGTCCGGGTCGGTGCGATACTCGGTGACCCGGCCCATGTCGTCGAAGAACTTCTCCTCGGTGTAGGTGCCGAAATCCGTCACCGCGATTTCCTGCTCGGTGAGGTCGGGCATCAGTGCCTCGAGGTCCTCGACGCCGTCGTAGACGCAGCGGAAGGCGCCCGCCGTGAAGCGCGAGTTGCCGCCCGATTCGTCCTCCGGGGCCCGCTCCAGCACCAGCACCGAGACCCCGTGCTCGGCCGCCGCCAGCGCCGCGCAAAAGGCCGCGTTGCCGCCGCCCACCACCACCACGTCCACGGCCGACGGCAGCTCGCCCATCGCCCTCACCCCTCCGATTCCGGCCCGCCATTTTCGGGTCCGTTCGTATACAATAAGATACGAACACACACGGTCGTCAAGCGCCACGTTCGATGCTGGAATGGGGACGGCGCGAATCGGCGCCGGGCGCCGCCCCTCGGCGGCCCGAACCAGAGAGGCGCGACCCGCACCATGCCGGCAGCGAAGGACGACAGGCCCCCGGAGCCCGAGGCCGGGCCGGCCGCGGCGGGAGCCGCCGGGCCGGGCCTCGCCCGGCCGGGGCTCGACCGGGCGGCGCTCGAGCGCGGCGCCCTGCCGCTCGGCGAGGCGGTGTTCCGGGCGCTGTGCGGGGCGCTGCGCGACGGCGTCTACCGGCCGGGCGACCGCATCGTCGAGGACGAGGTCGCCCAGAAGCTCGAGGTCAGCCGCACGCCGGTGCGCGAGGCGCTCGGCCGGCTGCTCGCCAAGGGCCTGGTCGAGCACGCCGGCGGCCGCGGCATGGTGGTGCGCCGGCCCGACGCCGCCGAGGTGCTGGAGCTCTACGCCATGCGGGAGATTCTGGAGGGGGCCGCGGCGCGGCTGGCGGCCGGCCAGGCGAGCGCGCCGGAGATCGACACCCTGGCCGAGCTCGCCGAGTCCTTCGCGACCGCCGACGACGCGCGAAAGATGGCGCGGCTCAACCGGCTGCTGCACGAGGCGATCGTGCGGGCCGCCCGCAACCGCTTCCTCGACGGCGCGCTGCGCGAGATGCAGGACGCCATCGCGCTGCTCGGCCCGACCACCTTCAACGTCGCCGGCCGGCCGGCGACCGCGGTGGCCGAGCACGCGGCGATCGTCGCGGCGATCGCGGCGCGCGACGCCGACGCGGCCGAGCAGGCGGCGCGCGCCCACATCCGCGAGGCGCTGCGGGCGCGGCTCAAGCTGATGCAGGGCGCCGGCTAGGCCGGCCCGGACGGCCGGCGGCGCCTCACCGGTCGTCGAGGCGCCGGATCAGGGCGCGCGTCTGGGCGATGGTGGCGCGGCTCTTGGCGACCTGCTCGCGATGCACGGCGCAGGCCTGGTCGGAGCTGGAGACGCGCTCCGCCGCCCCGTCGATCAGCACCCGGGATTCCGTGCAGGCGGCGCGGGTGAGGTCCTGCATGGCGACCTGGCGCGCCTGGCGCGAGCGCGGCCGGTTCCTGGCCCAGCTCGCCTCGGTCCAGCTCGCCTCGGTCGAGGCCGGCTCGGTCCCGGTCGTCGCCGCAGGCGCGCCTGCGGACGGAGCGGCTTCGGTCGGCGTGCCGCCGGTCCGGGCCGCGGCAGGCTCGCCTGCATGGACGGGAGGATCGCGGGGACCGCGCATGGCCGTGCTCCGTTCTGCCGAACAGGCGGGAGCACAAGCCTCTCTCAGCCACCGGCGCCCATGGGGTCGTGGCCGGTGATCCATGGCAACGAACTCGCCCCTGTATGGTTCCGGCCCGGCCGAAAGAAACCGCCGCCCGACGGCGCGGCGCCCGGCGCGGCCTCCCGCCGGCCGCATCCCCGGCCGCGGCGGAACGGATTCCGGACCGGCGGCTTCTACGAAGGCCGGTACAGCCGCCGGTCTTCGCGGGAGACGCACGGAATGACGGTCGCGCTGGTAACGGGCTCGGGCGGCTTGGTCGGCAGCGAATCGGTCCTCCACTTCGGCGGCGTCTTCGACCGGGTGATCGGCATCGACAACGACATGCGCGCGCGCCTGTTCGGCGCCGAGGCGTCGACCCGCTGGCTCTCCGCCCGGCTCACCGAGCGGCTGCCCAACTACCGGCACCACGACGTCGACATCCGCGACGAGGCCGCGGTCGGCCGCATCGTCGCGGCCTACGGGCGCGACCTGAAGCTGATCGTCCACACCGCCGCCCAGCCCTCGCACGACTGGGCCGCGCGCGACCCGCGGGCCGACTTCACCATCAACGCCAACGGCACGCTGGTGCTGCTCGAGGCGATGCGCCGGCACGCGCCGGACGCCGTGTTCGTCTTCACCTCGACCAACAAGGTCTACGGCGACACGCCCAACCGGCTGCCGCTGGTCGAGCGCGAGACCCGCTTCGAGATCGACCCGACGCACCGCTACGCGGCGCACGGCATCGACGAGACCATGACGCTCGACCAGTCGACCCACAGCCTGTTCGGCGTCTCCAAGGTGGCGGCCGACGTGCTCGTGCAGGAGTACGGCCGCTATTTCGGCCTCAGGACCGCGGTGTTCCGCGGCGGCTGCCTGACCGGGCCGAACCATTCCGGCACCCAGCTGCACGGCTTTCTCGCCTACCTGATGAAATGCACCATGGCGGGCCGCCCCTACACGGTGTTCGGCCACAAGGCCAAGCAGGTGCGCGACAACATCCACTCGGCCGACCTGATCGCCGCGTTCGACGCGGTGTGGCGCGACCCGCCCTGCGGCGAGGTGTTCAACATCGGCGGCGGCCGGGCCGCCAACTGCTCGATGCTGGAGGCGATCGCGCTGTGCGAGGAGATCGCCGGCCGCCGCCTCGCCTGGCGCTACGAGGACGAGCCCCGCCTCGGCGACCACGTCTGGTACGTCAGCGACCTGCGCCGCTTCCAGGCCCGCTACCCGCACTGGCGCATCACCCGCGACATCCGCCGCACCCTGCAGGACATCCACGACGGCCTGCTGGCCCGCGAGGCGCCGCTCGGCCTGACGGCGTGACGCCCGTCTCCCCACCGCGGCGCCCGGGCTGCGCGTCCGGCGACGCCCTGCTATAAGTCCGCCGAGCCGGGCGAGGCCCGGGCGCGTTCGACGGACCCGTCATGCTGGAGCCCAAGCCCGAAGACCGCCGCGGCCTCGACGCCGACGTCGCGATCCCGCTGGTCGTCGATCTCGACGGCACGCTGCTGCTCGGCGACTCGCTGGTGGAGAGCTTCAGCGTCGTGCTGTTCCGCAAGCCGGTCGCCGCCGTCGCTGCGCTGCTGGCGATCCGCGACCGCGCCGCCTTCAAGCGGCGGCTCGCCGGCCACGCCCTGCTCGAGCTCGCCGACATGCCGTGGCGCGAGGACCTCGTCGCGCTGCTGCGCACCGAGCGGGCGCGCGGGCGGCCCGTGCATCTCGTCACGGCGGCCGACCAGGCGGTCGCCGACGGCGTCGCCGAGGCGCTCGGCCTGTTCGACAGCGCCACCGGCAGCGACGGCGTCCGCAACCTCAAGGGCACGGCCAAGCTCGCCCATCTGCGCGAGCGCTTCCCCGACGGCTTCCTCTATGCCGGCGACAGCCCGGCCGACCTGCCCCTGTTCGCCGCCGCCAGGGGCGCGGTGCTGTGCGACGTGGCGAAGCGCGTCGCCGGCGCGGTCGCCCGCTGCGGCACGCCGGTGCTCGGCGTCCTGTCGCGGCCGCGGCCGGGCGCCCGGGTGTGGCTGCGGGCGCTGCGCGTCCACCAGTGGTCCAAGAACGTGTTGCTGTTCGTGCCGCTGTTCGTCGGCCACGTGTTCACCGATCCGGCCAAGGTCGCGGCCGCGGTCGCCGGCTTCCTGGTGCTCTCGCTGATGGTGTCGGGCACCTATCTGCTCAACGACATCGCCGACCTCGGCGCCGACCGCAAGCATCCGACCAAGCGGCGCCGCCCGTTCGCCAGCGGCGCCCTGCCGCTGTCGCTCGGCCTCGTGGCGGCGCCCGTGATGATCGTCTGCGCGATCGCCGCCGGCGCCCTGCTGTCGCCGGACTTCGCCCTGATGCTGCTGATCTACCTGGCGCTGACCACGGCCTACTCGCTCGCCCTGAAGCGCGAGGCGCTCACCGACGTGTTCGTCATCGGCTGCCTGTTCACGCTGCGGGTCGCCATGGGCGCGGCGGTGATCGGCCTCGGCCAGTCGCCCTGGCTCCTCTCCTTCGCGCTCGCCTTCTTCCTGTCGCTGGCGCTCGCCAAGCGCCACGCCGAGGTGATCCGGGCCGCCCGCAGCGACGCCCGCGAGATCGCCGGCCGCGGCTACACGGGCGACGACTGGCCGCTGACCCTGGTGTTCGGGGTCGGCGCCGGGCTGTTCTCGCTGGTCATCATGCTGCTCTATCTCACCAACGACGCCTCGCCCTCGGGCTTCTACCGGCACGCCGCCTGGCTCTACGCCGTCCCGGTGCTGATGGCGCTGTGGCTGCAGCGCATCTGGCTCCTGGCGCAGCGCGCCGAGCTGAACGACGACCCGGTCGTCTTCGCCCTCGCCGACCCCCGCAGCCTCCTCCTCGGCGCCGCCGTCGGCGCGGCGTTCTTCGTGGCGATCTGAGACTCTCTCCGTCATCCTGAGGTGCTCGCGCAGCGAGCCTCGAAGGATGAACGGCCCCGGAGTCACGGGCCGTCGCCCTTCGAGGCCCGGCTCTGCCGGGCACCTCAGGGTGACGGGACAAAGCCTGTTCGGAGCCCTTCACCCCCGCGCCGCGAACGAGAAATGCTTGTGGCCGAGATAGCTGGTCACGGTCGGCACGGCGACGCCGACGACGTGCGCCACGGTCTCGGCGTGCCAGGCGAAGCCGATCGCCGGAAACACGGCGCGGGCGAGACCGACGCTGACGATCCACACCTGCACGATCGCCGCCGCATTGACGATGGCGAAGCGGACATACTCCTGGTGGGCGGCGCGGCCCGACGGCGCGAACACGAAGGCGCGGTTGAGGACGAAGGCCACGGTCATGCCGCACAGATAGGCGACCGCGACGGCGGCCTCGTAGGACATCGCGAGGCTCAGCGCCATCCGCGACAGCACGTTGACCAGCGCCGCGGTGCCGCCGGCGGCCAGGAACAGCACGAAGCGCCAGCGGGCGCGCGGATCGGAGGCGGCGGTCCCGCCCGTGTCCGGCGGCTCCGGCACCGTCACGGCACGCGCTCCGCCATCTCCCGGCCGAGCCGGACGCTCTCGGCGATGCCGCGGTCCTCCGGATAGTAGAACGCCGTGTCGGCGATCTGCAGCCCGCGCACCGACGTCTCGACCGGCGGCAGCATGGTCGAGAACCCCGGCGGACACACCGGCTGGGCGTGGCGCAGCCGGCCGATCTTCACCGCGACCACGTCCTCGTCCCGCAGCGCCGGCTGCAGCATCTTCAGACAGCCCAGCGCCTCGGCCCGGAACGTCGCGTCGTCGCGCGAGAACTCCGGCCGGTCCGGCGGCATGTAGTACGGCACGTAGACGACCGTGTCGCCGGTCGGCCGCAGGTTGGAGAACTCGACGATGCCGGGAATGGCGAAGCGCGGGTCCGCGATGTTGACCCAGAAATGCGGCGTGATCGACCGCTTCAGCCGGACCAGCACGCAGACGACGCCGATGTTCTCGATCGCGTCGTAGCGGGCCCGCTCGGCGGCCGGCATGGCCGGCACCAGGGCGCTCACATGAGGCGTCGGCACCGTGCAGATGACGGCATCGGCCGGAAAGACCTCGCCGCCGGCCGTGACGCCCGCCACGGCGCCCTCGGCGATGTCGATGCGCTCGACCGGAACCCCGCAGCGCACCGTTCCGCCCTGCCGTTCGACCGCGGCGACCAGCGCATCGACCAGCGTCTGCGAGCCGCCCTCGATGTAGCCGAGCTCCTCCTGGAACAGCGAGCGCCGCGACGTGCCGAGCCGCCTGATGCGGGTCCAGATCCAGGCCGCCGAGACGGTGTCGGCGTGCTGGAAGAACTTCAGCCGGAACAACGGCGCCCACATCCGCTCGTAGACGCGCGCGCCGCACCAGCGCGTGATCCAGTCGCGCGCCGAGACGGTGTCGAGCGCCCGCCAGTCGCGGCGCTTCGTCTCGATGGCCATCATGGCGCCGTAGCGCAGCTTCTCGACGAACGACAGGCCGGGGAAGCGCAGCAGCGACACCGGGTCGCCCCAGGGATGCAGCGAGCCGTCGACGTAGTAGCCCATGCTGGTCGGCACCCAGCGCATGCGGTCGCCGAGGCCGAGCTCGCTCATCAGGTCGAAGGTCGGCCGGTCGGCGCGGCAGACGAAGTGATAGAAGCGCTCGATCGACAGCCCGGCGAGATCGAGATGTGCCGCCATGCCGCCCGGCTCGGGGGCGGCCTCGAGCACCGTCACGGCGTGGCCGCGCCGGCCCGCATGGTAGGCGGCCGCGAGCCCCATGGCGCCGGCTCCGACCACGACGACGCGCGCCATGCTCAGAACTCCAGCACGACGTCGGAATAGACCGGATGCCGGAACGTCTCCTCCAGCGCCGCCTGCAGCGGCGTCGCGCGGACGCCGAACAGGCCCGGCCAGTCGATCACCTCGAACACGTCGGGTGTCACCAGCGCCTCGAGCTGGCGCGTGGTGAACGGCGGATCGCCGTCGAAGCGCGCATAGAGCCAGAGCAGCGCCCAGAACGCCGCATACGGGATGCGCACGATCGCGGCCTTCGCGCCGCTCGCCTGCTTCACGGCGCGCATCAGGTCGATGTAGTCGATGCGCTCCAGCCCCGAGATGTTGAACGTGCCGGACGGCCGCCGCGCGATGCACGCCGTCACGATGTCCGCGAAGTCTCCGGCATAGAGCGGCTGGCGCAGATAGCGGCCGTCGCCGGGGATCGGGAACACCGGCACCTTGCGCATGAAGCGGGCGAGCCAGCCCAGATGCTTGCGGTCGAACCAGCCGAACATCAGGGTCGGGCGCAGCACCACGCAGTCGAGCCCGGAGGCCAGCACCAGCGTCTCCTGCCCCGCCTTGGTTTCGACGTACCAGTCCTCGGCGGCCGAGGTCACCACCGACGAGCTGACATGGACGACATAGGGCCTGCGCGCCGCCACCGCCGCGAGCAGGCGCTCGGTCGCCGTGACGTTGTTCGCCACGAAGACATCGCGGTCGAGGCTGCCGATCTGGGCGTGCAGCACGACGAGCACGTCGGCGGTGGCGACCGCCTCCTGCCAGCCGTCGTCGCGGGCGAGGTCGGCCTCGATCACCGTGACGTCGGGGTGCAGCCGGCGCAGCGTCGCCGTGTTGGCCGGGTGCTTGTCGATGGCGACGATGTCGCGGACGCCGCGCGCCTTCAGCCGCGGCATCAGGTTCTGCCCCACCAGCCCGGCGGCTCCCGTGACGGCCACGCGCAGCGCGGATGGGGTTTCGTCGGCCATCGGAATCCCGGAAGCTGGTCGGTCGACTCACGCCGCATCCGGAGGGCGACGCGCGCCTCCCGGTCGGGCACCGGCAGGCTCGCTTAACGCAGTCGGACGGCGCTGGCCATTGAAAAAGCCGGCCGGACGCCGGTCCTGCACCGCGGTCAGATGCGCAGGCGCCTGAACACGAACCACGGCAGGTTGCGGATGATCGCCATGATCACCCACCAGAACCACGGCGCATAGACGACCCGCCGGCCCTTCTCGACCGCCCGGACGATGTCGGCGCCGACCGCGTCGGGGCTGGCGAACAGCGCCCCCTTGGCGATCGCGTCGGTCATCGGCGAATCGACGAAGCCGGGCTTCACCGTGACGATCCGCACCGGCGTGCCGGCATGCTTCTGCGCCAGCCCTTCGAGGAAGCGGTCGAGCCCGCCCTTGGCGGCGCCGTAGACGAAGTTCGAGGCACGGCCGCGGTCGCCGGCGACCGAGCCGATGGTGATCAGGGCCAGCGGCGCCTGCGGCGGACGATCCTTCAGGAGCGCCAGGATCCACAGCGCCACGCTGACGAAGTTCACCTCGAAGGCGTGCCGCGCGGCGTCGAGATCGCGTTCGCTCTCGGCCTGGTCGGGAAGCTCGCCATAGGCGATCAGCACCTCGTCGGGCTCGCCGAAGCGCCCGCGCAGGTCCGCCGCCCGCGTCTCGATTCCGGCGAGGTCGGCGAGGTCCATGGTGGCGATCTCGGCCGCCGGCGCGCCGGAGGCGCGCAGGTCGTCGGCCACGGCGGCGAGCCGCGTGGCGTTGAGGCCGACCAGCAGGAACGAGGCGCCGGTGGCGGCGCGGCGGCGGGCATAGGCCTGCGCCATCGCCGAGCTCGCGCCGAGCACCAGGATGCGGCAGGGCGCGCTCATGCGGCGTCTCCGGTCACGCGTCGCCAGAAGTCCGAGCCGAAGGCGGGGTCCCGCCACGCCTCGACGCTGCGCCATTCGGGATAGCCGGCCCGGAACATGTCGGGCGTCATCACGGAGTCCTTGGCGGGATAGAGGCGGCCGCCGGCCGCCGTCGCGATCTCGGCGAGCGTCAGGAGCAGGCGGCGGGTCCGCTCGCCCTTGTTGGGGAAGTCGAGCGCCAGCGTCGCGCCCGGCATCGGGAAGGACAGCACGCCGCCGGAGCGCGATTCGCCGAGCAGCTTGAGCACGGCCAGGAACGAGCCCTGCCCCTGCGCCGCGGTGGTCTCCAGCAGCCGCACGACGGTGTCGCGCGCCGCCGGGAACGGGATCACCGACTGGTGCTGGTAGAAGCCGCGCTTGCCGTAGAGGCGGTTCCAGGCCGCCAGCGTGTCGAGCGGATAGAAGAACGGGTCGTAGTGCTGGGTACCGGCGCCGAGCGCATAGGGGCGCTTGCGGTAGAGGGCGTTGAAGGCCCGCATGGTCAGGCTGTTGAGCAGCAGTCCCGGCGGCTCCGGCGCGAAGCCGAGCCGCGGCGGCCTGTGGATGTCGAGGCCGCCCGTCTCGGCCCAGCGGCCACGCATGAACAGGCCGCGGCCGAGCTCGCGCCCCTTGGCGAGGCAGTCGACCCAGGCGACCGTGAAGGGCCAGTCGCGGCTCGCCTCGGCGATGCGGAAGAAGTCGTCGACGTCGGCGATCGCCAGCGTCTCGATGGCGAGCCGGGCCGCGCGGATCGGCACCAGCGTCATCTCCACCCACGCGATGAAGCCGGTCATGCCGAGGCCGCCGATCGTGGCGGCGAACAGCTCGGCGTTCGCGTCGCGCGACAGGGTCAGGGTCTCGCCGGTCGAGCGCCGCAGTCCGAGCCGCTCGACATGGGCCCCGAAGCTGCCGGCGGTCTCGTGATTCTTGCCGTGCACGTCGTTGGCGACGGCCCCGCCCAGCGTCACGAACTTGGTGCCGGGCGTCACCGGCACGAACCAGCCGCGCGGCACGATCACCCGCAGCAGCCGGTCGATCGAGAGGCCCGCCTCGGCCCGCACCCGGCCGGCCTGCAGGTCGATCCACTGCAGGCGGTCGAGCCGGTCGGTGACCATCAGGCGGCCGCCGGCATTGAGGCAGACGTCGCCGTAGGAGCGGCCGAGCCCGCGGACGAGCAGCGGGCTCCCGGGAGCCCCGACGATCGCCGCGGCGTCGTCCAGGAAGGGCGGCCGCGAGACCGCGTGCGGCAGCCGGCTCAGCCGGCCCCAGGCGGAGACGTCGGACATCGCGGCGGTCGGCGTCGTGCTCATGCGGACGGTGTATCCTCGCGAAGCGGCGGCGGGCAAGCCAGGGGACGTGTCGGGGGCGGTCCCTCAGGCGGCGGAGCGGGGCGTGGACAGGCGCAGCGCCGCCGGCACGGCCAGGAAGCCCGCCGCGGTCGCGTACCAGACGGTGCCGAGGCGCAGGATGGCGGTCGCCACCAGGGCGACCTCGGTCGGCACGCCCTGAAGGCCGAGCAGCATCACCATGACGATCTCGAAGCCGCCGACGCCGCCCGGCAGCATGGTGAGGCCGCCGACCACGCCGGCGAAGGCGAACACGAAGGTGGCGGCGAGGAGGTCGACCGGAGCGCCGAGCAGGTGGAGGACGATCCACAGCGACACCGCCTCGGCGAACCAGGAGGCGATGCCGAGGGTGAGAGCCACCACGAAGGCCCGGCCCTGCATCACCAGGGCGGTGTTGCGGACCATGTGGCGGAGATGGACGAACAGCCGCGGCTTGATGCGGACCACCGCATAGGCGGTGTTCAGACAGGCGATCAGCAGGCGAGGCCGGGCGAGCAGCAGCGTGCCGGCCGCCGCGACGGTCAGCACGGCCAGCACCGAGCCGCGATACTGCTCGAAGCCCGTCAGGCCGGCCAGGCACAGGAGCAGCATGGCGTAGACGTCGCTGATCCGGTCGCCGAGCTGGAGCGCGATGCCGCGCCGGTACGTGAAGGCGTATTTACGCTTCATGAACCACAGCCGCACCATCTCGCCGATCTTGCCGGGCGACATGGTGAGCGCGAAGCCGGCGACGTAATAGACCGACATCTCGCCGAACGGCACCGAGAGGCCGAGCAGCCGCGCCAGATAGACGAAGCGCCAGGTGCGGATCGCGTAGTTGAGGGTGGCGAAGGCGACCACCACGAGGACCAGCCAGACCGGCGCGTCGGCCAGCACCCGGACCGCCTTGTCGAGGTCGTTGCGGGCGGCCAGCACCACGATGGCGGCGAGCAGCGACAGGCCGGCGAGCGTCGCGGCGACCACGGCGGCGCGACGCAGCGCCGGGCGCAGCACCATGGCGCTCTCGGGCGCGGCCGCGGCCACGGATTCGGACAGCGCCGTCGTCGCCGGCATGATCGCCCCCTGCCCTCCTGGTCGGCCCGTGTCTGACATCCACCCTCACCTTACCAGCGCTACGTAAATGAATTGCGCCCGGAATTGGGGCGCCGCAGAGGCCTCGGGCGCCTGCCCGGCGGGTTGCGGCCCGGCCGGGCCTCCCGCTCCCGGCGGCGACGCCTTGACGTTCCGGCGGGAGCCCGCTTTATCGCCGCGTCCGGCCTTGCGACCGCCGTGCCACGGCGGCTGCCCCGGACCCCGGGGAGACCGACCATGCCGGCAGCCGACAGCATCGCGGCGCATTTCGAGAGGTCGCGCGAGGCCATGGAGCGCGCCGCGACCGACGCGGCGCTGCTCGACGCCATCGCCGAGATCGCCGCGGCGATCACCCGATCGTTCCGCTCCGGCGGCAAGCTCCTGATCGCCGGCAACGGCGGCAGCGCCGCCGACGCGCAGCACATCGCGGCCGAGTTCCTGTCGCGGATGAACTACGACCGCGACCCGCTGCCGGCGATCGCGCTCACCACCGACACCTCGGTGCTCACCGCGGTCGGCAACGACTACGGCTTCGATCTGGCCTTCGAGAGGCAGGTGCGCGGCCTCGCCCGCGCCGGCGACGTGCTGATCGCGATCTCGACCTCGGGCCGCTCGCCCAACGTGCTTGCGGCCCTGAAGGCGGCGAAGAAGCAGGGGGTCGTGACGGTCGGCTTCACCGGCGAGGGGCCGCGCGACATGGCGGCACTGTGCGACCACGTGCTCGCCGCGCCGTCGTCGTCGACCCCGCTGATCCAGCAGATCCACATCGTCGCCGCGCATGCGATCTGCACCGTCGTCGAGGACGCGCTGTTCGGCGGACCCCACGGCTGACCGGCGTCGAGCCAAACACGGTTGATCAGGTTCGCCGTCATTCCGGGGCGCACCGAAGGTGCGAGCCCGGACTCCAGCGGCAGGCTCCGAATTCTCGGCCGGAGTCCGGGTTCGCGGCTCCGCGCGCCCCGGAATGACCACCGCAGCGATCAGCGGCCCCCGTATCACCCCGGCGCGCCGTCCGCCTCGCGGCCGCGCAGGCGCGCCGTCGCGGCGGCGAGCAGCAAAGCGAGGCCGAGCCCGGCGATCAGCGGGCCGCGCTTGAGCAGGCTCTCCTTCTGGCGCGCCACGAAGCCGGCGAGGCCGCCGCGGCGCCGCTCCTCCGAGTCGTCCTGCCCGAGCAGCACCGGCGGCAGCCGCTCGCGGATGCCGGGCTGGGCGAGCGCGAAGGCGAGCCGCTCCGCGGTCGGATAGGGAATGTGCAGGGGCGGCCGGTCCTGCAGCTCGCGGATGTCGCCGGAGGCCAGATAGGCCTTCACCCGCTCGGTCTGAATGACCGCCATGTCGCGACGGTAGCCGATCTCGAACAGGGTGCTGCCGTTGAACCAGCGCCCCGCCCCGGCCGCGACGACCAGCACCCAGACGCTGGCGGCCGCGGCGAGCCGCCGCCCCCCCGCGCCGGCGCGGGACAGCGTCCACAGCAGGATGGCGAAGTTCAGCACCAGGCCGACCGCGAAGATGTCGAGATAGCGCGGCGCCGGGAAGGCGGCGCCGCGCCCGTAGACGATCGCCAGGGCCTGCAGGGCGACCCAGACCCACAGGCCGAGCAGCAGCCAGCCGTGGTGGCGCAGGCCGGGCCGCTCGCGCCACAGCGCCGCGGCGACCAGGGCCACGGGCGCCTGCACGAACAGCGCCACGGCCGCCAGCAGGCCGAGAGCGACGTGCGGCGCGACGACCGGCCAGGCCCCCGCCGAGAGCAGGCTGCGGACGAAGGCCAGCACGGTCGCCGGACGCAGATGGTCGTTGCCGGGCAGCACCGGCAGCAGCAGCCAGGAGCCGACGAACAGCGCGGCATAGACCGGCAGCGCCGCCCATTCGCGGCCGCCGCGCCGCTGCCCGGCGGCGATCTGCAGCACCGCGACCGTCAGCACCGCGAGCAGCGCGACGCCGCCCGAGGCCATGCCGAGATAGGCCGCGCAGGCGACCGCGAGGCCGGCCCACCAGCGCGGCCCGAAGGCCGGCGCCGGCACCAGCAGCACGAGGCCGGCGACGCTGAACAGCAGCAGGAAATAGAACTGCGACTGGAAGCCCCACAGGGTGTTGTCGGAGCCGAACGGCAGCCCGAACACCAGCGCCGCGAAGCCGCACAGCGCCAGCCGCTCGCCCGCCCCGAGGCCGCGGAGCAGGACCGCCAGCACCAGGGCGAGCGTGCCGACATGCAGGACCGCGCCGGCCACCATCTGCAGGATGGGGTCCCAGCGGTCCTGCAGCGCGAGCAGGCCGATGGCGAGCAGGCGGGTGAACAGGATGCGGTGATCGACATGCGGGGCGAGCAGCTCGGCGAGGCCGAGCCGGCCCTGGAGCCAGGCCGGGTAGATCAGCACCGCCTCGGCGTCCCACTGGTCCCAGAACGGGGTCGGGCTGCCGTGGCTGGCGATCAGCCACAGCTTGGCGCCGAGCACGACCAGCAGACAGCCGGCCGGCGGCGCCAGCCGCAGCGCGGTCGCGCCGGCCTGCGCGAGGCGCCGGCGCGTCTCGGGCGGAAGCCGGAGGCTCGCATGCATGGTCGGGTCCGGTTGTCCGCGGCGCGGCGCCGCTCAGTCGCGCCGGTAGTCGTCCTCGAGCCGGACGATGTCGTCCTCGCCCAGATAGCTGCCGGTCTGCACCTCGATCAGCTCGAGCGGAATCTTGCCCGGGTTGGCGAGGCGGTGGACCGTGCCGATCGGGATGAAGATCGACTCGTTCTCGTGCACGATCGAGCGCCGGTCGCCGGTCGTCACCTCGGCGGTGCCGCGCACCACCACCCAGTGCTCGGCCCGGTGATAGTGGCGCTGCAGCGACAGCTGGGCGCCGGGCGACACGACGATGCGCTTCACCTGGTAGCGCTCGCCGCGGTCGAGCGAATCGTAATGGCCCCACGGGCGATGGCACAGCCGGTGGGCGGTCGCCTCGGCACGGCCCTGCTTCTTGAGCATCGCCACCGCCCCCTTGACGTCCTCGGCGCGCGAGCGCGGCAGCACGAGGACGGCGTCGGGCGTCGTCACGATGACGAGGTCCTTGACGCCGAGCGCGACGGTGAGCCGGTCCTCGGCGTGGACGATGCAGTCCTGCGCCTCGAGGGTCGCGACCGGGCCCGACACCACGTTGCCGGCCTCGTCGCGCGGCGCGATGTCGAACACGGCGTCCCACGAGCCGATGTCGGACCAACGGAACCGGCCCTCGATCACGGCGGTGCGGTCGGTGCGCTCCATGACGGCGTAGTCGATCGACTTCTGCGGCGCCGCCCCGAAGGCGTCGGCGTCGAGCCGCACGAAGCCGAGATCGAGCGACGCCTTGTCGACCGCGGCGACGACGGCCCGCTCCATCTCGGGCTCGAAGCGGGCGAGCTCGGCGAGCAGCGTCTCGGCGCCGAACAGGAAGTTGCCCGAGTTCCACAGATAGCCGTCGGTGACGTAGCGGGCCGCGGTCGCGGCGTCCGGCTTCTCGACGAAGGCGTCGACCCGGGCGACCCCGTCGATGCCGAGCGTCTCGCCCCTGCGGATGTAGCCGTAGCTCGTCTTCGGCGCGCTCGGCAGGATGCCGAAGGTGACGATGCGGCCCGCCTCGGCGGCCGCGAGGCCGGCCGCGCAGGTCGCCTCGAACACGTCCTGGTCGAGGATGACGTGGTCGGCGGCGATCGCCAGCACCACGGCGTCGGGGTCACGCTTGCGGGCGAGCGCCGCGCCGGCCGCGATGGCCGGGCCCGAATCGCGCCGCATCGGCTCCAGCACGACGGTCGCGTCGATGCCGAGCTCCTCGGCCTGGGCCTTGGCGAAGAAGCGGAAGTCGTTCGCCGTCATGACGATCGGCGGACCGAACAGCTCCGGCGAGGCGACCCGCGCCAGCGCCTGCTGGTAGGTCGAGCGGTCGCCGACCAGCGGCAGGAACTGCTTCGGCATGGCGTCGCGCGACACCGGCCACAGGCGGGTGCCGGAACCGCCGGCGAGCAGGAGGGGGATGATCTTCGGTCGAGCCATCGGAAACCGTGCGGGTTAGTTCGTACCGGGGCGACGGCGCGTGCGCCGCGAGCGAAGGCGTCCGGGCGGCCGGACCGGAGGGCTTCCCAACGCGCCGGCGACTGCTTAAGGCATTTTCGGCCGGAACGGAAACGCCGCGCGCCGACGTGGTGAACCGCCCGGCCGGCGCCGCGCCGGCGGGCGCCGCCCGCCCGACCCGTGGACCGCCGTCTCTGGACCGTCATCTCTGGATCGTCATCTCTGGATCGTCATGCGTGCTCTCGTCCTGGCCGATCGTCCGGCCCCCGGCGGCCCCGCCGGAGCCGCCCTGCTGCGGCCGGTGGCCGGCGTCCCGCTGCTTCTCCGCCAGATGCGTGCGCTCGCCGGCGCCGGCGTCCGCCGGCTGGCGGTCGCCGCGGACGGGCCGGAGGCGCCGGCGATCGCCGAGCTCGCGGCCGGCGAGGCGGCGGCGCTCGGCCTGACGCTCGACCGGGCCCCCGGCGAGGACGGCGCGCCGGTCCTGGTGGTCGACGGGCCGGTGCTGTTCGATCTCGACCTCGCCCGGCTCGCCGCGGCCCATGCGGCGCACGCGGCCGCCCTCACCGTGGTGGCGCAGCCGACCCTGCGGCCGCGGGAGAGCGATCTCCTGGCCGAGCGCGACGGCCGCCTCGCCGCCGTGTTCCCGAAGGACCGGCCGGACCCGCAGGACCAGCGCAACCTGTCGCCCGCCGGCCTGTGGCTCGCCGGACCCGGCGCCCTGCCCGGCCGCGGAGGCGAGCCCTGGCGTGACCTCTGCCGCGACGTGGTGCCGGCCCTGCTGGCCGCCGGCCGCCCGGTGGCGGTCCATCGGACCACCGAATACCTCGCCCGGGTCGACGCCGCCGCCGCCCGCGCCGCGGCCGAGCGGGATCTGGCCGCCGGCCGCCCCGAGGCGCTGCGCCTCGCGCATCGCCGCCCGGCCCTGCTGGTCGACGTCGACGGCGTCCTCAACCACGATCCCGGCCCGCAGGGCACGCTGGCGCCCGACGACATCGTGATGGTGGACGGCGCCGGGGCGGCGCTCGCCCGCGCCCGCGCCGCCGGCTTCGTCATCGCCGCCATCACCAACCGGGCCCAGGTGGCGCGCGGCGACGTCTCGTTCGAGGCGCTCGACCGCATCCTCGGCCGGCTGGAGGCGCTGCTCGCCGCCGATGGCGGATACCTCGACCACATCTATGTGTGCCCGCACCACCCCGGGCCCTTCCCGCATGGCGGGGTGCCGGAGCTGGTCCGCGCCTGCGAGTGCCGCAAGCCCGGCACGCTGCTGTTCCGCCGTGCCTTCGCCGAGCTGCCGATCGATCCGGGGCGCGCCTGCATGGTCGGTGACAGCACCCGCGACATCATGGCGGCGCACGCCGTCGGCATCCCGGGCTACGGGGTGATGACCGGTCACGGCTGCCGCGACACCGGCCGGGCCCGCGACGGCCTCGACGGCACCCCGGACCGCATGTTCGCCGACATCGGCGCCGCCGTGGACGTCGTGCTGGCCCAGGCCTGACGCCGCCGCATCGCAGCCATGGCCTTGCGCCGCGCCGGCGGCCGCCTAGTCTGTCGGCATGAGCGATGTGCATTTCTTCGAGCCGGGCCGCGGCCACGGCCTGAGCCACGATCCGTTCAAGGCCATCGTGGCGCCCCGCCCGATCGGCTGGATCTCCACCCTCGGCGCCGACGGCGTGGCGAACCTCGCCCCCTACAGCTTCTTCAACGCGGTGTCCGACAAGCCGCCGATGATCGCGTTCTCGTCGGCGGGGCGGAAGCACAGCCTGGCCAACGCCGAGGCGACCGGCGAGTTCGTCTGGAGCATGGCGACGCGCGCCCTCGCCGAGCCGATGAACGCCTCCTCGGCGACCGTGCCGGCCGACGTCGACGAGTTCGTGCTCGCCGGCCTCGACCCCGCGCCGAGCCGGCTCGTCAAGCCGCCGCGGGTCGCGGCGTCGCCCGCCGCACTCGAATGCCGGGTGCTGCAGATCGTCGAGCTGAAGGACCTCGCCGGCACCTCGGCCGACCACTGGCTGGTGATCGGCCAGGTGGTCGGCGTCCACATCCGCCGCGCGTTCATCCGCGACGGCCTGTTCGACACCGGCGCGGCGCATCCGATCATGCGGGCCGGCTACCGCGACCATTATTTCGAGGCGACCCCGGAGACGCTGTTCCGGATGACGCGGCCGGGGTGAGCTGTTTGGTCATTCCGGGGCGCGCCGCAGGCGCGAAGCCGGAATCCAACCACCGGCTCTGCACTCTCGGCTGGATTCCGGGTTCGGCGCTGCGCGCCGCCCCGGAATGACCGACAGAAACTACCGCGGCATCGCGTCGGGCACGGCGGGGCCGCCGGCCCGCTCGGGCGCCTGCCCGGACTTCTTGAGGATGCCGGTGGTCGAGTGGCCCGGCACGATGTCGACCAGCACCACCTCGCCGCCGTCCGCCTCGACGATCTCGTGGCCGACCACCTGGTCGACCCGGTAGTCGGAGCCCTTCACCAGCACGGCGGGGCGCAGCCGGCGGATCAGCTCGATCGGCGTGTCCTCCTCGAACACGGCGACGAGGTCGACCGCCTCCAGCGCGGCCAGCACGTCGGCGCGCGCCGCCACGTCCTGGATCGGCCGCCCCTCGCCCTTGAGGCGCTTCACCGAGGCGTCGCTGTTGAGCCCGACCACCAGCCGGTCGCAGGCGGCACGCGCCCGGCTCAGCACCCGCACGTGGCCCGGGTGGAGAATGTCGAAGCAGCCGTTGGTGAAGCCGATGCGCAGCCCCTGCGCCCGCCACGCCGCGACCCGCTCGGCCAGCACCGCGTCGTCGAAGACGATCTTCTCCTCCGAGGCGAGCGCCGCGGCGGGCAGCAGCTGCGAGCGCAGCTCGAGCGCCGAGACCGTCGCGGTGCCGCGCTTGCCGACCACCACGGCGGCGGCCGCGTTGGCCATCCGCATCGCCGCCTCGAAGCCCGACTCGGCGGCCAGCATCAGGGCCAGCACGGCGACCACGGTGTCGCCGGCGCCCGACACGTCGCGCACCCGCACCGGGTTCGCCGGCACGTGCACGGGCGGACGGAGCGCCTGCTTCAGCAGCATGCCCTCCTCGCTCAGCGTGACGAGCAGCGCGTCGCTCTCGGCGGCACGGCGCAGCTCCTCGGCCGCCTCGGCGACGTCCTCGAGCCCGCCGAGCGGCCGCCGCGACGCCTCGCCGAGCTCCTTGCGGTTCGGCGTGATCAGGGTGGCGCCGCGATAGACCGAGAAGTCGCGCCCCTTGGGGTCGACCACCACGGGCTTGCCCAGCGCCCTCGCCCGCTCGATCACGCCGCGCACGACGCGCGGGGTGAGCACGCCCTTGGCGTAGTCGGACAGCACCACGGCGCCGGCGGCCGGCAGCGCCGCCTCGACCTCCGCCAGGATCGCGTCCTCGATGGCGACCGGCACCGGCGAGACGCGCTCCCAGTCGGCGCGCAGCAGGTGGCTCGAATAGTGCTCGGAGACGAAGCGCAGCTTTCTGATCGTCGGCCGCAGCGGGTCGACGACGAGCCGCGCGTCGACCCGGCCGTCGCGGCGGGCGAAGGCGGCGCGCAGCGTCTGCCCGGCCTCGTCGTCGCCCACCACGCCGACGAACACGCAGGCGGCGCCCAGCGTCGCGATGTTGCAGGCGACGTTGCCGGCGCCGCCGATGATCGTCTCCTCGCGCTTGACCGCGATCACCGGCACGGGCGCCTCGGGCGACACCCGCGACACCTCGCCGTAGACGAACTGGTCGAGCATCAGGTCGCCGACGCAGATCACGGTCTGCGAGGGGATGCGCGAGAGGAAGACTTCGAAGTCGAGCATGGGTCTGTCCCGAACCTCGCCACCGTCATTCCGGGGCGGCGCGCAGCGCCGAACCCGGAATCCAGCGGCGAACTCTGCATGCGTCGCTGGATTCCGGGTTCGCACCTGCGGTGCGCCCCGGAATGACGACGGAGACGATCGGCCTCACCTGTACCGGTCCGCCCGGTCGAGGAAGCCGGTCACGTAGCGGCCGACGGCGTCCTCCAGCCGGGTGAAGCCGCCGTTGTACCCGGCACGCCGCAGCTTCTCGACCGAGCTCCGGGTGAAGTACTGGTACTGGTCGCGGATGGACAGGGGCATGTCCACGTATTCGATGTTGGCCGGCCTGCCGAGCGCCGCGAAGGCGGCCGTGATCAGCTCGCGGAAGCTCCGCGCCTCGCCGGTGCCGACGTTGAAGATCCCCGACACGGTCGGCGTGTCGAGGAACCAGCGCAGCACCGCCACGGCGTCGTCGACGCAGATGAAGTCGCGCCGCTGGTCGCCGTCGGCGATGCCGTCGCGATGCGACTTGAACAGCGTGACGGTGCGATCGGCCTTCACGTCGTCGAAGCGCTTGGCGACCAGGCTCGCCATCTCGCCCTTGTGGTACTCGTTGGGGCCGAACACGTTGAAGAACTTCAGCCCGACCCATTGCGGCGGCAGCGCCTCGCCGCGCGCCTGCCGGTTCTTCAGGGCGAGGTCGAACAGGTGCTTGCTCCAGCCGTAGAGATTGAGCGGCCGCAGCCGGCGCAGCGCCTCCAGGCTCTCGTCGTCGACGAAGCCGCCGTCGCCGTTGCCGTAGGTCGCGGCCGACGAGGCGTAGACGAACGGCGTGCGGTTCGCCGTGCACCAGTCGAGCAGGCGCAGCGACAGGCGGAAGTTCGACTCCATCACCTCGTCGCCGTCGCGGGCCGTGGTGTCGGAGTTGGCGCCCATGTGGATGACCGCGTCGAGCCGGCGGCCGTCCAGCCAGCGCGCCAGATCCTCGGGCGGCACGAAGTCGGCGATCTCGCGCTTCGCCAGGTTCTTCCACTTGGCGTCGCAGCCGAGCCGGTCGTTCACCACCACGTCGGTGCGGCCGGCCTCGTTGAGGCTCGCCACCACGTTGGAGCCGATGAACCCCGCTCCCCCCGTCACCAGAAACATCGTTCCGCGTCCCGTCCCGGCTCGGCCCGCGCGGCCGGCCGGGTTCCCTAGCCCTGCCGCACACCGTTGTGCAACACGGTATTTTTCGACGGTTCGGCGACCCGCCGGGCCGCCTCTGGACTTCCGGGCCGCGCCGGGCTAGCGCCTCCCACGCATGACGCCGCCGGTCGCCCCCTCCCCGAGCCCCGCCCCCGCCCGCACCGGCGGGCCGCCGCTGCTCATCGTCCCCTACATGTGGATCGGCGACTTCGTCCGCTGCCACAGCGTGGTGCGCGTCCTGAAGGCGCAGGACCCGGAGCGGCCGGTCGACGTGCTCACCACCGCCATGGTTGCGCCATTGCTCGACTACATGCCGGGCGTGCGCAAGGGCATCGTCTGGGATCTGCCGCGCGGCCGGCTCGCCTACGCCGAGCACCGGGCGCTGGCGGCGCGGCTGAGGCCGGAGGGCTACGGCCGGGCGCTGATCATGTCGCGCAAGTGGAAGGCGGCGCTGGCGCCGTTTCTCGCCGGCATCCCGGTCCGCACGGGCCTCCTGGGCGAGATGCGGTTCGGCATCGTCAACGACCTGCGCTTCGGCGAGAAGCGGCTGCCCCGCATGATCGACCAGTGCGCCGTGCTCGCCCTGCCGAAGGGCGCCGCGCGGCCGGCCGAATGGCCGGTGCCCGAGCTGGTCGTCCCTCCCGCCGAGATCGCCGCCTGGCGCAGCCGCATGGGGCTCGGGAGCGGCCGGCCGGTGGCGGCGCTCGCGCCCGGCGCGGTCGGCCCGTCGAAGCGCTGGCCGTCCGGGTCGTACGGCGCGGTGGCGAAGGCGCTGGCCGCCGAGGGCTTCGACGTCTGGGTGCTGGGCGGTCCCGGCGAGGCGCCGCTGGCGGCGGAGATCGCCGGCCTCGGCGGCGCGCGGGTGCGCGACCTCACCGGTCCGGATCTGCGTAACGCCATTCTCGGGCTCGCCGCCGCCGACGTCGCGGTGTCGAACGACTCGGGCCTGCTGCACGTGTCGGCCGCGATCGGCACGCCGACCGTGGGCATCTTCGGCCCGACCAGCGCCTGGCACTGGGCCCCGCTCAACCCGATCGCCGCCACCATCGAGACCACCACCGTGGTGCCGTGCCGGCCCTGCCACAAGCCGACCTGCCGGATGGGCCATCACGCCTGCATGCGCGACATCCCGGCCGCGACCGTGCTCGACGCCGCGCGCCGCGCCGTCCGCACCGTCTCGGCCTGATCCGCCGACCCGGGATCGGCGCTCCCCGATTCGGACGGTGGTCGCACCGCATCCGTGGCGCTCCCGATTCCGCCGGCCGGTGTGGTGCTGTACGACCGTTCCGCTCGTGACGTTTGCCGTCGACCCGCTTCCGCGCGCCCGGCAACCGCGGAACGGACGTGCCCATGACGTGTCCCGACGGCGCCGTGGCCTGCCGCGTGTCTCCGGATCGCCTCCGCGATTTCGCGAGCGCCGTCCTCCGCAGCCTCGGCATGGCCGACGACGACGCGGCGCTGTGCGCCGACACGCTGGTGCAGGCGGATCTCTGGGGCCATCAGAGCCACGGCGTGCTGCGCCTGCCCTGGTACGCGGCGCGGCTGAAGAGCGGCGCCTGCGATCCGCGCGGCCGTCCCGAGATCGTCGTCGACGCCGGCGGCATCGCCGTGATCGACGGCCACGACGCCATGGGCCAGGTGGTGACGGCGTTCGGGGCGCGCGAGGCGATCGCCCGCGCCCGGCGGCACGGCATCGCCGCGGTCGCGATGCGCAACTCCAATCACTTCGGCACCGCGATGTACTTCACCCTGATGGGGCCGCCGCAGGGGTGCGTCGCGTTCCTCGCAACCAATGCGAGCCCGGCGATGGCGCCCTGGGGCGGACGCCGGAAGACGGTGGGCACCAATCCGTGGTCGTGGGCGGCCCCGGCGGGCGACCGGGCGCCCCTCGTGCTCGACATCGCCAACACGGGCGTGGCGCGCGGCAAGATCTATCTGGCCCGCCAGGAGGGCCGGTCGATCCCGGAGGGCTGGGCCCTCACGGCGGACGGCGCGCCGACCACCGATCCGACCGAGGCGATCGCCGGCATCATCCTGCCGATGGCGCAGCACAAGGGCTACGGCATCGCGCTGGTGATGGACGTGCTCGCCGGCGTGCTCACCGGCAGCGCCTTCGGGGCGGACGTGCACGGCCCCTACGAGCCCGGGCAGCGGAGCGGTGCCGGGCACCTGATGATCGCGATCGACATCGCCGCGATCCAGCCGCTCGACGCCTTCACGGCCCGCATGGGCGAGCTGATCATGTCGCTCCGGCGGGTGCCGACCGCGCAGGGCTTCGACGAGATCCTCTATCCGGGCGAGCTCGAGGCCCGCCGCGACGCCGAGAACCGGCGGTGCGGCCTCGCCTTGCCGGCCGACACCCGCGCCGACCTCGCGCGGCTCGCCGCCGAGACCGGCCCCGCCGCCGCGCTGCCGTTCTGACGAGATGCCCCGGATGCTGATCACGACCGACCGACGCCGTCACGGACGCTTTCGCAGATGCGAAGACGAGCATGACGGCACCGCGGTCGCGCACCGCCACACGGCGCGCGGACGTAAGGTCCGCGTAAGGATCGCGGGGCCCGTGCCATCCGGGCCTCACGACCGCTTGACGAAAGCCCGGTCCTGCTTCAACGGAGCTGACGGCGGCTAGACGCCGCGTGCTCCAGCCATCGCCGCTGGAAAGGAAACCACCCATGACACGATATGCGCTGCTTCTCGCCGGGCTGGCTCTCGCCGGCCCGCTGGTCGCCGGTCCGGCCGTCGCCTGGGAGCCGAAGGGACAGGGCGAATGCATCGCCCCGGCCAATCCGGGCGGCGGCTGGGACATCACCTGCCGCACCGCCTCGACGGTTCTGCAGAAGACCGGCGCCTTCAAGGGCTCGATCTACGTCACCAACATGCCGGGCGGCAGCGGCGCCGTGGCCATCGCCAACGTCGCCACCAAGCGCAAGGGCGATCCCAATCTGATCGTGTCGGCCTCCAACGCCCTCACCTTCACGGTGGCGCTCGGCCGCACGCCCTACACCTTCAAGGAGGTGATGCCGCTCGCGCAGGTCGGCGCCGAGCTCGGCGGCTTCTTCGTGCGGGACGACTCCAAGTACAAGACCCTCGCCGACCTGATCGCCGCCATGAAGGCGGATCCGAAGTCGGTCACCTTCTCGGGCGGCTCGGCGCCGGGCGGCCAGGACCACATGAAGGTCGCGCTGTTCGCCAAGGCGATCGGCGTCGAGCCGACCAAGGTCGTCTACGTGCCGTTCCAGGGCGGCGGCGAGGCGCTCACCTCCATGCTGGGCGGCCACACCCAGGTCGCCGCGCTCGACGTGTCGGAGGCCACCGGCCAGCTCGAGGCGGGCAAGATCCGCGGCCTCGCCGTGCTGTCGGACAAGCGCTCCACCAAGTTCCCCGACATCCCCACCGCCACCGAGCAGGGTGCAAAGGTCAACTACGTGATCTGGCGCGGCTTCTACATGGCGCCGGGCGTGCCGAAGGAGGCCTATGACTGGTGGATCGCCACCATGAAGGCGATGGTGGCCTCGCCGGAGTTCGCCGCCGAGCGCGAGAAGCTCGGCTGGGAGCCGGTGACCCGGTTCGGCGACGAGTTCGCCCAGTACGTGAACGGGGAAGCCGCGCAGTACCGCGTCCTCCTGAAAGAGCTCGGCTTCCTGAAATAGCCGTTCGGCCGCCGTGCCGGGCCGCCGGCCTCGGCACGGCACCCCGCCGGCCGGCGTGACCGCGTCACGCCGCCGGACGGACGCCGAATGCACGAACGAGCAAGGATGCGCCTCATGGACATCGCCACGCGCGGGTCGCTCCGCACCCGCCTCGAAGGCCTCGTGATCCTGCTGGTCGCCGGCGGATATCTCTGGGAGACCTTCGACATCCCGGACTTCTACCAGCTCCCCGACACGCCCGGGCCGAAGACCTTCCCGGAGCTGCTGGGGCTGGTCTTCGCCTTCATGGGGCTGTGGCTCCTCGTCTCGCCGGCCGACATCATGGCCCGCATCCGCGCCAAGGGCGCCGGCGTGGCCGCGAGCGTCCCACCGGCCGCGCCGGCGCAGGAGAGCCTGCTCGCCCGGCTCGGCATCGACGGCTACTTCGTCGCGCTGTGGGTCGTGGTCCTCGCCTATCTGTGGTTCATGCCGGACGTCGGCTTCCCGGTCGCCACCTTCGTGCTGCTGTTCGCCTTCACCTGGCTGCTCGGCGAGAAGCGCCTGCACATCCTGTTCGGCCTGTCGCTGGGCGTCACGGCGGTGGTGTTCTTCGGGTTCAAGTACGGACTGAACGTGCGGCTTCCGCTCGGCGTCCTCGACTTGCTGGCTTCGTAGGGGGCGACCATGTTCGAGCATCTCCTGAACGGCTTCGCCGTCGCCCTGCTGCCCCTGAACCTGCTGATCGCGCTCTGCGGCTGCCTGGTCGGCACGCTGATCGGCGTGCTGCCCGGCCTCGGGCCGACCGCGACGCTCGCCATGCTGATCCCGCTCGTCTTCAGCATGCCGCCGGCGACCGCGCTGATCCTGCTGACCTCGGTCTATTACGGCTCGATGTACGGCGGATCGACGACCTCGATCCTGGTCAACATCCCGGGCGAGTCCGCCTCGGTGATCACCACGATCGACGGCCACAAGATGGCCATGCAGGGCCGCGCCGGCCCGGCCCTCGCCGTCGCGGCGATCGGGTCGTTCATCGCCGGCACCTTCTCGGTGCTGATGCTGACCTTCGTCGGCGCGCCGATCGCCCGCTACGCGCTGCTGTTCGGGCCGGCCGAGTTCTTCGCCCTGATGGTGTTCGGCCTGTGCACGGTGGCGAGCCTGACCGGCACCAACGTGACCAAGTCGATCATCTCGACCTGCCTCGGCCTGATGATCGCCACCATCGGCATCGACCTGGTCTCGGGCGCGGCGCGCTTCACCTTCGGCAACCCGTTCCTGCAGGACGGCGTCGACTTCGTCGTGGTGGCGATCGGCATGTTCGCCCTCACCGAGGTGGTGATCACGGCGCGCGAGGTGCACGAGGGCACGCGGGCCCAGATCGTCAAGGCCGGCAAGGTGTGGATCTCCTGGTCGGAGTTCCTCTACAGCCTGCCGGCGATCCTGCGCGGCACCGTGTTCGGCTTCGTCATCGGCATGCTGCCCGGCGCCGGCGCGACGCTCTCGACCTTCATCGCCTACAATCTCGAGAAGCGGGTCTGCCGGCATCCCGAGCGGCTCGGCACCGGCGACATCCGCGGCGTCGCCAATCCCGAGTCGGCCAACAACGCGGCGAGCGGCGCCTCGCTGGTGCCCCTGCTCACGCTCGGCCTGCCGGGCGGCGGCGCCACGGCCGTCATGCTCGGCGCCCTGATGATGCTCGACATCACGCCGGGCCCGCTGATGTTCGAGAAGCACGGCGCCATCGTGTGGACGCTGATCGCCAGCATGTATGTCGGTAACACGCTGCTGCTGCTGCTCAACTGGCCGCTGGTCAACGTCTTCGCCCGGGTCATGCGCATCCCGGCCATGTACCTGATGCCGACCGTGCTGGTGATCTCGACCATCGGCGTGTGGTCGCTGAGCTACAGCGCCGTCGACCTGGTGCTCACCGGCGCCGCCGGCCTGCTCGGCTACTACATGCGGGTCAACAAGTATCCGGTCGAGCCGCTGATCCTCGGCCTGATCCTCGGCGGCCGGCTCGAGCAGGCGTACCGCCAGGCGCTGATCATCTCCAAGGGATCGAACATGATCTTCCTGGAGAAGCCGATCTCGCTGGTGCTGCTGATCTGCGCCGTGCTGTTCCTGTTCCTGCCGATGCTGCTCAAGCGCTCGAAGCAGTACAAGGCCGTCGCGGAGACCGCCGAGGCGGCGTGACGGCGCAGGCTGCGATCCCGACCGGAGCCCGGCGCCTCGCGGCGCCGGGCTTTTGCGTGTCCTGCAGCGCGCGAGCGACGTGATCCGGCGCACACGGCGGCCGGGCCGTGATGAACACCCGGGCAGGCCCGGTCGTCCAAACGGGAGGCACCCTCAACGAGGATTACCCCCGTGTCGAACCGATCCCTCTCGAACACCATCGCGGCCGGCGCCGCCGCGATCGCCCTGGCCTGTGCCGCGGCGGGCCCGTCGCTCGCCGAGGACGCCCGGATCAAGTCGCTGTCGTTCGCCGTCAGCCCCCATTTGCAGCCGCCCGACATCGAGGTGACGTCGAGCGACGGCACGAGGTGGGACACCATCGTGCCGAAGGACATCCGCTTCTGGGCCGACATGGCGGTCGACACGCGCTGGCCGGGCTATGTCGAGCAGGTCGGACTCTTCCTGGGAGCCTGTGAAAACCTGCAATGCGGCAACGGCTATCCGCTGCTCCTTCACGAATGGCCCGCCACCCGCGACTATTCGGGCAAGAAGCTGATCACGGCCTCCACGAGCGTGATCCCGGTGTCGTCCGCGACCGGCATCGCCGTAGTCCCCCATGGCGACGAGATCCTGCGGAAATGCAATGCCGGCCTGCAGCCGGACGGCGCCACCAGGCCGCATTCGTTCTCGCATGCGGTGACCCTCTCGTTCTCGGTGAACACCAGAACCCAGGCCGGCAAGATCACGCCCGGCGAGGTGCAGGACGGTCCGCCCGCCTACAACGGCGGGGAGGTGACGCGGCGCGACGAGCTTCCGGTCGTGGTGCACTGCCGCGCGACCGCCAGGACGGCCACGAATCCGCGCCCCGATCCGCATCGGCAGCCGATCACGGCGACCAGCCTCGACCTCTTCCTCGCGACGGTCCTGCAGCCGGGCGAGCGTGGGCCGTCCGGCACGACCTGCAAGCCCGTGCGGGTCACGACCCGTGTCGCGACCGACCGGGACGGGCCCGTCAGCGTGCGGCTGTGGCGCAAGGTCGACGCCGGGCCGATCACCAGCGAGAGCAAGCAGCTCGTGACGTCCGGCCTCCCGGCCGGCGGCTTCGGCGACGACTGGGTGAAGACCGAGACGGTCTCCAAGACCACGACCTTCCTCTACAAGGCCGAGGTGATCGGCGGCACCTTCGCCCCGTCGACGCCGTGGAAGAGCATCACGGTCCACTGCAACGGCGACTTCGTCTCCCCGACCGTCGACCGTGATCCGGTCGCTCCCCCGGCCGACCGCAAGCCGGAGAACCGCCAGCCGGCCGGGCTCGTGGCGCCGCCCGTCGCTCTGCCGCCGGCCCCGAAGCCGCGGCCGCCGCGACTCGTCTGCATCGGCGGCACCGTGACGGCCACCACCTGCCTGTGCCCGCCGACCGACCGGCTTGCGAAGACGAGCCCCACGACCATGCGCTGCATCGCCACCGCGCCGGCCCGCGAGCGGCCGCTCGCCCCGGCCGTGGTCGGACGCCCGCTCGGAGCCGGCCCGCAGACGCTCGTCCGCCCGGGCATCGGCCCGGGTCCGCGGCCGGGCTTCGCGCCGCCGCGCGCCTCCCTCGGGGGCCCGCGCCTGGTCCGCTGATCCCGTCACGCAATCGCTTGCGTCGCGCGGCCCTTTCGGAGAGGGTCGCGCGTCCTTTTTCAGCAACGGAGCCGACGTGCCGTCCGACATCGTCCTGGTCACCGGAGCCAGTGGTTTTCTCGGCGCCGCCGTCGCGAACGTTCTGCGCCGCGACGGATTTCGCGTGCGTGTTCTCGTGCGGCCGACGAGCCCGCGCGAGAATCTCGATCCCTCCGACGAGGTGGTCACCGGCGACCTGACAGACCGGGCCTCGCTCGCCCGCGCCATGCACGGCGTCCGGCATCTCTTCCACGTCGCGGCCGACTACCGGTTGTGGGCGTCCGATCCGTCGGTGCTGTTCCGCGTCAATGTCGACGGCACGCGGCTGGTGATGGAGGAGGCGCTGCGCGCCGGCGTCGAACGCGTCGTCTACACGTCGAGCGTCGCCACGCTGCGGCTGGCCGAGGGCGTGGTCGCCGACGAGACCATGCCGCTCGACGCCGACCACGCCATCGGCGCCTACAAGAAGAGCAAGGTGCTGGGCGAGCGCGTCGTCGAGGAGATGGTGGCGCGTGAAAGACTGCCGGCCGTGATCGTCAACCCGTCGACGCCGATCGGCCCGCGCGACGTCAAGCCGACGCCGACCGGCCGCATCATCGTCGAGGCGGCCGGCGGCCGCATGCCGGCCTTCGTCGACACCGGCCTCAACCTCGCCCATGTCGACGACGTCGCGGCCGGGCACCTGCTCGCCTTGCGGCGAGGCGAGGTCGGCGAGCGCTACATCCTGGGCGGCGAGAACGTCTTCCTGCGCGACATGCTGATCGAGATCGCCCGCCGGGTCGGCCGGCGGCCGCCGCGCCTCGAGCTGCCGCGCCGCGCCCTCTTCCCGCTCGCCTGGGCGGCCGAGGGCGTCGCCAAGCTCACCGGCCGCGAGCCCTTCGTCACCGCCGACGGGCTGCGGCTGGCCAAGTACCGGATGTTCTTCGACGACAAGAAGGCCCGCCGTGAGATCGGCTACGTGTCCCGCCCCTGGCAGGACGGCATCGCCGACGCGCTGGCGTGGTTCCGGCAGGCCGGGATGGTGGGGTAGCCCTGGTCATTCCGGGGCGCCGCGGAGCGGCGAACCCGGACTCCAGCCACGAGGACGGTGTTCGACGCTGGATTCCGGGTTCGCGCCTGCGGCGCGCCTCGGAATGACCGGAGCGTTCAGCGTGTTCCGAGATCCATAAACCCGCCCCGCACCGCCCCCGACCTCTCCGCCGTCGTGATCACGTCGGCATCGGTCAGCGCCGCCAGCTCGTCGGCGTAGCGGTAGCCCGGCGCATGGCCGGGAAACACGTCGGCGGTCGCGGGATGGACGTAGATCTCCGTGCCGCCCTCCGGCAGGCGGTCGATCAGCGCGGCGACGCGCGGTGCCGTCATGGCGCCCGACCAGGCGAGGCCGAAGACCTGATCAGGAACGACGAAGCCCGCCTGTCGGGCCCGTGCCGCGAGCGTTCGGGCCCACCCCGCCGTCGCCCTGGCGCCGGACGGCGAAGCCCCCTGCCCGCACGCATCGACGATCGCCGCCGGCTCGACCGGCAGGCGCAGGCCCGTCACGCCGGCCTTTCGCGCTTCCTCCATCACGACGGAGAGGATCGTCGGGTGCAGGTGAAAATGCTTGTGCGCGTTGACGTGGTCGAGCGTCAGCCCGGTCTCGCGGAACGCCGAAAACTGCGCCGCCACCTCGGCCCGCATCTGGTTGCGCACGCGCGGAACGCCGAAGATCTCGAACGCCAGCCGCACCATGTCGCTGCGGAACTGTCCGTCCGCATCGACGAGGTCGGGCACCTGGTCTCGTGAGAGAACGGGCCGCGACTCCAGCAGCACGACGTGCAGGCCGACCCTCAGGCCGGGCAGTCGCCGGGCGCGGGCGACCGCGTCGGCCGCCGCCGGCGCGCCGACCATCAGGCTCGCGGCGGAGAGGATTCCGTCGCGATGCGCCTGCTCGATCGCCGCGTTCACCTCGACGGCGAGCCCGAAGTCGTCGGCCGTGACCACGAGGCGCTTCATGACCACGTTCCGGCGTCTCCTCCGAACCCTCTCCCCTCGTGGGAGAGGGTGGCCGCGCGAAGCGCGGACGGGTGAGGGGGCGTGCCGCGAGCTCCGAGCGAGAGGATGGCTCCCTCACCCGGCTCGCCGCTTCGCGGCGATCCACCCTCTCCCGCGAGGGGAGAGGGTCGGTCCGTGCTCGCGGCAGGTCTTTTCAAGACCCTCGGCTCAGCAGGCCTGGGCTTCCTTGCGCTCGCGCAGGAAGCGGAAGAACTCGACGCCTTCGCGCAGGCGGCGCTTCATCATCTGGGGCGAGCGCACCATCTCGGAGACGATCGAGGCGATCTTCGGCGCGCGCAGGTAGAACCGGCGGTAGAAGTCCTCGACCGAGCCGAAGATCTCGGTGTGCGAGAGGTGCGGATAGTTCATCGCCGCCGCCTGAACGCCGTGCTGCGAGACGAGCTGCATGTTCTCGTCGAGCAGCCAGCCCTGCTCGATCGCCTGGTTGTACAGGAACGTGCCCGGATAAGGCGCGGCGAGCGACACCTGGATGGTGTGCGGATTGATCTCGGTGGCGAACCGGATCGTCTCCTCGATGGTCTCCCGGGTCTCGCCCGGCAGGCCGAGGATGAAGGTGCCGTGGATCTGGACGCCGAGGTCTTGGCAGTCCTTGGTGAACTTCTTCACCGTCTCGATCCGCATGCCCTTCTTGATGTTGTGCAGGATCTGCTGGTTGCCCGACTCGTAGCCGACGACGAGCAGGCGCAGGCCGTTGTCGCGCATCACCTTGAGGGTCTCGCGCGAGACGTTGCCCTTGGCGTTGCACGACCACATGATGCCGAGCTTGCCGATCTCACGCGCCAGCTCCTCGACCCGCGGCGCGTTGTCGGTCAGCGTGTCGTCGTCGAAGAAGAACTCCTGCACCTGCGGGAACGCCTGCTTGGCCCAGCGCAGCTCGTCCATCACGTGGCCGACGCTGCGCACCCGGTAGCGATGGCCGCCGATGGTCTGCGGCCACAGGCAGAAGGTGCAGCGCGACTTGCACCCGCGTCCCGTGTAGAACGACAGGTACGGGTGGCGCAGATAGCCGGAGAAGTAGTTCTCGATGACGAGGTCGCGCTTGTAGACCGGGCTGACGAAGGGCAGCGAGTCCATGTCCTCCAGGATCGCGCGATCCGGATTGTGGCTGATCACGCCGTCGCGGTTGCGCCAGGAGATGCCGTTCACGCTCGCGAGGTCGCGGCCTTCGGCGATCTCCTTCACGGTGAAGTCGAACTCTTCGCGGGCGACGAAGTCGACCACGGGCGACGCGGCCAGGCAGCCGTTCGGGTCGACCATCGCCTTGGCGCCGACCAGGCCGATCATGGCGGAGGGATTGGCGGCCCGCACGGCCTCGGCGGTGCGGATGTCGGACGAGAAGGACGGCGTCGAGGTGTGCAGCACCACGAGGTCGCGGTTCTTCACCTCGGGCAGCACGTCGTCGATGCCGAGCCGGTGCGGCGGCGCGTCGATCAGCTTGGAGCCCTCGACCAGCGCGGCCGGCTGGGCCAGCCAGGTCGGGTACCAGAAGGAGCGGATCTCGCGCTTCGACTGATAGCGGGCGCCGGCGCCCCCGTCCCAGCCGTCGTAGGAGGGCCCCTGCAGGAACAACGTACGCATCATGTCTGGGACTCCCCTTTCGCGGCGGTGCCGGGAATGGTCCGGCCCGGAGCGTCCTGCTCCGTGAACGTCCCGTCCGCCCGCATCCGATAGTCCTGGTCCTTCCAGGTCACCCCGCGGCCGAGGAAACTCGCCACGAACACCGCGAAGGTCAAGAGGTCGCGGACCGGCACCAGCGGAAGAGCCGGGACGGGAAGCGCGAAGGCCACACCCACGCGCCACGCGAGCGCGGCGCGTCCCACGATCGCTGCGAGCGCGAGGCCGAGCGCCGGCCGCCCGCCCCCGAACGCCGCCGCGAGCAGCGCGAAGCCGAGCGGATGCGTCACCACCGCGCCGGCCCAGCCGGCCGGATCGAGGCTCATCACGGTGCGGGCCCAGCGCAGCTCGTGCGACCAGGCGGCGGCGAGGCTCGCCTCGTCGCAGCGGTGGACGACGGCGAACGACGGGACGAGGACGGCGCGGCGACCCGACGCGCGCACGGCGGCGCCGATCGCGTAGTCGTCGGCCAGCGTGTCGACGAACGACCGGAAGCCGCCGAGCCCGTCCAGGGTCGTGCGATCGAGCGCGATCAGCGCGCCGAAGCAAGGCTTTGCGCGGCCGAGCTCGAGCCCGAGGACAGCATTCGGCAGGAAGTGCGAGACGAGCCCGAGCGCCACCAGATCCGACCACACCCCGGCCGCCCCCTGCCCGCCATACAGGCAGGTCACCGCCCCGACGCCCGGCTGGCGCAGCGCCGCGACCACCCGCGAGAGGTCGTCCGGGCGCAGCCGGATGTCGGCATCGGACAGCACCACGACCTCGTGCCGGATCTTCGCCGCCATGTTGATCAGGTTGGAAACCTTGCGGTTCGTGCCGTGCACGGCCGGGTCGATCACGAGGTCGATGGCGATGCCGGGATGGCTCGCGATCAGCCGCTCGACCACGGCGACGGCCGGGTCGGCCGGATCGGCGACGCCGCAGACGATCTGCAGCGGCCCCGGATAGCGCTGCCGGCACAGGGTCGCGAGGTCGTCGAGCAGCCCGGGCGGCGCCCCGTGCAGCGGCTTCAGCACCGTCACGCCGGGCGCCGGCTCTCCCTCGGGCACGCCCGGCGCCGGCCGGGCCGCGAAGCGTCCGACCAGCACGGCCGCGACGGCGAGATAGGCGCAGCCGGCGGTCGCGAGCAGCATCAGCAGAATGGCGAGAACAATGGCCATGGCGGATCAGCCGGCCGGCCGCGACGCCGAAACGTCGCGCCGCTCCCGCCAGCGCCGGCCCTCCATCCACTGCCAGACGACCAGACCGGGCAGGCCGGTGGCGAGATCGGCGACGCGCTTGACCAGCGACAGCGCCATCGCCTGGTCGGGCGGGATGCCGAACACGGCGCACAGCACGATCAGCCCGCCCTCCTGGGCACCGAGCGCCCCCGGGATCGCGAAGGCGGCGCCGCGGATCGCGTGCATCAGGCTCTCGATCACCAGCGCCTCGGCGAGGCTCACCGGATGGCCCATGAACCAGAAGGCGACCAGCACCTCGCCGACGCCGGTCATCCAGTCGAGATAGTGCAGCAGCAGGCTCGCGCCCATGCGGGTGCGGCTGGCGTGCAGGGCCGAGAGGTCGCGGAACAGGCGGTCGACCTTCTCGCCGACCACCCGGGCCCAGTCGCCGCGGAAGCGCGCCAGCACCCAGCCGAACGCCTTGTGGCCGCCGCGCCGCTGGGCGATCCAGAAGCCGACCAGCGCCGGCACGGCGAGCGCGAGCCCGCCCGCCGCGATCCAGGCGACCGACGAATCGGCCCCGAGCCAGATCAGCACGGCGAGGCCGGTGAGGGCGAACAGCGCCTGCGTGACCGCGAGCGCCAGCACGTCGACGATCACGCTCGCGGTGGCGAGCGCGCCGGGCACGCCCTTGAAGGTGAGAAGACGGGCGCCCAGGAGGTCGCCGCCGACCTGGCCGAGCGGCAGCAGCGCGTTCGCCCCCTCGCGCACGAAGCGCAGCGACAGGCAGGTGGCGAGCGGCGGCCGCTCCTTGGGCGGGAACAGCACCCACCAGCCGACCGCCGCGACGCTGGCGGTGCCGGCCCGCACCAGCACGACGAGGACGATGCCGACGCCGATGGAGGCGACCGCGTCGCGCACCAGGCCGGTGCCCGACCAGACGGTCAGGCCGATCAGCACGGCAATGCCGATCAGGAGGCCGAGAACCCCGGTGGTCCGAACGATGCGCATGCGCCGTCCCGGAAAGCCCGGTTACTCCGAACCGCCGGGCCGGCGCGCGTCGCGGCTCACCAGAACTGCTGGAACGTGAACGCGCGGGTGAAGCCGAAGCCGAACGTCACCTGGTCCGGCGAGCCGCGGTACGTCACCAGCGGCGAATCGGCCGAATCGCCCATCAGGCGCTGGTACTCGACATAGACGTGGGTGGCGAGCTCGGGCGTCCAGAAGTAGCGCGCCTGGGCGCCGACGCCGACCGAGGAGAGGCCGCCCTTGGGATCGTAGGTCGGCAGGCCCGACCAGAAGGACTGCCAGGCGTCGATGCCGAAATAGGGCTCCAGCGCCTTGTCGGTGGCGAACGAGACGCGCGGGCCGCCGGAGAGCGTCAGGGCCGGCGTCACCGGCACCACGAAGTCGCCGCTGAGGTCGGCGACGACGCCCTGATGGCCGCCGAAGCCCTGCCGGACCTCGGCGCGGGTGCGCAGCCAGGGGGCCCACCAGTATTCGACGAAGCCGCCCACCTCGACCGCCCAGTCGACGTCGCCGAGGCCGTAGAGCGCGCTCGAATCGGATTCTTTCCGCTGGGCGCGGACCTTGAGGTTCGGACCGATCTTCAGCTGCTGGGTCTCGAACAGGGCGATGCCGGCGCCGTCGCGCGGCGCCCGGAACTGCTCCGGCGTCCCGGCCCGACGGAAGCCGACGATCGGCGCCGCCCGCACCGTGTAGGTGTCGGCGCCGACGAACTCGGTCTCGACCCGGCCCTCGAGCCCGAGGGTGGCGATCCATTCCGGCTTGGCCGGCTCGGTGTAGTTCTTCTTCACCAGGATGTCGGTGCCGAGATCGGCCGCGAAGGCCGTCCCGGCGAGGACCAGCGAAGCCGTCACGAACGCCGCGCCGAAGCGCACAGACCGGTTCTGCAAAGCACTGCCTCGTTCCGCTGCCCGGCGCCTGTCGATGCCGGGAGTCGCCTTCCGCGATGGTGTCAAACTACACCGCGGCCCGATGCGGCGCAAAATCGCCCCCGGGCCGGACCAGGCCTTCACGTTCGGCCGGATAGCTTAACGATGCCATAACGTTGGACGGAACGGCGACGAATTCGGGGTAGCCCGCTACAGGCGCCCGGCCCCGCCTCCGCGTGAATTCCCGCGGCCTGTGGCGATGCGGCCACAGCGCTGGAAAAAAGCCCGAAATCGCCACCCGTCCGCCACCGGCCGGGGGCGATGCCCTATTGTCGTCGCATCCGGACACTGACGTTCGGGGCGGCGGCCGCAGTCGCGCGTCGGGCCGATCCACATCCATCATCGCAGCACTGGAAGGAGCGTTTCGATGCGCAGAGCCATACTCGTCGCCCTCGCCGCCCTGACCGCGCTCGGCTCGGCCTGGAGCACGGCCCGGGCCGAGAACCTCGATCCCGAGGAGCGCTACACCTACGGGCGCTACACGACCCGCTACTCGGCCGGGCAATCCAGCATTCCCAAGGCCAATGTCAGCTTCGACGCGTCCTACGCGCCCGGCACCATCGTGGTGAACACCAGCGAGCGCAGGCTCTATCTGGTCACCGCGCCCGGCCAGGCGATCCGCTACGGCATCGGGGTCGGCCGGGACGGCTTCCGCTGGGCCGGCAGCACGGCCGTCTCGGCCAAGAAGGAATGGCCGACCTGGACGCCGCCGGCCCAGATGCGTCGCCGCCAGCCCGGCCTTCCGGCCATGATGAAGGGCGGCATCGACAACCCGCTCGGCGCCCGCGCCCTCTATCTCGGCTCGTCGCTCTACCGCATCCACGGCTCCAACGAGCCCGAGACCATCGGCCAGGCGGTGTCCTCCGGCTGCTTCCGGATGACCAATGACGACGTCATCGACCTCTACGACCGCGTCCGCGTCGGCGCCCGCGTGGTGGTGCTGAGGTAACGGCGCTACCGCCCCTTCTCTTCCCTCTCCCCTCGCGGGCGGGTGAGGGGGAAGAGCGGAAAGAGAAGACCAGGCGGCGGGCGTCAGCCCCGCCGCGCCGGTTCGCGCGACAGCCCGGCGGCGGCGATCTCGGCCTCGTAGTCGGCCTCCCAGGCCGCGAGGTTTCGGCCGCAGTCGAGCAGGTACTCCCAGCTGAAGATGCCGGTGTCGTGGAGATCGTCGAAGACGAGCCGCACCGCGTAGTTGCCGATCGGCTGGACCTCCAGGATTTCGACGGTCCGCTTGCCGGCGACGAGCTTGCGCTCGGCCGGCGAATGCCCCTGGACCTCGGCGCTCGGGCTCCGCACGCGGAGAATCTCGGCCGGCAGCGCGAACCGCTCGCCGGTGTCGAAGGTCACCTCGAGGGCCCTGCGGTCCTTGCGGAGCCGCAGTTCGGTCGGCCAGGGTATCGGCGCCGCGGGGGTGGTGCTCATGGCTCCGTCTCGTCTGGAATCGGCGGGAATCGGCCGTGCGGCCGGCATCGGCCGGCGATCATGCGTCGCGACCGCCGCGAAAGCGACCCGGAAGAGCCGCGCCGGTGGCGGCCCGGGGTCGCAGGAATCCGCCTCCCCGGGACCGGCCGCAGGCATTATATAGAAACATTCGAGCTCCCCGTCGCGGCCGCGCCCGGCTGCGGCGTCCGCCGCGACCATCCGCCCCGAACCGCCGAGGAGACCCCCGCGATGGCGTTCGAGACCGTTTCGGCTGCCGCGCCCCCCGCCCCGCTCGCCCGGGCCGAGGCGGCGCCGGCCACGGCGCCGCTGGTCGATCCCTTCGGGCGCGCCATCACCTATCTGCGCGTCTCGGTGACGGACCGCTGCGATCTCCGCTGCGTGTACTGCATGTCGGAGCACATGACCTTCCTGCCCAAGGCCGACATCCTCAGCCTGGAGGAGCTCGACCGGCTGTGCACGGCCTTCGTCGCGCGCGGCACCCGCAAGCTGCGCATCACCGGCGGCGAGCCGCTGGTGCGGCGGGGCATCATGACGCTGTTCCGCTCGCTGTCGCGGCACATCGACACCGGTGCGCTGGAGGAGCTGACCGTCACCACCAACGGCTCCCAGCTCGCGCGCTACGCCGGCGAGCTCGCCGACTGCGGGGTGCGCCGCATCAACGTGTCGCTCGACACGCTCGATCCGGTGAAGTTCCGCGAGATCACCCGCTGGGGCGACATCGACCAGGTGAAAGCCGGCATCGCGGCGGCCCAGCGGGCCGGCATCCGCGTCAAGATCAATGCGGTCGCCCTCAAGGGCGTCAATGAGGACGAGCTCGGCGACCTGCTCGCCTGGGCGCATGGCGACGGCATGGACCTCACCATCATCGAGGTGATGCCGCTCGGCGACATCGGTGAGAACCGGCTCGACCAATACCTGCCGCTCTCGATGGTGCGGGCGAAGCTCGCCGAGCGCTTCACCCTGACCGAGACCGACTATCGCACCGGCGGGCCGGCCCGCTACGTGCGGGTCGCCGAGACCGGCGGCCGGCTCGGCTTCATCACCCCGCTGACCCACAATTTCTGCGAATCCTGCAACCGGGTCCGGCTCACCTGCACCGGAACCCTGTTCATGTGCCTCGGCCAGGAGGACGCCGCGGATCTCCGTGCCGCGCTGCGCGCCGCGCCCGACGACGCCCTCCTCCATGCCGCCCTCGACGAGGCGATCGGCCGCAAGCCCAAGGGCCACGACTTCGTCATCGACCGCCGTACCAAGCGCCCCGCCGTCGCCCGCCACATGAGCGTGACCGGGGGGTAGGACCTCGGCACCGGTCGTTCCGGGGGGCGGGCCGTGAGGCGCACGAACCCGGGCTCCGGCCGCACGGTCCGCGCCTGCCGACGGATTCCGGGTTCGCGGCTTCGCCGCGCCCCGGAATGACGGGCGCCCTCCCGCACTGCCGCATGCCGGGCCAAGGGAAAGTCGGGATTGACGCGGCGGTTTGATCGGTCCTATGCGAAAGATTGCCGTCTGGACGCATCCGCGCCGGACCGATCAATCGTGGAGCGCGCCGCCTCGCGACGCTGCGATCCCGTCGCGCAGGTGATCCCGTGACCGTCCTACTCGGCCTCAGCCGCCTCGTCGATGCCGTGAATGCGCGCCTCGGGCGGTCCCTGAGCTGGCTCATTCTCGCCGCCATCCTGGTCTCGGCCGTCAACGCGATCGTGCGCAAGCTGTTCGGCGTCTCGGCGAATGCCTGGCTCGAGCTGCAGTGGGTGCTGTTCGGCGCCGTGTTCCTGATGTGCTCGCCCTGGACCCTGCTCGACAACGAGCACATCCGCATCGACATCGTGAACACCCGCTTCCCGCGCGGCGTCCGCAATGCGATCGAGATCGTCGGGCACGCCCTGTTCCTGCTGCCGCTGTGCCTCGTCATGATGGTGACGAGCTGGCCGTTCTTCGTGAAGTCGGCGCCGAGCTGGGACCAGGTCGGCGCCGCGCTCGCCGCCTTCCCGGCGGCGTTCTCCGGATCACCGGACGCCTGGCTGCGCGGTCTGATCACGTGGTGGACGCAGCTCATCGGCGTCGGCGAGCAGTCCTCCAACGCCGGCGGCCTGCCGCAATGGCCGGCCAAGTTCCTGATCTTCGCCGGCTTCACGACCCTGTTCGTGCAGGGCGTGTCGGAGCTGATCAAGCGGATCGCCGTCGTCATGGGCCGCATTCCGGACCCGCACGGCGGGCCGGGCGGCCACCTGTCCTCCTTCGAGGCGGACGCCGAAGACTTGGCCGAAAAGTCCGGCCGCGCGCAACGCTGACGCCCGGACCCGGCCATGACCGCTTTCCTGATCGACAACATGGCCCCGATCATGTTCGGGGCGCTCGTCGTCTTCCTGCTGCTCGGCTACCCGGTCGCCTTCTCGCTGGCCGCCAACGGCCTCGTGTTCGGGCTGATCGGCATCGAGCTCGGCCTGTTCGGCCCGAACTTCCTGCAGGCGATGCCCGAGCGCGTGCTCGGCGTGATGAGCAACGAGACGCTGCTCGCGGTCCCGTTCTTCACCTTCATGGGCCTGATCCTCGAACGCTCCGGCATGGCCGAGGACCTGCTCGACACCATCGGCCAGCTGTTCGGCCGCATCCGCGGCGGCCTCGGCTACGCCGTCGTGTTCGTCGGCGCCCTGCTCGCCGCGACCACCGGCGTCGTGGCCGCCTCGGTGATCTCGATGGGGCTGATCTCGCTCCCCATCATGCTGCGCTACGGCTACGACCGTCGCGTCGCCTCCGGCGTGATCGCGGCCTCCGGCACGCTCGCCCAGATCATCCCGCCGTCGCTCGTCCTGATCATCATGGCCGACCAGCTCGGCCGCTCGGTCGGCGACATGTACGAAGGGGCGTTCCTGCCCGGCCTGATGCTGGCCGGCCTCTACGCCGGCTACATCTTCGTCGTCTCGACCTTCTTTCCGACCGCGGCGCCCGGTCTTCCGCCCGACGCGATCGGCTTCCGCGAGGAGAACGGCCGCCGCGGCATGACCTCGCTGGCGATCCTGACGCTGGCCAGCATCGCCTTCGGCTGGCTGGTGATGCTCGAGTCGAGCACCCGCGGCGCCGACCGCGTGGTGCTGACCATGTTCTTCGCGGTCCTGTTCGCCTTCGCGGTGGCGGTCGTCAACGTCGTGACGACGCGGGCCTTCGGGTTCCGGTTCCTGTCGAAGATCGCCCAGCAGGCCACCGTCGTGATGGTGCCGCCGCTGTTCCTGATCTTCCTGGTGCTCGGCACGATCTTCATCGGCCTCGCCACGCCCACCGAGGGCGGCGCCATGGGGGCGGTCGGCGCGGTCGCGCTCGCCGCCGCCAAGCGGCGCCTCACCCTGGATCTGGTCCGTCAGGCGGTGCGGGCGACCGCCAAGCTGTCGGCCTTCGCGATCTTCATCCTGATCGGCGCCCGGGTGTTCTCGCTCACCTTCTACGGCGTCAACGGCCACGTCTGGGTGGAGCACCTGCTCACCTCGCTGCCGGGCGGCGAGGTCGGGTTCCTGATCTTCGTCAACCTGCTCGTCTTCGTCCTGGCCTTCTTCCTCGACTATTTCGAGCTCGCCTTCATCATCATCCCGTTGCTGGCGCCGGTCGCCGACAAGCTGGGCATCGACCTGATCTGGTTCGGCGTCATCCTCGCGGTGAACATGCAGACCTCGTTCATGCATCCGCCGTTCGGCTTCGCGCTGTTCTTCCTGCGCTCGGTGGCGCCCAAGTTCCCCTACCGGGACCGCGTCACCGGGCTGGAGACGGCGCCGATCACCACCGGCCAGATCTACTGGGGCGCCGTGCCGTTCGTGATCATCCAGCTGATCGGCGTGGCGATGGTGATCCTCTTCCCGCAGCTCGTGATGCACTACAAGGGCTCGGCCTCGACCGTGGATCCGAAGACGATCGAGATCCAGATCGCCCCGCCCGAGACCCCGCCGGCGCTCGACCTGAGATAGGGCTGCGTCTCGCCGCCACCACCACCTTCGTGGGGTGGGCAAAGGCGCGGAGCGCCGTGCCCACGCTGTCCAGCGCCGGCGACGCGAGCCGCGTGGGCACGGCGCGCCTTCGGCGCACTTTTTCCGACCCTACGAACTCGCGAATCCGAGCAAAGCAAAAAAAGCCCCGGAGCGGCGCTCCGGGGCTTCGGCGTCACGACACGATCGGACGGGAACGCGTCCCCGTCAGCCGCGGGTGCGGCTGCGGATCATGTAGGTGTCGTAGTTGTACTCGGCGACCTGCCACCAGAAATACTCGTCGTTCCGGAACGCCTGCATGTCGGCCATCATGGTCTTGAACGTCTCGTTCTTGGCCCCGATCTCGGCCCACAGCTCGTTGGTGGCCTTGAAGCAGGCGTCGAGGATGTCGTTCGAGAACGGCCGCAGCTGGCCGCCGGAGGCGAGGATCTTGCGCAGGCCCTGCGGGTTGAGCGCGTCGTAGCGGGTGATCATGTAGTTGGTGGCGGCGTGTCCGGCGTTCAGCAGGATCGCCTGATAGGTCTTCGGCAGCTGGTTCCACTTGTCGAGATTGACCCAGCCGTGGACCATCGGGCCGCCTTCCCAGAAGCCCGGGTAGTAGTAATACGGAGCCACCTTGGCGAGGCCGAGCTTCTCGTCGTCGTAGGGGCCGACCCACTCGGCCGCGTCGATGGTGCCCTTCTCCAGCGCCGGGTAGACGTCCGGGCCGGCGAGCTGCTGCGGCACCACCCCGACCTTCTGCAGGACCTGGCCGGCGATGCCGCCGATGCGCATCTTGAGGCCCTGGAGATCGGCCGCGGTCTTGATCTCCTTGCGGAAGAAGCCGCCCATCTGGGCCCCGGTGTTGCCGATCGGGAAGCCGTAGACGTTGTACTTCTTGTAGAACTCGTTGAACTTCTCGTTGCCGCCGTTCTGGAACAGCCAGGCCGCCTGCTGGCGGGCGTTCAGCCCGAACGGCACCGCCGCGGCGATCGCGAAGGTCGGGTCCTTGCCGACGTAGTAGTACGACACCGAATGGCACATCTCGACCGTGCCGCCGGCCGTGGCGTCGAGCGCCTGCAGGCCGGGAACGATCTCGCCCGCGGCGAAGTGCTGGATCTGGAACTTGCCGTCCGTCATCTCGGCGACCTGCTTCACCAGCATCTCGCCCGCCCCGTAGAGCGTGTCGAGCGACTTCGGGAAGCTCGAGGTCATGCGCCACTTGATCTCCGGCATCGACTGGGCGACGGCCGGGGACGCAACCGTGCTGGCGACGGCGCCGGCCGAGCCGGCGGCGAGCGCGCCGAGGAACTGACGTCTCTTCATCCTGGGTTTCCTCTCTGGACCGTGAGGCGGGGCTTCGGCGGCTTGAAAATCTCGCCGCGTGACGATTGGAACCCGCTCTAGCACACGGGGGCCGCGACGCAAGCGCGGCAGACGGCGGATCGCCCTCTCCCGGGCCGCCCCTCCCCCGGAGCGCCCCGGCGGCGCGCCCGGCCGGCCCGGTCCGGCCGCCGTGCCGCACCGCCAAAAGGAAACGGCCCGGGCGGCAGCACGCCCGGGCCGCGGTTTCGGGCCCCGGAGGGCCCGCCGGGCGCGCCGCGGCGCGCCCGGCACGGGGCGGCGCCGTCAGGCGCGCTCCACGCACATGGCGATGCCCATGCCGCCGCCGATGCACAGCGTGGCGAGGCCCTTCTTCGCGTTCCGACGGCCCATCTCGTAGAGGAGGCTCACCAGGACGCGGGCGCCCGAGGCACCGATCGGATGGCCGAGCGCGATGGCGCCGCCATTGACGTTCAGCTTCGCCGGGTCGAAGCCCATCTCGCGGCCGACCGCGCAGGCCTGCGCCGCGAACGCCTCGTTGGCCTCGACCAGATCGAGGTCGGCGACCGACCAGCCGGCCTTCTGGAGCGCCTTCCGGCTCGACGGCACCGGGCCGATGCCCATGATCGAGGGATCGCATCCGGCCGTCGCCCACGATGCGATACGGGCGAGCGGGGTGAGACCGCGCGCGGCCGCATCCTTGGCGCTCATCAGCACCAGCGCGGCGGCGCCGTCGTTGATGCCCGAGGCGTTGCCGGCCGTCACGGTGCCGTCCTTGGCGAAGGCCGGCTTGAGCTTCGCGAGCGCCTCGACGGTGACGCCGGCGCGCGGGAACTCGTCGACCGACATGACGATGTCGCCCTTCTTCGACTTGATCGTCACCGGCACGATCTCGTCGTTGAAGCGGCCGGCCTTCTGGGCCGCCTCGGCCTTGTTCTGCGAGCCGGTCGCGAAGGCGTCCTGCTCCTCGCGCGAGATCGACCACTTGGCCGCGACGTTCTCGGCCGTGGTGCCCATGTGGTAGCCGTTGAAGGCGTCCCACAACCCGTCGCGGATCATGGTGTCGAGGACCTCGGCCGGGCCCATCTTGATGCCCGCGCGCAGATAGGTGGCGTGCAGCGAGCGCGTCATGCTCTCCTGTCCGCCCGCCACCATGATCGCGGCGTCGCCGGTGGCGATCGCCTGCGCGGCGAGCGCGACGGTGCGCAGGCCGGAGCCGCACACCTGGTTGATCGTGACCGCGGTCTTCTCGGCCGGGATGCCGGCCTTGATGGCGGCCTGGCGGGCCGGATTCTGTCCCTGACCCGCGGTGAGGACCTGGCCGAGCAGGACCTCGTCGACCTCGGCCGGGGCGACGGAGGCGCGCCGCAGCGCCTCGACGATGGCGATCTGGCCGAGCTCGTGGCCGGCCAGCGGGCTCAAGGTGCCGTTGAACGATCCGATCGGGGTCCGCGTCGCGGACACGATCACGACGTCAGTCATGGCTGTCATTCCTTACGGGAGTCTTCTTGGAGGCGGAGGCCCGCCGCGGACGCGGCGGGCCTCCTCGGGCGGGGCCGGTGGCACCCGGTCCCGCCGCGGGGTATCACGCGTGCGGGGCCAGGATCCAGAGTAGGAAGAGTACCATCGGCACGTGGAACAGGAACTGGGTGAAGCAGAAGCCGACGATGTCACGCGCCTTGAGGCCGAGCACGCCGAGCAGCGGCAGCATCCAGAACGGGTTGATCAGGTTCGGCAGAGCCTCCGCAGCGTTGTAGGTGGAGACCGCCCAGCCCATGTGGGCGCCGAGATCCTTGGCCGCCTGCATCACGTAGGGCGCCTCGACGATCCACTTGCCGCCGCCCGACGGGACGAAGAAGCCGAGCACCGCCGAGTAGGCGCCGATCACCACCGGGAACGTGTCGACATTGGCGATCGACACGAAGAAGTCGGCGACGTGGTGCGCGAGGGTGACGCCGTCCGAGCCGGGCACCGCCGTCATCAGCGCGGCGACCGAGCCGTAGAACGGGAACTGCAGCAGGATGCCCGTCGTGCTCGGCACGGCGGCGGAGACGGCCTTGGTGAAGCTGTGGATGTTCCGGTGCAGCACCAGGCCGACCATCAGCAGGATGAAGTTGTAGGTGTTGAGGTTGCCGATGACCGACAGCGGGGCCTTGGCCATGAACTCGGTGACGACCCAGCCCAGCGCGATCACGCCGATCACGATCGGCAGGATCGTCGTGTATTCCGGCCACTCGCCGGGACGGCTCGCCTTGGTCTGCGACACCGGCGCGTCGTGCGGATCGCAGCCCATGTCCTCGGCGGTGCGGGCATGGCGGCCCTTCGGCGCCGAGAAGTAGGCGATGGCGACCGAGACGATCGTGATGATGACGGCCATCGCGATCGAGTTCCACTTGAAGATGGTCTCCGACAGCGGGATCAGGCCGGTGATGTCGGAGATCGTCTTCGGCAGCGAGGCCGGATTGGCCTGCAGCATGGCGGCCGACGAGGAGAGGCCGAGCGCCCAGGTGGCGCCGAGGCCGAGATAGGCAGCCGCGCCGGCGGCGCGGTAGTCCATCCGCAGCTCGGTGCGGCGGGCGAGCGCGCGGATCAGCAGGCCGCCGAGAACGAGGCTCAGCGCGTAGTTGATGTAGGACGCCATCATCGACACGAACGACACCCAGGCGACCGCGCCGGCGGCGGAGGTCGGCACGAGGGCGAGCTTGTCGATCAGCTTGGTGGCGGGCGGCGAGACGGCCAGCACGTAGCCGGTGATCACCACCATGGCCATCTGCATGGTGAAGGGGATGAGCGTCCAGAAGCCGTTGCCGAAGCTCTTGGCGATGGCGACCGGCGAGGCGCCGGTCGCCAGGTTGCCGGCCGCGACGACGAGAACGGCGAAGATCACGAACACGAACGCGTCGGGGTACCACCGCTCGGCCCAGGCCGTGAACGAATGGGCCATGCGGGCGAGGACGCCCGCGCTCGTCTCGTCGACGTCCTGGACAGGGACGTTGCTGGTAGCTTCGATGGACATGTCTGTCTCCGATCGATGTCCGGTTGCGCCTGTCGTCAGGCGGCGAGCTGCATGGTGGGAACCGTGGCGGGAACGATCAGGCGGGCCTCGGTGGCGGCGACGACCTGCTCGACCGTGACGCCGTCGGCGACCTCGAGCAGGACGAGCCCCTCGTCGGTCGGCTGGATCACGGCGAGCTCGGTGACGACGAGATCGACGCGCCGTACCGAGGTGAGCGGCAGGTTGCACTTCTTCAGGATCTTCGGCGCGCCCTTGGCCGTGTGGGTCATGGCGACGATGACGCGCTTGGCGCCGGAGACCAGATCCATGGCGCCGCCCATGCCGGGCACCATCTTGCCCGGCACCATCCAGTTGGCGAGCTGACCGGCCTCGTCGACCTGCAGGCCGCCCAGCACGGTGACGTCGAGATGGCCGCCGCGGATCAGGCAGAACGAGGTGACGCTGTCGAACGCGCCGGCGCCCGGGATGATGCTGGTCGGGGTGCCGCCGGCGTCGGTGAGCGCGTCGGCCGCGACGCCCGGCTCGGGCAGCGGCTGCATGCCGATGACGCCGTTCTCCGACTGGAAGAACACCTGGATGCCGGCCGGCAGATACTTGGTCACCAGCGTCGGCAGGCCGATGCCGAGATTGACCAGGTTGCCGTCCTTCAGCTCCTGGGCGACGCGCTTGGCGATGATGGTCTTCTCGTCCATGTCAGTTGCTCCGGGCGACGAGGTGATCGACGACGACGCTGACGGTCTCGACCTGATCGGGCGGGATGAGACCGACCGGCACGATCTCGCCGGCCTCGGCGATCACGGTGTCGGCGGCGAGCGCCATCACCGGATTGAAGTTGCGCGCGGTGAGCTCGTAGGAGAGGTTGCCGTAGTAGTCGGCCCGCCAGGCGCTGATCAGCGCGAAGTCGGCGCGCAGCGGCTCCTCGACCAGGAAGGTCTTGCCCTTCACGTCGATGGTCTGCTTGCCTTCGGCCACCGTGGTGCCGACGCCGGTCGCGGTGAGGACGCCGCCGAGCCCGGCGCCGCCGGCGCGGATGCGCTCGGCGAGCGTGCCCTGCGGCACCAGCTCGACCTCGATCTGGCCGTCGATCATCTGCTTCTGGGTCTCGGGGTTGAGGCCGATATGCGAGGCGACCAGCCGCTTCACGGCACCGGCGCGGATCAGCTTGCCGATGTCGACACCGGGACGCGCCGTGTCGTTGGCGATGATGGTGAGATCCTTGCGGCCCTGGCGGACCAGCTCGTCGATCAGGCGGTGGGGCGACCCGACACCCATGAATCCCCCGATCATCAGCGTCGCGCCGTCGGGAATCTTCGCGACCGCCTGTTCGAGGGCGGTGACCTTGGACATGACGAATCCCTTTCGTTGAAGTCATCCGGGCGCCGGATCGCCGTCGCGGGGCCGCGGCGGCGGGCGCGCCGGAAGCGTGCCACGTGGCCTGTTCCGCAAGCCCCGTGCCACGTGAGGAAACGCCCGTCCTGCAAGGCTTCCCGCGATTGCTGCGGCGCAGCACCGGTCCGCTCGGCACGCGCAGTTCTGTTCACGGCTGCGCAAGATCTTGCGCACCCTCGGGCGCGCCTTGCGTAGTTGTCCGCATGTCGTTCGAAGCGCATGTCCGCATCCGAAACATCACGACTTGCGGCCCCGGGATCGCAGCGCAATAAGAGCCCTTCCAAACACGGCGCCGAACGGTGCCGACCCCCGAGGCGTCCCGTGCGTCTGCTCGAACTTCGCCGCCTGTTTCCCGTGCGGACGCTGCGCGTCCGCCTGATGCTGACCTCGCTCCTGGTGGTCGCGCTGCCGATCGCCATCGTCGGCGTGGCGCTGGAGCGCGAGGGCCGGCAGGCGCTGCGCAGCGAGAAGGAGGACAAGCTCTTCGCGCTGGCGCGGGTGCTCGATCTCGAGCTCGGCCCCGGCGGCTACGACGCGCTGATCGCCGACCTGCCGACCGGCTGGACCGATCGCGCCGCGGCGATCCGGCATCTCAACCGCAAGCTCGCGCCGGCCACCGACCGGGTCGCCGACGCGGCGCCCGGCGTCGGCGTCGGTTATTATTCGCGGCGGCTCGACGCGATCGTCACCTACGGCCCGAGCCGCGACCACGCCAACACGGTCGGCCTGTCGATCCCGGAGGATCATCCGGGCCGCGACGTGATGGCGACCAAGGTGCCGCGCGCCGAGGCCGGCACGCTGGTGCGCGGGCCGATCCTCAACGCCATGCTGCCGATCATCCGCGACGGCGAGGCGATCGGCTACATCTGGTCGAACGAGTTCTCGTCCGCCATCGAGGCGCAGGCCAGCGCCATCGACCTCGCCGTGGTGGTGGCGAGCGTCGGCGGGCTCGTCGTCGCCTTCGGCATCATCAGCGTGCTGTCGCGTCGACTGTCGCGCGAGGTCGGCGTGATCGTGCACGGGCTCGCGGCGATGAAGCGCGATCTCCGACGGCCGATCCCGGCGCTGCGCGACGAGCTCGGCGAGATCGTCGAGGCGATCAACGGCATGGCGAAGGCGCTCAACGACGCGCGCTCGCTCAACGAGAACATCCTGGCGAGCGTCGCCGACGCGATCGTCGCGGTCGATCTCGAGGGGCGCGTCACCGCCGTGAACCCGGCGGCCGAGCATCTCTACGGCGTCACCTCGGCGGAGGTGATCGGAAAGCCCTATCGCAGCCTCTTCCCCAAGGAGGCGAGGCTGGACAGCGTGCTGCTCGACACGCTCCAGACCGGCCGGGTGCACGCCGCCGTGACGATCGACCTGCCGCGCGCCGAGCAGACGCTGCGCATCAACGCGACGTCGAGCGTGCTGCGCGACGGCGACGGCAAGCGCATCGGCGCCGTCGTCGTGCTGAAGGACGTGAGCGAGCGCGAGCGCCTGATGGTGCAGGTGATGCGGGCCGACCGCCTCGCCGCGCTCGGCGAGCTCACCGCCGGCATCGCCCACGAGGTGCGCAACCCGCTCACCTCGATCCGCGGCTTCATCCAGTATCTCGACGAGTGCGAGAGCCTGGAGGAGTGGCGCGCCTACGGGCCGCTGATCATCCGCCAGGTCGACAGCCTCAACCACCTGGTCGGCGAGCTGCTGGCCTTCGGCCGGCCGCAGCCGCCCCGCATCGCCACCGTGGACGTGCCGCAGCTGATCAAGGAGATGGCGTTCCTGGCGCGCGGCAAGTCGGACGCGCGGATCGAGCTCGCCTGCGACGGCAGCTTCCCGACCATCGAGGCGGACGGCGAGGCGCTGAAGCAGGCGCTCCTCAATCTGATCATCAACGCCATCCAGGCGATCCCGGACGGCGGCACCGTGACGGTCTCGACCCGCACCGAGGGCGAGCACGTCGCCATCGTGGTCAAGGACGACGGCGTCGGCGTCGCGCCGGAAAACCTCGACAAGGTCTTCGACCCGTTCTTCTCCACCAAGCCGTCCGGCACCGGCCTCGGCCTCGCCATGGTCCACCGCATCGTCGATGCCCATGGCGGCGTGATCACGATCGACAGCGCGCCCGGCAAGGGCACCGTGGTCGAGATCCGGCTGCCGATCGTCCACCACGACCAGACCCCCGAGCCCGTCTCATGAGCGTCCCCGCCCCCGCCGTCCTGATCGTCGACGACGACGAAGCGATCCGCCGCATGCTCGCGGCCGTGCTGACCAAGGAGGGCTGCGCCGTCACCGAGGCGGGCGACGGCGTCGAGGCGACCGAGGCGTTCCGCCGCCGCCACGCCGACGTGGTGCTGATGGACATCCGCATGCCGCACATGAACGGCCTCGACGCCATGAAGGCGATCCTGGAGGTCGACCGCGGCGCCGCCGTGATCCTGATGACGGCCTTCGCCGAGGTCGGCACCGCCGTGAAGGCGATGCGCGACGGCGCCTTCGACTACGTGATCAAGCCGTTCGACATCGAGGAGATCCGCGTCCTGGTGCGGCGCGCGCTCGAGATCCGCACCATGCGGGCCGACATCGTGTCGCTGCGCCGCGAGCTGTCGGAACGCTACGGCGCCGAGGGCATCCTCACCGACAATCCGCGCATGATGGAGCTGCGGGCGACCGTCGCCAAGGTCGCCCGCTCCAACGCCACCGTGCTGATCCAGGGTGAGAGCGGCACCGGCAAGGAGCTGGTCGCCGCCGCCGTGCACTACGGCTCGCCGCGCGCCACCGGCCCGTTCGTCAAGGTGAACTGCGCGGCGATTCCCGAAGGCCTGCTGGAGAGCGAGTTCTTCGGCCACGAGAAGGGCGCCTTCACGGGGGCGGTCGGGCGCCGGCGCGGCCGCTTCGAGCAGGCCGAGCACGGCACCCTGTTCCTCGACGAGATCGGCGAGATCTCCACCGGCCTGCAGGTGAAGCTCCTGCGCGTGCTGCAGGAGCGCGAGTTCGAGCGGGTCGGCGGATCGAGCCCGATCAAGACCGACGTGCGCATCGTCGCCGCCACCAACCGCGATCTCGAGAGCATGGTGAAGACAGGCACGTTCCGCCAGGATCTGTTCTTTCGCCTCAACGTGGTGACGCTCAAGACGATCCCCCTGCGCGAGCGGCCCGAGGACATCCGCCTGCTCGCCGCGCATTTCCTGGAGCGGTTCACGGCCCAGAACGACGTCGTCATCCGCGGCTTCGATCCGGCCGCGATGGAGAGCATGCTGGCCTATCCGTGGCCCGGCAACGTGCGCGAGCTCGCCAACGCGGTCGAGCGCGCCGTGGTGATGAGCACGTCGAGCGTCATCCTGCCGGAGGATTTGCCGGACAGCCTGCGGGCCGAGCGCAACGCGCTCGCCGCGGCGGGCGTCGAGAGCCTCGCGGATCTCGACGGCGTCGAGATCGGCCGGCCGCTGCGCGAGCTGGTCGGCGAGTTCGAGACCCGGGTGATCCGCGCCGCGCTGGCCCACAACGGCGGCAACCGCGCCCGCACCGCCATCGCGCTCGGCATCAGCCGCCGCGCCCTGCTCTACAAGCTGCAGGAGTACGGCCTCGGCGCACGCGAAGGGGCGGAGTAGCCGTCGTCGTCATTGCGGGGCGCGGCGAAGCCGCGCGCCGGGACTCCATGTTCCCTGTACCGGCGGCTCACGACGGTCCGGGCGTACGGGTCGCCGGCCAGCGCCATGCAGCGCGCGCCCGGGACGACCGGGGTCCCGGTTCAGCGGCCGGTCGGAGCGTCACCTGTCGGAGCGTCACCCGTCAGAGCGTCACCTGGGCGTGGCCGCAGTCCTTGCAGGTGTAGCGCACCCGGTTCTGCCCCTTGGGGGCCGACACCTTGTTGACGGCGCCGCACTTGCCGCACACCGCGTCGATCCGGGTGTCACCCTGCTTGATGGTGAGGCCGCGACGCTCGATCGCCTCCCGCACCAGGCGCTCGGTCTCCTCGCGCATCGCCTGCTTCGACATGTCACCCCGTTCTCGGCTGTTCGTGCTCGCCGGCAGGAGTAGACCGGGAGTCGGCGGGGGGCAAGCCGGCCCGGGCACAGGGCGCCATTTCTCTCGGAGGGTTGACCACGGGGCACAGCATCGGCCGAGTCGGAATGAAAGGCAGCCTTGCATATGGAAGACCAAGGCCCCCATATTAAAGGCTGCCTTTAATATGGACGACATGCCGGCCCATGCGTAAGGCTGACGATCATAGCGAAGCCGGCCCCGCGTCTCCGGGTCGATCGGGCCGCTGGGTGCGGCAGCCCGCGGGATACCGCGCTTTCGTTCCGGCGCCGCTGCCGCCCGCTCCGCCCGTGCGGATCGATGCCCCGCTGCAGCGGCTCCTGTCCGAGGCGGACCTCGCGATGGGCCGGCTCGACGGTTCGATCCAGATCCTGCCGAATCCCGACCTGTTCGTCTTCATGTATGTCCGCAAGGAAGCGGTGCTCTCCAGCCAGATCGAAGGGACCCAGAGCTCGCTCCAGGACCTGCTGGCGGCCGAAGCGAGCATTTTCGGGCCGGAGCACCCCAGCGACGTCGACGAGGTGATCAACTACGTCGCCGCCATGAACCACGGGCTCGGGCGGCTCGCCGAGCTGCCCGTATCGGCCCGGCTCATCCGCGAGATCCACGAGCGCCTGCTGCATGGCGTCCGCGGTGCGCACCTGACGCCCGGCGAGTTGCGGCGCTCGCAGAACTGGATCGGCCCGGGCGGCTGCACGCTGGCCGAGGCGACCTTCGTGCCGCCACCGCCGCACGAAGTACCGGAGGCGCTCGGCGCCCTGGAACGGTTTCTCCACGCCGGCGACGACCTGCCTCTGCTGATCAAGATCGGGCTCGCGCACGCCCAGTTCGAGACCATCCATCCGTTCCTCGACGGCAACGGCCGCGTCGGCCGCCTCCTGGTGACCTTCCTGCTGTGCGAGAAGGGCGTGCTGCGAAAGCCCGTGCTCTACCTGTCGCACTACTTCAAGCGGCACAGGCAGCAATATTACGATCTGCTGCAGGCGACGCGCGACCGCGGCGACTGGGAGGCCTGGCTCGCCTTCTTCCTGCGCGGTGTCGCCGAGGTCAGCGTCCAGGCCACCGAGACGGCGCGTCGCATCCTGGCGTTGCGCGAAGCCCATCGCGCCGCCATCGCCGAAGGACTCGGCCGCGCCGCGGGTAACGGCCATCGTGTGCTGGAGCACCTCTACGAGCGCCCGATCGTCTCCGTCGGCGACGTCCAGGCCCTGATCGCCACCACCTACCCGTCGGCGAACCACCTCGTCGGCCGCATGGAGAAGCTCGGCATTCTCGAAGAGATCACCGGCCAGACCCGCCACCGCCGTTTTCGCTACGGGCCGTATATCCGGCTGTTCGATGAGAACGGGGACAGGGGCGGAGCGTGAGCGCCGGTATCGGAATTGCGTTGCTAAAACGCTCCAATCGACGGAAGCGGCTGTCGGAGCAATCTCATCCAGGCGTCGAAAACGTTTTGAAAAACCGATGAAAGCGCGCGTTTTTCACCGGCCTTCCGTGACACGATCACCTGTTCTGCCCCACCATACTTTCCTTCACCAGACCGCAGGCCCCCGAACCCGGAGCTAACAGCAATCACCGCATCGGCACCGCGGATGGACGTGTTCTCGCGATCCGGCACGCAGTGCTTGAACGCGTCTGCGACGTCTCTCAACAACGAGACGTCTGCGACTTGATCGCTGGTCCTCAAGAACAAGCAACAGCCTTGCACGGCGGATCGGACATCGGCGATCGTACTGAACGACGGCAGCTCGGGTGACGGTGCCTTGAGCGCCACATCCGAGAGCTGATGGAGTTCGATCGCGGCAGTGCGAGCACGACGCAAGACTTCGTGCCTTGTCGATTCAATCTCGGTCGCATTCCCTCTTTCATGCGCCGCATCCAAGCGCAATTCAGCGTCTCTGTATTCCATCAGAGCTGGACGGACGATACGCTGAAGGTGCTCCAAAACGGCGTCCACGGCCGCACCCTCACGCCTCGATGACGATCCGCGGCGCCGCGCGGCCCCCCGCGCCGGCGAGCTGATCGCGCACCTTCGTGGCGATATCCCGATAGATCACCGCGTGCGGGCCGTCCGGCTCGGTCGCCACCACGGGGCGGCCGGCGTCGGAGGTCTCGCGGATGTCCATGTGGAGCGGCACCTCGCCGAGGAACGGCACGCCGAGGCGGGCGGCCTCGTCGCGGGCGCCGCCGTGGCCGAAGATGTCGGAGCGGGTGCCGCAGTTCGGGCAGAGGAAGTAGCTCATGTTCTCGACGATGCCGAGCACCGGCACGTTGACGCGGCGGAACATGGCGATGCCGCGCCGCGCGTCGATCAGCGCGAGGTCCTGCGGGGTCGAGACGATCACGGCGCCCTTGAGCGGCACCTGCTGGGCCATGGTGAGCTGGGCGTCGCCGGTGCCGGGCGGCATGTCGACCACCAGCACGTCGAGCGTGCCCCAGTCGACCTCGCGCAGCATCTGGGTCAGCGCCGACATCACCATCGGGCCGCGCCAGATCATCGGCGTCTCCTCTTCCACCAGGAAGCCGATCGACATCACCTCGAGGCCGAAGCCCTTCAGCGGGATGAGCTTGTTGCCGGGGCCCATCTGCGGCTTGCCCTTGAGGCCGAGCAGGCGCGGCACCGAGGGGCCGTAGATGTCGGCGTCGAGCAGGCCGACCCGCAGGCCGATCGCCGCGAGCCCGAGGGCGAGATTGACCGAGGTGGTCGACTTCCCCACCCCGCCCTTGCCCGAGGCGACCGCGATGATCGACGCCACGCCCGGCACGGCCGGCTGCTGCGGCGCGCCGCCGCCGCCATGGCCGTGCGCATGCCCGTGGCCGCCGCCGGCCGGCGCCGCGGCGGGACGCGCCGCCGCACCGCCGCCGCTGCGCTCGGCGGTCAGCGCCACCATGGCCGAGGTGATTCCGGGGATCGCCCGCACCGCCGCCTCGGCGGCGGCACGCACCGGATCCCAGGCCTTCACGGCGGCGGCGTCGACCGTGATCGAGAAGAACACCTTGCCGTCGCCGACGACGATCTCCGAGAGCGTGCCGGACTCGGTGAGCGGCCGGCCGTCCGGGGTCTTCACCGTCGCGAGGCTCGCGAGAACGTCGTTCCTGGTCGGCGCCATGCTGGTCTCCCCTGCCCGGCCCGCGGCCGGTTTCCCCCGGCCCGGACGGAGTCTGCCCGGTTCGCCGGGCCGTGGTCGGGTGAACATAGGGGCGTCCGGGCCCGGGTCAACGGCGGGTCCCGCCGCTGCTTGCGGCTTTCACGGCCGTGCGGCGAAAGGCGCCTACCCCATCTTCAGCCCGACGATGCCGAGCACGATGAGGCCGACCGAGGCGAAGCGGATCGTCGAGGCGGGGTCGCCGAACGCCCAGACGCCGACCAGGAAGGCGCCGACCGCGCCGATCCCGGTCCACACCGCATAGGCGGTGCCCATCGGGATCTCGCGCTGCGCCAGGAGCAGCAGGGCGCCGCTCGCCGTGATGCAGGCGACGGCGAACACGATCCACAGCCAGCGGATGCCCTGCGGCGTCCAGCCGAGCTTCAGGCCGATCGGCCAGCCGATCTCGCAACAGCCTGCCAGCAGCAGAAACACCCACGCCATGCCGATCTCCGTCCGGTTCCGGCCCGCCGCGCGGGCCGGTCCCCCGGTCTGCACCGGGACGGGTTGACGAGGCGGGTCGGCCGGCACATAGCCAGCCTCCACGTCACCTGCAAGACAGCGGACCGGGCGCCGGACCGCGCATCCAAAGGACATCGACATGGCGAAAGTCGCCTTTCTGGGCCTCGGCGTGATGGGCTACCCGATGGCCGGCCACCTCGTCCAAAAGGGCGGCCACGAGGTCACGGTGTACAACCGCTCCGCCGAGAAGGCGCAGCGCTGGGTGTCGCAGTTCGGCGGTCGCGCGGCGCCGACGCCGCGCGAGGCGGCGGCCGGCCAGGACTTCGTGATGGCCTGCGTCGGCAACGACGACGACCTGCGCCAGGTGACGCTCGGGCCGGATGGCGCCTTCCAGGCGATGGGCAAGGGCAGCGTGTTCGTCGACCACACCACGGCCTCGGCCGAGGTGGCGCGCGAGCTCGCCGCGGCGGCCGCGGCGGCCGGCTTCGCGGCCATCGACGCGCCGGTGTCGGGCGGCCAGGCCGGCGCCGAGAACGGGGTTCTGACCGTGATGTGCGGCGGCGACGCGGCCGCCTATGCCCGCGCCGAGCCGGTGATCGCCGCCTATGCGCGCGCCTGCACCCTGATGGGCGAGGCGGGGGCCGGCCAGCTCGCCAAGATGTGCAACCAGATCTGCATCGCCGGCGTCGTCCAGGGACTCGCCGAATCGCTGCACTTCGCGATGCGGGCCGGGCTCGACACCGAGAAGCTGATCGCCACCATCTCCAAGGGGGCCGCGCAGTCCTGGCAGATGGAGAACCGCTACAAGACCATGGTGGCGGGCGAGTTCGACTTCGGCTTCGCGGTCGACTGGATGCGCAAGGACCTCGACATCGTGCTCGCCGAGGCGCGCCGCAACGGCGCCAAGCTGCCGGTCACGGCGCTGGTCGACCAGTTCTACGCCGACGTCCAGGAGATGGGCGGGCGGCGCTGGGACACGTCGAGCCTGATCGCCCGGCTGCAGCGCTGAGCGGCCGGGGCGCCGTCGCGCCCGTCACCGGGGCCGGAATCGCAACGGGCGCCGCGGTCGCGGCGCCCGTCGGCGTTTCGGCGGTCGCGGGTCGCCGGCTCGGCCGGCCGGCCCGCGGTCAGCGGCAGACCTGCTGGCCGTTGATCACGACGCAGCGCTTCGGCGGCGGCGCGGCCGGGCGCGGCGGCGGTGGCGGCGCGGCGCGGGCGACCGGCGGGGCCGGCCGGGCGGGCGGCGGGGCGGCCCGCATCGGCGGCGGGGCCGGACGGACCATCGGCGGCGGCGGGCGGTTCACCACCGGGGGCGGACGATTCACCACCGGCGCAGGCCGGTTCACCGCGGCGGGCGGCGGCGGACGGTTGACGATGCGGGGCGGCGGCGGGGTGCGCACCGCGGTCGGCGGCGGCGCGGTCCGCACCGGCGGTCCCGTGCGCACCGGCGGCGGCCGATTGACCACCTGGGGCGGCGGCGGACGGTTCACCACGGCCGGCGGCGTGCGGCCGGGCGGGACCACCGGCCGCGGCCCGACCGCGGGCGGTCCGGGCGGCCGCGAGACCACGCCGGCCGGCGGCGGTCCACCGGGTCCGCCGGGGCGGACGTTCGGGCCGACCGGGCGACCGCCGGGCCCGACCGGGCCGACGGGACGGACAGTGGTGCCGGGAGGACCGACCGGGCGGACGTTCGGTCCCGGCCGCACGCCGGGACCGCCGGCCGGCGGCAGGGTGACGACGCCCTGCGGCGGCGGACCGCCCGGGCCGCCGGGACGCACGGCCGGAGCACCGGGACCGCCGGGTGCGACCACGCCGGGCCCGCCGCCCCCAAACCCGCCGGGGCGAACGCCTGGACCGGGACCGACCGGACCGGGACCGACCACGCCGGGTCCACCCGGGCGGAAGCCCGGTCCCGGCCCTACGGGCCCCGGCCCCACGGGCCGCGGCCCGCCCGGACGGATCACCGGGCCGGGCCCGGGCGGCAGCGGCCGCCCCGGCAGCACGACCGGGATGCGCACGCCCGGCCGCACCCGCGGGATCACGGGCATCACCCGCACCGGCGGCAGGCCGCCGTAGAAAACGGGCGGCGGCGGCGGCGGCAGGTCGACCCACCAGCGCGGCCGCGGCGCGATCAGGAACACGGGCGGCGGCGGCGCCGGCGGATAGTCGTCGTAGTAGAAGCCGACCGGCTCGTCCGGCAGCGGCGGCGGCACGTCGGCGAACTCGACCGGCGCGAAGTCGGGCGGCGGCTCGTAGGCGGCGGAGAGGCGGGCGAGCCGGCGCCGCGCGTCGGCCGCATAGATGCCCTTCGGATAGCGGCGCAGATAGGTCCAGTAGGACTGCGGCGAGTCGATCTCGACCGCCTTCATCCAGGCGAGCGCCTCGCGCCGTGCCCGGATGATCACCCACACCCGCTTGGCATAGGGGCTCTGCGGATAGGTCTCGACGAACTCCACGTAGCCGGCGAGGTCGTCGCGCTCGACCGCGGCCGCATAGGCCTCGTCGGCCGGGATGTCGCGGAACGGCCGGCGCTCGCGCACCGGCGCGGCCAGCGCCGGGGCCGGCGCGTCGGGCGCCGCCTCGGCCGGCACCAGCACGACCGGCTGGGTCAGGGCCGAGACGTCCCACGGGGTCTGCCGCCCCTCGGTGATCTGGTGGGTGCGGGCGCGGATGCGGGTGAACACCTCAGGCAGGTCGAGCCCGCCGGCCCGCACCATCTCGGCGATGGCGGTGGCATAGGCGCCGTAGGCGCCCTGCCCGGCGTTCGGATCGGCGATGTCGGGGGCGATCTGGCCGGGGCCGGCCGAGAAGCCGATCAGCATGCCGGGTGGCGCCTCGACGGCGACCAGACCGGGCGGCAGCCCCTGCTCGGCGATGCGGAACGGCAGCTTGCGGGCGGCATCGAGGACCAGGACCCGGGCGCGCGCCGGCGCGCCGGCGAGCGAGCGCACCAGATCGGAGACGCGCACCGCCTCGAGCGGCACGTCGCTCTCGCGCTCCAGCCGGGCGTCGATGCCGGCCAGGTAGTTCTCGCCCTCGAAGGCGAAGCCGTAGCCCGACAGGTAGACGAAGCCGACCGCGTCGGGTCCCGCCGCCTCGAGCTTGGCCAGATATTCCCGGAACGACCGGACCAGGTCGGAGGCGCCGAGATCGGCGCCCTCGACGATCTCGAAGCCGACCGAGCGCAGCGCCTCCGCCACCAGGCCCGCGTCGTTGAGGGCGGTCGCGAGCGGCGCCGTCTGGTAGGCGGCATTGCCGACCACGAAGCCGATCCGCGGCGGACCGGCCGGCCCCTGATCCGAGGTCTGCGCCACCGAAACCGATGCCCCCGCCCCCGCGATCATCACGAGGGCGGCGCAGAACGCCACGAACCGCCTGAACATGTTTGTCCCCGCACTGCGGCCGTCGCGGCCGGCATCCCGTGACGCTGGCGCGACATTGCAACCGATTTACGGCTATGCGACCGGAAGGGGTGCCCCCGCAACGGTTTTTTAACCATGCGGGGCGGAGCCCGGCAGTTTTTTCCCGCCCGATGCGGCTTTCCAGAGGCAAGCCCCGGTTATTACCGCGTTTTCGCCATCACACCTAACGCGGGCCTAAGCCTGAAGTTAAGGATTTTGCCGCAGCCTCGGAGCGAACGCCGAGCACAGTACGCATGCCTCTCGATTTCTCCGAAACGCCTGCCTCGCCCCCGGCCGACAGGACCGAGGTGGTGCGCCGACGTCTGGCGGCGCAGCGGGTGCGCGAGGCGCGCGACCGGCTGACCTCGACGACCGGGACGCGGCCGGCCTTCGACACCGAGCTGCTGCGCCAGTTCGCCCAGAACCGGCTGTCCGGATCGCTCGTCATCCTGATGCTGATCGTCTCGATCGGCTTCCTGGCGGGCGTGTGGGGCGACCCGCTCGCGGCCGGCGCCTGGACCGCCGCCATGCTGGTGATCCACCTCGTCATCGTGCTCAAGTGCCGCCGCTTCCTGGCCGAGTCCGGCAACGCCGTGAACGGCCGGGCGTGGCGGCTGCGCTTCATCGTGCTCGACCTGTTCTTCGGGCTGGCCTGGATGTTCCAGCTCACCCACCCGGTCGGCCCCCACGAGAGCGCCGCGACCTTCAACCTGTTCGTCATGCTGCTGGTGGTGGCGATCGCCAGCATGCTGGCGTCGAGCCTGCCCGTCGCCGTGCTGGCGGCGACGACGCCGGTGACCGTGGCGGTCGCCCTCAACTTCGTGCTCGCCGGCACGGTGCAGGGCTGGATCCTCGCCGCCATGGCGGTGACGGCGCAGATCTACTTCGTCCTCCTGTCGTTCCGCATCTACTCGTCGAACCTGGCGACGCTCGAGGCGCGGGCCGAGAAGGACGCGCTGATCGCCGAGCTCGAGCAGGCCAAGGCCAAGTCCGACGAGGCGCGGCGCCGCGCCGAGGGCGCCAACATCGCGAAGTCCCGCTTCCTCGCCCAGATGAGCCACGAGCTGCGCACGCCGCTCAACGCCATCCTGGGGTTCTCCGAGGTGATGAAGAACGAGATTTTCGGGCCGCACACCGTCGCGGTCTACAAGGACTACTCCAACGACATCCACAATTCGGGCGTCCACCTGCTCGGCCTGATCAACGAGATCCTCGACCTGTCGCGCATCGAGGCGGGCCGCTACGAGCTCAACGAGGAGCTGGTCGGGCTGGTGCAGACCGTCGAGGAGTGCCACCACCTCCTCAAGATGCGGGCCAAGACGCGCGGCATCGCCATCCACGAGTGCTTCGAGCCCGACATGCCGAAGCTGTGGGCGGACGAGCGGGCGGTGCGGCAGGTGTGCCTGAACCTGCTGTCCAACGCGATCAAGTTCACGCCGCAGGGCGGCGAGGTGTGGCTGAAGGTCGGCTGGACCCATGCGGGCGGCCAGTATCTCAGCGTGCGCGACAACGGCTCCGGCATCTCCGAGGAGGAGATCCCGATCGTGCTCGACTCGTTCGGCCAGGGCTCCAACGCCATCAAGTCGGCCGAACAGGGAGCCGGGCTGGGATTGCCGATCGTCAAAAGCATCATCGACCTGCACGGCGGCACCTTCACGCTGCGCTCCAAGCTGCGCGAGGGCACCGAGGTGGTGGTGACGTTCCCGCCCGAGCGGGTGATGACGGCCCTGGAGCCGATCCCGGAGCAGGGTCCGGTGGTGCCCTCCGACACGCCGCCGCCGATGCCGAGCGGCCGGGACGGGCCGGTGTCGCTGCGCCAGCGGCTGCGCATGTTCAAGCTGGAGAACTGAGCGGGCCGTCTCGGGCTTCCGGTTTCGACGAAATGCCGCGCCCCGGAGGGGGCGGCCGTGGTTGTTTTCCCGCCGGCCCGGACTATGGTCCGGGGTCCCGTCCGGGGCGAATCGAGGTGTCTGGACGTGTTGACGATGCGTCGTTCCGCCGTGTGGTTCCTTCTCCTGGCCGCCTTTGCGGGCCTGGCGCTGCTGCTGGCGCAGCGCTCGGGGCGGACCGAGCTGTCCGACGGCGACATCGCCTCCCTGATCGTCAAGCTCGGCTTCATCGCCCTGCTGAGCGGCGCCGTGCTGACCCTGTTCCGCGACCGCTTCGCCCAGGCCGTGCAGTGGGCCCTGATCTGGGCCGTGATCGGCCTCCTGCTGGTCGCCGGCTACACCTACCGGTTCGAGCTCAAGGACGCCGGCGAGCGGATGATGGCCGAGATGCTGCCGGGCCGCGCCGCGACCCGCGGCAAGGTCGTCGAGGTGGCGCGCGGCCAGGCCGGCGACTTCAAGATCGGCACCAAGGTCAACGGCGCCGCCGTGCCGATGGTGCTCGACACCGGCGCCAGCGCCGTGGTGCTGACCCACGAGGCCGCCAAGGCGGCCGGCCTGCCGCTCGACTTCATCAAGTACAACGTCAACGTCGACACGGCCAACGGCCGCGCCCAGGCGGCCGCCGTGACGCTCGACCGCATCACGGTCGGCGGCATCGTCGAGCGCTCGGTGCCGGCCCTGATCGCCCCGCCCGGCCAGCTCAAGGTGAGCCTGCTCGGCATGAGCTTCCTGGACCGGCTGGAGAGCTGGGAGGTCCGTGGCGGCAAGCTGGTGATGCGGACGCACTGACCGGGCGCCGCGGGCCGGACGGGCGCCGGGCCGCGGCGCTATTTCAGCGACAGGGCCATGCCGCTGAGGTCGAGATTGGCGATCAGGCCGACCTGGCGGCCCTGCAGCTCGAGCACGGCGCCCTTCTGGTTGCGCAGCACGATCGCCTGGGCGCCCGGGCCGAGCGCCCCGCCGGCGCCGGCCGCGCCGTAGACGCCGGCGACGTCGGAGGGCCGGCGGATGTTGCTCACCCGGCCGTAGAGATTCGCCTTCGAGGCGCCGAAGACGAGGCCGGCCGACAGGCCGCCGATCGACAGCGGATACTTGCGCCCCTGGAACGTCAGGGTGCCGGTGCCGCCCGAGCCGCCGATGAACCAGCCGCCCTTGTAGATGGTCAGCGAGATGCTGCCGCTCTCCGCCTGCGCGGCCGAGGCGGCGCCGAGGACCACGGCGGCGGCGACGAGCGCGGTGCGAAATCCCGAAACGATGCGCATGAAGGTTCTCCCCCGTCGGGCGCCCCGCGCCCGAATCACACGGCCGCCAGAGTGTCGCACGAGTGCGGCGCGAGCGGGGTCGGAGCCGGACGAGGCGCCCGCCGGCGCGACACCTTGCTGGATCGCGGCGGAACGCACTACCATTGCGGCGCGTCTTGCCGCGCCCCGTGACCGTCCGGCGTCCGAGCCCGCGAGCGAGCGACAGTTCGCGCGTTCCCGAACCACCCGCGGAGTCGCGGCGTCACCCGCGGCGGGCGCCAGCCCGGCCGGCACGCCGACGGTCCGCTGTCCTGCGAGGCTCTCCATGACGGACTGCACCGAGAAGCACCACGACGACCATCCTCACCGGCACGCTCCCGGCTGCGGCCACACGGCCGTGAAGCACGACGGCCACATCGACTATCTGCACGACGGCCATCTCCACCACATGCACGGCGACCATGTCGACGAGCACGTCATCGCGGTGGACGACACGAACCCGGTGCGCTGCACGCCCGAGGTGAGGTGCGACCACGTCCACGGTCCGGGCTGCGGCCACGAAGCGGTGCCGCACGGCGACCATGTCGACTATCTGGTGAACGGCCGGCTGCATCATCAGCACGGCGACCACTGCGACGACCACGGGCCGCTGGAGACGGCCTGAGAGCGGCGCCGCCGCAGCGATGCGCCCCGTCCGGCGCCTGTGGATCGGCCCCGCCGTGGCGCTCGGGCTGGTCGCGCCGCTGCAGTTCGCGGCCGTGACGGCCGTCGACGTCGCCGACCCGGTGGCGGCGCTGACCCTGTTCCTGGCCCTGGCCGCGGTCGTCGGCGCCTCCTTCGCTCTCGTCGCGTGGCGGCGCTGGACCGCGGCGGCGGTCCGCTGGACGGCGGTGCTGCTGCTCACCGCGCTGCTGACGATCGGCAGCGGGCTGCTGGCCTATGCGGTGCTCGGCGAGCACACGCCGTTCGGCCGCAACATCATGCTGGGGATCGCGCTGTTCGTCGACGCCACGATCCTGCTGCCGGCGGCCGTGGTGGTGCTCGTCCACTGGCTGGCGCTGCGCGTTCCGCCGGCCCCGGCCGGCCCGGCGGACACCACCCGGCGGGAGGGGAGCTAGGCCGGCTCCATGCCGTGCCGGCGCTTCACCGGATCGGCTTCGGCCGACATCAGGAACGCGATCACGGCCCGCGCACCGTCGGCGTCCGGGCTCGCCGCGGCGACGCCCGCCGTGAACACCGTGGTCGACTGGACCGCGGCCGGCAGCCCGCCGACCACCGTGATGCCGGGGATGTTCACCAGCTCGCTGTACTGCTGGAAGCCGAGATCGGCGTCGCCCTTGGCGACCAGCGATCCGACCGGGACGCCGGGCGGAGCCTGCAGGAGGCGGTCGGCCATGCCGGCAGCGAGGCCCCACCGCTCCAGCAGCCGCATCAGATGGTCGCCGCTCGGGCCGGTCGAGTAGCACAGCCGCGTCGCCGACGACACCGCCTCGCGGACCGCGGCCTCGCTGCTCACGTCCGGCGCCGGCCGGCTCGAGGGCACGGCGAGCGCGATGTCCGAGCGGGCGAAGGCGGTCCGGCTCCCGGCGGCGAGCCGTCCCTCGGCCTCCAGCTTCTCCATCGGGCCGGAGGCGAGAAGGACGATGTCCACGGCCTCGCCGGCGCGGACCAGCTTGGCGGCCTCCACGCCGCCCAGCGACCGGACGGCCAGCGCCCGGCCGGTGCGCTGCTCGCACAGCGCCGCGAGCTCGTTCAGGATGTGGCGGGTCGCCATCGACGAGATGCAGGTGATCGGGGATGTCATCCGTGACCTCTGGATCGTGCTTCGCTGCCCGGGTGATCTGTCGCGCTTCGGCCACCCCAGTCAATGGACCGCGTGCGCGTCCCGGCCATGAGTTCTCGCTTTTCGCGCATGCTCACCGGCACGCACCGGGCCGCCGGCGTCTTCGCCGCGCGGCCCGGACCGGCGGCCGGATCAGTTCGGCTTGATGCCCGCCACCTTCGCGGCCTCCCGGCAGAGCGCGAGATCGTTCTTGATGAACGCGGTGAATCCGGCCGGCGTCATCAGATCGGGCGAGACGACGTCGATGCCGAGCTTGGCGAACTGGTCGAGCACGAGCTTCGACCGCAGGGAGACGACCAGCGCCTTCTGTATGGGCGCGATCACCTCCGGCGGGGTGCCGGCCGGCGCGAGCAGCCCGACATAGCTGCCGGCGAGGAAGCCGGCCACGCCGGATTCGATCATGGTCGGGATCTCGGGCGCCACCGGCGAGCGCTTCTCCGCCGCGATCGCGATGATGCGAACCTTGCCCTCCCGGTGCAGCGCGAGCGGAATCGAGAACTCCGTCATCGCGGCGCGGGCGCTTCCGCCGATCAGATCCGGCATGAGGGCGCCGCCGCTCCGGTACGGGACGTGCACCACCGCGGCCCCCGTCTTCGCGGCGAACCGCTCGAGCGTGAAGTGGGTGGCGCTGCCGTAGCCGCTGGTCGCGACCTCGATCGCCCGGGTCTTGGACAGGGCGACGAACTCGGCGATCGTCTTCGCCTCCAGGGAGGGGTGGACGACGAGCGCATGCGGCACGATGCTGGTCAGCCCGATCGGCGCCAGATCCCTCAGCGTGTCGTAACCGACCTTCGCCTGGATGAACTGGTTGTTCACGAGCGGTCCGTTGGGGCCGATCAGCAGCGTGTAGCCGTCGGGCGTCGACTTCGCCACCATGTCGGCGCCGATGCTGCCGCCGGCGCCCGGGCGGTTCTCCACGACCACCGGCTGGCCGAGCGTCTCGGTCATGCCCTGCCCGACCAGACGCGCCACCGTGTCGGCGTTTCCGCCGGCCGCGAACGGCACGATGAACCTGACGAAGCGCTCGGGAAACGCGGCGCGGGCCGCCGACGACAGCAGCAGGCCGGTCGAGGCGGCGAGCAGGGTGCGGCGCGACAAAGCCATGGATCCTCTCCTCTCGGCGCGAGCGTCGAACCGAGCCGACGCTCCTGACGCCCACTGACGGATCGGGGGTTCGTTGCGAAAAAGACGACGTCACGGTTGCCAACCGCGCGAACGCTAACACGCGTGCTTCCCGTCCATACAATTCGAAGTATTCGACATTCGATGCATCAGATGCATCCTGGGCCGACGACGCCGATCGGCCGGCCACGTCCGGGCGGCCGAAGACGCGGGCTTATCGGCGCAGCCGTGCGGTCGCGCGGTCGCGCCGCGATGCCCGCGACGCATGCGTCGCGATCGCATCGGCACGTCTACGTGGTTACACCGATCTGAATTCGCTTTGCGTCTTGTGAAGATCGGCCGACAGCTGAGCGAGCGTTGCGCGCCCCCGTTCGACCGATCGAACGCAGTCGCGTCGTTCGCCGCGACGGGCCGATACGATCGCCATCGACCGCGCGGCGCCCGTCGGGCGGTCCGGCGGTCTCACTGCATGCGAGGGTGACGTGCGTGTGGACTTTCTCGGCATCCAGGCCTTCCTGAGCATCGCGGAGCGCGGCAACTTCCAGCGCGCCGCCGCCTATCTGAATCTCTCGCAGACCGCGCTCAGCCATCGCATCCGCAAGCTCGAGGACGATCTCGGGCTCAAGCTGCTGTCGCGGACCAGCCGTCCGGTGACGCTCACCAGCGCCGGCATGAAGCTCCTGCCGAAGGCGCAGGCGACCATCGAGGAGCTGTCCGCCACCATGGAGGAGCTGCGGCAGCAGGGGCGCTCCGGGCAGCGCCGCCTGTCGATCGGCTGCCTGCCGACGCTGGCCGAACGCTACCTGCCGCCCATCCTCAACCGGTTCAAGCAGCGCCACCCCGACGTCGCGGTGCGGGTCCACGACAATTCGGCGACCGAGATCAGCGCGATGGTGCAGGCCGGCACGATCGAGTTCGGGGTGACCATCGTGGCCGCCAACAGTGCCGATCTCACGGTCAGCATCCTGCTCAAGGAGCCCTATGTGCTCGTCTGCGCCGGCGATCATCCGCTGGCCCGCGAGACGGCGGTGAACTGGGACGCGCTGGTGCGCTTCCCGCTGATCCGGGTCAGCCCGCAGACCGGCAACCGCATCCTGCTCGACGACGCGCTGGGCAGCCGGCGCGAGAAGCTGCAGTGGCTCTACGAGGTTCAGCACACCTCGACCGCCATCAAGCTCGCCGCCGAAGGCGTCGGCCTGACCATCCTGCCGCGGCTGGCGGTCGCCAACATCGACGGCACGGTGAAGGCGGTGCCGCTGCAGAACCCGAAGGTCACCCGGGCGATCGGCATCGTGTCGCGGGCCGGCGTGCCGCTCTCCTCGCTCGCCGACGAGCTCGCCCAGATCGTCGGGCGCGAGCTGAAGAAGGATCGGCGCCGGCTAGCATGATCTGAATTCATCGTAAGTGACAAACTTCGAATTTTCCGCCGCCCTGCAGCCGCCCTACAGTACGTCCGTCCACCGAAGTTCGACGGTTCGGTCGGGAGGGACATGTCATGCAGAGCGGAATCGACTGGATGATCCTGCGCGGCGGCACGTCCGACACTGCACGTCGTCGCGCCGGCCCGCGCCGGCGCGCTAGCGGCCGCGGCCGGTCGAGAGAGCGCGGCGTCCCCGCACGCTGACGCGCGAGCCGGCCGGCTCCATCCTTCAAAATTCGATCACGTGAGGAGGCCTTCCGGCATGTCCGCGAAGAGCAAGACGGGACTCGTCGTCACCGCCCATCCGGGCGATTTCGTGTGGCGCGCCGGCGGCGCGATCGCGCTGCACGCCAAGAAGGGCTACAAGGTGAAGATCGTCTGCCT
>NZ_JAUSUJ010000014.1 GCF_030813915.1 Rhodoplanes tepidamans
GACGGCTTGTCGACGATCTTGCCGCCATAGGCCGCCAGCGGCTCCGCCTTCGACCGCGTCCGGTTCCAGATCGACACGTCGTGCCCGGACTTCACAAGCCGCTCGGCCATCGCGTAGCCCATGCGGCCCATGCCGATCCAGCCCACCTTCGGCGTGTTCTGCGACATCCTCGTGCTCTCCTCGTTGCGCCCTCGACCGGCGGTCGAAGCGTTGCTGGGGCGCCGCTCGCGTGACGCGCATCGCGTCCCGAAGAGCCCGATGCGTCGGCCGGCACCGCGTCTCGACGATCGCACCGCACGACCGCGCCGCAGCGTGTGCGCTGCAGCATCCATCGCCAGTGCAATCGTTTGCATTTGTCATTGCACGCCCCCCGGAGCTGTGTCAATCTTCCGGCGAGACGGGCAGCCTCGTGCCCGCATCCGCGCCTTCCGGGAGATCATCATGGACCAGCATCTGCGCGCCATCCGCGCCGAGGACATCGACCCGCGTCACGACTGGGGCCGCGCGCTGCCGGCGCTCGGGACCATGGGGGTGGACTTCGAGGAGCGCGTCGATTACCGCCGGCTCCACCGCTATCGTCTCGCCCGCGCCCGCCAGGCGCTGGAGGCCTCCGACCTCGGCGCGCTGCTCGTCTTCGACGTCAACAACATCCGCTATCTCACCTCGACCAAGATCGGCGAGTGGGAGCGCGACAAGCTCGCCCGCTGGGCGCTGCTCACCCGCACCGGCGATCCGATCGTGTGGGACTTCGGCTCCGCCGCCGTGCATCACAAGCTCTATTCGCCGTGGCTGAAGCCGGAGAACTGCCGGGCCGGCCTGGTCGGCCTGCGCGGCACCGTGAACCCCGCCTTCGGCCTGATGGAGCGGCATGCCAAGGAGATCGCCGCGCTCCTAAAGGAGGCCGGAGTCGCCGACATGCCGGTCGGCATGGACATCGTCGAGCCGCCGATGATGTTCGAGCTGCAGAAGGCCGGCGTCACCGTGGTCGACGGCCAGCAGGTGATGCTCGAGGCCCGCGAGGTGAAGTCGGCCGACGAGATCGCGCTCCTGAACCGCGCCGCCGCCATGGTGGACGGCGCCTATCAGGTCGTGTGGGACATGCTGCGGCCGGGCGTGCGCGAGAACGACGTCGTCGCCGAGGTGAACAAGTTCCTCTACACGCACGGCTCCGACGACGTCGAGGCGATCAACGCCATCTCGGGCGAGCGCTGCAATCCGCACCCGCACAACTTCACCGACCGCATGCTGCGGCCCGGCGACCAGGCGTTCTTCGACATCATCCAGGCCTTCATGGGCTATCGCACCTGCTACTACCGGACCTTCAACGTCGGCAGGGCGACGCCGGTGCAGCACGACGCCTACAAGCAGGCGCGCGAGTGGCTCGACAACGCCATCGCCCGCATCCGGCCGGGCGTGACGACGGCGCACATCTGCGAGGTGTTCCCCAAGGCCGACGAGTTCGGCTTCCCGGACGAGATGGCGGCCTTCGGCCTGCAGTTCGCGCACGGGCTCGGCCTCGCCCTGCACGAGCGGCCGATCATCTCGCGGGTCGTGTCGATGGACCACCCGACCGTGATCAAGGAGGGCATGGTGTTCGCGATCGAGACCTACTGCCCGGCCAAGGACGGCTACTCGGCCGCCCGCATCGAGGAGGAGGTCGTGGTGACGGCGAACGGCTGCCGGCTGATCACGCTCTTCCCGGCCGAAGAGCTGCCGATCGCCGGCCGGTGGTGAGGTACACGATGGCGAAGAAGACCGCGGAGGCGACCGTGCTCGACCGCAGCAACGACGACATCGGCGAGGCGGTGCGGCTCGAGCTCTACCGCAAGCAGCAGGTGATCCGGCAGGCGGAGCAGCGCGCCTACGACCTGTTCCTGCAGAACCTCGTCAAGGGCACGAGCCACCTGTCGCTCGGCCAGGAGGCGATCGCCGCCGCCTTCGGCACCGCGATGCGGCCCGGCGACCTCTCCTTCTGCACTTACCGGGGGCACGCCCACACGCTGGCGCGCGGCGTCTCGGTCGAGTCGGTGCTCGGCGAGCTGATGCAGCGCGACAACGGCCTGATGCGTGGCAAGGGCGGCTCGATGCATCTCACCTCGGTGGAGCACGGCGTGATGGGCTCCTACGCCATCATCGGCGCCCACCTGCCGATCGCCTGCGGGGCGGCGCTGACCGCCCAGTACAAGGGCACCGGCGACGTCGCCGTCTGCTTCTTCGGCGACGGCACCACCAATATCGGCGCCTTCCACGAGGCGCTGAACTTCGCGGCGATCTGGAAGCTGCCCGTCGTCTTCGTGTGCGAGAACAACCTCTACATGGAGTACACGGCGATCCACGAGGTGACGGCCGTGAAGCATCCGGCCGCCGACCGCGCGGCCGCTTACGGGCTCGAGCGCATCGTGGTCGACGGCAACGACGCCGACGCGGTCTACCGCACCGCGCAGGCGGCGTTCGCCAAGGCGCGCGCCGGCGACGGCCCGTCGCTGATCGAGTGCCTGACCTACCGGCACAGCGGCCACTCGCGCGCCGATCCCGCCAAGTACCGGCCCGAGGGCGAGCTCGAGCGCTGGAAGGAGCGCGATCCCATCAAGGTCTATCGCGAGCGCCTGAAGTCGTTCGGCATCGCCGAGAGCGTGATGACCAGTATCGACCAGGAGGTCGCCCGCATGGTCGATGCGGCGACCGAGGCCTGCAAGGCGGCCCCGATGCCGCCCGAGGACATCCTCTTCACCGACGTGTATGCCGATGGAGGCTGGGCATGGCGGAACTGACCTATCGCGACGCGGTCGCCCGCGGCATCGCCCAGGAGATGGCGCGCGACGACGACGTGATCTTCTTCGGCGAGGACGTCGCCAAGGCGGGCGGCGTGTTCAAGGCGACGGTCGGGCTGCTCGACCAGTTCGGGCCGATCCGCGTGCGCGACACGCCGATCTCCGAGCAGGCGATCCTCGGCGCCGCCATGGGCGCCGCGATGACGGGCCTGAAGCCGATCGCCGAGATCATGTTCTCGGACTTCCTGGCGGTGTGCTGGGACTACGTGGCGAACGAGTTCCCGAAGAGCCGCTACATGACGAACGGGCAGGTGAAGTGCCCGCTGGTCGTGCGCACCGGCAACGGTGCCGGCTCGCGCTTCGGCGCGCAGCACAGCCAGTCGGTCGAGAACTGGTGCATGATGATCCCGGGGCTGAAGGTGGTGGCGCCGTCGAGCCCGGCCGACGTGGTCGGGCTGCTCGCCGCGGCCGTGCGGGATCCCGACCCGGTGATCTTCTTCGAGCACAAGTCGCTCTACGCCGTGAAGGGCGAGGTGCCGGACGGCGAGATCGTCGACACGCTCGGCACCGCGAAGATTCTCCGCCCCGGCAAGGACGCGACCGTGCTGGCGCTCGCCCTGATGGTGCCCCGGGCGCTGGCCGCGGCCGAGACCCTCGCCGCCGAGCACGGCATCGAGGTCGAGGTGGTCGACGTGCGCTCGCTGGTGCCGCTCGACATGCAGACCATCCTCGGCTCGGTCGGGCGCACGCACCGGCTGTTCACCGTGGAGGAGAACCCGCGGCTGTGCGGCTGGGGCGCCGAGATCGTGTCGATCGCGGTCGAGGAGGCGTTCTACGACATGGACGGCCCGCCGGTGCGGATCACCACGCCGCACATCCCGCTGCCGGCCGCCGACGCGCTCGAGGACATGGTGCTGCCCACCCCGGCCCGTATCGTCGAGACGATCCGGCGGAGCCTGGGGAGCTAGCGCGTCGTCATTCCGGGGCGCCGCGCAGCGGCGAGCCCGGAATCCATACTCACGGACAGGGGTTATGGATTCCGGGCTCGCGGACCTGCGGTCCGCGCCCCGGGATGACCGGAAGAACTCGAGGACGAGACATGTACGACAATCTGATCGCCGGCGTTCCGACCGACCTGTGGATCGGGGGCGAGTGGAAGAAGGCCTCCGACGGGTCGCGCTTCGACGTGATCGATCCGGCGACCGAGGCCGTGATCACGAACGTCGCCAGCGGCACGGTCGAGGACGCCAAGGCGGCCGTCGAGGCGGCGGCCGCCGCCGGCGCCGAATGGGCGGCCAGGAAGCCGCGCGAGCGCGGCGAGATCCTGCGCCGCGCCTTCGAGCTGTTCACGGCGCAGAGCGAGCGCTTCGCCAAGCTGATCACGCTGGAGAACGGCAAGGCGATGCCGGACTCGCGCGGCGAGGTCGCCTATGCGGCGGAGTTCTTCCGCTGGTTCGCCGAGGAGGGCGTGCGCAATCTCGGCCAGCTCTACAACGCGCCCTCCTCCGGCGCCCGCATCATGGTGCAGCACCGCCCGGCCGGCGTCGCCTGCCTGGTCACGCCGTGGAACTATCCGGCCGCCATGGCGACCCGCAAGATCGCGCCGGCGCTCGCCGCCGGTTGCACCGTGGTGCTCAAGCCCGCCTCCGAGACGCCGCTCACCATGCTGGCGCTGATGCCGCTGCTCGCCGAGGCCGGCGTGCCGGCGGGCGTCGTCAACGTGGTGCCGTCGCGCCGCTCCGGTGCCGTCGTCTCGGCGATGCTGCACGACATGCGGGTGCGGGTCGTCTCCTTCACCGGCTCGACCGAGGTCGGCGTGAAGCTCTTGCGCGAGGCTGCCGACAACGTGGTGCGGCCGGCCATGGAGCTCGGCGGCAACGCGCCGTTCCTGGTGTTCGAGGACGCCGACATCGACGCCGCCGTCGAGGGCGCCATGATCGCCAAGATGCGCAACCAGGGCGAGGCCTGCACGGCGGCGAACCGCTTCTACGTCCACGAGGCCGTGCACGACGCCTTCGCCGCGAAGCTGACGGAGAAGATGGCGGCGCTGAAGATGGGCAACGGGCTCGACGAGTCGGTCGCGCTCGGCCCGCTGGTCAATGCCGACACCCGCGACAAGGTGCAGGAGCTGGTCGACGACGCCGTCGCCAAGGGCGCCAGGGTGACGGTCGGCGGCACGCGGCCGGACGGCAAGGGCTTCTTCTACCCGGCGACGGTGCTGACCCACATCTCCGACGACGCGAAGCTGCTGCGCGAGGAGATCTTCGGCCCGGTCGCGGCGCTGAAGACCTTCAAGACCGAGGACGAGGCGATCCGCGCGGCGAACGCCACCGAGTACGGCCTCGCCGCCTATCTCTACACCAAGGATCTCAGCCGCGGCCTGCGGGTCTCCGAGAAGCTCGACTTCGGCATGATCGGCCTCAATCGCGGCCTGATGTCGGATCCGGCGGCGCCGTTCGGCGGCATGAAGCAGTCCGGCCTCGGCCGCGAAGGCGCGCACGAGGGCCTGATGGAGTTTCTGGAGACCCAGTACGTCTCCGTGAACTGGTGATGCCGAGGGCCGGCGACGCGCCGGCTCTGCCTCTCCCCGCACGCGGGGAGAGGCGAGGGACAAGGCCGCCACGGCGGCAATCGTCTGCAGAGGTTGGGAACCACGATGGACATCCTGATGCCGCAGCTCGGCGAGACGGTCGCCGAAGGCAAGATCACCACCTGGTTCAAGCAGCCGGGCGACACGGTCGCGCCCGGCGACAATCTGTTCGAGATCGAGACCGACAAGGTGTCCATGGAGGTCCCGGCGATCGCCGGCGGCGTGCTCCAGGAGATCCGCGTTCCGGCCGGCACCGCCGCGCCGGTCGGCGCGATCGTCGCGATCCTCGCCGGCGACGGCGCCGCCACGTCCCCGGGGCCGACCACCGGCACGGCGGCGACCGGCGCGCCGCCGGCCAACACGGCCGCGGCCCCGGCGCCGGCCGCCCCGCCCTCCCCGGCACCGGCGCGCGCCGCCGTGTCGGCCGCGCCGGCCGTCGCGTCGTCGGTGCGCGGCGGCCCGCTCGATCCGTTCCACGCGGTGCGCACGCCGGACAAGAACTTCGGCCCGGCCCGGCTCGGCGGCGGCCGCACCATCACGCCGCTCGCCCGCCGCCTCGCCGCCGAAGCCGGCATCGACGTGTCGCGGATCGCCGCCACCGGCCCGCGCGGCCGCATCTTTGCGCGTGACGTGCAGACCGCGATGGCGAACGGCGTGGCGAGCGCCCCGGCGCCGGCGTCCGGCCCGACCGCCGATCGCGTCAAGGCCCTCTACGAGGCCGGCACCTACACCGAGACGCCGGCCGACAGCATGCGCAAGACCATCGCGGTCCGCCTGGTCGAGGCCAAGCAGACGGTCCCGCATTTCTACCTGACCGCCGAGGTGACGCTCGACCGGCTGCTGGCGCTCCGCCACGAGGCGAACGCCGCCGCCCCGCACGACGCCGACGGCAAGCCGGCCTGGCATCTCTCGCTCAACGACCTCGTCGTGCGCGCCCTCGCCCGCGCCCTCGTCCACGTGCCGGCCGCCAACGCCGTGTGGGCCGAGGACCGCATCCTGCGCTTCGATCGTGTCGACATCGGCATCGCGGTGGCGCTCGACGGCGGCCTCATCACCCCGGTGCTGCGCGACGCCGCGGCGAAGCCGATGAGCGTGGTCGCCGCCGAGGCGAAGGATCTGATCGCCCGCGGCCGCCTGAAGAAGCTCGAGCCGCGCGAGTACCAGGGCGGCGTCAGCACGGTGTCGAATCTCGGCATGTACGGCGTGAAGGAGTTCGCCGGGATCATCAACCCGCCGCAGTCGACGCTGCTCGCGGTCGGCGGCACCGAGCGGCGCCCGGTCGAGGCCGAAGGCGGCGGCGTGCGGTTCGAGACCCGCATGACCGTCACGCTCTCCTGCGACCATCGCGTCGTCGACGGGGCGCTGGGCGCCCGGCTCCTCTCCGCCTTCCGGCACGCCGTCGAGCACCCCACGGGGCTCCTGATGTAGCGCAGGTCTCGTCACCGCGCCCCCGACGGCGCGGGACCAATTCAATCAACAATCGACAACTGGAGGAACGGCTATGAGACTCTTCAAGACGGCGGCCCTCGCCGGCGCGGCACTGCTCGCTCTCGCGGCTCCGGCCCTGGCGCAGGGGTCCGCACAAGGCACCTGGCCGAACCAGATGGTGCGCATCGTCGTGCCGTTCTCGGCCGGCAGCGTCACCGACACGCTCGCCCGCATCATGACCGACAAGCTCGCCGAGATGTGGAAGCAGCAGGTGATCGTCGAGAACCGGCCGGGCCTGCCGGGCACCACCAGCGTCGCCAAGGGCCAGGCCGACGGCTACACGCTGATGCTCACCTCCAACGGCCACACCATCGCCAAGACGATCAACAAGAACATCAGCTTCGATCCGGTGGCGGACTTCGCCGGCGTGACCAAGATCGCCTCGGTGCCGATGGTCGCCGTGGTGCCGCCGGATCTGCCGGCCAAGACCCTCGCCGAGTTCCTGGCGCTCGCCAAGGAGAAGCCCGGCAAGCTCAACTTCTCGTCGGCCGGCCTCGCCTCGACCACGTTCCTCTCCGCCGAGGTGCTCAAGCAGGCCGCCAAGGTCGACATCCAGCACGTCCCCTACAAGGGCACGCCCGAAGCGACCACGGCGGTGATCCGCGGCGACGCGCAGCTCTATTTCACGCCGATCCCACTCGCCCAGGAGCTGACCGCCGGCAACAAGGTGCGGGCGATCGCGATCAACTCCAGCGCCCGCAGCGACCAGATGCCGAACATCCCCACCGTCAAGGAGACGGTGCCGTCCTACGACTACGATTCGTGGTTCGCCGTGCTGGCGCCGGCCGGCACCCCGAAGGACGTCCTCGCCAAGGCGAGCCGCGACATCGCGACGGTGCTGAAGATGCCGGACGTGGTCGAGAAGCTGAAGCAGCAGGGCGCCGTGCCGGCTCCGACGTCGCCCGAGGCGCTCGATGCGCAGATCAAGCGCGAGGTCGAGCTCTACGCCAAGATGCTGCAGGAGGCCGGCGTCACCGCGAAGTGACGCGCGCTCCGAGCTGCGCCGAGCGGGCGGTCCGTGCGCGGGCCGCCCGTTTCGTTTCGGCGAGGGTCCGGCCGACCGGCTCCGGGACCGCCCTCGCGTCGCGCATCAGCGCGCGGCGGCGAGCCGGCGACGGGTGCGGGGCGGCGCCTTCGAGGCCACCTGCTGGGTCGAGCCGCGGACGACGAGCTCGACCGGCAGCACGATGCGGGCGGGCTTGCCGCGGCGTCCCGGGCCGGTCTCGATCGCGTCGAGGAGCAGCCGCGCCGCCTCCCAGCCCGCCTTGTACTGCTGGACCCGGACCGTGGTGAGCGCCGGAACGAAGCGGCCCGCATAGGGCATGTCGTTGAAGCCGGTGACCGAGACGTCGTCGGGGCAGCGCAGCCCGTAGCGCTTCAGCACGTCGATGACGCCGACCGCGAGGCGGTCGTTGGCGCACAGGATCGCCGTGAAGTCGCTGGTGCGGGCGAGCAGCGTCTCGGCGCAGCGCTCGCCCTCCTGCTCGTTGAACCCGTCGGCGAAGACCACGAGCCGCTTGTCGAGCGGCAGCTTCATCTCCCGCCGGTGCCGCTCGAACGCCTCCCAGCGGCTGTAGCCGGTCGAGATCGTGCGCGGGCCGGCGATGTTGGCGATCCGCCGATGGCCGAGCGACACCAGATGGGTCAGCGCGTGGCGGATGCCGCAGTTCTCGTCGAAGACGACGCAGGGCGCGACCGGCTTCGTCGTCTCGCGGAACACGGTGACGACCGGCACGTCGCCGATGCGCGGGATCAGCTTGTCCTCGTAGCGGCTGCTGGCGAGCGCCAGCCCGTCGACCGAGCGCGCCAGCATCGAGGCGACCACCTCGGCCTCGCGCGCCTCGTCGCCGTCCGTGTTGGCGAGCACCACGGCGTAGCCGCGCTCGCTCAGCACGTCCTCGACGCCGCGGATCATCGGCGGGAACACCGGGTCGGTGATGTCGGGAACGACGATGCCGATGGTGCGCGAGCGGTTGGTGCGCAGCGAGGCGCCGGCCGCGTTGGGGCGGAAGCCGAGCTTCGCCGCGACCTCGCCGACCTTGGCGACGATCTCGGGCGAGATCAGGTGGCAGGTCTTGGGATCGAGCGCGCGCGACACCGTCGACACGTGGACGCCGACGATCCCGGCGATGTCGCTCATGGTCGGACGGCTGCGCATGTCCCCCGGCTCGCCGCGCTCGCTGACGGTGGTCGTGATCTCGGACCACGACTGTATGGGCCCGCGAGGACCGGCGCAATGCAAAGGTTTGCATTGGGCCGGCCCGCCCGGCCGCGGCCGCGGCCGCGGCCGCGGCTCAGCGGCGGGCGGCGCGCGCTCCGGCCGGCTCGGCCGCGGCGGCCGGCGTCTCCTCGGGCAGCGGCGTGAGGCCGCCGAGGCCCTTGCGGTAGATGGCCCAGTAGACGAAGCCGACGAAGCCGGCGCCGCCGACGATGTTGCCCAGCGTCGCCGGCACGATGTTGTGGACGATGCCGGAGAGCGTGACGACCGAGGCGTCGATGCCGGCCGGGACGTGGTCGGTCACCACCAGCACCCAGGCGAGCGGCAGGAAGTACATGTTGGCGATGCAGTGCTCGAAGCCGGCGGCGACGAAGCAGGCCACCGGCAGCACCATGCCGGCCATCTTGTCGGCCACCGAGCGGCCCGCATAGGCGAGCCACACGCCGAGGCAGACGAGGATGTTGCAGAGCACGCCCTTGAAGAAGATGGTCGTCATGTCGGGCTGGATCTTGCTCACCGCGAGCTTGACCGCCGCCGCCGCGATGATGCCGCCGTTCATGTCGGGATGGTGCGCCATCACGACCAGGAAGACGAGGCCGAGGGCTCCGACCAGATTGCCGAGCCAGACGATCGTCCAGTTCCTGATCACCTCGGCGGTTCGGATCTGGCCGTTCCACCACGCCATCACGATCAGGCAGTTGCCGGTGAACAGCTCGGCGCCGCCGATCATCACCAGCGCGAGGCCGAGCGAGAACACCAGGCCGCCGAGAAAACGCTGCAGGGCGAAGCCGAGCGTCGGATCGGCCAGGATGATGGTGAAGAACATTCCGCCGAGCCCGATCGAGCCGCCCGCGACCATCGACAGCATCGCGCTCGGCAGCAGAGGCATGCGGGCCTTCTTGACCCCGAGCTTCTCGACCTTGTCCTGGATCTCGGCCGGCGAGTAGGCGTCCGAGCCGAAAATGTCCGTCCTGTGCGCCTGGGGGTTCGCCGCCATCGCTCGTCTCCTGAAGGTGTAGTCACGTCGACGAGCTGGTCCGCTCGGGGCAGTTGCGTTCCAGCCCCCTCCAGGGAGCGTCGTGCTCACGGCCTTTCGTGGTCGACCCGGTGACGCGGTCGGCGGAGCCATAGCAGGGCGCGGCCGGCAGGACGATCGGGAGTGCCTCGAATAATGGGCGCCCGAAACGCATGGCGGACATTTCGGAGCGGCGCAGCCAGCCGCCGGCGCCGCGATCCACAACCTGGGATCACGTCGGACGAAGAGTTCGCCTCGAATTGCAGGCCACGAGGGCGCCGGGCGGTCAGCCGAGCCGGAAGCGCAGCGTGTTGTAGTCGAGCGTGCCGGGCAGGCGCAGCGGGTCGAGCCGGGCCGGATCGGCGAGCGCGACCGCGCCTCGCGTCAGGATCGTCGCGATCACGGCGCTCGCCACCATGGGCACCAGCCGGACCGCCGGGCAGACCGCCGGGCCGCCGCTGAACGGCATCAGCGGCCAGCCGTCGCCGGGGGCGTCCGCCAGCCACAGGTCGGGCGTGAACCGATGGGCCCAGGACAGCGTCTCGTCGTCGCGATGGAAGTACGGCGCGAAGATCAGGAGGCTGGTGTTCTTCGGCAGCACCGTGCCGGCGAGCGCCACGTCGCGCGTGGTCTCGCGCAGGATCGCCGGCGTGGTCGGCCACAGCCGCAGCGATTCGAGCACCACGGCGCGCCCGCGCGGCAGGTCGGCGCGGCCGTCCGGACCGGCGGCGGCGATCTCGTCCTGCACGCGCCGCATCTCGGCCGGATGGGCGGCGAGCAGGGCCAGCGCCCGCATGGTCGCGATCGCCCCGGCGTCGAAGGCGAACAGGTACTGCGTCGTCTGGTCGGCCGGCGCGGCGGCGGCCGCCGCCGGGATCGCCGCGATCATGCCGGCGAGGCTGTCCGGGGCGGCGCGGGCGAGATGGCCGTCCAGACGCGCGTGGAAGCGCCGCCGCAGCCGCGACCGGCCGGGATGCAGGAAGGCCCAGTTGGCGGCACCGCGCAGCCGCGCCAGCATGTCGGTGAGTTCGCCGTCGTCGGCCGCGCCCTCGCCGAGCACGATACGCCGGACGAGACGCTGCCACATGGCCGTGAAGGCGCCCCAGGTCAGCGTCCCACCGGCCTGCGCGAGCAGCGCCCCGGTCTCCTCGTCGATCGCCCGCAGGAACGCGCCGGCGAGCCGATGCACCGGGCAGCCGGTCTCCAGCACCTGCTCGTTGAAGCGCCGCCGGACGCCACGCTCGGCGCCCTCCGAGATCAGCGAGACGTCGGGCTCCATGTGGGCGAGCGCGCTGCGCTTCTCGGCCGTGGCCGGCGAGAACGGCTCGGGCGCCCCGTTCAGGATGGCGACGACGTCGTGTGGCGACAGCACCAGCACGTGTCGGCGGATCGGGATGGCGAGCCGAAGCAGGCCGGTGCCGTAGGTGGCGCGCAGGCGCTGCATCCGCCGCACGGCGCGGTCGTCGAGGCCGAGCGCCTCGGCCGCGCCGACCACCCGGGGCCGGCGAATGATGACGCCCTTGCCGAGCGTCGGAATCACCACGTCGGCGAGCACGGCGAGCGTATCCGCCAGGCTGGCCATGGTCGGGGCCGCGTCGGCCTGGGGCGGCCGCGAGGTGGCGTGCTGAAGCATGTCGGGTCCCTGGCGTTCGGCGGAGCGCTCCGGGGCAGCCGGGCGGATGCGCGGAGCCGGCGGCGGCAGGCCCGCCCTCACGGAGCCAACGCCGCACCGGCGTCCGGGTTTCGGACACCGAAGCCCGCGGCCGAGAAACCGCACCCGCTCCGCGCCGCGATAACCGCGGGATATGGCGCGCATCGCCGATTGTATTTCGCCGGCCGGCGCCGCGCCGGCATCATCCGGCCGTCACGTCATCGGTGCCGGCGGCCCGCCGCCGGCGCCCATCATCGAGCCAGCCATGCCAGAGACACCCCGAGCCCGGTCCGGCAAGCGCCCCGTCGTCGTCACCTGCGCCATCACGGGCGGCGGCGACACGGTCGGCAAGCATCCCGCCATTCCGGTCACGCCCGAGCAGATCGCCGTCTCCTCGCTCGAGGCCGCGCGCGCCGGCGCCGCCATCGTCCACATCCATGTGCGCGATCCCGCCACCGGCAAGCCGAGCAGCAGGCTGGAGCACTATGCCGAGGTGGTCGAGCGCATCCGGGCCGAGAACCGCGACGTCGTCGTCAACCTGACGACCGGCGCCGGCGCCCGCTTCATCCCGTCCGACGCCGATCCGAAGATCGGCGGCCCCGGCACCACGCTGGCGAGCCCGGAGGCGCGGGTGCGCCACATCGAGGCGCTGAAGCCGGAGATCTGCACGCTCGACATCACGACGATGAATTTCGGCGAGTTCGTCTTCGTCAACACGCCGGCGCATCTGCGCGTCATGGCGAAGTGCGTGCGCGCCGCCGGCGCGACCGCCGAGCTCGAATGCTTCGACACCGGCAACATCCGCCTGGCGCTGCGGCTGATCGAGGAGGGCGTGCTCGCCTCCCCCGCCATGTTCCAGATCTGCCTCGGCATCCCGTGGGGCGCGCCCGCGACCGTCGAGGCCCTGCTGATGATGCGCGACATGCTGCCGAAGGACGCGTTCTGGACCGGCTTCGCCATCGGGCCGCAGGAGTTCCCGATGGTCGCCCAGGCCGTGCTGCTCGGCGGACACGTCCGGGTCGGGCTGGAGGACAATCTCTACATCGAGAAGGGCGTGCTGGCGCCGAGCAACGCCGCGCTGGTCGAGAAGGCGGTGCGGATCGTCGAGGCGCTCGACGCCCGTCCGGCGACGCCCGACGAGACCCGCGAGCTGCTCGGAATTCCGCGATCCGCCCAGCCCGCCTGAGCGGTCGCCGTCACACCCGGTCGAGCTCCGCCGGGCCGAGCTCCGCGGCATCGAGATCCGGCGGCGCGAACGACGCGCGCAGCATGGCACAGAACGCCTTGACGACCGGGATCGGCGTCTTGGTGCGCCGATAGGCGATGCCGGCCGAGAACTCCCACAGGGTGCCGTGGATGGCGAGCCGCACGAGGCCGAACGATTCCATGTAGGGCAGCATCACGGTCGGCAGGTTGACGATGTAGTCGCCGGCCTGCAGCAGCGACAGGATGCTGGCGATCGACGAGGTCTCGACCGCCACCTTGGGCGGCGCCAGCTCGTTGGCCGCGAAGAACGAGTTCACCCGGCTCGAGCCGACATAGTCGTTGGCGAGCGCGATCCACGGATAGGCGAGCAGGTCGGCGGCGGCGATGTCGTCGCGCCGCGCCAGCGGATGGCGGGCGCTCGCGGCCAGCATGTGGTGGATCTCGGTGAGGTGCTCCTTCACGATCTCCGGATGGCTCGGATAGTCGAGGGTCGAGCAGACGAGATCGAGCTCGCCGCCGAGCAGCGCCGGCACCAGCGTGTCGATCACGCCGGTGCGCATCGTCACCTTCACGTTGGGCTGCTGCTTCTGGAACTTGGCGATGACGGGCGGCAGCAGCCGCAGCATCCACACCGGCCCGGCGCCGATCCGGATGTGCCCGCCGCTGCCGCCGGTGATCGCCTGGATCTCGCCGAGCGCGTGCTGGTACTCCAGCGCCATCAGGCGCACGCGGCGCGCCAGGATCTCGCCATAGGGGGTCGGCACCACGCCGTTGGGGCGCCGCTCGAACAGAGGCACGCCGAGGCTCGTCTCGAGCTGGTGGATGCTCTTGGTGAGGGCCGGCTGGCTGATGTGCACGGCCTCGGCGGCCGCGCTGATGCGGCCGTGATCGAGAACGGCCAGGAAGTGCCGCAGGAGACGAGAATGCATCGTGCGCGATCCTGCCCGCCGGCCGGCCGGCGCGAGGCCGTCCGGGACGGCACGCGTCGGGCGAGACCCCGGTGGACCCGACCGCTTTGGCACGATCGACCGTCTCCTGCAAGACCGGCAGGTTCCCGACCCGGCCGACCGCCGCGCGGCCGGCCCTCCCGGGCCGGGCGGCCCCGGCTCAGCCCTTGAGCAGCGCCGGGAGCCACAGCGCGAGGTCGGGGAACGCCGTCAGGAGGGCGAGGACCAGCATGTCGGCGATCACGAACGGCATGATGGTCCAGTAGAGCCGGCGCAGCGGGATGTCGGGCCGCATCGCGTTGATGATCAGGATCACCAGCCCGATCGGCGGGATGATCAGCCCGAGCTCGACGATGATCACGTTGACGATGCCCCACCACACCGGATCGTAGCCGAGATGCAGGATGATCGGCAGGGCGAAGGGCAGCGTGACGATCATCGCCGCGAGCTCGTCGAAGACCGAGCCGAGGACCAGATAGACACACAGCATCAGCACGATGACGCCGACCGGCGGCAGCTCGACCTCGCCGACCAGCTTGATGAGCTGCTCGGGGATCATCGGCAGGCTGATGAAGTAGGTGAAGACCGACGAGCCGATCAGGATGAAGTAGATCATGCCGGCCGTCGCGGCGGTGTCGCGCATGCCGGTGACGAAGTTCTCGACCGTGATGGTGCGGCGGAGCGCGGCGAAGGCGAACGACACCACGGCGGCGACCGAGGCCGCCTCGTTGACCGTGAAGATGCCGCTGTAGAGGCCGGTGAAGATGGTGCCGATCAGCAGCACGGCCGGCGCCGCCCGCACGAGCGCGGCGCGCCGCTCGGCCGCCGGCATCCGCTCGGAGACCGGCGCCAGCGACGGGGTGAAGCGCACCAGCAGCGTGATCGCCATGACGTTCGCCGTGATGGTGATCAGGGCGGGCACGACGGCGGCGATGAACACGTCGAAGATGTAGGCGCGCGCCACCACGCAGTAGATGATCATGCTGAGCGAGGGCGGGATCAGCGCCTTCATGGCGCCGCCGGCCGCGATGGTGGCGCCCGAGAAGCTCGACGCGTAGCCGCGGGCCAGCATCTCGGGCAGCGCGACGCGCGTGAAGGTGGCGACCGTCGCCGGCGACGAGCCGCAGATCGCCCCGAACGCGGCGCTGCCTCCGATGGTCGCGTAGGCGAGGCCGCCCCGCCGGTGGCCCAGCACGGCCGCGGCGGCGCCGTAGAGATCCTTGGAGAAGCCGGAGACGTTGACGAACGCCCCCATGATCAGGAACAGCGGGACCGCGGTGAGGTCCATGCTGCTCAGCACCTGGGCCGGCTCGGTGGCCAGGAAGGTGAGCGCCGGCCCCCAGCTGGTCTGCAGCGCGAAGGCGACGATGCCGACCGCGATCATCGCGAAGGCGAGCGGGACGTGCAGCGCGACCAGGACGAACAGGGCGATCAGGCCGGCGATGCCGATTTGAGTCGGGGTCACGCGGGTGTCTCCGTCTCGACGGTGTCGCGGGTGCCGCGCGCCCGACCGACCAGCACCACCAGCTGCACCAGGACGCCGACCCACAGGATGCCGTCGACCGCGAACCAGAACGGCGCCTTCGGCACCTCGAGCATCCAGGTCACCTCGCCGGCCCGCATCGCCTTGTCGGCGTGCAGCCAGAACTGCCAGGCCATGCCGATCATGACGACCTCGACCACCAGGGCGGCGACGCCGTCGACGACCCGCAGGGCGAGCCGCGGGAGCACCCGGCCGAGCGCCCGCAGCACGATGTTGCTTTCGCGCAGGAGCGCGATCGGCAGGCAGGCCGCGCCGGCGATCGCCGCGACCATGTCGCCGAGCTCGCGGACGAAATCCAGCGGGGTGTTGGCGAAGGCCCGCAGGAGCCCGTCCAGCATCGTGAACGTCGCCAGGATCAGGAGCAGGGTGAGGCCGAGCACGGCGAGGCCGTTCGCGACGGCGCCCGCCACCTGTTCGATCCTGGCCATGATCACTTCGCCCGGATCTGGGTCAGGATCTCGCGGGCCTTCGCCAGGACCTTGGCGTTGTTCGGATCCTTGGCGGCCCAGGCGGCCGTGACCTTCTCGTAGGGCGCCTTGATGGCGGCGAGGTCGGCGGCCGAGGGCATGACCACGGTGCGCTTCGCGTCGGCCTTGAAGCGGGCGATGATCTCGGCGTTATGGGCGAGCAGCGCCTTGACGTAGAGATCGTTGATCCAGGCCCCCGAATACTTGTCGAGCACGGCCTTCGCCTCGGCCGGCAGCGCCTCGTACCTGGCGCGGTTCATCACCACGCCGAGCGGGCCGGCGCCGAGATCGAGCAGATAGCTGTGGCTGGTCACCCGGTCGACGCCGAAGTCGATGACGGCCGCCGGCACCAGGGTCGCGGCGTCGACGGTGCCGCGCCCGATCGCCTCGACGATCTCGTTCGGCGGCATCAGCACCGGCACCATGCCGAGCTCCTTCACGGTCTGGCCGACGATCGGCCCGACGATGCGCACCTTCATGCCCTTGAGATCGGCGTTGGAGCGGATCGGCCGTCGCGAATAGAGGTTGTAGTTCGCGTTCATGAACGAGCCGATGACGTGATAGTCGCCATAGCCGCGCAGGCTGTTCGACTTGACGAGCTCGGCATAGAGCTTCGTGCCCTCGCCGAGATCCTTCAGCAGGCCCGGCAGCTCGAACACCTGGTCGTCCGGGAAGCGGCCAGGCACCAAGCTCGGATTGATGAAGGCAATGTCGGCGACGCCGTCGAGCACCAGCTGCGGCTGTGCCGGCAGGCTCTTGCCGAGCGCGCCGTTCGGATAGGCGTCGATCTTCACGGCGCCGCTCGGATCCGCGTTGACGGCGTCGACCCACGGCTTGATCACCTTGGCGTAGTTCACCTCGGTGTCGTTGGAGAAGAAGGACAGCTTGAGGGTGACGGGCTCGGCGAGCGCCGGCCCGGCGGCGAGCGCCATCACGGCCCCCAGAAACGCCGCGAAACATTTCGTCATCTGGTCTCTCCCTTGCGTCCTGCCGGTTCACCCGGCGGCTTTCGTGTCGACACCGACGGGCTCCTCGCCCTTCGTCTCGTCCGGCCCGCGCGCCGCCGCGAGCAGCGCGGCGTCGAGCCGGTTCTCCAGTTCCGCGCGTTGCTCCGGCGTCCAGCTGCGGAAGCCGCGGCCGACCGCGGCGCCGGTCTCGCCGGCCGCGACCTTGTCGACGAGCAGCCGTTGCGGCGCGCGACTGCAGTCGAGATCCGACAGCAGCACGGAATGGATGGCCAGCGTCAAGCCGAGACCGAGCATGTCGGACTGCTCGAGCGGTCCCATCAGGCCGAGGCGCGCGCCGAAGCTGTTCCTGACGACGAAATCCACCGTCTCGGCGTCGCAGACGCCGTTCTCGACCAGCGCGATCGCCTCGCGCTTGAGCGCGTGCTGCAGGCGGTTGCCGATGAAGCCCGGCACATCCTTGCGGACGTGGACGGGCTTCTGGCCGACCTCGGCGAGCAGCGCCATGGCGGGCGCGATCACGGCCGGATCGGTGCGCTCGGCCTGCACCACCTCGACGAGCCGCACCGCGTAGGGCGGATTCCAGAAATGCATGCCGAGCGCACGGCCGGGCCGGCCGACCTCGGCCGCCACCCGCGACACCGGGATGACCGAGGTGTTGGTGGCGAGGATGACGTCCGGCCCGCAGCGCGCGTCGAGCTCGCGGAAGATGCTCTGCTTGAGCTCGACCTTTTCCGGCGCCGCCTCGATCACCAGCACGCAGCCGGCGATCGCGTCCGGCAGCGCGGCGTGGAACGACACGCGGTCCGCCACCGCGGCCGGCTGGCCGCGGCGCGCCGTGATGCCGGCGAGCCGCTCCGGCGCCGCGGCGAGCGCCGCCGCGACCGGATCGATCAGGTGGACCCGGAACCCGCCGGCCGCGAAGATCTGGGCGATGCCGACGCCCATGCGGCCGGCACCGACCACGCCGACGGCGCGGTCACCCGGCCGTGTAGCCGCCGTCGACATACATCACCTGTCCCGTGCAGAAGTCCGATGCGGGCGAGAGGAGGTAGAGCGCCATGCCGACAAGGTCCTCGGCCTCGCCGAGCCGGCCGAGCGGGATGCGCGACAGCGACCGCTTCTTGGTCGCCTGGCCGAGCTCGTCGTCGCCGAACATCCAGGCGGTGAGCTTGGAGCGGAAGACGGTCGGCGCGATGGCGTTGACGGTGATGCCGTACTTGGCCCACTCGGTGGCGAGCACCCGGGTGAGCGCGTCGGTGGCGCCCTTGGAGGTGCAGTAGGCCGTGTAGCCCGAGACGTTGCCGTGGCGGCCGCGCACCGAGGACATCAGCAGCACCTTGCCCTTCACCTGCTTCTCGATGAAGTGGGTGCCGACCGCCTTGGCCATGAACCAGGCGCCGCGGACATTGGCGTCCATCACCTTCTGCCAGTCCTCGTAGGCCATCTCGTGGATGAAGCCGGCCTTGTTGTAGCCCGACGCGATGACCAGCTGGTCGACGCGGCCGAAGGCGGCGAGCGCCGCGTCGAGCATGGCCTGCGCGTCCTCCAGCGTGTCGGGCCGGCGCGGCACCGTGATGCAGCGCCCGCCGCCCAGGCTCTCGACCTCGGCCGCGACCTCGGCGAGCTCCTTCACGGAGCCGCCGGCGAGCGTGACGTCGACGTCGAGCGCGGCGAGCATCAGCGCGGTGGCGCGGCCGAAGGCCCCGGTGGCGCCGGTGACGATCGCGGACTTTCCCCGGACGTCGAACAGGGACAGTGGATTGCGGAGCGGTTCGGAGATCATGGTCGGCTCGGGCTCAGCTCTTCGGCTTCGACAGGATGACCAGCATGCTGGCGACCGCGTTGCCGCGGTTCTCGATCGCGCGGGCCTCGCCCGGCGCGAGATGGCAGGAGTCGAGCGGACCGAGCACGACCTCGCCGCCGTCGGTGATCACCGTCACCTCGCCGGCGACGACGACGTAGAGCTTCTCGGCGGCGGAGGCGGACATCTCGGCGCCGCCGCCGGGCAGGAAGTGCGACAGGCCGCAGGTGAAGGCCTCGGTGGCGCTCTCGGCGCCGCCCTGGAGCTGCAGCGCCACCATGGCGTGATGGCGCTTGGCCTCGTAGGGCTTCGCGTCGGTGAAGCGGGTGACGTGCATGTCAGGCCCCCGTCGGGATGCGGAACGTCTGGTCGGGGTCGATCACCGCCACGACCCGCACGACGCAGCCCTCGCCCTCGTGCCAGCGCCACGGGAACGCCATGATGGTGCAGCGCCGGCCGGTCACCAGGTCGACGTCGCCGCCGATGTTCTCGATGCCCGGAATGCCGGCGCCCATCATGATCTTGTGGGCCGGCTCCCAGTACGGGAAGTCCTCCAGCACGTGGCGGCCGGTGAGCGCCTTGTACTCCGCGTCGAGATGCGGGTGCGACGGGCCGAGGCCGTGGTCGCACAGCTTGGTGCCGAGCGGGTGGTCGAGCGCCTGGACGTCGATGCCGAGCATCTTGACGCCGCGCTCGACGATCCACTCGGCCGCCTCCTTGTAGAGGCCGGGCGAGTAGGCGTAGTAGTCGTCGTTGTCGCCGAGCTTGTGGTGCGAGCCGGTGTTGATGATCAGGATGTCGCCGCGCTCGATCTTCGGCGTCGCCTTCTCCAGGTCGTCCGGCGTGATCACGCCCCACTTGCCCTTGGGGATCGACACCACGACGCCGGTGCCGAAGAAGCGCCAGGTGTCGTAGCCGGTCAGCGACCTGCCGTTCTCGGTGACGTGCAGCTGCGCGTCCATGTGGGTCGAGCGATGCATGATCGACTCGATCTGCTGCACGAAGATGCCGTCGTTGGCGTGGAACTTGTGGACCCGGACGTTGAGGTTTGCGGCGGACGGCCATTGCGGCACGCCGTGGCCGTAGACGTTGCTGAGGTCGTAGTAGCGCAGCCCGTTGGCGCCGATGATCTCGCCCATGGTGGTGTCTTTCTCGATCGCGTGGAGGACGACTGTCGCCGGTCAGGCGGCGCGGCCGGGCTCGATGCGGTACGCACCGCCCGGATCGAGCAGCGCCATCAGGCGGATCACGCAGGCGTCGCCGGCCGCGAACCGCCACGGATAGGCCTGCAGCGTGCAGCGCTTGCCGAGCACCTCGGCGACGTCGCCGCCGACGTTCTCGATGGTCGGGATGCCGGCCTTCAGCAGCATGCGGTGGGCCGGGGTCCATTCGGGGAAGTCGACCTTCGGGTCGCGGCCGGTCTCGGTCTCGTAGAGCTTCGGCAGGCGCTTCATCAGCGGGCCGCCGCGATGCAGGCCGAGCGAGGTGGCGAGCGGATGGTCGACATAGGCGGTGTCGATGCCGACGAGCCGCACGCCGCGGTCGATCAGCCACTGCGCCGCGTCCTTGGCGAGGCCCGGGCCCTGGCCGAAATACTCCTGGCTGTCGGAATACTTCTCGTGCCAGCCGGTGACGATCACGACGATGTCGCCCGCCTCGACCTCGGGGGTCGCGGCCGCGAGGTCGGCGGCCGTCACGTACTCCCAGCGTCCCTTCGGGATGCTCAGCACGACGCCGTTGCCGAAGAACAGGTCGATCGGCAGGCTCGCCAGATCGGCGCCGCCCTGCACCATGTGCAGCGGCGCGTTGAGATGCGTCGAGTTGTGCATCACGGCGGTGATGCGCTGGCTCAGCACGCCGTGCGCGGCGTGGTAGACGGCGCGCTCGATGCGGATGTCCGGATCGCCCGGATTGATCGGGGTGCCGTGCCCCCAGGGGTGGCTGAGTTCGACGAAGACGAGTCCCGTGCCGGGTTCGGTGACGCTCATTTTTTCGCTCCGCTCGGGCACCGTTCTCGAACCGGTGCTCGTTCTTGGGGCGACGTTAGGAGCGGCGGCCGACCCGGGTCCAATAGCGACCTCGGCCGAAGGGATAGCTGGAAGTTATGGTGCGCTGCAGCAGCGAGCCGGACCGCGACGCGGCCGGTCAGTCGGCCTTGATGCCGGCGTCGCGGATCAGGTCGCGATACTTGGCGTACTCGCGCCTGGCATGGGCGAGGAGCTCGTCCCGCCGGCCGCTCGCCGGGGTGATGCCGACCTCGCGCAGGCGCTCGATCACGTCGGGCGACGCCAGCACCGCCTGCAGCTCGGCGCTGAGCCGGTCGACGATCGGCTTCGGGGTCCGGGCCGGCGCGTAGAGCGCGTACCAGCCGTTGACGGCGAAGCCCGGATAGCCCGACTCGGCGAAGGTCGGCACGTCCGGAAACGCCGGCAGCCGCTCCGCCGAGGCGACCGCGAGCGGGCGCACCTTGCCGCCCCTGATCAGCGGCGTCGCGTTGGTGGTGGTGTCGAAGATCACGTCGACGCGCCTGCCGATCAGGTCGAGAATGTGCGCGCTGCCGCCCTTGTAGGGCACGTGGATCATCTGCAGGCCGTTCTGCAGGCAGAAACCGGCGCCGGCCATGTGCAGCGGCGATCCGTTGCCGGAGGATCCGTATCGCAGGGTGCCGGGCGACCGGCGTGCCGCGTCGACCAGATCCTTCAGCGTCCTGAAGGGCGATTCGGTGGAGGTGATCAGCATGGTCGGCGCGGTGCCGAACAGGCCGATCGGCGCGAAGTCGTCGATCGGGTGGTAGTCGGCCTTGAACAGATGCGGGCTCGCCGCGTTGGAGGCGAAGCCGCCGACGAACAGCGTGTAGCCGTCCGGCGCGGCGCGGGCGGCCTGGCTGGCGCCGATCAGGGTCCCGGCACCGGGCCGGTTGTCGACGATCACCTGCTGCCGCAGCCGGTCTGACAGCTTCTGTCCGATCAGCCGGCCCAGCATGTCGTTCGCGCCGCCGGCCGGATAGGGCACGATCAGCGTGATCGACCGGGACGGATAGGCGTCCCCGGCCCGGGCGGCGCCGGCGCCGGGGCCGGCGACTGCGAGGCCCAGCGCGGCCCCGAGCCCGAGCACGAGGAACCGCCTGGCGCGTGCGGCACGGGACGTCGCGATCATGGCACCTCCCGATGGGCCGGCCGGCTTCTCGGGCGTGCGGATGCGGGCGAGGTCTCCGCGTCTGCGCTTCGGGCCGGCGATTCATCCGGCCTTGATATTGGCCTTCTCGATCACCTTGCGCCACCTCTGTGTCTCGTCGGCGATGAAACGGGCGAAGGCGTCCGGCGAGGAGTCGGTCTGCACGATGGCGCCGAGGTCGGCGCATTTGCGGATCACCTCGGGCTTGTTCGCGAACGCCTTCATCTCCTTCGCCAGCCGGTCGACGATCGGCCGCGGCGTCGCGGCGGGCGCCAGATACCCGTGCCAGGCGGTCGCCTCGAAGCCCGGCAGGGTCTCGGCGATGGTCGGCAGGTCGGGATCGATCGGCAGGCGCTGGGCGGTGGCGAAGCCGAGCGCCCGCAGCGCGCCGCTGCGGATGTGCGGCAGGGCCGGACCGGTGTTCTCGAACCCGAGGTCGATCTGGCCGCCGATCAGGTCGTTCAGCATCAGCGATGTGCCGCGATACGGAACGTGCTGCATCGACGTACCGGTGATCTGCTGCAGATACTCGCCGGCGAGATGCTGCGAGGTGCCGATCCCGGCGGAGCCGAAGCTCAGCTTGCCCGGATTGGCCCTCAGATGGGCGATCAGGTCGGCGACCGTCTTCACGTCGGGCAGCCGCTTCGGATTCACGACCAGCACGTTCGGCGTGATGGTGAGCTGGTAGATCGGGGCGAAGTCGCGCAGGGTGCGGTAGGACAGCTTCTCGCCGTAGAGCGTCTCGTTGACGGCGAGCGGCCCGGTGCTCGACAGGGTCAGGGTGTAGCCGTCGGGGGTCGCGCGGGCCACCCGCGTCATGCCGATGATGCCGCCGCCGCCCGGCTGGTTCTCGACCACGAAGGGCTGGCTCCAGGTGGCGGCGAGATGCTCGGCCACCATGCGGGTGAACACGTCGGCCGCCCCGCCCGCCGGAAACGGGCAGATCACCGTGACGAGGCGGCTCGGATAAGCGGCCTCGGCCCGGACCGCCTGCGGCAGCGCCGCGGCCGCGGCGAGGCCGACGAGATCGATCAGAACCTTCCTGCGATTCATTGCGTCCTCCACTGTCTCACGACTCTCGACGCGCGCCGGCACCGGCCCGCACCCGCGGCACGGGGCGGCATCGGCGACGTGGTGATCTCGGGGGCGGGGCATGCCGGGCGGAGAAGACGCACGGTCCCGGACGGGCCGCCGCCGCGGACCGGCCGCTGCCGCGGACCGGCGACGCGCGGCGGACGCCGCGACGCCCGCGCGCGGACCGCCGCCGGCGTGGCGCATCGGCCGGACATGAACGAACGCCAGGCGAAGCCGCAATTCCGCCTCGCCGACGTCCACCGGGACCGTCGGTCATGGGACATACTCTCCTCCGGGCCCGATCGATTGTTGTCCTGCGGTCGGCCTGCGCCGCCGCGGATCGGGTCTGGTGGCCGCCCTCCGCCGGGCGGCATCGACTGTCCTTCCTGGTCTCGCTCCGGCCGGAGCCGGAGCCGGACGCTCAGAACGCGGTTCGGTAGATCGCCAGGATCTCGTCCCTGGAGATCTCGCGGGGATTGTTGTCGAGCAGGCGGCGGATCACGAACGCCTCGTCGGCCATCGCCGGAAGATCGTCCTCCGGCACGCCGAGGCCGGACAGCCGCATCTCGAGGCCGAGCGCGGCGCAGAAGCCGTAGGCCGCGTCGCGCACCGCGGCCTCGTCGGTCGCCGCGGGCAGCCCCAGCGCGGCCAGGACGTGGCGCGTCTTCTCCGGCACGACGGGCGCGTTGAAGGCGAGCACGTGCGGGAAGATCAGCGCGTTGGCGGCGCCGTGCGGCACGTGGTGGCGGGTGCCGAGCGGATAGGCGAGCGCGTGGCCGGCCGCCGTGTTGACCGGGCCCAGGCAGAAGCCGCCGTACAGCGAGGCGACGGCGAGGCCGCGGCGCGCCGCGCGGTCGCTGCCGTCGGCGACCGCGCGGGCGAGATGGCGGCCGACCTGGCGGATGCCCTCGATCGCATAGAAGTCGATCAGCGGATGGGCCCTGCGGTTGGTGTAGGCCTCGACGCAGTGCGCCATGGCGTCGACCCCGGTCGCCGCCGTCAGGGCCGGCGGCACGCTCATCGTGAGATCCGGATCGACGACGGCGAGGTCGGCCAGCATGTCGAGGCTCTCGACCGCGAGCTTGTTGCGGGTCGCGGGGTCGGTCACCAGCGCGCGGATGCCGCCTTCGCTGCCGGTGCCGGCCGTGGTCGGCACCTGCACGAGCGCGCAGCAGCGCGGACGGGTGCGCCCCACGCCGACGACGTCGCGGATGGTCTGGCCGCTGCCCGGCAGCACCGCGGCGAGCTTGGCCAGATCCATGGCGCTGCCGCCGCCGAAGCCGACGACGAGATCGGGCGCCGTCTCTGTCGCCGTCGCCAGCAGCGCGTCGAGATTGGGAATGTCCGGTTCCGGCACCACGTCGCCGAACACCGCGACCGGCCCGTCGAGCCCGAGCAGCTCGACGCGGCCGACATTGAAGGCGTCGGCGACGACCAGCGGACGCCGGCAGCCGCGCGCCTTCGCCCACGCGCCGACGCGCGCCACCGTGCCGGCCCCGAACTCGATGACGGGCGGGCAGACGAGACGGAGCGGTGCGTCGACGGCCGGCATGGCGATCCTCAGGCTCCGAACCCGTCCATCCTGGCGAACAGCGGCGCCACCGCAGCGCGGAGCGTCGCGTCCTCGGCGGACGTCAGCGGCAGGTTCGGCAGCAGCGCGTTGCTCCACGACGGGTCGCCGCGGCGCACCGCCGCGAGCGCGCGCAGTGCCGCGATCTGCGGCACCGTGCGGGTGACCTCGCGGATCTCGGAGAGCAGCGCCTGCGCGGCCGCGACCTTGTCCTGCGCGGCCGGGTCGGCGAAGTTGCGGAACAGATAGGCGAGCAGCGGCATGGCCACGTTCGAGGTCGCCGTGATGGCGCCGGCGCCGCCCTCGCGCAGCAGCGGCAGCATCAGGGGATCGGCGCCGGCCAGGATCGACAGCTGCGGGAAGCGCTTCGCCAGCATGGTCATGTTGGCGAGCTCGCCGGACGAATCCTTGACGCCGACGACCGCGCCCGGGAAGGCCTCGATCAGCCGCTCGATCACGGCCGGCACGATCGGCACCCGCGACATCGGCGGGATGTGATAGAGGACGATGTTCGGCCGGGCGTGGCCGACCGTCTCGATCAGCCGCGCATAGACGGCGAACAGCGCATCGTCCGACACCGGCGTGTAGTAGAACGGCGGCAGCGCCACGACGCCGCGGCAGCCGAGATCGAGGGCGTGCCGGGTGAGCGCGACCGCATCCTTCATGGCGCAATTGCCGGTGCCCGGCATGAACAGCGTCGGGTCGAAGCCCTGCGCCAGCAGATCCTCCAGCAGCTTCATGCGCTGCCCCGGCGTCAGCGAGTTCGCCTCGCCGGTGGTGCCCAGCAGCGCGAAGCCGGTCGCGCCTTCCGCCAGCAGGGCGCGGCAGTGGGCGGCGAGCAGCGCCGCGTTCGGCTCGCCGTCCGCATCGACCGGGGTGAGGGTCGCCGGGAACACGCCGGTCGGCGTCGCGTCGGTGCTCATTCCATCCGTCCTGTGCTGCTGCGGCACCCTGCCCTCGGCCGGGCGGCTGCCGATCCGTGTTTTACAAATTTGTAAATTCAACATCGTCCCGCTGGCAAGTGCGTCAAACCCCGGATGCGCGACGATCGCGCTCACGTGAAGCTCGGAGCGGCTTTTCGCTGCTTCGCGGCGAACGGCAGGCGGGCCCTACGGGATCCCGCTGATTTACAAGTTTACAAGTTCATGACACAGAGGGACGTCGCTGCGGCGTTCCGCCGGCACGTGGAGGTATCGGTGAGCTTTACGGTCGTGACCCTCGGCAGCCAGATCGCGAACGAGGGGGTGGCGTTGCTGCGCGACGCCGGCGCGTCGCTGGTGGCGACGGAGGCCTTCCCGTCCAAGGACGAGATGATCGCGGTGCTGGACCGCCACCGCCCCGACGCCGTGATGGTACGGCTGGTGCCGCGGCTCGACGAGGACGTGATGCGGGCGGCGCCTACGCTCAAGGTGATCGCCAAGCACGGCGTCGGCTGCGACGACATCGACGTGGCGGCGGCGCGCCGGCTCGGCATCCCAGTGATGATCGCGACCGGCTGCAACGCCCAGTCCGTCGCCGAGCACGCGCTCGCGATGATGCTGGCGCTGGTGAAGGATCTGGAGCGCCAGACCGCGCTGATGCGCAGCGGCCGCTTCGACAAGTCGCTCTATCGCGGCCGCGAGCTGCGCGGCATGCGGCTCGGCCTCGTCGGCCTCGGCCAGATCGGCCGCAGCTTCGCCGCCATGGCGGCGGCGATCGGCATGGTGATCGAGGCCTACGATCCGTTCGCGCCCGACGCCGCCTTCGTCCCGCCGATCGCCCGTGCGACCGATCTCGACGCCCTGCTCGCACGGGCCGACGTGGTCAGCCTGCACTGCCCGCTGACCGAGACGACCCGCGGCCTGCTCGGGGCGCGCGAGATCGGCCTGATCAGGCCCGGCGCCTGGTTGATCAACACGGCGCGCGGCGAGGTGATCGACGAGGCGGCGCTCGCCGCGGCGCTGCGCTCCGGCGCGATCGCCGGCGCCGGCATCGACAGCTTCGCGGCCGAGCCGCCGCCGGCCGACCATCCGTTCCTGCATCTGCCCAACGTGATCGCCACCCCGCACGTCGCCGGCGTGACCGACGACGCCAAGCGCGAGGTGTCGCTGCAGACGGCCCGGAACGTGCTTTCGGTGATCTCCGGCGGAGCCCCCGATCCGCGCTACCTCGCGAGGTGACCATGACGTCCGCCGACCCCCGGGAGACCGCGCCACGGCGCAACGGCAGGCCGGCGCTCGCCGACCACGTCTACGAGCTCCTGTTCAACCGCATCGCCGGCGGCGAGCTCGCCCAGAACACCCGCCTGCCCGGCGAGCACCAGCTCGCCGAGAAGTACGGCGTCTCGCGCCCGGTGGTGCGCGAGGCGCTGCGGCGGCTGCGCGAGGAGGGCCTGATCGAATCGCGCCAGGGGGCCGGCAGCTGGGTGACCGGGGTCGTCCGGGCCCAGAAGGTGCCGGCCTTCACGCCGATCGCCAGCATCGCCGACATCCGCCGCTGCTACGAGTTCCGCATCGCGGTGGAGCGCGAGACCGCCTTCCTGGCCGCCCAGCGGATCACCGAGAAGACGCTCGCCGACATCGCCCAGGCGCTGGCCCTGATGGACATCGCGACGCGCCAGCACGTCCACCGGGAGGACGCCGACTTCGCCTTCCACCACGCCATCGCGGTGGCCTCCGACAACCACTACCTCTCGTCGTCGCTGCTCGGCCTGCGCCAGCACATCGACGTGGTGATGAAGCTGCACGGCAAGTCGGTGCTCGGCTCGACCCCGAGCCTGGAGCACGTGTTCGCCGAGCACCGCGGCATCTTCGAGGCGATCCGCGCCGGCGACGCCGCCGCCGCCGGCCGGCTGATGGAAGAGCACCTCGCCGGCTCCCGCGACCGCCTGTTCGGCGTGGATTAGACGACCCGCGACGGCGCGGCGCCGAGCCCGGCCGCAGCTCACTCCGATCGCCTCGCATGCCTGGCCGTTCCGGGGCGGCGCGCAGCGCCGAACCCGGACTCCATACGCCCTGTCCGTCGTGGGTCACCCACACCGGGCGTATGGAGTCCGGGCTCCGGACCTGTGGTCCGCGCCCCGGAATGACGACTTCCGCAAACGCTCGCCGAGCGTTTGGAGAGTCGTGCATGCCGCGGCGACGAGGCCGCGGAAGGGCGTCATAACAGCGGCCCTGACCGCCGACCCGTCATCCCGAGGTGCTCGCCACCGATCTCGGGTTTACCCGAGATCGGCACGACGAGCGCGCAAGTCGCGCTATAGCCGACTTGCGTGGCCGAGCCTCGGAGTATGCGGCCCGGGCCGTCGCCCTTCGAGGGCTGCGCTTTGCGCAGCCACCTCAGGGTGACGGTGAAAGTCAGTGCCGGAGCCGCTGGGACGAGCCGGACGAGGGCGGGCCCGCGATCGAGCGCTGGTTTCGTGAGTTCAAAGCAAACACGCTACGAAAGGCCGCTGCCGGGCCGGCGCGGCGCGCCGCGCCCGGGACACGAGACCTTCCCCGACACAGCGCCGCGAGCGCGCCGGCATGACGCGGGTCCGACGCGTCAGTTGAACTTCGCCTGCGCGGTGGCGCCGGTCGGCGTCGTGATCTGGACGACGCCCTTCACGCCGTCCGGCAGCGGCGCCGGCGCGGTGCCGTCGAGGCGGTTTCCCTCGGCGGCGGCGAGCGGCACGCGCTGGCTCTTGCCGTCGACGACCAGGATGGCCAGGCCCTGGTGGCCGGCGGCGTCGCGCGGCTTGTCGTCGTGGCCGAGCAGATAGGCCGACACGGTCGCGCCCTTGATCACCAGCTCGACGTGGAAGTTGCCGGCGATGACGATGCGGCCGCCGTGCCGGGGCTGCGGATTGTGGGCGAGGGCCGGCCCGGTGGCGACCAGGGCGGCGCCGGCCAGAACGGCCGGGATCGTGGTCAGGAGGGTTCGCTTGGTGAGCATCTGTGGTCTCCCTTGTTGCTCGATCGGTGTTCAGTAGGTGGCCGGCGCGGCGGCGGCGGCCGCCGGTGACTCGGCGGCGCGCTCGGCCGCCAGCGCGCGAAGCCGGGCGATCGGCGTCTCGCCGAGGCGCAGCACGAGAATCGGCGTGACGAAGGCGTCGAGCAGCGTCGCGCTGATCAGCCCGCCGAAGATCGTCACCGCGACCGGGTGCAGGATCTCCTTGCCGGCCCCGGAGGCGTCGATCAGCAGCGGCACCAGCGCGACGCCGGCGGAGAGCGCCGTCATCAGCACCGGCGTCATCCGCTCCAGGCAGCCGCGGGTGACGAGGTCGCGCCCGAACGGCACGCCCTCGGTCACGCACAGATTGGCGATGTGGCTGATCTTGAGGATGCCGTTGCGGGCCGCGATGCCGGTGAGCGTGATGAAGCCCACCATGCTGGCGACCGACAGCGGCTCCCCGGCGATCCACAGCGCCGCCACCGAGCCGATCAGGGCGAGCGGCACGCTGCCCATGATGATCAGGGCCAGCACGGCCGAGCGGTAGCGGCCGTAGAGGATGGCGAAGATCATCGACAGCGAGACGAGCGACAGGAGCCCGATGGTGCGTGCGGCATCCTCCTGGGCCTGGAACGTGCCTTCGAGCCGGGCCGTGACGCCCTCCGGCAGCGGCGTCTCGGCGATGATCGTCCGGATCGCTGCGACGATCCCGGCCATGTCGGTCGAGCCGTCGCCGTTCGCCAGCACGACGATGCGGCGCCGCGCGTTCTCGCGCAGGATCTGGTTCGGCCCGTCGGTCTCGCGGATGTCGGCGATCAGGCGGGCCGGGATCCAGCCGCGCGGCGTCTCGATCAGGAGGTCGCCGAGCCCGTCGGTGGTGCGCAGCCGGTCGGGCAGGCGCATCACCACGTCGAAGCGGCGGTTGCCGTCGATGACGCGCGAGACCACGCGGCCGTTCGACAGCCGCCCGAGCTGGTCGACCACGGCGGACGGCTGGACTCCGTAGAGCGCGGCGCGGCCGTAGTCGATCCGCACCTCGAGCTGCGGAATGCGCACCTGCTTCTCCACCTGCAGGTCGACGACGCCCGGCACCGCCGCGATCTTCTCGCGAAAGCCCTCGGCGACCGTGCGCATGGTGTCGAGGTCCTCGCCGAACACTTTCAGGGCGAGCTCGGAGCGGATGCCGGACAGCATGTGGTCGAGCCGGTGCGAGATCGGCTGGCCGATGTTGAGCGACAGCGGCAGCACGGCGAGCTTGGCCCGGATGTCGGCGACGATCTCCTGCTTGGGCCGGCCCCGCTCCAGGTCGACCTCGAGCTCGGTGACGTGGATGCCCTCGGCGTGCTCGTCGAGCTCGGCGCGGCCGGTGCGGCGGCCGACCGTGCGGATGCCGGGCACCTCCATCAGCAGCCGCTCGGCGATGGTGCCGACCCGGTTCGACTCGGCGAGCGAGACGCCCGGATTGAAGGTGAGCAGGATCGTGAAGGTGCCCTCGTTGAAGGGCGGCAGGAAGACGCGCGGCAGCGACACCGCGGCGGCCCCGGCGGCGACCACCAGGGCCACCGTGGCGGCGAGGATCGGCCCGCCGTTGCCGTAGGCGCGCCGCAGCGCCGCGGCGTAGCCGCGCTTCAGCACCCGGACCAGCCAGCCCTCGCGATGTGCGTGCCGGCCGAGCGCCGGCAGCATGTAGAAGGCCATCACCGGCGTCAGCGTGATCGACACCAGGAGGCTCGCCAGGATCGACACGATGTAGGCCTGGCCGAGCGGCGCGAACAGCTTGCCCTCGATGCCGCCGAGCGCGAAGAGCGGCACGAACACCATCACGATGATGGCGGTGGCGTAGACGATGCCGGAGCGCACCTCCTGCGAGGCGCCGACGACGACCTCGAACACCGAGCGGGGCGAGCCGAGCGCGACGTTCTCGCGCAGGCGCCGGAAGATGTTCTCGACGTCCACCACGGCGTCGTCGACCAGCTCGCCGATCGCGATGGCGATGCCGCCGAGCGTCATGGTGTTGATGGTGAGCCCGGCGAGGTGGAACACCACCGCCGTGATCAGGATCGACATCGGGATCGCGGTCAGCGAGATCACGGTGGTGCGCCAGTTGAGCAGGAAGCAGAACAGCACCACGGCGACCACGACGCCGGCCTCGATCAGCACGGTCTCGACGTTGCGGATCGAGGTCTCGATGAAGTTGGCCTGGCGGAACATGGGATTATCGAGCGAGATGCCGTGCGGCAGCGACGGCTGCAGCTCCGTCAGGGCCTCCTCGATGCGGCCCGTCAGCGCGACCGTGTCGACGTCGGGCTGCTTCTCCACCGCGACCACCACGGCGGGGCGGCCCATGTAGCCGGAGTCGCCGCGCTTGGCCCGCGCCGCGTACTCCACCGTCGCGACCTGATGCAGGAACACGGGCCGCTGCTCGACTGTGGCGACCACGACGTTGCGGAGATCGTCCAGGCTCGTGGTGCGGCCGATGTTGCGGATCAGGTATTCGCGCGCGTCGAGGTCGGCGAAGCCGCCGCCCGCATTGGCGCCGAACTCGGTGAGCGCCTTCTCGACCTGGTCGTAGCTCACGCCCAGCGCCCGCAGCGCCGGCGGCTGCGGCGAGACGCGATACTGGCGCACCTCGCCGCCCATCGGGATGACCTGGGCGACGCCCGGAATGGCGAGCAGGCGCGGCCGCACCACGAAGTCGGCGGTCTCGCGCAGCTCCATCGGGGTCGCCGTCTCGCTCGTCATGGCGATCATCACGATCTGGCCCATCAGCGAGGAGACCGGGCCCATCATCGGCGTGACGGTGGGCGGGAGCTGGTCGCGCACCAGCGCGAGGCGCTCGGCGACGAGCTGGCGGTTGCGGTAGACGTCGCCGCCCCACGCGAACTCGACATAGACGATGGACAGGCCGACGCCCGACACCGAGCGGATGCGGGTGACGCCGGGGGCGCCGTTCATCCGGGTCTCGATCGGATAGGTGACGAGCAGCTCGACCTCGGGCGGCGCGAGGCCCTCGGCCTCGGTCATGATCGTGATGGTCTGCCGGTTGAGGTCGGGGAAGACGTCGACCGGCAGGCGGGTGACGCTGTAGGTGCCGAGCACGATCAGCACGGCGGCGAGCGCCAGCACCAGGACGCGGTTGCGCAGCGACTGGGTGACCAGGGTCGTGAACATGGCGCGGCCTCAGCGGACGTTGTCGAGCAGGGGCGCGCCCTGGACGACGATCCGGTGCCCGGGCTCGACGCCGGCGACGATCAGCACGCGGTCGCCGTCGAGCGGCGCGGTGCGCACCGGGCGCGGCACGAAGCGCTCGGCCGAGACGTGGTCGAACACCTGCGACTGCCCGTCGGAGCCGCGCACCACGGCGGAGCGCGGCACCGTGATGCCGGTCCTGGCGTCGCCGGTCGCCGCCAGCACGGTGACGAACTGGCCGGTGCGGATCCCCCTCGTCTCGCCCGTGATGGCGAAGTGCACCGGGATCGCCTGGCCGCGGTCGGCGAAGCCGGCGCCGCGGAAGGCGAGCGGCAGGGTGGCGCCCGTGGCCGTCACGGCGGTCGCCTCGGCGAGGCCGTCGAGCGGATCGAAGCTGAGCGCCTCGACCCACAGGCGCGCCGGGTCGACGATCTGGAACACGGTCGCGTTGGTCTGGGCGATCTGGCCGGCGATCGGCACGCCGTCGGCGACGATGCCGGAGACCGGCGCGACCAGCGCCTCGGGCTCGCGGCGGATGCGGTCGAGCGCGGCGCGGCGGTCCTTCAGGCCCTGCAGCTCGAGCCGGGCCTCCTCGAGCTGGGTGCGGGTCACGGCGCCGGCCGAGGCGAGCGGCTCCCAGCGGGCGATGCGGCGCTCGACGATGGCGATCTGCTGGTCGAGCTCGCCCTGGCGCTGGCGCATGTCGGAGGCGTCGATCGCCTGCACGGGCGGCATCACATAGGCGAGCACCTCGCCCGCCTTGACGGCCGAGCCGAGGCGGGGGAACCCGCCGGGCGGTGGCGACAGCCGACCGCCGACGGCCGTCTGCACATGGCCGGCGGCGTCCGGGTCCGGGATGATGCGGCCGGGCAGCTCGACGGCGCGGCGCACCGCGCCGGTCTCGGACAGGGTGTTCTCCAGGGCGAAGATGCGCTGCACCGCCTTGGGCACGAAGATGGTGCCGTCGGCCTGGCGCTGGGCCCGCTCGGCGACCGCGGTCGCCGGCCGGGCGGCCGGGGGCGCCGCCGGGCCGGGGTCCTCGCGGGCGACGCTCTCGTGCTGGACGACGCCGAGGCCGACGGCGGCGACGAGGACGACGGCGGCGAGCGGCACGGCGGCGGCACGACGGCGGCCGAACAGCCCGGCGAGCAGCAGCCCGGCCGCGATTCCCCCGGCCAGCGTCGCGATCACGGCCGGCTTCGCCAGCGCCGCGAGGCGGGCCGTCCAGGCCGGCCACGTCCCGGCCGTCGGCCCGGCGGCGCCGGCCGGGGTCGCGCCCGCGATGGTCAGGGCGAAAATTTCGACCTCGTCTCCGGCGGTTACCGTGACGGCGAGATCGAGCGGCGCGGCGCTCGCCACCCACGGGGCCTTGAGCCGCCAGGTGCCGTCCGCGGGCCGCGGCTCGGCCGCGACCGGCCCCTGCGGGGTCTCGATCTCCAGGCTGGCGTCGGTGACCGGCCGGTTGGTGGCGAAACGGTCGAGCCACAGCACCAGCTCGTCGCCGTTCGCCACCGCGACGAGCTGGAACGGACCCGCCGTGGCCTCCCCGCGCGGCAGGACATGGGCGGGAGGAGCTGGCTGGTCGCCGTGGTCGTGGCCTTCGTGCGCCAGGGCCGGGCCGGCGGCGAGCAGCGCCACGGCCACACAGACCGCGCGCAGGATGCGGGAGAACATGGAGAGGTCCTTCGGACTGGAAATCGGGCATCGACCACGGCGCCGTCGCGAGCGGACGACGCGGCGATCACGCGGACACGATTCAGCCGAAGGATCGAGGCGGACGTTTCAGGCCGGAGGACACGGCGTCATGCAGCGCCGGGGCGGCATGGACGCCATGGACGGGAGCGGCCCGCGCCGGCCAGACGAGCACGGCGACCGGCGGCACCATCGAGCAGCAGGCACTGCACGGACCGCCGCCGCAGCACCCCGGCACCGTACACCCGGCAGCCGGCGGCGCATCGGGCGGAGCGGCGCCATCCGAGGTCACGGCGCCCGTGACGGTGACGGGCATCGCGACCGCGGCCGCCTCTGCGGCCGTCTCGACCGCGGCATGGACGACAGTCGCGTCCGGCCGGACGGCGGAGGCCGTCACGGCGACCGCCGCCGCGGCGAGCGCATGCCGATGTTCGTGGCCGTGGCCCGGATGCGCATGCGCCGCCCCAGCGCCCAGCAGCGTCGCGAGGAGCGACACTGCGAGCACCGCGGCTACACCGAGAAGATGCCGAACCGATCGAAGCATCGTGCGCACGCGTTTTGTCCAGTTCGGCCGAATTTATGGAATCGCGCGCCCGGCGGCAAGTCGGGCCGGCCCCGCACGACTGGGAGGCGCATGATACCACCTTGCGAGCGAGGAGCCGTGCCCCGGCGAGCCCCGCGGCCGCCGTCACTCCGCCGTCGGCAGGCGCGCGTAGTAGAGGGCGACGGCGCGGATCTGCTCGTCGGTGAGGTTGCGGGCGGCCGCCCTCATGATCTGACCATGGGTCCCGCCGCGGGTGCCGGCGCGCCAGAGCTTCAGCTGCTGCTCCAGATAGTCGCGGTGCTGGCCGGCGAGCGCCGGGTAGCCCGGGAGGTTCGTCTCGGCCCGCCCGGCCGCGCCGTGGCACGCCCGGCACGCCGGCGTTCCGGCGGCCGGATCGCCGACGGCGGCGATCACCCCGCCCCGTTGGAGGAGATCGGCCTCGTCGTATGCGACGGTCTCGACCCGAGGCTCGCCCGGGGTCGCGGGCAGTGCCGCGTAGTACTCCGCGAGTGCCCGCCTCTGTGCCTCCGACAGCATCGTCGCGATCGGCTGCATGATTCCACTTGGACGCGTGCCGTTCGCGTAGTCGCGCAGCGACGCCACGAGATAGTCACGCCGCTGACCGGCGAGAGTCGGAACGCCGCCGGCCGCGCCGCCGGTTCCGTCGACGCCGTGACAGCGGGCACAGGCCGCCACGGCGTTCTCCGCGAGGCCTTCTCGCGCGATCAGCCGGGCGGACGGGTTCGACGCCGGGCCACCAGGACCTTCCGGCGCGGCGGTCGCCCGGTGGTACTGCTCGGCCGTCATGCCGGGCAGCCCGCGGGCGAAGGCGACGACGGCCCACACCTCGTCGTCGCGGCTCTGCGCCGGCCAGGCCGGCATGCCGGTGTATTTCAAGCCGTGCTTGACGACCCAGAAGAGCTGATGGTCCTGCCAGCTGTTCACCGCCTCCTCGTAGCTGGGCGGAGCCGGGAGCATCTGTCCGGCGATCACGCTGGCAGGCACGCCGGGTGCTCCGTGGCAGGGCGCGCAGAAGCCGGCGAAGTGCCCGGCTCCCCGCTCCGCCAGCGCCGCATCATCGAGGTTCGACGGAGCCTCGATGCCGGCCGCATAGGTCTCCACCGAGTTGCGCATGATGAAGGCGAGCAGACGGGCCGTGACGCCGAAATGGCTGGCGCTCGCCGCGACATTGTAAACACCCGACCAGGCGAACAGCAGCAGCCCGAGCGCGGCGACCACCACCAGCCCCAGGGCGATGCGGATGATTTTCGGCACCCCGTACCTCTCCGTCGGCGACACTGGGGAGAACGTGCGGTGTCCCGTGAGGTTCGAAACGACGACCGTCCGCCCGGCGCGCGACGGTCATCCGTGCGGGGCGAGGTCCCGCAGCCGCTCGACACCCGCATAGACCTCGAAGCCGGTTCCCCGCGCCATCACCACGAGCGTGAGGCCGGCGGCCTGCGCGGTTCGTACCGCGAGGGCGGTCGGTGCCGACACCGCGATCAACACCGGGGCGCCGATCGCTGCGGTCTTCTGCACCATCTCGACGGACACCCGGCTGGTGATCACGACCACGCCGCCCGCCCCCGCGATGCCGCGGCGCGCCAGCGCCCCGGCGAGCTTGTCGAGCGCGTTGTGGCGGCCGACGTCCTCGCGCAGCGCCACCAGGCCGCGGCCCGGCACGAAGAACCCGGCCGCGTGGGTGGCGTGCGTCGCGTGGGCGAGGTGCTGAGCCGCCTCGAGCGCGGAGATCGCCGCGGCGACGTCCGTACTGGCGACCGACAGGTCGCTGGCGATCCGGCGGGCCGGCCGCATCGCCTCGTCGAGGCTCTCGATCCCGCACAGCCCGCACCCGGTCGGCCCGGCGAGGCGGCGGCGCCGCCGCCCGTAGGCGTCCGCGCGGGGCGCAGCGAGCCACAGGCGCAGCTCGATTCCGGCCGGGCCGGCGACGATCGACAGGTCGGTGATCTCGCCGGGGGAGCCGACGATGCCCTCCACGAGGCTGAAGCCGACGGCGAAGTCCTCGAGATCGGCCGGCGTCGCCATCATCACGGCCTCGGTGCTGCCGTCGTAGACCAGCGCCACCGCGGTCTCCTCCGGCACGGCACGCGCCGGGGCCGCGACGTCGCGGCCCCGGCTGATCGCGCTCAGCATCTGCAGCGGCGGCGGCAGGGCGGCCGGGCGGCCGGCGGCCGCGCCCGGCGGCGACGCGAGATCGCCTGACGCGAGATCACCTGACGCCAGATCGCCTGCCGCAACGCGGGATCCCATGTCCCGGCAGTCCCGCCCGACGATGTCGCGAGCCGCGAGCTCGTCGTCGAAGGTCGTGTGGTCGAAGGTCGTGCCGTGGAGCGTCATGGAGCCGCCGATTCGGTTGCGCGTGTATGCCACCTCCCAGGAACTCCCGACCCCGCCCTGGCGTTCGCCCACCGTCGGTCTCGTCTGGCCGGCCGATCGGTCGCGCGCGTCGCCCGCCGTTCCGTCCTTCTCCTCAACGAGGTCGTCATGGCGCACCAGCCGCAGCGGAAAGCCGTCCACAAGCCCTATTCCGGCCCGGCCGGAGGATGGGGGTCCGTGAAGGCGCTGGCCAGCATCCTGACCCAGCAGGAGGTGGCGATCCTGGGCAGCGAAATCCTGTGGAAGCAGAACAAGCCCGGCGGCTTCATGTGCGTGTCCTGCTCGTGGGCGAAGCCGGCGGACCCGCACATGTTCGAGTTCTGCGAGAACGGCGCCAAGGCGACCGCCTGGGAGATCACGCCCAAGAAGACCGATCCGGCCTTCTTCGCCTCGCACACCGTGTCGGAGCTGCGAACCTGGAGCGACCACGCGCTCGAGGACAACGGCCGCCTGACCCACCCGATGCGGTACGATGCAGCGCTCGACAAGTACGTGCAGGTCTCCTGGGACGAGGCCTACGCGGCCATCGGGGCCGAGCTGAAGGCCCTCGATCCGAATTCGGTCGTCTTCTACACGTCGGGCCGCGCCTCGCTGGAGGCGAGCTACATGTACCAGCTGTTCGGCCGCATGTACGGAACCAACAACTTTCCGGACAGCTCCAACATGTGCCACGAATCCACCTCGGTGGCCCTGCCCGAGGTGATCGGCGTCCCGGTCGGAACCGTGCTGCTCGAGGATTACGACAAGGCCGACTGCATCTTCTTCTTCGGCCAGAACACCACGACCAACTCGCCCCGCATGCTGCATCCGCTGCAGGGCGCCGCCAAGCGCGGCGTCCCGATCGTGGTGTTCAACCCGATCCGCGAGCGCGGGCTGGAACGCTTCACCAATCCCCAGAACCCGGTCGAGATGGTGGCGAGCGGCAGCACCCGGATCGCCACGGAGTACCATCAGGTGACACCCGGCGGCGACATCGCGGCGATCACCGGGATCTGCAAGGCGCTGATCGAGCAGGACGACGCGGCACGACGGAGCGGCCGACCGCGGGTAATCGACGCGGCGTTCGTCGCCGAGCACACGCACGGCTTCGAGGACTTCGCCGCCTTCTGCCGCGACCAGCCCTGGGGCGATCTCGAGGCCGTGTCCGGACTGCCCGAGACGGAGATGCGAGCCGCCGCCGACACCTACGCCAAGGCCAAGGCCGTGATCGCCAATTACGGGATGGGGATGACCCAGCACGTGCACGGCGTCGAGGCCTGCAAGATGGTGGTGAACCTGCTGCTCCTGCGCGGCAACATTGGACGCCCGGGCGCCGGCATCTCGCCGGTGCGCGGCCATTCGAACGTCCAGGGGCAGCGCACCGTCGGCATCGCGGAGAAGACAAAGCTGGTGCCGCTGGACCGGCTGAAGGAGCTCTACGGCTTCGAGCCGCCGCGCGAGGACGGGCTCAGCACGGTGGACGCCTGCGAAGGGATCCTCGCCGGCGAGGTCCGCGGCTTCGTCGGCCTCGGCGGCAATTTTCTCCGTGCGGTCCCGGACCATTCCCGCATGGAGCCGGCCTGGGCGCGAATGCGGCTCTCCGTCCAGATCGCCACCAAGCTCAACCGGTCTCACCTGTTCCCGGGCGCGGTGACGTATCTCCTGCCGTGCAACGGCCGCATCGAGATCGACCGCCAGGCGACCGGTCCGCAGGCCGTGTCGATGGAGGATTCGACCACCTGCATCCACGGCTCCCGCGGCCAGCGCGACCCGATCAGCGAGCACGTGCGCTCCGAGCCCGCGATCGTCGCCGGGATCGCCAAGGCGACGCTCGCGCCGAACCCGAAGATCGACTGGGACGCCTGGGTCGGCGACTACGGTCTGGTCCGCGACGCCATCGAGCGGACCTGGCCGGACCAGTTCAAGGACTTCAACAAGCGCCTGTTCCAGCCGGGCGGCTTCCCGCGACCGCTCGGCGCCCGCGAACGCGTCTGGAACACGCCGACCGGCAAGGCGAACTTCACCGTTCCGGACAGCCTGCTCAACCGGACCGCCCCCGAGCCGGACGTCTATCAGCTGGTGACGCTGCGCGCCGACGGGCAGTTCAACACCACGGTCTACAGCCTCGACGATCGCTTCCGCGGCGTGTACGGCGGCCGCGACGTCGTGCTGATGAACGCGGCCGACATGGCGCGACTCGGGCTCGCCGAGGGCGACATGGTCAGGCTCTCGACGGTCGCGCCGGACGGCATCGCGCGGGAGCTCGGCGGCCTGCAGGCGATCCCCTTCGGGATCCCGGAAGGAGCGATCGCCGGCTATTATCCCGAGTGCAACGTGCTGATCCCGCTCGGTCACTACGCCAAGGGCAGCAAGGTGCCCGCGGCCAAGTCGGTGCCGGTTCGGATCGCCAGGGACGCGATACCGCTCGCCGCCGAATAGAGGCGCGGCGGCATGGATTCCGAGCAGAGCCACCGGAGCGACGACGACGTCGACCGGGACGAGGCACGATCGCGGGCGACGATGACCCGCGAGGAGAGCGAGGACGTCGAGGAGCGCTCGAGTCCGCGGTCGCCGGTGATCTACGAGGTGGTCCGCCGCCACGGCGAGGAGGAGATGGCGCGCCCGATCGTATCGCTGTGGTGGTCGGGCTTCGCCGCGGGCCTGTCGATCAGCTTCTCGCTCCTGGCGCAGGCGCTCCTCACCATCCACCTGCCGGACGCGGCGTGGCGCCCGCTGGTGGCGAGCTTCGGCTACAGCGTCGGCTTCCTGATGGTGGTGCTGGCCCGCCAGCAGCTGTTCACCGAGAACACCATCACGATCGTCCTGCCCGTGATGGCGCAGCCGACGGCGGCCAGCGCCGGCCGCCTCGCCCGCGTCTGGGCCGTCGTGCTCGCGGCGAACCTCACCGGCACGCTGTTCGCGGCGGGATTCTGCACCCTGACGCCGGTGATCGACGCGGAGCTCCTCACCGCGATGCTGGACATCGGTCGGCACATGATGGAGAACGCCTGGGCCGCGATGTTCTTCAAGGGCATCGCGGCCGGCTTTCTGATCGCCGCCATGGTCTGGCTGATTCCCAGCGCCGGCGGCGCCCAGTTCCACGTGATCACGCTGATGACCTGGCTGATCGCGCTCGGCGGATTCACCCACGTCATCGCCGGCAGCATGGAGGCGTTCCTGCTGATGATGCACGGCGACCTCGGCGTCGTGGAGGGCCTCGCGCGCTTCCTGCTGCCGGTGCTACTCGGCAACGTGATCGGCGGAACGGCGCTGTTCGCCCTCATCGCCTACGCCCAGGTGATGAAGGAGCTCGAGCCGTGAGGGGAGCCGCCGCGCCGGCCGACCGGCCGTGCGGTGGGGAACGGGACCGTCATGCTGTCGACCATCGAGATCGCCGCCGTTCTTCTGGTGCTCACCGCGGCACTCGGCTGGATCAATCACGTCGCGATCGGACTGCCGCACACCATCGGGCTGCTGCTCATGGGTCTCGCGGCGTCGCTGATCCTGGTCGGCGTCGAGGTCGCGATCCCCGACGTCCACATCTACGAGGATCTCGGCGGCCTGTTGCGGCGGATCGACTTCAGGGACACGGTGCTCAACGGCTTCCTGGCGTTCCTGCTGTTCGCCGGAGCGCTGCACGTGGACTTCACGCTGTTGCGCCGGCGCGCCTGGGCGGTTGGCTCGATCGCCACGGTCGGCGTGCTGATCTCGACCGCCGTGGTGGGGACCGGGCTGTGGCTGATCGCCGATCTCCTCGGCCTCGCGATGCCGCTGCCCTGGGCCCTGGTGTTCGGGGCCCTGATCAGCCCGACCGACCCGGTGGCCGTGCTCTCGACGCTCAAGTCCGTGAAGGTGCCGGAGACGCTCGAGCTCGACATGGCGGGCGAGTCGCTGTTCAACGACGGCGTCGGCGTCGTCGTGTTCACGGTGCTGGTGGCGGTCGCGGCCGGCACCGGCGGGACGGCGGCCGCCGATCCGCTCCACATCGCCCGCCTGTTCGTCGTCGAGGCGCTGGGCGGCGCGGTGCTGGGCCTGTGCACCGGCTGGGTCGCGTACCGGGCGATGCGGAAGATCGACAGCTATCCCCTGGAGACGCTGATCTCGATCGCGCTGGCGATCGGCACCTATGTGGCGGCGGCGCGGCTGCACACCAGCGGGCCGATCGCGGTCGTCGTCTCCGGCATCCTGATCGACAACCGCGGGCCCAACGACGCGATGAGCGAGCTGACCGAGCGCTACGTTTTCGGCTTCTGGCAGCTCGTCGACGAGATGCTGAACTCGATCCTGTTCCTGCTGATCGGCCTCGAGGTCCTGGTGCTGAGCTTCGCCCCCGACCTCGTGCCGCTGGCGCTCGCGGCGATCCCGCTGGCGCTGCTGGCGCGCTTCGTCGCGGTCGGCGGGCCGGTGCTGGCGCTGCAGCACCGTCAGCGCTTCGTCGCCGGCACGGTCCCGGTGCTGACCTGGGGCGGGCTGCGCGGCGGCATCTCGATCGCGCTCGCCCTCTCGCTGCCCGACGTCCCGCAGAAGCCGGCGCTGCTCGCCGCGACCTACGCCGTGGTGGTGTTCACAATCGTGGTGCAGGGCCTGACCCTGCGCACGGTGGTGCGCCGCGCCGTCGATTGCGGCGCGTCGGATCGAGGAGAATGGTCCTCCGGCCGGCGGCCGGGCGTGCGCCATCGTACCGACGGGATGGAGGGGCGGTCCCGGGATCCCGGCGCGAACGCCGGCTGAAACCAAAACACCGGGGCAGGATTGGTCCGACAGCGGAGCCCGAGGGGCCGGTGCGTGACCGTCTCCGCCCGCGTCGGGAAACCGGCGTCCGCCGGGAGCGGCGCGGGGCACGACGGAAGGATCGAACGATGCCGCTGTCCGGATCACGTCCGTGGTCGCGTCCCGCCCGCAGCGTCGGGACATCGGCGCTGACGATCGAGGCGAGGCGACTCTCGGCCGATGTGTGCGCGCACGCCTGCATCGCCGAGCCGACCTTCGGAACGTAGCGGTTCGCGATCCATGTCGTTCGTCCCGCTCGGGCTCTGGACCAACATCGCCCTGTTCGCGCTCGCGTCCGCCTTCGTCTGGTTGGCCGGAACACGCATGACCGAGAGGCTCGATGCGATCGCCGGCATCACCGGGATGGACCGTGCCTTCGTCGGCATGCTGCTGCTCGGCGGCGCCACCTCGCTGCCCGAGATCGCCGCCGTGTCGACCGCGTCGGCCACCGGCAACGCGGCGCTCGCCACCAACAACCTGCTCGGCAGCGTCGCTTTCAACGTGATGCTGATCGCCGTGGCCGACGCCGTGATCGGACGTGACGCGCTCACCGCGGTGGTGCCGAGCGCGACGACCCTGCTGCAGGGCGCGTTGTCGATGATCGTCCTGTGCCTGATGGCGATCGCCGTGCTGACCGGCGACGTGGCGATCGCCGGCGTCGGGATCTGGCCGACCGTGCTGTTCGTCGTGTGCGTCGCCGCGTTCCGGCTCGCCGCCGGCTACCGGGAACGCGCCCCGTGGAAGGTGTCGACCGGCACGCCACCGGCGGTCGTGGACACGCCGAAGGAGGCGGACGGCCCGGGCCCGGCGCCGTCCCTGCGTCGTCTGATCGCGACGGCCGGAGTGGCCGCCGCCGTCATCCTGGTCGCCGGGCTCGTGCTGTCGCAGTCGGCGGACGCGATCGCGAAGCAGACCGGGCTCGGGTCGGGGATCGTCGGCCTCGTGCTGGTCGCCTTCGCCACCTCGCTGCCGGAGGTGAGCTCGATCACGGCGGCGGTCCGCCGCAAGCGCTACGAGATGGCGCTCGGCGACGTGTTCGGCACCAACATCCTGACGGTCGGTCTCGTCTTCCTCGCCGATCTGTTCTATCGCGACGGTCCGGTGCTGGCGCAGGCCGGCCGCTTCGAGGCCGTGGCGGCGCTGCTCGGCCTGCTTCTCACCGGGATCTTCCTGGTCGGGCTGCTCGAGCGATCCGACCGCACGATCCTGCACATGGGCTACGACGCGGCGACCGGGGTGGTGGTCTTCGTCGGCGGCCTGGTGCTGCTGTTCTTCCTCCAGAGCTGAGAGGGAGAGAGGGAGAGCCGCTCCCGCTCCGCTCAGGCGCAGGGACGAATCAGCACGGCCGGCAGGCCGCTCCACACGATGGCGACGAAGCCGAAGACGGCGACGCCTCCCGTCACCGAGCGCCAGAAGACGCGCAGCGCCGGATCCGGCTCGCCGGCGATGCCGGGGCCGCGGCCGAGCACCGCGGCGAAGAGGACGACGAGCGACAGTCCCGCCGCCACGACAGTGGCGAAGGCGACGACGAACGGCACCGCGGCCGGCCACGCGGTGCCGAGGCCGCGGGCGCACACCACCCCGGTGAGGCCGTAGACGAAGCCGAAATGCGCGGCCCACAGGACGAGGCCGGCGTTGAGGAACAGCATCTTGGTGAGGAAGCCCGGCCGCGCGCCCCGCATGGCTCAGCCCCCGACGAGGCGCGGGAACAGGGCCGTCACGGCCAGGCCGACGAGCCCCTGGACGACGGCGAAGTGCCACAGCAGCATGGTGTTGTCGAAGGTGCCGCGGCGGACGCCGTCGAGCTTGCCGGCGAGCGACCGCGCCAGCGTGAAGACCCCCATCAGGACCAGGACCACGGCATAGAAGCCCTGCAGCGACACGAACATGTAGACGACGGCGCCGTAGGCGCTCTCGGTCGGCTGCAGGCCGGTCCCCGATTGCGCCGCGAGGTCGGTGGCGACGGCGGCGACCACCAGCGGGATCGCCGCGGCGAGGGCGATCCGCATCGGCCAGACGCCGGCCGCGCCGGCGCCGCCCGCCGGAACCCGCCGCAGCGACCGGCTCGCGAGCACCACGGCGAGGCTGCTCGCCGCATAGAGCACGGCCGGCAGCAGCGGCCACGGGAGCTCCGGCAGAGCGTCCGGCTTCGGCCACACATCGGGGCTGACGGTCCACAGGAAGAGATAGGAGAACAGCAGGCAGGCATAGAGCGTGCCGGCGACCATGAGCAGCACGACCATGGCCCACCAGGAGTGGCTCATCGGGCCGGTGACGTAGGTCGGAAGCCGGATGCCGCCGCCGATGTCGACCGTCGCCTGGGCCGGGCCCGGATCCGTGTCCCACAGCCACCAGATCACCATGCCGACGGCGATCACGGCGCAGACGATCGCCGGGATCACCAGCTTGACGGTGAGCAGGATGAAGAACGCCGCGGTGAAGAACGCGCCCAGCACGGTCGCCCAGCTCGGCCCCGGCATCTGGACGACGTATTGCGGCTCCGCCGTGATCGGGCTCGTCACGATCGTCTCGCGGCCGCCGGTCGGCGCGTTTGGCAGGTAGTACCGGCCCGCCTCGACGTCGGCGGCGAGGTGCGGCTGGTCCCACAGCGGCTCGCGGCTGGTCACCCGCGGAATGCTGCGGTTGGCGTAGTCGCCGCTCGGCAGCCATTCGAGCGTGCCGGCGTTCCAGATGTTCCCCGCATTGTCCTCGGTGATCCGGAACCTGCGCACCAGGTCGAACAGGAACAGCGCGACGCCGGCCGCGATCATGAAGGCGCCGATCGTCGAGGTCATGTTGAGCCAGTCCCAGCCGAGCCCTGCCGGGTAGGTGTAGACCCGCCGCGGCATGCCGATGAGCCCGGTGAGGTGCATGGGGAAGAAGGTGACGTTCATCCCGACGAACATCAGACCGAACACCCAGCGCCCGAGTTTCTCGGACAACGGCTTCCGGCTCGCGAGCGGCGTCCAGTAGTAGAAAGCGGCAAAGAGCGGGAACACCATGCCGCCGATCAGCACGTAGTGGAAATGCGCCACGACGAAATAGGTGTCGTGCACCTGCCAGTCGAACGGCACCATGCCGACCATCACGCCGGTGAGGCCGCCGAGCGTGAAGATGAACAGGAAGCCGAGAATGAACAGCGCCGGCGTGGTGAGCTGCAGGCGGCCGTTGGCGATGGTGGCGATCCAGGCGAACACCTGGATGCCGCTCGGCACCGAGACGGCCATGCTGGCGGCCGAGAAGAAGCTGAGGCTCAGCTGCGGAATTCCGGTCGCGAACATGTGGTGCACCCACACGCCGAACGAGAAGAAGCCGGTCGCGACGATGGCGAGCACGACCAGCCGGTAGCCGACCAGCGGGGTCTGCGCGATGGTCGGTACCATCATCGACACCATGCCGGCCGCCGGCAGGAAGATGATGTAGACCTCCGGATGGCCGAAGAACCAGAACAGGTGCTGCCACAGCATGGCACTGCCGCCCTTCTCGGCGATGAAGAACGGCCAGCCGAACGCGCGCTCGATCTCGAGCAGCAGCGTGCACAGGATGACGGCCGGAAAGGCGAAGACGATCAGGGCCGCGAACACCAGCATGGCCCAGGCGTAGACCGGCAGCTTGTCGAGGCTCATGCCGGGCGCGCGGGTCTTCAGCACGCCGACGATGATCTCGATCGCCCCGGCGATCGCCGAGATCTCGATGAAGCCGATGCCGAGCAGCCAGAAGTCGGCGTTGATGCCGGGCGAGTACTTGGTGCCGGTGAGCGGCGGATACATGAACCAGCCGGTGTCCGGCGCCACCTGGAACAGCAGGCTGCAGAAGAAGGCGAGACCGCCGAAGAAGTACGCCCAGAACGCGTAGGCCGAGAGGCGCGGGAACGGCAGGTCGCGCGCCGCCTGCATGTTGGGGAGCAGATAGACGCCCATCGCCTCCACGGCCGGCACCGCGAACAGGAACATCATCATGGTGCCGTGCATGGTGAAGAGCTGGTTGTAGGTGCCCTGGCTCACGATGTCGGCCTGCGGCACCGCGAGCTGGGTGCGCATGATCAGCGCCAAGATCCCGGCCAGGATGAAGAACAGGAAGGCGGTGCCGACGTAGAACAGGCCCACATAGGTGTTGTTGACGACGGTGATGAAGTTCAGCCCCTTCGGGGCGCGCCAGACGTGCTTCAGCGCCTCGATCTCGCCCTCGGGCCGCGGCGCCGGGTTGGGCAGCCCGGCGGGACCGGTGCGCTCCTCGGCGCGGGGCGTCTTGTGCACGGTGGCCGTCATTTCAGGCTCTCCAGATAGGCGGCGACCGCACGCAGATCCTCTCCGCTGAACACCGGGAACGACGGCATTCGGTTGGAGGGCTTCAGGTGCTGGCTGTCGGCGATCCAGCCGGCCAGCGTGCCCTGGTTGTTCGGAAACGAGCCGGCCGCGATGGAGCGACGGCTGCCCACATGGGTGAGGTCCGGCCCGATGCTGCCGGTCGCGGGCGTGCCGCGCACGGCGTGACAGGCGCCGCACCCGGCGGCGAGAAACAGCTCGCGGCCGCGGGCGAGGAGCGGCGTCGCCGGCTCGACGGCCCGGCGCAGTTGCGCCTCCCGCCATGCGGCGAAGTCCGCCGGCGCGTGGGCGACGACGTCGAAGGCCATCAGCGCATGGGCGCCGCCGCAGAATTCGGCGCACTGGCCGCGATAGACGCCCGGCCGCTCCACCGCGAGCGTGAGGCCGTTGGTCTGGCCCGGGATCATGTCGAGCTTGCCGGCGAGGCTCGGAATCCAGAAGCTGTGGATCACGTCGCGCGTGGTGAGAAGGAAGCGGATCGGGCGGCCGGTCGGGACGTGGATCTCGTTCGCCGTGACGATCTCGTCGCCCTCCCCTTCTCGCTCGTAGCGGACCCGCCACCAGAACTGCTCGCCGATCACGTGGATGCGGAGCGTGTCGGGCGTGTCCTCGCGCACCAGGGTGCGGGCGAGGGCGAGCCCGTAGACGAGCAGGGCGGTGAGCACCACCACCGGGAACACGATGCCGCCGGCGATCACGACGCCCTGGCCGGAGAGCCAGCCGCGGCGACCCGGCGGCAGCAGGATCGCCGCCGCGAGAAAAACCATCACGACGACGAAGATCACCGCCGCCGCGGCGAACATGATCCACGACAGCTCGGCGATGCCGGACGCGTTCGGTCCGGCCGGCGCCAGGGCGGACTGCAGGCCGGAGAAGACGTCGTCGATGATCGAGGATCGGGCCATCGCACCTCGGGGGTCGTGGTCAGCGCAGGGTGTGCAGGAAGCTCGCGACGTCGCGGGCGGCGTCGCGGTCGAGCGGCATCGGCGGCATGGCGGTGCGCGGCACCAGGGACGGGGCGTCGCGCACGAAGTCGGCGAGGACGTCGGGGCGGTTCGGCAGCGTCCCGGCGACGAAGGTGCGGCTGCCGAAACCGGCGAGCGAGGGTCCGACCGTGCCGCGCGGCCCGGCGACGCGCGGGATGACGTGGCAGACGCCGCAGCCGACCCGTTCCACCACGAGCCGCCCACGGGCCGCGGCGCCCCCGGTGGACGGCCGCCACTCCGGATCGGTCGTCGGCGATTCACCGCACCCGGCGAGCCAGCCGGCGAGCATCGAGCAGACGAGGACTGGCCGCACGCGTCGCCCCATCATGGCCGCACGACGGCCTCACGGGCCGGAGCGGGCGGCGGCAGCGAGGCGAAATAGGTGGCGAGGGCGCGGACGTCGTCCTCGGAGAGCTGCCGGGCGATGTGCCGCATCACGCCGAGCGGATCGTTGCGGCGGGCGCCGTCCTTCCAGGCCCGGAACTGCAGCGCGACATAGGGGGCGTACTGCCCGGCCAGATACGGGTAGGTCGGCGGCAGGCCGCGTCCGCGCGGGCCGTGGCAGTTCACGCAGGCGGCGACGCTCTTCTCGGCGAGGCCGGCCGCCGCGATGCTGCCGCCGCGCTGGAGCAGCGCCGGATCGGCGGATCGTGCCGGCGCGGCGGCGGCCGGTACCTGTGCGGCGTAGAAGGCGGCGACGTCCTGCCGCTGCCGGGCCGCGAGCGCCCGGGCGATCGGCTCCATCACGGCATTGCGCCGCGCACCGGACGCGTAGTCGTCGAGCTGCTTGTACAGATACCAGGCGGGCTGGCCGCCGATCCGCGGGAAGGCGCCCGAGCGGTCGCCGGCGCCGTCCGGCCCGTGGCAGGTGTGGCAGGCCGCGCCGGCCGGAAGCCCGGTCGCATCGCCGCGGGCCACGGCGCGGCCACGCTCGAGATCCGCCTCGCCCGGCGGCGTCGGCGGGCCAGCCGCGGCAGCCGGGGCGCTCGCGCCGCATACGGCCGCGAACCAGACGGTCGCGAACCAGACGACCGTGATGACTGCCGGACAGCGCATCGGACTCCCGCACGGGTGGCTCCGCACCGCGCCGAGCCACCTCGGTTGAACGCGGAGAGGCCCCGCCGGTTGCGGCATGGCAGGGCGGATCGTACGGGCACGTACCCAGGGCGTGCCGCGCTGCCGGAACCGTGCGACACGCGAGCGCTTTTCCGCACGACGGCGACGACTGACTTCCATCGATCGGGAACACGCATTGACTTCGGCCGGCGGCGAACACCTGGACAGAGATCGCCTGAAGACCGGCTCGGTGCCGCGGCGGGCGCGCCGAGGCCGCCGGTGCATCGCCGCGACGGCGCTCCTCTGTGCGGCCGGCCTGGGCGCACCGGCGACCGTCCACGCCCAGGGCAACGAGACGACGACCACGTCGGCCGGGGCCGAGAGCCCGACCGAGGCCGGGTCCGTCGAGATCGGCGCCGGCTCGACGGCCGCGGTCACGACCGGCTCCAGCGGCCCGGAAAGCGCTGCCAATCCGCGCCTGGCGCCGCTGCCGGCGCCGTTCGACATCGTGCCGCCGCGCCATCCCTTCCTCGGCCCCGGCATGCTCCCGATCGCGGCGCCCGCGCTGCGCCGATGCGACCTCGTCGCCGACGCGGCGGCGCGGCGCCGCTGCGAGGCGCCCGCCCTCGCCGCGGCGGACGCGCGCCCATGACGTCGATCCCGCGCCGCGACTTCCTGCACGGCAGCGCCGTCCTCGGCGTCGGCGTCGCGCTCGGCTCGTACGCGTCGGCCCGCCCGGCCGGATCCGAGCCCGGCTACGTCTTCTTCGACCGCGCCGAGGCGGCCTTCGTCGAGGCCGCGGTCGACCGGCTGATCCCGCCCGAGGCGGACTGGCCGGGCGCGCGCGAGGCCGGCGTGCCGAGCTATATCGACCGGCAGCTCGCCGGCCCTTACGGCGAGGGCGAGCGGCTCTATCTCGCCGGGCCGATCAGGCCGGGCATGCCGGGCCAGGGCTATCAGCTCGGACTCACGCCGGCCCAGCTCTACCGCACGTCCCTCGCGGCGATCGGCGAGGCCCTCGGGCAGCGCGGCCTCGATTTCGCCGCGGCGCCGGCCGGCGAGCAGGACGCCTTCCTGACGAACCTGGAGCGGGGCCGGCTGCGGATCGCCGACTTTCCGTCCTCGATCTTCTTCGAGACGCTGCTGGCCAACACCATCGAGGGCTGGTTCGCCGATCCCGCCTACGGCGGCAACCGCGACATGGTCTCGTGGCGAATGGTCGGCTTCCCGGGCGCCTATGCGGCGTATCTCGACCTCTACACGCGCCACGGCCTCCATTTCACCCGGCCGCCGCTCTCGATGATGGACGCCGGTCCCCACCACCACGGCGCACCCGCCGACCCGTCGCCACGCGGCACGCCGCCGGCGCGACACACGCATCCCTGAGGAGCCCGCGATGGCCGAACGCAGGCGGCCGGTCGACGTCGTCCTGGTCGGCATGGGCCTGACCGGCGCGATCCTCGGCCGCGAGCTGACCCAGGCCGGCCTCAGCGTGGTCGGGCTCGAGCGCGGGGTCTGGCGCGACACCGTGCCGGATTTCCAGTCGCCCGGCATGCACGACGAGCTGCGCTACGCGGTGCGGCAGCACTTGCACCAGAACCCCCGGCTGGAGACCTACACGGCCCGCAACACCGACGACCAGGAGGCGCTGCCGATCCGCACGCTCGGCTCGTTCCTGCCGGGCACCGACGTCGGCGGCGCCGCGGTGCACTGGAACGGCCAGACCTGGCGCTTCCTGCCCTCCGACTTCGTCGCCCACACCCACAACCGCGAGCGCTACGGCGCCGAGGCGGTCGGCGGCGACCTGACCGTGCAGGACTTCGGCGTGACCTATGACGAGCTCGAGCCGTTCTACGACCGCTTCGAGTATCTTTGCGGAATCGGCGGCCGGGCCGGCAATCTGAACGGCACGATCCGGCCGGGCGGGAATCCGTTCGAGGGACCGCGCAGGCGCGACTACCCCAATCCGCCGACCGCGCCCGCCTATGCGGGCGCGCTGTTCGCCAACGCGGCGCTGGCGCTGGGCTGGCACCCGTTCCAGGTGCCGTCCGCCAACATGACGGCGCACTACACCAACCCCGAGGGCATGACGCTGCAGCCCTGCATGATCTGCGGCTTCTGCGAGCGCTTCGGCTGCGAGCACTTCGCCAAGTCGAGCCCGCAGACGATCGTGCTGCCGAAGCTGATGGAATCGCCGAACTTCGAGCTGCGCACGCGCGCGCACGTCACCCGCGTGCTGCTCGACCGGAGCCGGTCGCGCGCGACCGGCGTGCTCTACCTCGATCTCGCCAGCGGCCGTGAGGTCGAGCAGCCCGCCGAGATCGTGATTCTCTGCTCGTTCGGCATCAACAACGTGCGGCACATGCTGCTGTCGGGCATCGGCACGCCCTACGATCCGCGCACCGGCGAGGGCACGATCGGGCGCAACTACACCTACCAGACGATGGCGTCCGTCACGGTGTTCTATCCCGAGACCGTGCACACCAATCAGTTCATGGGCGCCGGCGCCCTCGGCACCGCGATCGACGACTTCAACGGCGACAATTTCGATCACGCCGGCCTCGGCTTCATCGGCGGCGCCTATGTGGCGGCCTATTCGACCGGCGCGCGGCCGATCGAGTACCACCCGGTGCCGCCCGGCACCCCGCGCTGGGGTCTCGCCTGGAAGCGGGCGGTGCGGCGCCACTACAACCACGCGGCCGGGCTGTCGGTGCACGGCGCCTCGATGGCGACGCGCGGCAACCATCTCGACCTCGACCCGACCTATGTCGATGCCTACGGGCAGCCGCTGCTGCGCATGACCTTCGACTTTCCCGAGAACGACGTCCGCATGGCGAACTACATCACGGCGCGGACGACCGAGATCGCGCGACTGATGGGCGGCGAGATCGTCGTTCCGAACGACCGCTCGACGCCCTACTCGATCGTGCCGTACCAGACGACGCACAACACCGGCGGCGCCGTGATGGGCAGCGATCCGAAGACCAGCGCCGTCAACCGCTATCTGCAGAGCTGGGACGTGCCGAACGTGTTCGTGCAGGGCGCCTGCGCGTTCCCGCAGAATCCCGGCTACAACCCGACCGGCACGGTCGGCGCCCTCGCCTACTGGTCGGCGAAGGCTATCCGCGAGCAGTACCTCAAGAGCCCCGGTCCGCTGGTCCGCTGAAGCGTTCGCGCGACCCGGTGAAACGAGCGGCGGGCCCCCACGGCCGCTCGATCCCACCGTGAGGTCGAGCCGCCCGGGTCGGAGAGAGGACACCGCGCGGTTGTGGGCGGAGCCTCGGACCGAAACAGAGTTCTTCTTGTCAAGCCGCGGGCCGCCGTGCCTTAATCCCTGCGATCCTACCTCTCCGGCTCGCCCGGCTCTCACGTCAGCTCATCAGTCACGGATCGCGCGATGGCTCAGCCGCCCGTCTCGGCCTCCGACGTGCCGTCGGGTGCAGCCGGTTCGTCTCTCGCGCTCGCCGCCCGGGCGGCTGCCAGGATCGCGGCGCCGGTCGCCGCCGTGCTGGTGCTGCTCGTCCCGGCGATGTGGAACCGGTTTCCGCTGCTGCAATACGACACCGGCGGCTACATCGCCCGCTGGTACGAGCCTTATCTCGTGCCGAGCCGGTCGACCACCTTCGGGCTGTTCCTCCATCTCGGCGAACGCCTCGACTACTGGCCCGTCGTGATCGTGCAGGCGGTGCTCACCGTGTGGACCGTCGCGCTGCTCCTCCGCGTGCTCGGCCTCGGCGGCGGGACGCGACGCGCCGCCATGATGGTCGTGGCGCTCGCCGGTCTCACCTCCCTGCCCTGGCTCACCAGCCTTCTGCTGACCGATATCTTCGCCGGGCTCGGGCTGCTCGCCCTCTACATGCTGGTGGCGCGGCGCGAGGCGCTGCGCCGCTGGGAAGCCGCATTGCTGTTCGGCCTCGTCGCGTTCGCGGCGGCGAGCCACACGGCGACCTTCGCGATGCTGCTCGCCGTGCTCGGCGCCGGGCTGATGCCGGTGCTGGTCCGGCGTCCCGTGGTGCCGCTCCGCGGCCTCGCCCGCGGGCTCGCCGCGGTGGCGGTGGGCGCCCTCCTCCTGCTGAGCACCAACCTGGCGCTCGGCCGCCAGTTCGCCTGGACGCCCGGCGGATTCACGATTCCGTTCGGCCGCATGCTGCAGGACGGGATCGTCGCCCGCTATCTCGACGACCACTGCGCCAAGGTCGCCTACAGGCTCTGCCCGTATCGCCACGACCTGCCCAAGACCGCCGACGACTTCCTGTGGGGCAAAAGCGTGTTCAACCAGCTCGGCCGGTTCGCCGGGCTGGGCGACGAGATGCGCGCCATCGTGCTCGGCAGCCTCGCTGCCTATCCGTGGCGCCAGATCGAGACCGCCGCTGCGGCAATGGGGACCCAGCTCGCGATGAACGCCAGCGGCGAGGGCGTGCACGACAAGCTCTGGCACACCTACGGGATCATCGACCGTTTCGTGCCCGGCATGGCGCCGCGGATGCGGGCGGCACGCCAGCAGAAGGGCGAGATGAGCTTCGAGGCCGTCAACCTGCTCCACCCCGTGGTCGCGACGCTCTCCCTGCTCGGGCTCGTCGGCGTCATGGCGTGGTCGGTGCGGCGGCGCCGCTGCGACGACATCGCCGTCCTAGCCGGCGCGATCGGCGTCGCGGTGCTGGCCAACGCGTTCGTGTGCGGTGCCCTCTCCGGACCGCACGACCGCTACGGCGCCCGCATCGCCTGGCTGCCGACGCTAGTGCTCGCGGCCGCCGCCCTGCGCGCCTACCAGATCAGGGTGCCGCGGCTGCAGAACGGCGACGCCCTGGCGCCGGCCGAGGCGGGCTGAGCGCACCGTCGACGGACGCTCGACCGGCGCGCGGGCGGCACGAACGAAGCTGCCCCGGACACCGTTGTCCCCGGATCGGCCGCCCGCGCCGCTCCGAGGATCACATGAACCAGTCCATCGATCCGGCCGTCCAGGTCGTCGAAGGCTACATCGAAGGCTTCGTCGCCGTGGTGCCCCGGCTCGGCATCGCGGCCCTCGTCTTCCTCGTCTTCATGCTCGCCGCCGCCGGCGCGGCGCACGCGGTGCGCAGCGTGCTGCAGCGCCGCGACCGCAGCGATCTCGGCCGGCTGCTCGGCAGCTTCGTGCGCTGGGCCGTGCTGCTGTTCGGCTTCCTGGTCTTCGCCACCATCGTGTTTCCGTCGATCAAGCCGGCCGACCTCCTCTCCACCCTCGGCATCGGCTCGGTGGCGATCGGCTTCGCGTTCAAGGACGTGCTGCAGAACTGGCTGTCCGGCCTGCTGATCCTGTACCGCCGCCCGTTCCGGCCGGGCGACCAGATCGTCTCGGGCGCGTTCGAGGGCACGGTCGAGCGCATCGAGGCACGCGCCACGCTGATCCGGACCTACGACGGCGAGCTCGTCGTGATCCCCAACAGCGACATCTACACGCGCGCCGTGACGGTGCGCACCGCGTTCCCGCGCCGGCGCTCCGAATACGACGTCGGCATCGGCTATGGGGACGACGTCGAGCGCGCCTGCGCCGTCATCCTGGCGGCGCTGAAGGACGTGCCGGAGATCGAGCCCGATCCGCCGGCCGAGGCGATCCCGTGGGCCCTGGACGGCTCCGCCGTGATCGTCAAGGTGATGTGGTGGTCGGATCCGCGACGGCTCGCCGTCGTCCGGACGCGCGGCCGCGTCGTCGCGGCGATCAAGCGGGCGCTGAGCGAGGCGGCGATCGACCTGCCGTTCCCGACCTGCACGATCCTCCTGCACGACCAGACCGAGGAGGCGGACGGCGACCGCACCCGTCAGCGGGAAGGCTGGCCCGCCGGGTCCGATCCTCCGCGACGGCGGCGGTCGGTGATTGCGGATGCGAAGGGCGCCGCCGGCGCCGCTGCGCGCGACCCCGACGGACGGTCTCCTGAATCCGACCGTCCGGCGACCGGCCCGTCGCGCCGTCGGTCCGATAACGGGCGATGAATCGCGCACGCCATCCTCCGGTGTCGCTTTCCCGGGCAGCGTCGGCCCTTATCCTGGCCTCCTCGCAATCGCGCCGCGGTCCGCCGCCGCGCACCGCGCGGGGCGACTGCGCCGTTGCGAGAACAGCGCCCACCGTAACCGTCCGAGGTTTCGTGATGTACGCCTTCGAGCCCGACACGCTTCGAATACTCCGCACCGTCATGGACGACGTCGTCGCCGCGATCCGGCCCGAGAACCTGGACCAGGAGCAGAGGCTCCTGATCGCACGCCGCCTCCTCACGCTCGCGGCCGGAGGCGAGCGACATCCGGGCCGGCTGAAGGAGGAAGTCCTGATGCAGGGGACCGCGACCCGTGCCGCGATCGCCGAGAAGCACCGAACCACCGTGCTGCACGAGGGTTGAGCTTCGAGGAGGATCGATCGGCCGACACACCGGCCGGACCGGCACGAGGAGCACCCCGATGACGCCGACCACACCGAGAACCGACGACTTCCGGCTCGAGCGGAACGGCGACGCCGTGACCGTGGTCTTCACCCGGACGGGAGCGGCGTTCACGTTCCCGCTCGGGCCGGACGGGACGATCTCCGCGCCGCAGGTCGTCGCACCCGCGACCGCGTCCCCCGACTACGACGAGGCGGAGGTTCGCCGCACCGCGACCGAGCTGGCGCGGCTGGCCGTGCAGGGCGGCCCGCCGGCGGACTGACGCTGACGCGCCGGGCCGAGATCGCCACGATCACCGCAGCGGCAGCGTTACCGAGGCATTCTCCGGCGGCACCGCGGCAGCCTCCTCCAGGGCGCGGCGGTCGGCCGGCTCCGCGAATCCTTCGGCGAGCCGGCCGATCATGTGCAGATGCTTCGACAGCGCGTCGCGCTGGACATCCGAGCTCGCGACCTCGTGCAGGTCGCGCAGGCGCGAGGCGAGCCGCAGCAGCACCGCCGCATCGTCGCGCGCGGACTGGCGGATCTGCATGAAGGCGGTGTTCACCAGCGCCTCGTAGGTGCTGGCGTCGGCGATCACCCGAACCGTGCCGTCCTCGTCCGCGTATTCCTGCGGCGGCAATGGCCGGCGGCCGATCTCCTCCAGGGCGGCGGCGAGGCGGTCGATCACCGTGATCGCGGTGAACGGATCGTTTATTCCGGGAGAGAGGGCACGCAGCGCGATCTCGACGAGCTGGCGGATCGCGTATTCGAGATCCTGGTCCGGGGTGCGGTCGGCGCCGAGCGCGAAGGCATCACGGACCGCATCTTCGACGTCGTCCGGGAGAGGCGCGGGCGAGAGCGCCTCGATCACGCAGCGGCCCCGGATCGCGAACGCCCCGGCCCTGATCCGGACGGTCAGCAGCGCATCGTGGCGCACCGCCAGACGGCACAGCGCGGCATAGTCGATGAACTGGACGTAGCCGCTGTCGGTCAGCGCGATCCGGCGCTCCAGCGAGCCGCTCGGCAGCGGGCCGCCGACGCTGGCCCGCCGTTCCCCCGAACGGGTCGCGATGGCTTGCGAGAGATGGCGCGCCACGGTGTCGACCATGGTGTCGGAAATGATCGAGCGGGCCAGCTTGTGCAGATAGAACAGCAGCGCGAACAGGCAGACGACGACCAGGGCGCTCGCCATCGTGATGGCGGCGTGCGGAACATAGTCGGGGCCGAGTTCCTCGTTGATGCTCCGGAGAACCACCAGCGTATACAGGATGGTGGCGACGAACAGGCCGATGACGGCCTGGATCTGGCGGTCATCGATGAAATTCCAGATCAGCCGGGGACCGAGCTGGCCCGCCGAAAGCGACAGCACCACCATGGTGATCGAGACCACGAGCGACGTCATGGTGATCATGCCGGACAGGAGCGTCGAGAGCAGATCCCGGGCGGTGCCGGCGTCGCCGCTGAACACCCACCAGTGGCCGTCGCTCGGCGCGATGCTGAAAGCGAGACCGGAGAACAGCATCGCCACGCCGAGAACCGTGCCGACCGTCGCCATGACGGCCGGGATGAGCCAGAGGCTCGTCCGCAGGCGGTTGAGCACGATCCTGATCCAGCTCAAGCGTGTCACTCCCGATCGGCGTCACGACGGCCGCGAACCGTGGCTCGGCCCCGGACGGTCCCCGGCGCCCTGCTCCTCCCAATGCGGCGGCATGCGCGGGTGTTCCGATACGTGTGCCGGCGCCGCGAACGGGCAGTCGCCCGCCGAAGTCGGAGGATCGGTCCGATAGCGAACCGGCCGCGCGGGCGAACGAGGAACGCCAGGACGGCCCGACGCATGACCCGACGTCGCCGCCCGCATGCGAACGCGGCGACGGAACCACGCGAACAATCCAGCCCCTTCGAAGGAGACGAGCAGATGCGTCACGTCACGATCGCCGCCGCCATCCTGGCCCTCGGCATGGTCCCCGCCGCCGCGCAATCCGGATCCCAGTCGTCCGGATCGCAATCCGGCACCCAGAAGAACGCGGCGGGCCAGAGCCAGAACCAGCGAGTCGGGGCCATGTCGCAGGACAAGCTGCGCAAGACCCTGCAGCAGTCCGGCTTCCAGGACATCACCATCGTCGACGCGGCCTACATCGTGCACGCCAAGACGAGCGACGGCGACATGGTGGTGATGTACATCAACCCGCCGAGCGCGGTGAGCGCCGCCTCGCAGGGCGGCACGTCGTCCCAGGGCACCACCGGCTCGTCGTCGTCGAGCGGGTCTGCGGGGTCGAGCTCCAGCGGCTCGCAGTCGAAGTAGCCGGCGCGCCCCATCGATCATCTGTCCGGGCGGGCGTGCTCCTCTCCGGGGCACACCCGCCCGTTCGCAGCCGAGCGGCGCGGTCCGCGTCAGGTCCCGCAAATACCGCTCCGACGGACGAGCCGTTCGGCACGGCCGCACCGTGCCGGGGGGCGCGGCCGATCGTCGAACGCGGTCGTCGAACAGTGCGAAGGGGAGCCGCCCATGTCTGCGAAACGCATCCCGGCGAACCGTCTGTCGCTCGCGGTCCTGCTCGCGGCGGTGGGCTCTGCGGATCCGGCCGCCGCCGAGATCTCGGTCCGCCAGGCGGAGTACACGGCGGGGATCCTGGTCGTGCGCGGCGAGACGGAGCGTAGCAACCAGCGGATCACGCTCGACGAGCGCTATTCCGGGCGCAGCGACCGCCTCGGCCGGTTCCGGTTCCGGATCCGCTATCTGCCGCCCGACTGCATGATCGAGCTGCGGGCGGGCCGCGACGTCAGGCCGGCGCGGGTCGTCAACTGCGAGCCGACGCTGCCGTCGCCGACCGGGTCGGAGACGACGGCCGCACCGTCCGCGCCAGACGCATCCAAACCCGAAGCATCCAGGCCCGACGCCTCCGGGTCCGAAACCGCACGGCCGGGCCCCGGCGACGACGCCGCGGCCGGCGGCGGCGGTCCGGTCTCCGGCCCGGCGAGCCTGCGGGTCGTCCGTCAGCGCTGCGATCCGGGCGGCACTTGCATGGTGGTGTGCCGCGACGGCGAGTTCGCCGTGAACGCCGTCTGCACGACCGGCCGCGCCCGGCTCCGGGGCGAGCGGGCCGTGACCTGCCCATCGACCACGGCCGGCCGCATCGCCGCCTATTGCATGTCGACGGAGCGGGACGACGCGGGACGCTGACCGCACGGCCGCCGCCCCCTACAGCGGCGACGAGCGTCGTCCTCCCGTCGGTGAGAAGGATGACGACTCCGGCCCGCAGCCATCCGCCGACGACACATTGCGCGCGCCGTCCGGGCCGCCATCCTGACGATGGCCGTCGTGACGATGGCCGTCATGATGGTGGGTCTCGTGAAGATGAGTCTCGTGACGATGGCCGGTGTGACCGTGACCGTCGACGGGAGCACGACCCGTCCCGTGGTCGAAGACCAGCCCCCAGGGGGCACGGAGATCGCGCATCATCCGCTCGTGCTCGTTCGCCATGATGCGATAGCACAGGCACGACATGCTCTCGAGCCGCCCGCGGTCGAGAATCTCGAGCTGTGCTCGTCGGGTTCCGACCACTTGCTCGCGCTCGAGCAGCGCCAGGCATTCGCTGATCGTCGCCCGCCGCACGCTGAGAAGGCGCGCGAGCATGTCGTGGGTGAGCGGCAGCACGTCCCGGCCGATGCGGTCCTGCGCCGTCAGCAGCCATCGGGCGAGCCGCTGCTTGATCGGATGGGCGCTGTTGCAGGCGCTGGTCTGGGAGGTCTGCACGAGAGCGAGCTGGACGTAGCGGAGCATGACGGCGCGAAACGACGGGACACCGTTCATCGCCGCATGGACGTCGGCGGCGCGCATCCGCAGGGCGGAGCCGCCGAGCTGGACGACCCGGCGGTGCGGCGAGGCGCTGCCGCCGAGGAGAAGCGGAATCCCCGACAGGCCCTCGCGGCCGATCAGCCACACCTCGGCCGCCTTGCGCTCGTCGATCTGGGCCAGGACCGAGACCAGCCCGCTCTCGATGAAGTAGACGTGCTCCATCGGGGCCCGATCATGGTGGAGCACGCGCCGCTGCTTGATGGAGATCGGCTCGAGCAGCGGGAGGATGCGATCGCGATCGGCCGGCGGCAGGGCCGTCAGGAGGGCGTTGCCCGGCGGCAGCTCGTCTCGCGCCATCACGTGTTCCTTCGGTCGGCCTGGTTCCGCCGGCGGGCCCGACCCGTCTGCGGCCGGACGTCCGCAACGGCAGGTGCCGAGAACGGCGCCGCGGCAGGTGCTCGGCTGGCGACGTCGATCCCGGCGACGTCGATCGACGCCGCACGCGCCCAGCGGCCCGCGCGGTGCGAATGACCGACCTCCCTGGGCGAACCGATCCGGGCGGCAGTGGTTCCGCCCGGACGGCGGCGGCACCGTGCCGCAGCACCGCCGTCGCCTGACGGGACTCGGTGCGCCGGACTCAGCCGGGCGGCGCGGCCGGGATCGTCGCGACCAGACCGGCGAGCAGGTCGAGGCCGTGCGGCCAGGGGCCGAAGCCCGCCTCGGCATTGATGTGGCCGGCCTCGCCGAGATCGGCGAGGTCGGCGCCCCAGATCGCGGCCCAGTGCTCGGCACGGGCGAACCGCATCACCGGATCGTTGTGGCTCGCCACGACCAGGGCCGGCACGCCGAGCCCCGTCTCGGGCACGCGCTCCTCCGCCTCGAAGCGGCTCGGCTCGGCCGGCGCCACCAGCATCAGGCCGGCGACCTGCGGATGACGGTCGGCGGCGAGGCAGCTCGACGCCAGCGCGCCGAGCGAATGGCCGATCAGCACGGCCGGCCGGCGCCGCTCGGCGAGCAGCCGCTGGATCGCCGCGATCCACAGCTCGATGTCGGGATTGTCCCAGCGCCGCTGGCCGATGCGCTGGAACGCCGGCACCGCGGCCTGCCACAGGCTCTGCCAGTGCTCCGGCCCCGAATCCTTGAAGCCCGGCACCAGCACCAGGTCGAGCCGGTCCGCGGCTTGCACCAGAATGTCCCGGGCGCCTCCCGAGAGGGTCGCTGTCATCTCCGAAGGCCTGTGATCTGTCCGGGCGGGCGCCCGCCCGGACAATAGAGCATGTGCCGCAAATGTGGACTCCGGTTTCGCGGAGACGTCATGCTCCGAAAGGCGGCCTCGGACGCGTCACCAGGTGCGCGCGGGCGGGCCGTCGCGCAGAACGAATGGCAGGCGGTGCAGCGTCCAGGCGACGGCGAGAAGGTCGGCGCTGCCGCCCGGGCTGAGGTTCCGGGCGATGAAGGCGTCGTCGAGGGCGCACAGGCGGGCTGCGTAGTCGGCCGCGTCGACGCCGCCCGCCTGCAGCAGGCGCACCGCCGCGGCCCGCGCGAAGCCGAGTCCCCCGATGCCGCCGCGGGCGGCGAGATTGGTGTCGGCGTTGTGGGCGAGGAGATGCAGGAAGGCGGCGGCGAGCGCCGTATCCGTGTCGCGGCCTTCGGCGAGCGCCCGCTCCAGCACCGGGAGCGCACGATACCGTACCGTCGCGAAGCCCGACTCCGCCTCGCCGCGCGCCCCGGTCAGCCCGTGGCGGCGGAACAGCCGCTCGCCGGCAGTCCGCGGCTCGCCCGGACGGCGCAGCTCGCGGGCGACGAGACCGGCAGCGATGCGGGCGACCTCGTCGCACACCGCGTCGGCGTCGACCGGCAGGCCGGCGGCCCACAGCCGGCCGACCGCGGTGAGCAGGAGACCGAACGCGAAGATGCTGCCCTTGTGGGTGTTGACGCCGCCGGTCGCCGCCAGCATCGCCCGCTCGCAGGCGAGCCCGACCGGGCGGGCGCATTCCAGTACCGCCTCGGGCGGCAACGGCGCGATCCCGGCGCCGAGCGTGACGAAGCCGGCGAAGCCCGGACGCAGCGCCGCGGCCGAGGCTTCGAAGGTCGCCACGTCCATGTCGCGGTGCGAGCCGGTGTTGCGGCGATCGACCAGGCCGGGCTTGGGGGTCAGCATCACCTCGCGCAGCAGCGCGTCGACGACGAGATCGGCGAGCGCCGCCGCGAGCGGCGCGACCGCGGCGCCCGAATGCGGGCCGCGGAGGAGCGGGCCGGCGTCACGCGGCCGGATCGACGGCGCGAGCCTGCCAGGCATCGATCCTCTCCTCCATGGCGGTCAACAAGGCGTCGAGCGGATGCGCGCGCGAACGGGCGCAGGCATGGGCCGGGGCGTCGCAGACCAGGCAGCGGCGCGGCGCCAGACCGAGATCGCGGCGCGAGATCGCGCGGTCGCCGGGCGCGGCGACGTCGAGGTCCCACAGCCGGCCGAGCGGATCCGTCTCCTCCAGCATCACGAGGGCCCGCTTGAGCGCGCGGGGCTCGGCCGCGACGGCGACCAGCGCCTCCGGCCCGGTCGGTCCGGCCGCCTCGACCAGGGTCGTCGCCGGCCAGCCGTGCGCGGCGAACAGCCGATCGAGCGCGGTCCGGGCGGCCGCGGCGGCGTCGCGGCTGAGCGCGCAGTCCTTCACGGGTCCCGGCATGACCACCGACACCGTGACGAGCGGCACCTCGGGCCGGCGGGCGAAGGCGTCGCGACGACGCGCGACGCGGCGCTCGCGCGCCGCGAGCATCGCCTCGATCGTCACGGCCGGTCCGGCCCGGCGCCCGCCCGCCGCGAGGCTCATCCCTTCACCTGCCGCACCACGTCGATCACCGAGCCGTCGCGATAGCGGATGAGGCCGACGACCTTGTCGAGGAACTCGATCGGCTGCGGCTTGCCGGTGAGGGCGACGGCCCGGCCGTAGAGGTCCTCGATGGTGGTCACCGGCAGGCCCGCCGCCTTCAGCCGCTCGGCGACCTCCGGGCGGTTCGGATTGACGGCGATGCCGTGGTCGGTGACCAGCACGCCGATGGTCTCGCCCGGCGTCACCACGGTGGTGCAGCGCTCGACCACGGTCGGGATGCGCGAGCGGATCAGCGGGCCGACGACGATCGGCAGGTTGGCGCCCGCGGCGACGTCCGAATGGCCCCCGGAGGCGCCGCGCATCACGCCGTCGGAGCCGGTGATCACGTTGACGTTGAAGTCGAGGTCGATCTCCAGCGCCGACAGGATCACCATGTCGACGCGGTCGCTGCAGGCGCCTTTCGACGTGAGATTGGCGTAGGTGTTGGTCGAGATCTCCCAGTGCTCCGGATTCTCGGCGAGCGACTGGGCCGCGACCGCGTCGAAGCTCTGGGTGTCGAGGATGCGGCCGATCAGCCCCTTCTTGTGCAGATCGACGATCGAGCCGGTGATGCCGCCGAGCGCGAAGGCCGCCTTGATGCCCTTCTTCAGCATGCGCTGCTCGAGGAACCGGGCCGTCGCCGTGGCCGAGCCGCCGGTGCCGGTCTGCAGCGAGAAGCCGTTCTCGAACCAGCCCGAGTGCTCCATCACGTCGGCGGCGAGGCGGGCGATCAGCAGCTCGCGCGGGTTCGAGGTGATGCGGGCGGCGCCGACCGAGATCTTCGAAGGATCGCCGATCTGGTCGACCTTGACGACGAGATCGACCTGATCCTGACGGATCGAGGCCGGCGCGTTGGGGAACGGCACCAGCTGCTCGGCGAGGAGGATCACCTTGCCGGCGCGGGCGGCGTCGACCATGGCGTAGCCGAGCGAGCCGCAGCGCGAGCGGCCCGACACCGCGTTGGCGTTGCCGAAGTCATCGGCGGTCGCCACCGCCAGGAAGGCGACGTCGAGGGTGAGCTCGCCGCGGTCGATCAGATGGACGCGGCCGCCGTGCGAATGCACGTTGATCGGCTCCTCCATCAGGCCGTTGGAGATCGCCTCGGCGAGCTTGCCGCGCATGCCCGAGGTGTAGATGCGGCGGATGACCCCCGACCTGATGTGCTCGATCAAAGGCGCGTTGCAGGAGAGCAGCGACGACGGCGCGAGCGTGAGATCGCGGAATCCCATGGCGGCGAGCGTGTCGACCACCAGGTTGATGATCTTGTCGCCCTCGCGGAAGGCGTGGTGGAACGAGATGGTCATCCCGTTCTTCAGGCCGGAGGCGCGGATGGCGTCCTCCAGGCTGCTGCAGAGCTTGCGCCCGCACTTGCTCTCGCGGGTGGCGAGATGCGGCGCCCGCGCGGTGACGCCTCCGAACGGCTCGAGGCCCTGCGGCAGGGGCGCGCCGACGAGGCGCTCTCGGATGGCTGCGGTCATGACATCGTCCTCGATCTCTTCTGCGCGGTCACTGCCGCACCCCCGAAGCCTCGGCACGGCGCAGCACCACGCGCGCGTGCTCGATCACCGGGGCGTCGATCATCTTGCCGTTCAGCGACACCACGCCGAGGCCCTGCTTCTCGCCCTGTTCGGCGGCGGCGACGACGCGGCGCGAGTAGTCGACCTCCTCCTGGGTCGGCGCGAAGGCGTTGTGCAGGAGGTCGATCTGGCGCGGATTGATCAGCGACTTGCCGTTGAAGCCGAGGCGCCGGATCAGGTCGACCTCCTTCAGGAATCCGTCGTCGTCGTTGACGTCGGAGAACACCACGTCGAAGGCGTCGATCTTGGCGAAGCGGGCGGCGTGCAGCACGGCGCAGCGCGCGTAGAACAGCTCGGTGCCGTCGCCGCGCTCGGTCTGCATGTCCATCACGTAGTCGAAGCCGGCGAGCGCGATCCCGATCAGCCGCTTCGAGGCGGTGGCGATGGCGACCGCGTTGACGACGCCGGAGGCGGATTCGATCGCCGCCATCAGCCTGGTCGACCCGACCTCGCGGCCGCACTCGCGCTCGATGCGCTCGACCTCGGCCTCGAGCGCATGGACGTCGTCGGCCGTGTCGGTCTTCGGCAGGCGGACGACCTCGACGCCGGCGCGCACCACCGCCTCGAGATCCTTCATGCCGAACGGCGTCGACAGAGGATTGATGCGCACCACCGTCTCGATGCCGCTGTCGCGATAGGCCGGCATCCGCAGGGCGTGGAACACCAGGAGGCGCGCCGAATCCTTCTCGCGCAGCGAGACGGCGTCCTCGAGGTCGAACATGATCGAGTCGGGCTTGTAGACGAACGCCGTCGAGAGCATCGCGGCGTTCGAGCCCGGCAGGAACAGCATGCTGCGGCGGAGCTTCATGACAGCACACTCCAGTCGGCCGTCCAGGCGTCGACGGCGCGGGACACCGCGGTCTGCACCCGGGCGGCGATGACGCAGTCGAGCGCGCCCTTGTCCTCGATCACCACCAGCGCCTCGGCGATGCCGAGCTTCGCCAGGCAGCCGCGCACGACCGCCTCGATCTGCGGCCCGAACTGATGGATCACCTCGCTCTGCAGCACGATGGCGAGCTCGCCCTCGCGCGGTGCGATCCTGACCATCAGGTCGCTCGATTCGAGCGTCCCGGCCAGGGCCTCTCTGACGATCTTCATGAATGGACGTCCTTTCGAATGGAGCGCGGCGGCGATGCCGGCCGAAGGCGAGCCCGCGTCGGGCTCAGGCGGCCGAGATTCGGGGCGCGCGGTATTTCGCTTCGAGGAGCTGCAGGGTCGCCGGCGGCACCAGCCGGCGGATGTGGGCGAAATCGTCGGCCGCGAGGAGCCGGCGGACCTCCGAGGCGGAGATCGGCACCTCTTCGCATTCGGTGCGGGCGATCTCGACCATCTCCACGGTCGGCGCCGGCGACACGTCGCCCATCAGCCACTCGCGCATGTCGGCGTTGTACTTGAAGGTCGTCGGGCAGAACGGCTCGGTGCCGACGAAGCGGTGCGTGATCCCGAGCGCCGGGGCGATGTGGTTGCGGAAGATCAGGAGGTCGATCGCCGTGCAGCAGTTCTCGACCAGCCCCTTCTCCTTGAGGAAGTAGGCCGAGAAGGTCGCCCGCGAGACCATGTACTCGGAGCCGTGGTGCAGCGTCGTGTGCGGAACGTCGGCGATGCCGGCCGAGACCAGCGCGTAGCGGTCCCGGTACGAGATCAGCGACACGTCCTCGGCGACGACGAAGACGTGCAGCCAGTCGCAGGCCGCGGCGGCGCGCTCGACCAGGTAGCGATGCCCGCGCGTGAACGGGTTGGCGTTCATCACGATCGCGCCGATGGTGGCGCCCGGCTGGCGCAGCCGCTTCAGCCGGTCGCAGTAGGTGCGAATCCCGATGGGGGTGTTCTCCATCAGGGCGACGAGGTCGGGAACCTCGGCGAGCAGGTAGAAGCCGCAGGCCCGGAAGAACTCGACGCAGTCGGGCTTGGTGTAGAGGAACAGGTGGCTGTGCCCCCGCTCGTGGGCGAGGTGGCTCACCTCGGTGAGCAGCGTCAGCCCGAGCGATTCGCCGCGCAGGTCCGGGGCGATCGCGGCGCACTTCACGATGTTCTTCTCGAGTCCGGCACACGCGACGAGTGCATTGCCCCGTCGGAACACCACGAAGGCCTGCACCCCCGCCTCGTAATCCAGCCCGCACACCGCGAGGAACCTGCGGACATCCTCGCGCTCGGCCGGTTCCTGGACCGGATCGATCGTGTAGGACTGCAGTTCGGCCGTCATCTGTATCGACTTTCGAAAGAGCGGCCCCACCCGCACCCGGCGGCGTGACCCGATGCTCCGCTCATGGCGGACCGGCGCACCGCGCATGGCCGCGCGCCGGTCCCGAGACGCCCCATCAGACGATGTGCGCCAGGAAGATCAGCACCAGCGTGACCGTAATAGCACCACCGATGCGCGTGGCGATCTGCGCAAATGGCATCAGAACCATGCGGTTCGCCGCCGTGAGGATGGCGACGTCGCCGGTGCCGCCCTGGCCGGAGTGACAGGCGTTCACGATCGCCGCCTCGATCGGGTACATGCCGATCTTGCGGCCGACCAGGAAGCCGGTGCCCATCAGGGTCACGACCGTCGAGATGATGATGGCGAGATGGGTGAAGTTGAAGGCGGCGACGAGCTTGTCCCACGGGGTGATCGAGACGCCGACCGCGAACAGGAGCGGGAACGTCACCGAGACCTGGAAGAACTTGTAGACGACGCCGGCACCGGCCTGCAGCTTCGGCGACACCAGGCGGCCGAGCTTGATGGCGACCGCCAGGAACAGCATGGCGACCGGGCCCGGAAGGCCGGTGAGCTTGTAGACCAGCATGCCGAGCAGGTAGAACGTGCAGGCCGTGATCAGCGCGCCGGCGACGACGCCCGGACCGATGGTCGCCGGATCGACCCGCTCCTCGGTCGCGGCGACGTCGTTCGCCACGCCCGGCTGGAGCTGACCTTCGCCGGTGAGGTGCGGATAGCGCTTGCCGATGGTGTTGAGGGCGCCGGACAGCAGGATGGCCGTGAGGCTGCCGAGCATGACGCAGGGCAGCACGGTGGCGAACATCTCGCCCTGCGGCTGGTGCAGGATCTCGGAGTAGCCGATCGACAGCGGGATCGCCCCCTCGCCGACGCCGCCGGCCATAATCGGCACGACGATGAAGAAGAAGGTCTCGTAGGCCGACTTGCCGAGCGCGACGCCGACCAGCGTGCCGACGATGCCGGCCGCCACCGAACCGACGGCCAGCGGCACGAAGATCTTGAGGAACCCCTTGATCAGCACCTGCCGGTCCATCGCGAAGATCGAGCCGACGATGATGCAGGCGATGAACAGATAGAGGAACTGACTCTGCTTGGAGAACTGGGTCGTGACCCGGACCACCTCTGCGGGAAGAAGGTGGTAGAACGCCAGGGCCGACGGGATGAAGGTGGCGAAGATCGCCGCCGCGCCGACCTTGTTGAGGATCGGCATGCGCTTGCCGAGCTCGCCGCAGGCGAAGCCGCCGACCGACAGGAGGCCGATGGCCATCGTTATCTCGCCCGACAGCTTCCCGATCCACGAGTAGTAGCCGATGATGCCCACCAGCACGACGAAGATGGGCAGCGGCACCACGCCGATGTTGTAATCGACGACCTTCCACCACAGACGCAGCCACGTCTCGCGAGGCTTCGCCCGATCGACCGCGGCCAGCTCGGGCAGCGATCCTTCCAACTGCAACGTCATGACGTCCTCCAAACGACCCCGTCGTTCCTCTCGGCGCCGAACGGCCCTTCCGCGTCCCCGGGTCCCCCAATCGATCGGTCGTGAGGACGTCGACGACGTTCGAGCGTTCCGATGCGGACCAGGACGGCAATCGCCGTGCCAGCTGCGGCGGCGCTCGCAAGCCGCTCGCCGGGCTCGTCTTTTCCGGCAGCATCCGGATGTCTGCGGACACTGCAAGGGACGGACCTCCGGACGCCCTGCCGGAGCGATTTCCGAGAATCCGGAAACCGGCCGTCGTCGCGCCGGTCTTGCGTAGAAGTCGGGATGGCCGTCGGCTCGGTCGTCGTGCGACGACAGACCGCCCGGGCTCGAACGCGGGTTCGATCCCTCACGTCCAAGGCCCGACCGGCGGAGACACGCCTTGACCTGGTTCTCGCACGTCACGATCCGCGCCCGGCTGATCGCCGCGATGGCGCTGTCGCTCCTGCTGCTCGTCGCCGTCGGCCTGTTCTCGCTGCAGGCGCTCGCCACGGTCGACCGCGCCACCAAGGATCTGTACGCGCGCTGGCTGCCGGCCGTGCACGCGCTGTCCGAGATCAAGTACGTGATGGCGAGCCACCGTCTGCGCTTCATCCGCGCGATCCTGACGCCGGAGCTGGAGGATCGCGCCGTGGTGTTCGACTCGGCGGAGCGGCGGCGCGACGACGTCGCCGCGCTGAGCCGCGCCTTCGCGACCGGCCTCACCGACCCGGTCGAGACGCGGCGCTTCGCCGACGCCATGGCGGCCTGGGACGCCTATCTGGACGAGGAGCGCCGCATCCGCGACGGGCTCTCCGGGCGCTCGGCGGCGGAGATCTCGGCGCTGGTCAACGGACCGTCGCGGCTCGCCTTCGACGCCGTCTACGCCGCCATCAACCGGGCCATCGCTTTCTACAACACCGGCGCCGACCGGTCCGGGGCCGAGGCGGTCGCCACGTTCAGTCGGGCGATGCGGCTCAACCTGACCCTGTTCTTCTTCGCCCTGGTGCTGATGGCCGTGTTCGTCGTCCTCGTCGTGCGCTCCATCGGCCGTCCGATCGAGCGCATCACCGAGACGATGCGGCGCCTCGCCGACGGCGACCGCACCGTGTCGGTCGCCGGGCTCGAGGGCACCAACGAGATCGGCCGCATGGCGGCGGCCGTCGACGTGTTCCGCAACTACCTGATCGAGCGCGACGCCGCCCGGGAGGCGCTGGAGCGCGCCTACGAGAACCTGGAAGGAAAGGTGGAGGCGCGCAGCTCCGAGCTGCGGATCGCCAATGCGGCGCTCCATGCCGAGGTCGAGGAGCGCGACAAGGCGAACCGGCAGCTGAAGTCGATGCAGGAGGAGCTGATCCGCACCGAGAACCTCGCCGTCATCGGCCAGCTCTCCGCCGGCATCGCCCACGAGCTCGCCCAGCCGCTCGCCGCGCTGGCGACCCTCTCGGAGAACGCGGTGCGGTTCCTCGATCTCGGCGACGAGGCGACGGTGCGGGGCAATCTCGACCGCATCGTCCGCATGGTCGACCGCATGGGAATCCTCACCAGCCGGCTGCGCTCCTTCGCACGGCGCACCGGCGCCGAGCGCGAGGTGATCGATCTCGGCCGCTCGGTCGAGAACGCCCTCGCCCTGCTCGGCCACCGGCACGACCGCGAGCACATGCGGATCGTGCTCGATCCGTCGCAGACGCCGGTCTTCGTCCACGCCAACGCGGTCCGCGTCGAGCAGATCCTCGTCAACCTGATCTCCAACGCCTTCGACGCGACGCGCGGGGTCGCCGACGCGGTCGCCGTGATCGCCTGGACGGCGAGCGGAGCGCAGGCGGTTCTCACCGTGACGGACAACGGGCCGGGCTTCGCGCCCGACATCCTGACCCGGATCTTCGAGCCCTTCTTCACCACCAAGACCAAGTCGGGCGGCGGACTCGGGCTCGGCCTCGCCATCTCGGCCGACATCGCCCGCATCTACGGCGGCTCGCTGACCGCCGCCGAGGCTCCGCAGGGCGGCGCCGTGTTCACGCTGGCGCTGCCGCTCGCCGACCCCACGGGCACGGCCGAGCCGGGCGGCGGCGAGAGCCGGTGACCCGCTTGCTCACGTCTGCTCGTTGTCGAGCCCGTGCTTGCGGATCTTGTCGAACAGGGTCGACTTCGCGGTCGACAGGGTCCTGGCGGCGCGCAGCACGTTGCCGTGCTGGCGGCGCAGCTCCTCGGCGATCAGCGACTTCTCGAACAGGTCGACGGCCTCGGCGAGCGGCACCGGCCGGTCGTTCGCGGCGGTCGACACCTTGATGCCGAGGACGTGACGCTCGGCGCAGTTGCGCAGCTCGCGGACATTGCCGGGCCAGCCGTGCGCCATCAGCTCGCGAACCGCCGCCTCCTTGATCTCCGGCGGCTCGCGGCCGTGGCGGAGCGCCGCCTGGGTGACGAAGTGCTCGAACAGGAGCGGCACGTCCTCGCGGCGCGAGCGCAGCGGCGGGAGCTCGAGCGTCACCACGTTGAGGCGGAAATAGAGGTCGTTGCGGAAGCGCCCGGCGGCGCTCTCGACGGCCAGATCCGCCTTGGTGGCGGCGACGACCCGGAAGTCGACCGGGATCTGCTGGTTGGAGCCGAGCCGCTCGATCACCCGCTCCTGCAGCACGCGCAGGAACTTGATCTGCATCGGAACCGGCATGCTCTCGATCTCGTCGAGGAACAGCGTGCCGTGCGCGGCGTGCTCGATCTTTCCGATCCGCCGCTTGACGGCGCCCGAGAAGGCGCCGGCCTCGTGGCCGAAGATCTCGCTGTCGAACAGCGTCTCCGGCAGGCCGCCGCAGTTGAGCGCGACGAACGGGCCGCGCCGGCCCGACGCGTCGTGCAGGCAGCGGGCGACCAGCTCCTTGCCGGTGCCGGTCTCGCCCAGGATCAGCACGTCGGCCGACGTCGCGGCGATCTCCGAGATGGTCTCGCGCAGCCGGCGGATCGCGTCCGAGCGGCCGATGATGCGGCTCTCCAGACTGCCCAGGCCGGCGAGCCGCTTCCTGAGGCCGCGCACCTCGAGCGTGAGGGCGCGCTTCTCCAGCGCGCGCTTCACCACCTCGACCAGATGCTGCGACGTGAACGGCTTCTCGATGAAGTCATAGGCGCCGTCACGCATCGCCTGCACGGCGGTGGCGACGTCGGCATGCCCGGTGACCAGGATCACCGGCAGCGCCGCGTCCTGGGTCAGCAGTTCGCGCATGAAGGAGAGGCCGTCCTGCCCCGGCAGGCGGATGTCGCAGACGACGATGCCGGAGAAGCCGGGCCCGACCAGACGGTGCGCCTTCTCGGTCGAGTCGACGCCGTGGCTCCGGATGCCTTCCAGCGTCAGCGCCTGGACGCAGCCGAGCCGGACGTCGGCGTCGTCCTCGATGATCAGCACCTGCGGATCGGACACGATGGGCCTCCTGCCGGAATGCGTTCGGGGGACGGGGGCGGCACTCCGGCCGGCCGGCGCGCCCGCACGTCGCGGCGGCCGGCGAAGCCAGCGTCTTAGATCGGCAGGTCCGTCGTCAACAATATGGCAACCTACTTAGCCTTGGGCGCCACGCACGATGTGTCCGCCCGGCACGTCGGCCCGGCAGGACGCAGGGATCTGCGAAATGCACATGGCGGAGCTGCGCGGCTCCGCCCCGTGCTTCGGGATCCGAGCCGGCACGGCGATCGTCGTGAAAATGTCGTGCCGAGGGGCGGAAATGTCGTTCTGATGAGATCCGTCGGGCGTCTTGCGATGTTATCGTTCGCGTGCGGGTTCGGCGCTGATCGGCGTGGTTCCGACGTCCGGGCGACCGGACGTGATTTCGCTGCATTTTCCGGCGATCCGTCACGAGCCGCTGCGATCGACGTCACAGTCGCTTAACGAATTGCGGCCCAAACAACCGCTTGCGCGCCGCCCTCGAACTGGCACGGCGCTTGCGGGCACGAATGCCTGATCACGACGGTCGGGCGCGTGCGTTGCCGATTGCGGGTCGTGAGATCCGCGGCTAACAACACCGGCCTGCGCGGCTGCCCGGCGCGATTCGGCGAGCCGACCACTCGGGTCTTCTCGGTCGACGCCGGGCCGGGTCCGCCAGGCCACGAAGAGGCAGGTCATCATGCGCCGTCAACGTCGAGCCAAGATCGTCGCCACGGTCGGTCCGGCCAGCTCCGCGCCCGAGACGCTGCGGGCCCTGCTGGCCGCCGGCGTCGACACGTTCCGGTTGAACTTCAGCCACGGCACCCACGAGGACCACGCCAAGGTCCACGCGGCGATCCGGGCGCTGGAGCAGGAGACCGGCTGCTCGATCGGCATCCTGCAGGACCTGCAGGGACCGAAGATCCGGGTCGGCACCATCGCGGGCGGCGCCATCAAGGTGGCGGCCGGCGACCGCATCCGTTTCGTGCGGACCGGCACCGAGGGAACCGCCGAAGCCATCCCGCTGCCGCATCCCGAGATCTTCGACGCGGTGATGCCCGGCCACGAGCTGCTGATCGACGACGGCCGGGTGCGGGTGCGGGTCACCGGCCTGCCCGGCGATGCGATCGAGGCGGAGGTGCTGCTCGGCGGCACGATCTCCAACCGCAAGGGCGTCAACCTGCCCGGCACCATCCTGGACGTCTCGCCGCTCACCGCCAAGGACCGGGCCGACCTCGCCTTCGGGCTCGAGCTCGGCGTCGACTGGGTCGCCCTCTCCTTCGTGCAGAAGCCGTCCGACGTCATCGAGGCGCGGCGGCTGGTCGGCGACCGCGCCGGCCTGATCGCCAAGATCGAGAAGCCGAGCGCCATCGAGACGATCGACGACATTCTGCGGCTCTCCGACGGCGTGATGGTGGCCCGCGGCGACCTCGGCGTCGAGATTCCGCACGAATACGTGCCGGGCCGGCAGAAGGAGCTGGTGCGCGCGTGCCGCCAGGCGGCCAAGCCGGTGATCGTCGCCACCCAGATGCTCGACTCGATGGTCGGCGCGCCGACCCCGACACGGGCCGAGGCCTCCGACGTCGCCACCGCGATCTACGACGGCGCCGACGCCGTGATGCTGTCGGCCGAGTCGGCGACCGGCACCTATCCGGTCGAGACCGTCGAGATGATGGACCGGATCATCCGAGCCACCGAGGCGCACAAGCTCTACCGCTCGATCGTCCAGGCCTCGCAGCCGGGCATGGAGGAGACGCCGCCGCACGCCGTGGCGGCGGCCGCCGCCGACCTCGCCGAGTCGATCGGCGCGCCCGTGATCGTCGCCTTCACGTCGTCCGGCACCACGGCGACCCGCATCGCCCGCAAGCGCCCCGCCCTGCCGATCCTGGCGATCACCCCGAGCCGGCAGACGGCGCGGCGCATGAACCTCCTGTGGGGCGTCCACGCCTCGCTCGCCGGCGACGTCGGCTCTTACGAGGAGATGGTCGAGCGCGGCCGCCGGGTGGCGCACGAGGAGGGCTTCGCCGCCGCCGGCGACCTCATCGTCATCGTCGCCGGCGTCCCGTTCGGCCGCGCCGGAACGACCAACAATCTGCGGGTCGCGCAGATCCTCCCCACGCCCCAGGCCTGACGCCGGGCGCACCCTGCACGGCTGCGGCCGTCGGACCGTCCGGCGGCCGCGTTCGGGCGCTTGCTCCCGTGCGCAATTGTCGCGGCCGGAACCGGACCGGATCGACCGGGAGCCATCGGACCTCCCCCGAACTCGGGTATCATCGACGACGACGACGGACACGGCTCCCACACGGGGACCCCGATGACCATCGATCGCATCGTAAACGCCCGGAGCGACCGGCCCGCCCGCCAGGGCGCCGGGTTCCCCCCGACGCCCGAAGCCCCCCCGTGGCATGCGGCGCGGACCGACGACGTGCTGTCACGCCTGTCGGTCTCTGCCGACGGGCTGACCGACGGCGAGGCCGAGAACCGGCGGGAGATCCACGGATACAACCGCCTGCCGACGGCGACGCCGCGCAGCGTCCTGGTGCGCCTTCTCACCCAGTTCCAAAATCTCCTGATCTACGTGCTGCTGGTCGCGGCGGTCGTCACGGCCTTGCTCGGCCACCCGATCGACACCGCCGTCATCCTCCTGGTCGTCCTCGCCAACGCGGCGATCGGTTTCGTCCAGGAAGGCCGCGCCGAGAAGGCCCTCGACGCCATCCGCGGAATGATCGCCCCGCACGCCTCGGTGCTGCGCGACGGACACCGCGTCACGCTCGGCGCGGAGGCGATCGTCCCCGGCGACGTCGTGCTGATCGAGGCGGGCGACCGGGTCCCCGCCGACCTGCGGCTGATCCGGGCCCGCAACCTCAAGATCGAGGAGGCGATCCTCACCGGCGAGTCGGTCGCGGTCGAGAAGGACGTGCGGCCCGTGGCGGCCGAGGCCGCCCTCGGCGACCGCGCCTCGATGGCGTTTTCCGGAACCGTCGTGGCCGCCGGCCAGGGACGCGGCGTCGTGGTGGCGACCGCGCTCGATACCGAGCTCGGCCGGATCAGCGCGCTGCTCGGCACCGTCGAGACGCTGACGACGCCGCTGCTGCGACAGATGAACCGGTTCGCCCGCCAGCTCACGGTGACGATCCTCGGCGTCAGCGCGGTGGTGTTCGGCTTCGCCGTCCTGCTGCGCGGCTATGCGTGGCCGGACGCGTTCATGGCGGTGGTCGGGCTCGCCGTCGCCGCCATTCCGGAAGGGCTGCCGGCCGTGATGACCGTCACGCTCGCCATCGGGGTCCAGCGGATGGCCGCCCGCAACGCCATCGTGCGCCGCCTTCCCGCCGTCGAGACGCTCGGATCGGTCTCGGTGATCTGCTCCGACAAGACCGGAACGCTGACCCGCAACGAGATGACGGTGCAGACCGCGGTGACGGCGGCCGCCGAGATCGAGGTGACGGGCTCGGGCTACGAGCCGCGCGGCGCGTTCCGCCACGCCGGGCGCGACATCGCGGCGGCGGACCTGCCGATCCTCGACGAGCTCGCCCGCGCGGCGCTCCTGTGCAACGACGCGACTCTGCGCCCGACCGAGACGGGCTGGATCGTCGACGGCGACCCGATGGAAGGCGCGCTGGTCTCCTTCGCCGTGAAGGCCGGGCACGACGCCGACCTCCTGCGCCGGCAGATCCCGCGCACCGACGAGATTCCGTTCGACACCCGCCATCGCTTCATGGCGACCCTGCATCACTCGCACGAGGAGACGACCGTCGCCTACGTGAAGGGCGCGCCCGAGCGGGTGATCCGGATGTGCACGCGGCAGGCCGGCCCGGATGGTCCGGTCCCGATCGACGCGACCCGCTGGATCGAGACCGTGGAGGCGCTGGGAGACGAGGGACAGCGGGTGCTGGCGCTCGCCCGCAAGGCGATGCCGCACGGCACCGTGACGCTCGACTTCGCCGACGTCGAAGGCGATCTGGTGCTGCTCGGCCTCGTCGGCCTCATCGATCCGCCGCGCGAGGAGGCGATCGTCGCGGTCGGCGAATGCCGGGATGCGGGCGTCCGCGTCAAGATGATCACGGGCGACCATGCCGCGACGGCGCGCGCCATCGCCGCCCGGCTCGGCCTCGCCCGACCCGACTCGGTGATCACCGGCGAGCGGCTGGACGGTCTCGACGACGACGCCTTCGCGACGGCGGCCCGCGACACGACCGTGTTCGCCCGCACCAGTCCCGAGCACAAGCTGCGCATCGTCACCGCCCTGCAGGCGAACGGCGAGATCGTCGCCATGACGGGCGACGGCGTCAACGACGCCCCCGCGCTGAAGCGCGCCGACGTCGGCATCGCCATGGGCCGCAAGGGCACCGAAGCCGCCAAGGAGGCGGCCGAGATGGTGCTGGCCGACGACGACTTCGCCTCGATCGTCGCCGCCGTGCGCGAGGGCCGGACCGTCTACGACAATATCACGAAGGTGATCGGCTGGACGCTGCCGACCAACGGCGGCGAAGCCATGGCGATCGTCACCGCGATCCTGTTCGGGCTGGCGCTGCCGATCACGCCGGTGCAGATCCTGTGGATCAACATGATCACGGCGGTGGCGCTCGGGCTGACGCTGGCCTTCGAGCCGACCGAGCCCGACGCGATGCGCCGCCCGCCGCGGGCGCCGGACGCGCCGATCCTGTCGGGACTCCTGGTCTGGCGGGTGGTGCTCGTCTCGCTGTTCTTCGTCGCCGGCGCCTTCGGCATGTTCTTCTGGGCGGAGAGCCGGAGCATTCCGATCGAGGAGGCGCGAACGATCGTCGTCAACACGGTCGTGGTGATGGAGATGGTGTACCTGTTCAGCATCCGCCGTCTCCACGCGACGTCGCTGTCCTGGACCGCCGTGGCCGGTACGCCCGCCGTGCTGACCGGGGTGGCCGCGATCGCGGCTGCCCAGCTCCTGTTCACCTACGCGCCCTTCATGCAGGTGCTGTTCGCGACGCGTGCGATCTCGCCGCTGGACGGCATCGCGATTCTCGCCGTCGGGATCGCCCTGTTCGTCGCGCTGGAGATCGAGAAGCTGGTCCGCCGGCGCCTGTGGCCGTGAAGCCGGCGGCGCGGACACGTCGCTCGCCACGCCGACGGGGGACAGGAGGCAGATCCGGCATCACGGGCCGGACGGACGGTCCCGCGGATGTTCAGGCGGCCTTTGCCATCTGGCGGGCGCCGAGGCGGTCGAAGATCACGTAATGGCCCTTGAACCACGGCTCGGCCGCGAGCGCGGCCCGCCAGGGCGTCTCGCGGGCCCGCCGCCGCGCGTCCGACTCCATGACGCCGCGATCGGAGAGATAGTGGAGCGCCAGCCGGTTGTACTTCTCCGGCGCGCCGTCGACGACGTCGAAGCGCCGCACGCCGAGCCAGCGCGGATCGGACAGCAGCAGCGGCACGTGGTCCTGGTCGTACCACGCGTCGAAGGCCGCGCAGCGATCCTCCGGCACCGCGAAGAACACGGCATAGAGCACCGGCGCGTCGAGCAGCACGTCGCCGCCCGGCCCGGCTTCGGCGATGGTGCGCCCGACATAGCGAGTGAAGCCCGACACCGCGCCGAGGATGTCGCGGGTGAGGTCGGAGGGGCTGTTCTTGATGACGCCGTATTCCGGGGTCTTCAGCGCCTCCGGCCCGTCCATCTCGTAGACGGCGAGATAGTTGCGGGTCGTCCCGTCGCGGTAGCGCTGCGCACTGCGGAAGCCCGGCGCCCCCATGCGCACGGGAATGTGCTCGGTGTCGTACCAGTCGTTGAAGGTGTGCTCGAGCGCCTCGGGCGGCGTCATTTCCGAGAACAGGATCCCGCGGCCAATCGCGCCCATGTCGTCCTTCCATTTGCCTGATTGTCAGACAATATTGAACCTCGCCGCCGTGTCAACGGGAGATGCGGGCCGGCCTCGTCGGAGTTGTCGGGACGCCCGTCGATCGCGCGCTCGCGGCGACCGCGCCGGCAGGCGGCGGCAGGCCCGGGCGGCCGGAGAAGCGGGCGTCGGGGACCGAGCGCCGGCCAACGGCGCTCCGGTACCGGCGCGGCTCGCCGCAGTCCCTGATTCTCCGTGATGACGCGCCGAGCGCGAACCACAGCGCCGCCAACGCGTTGGGTCTCCACAAGGAGAACAAGATGAAACATCGTTTGATCGCCCTCGCGGCCGCAGCCGCCGCGCTCACCTTCAGCCCGTCGCTGCAAGCCGCGCCGCTCGGGGCGAGCGGCGGCATCCGCGCCGCGGTGGACGGGATGGACCTCGCCGAGCAGGTCCAGTTCTTCTACGGCGGTCGCCGCTACTGCTGGTACGACGGCGGCTGGCGCGGCCCCGGCTGGTACCGTTGCGGGTTCGCCTGGCGGCGCGGGCTCGGCTGGGGCGGTCCGCTCGGCTGGCACGGCTGGCGGCACGGCGGGCCCCGGCACGGCTATCACGGACCGCGGCGCGGCGGCCCGCAGATGGGTCGTCCGGTTCCGGGGCCCGGCCGGATGGTCGGGCCCCGTTCCCCGGGCATGCGGCAGGGCGGCCCCGGGCCCGGGGCTCCGCGCGGCAGCATGTCGGGCGGACGCCCGGGCGGCGGCACGACCGGGATGAGCAGCGGCGGCGGGCCACGCGGTGATGGCGGCCCGGGCGGCGGCGCCATGCGCGGTGGCGGTGCTGGTGCCGGTGGCGGTGGTGGCGGCGGCGCTGGTCCGGGCGGCGGCGGCGGACCGCGCGGCGGCGGCGGCGGTGGTGGCGGCGGCGGCCCGGGTCGCTGATCGCACGCGCAACTCTCGAGTATTCCGAGCACTGATCGGCGGGCCGCTCCGGCGGCCCGCTTTTTCGCGCCCCGGGTCCGCCTTCGACCGGCGAGCCCGCGACGACGCGGCCGTGACCCTCGCAGCCTCGGCTTCGCGGATTCGACTATCGAGATTTCGACTTTCAGCGCAGCTCGTCCTATTCCGGACGCGACGCGAGCGGGTGCCGCGCGGAACGTCGCGGGGGACGGATCATGCACGTGGTGCTGCTGGGGGATTCGGTGTTCGACAACGCCGCCTATGTGGCGGACGGCGGCGACGTGCTCTCGGCGCTCCGCCGCCTCCTGCCGCCCGGGGCGACCGCCACGCTGCTGGCCCGCGACGGTGCCACCATGGACGATCTGCCGGACCAGCTCGTGCGACTTCCGCCGGACGTGACGCATGTGGTGGTCAGCATCGGCGGCAACGACGCGCTCCGGCAGTTCGACCTGCTCGACTCGCCGGTGCGATCGGTCGCCGAGGCACTGGACCGGCTCGCCGGGGTGCGCGACCGCTTCCTGGCGCGCTACACGGCCGTGGCGGACGCGATCCGGGCGACCGGACGTCCGGCCGCACTGTGCACCATCTACGAGCCGCGCTTCCCCGACCCCGCCCTGCGACGGACCGCCACCGCGGCGCTCACGCTCCTCAACGACACGATCACCCGGGCCGTGTTCGCCCGCGCCCTGGTGCTGATCGATCTCCGCCTCGTCTGCGCCCGCGACGAGGACTTCGCCAATCCGATCGAACCCTCGGCGGCCGGCGGTGGCCGGATCGCCGCTGCCGTCGCACGCTTCGCCGCCCGCCCGCCCGCGGGGCCGACGGTGGTCACGTGATCCGGGCGGCGAAGCCGCCCGCGCCCGGGAGCCGGAGCGGGCGGCGCGCCCTCGGCCTCAGTCGTGGTTGCCCGCCATCTCGGCCTGCCACGGCGCGACGCGGCGCTCGATCGTGCCGACCAGGGCGTTGAGCAGGGTCGCCAGCACCATCAGCACGACGATCGGCACGAACATGCGGGCGGTGTCGAAGGCGTTGGCCGCGTTGATGATGATGCCGCCGAGGCCGGAGATGGCGGTGAAGAACTCGGCGATCACCATGGCGACGACGCCGCGGCCGACCGACAGCTTCAGGCCCGCCATGATGTAGGGCAGCGTCGCCGGCAGCACGATGCGGCGCAGGATGACGAGATCCGGCGCCACGAAGGCGCGGCCGACCTCGATCAGCGGCTTCGGCACCACCTTGACGCCGAGCCAGGTGTTGATGGCGATCGGGAACACGCACATCAGGAAGATGACGGCGACCTTCACCCAGAAGCCGAGGCCGAGCCACAGCACCAGCAGCGGCACCAGCGCGACCAGCGGCATCGCGTAGCCGCCGGTGACGAGCAGCCCGAGCGCCGCCTCGACGGTGCGGAAGCGGCCCAGCACCAGGCCGAGCGGCACGCCGACGACCACCGACATCGCATAGCCGAGAACGAAGGGCTGGATGCTCTCGGCGAGCGCGCGGACGAGCTCGCCACTGGCGACGAGCTCCCAGCCGGCGACGGCGATGGCGCTCGGGTACGAGCCGAACACCGGATTGATGTCGCGCCCGAAGATCTCCCAGGCGACGAGCAGCGCCACGATCGTTCCGGTGCTGATGATCCAGCGCGGGAGCGGCTTGCGCCTGGCGCGGCGGCTGCGGCCGGAGGCGTCGAGCGACAGGTTCTGGCTGGCCAGATCGACCATGGTGATCTCCTCGCGCGGCAGCGGGCTCAATGGACGACGTCCGGCGCCTGATGCAGCGCCTTCCAGATGCGATAGCGGATCTCGCCGAAGGCCGGCGACGAGCGCAGCCGGCCGATGTCGCCGCGCGGCCGCGGCAGGGCGACGTCGACGATCTCCTGCAGCTCGCCGTCCCGCATCACCACGACGCGGTCGGCGAGCAGAACGGCCTCGTCGAGATCGTGGGTGACGAACAGGATGGTCTTGCCGGTGCGGGCCTGGATGTCGAGCAGCTCGATCTGCAGCGACTCGCGCGTCTGCGCGTCGAGCGCGCCGAACGGCTCGTCCATCAGCAGCACCTTGGGGTCGATCGCCAGGGCGCGGGCGATGCCGACGCGCTGGCGCATGCCGCCCGAAAGCTGATAGGGGCGACGATTCCAGGAGTCCTTCAGGCCGACCAGGTCGAGATAGCGCATCGCGGTGTCGTGCAGCTCGGCCCCGCGCATGCCCTTCATCTCGAGGCCGAACTGGACGTTCTGCAGCGCCGTCAGCCAGGGCAGCAGCTCGGCGTGCTGGAACACCATGCCGCGGTCGTAGCCGCAGCCGTGCACCTCGCGCCCGTCCACCATCACGTGGCCGTGGCTCGCCTGCTCGAGTCCCATGGCGACGCGCAGCGCCGTGGTCTTTCCGCATCCGCTCGGCCCGATCAGCACGGCGATCTCGCCGTCCCGGATCGTGAAGCTGACGCGCTTCAGCGCGAACACCGTATGGGCCGCCGCGCCGACACCGGACGTGAACCGCTTGGTCACGTCCACAAGGCTGACTTCTCCCATGCTCGTCTCCTCGGGACGCCCGCGACGGGGGCTCTGCTCGCTCCGAAGCGTGGCGGCCGGCACCGGTCAGTCGGTCACACGGCCGGGCGTCATTTCCCGACCAGCTCGAGGGCGCGGGCGCGCGGCTTCTCGTCGACCATGGCCTTCACGTCGACGGGCTTGGTGAGGTTTCCGGTCTTGGTCAGCAGGTCGCGCATCCAGGTGAGCTTCTCGACCGGGATCGGCATCGCCGGGTCGATGGCAGAGAGCTTCACGACCTCGTCGTGGACGTAGCCGGCGCGCGGGTCGTCAGCCTTGACGCCGGTGACCTCGCTGGTCACCGCGATCATCCTGTCGCGGTTGTCGAGCGCATAGCGCCACGACGCCATCGAGGCCGCCAGGAACCGGGCCGCGTCGTCGCCGCGCTCCGCCAGCGTCTTGCCGGACACGTAGGTGCAGAAGCGGATGTACTCGGGAACCACGTCGTGGGCGTGGACCAGCATCTTGACGCCGAGCTTGTCCGCCACCGGGGCGAAGCCGGTCGCCGCCGCCGCGGCGTCGACGACGCCCGCCGTCACCGCCTTGAAGCGGTCGCCGTCGCTGCCCAGCACGCTGAACCGCACCTCGTTTCCGGCAATGCCGGCCTTGTCGAGCACGGCGCGGGCGAAAAGGTCGGGCAGCGCGCCGGGACCGGAGATTGCCAGCGTCTTGCCCTTCAAATCGGCGACGCCGCCGACACTCTTCTTGGCCCAGAGTGCGTAGGTGAGGCCCGGCCAGTAGCAGCCGACGACCTTGATGTCGGCGCCGCGCGAGGCGGCGATCAGCGGCGCGCCCGGGCTGCCCTCGTAGCTGTCGAGCTCGCCGGCCAGCATGGCCCGCAGGGCGAGCGCGTCGCCCTTGAACTGCATCATCTGCAGGTCGATGCCCTGCTTCTCGGCGAAGCCGCCCTTGGCCGCCATGAAAACGAAGCCGGCGTCGCTCTTCGCCTCGACGACGCCGTGACGCCACGGCTTCAGCTCGGCGGCCGACGCCGCGCCGGGCAGCGCCATCGCCGTGAGCAGCACGACGCGGCCGAGGAGCCTGTTCGCCGGAAACCAGCTCGATCGTGAGCTCATGACATCTCCTTCAGGTGCACCCGGATCAGGTTGGCCCGGGCTCGGGGGTCTGCGCGAAGGCGACGGGGGAATTCATGGCGACGTCGCTGCGTCGCTGGTTTGCAAGCTCCGTACCAGTCTTGAAGTAGTCGCTCGCGGCGGCGCGCCGCGCCTGCTGTTCGAGCGCCTCCGGCCAATGGCCGAGCTCGTAGCCGTGCCACGGCGCCTCCGGCGCGAGCGCCGGCAGGCCGAGCCGCTCCCAGATCGCGCGGGCGTTCTCCATGTACTCGCGCCGCGGCAGCGCCACCGGTGCGAACACACCTTTCAGCATCGCGTTGATCAGCACGGCCGCCGTGTCGCCGCCGTCGCGCGGCCCTTTCGGGCCGTGACCCGGATCCTTGTGGTCGAGGACCCGGAGATCGTGCTGCGGCTGGCAGCGGTAGGACATCGCCCAGAACAGCGCGTCGGCGTTCTCCGGATCGATGTCCTCGTCGACCGCGACGATCCATTTGCCGGCGAAGCGGTGCAGGGTCGAAGCGCCGTAGAGGGCGCGCCAGACCTCGGTCTCGGGCACGCCGCGCTCGAACTGGATCCCGAGCACTGCATACAAACTGGTCAGCGGCTCGTGCATCGCGACGCGTTTGACGCCGCGGATCGACAGGCCGTGGCGCAGGTGATGCAGGAACATCGGCTCCATCGCGGCCTTGCGGATCACGCTGGACTCGCTCGGCGTCACCTGGCTGATGAAGGAGGTGAGGATCGGGTTGCGCCGGCGGGTGATCGCCGTCACCTCCATGTAGGCGTTGTATTCCTGCAGATTGACGTAGCCGTGCGATTCGCCGAACGGTGCCTCGGGTTCCAGCGCGTCGGTGGCGATGAAGCCCTCGATGACGAACTCGGCCTCGGCCGGCACCAGGAGATCGACCGTCTTGGCGCGCGTCACGTTGATGGAACTTCCGACCAGGGCGCCGGCGACGGCGATCTCGTCGAGATGCTCGGGCATCTTCTGCACCGAGGCATAGGAGACGGCGGGCGGGCAGCCGACCACCACGGCGCAGGGCATCGGCTCGCCGCGCGCCTTGTATTTCAGCCAGTGCGCATAGATGCCGGCGCGCAGCTCGACCGAGGGATTCATGCCGAGCCGCCGCGGCGCCTTCAGCTGGCCGCGATAGTTGCCGACGTTCTGGACGCCGGTGTCGGGATCCCTGGTGATGTAGTGGCCGGCCGAGAGATAGGGCGCGTTGTCGAAGCCCGGCGTCGAGATCGGCACCGGCAGCCCGTCGAGCGCCGCGCCGTCGCGGTCGAGTTCCTCGCCCGTGACGACGATGTCGTGACACGGCGCGGACTCGACGACGCGCGGCGGAATCGGCGCCGCGATCGCCGCCACCCAGGTGTGGCCGATGTCCTCCAGCGGACGGCCGAAGCCGATGCGGTAGACCTCGCGGTTCGCCGCCAGCCCGGCGACCAGCACGGCGCCCGCGTAGCGGCGGCCGTTCGAGTCGGTCGGCCGGGTGAACAGGAACGCCTTGCGCTCGGGCTCGGGGATGCCGCCGCGGTACTGCCACCGCACCAGCGGATGCATCTCCGTGTCCTTGTTGATCGGCTCGTCCACGACCACGAGCCGGCCGGCGCGATGCAGCGCCAGCAGGTGGTCGTGCAGGTCTGGATAGCCGCGCGCCGATCCGGCGTCGTCGAGATAGCGGGCGAGCGCCGGATGCAGCGTGTCGGCCTCACGCATCGGGCACCCCGAGCGCCTCGGCGAGCCACGCCGAGACGGCGAAGGCGTCGGCATCGCCGTTCGCGAAGCCCAGCACCTGGAGACCGAGCGGCAGCCCCGCCTCCTCGAACAGCGGCACCGAGAGCGCCGGCACGCCGAGCATCGAGCCCGGCACCACGCAGATCGGGTTGCCGGTCGGCCGCAGCCCGACCGGCGCGGCGCTCGGCGCCGGCAGCGCGATGCAGGCGTCGCAGTCGGATGCGAGCGCCGCGTAGAGGGCCCGCACGCGGGCCCGCTCGGCGAGCGCCTTGCGATAGCCGTCGAGCCCGATGGTCGCCGCCTCGTCGAGGCGGTCGCGGCACGCCTGGCTCAGCTTGTCGGCATCGCGCGAGCGATAATCCTTGTAGGGCCAGATCGACTCGAAGGCGTTGATGCGGTTGGACAGCGGCCACGCGTCGTGGACCGCCTGCTCCACCGCCTCGACGCGCGGATCGGTACGGCGCGTGACGACCGCCACCCCCTGCTGCGCCAGCCGCTCGGCGGCGTCGTGCAGCACCGCCTTGGCGGCCTCGGTCGCCACCGCCCAGCCGGCCGTCTCCAGCACGGCGATGCGGGTCGGCCTCCTCGGCGCCGGCATGGTGGCGGGGCCGAACAGGCCCTCGAAGCCGGGATCGCCGCCGACCCGCACGGCCATCTCCATCATGGCCTGCCAGGCGTCGGCCAACGAGGCGGCCAGGATGCCGGTGGCGCTCTGGCTCAGATAGTCGTGGCTGCCGCCGCGATTGATCGCGCCGACCGTCGGCTTGAAGCCGACGCAGCCGCAATAGCTCGCCGGCCGCACGATCGAGCCGATCACCTGGGTGCCGAGCGCGGCACTGACGATGCCGACGGCGACAGCCGCGGCGGAGCCGCTGCTCGAGCCGCCGGGCGTGTGGCTCGGGTCCCACGGATTGCGGGTGCCGCGCGGCTCGGTGGCGGCGAACTCGGTGGTCACGGTCTTGCCGACGATCACGGCGCCGGCGTCGCGCAGCCCCATGGTCGAGGCGGCGTCGCGGCCCGCCTGCCAGCCGTCGAAGACCGGCGAACCCATCTGGGTCGGCAGGTCGAAGGTCTCGATGATGTCCTTGACGCCGACCGGCATGCCGTCGATGCGCGACAGCGGCCGGCCGGCCTTCCAGCGCGCCGTCGCCGCGTCGGCGGCGGCCCGCGCCGCCGACGGATCCGTGCACACGAACGCCCCGATCACCGGCTCCCACGCGTCCAGCCGCTCGAGGCAGCGCTCCAGGAACGCCCGCGGCGTGTCGCGGCCCTCCGCGAAGTTCTCCGTCGAAGCGCAGAACGGCGCCGGGGTTGGCCGGCCGGGGGTGCTCGTCATCGGGATCACGCGGGCTCGAGGGTCATGGCGGCGGCGCGAGCCTGGCTCGCGATCATCGACGTGCGCATCAGAAACTGGCGCGCCCGGTCCGGATCGCCGGCGATCGCGCGCAGCTCGTCGAGGTTCTTCCGCCGCGTCTCCGCGTCGCGCGCCTCGAGCCGCTTCTTGTTGGCGATGGTCTGCTCCTGAACGAACTCGATCGCCACGGTGCGGCGCTGGAGGTCGTAGAGATCGAGCAGCGCCTCGGGCGCGCCGTCGTTCGTCACCGCGAGCAACTTCTCGGCGAGGTTGGCGCCGTCCTGCAGGCCGCCGTTGAGTCCCATGCCGCCGATCGGGTTGTTGACGTGCGCCGCGTCGCCGGCGAGCAGCACCCGCCCCTTGCGGAACGTCGTCGCGACGCGCTGGTGGGTGACGTAGAGATTGCGGTGGACGATCTCGTAGGGGCGATCGGCCGGAAAGAACTTCTGCATGCGCGCCTGCACGGCGGCATCGCTCATCAGCTCCGCTTCGGCGACATTCGGGTCCGTCGGGAACACGCAGCGCCACAGGCCGGGCGGTCCGTCGTGCGAGACCTTGAAGCAGTTGCACCACTCGTCCGGATCGGCCCAGTAGCTGCGGAAGCACAGGCCGCGCTGCGCCTCGAAGTCGAACGGCGTGGTCAGCACGATGAAGCGCTCGGGCCAGGTGAAGCCCTCGAACGGAATCTCGGCCTGCTTGCGCACCACGCTGCGGCCGCCGTCGGCGCCGATCAGCCACGCCCCCGAATGCCGCGCCACCGTGCCGTCGGGACCACGAACCTCGACGGTCGCCTCGCTCGCCGACTGGGTCGCGGTCAGCACCTCGTGGCGATAGAGCACCTCGACGTTCGGCAGCCGCGCGATGCGATCGAGGATCAGCTTCGCGGTCTTGAACTGCTCGCACTGGACCACGAAGGGATGCCGCGTCGCATCGGCGAGGATCGCGTGGTCGAACTCGCAGACCTTCTCGTTGCCGGGCCGGTCCCAGAACTGGAACGTGCGGGCGACGAGGCCGACCCGCGCCATGTCGGCGGAGAGGCCGTCGTCGGCGAGCAGATCGAGGGTCGCCGGATGGGTCGTGGCGGCACGCGGGTCGGCCTGCGGGCCGTCGTTGAGATCGAACAGCCGCACCGGAATGCCCTGCCGTCCGATCAGCCATGCACAGAGGAGACCGACGGGACCGCCGCCGGCGATCAGCACGGTCCTGCTCGTGTCGCCGCTGCTCATGCGGTCCGTCCCGCGTCGCGATGGTTCGTCCCGGAGACCTGGAGCGCGCGTGTCTTCACGATCATGACCCTTCGCTTGACAGATTGTCTGACGATATGAAACTCTGCGGTCCTGTCAACAAGAGATAAGAGCCACGCCTCATGGATCTTCCCATCCGCCGCCTGACCACCGTGGTCGACGACAAGTTCGTCGAGGCCGGACGCCCGGCCGATCGCCTGCTCCGCAAGGTCGCCGTGGTCGCGGTGGTGCCGAACCCCCATGTCGGCCGTTACGTGCAGGATCTGTCGCCGATGATCGAGGCGAGCCGCGAGATCGGTGCCCGCATGGCCGAGGCCGCGCTGGCGGCGATGGGCGCGCACACGGCGGAGAGCTACGGCAAGGGCGGAATCGTCGGACTCGGCGGCGAGCAGGAGCACGCCAACGCGCTGCTGACGACCACCTTCGCCAACCCGTTCCGCGATGCCATCGGCGACGCGCCGGCCTGGATCTCGTCGATGACCAAGGTTGCGGCGCCGGGCACGCCGATCGACATCCCGATGAACGCCAAGACCGACGTCTACGTGCGGTCGCACTACGACGGCATGACGCTAGTGCTGCCCGACGCACCGCTGCCCGACGAGATCGCGCTCGTGTTCTGCCTCGCCAATCGCGGCCGCCTCAACGCCCGCGTCGGCGGCATGAGCTACGCGGAGTCCGTCGCGGCCCTGCAGAAGGCGCTGCAGCCGGCGTGAGCAGGACCGGACAGTCGTTCCGGCGCCGGAACGGCGGAGACGGCTTCGTCTGATGACCTCGGGTCATTCCGGGACGGCGCGCAGCGCCGGACCCGGACTGCAGCCACGAACACGAAACTCGTCGCTGGAGTCCGGGTTCGCGGGCATCGCCGGCGCCCCGGAATGACCCGCGCTTTCAGTGCCCGGCGCCGCTGAAGTCCTGCGGGATGCGGCACTCGGCGACGCGGACCGGTCTGATGGTCTGCGGCGTGTTGCGGCTGCGGCCGACGAAGCGCGGGACGCCGTCCGTGACGAGGGCGCCGACCGCGGCGATGTCGCCGTTGGCGAGCCCGGCGAGCGCGTCGTTCTTCGAGCCGCCGGCGCAGGCGTCGATCAGCACCACGTCGGCATCGCGGCCCGGCGCGATCACGCCGGAATTCAGGCGATAGACGCGGGCATTGTTGCCGGTCGCGGCGGCGATCGCGCGCTCGACCGGAATGCCGCCGAGGCTCGCCAGATGCGTGATGGTGTAGAGCATGCCGAGCGGCATGATGCCGCTGCCGGTCGGCGTGTCGGTGGCGATGAGCACGCGGTCGAAGGCGCCGGCCGCGGTGGCGAGCTTGGCCACGAGCAGCGCGGTGCGCAGATTGCCGGCCGTGCAGATCTGCAGCGCAACGTCCGACTCGTTCACGAGGCGCGGAAAGTCCCCGTCCGGCATGGCGATCGGGCCGCCGTTCACGTGGAACGATACGTCCGGCCTCATGGCGAGCAGGTGGTCTGCCCAGATGCCCGACGAGCCCGGGATCGACGACCCGCCGGTGTGCACCAGCGTGACCATGCCGAGGGCGCGCGCCTCGGCGATCAGCGGCGCGTAGTCGTAGGGCGTCGGGAAGGCCCCGAAGCCGGCCTTCGCCATCCACACGCCCTGCGCGGCGATCTCGGCGAGGTCGGCGCCGGTGAGCCCCGGCTCCAGGATCACGGCGCCGGCATGCACCCGCATCCCGCCCGGCCGGTAGTCCTGGAACGACTTCAGCGCGGCGACCGCGAGCGCCTTGACGCCGGCCGGATCCTTGGGCCGGCCCGGCACGTGCACCTCCGACGCCGTGATCGCCGTGGTGACGCCGCCGTGCACGTAGCTCTCCAGATAGCCGACCGTCTTCTGGCGCGGCGTGTAGTCGCCGAACGTGATGTGCACGTGCGAATCGATCAGGCCCGGCATCGCCGTGGTGCCGCCCGCGTCGATCACCACGTCGGCGCCCTCCATCGCATCCGCGTCGGCACCGCCGACATGGACGATCGCGCCGCCCTCCATCACGATCGTGTCGCCGGCCACGAACGGCTCGCGCCAGTCGCCGCTGACGATCAGGCCGAGATTGGTGATCGCCGTCTTCATGCGTCGGTCCCCTCGTCGCTGGTCGCCGGCGCGTCGCCCCGCCCGACCGGGCCGGGCCGGCGTTCCGGATCTGGTACGTAGATGCTCATATTGTAAGACAATCTGTCAAGTGATAGCGTCACCGGACCGGCGCGAGCCCGCCGGTTCCGCGGCGAACGCTCCCCTCGGATCGGGCGCACACCACGGGCAGGTTCCGCCGACGGGTGATGCCCGGGGGCCGGAAACGTCGTATCGTCCCGGACGATTCGAGCGCGCAGCGGGAGCGGCACGTTCGCGTCCCTGCCGTTCCGGCTCGACCGACGCGGGCGACGTCGTGACGCGGTGCCATACCGCGTCGAGGAGCAGACGGTTCGACGGCGAACCGCCCTGGACATCGGATCGTCGGATACAGATCGTCGGAAGCGGATCGTCATGAGTCAGATGGCCCCGAGGCCCCGCCTGGATCTCCGCATCTCTCCCAAGACGGTGCAGCAGCAGGCCGTCGAGAAGCTCCGCGGCGCGATCCTGGCCGGCCACTTCAAGCCGGGCGACCGGCTGGTCGAGGGCGATCTCTGCGCCATGCTCGGCGTCAGCCGCCCTTCGGTGCGCGAGGCGCTGCGCAGCCTGGAGGCCGAACGGCTGATCGCCGTCGCGCCGAACCGCGGCTTCTTCGTCCCGACGATGTCGTGGGAGGAGATCGAGGAGATCTACCGGGTGCGGGCGCTGCTCGAAGGAGAGGCCGCCGCCCTGTTCACGGTGCGGGCGAAGCGGCCGGAGCTGCAGGCAATGCGGGCCGCCCTGGACGACTTCAGGGCGGCCGTGGCCGCCGACGACATGATGGAGCAGCTCGCCTCGACGGGCCGGTTCTACGAGCCGATCCTGGCCGGCTGCGGCAACCGCATCATCCAGGAAATCCTGCAGGGTCTGATGGCCCGCATCACGTTCCTTCGGTCACGCTCGATGTCGCGCAAGGGCCGCGCCCGGCTGAGCCTGCGCGAGATGACGCGGATCTTCGACGCCGTGCGGGGCAGCGATCCGGAGGCGGCCCGCACCGCGGCCCGCGAGCATGTCGAGCAGGCCTGCGCCGCAGCCGAGATCGTCTACGCCGAGAAGGAGTGAGGGACGCGGTTCGTGCGAACGAGCCGGTCACGAAACGGGCGGGGGCCGGAACGGGCGGTGTCGGAATCAGGCGGTGACGGTGTATGCGGCGGCGACATGGCCGGCGGCGTCGAAGACTGATGCGACACGACCTGTGAGGCGGGACACCACCCAGACCGCGCCGAGCGTCCGGTCAAGTGGTGGGCGCACAAGGACTCGAACCTTGGACCCGCTGATTAAGAGTCAGCCAATTTCCGCGACTTCTCAACGACTTAGGAAAACGAGAAGTGTCAAACCTCCCCCCGAGGATCAATGACCTACGCCCGTTTTGTCAAACCCGTAGGGAACCTCCGCGCGCGCGGCGCCCCATGATGACCTTGGTGACATCGATCGGCAGTGTCGGCTGCGCTGTCCCAAATCTACCGGCGCGCCGCCGGACCCAACCGGGGGGGCATCCGCCCGCATCAGGCGACACTAGAAGTGGTTGTCGCCAGAGTTCGGAACCGTTTCCGGCCTTCATGAAAAAACGATTCTACGGGGCTCCTAGGGCTTTAGGGCCGGGGCCTCTGCACTCCAGCGACGTGAACGACGCCCCAACGCCCTGTGGCGGCTATAAAATGTCACATTTTCGACGTCCTGCCATAATGTGCGTCATAAAACCGTGTCCATCCCTCGATTCAATATCCGGAATATGAGGAGCGCGAGTATTTCCAAAATACTCGCGGCAGATGAACCGACACTCTTCGGCTTACAAACCCTGGCGGCAGAGGATCATCCTTCGCTTTGTTTCGGGCAGGCATGTCGAGCGTCAGTGAAATGGCTATAGCTGAGCCGATTTCAGCGCTTTCGACCCTGTGTCCAGGCTGAAGGACCGCTGAAGCAACTCTCTATCAGCGCGCGCTGGCCGCGCGAAAGCGACCGATGGGGCGTGAGGCGCCGTCGGCGTGTGCGAGGCTTATGGGGCTAGGGCGATGCCGTCCGATGACGATACCCACGATTTTCGGAGCTTCGATCGGCTTCCTTGGGAGCTGAACAAACGCATTGCGTTGGAGGTCGCGCGGGGCCTCAGAGACGGGGGCCAGCTCGGCGAATACGACCGGCTCGCGGATCGCATCACCCGATGCGGGCGGGTTTTGGAGTTCGATCGCTACGACACGGCCGAGGGCACGATCCCTCGCCTCGTTGGGGGAGAGTTTTGCCGGTCCCGGATGTGCCCGACGTGCATGCGGCTCAGAAGCCGCAAGTTGCACTATCAGCTGAGCGAGGTGCTGGACCTCTATACGCGCCGAAACCCGACCGACCAAGCTTTGTTGATCACCCTGACCATCAGGAACTGCGTTGCGGAGGAGTTGGCAGACACCCTCAGCCGATTGATGGAGGCTCTCCGGCGCTTCGTCCGTGCAAAGCGCTTCAAGCGCGCGTTCGCCGATGACTCCGGGGCGCGCTCCTGGTTCCGCACCTTGGAGATCACGCGGAACGCTGAGACCGGGGCATATCACCCTCACCTGCACCTCCTGGTGATGGCGCCGAACGGCTATTTCCAGAGGGACACCGGCCGTTACCTCACACAAGATGAACTCGCCGAGCTGTGGGGAACCTCCCTGCATGCCGACTACCGGCCTGTGGTCGATATCCGGCCAATTAAGGGAGTTGGTGGAGGCCGACTCACCGATATCGGGCGGAAGTCGCTGCGGGAGGTCACGAAGTACGTCACCAAATTCTCCGACCTGGTGAGCAGTGACAGCCTGGCGCTGGCGATCACGCCGGAAGAGCTTTGCGAGGTTCATGAGGCGCTGAGGGGCCGTAGGCTGATCGGCAAGAGCGGGACCTTCCGCGCGCTCTCGGCCGAACTCGATCAAGTCGACGTCGACGAACCGGACGCGGACTGGGGCATGCCAGACCGCTTGCCGCCGGAGGCCATTTATCTCGGCCGCGAACGCTGGGAATGGCGCTGGGCCTCACAGACTTTCGAGATTTTCGATCTGGTTTTCGTGCCGCCAGAACGGCGGCGCGAAACCGGGTAGCACGCAGCCTCTGCCCGGCCGGGCAGCAGCCCGGAGTTTTTTGAGCTGCACTTTGAGACTGCCAGGAATGGAGAAGCGCGATGGCGAACACGGGCTTGCTGGTGACCGGCAAGGTCGTCGGTCAAAAACACAACATGTACGATAACAAGCCGTATTGCGTGCTGCAGGTGATGGGTGAGGCGACGGACGGGTCTGTGAGCTTCATGGAAGTGAGCATGCCCGATGGCGCCAACCTCGCGGAATATGAGAAGGGAAAGGACGTGAGCATCCCGGTCATGGCGGCCGTCAACAAGTACAACAAGGTGGTGTTGCGGGCGGTTCTGCCGAAGACGGCGGCGGGCCAGTCGGCTTCGGCGATCAACAACGCCCGGCGCACTCCTGAAGCGCCGCGCACGACGCCGTGAGTGTGCTGGACCGGCGTGGCGTGGCTCCGCCACGCCGGTCTTGCCTCGGAAGGTCCGACGCATGCAAGTCCATTGCCTCAGCTTGGCGGATTCGCTGCTCGATTTCTGGAAGCGCGACGACCGCAACGCCGTGGAGGCGCACTTCAACGCCAAGCTTCGCGAGTTGGAGATGGACCACCTGCATCGCAACCTGGCGAAAAGTTACAGCTGGTGCCTCCGCGCTTACGTTGCCCTGTGGGATTGCGGACCAAGGATTTCGCTGCTCAATCTTCTTCACTGTGACTTCCGGTCAAAAGTGATCACGTATCGGCTCTACGAACGGGTCCTCACGGTCGCTGATTTGGAGGTCCGGCGCGAAGCCCTCGAACACCTCTGGGGCGAAGCCGTCGAGTTCGTTGATGGCGCTGGCACATTCGAACACTACTGGGACGGGCGCACTCTCCGGGAATTCACGGCGCCAGGCGCAGTAGTGGTGCGCCCTAAAGGCTGGAAGCTGATCCGCCCCGTGATCGAGGCGCCCAAAATCGCAACGTCCTCGCCACCCAAGGCGTGCATCAACCTGCCGTACCGACCACCGCCACCCGGTCTGCGCGTGGTCGAGCCCGCACCGAGCGCCGTAGCGGTCAGGGCGAATGTTTTGGAACGCCTCCGGTCGCACGCCGCGCCGAAGCCCAAGCCGGTTGAGCCGATCGAGTCCAAGAAGCTGCGCGAGTTTTTGGACTGGTGGGCGCGCGGTGAAGACCCGAATTACGTGGTTCCGGAGTTCGCTTTCTTCATGGTGGGGTCCGAACATCTCCTCACGCATTACTGGACGCTCTCCGACCAGGACAAGGCGAGAGGAAGGCGGTTTATCTGGCGAGCGATTGCCGAATTTGCCGGGCGGCTGAATTCGACCACCTATCCGGCAATGGCGGCGGCCGTGGCAGCCTGGCGCTGCGGGCTCACAGGATCGCTAGAGACCAGTTGGATCGAGCTGAACGCCTGTGACTTCCGCAACAGCGTGGTCACCTACGTCGGGATCGGGCAGGTCCTGCGGCCTGCCGAATTCGAGCCGCATCGGGACTACTTCGAGACGCTGTGGCAAGGGCCGGTCGAATTCGTCGACGCGGGCCAGGGGGTAGTGCTTCCCGCACAGTGGGACAAGGTCTCGAAACATCCCGGTTGCGTGACTGTGCGGCGGCGCCGCGTCCTGCCCGAACGCATCCAGCTTGGTCCGGTGCGGAATGCGGAGGTCACATTCGGCGTGGAGCTAACCACCGGCGAAAGGGTGAGCCTGCCTCTCCGAAGAGTCCCGCACACGCTGGTCGCCGGGACGACAGGCTTCGGCAAGTCCGTGTTCCTGCATCAGTTGATTCAACAGCTGCTGCAGCAAACGGACGTGGAGCGCCTGTACCTCGTCGATCTCAAGGCAGGCATTGAGTTCGCGCGCTATGAGGCACAGCCCAGGGCGACCGTCGTCTGGGAAATGCCGGAGGTGTTCCGGGTCATCGATGAGCTTGCCGCCGAGATGGACCGAAGACTGCAAGCCGCTCGGGGAGCGGGCCGGGAGTTCAACGGGCCACGCATCTTCTTCGTGGTCGACGAGTACGCCGAGATCGAGCTGTGGCCGACCGTGGGGAAGGAAGAGAAGGAAGCGAAGGCGAGGGCCCTGGCTCAGCTGATCAGGATTTCGCTGAGGGGACGGGCGGCCGGAATCGTGCTCGTGCTCAGCCTGCAGAAGGCCACGACTGACGTAATGGATAGTTCGCTGCGGAATAACCTGGCCGGACTGGTGTGCTTCCGGGTCGGTTCGAAAATGACGGCGGCTGCGATGTTCGGCAGTACCGATGATCTGCGGGTGAACCCGCTGCAGCTGCGGCGCGGGCAATTCATCTTCTACAATCCGGTCGCGGCGGAGATTCATTATCTGCAGGCAACCGTGCCGGACGGGCTCGGGATCGCGGACGGGAGGGGCTAGACGGACCGTGAGGGGTGAACCGAGGGCCGAACCCGCGAGGACAGACGCGCCGCCTGAGGCGCGGCTGCCCGCAGCGGGGAGGCCAGAGCGCGAGAACCGAACGGCTGGCCAAAGTCGGATCAGGCTTCGAACTGAGCCCCGCGAAGAGTGGCTGAATGAGATGAAGATTGGCGCTCGACGGTTGCGGGAAGAGGAAGGCGTCCGCTGTAGCGGCGGCGGTGACTCACCCGCACACATGGTAGGCGCGAGATGCCAGCGTCAATCTGATCGGGCGGGCCGTGGGCACGGCGGCGGGGCGAAGATATTTCCCTTGATACATTCGAAACAGCAGGTCACGCAGCTAGGCCTGGGGCAGCGAACCGTTGCGTTAGTGGCGCCGATGGTCGACCCTGAACCGCAGAACGGGTTAGGACGATGCTCCTGTCCTGCAGAACGCTCCGATGAGCGGTTTCAGAACCGCCGTCGGTTTCTTAGTCGAGTGCAATTGGTGCGGTGTGGCCCCTCTTCGCGGGAAGGGAAATGGTCGCACCCAGGTGGACTTCTTGTTGCTATTCGCGCTTGGCAGGCCAGATTGCGTCCCTGATCGACCTTAAATCCGAATTTGATCGGTGCCCTCAACTTTTGGAGGTCAAACGCACCTTGGCCTTGGTCGAGCGCGCATCTCGGTCTCTCGTTGGCTTTGACCGAATCGCCCGCCTGACATTCCCGATACTAAATCCCGCGACCTGAGGCGGGCGGAGAGCGTCGCTCAAGAATATTACCTCCGACCCAGTATTTTTCTCGCCAGCGCTATAGTTAAGCAAATAAGTGATTGGCGCAAATGATGAATAGGCATCTCTTATTTCAGGAACATTGTCGTAAGACACGACCCATCTTGCCTTTCGCCTCCGCTTTAGCTCAGCGGCGATATTTAAATGATCTTCTGCTCGATAGAAATTTTTATAGAGCTTATGCCCCTTCACGAAGTACGGAGGGTCTAGATATATAAATGATTTCTCATACCCTACCGCCTCCCCGAAAAAATCGAACGCATCAGCATTTGTTACTCTGATCTGGTTCGCATACCTCGACAAGGCCTTCAGATTTTCAATCTGCTTTTCTTTCACCAAGCGAACATCGATCTTCCAACTTCCTTTTTGTGCGTACCCGCCGATCGGTCCCGCTCCTTCGATGATCCCAGATCGATTGGTGCGATTGAGGAAGTAAGCAGAAAAACCGAGCTCTAACTTATTCTCGAAATCCCCTGCTTCCCATATTTCCAGCTGACGGTGCCATTGATCGATATCGACCGGCGTTCTTTCGATAAGGCGGCAGAATTTTTCTGTATTGAATAGTGCTGAAACCCAAAACGAATAAATAGATTGATCAATGTCATTGATTGAAATTCGGTCGACAAATCCATTGACGAGAAGCCGAATGGCCAGCCCTGCCCCACCCGCATAAGGCTCGCAGTATTCAGCGCCAAACAGTCTATTCTCCCGGATCAGCTCGACGAAAAACGGAAACAGCTTGGCCTTCCCCCCAGGATACCGCAGCGGAGATGTGATCATTACACATGCTTCTTTACAAACTGATCAATCGTGTCGCGTGCAGCGAGCACTCTTGTATCGTTGGGAATTACGTTCCCGTGAGCCCCGAGGTTGAGATAGTTAAGGTGATCCTTCTTGAATTCACTTAATATATTCTTATCGGCTTGAGACATCTTTACGTGCTGACTTATGCAAAGATTGAGGGAATTCTCCAAGTCTAATTTCGCACCATTTTTGTTCGCCCCCTGGTCGTCTATGATATGTTTCAGAATTGTCTCAGTGATGTTGCGAAGGAGAAAAGTTGCAGCCGCAGGGTATTTTTTACAGTTAATTTCCCTAGCTTCTTTCAAAAGCTGCGCCACAAGCGCGTTGTTAATTTTCTTAATTGAATAACCAAAGAGCGAGCCGGGCTTAGGCGCGCTGCTGGTACCACCGCCCGTCTTCGCGTTAGCCGGCCCCTGCTTACCGCTACTTCCGCTGTTACTCGCGGCACTAGCCTTCTTTCCACCACTCGCAACACTCGAAGCGGCCGTGCCATAATCCGCAAAGACCGCTTCATAGCTGGCGGTAGCGCCCAGCCCCTTAACCGGGCTGATGACGAGCTTTTGCAGGAGGTGCTTAAACTTTTTGTCTGCATCCTTGCCAAGCACGACTTTCAAATTGACAGTGTCGTAGCTGATGCCCACCTTCTCCTTGTGCCCGCTGGTTTGCAGAAACCGAACCGGCGGATTAAAGGCCAGATTTGGCTTAAGCAATATTTCCTTTTCTGTAGGTGTCCAGGACAAGCTTAGCGATTTAAGGTAAAGCTGGTATTCAAGAATCAGCTCTTTGATTTCACTTTGGGCCACATTAAACAATTTGGCGAGCTTGGGCAGGCTTTTTCCGCTTTTCCATTCATCATATACGGCCTTACGACTCCCTAAGTACCCCCACTTGGATTTGTCACCCGTACCGAAGTGAGCGCTCGCCATGATCGGCATCATAGCATCGCGGTTGGGGGCAATGCTGCAATCGACTTTGAGCAGACTGTTTCTTATGTTTTCGCTGATGTGAGGTATTGTGCCAGCATAATCTTTAGGCGGCTTCATGAGGCCAGTGAGAAGCTTGTACGCGGCAATACGCGTATTGCCTTCAACCACAACATATCCAGAGCCTTTTTTGACGACATATGGTCGCTCGGCCCCGATATTCTTTCCCTCTGATGAAATTTTCTTAATAAAAGCTTCAAGATCTTCGTTCTCATACAGATAGGAAACAATTTCACTCTGACTTGAAAGAGGAGTCTGTGAGACAATCCGAGGATTGCGATCGTCCAGCACGATCTCCTTAAGCGGAACGCTTTCGTACTTGAAGCCGGCAAACATGGAGTCCCCCCCGTACCGTTGGACATAGAGCACGAAGCTGGTCAGAGGATCAACCGGCGGGGCTGGGAGACGAGTGACAGTCCACAGCTGCTACCGGCGCAGGCCATGCTTAACACATATGCCGATTCTAGTGGTTCTCCCGTTGGCTTCTTCAGCCAAGCATCGCCGTCCGTCAGGAGACCTTCAGGCCAGCCTTAAGCGGAGGCGCAACGGAGGGGCCGACCGAGGGAGCCCTTCTAATACCGTTGGATGTCTTGCGCTCTCGCGCGGTTGGCCGACTTACTACCGCGTCCGGCCGCGTGATGGGGCCGCGCGCAATGGGCAGACAGCCGGACCAAAGCCCACTGCCCGCCAAAACGTCGCAGTACAGAGGCTGTGGGGAGGCTCCCGGTGGGGATCGGCTCGCCTGAGCCGGTTTCCGGCTTAGGCGAACGGACGGCCCTCGCCGCGTCGGGACGGCCGGGTCAAGGCCGCGTTAGCGCCCGAAGGGCTTGGCCTTGAGGCGGACGGCTCGGCGTGGCCCTTGCACACGAACGGTATCAAAATGCCTCTGGAAGCGGCAAATTAAGCGGCGAAATCCAACCGCATCACTAGGCACAACCGCTTGCCAAGCGTAGATAATTGACCGGCAATGAAAGCGGCAAAGAATGACATCGACATCGACGATGGAACCGATGATGCCGGAGGATTCCGGGCATCGCCTTGAGGATGCGGCGACCGACTTGGTGGCCAAGAGCAACGCCCTTGCGGCACGCCTCCACCCCATCCTGCGGGGGACGGTCGGCGACCTGGTCCGCTCGATGAACTGCTATTACTCGAACCTCATCGAGGGGCATCAAACGCTGCCGGTCGATATCGACCGCGCGATGGCCGGGGACTTCCACGACGAGCCTGAGCGCCGGAACCTCCAATTGGAAGCCCGCGCGCATATCGACGTGCAACGGCTCATCGACCACGGAGAGGCACCGGTCCCCGTCCTCTCGGTCGACTTCATTTTATGGCTGCATCGGAAATTCTGCGAGCAACTGCCCGAGGAGCTGTTGTGGGTCACGAACCCGGACACGGGTGAACGGAAGCGCGTCATTCCCGGCGAGCTAAGGGACTCTCATGTTCGGGTGGGGCTCCACGTTGCGCCCGACCCTACGGACCTGCGGCCGTTTCTTGATCGGCTGGTCGAGGCCTACAGCAGCAACCACCTTTCGAAATTGCGCAAGGTGATCGGGATCGCGGCGGCTCACCACCGGCTCCTGTGGATTCACCCGTTCCTGGACGGCAACGGCCGCGTGGCGCGGCTGTTCTCACATGCACTGATGCGGGAGCTGGGAGTCGGCTCAGAGCTGTGGTCGGTCTCGCGCGGCTTGGCGCGCAGCGTCACGGAGTACAAGGCGCTGCTGATGGCCGCCGACGGCCCACGACGCGGAGACCTGGACGGCAGAGGCAATCTTACGCAAGCGGGTCTCGATGCCTTCTGCGGGTTCTTTCTCGATACCTGCGTCGACCAGGTCAGCTTCATGGAGGAACTGCTGGAGCCGCCGGAGCTGCTGCGCCGGATGGAGATCTGGAGCGAGGAAGAAATCCGCGCCAAACGCCTCCCGAAGGGCTCCTGGCCGCTGTTGCGGGAGGCGGTCATGGCGGGTGAGTTCTCCCGTGGCGCGGCACCGGCGCTGACCGGCTACGAAACACGGCAGGCGCGGACCGTGCTCAACACGCTTATCGACGCCGGGTATCTGGTTTCGCCAACGGCCCGCAGCCCGGTCCGGCTAGGGTTCCCGATCAGCGTTGTCGAGAGATGGTTGCCCCGGCTCTATCCAGGGACGGCTGTACCCACGGCGCGCTTTGAGGCGTGACTGCCGGGCACGCGCGACCTCTGCCTCGGCGACAGTGCCGTAAGACGTGGTGCGGACGGTCCCGGGCTGGCCGATACGCCCCCACTCGCAGATTAAGCTGCAGCCGCCAAACAGGTCTGGCTGCACGTCCAATCGGTAGAAGCGGGCCATATTCCGCTCCGGATCGATGTGCGTGAGGTGCAGGACCGTCACGCGCCGACCCTCGCGATCGTCGACCGACTGACCCCATAGCTGTCGCCGAGGTCGCGGGACTTCTCCCCGTTGGCTAAGCGTTGGCGGATTTCGGCGACCTGTTTGGCGTTGAGCTTCGGCTTTCTCCCCATCTTCACGCCACGCTCGCGGGCCACCTGACGGCCCTCGTGGGTGCGCTTGATGATCCTCTGACGCTCATCCTCCGCCATCGCCGAGAAAAGCGCCATGAAGCCCTGCCCCATTGGCGTGCTGAGGTCGATGTAGGACCGATCCAGCACCCGAATGACCGCCTTGCTCTCGATCACGCGCTTAATGATTTGCAGGCCGTCCCACATCGAGCGGGTCGCACGGTCCCACTCCGCGATCACAAACTCGTCGCCCTCGTCGAGCTGGGTCAACGCGGCCTCAAGGTCCGGCCGTCCGGCCACGGTCTTGCCGCTCGCCTTGTCCGAAAACACCAGGTCGCAGCCGTACCGTTTGAGGGCACGCAACTGCCGCTCCAGGTCCTGGCGAAGGGTGCTGACCCGGGCGTATCCGATGCGGCGAGTTTTGGGACTCATTTATGCACAACCTAACCCACTGAGGAATCAGTGGCAACTCCGCTGTGCATAATTCTTGATTTTTGAGCTGCAGCCGATATTAGGGCAATGGCCAAACATTCGGCAGCCAGTGACTGCCTTCTGCCTCAATACTCCCGATCGCGCCTATACCGACATCGACACTTTCGAGCTTAGCGATAACAGACCTGACGCTTGATTCACCCAAAACATCGCCGACCACAACATGGTATACGGGCGTATGCAAATTCGCGTACAGACGCAGCAGGGCGATTAAGAGGATTCTGGCACCATCTCCAACCACAACCGTACGCAAATTGTACCCCACTCCCGGAGTCGGCGGCGGTATATCAAATGCCCCACCAACAATGTAGGAAATATTCGATCTTGCGCCAAGAATGTATGGCAAACACAACGGCCTAAAATCATCCAGACCCAGCGTCCACAGCACTTGGCCGTATCCAATCTTGGCCAACAGCCGCCCAAAGCTGTTCGGAACGTGACGAAATTTTACGGTGAGCTTCATTCCGTACTTACTTTCGAAGCCATTCGCTTTTTCGTCATCACAGACGGCTGTAAACTGCCACTCCCCCGAAATATCGAGATTTTCGGGGGAGCCTATTAAAATCCCAGCCTTCTGCATTTTGTAAAAGATCATCGCCGCAGGGTAGTCACTGTAGGGCACTTTCACAGTTCGGCCCGGGCGCTCTGGATCATGCAACTTTATGTGAGTCGGGCGACTTCTCTTTCGGCGGCTCGGGGCGTTGTAGCTAATCCGAGCATCGCCCCACATCTCACGTGCTACATCCTGCTCGAATTTCTTCGTTATATCTGCGCATCTCAGGCAGCTTGCCTTTTCTATAATGTGCCGCCCGCCGAGCGAGAATGGCAGGAAATGCTCGTCTGTGAGTTCAACACCGGCGTCACCGCAGTAAATACACTTTCCTTTCGATGGAATCCGACTCGGCCCGTGCGACACAACACATGCCTCTGACACTTATTGCATCTGAGGCGACACCCCAGGCGCACCCCACACTTCCCTGCCTAGATTGTACTATCCAACCCGAGAGTACGGATAGGCGTTTCGAATGTATGCGTTGAGGAACTGCCCCTTTGAGGGCGCCTCGCAAAACTGCTGGTACAATGCTGCTCCGACATTGTAGTATTGATACACCGTCCCGTTTTTGAACTCCACCTCAAGGGTTTCACTGGGTTCGTCGTATCCGACACTCGCGAGATTTGAAGATGATACGGGGTCTCGGTTCATGACACTTCCTCCTCCGAAGGCGATTCATCCTCCACGGGGGCGCGATGAATCTTCGTTTCCACAGCAACTGCCGTCGTACGTTGAGCCCGCCAGGACGCGACAACGCGGTCGTATCCTTCCGCTTTGCGGCGGGTGCTCCACGCTTCCGTGACATTCGGGTCAGCGCTTCGGGGCAAATGGGCCTCAGACGGCAGGGTCGCACGGCATCGAACAGGAAGCCGAGCGGCCTCCCCCGCGATAATTGCCTCCCCTGTTCTCAGAACCGGCAGCAAGTCCATCAAGCCTGCTAGATTATCCGGAAGCGCGCCGCGCACCCGATTTCTGTCATTGGGATTGGCTAATCGAAGCGCGATGATCGTGCCACACTGAGACAAAATCGTTTCATCAACTTCGGCCGGGCGCTGAGAAACGATCATGGCGCCGATGCCGTATTTCCGCCCTTCCTTTGCAATTCTCTTGACGACATCACAGGCCACATTTGTATTTTCCGCACCCAAGTATCGGTGCGCTTCTTCCATAACCACAAGCAGCGGCCTTAGTATTCCGCCCTCTGTCTTCTCGCGACTCCAATACAGCGCGTCGTAAACGATACGCAAAATGGACCCGATTAGACGTATTAGAGCGGCGCTCGGTACACCCGATAAATCCAAGATGGTTATTTGTCGTTCGTGCCCAAGCCACCCTTGGAGCAACTTATCGAGGTCCGCCTTCACTCCTCCATTCAAATCCGGCTCCCAAGGGCCCGGGTGAAGCAGAAAATCGAATCGTCGATCGAGAAGCCTCGACCTTAAGAGATTCAACTGCCGTCTGATCCCCTTCGCAGCAGAGTTCATATAGGGACCGGCTGCACCCATCGCATGGGGCTTATACTGCGGAGCACTAAGCTTTTCAGCGTCACCCTTAGCGATTAATGCTGGCTTATCCCGCTGCTGCCCTTCATAGGTCGTCGTTTCGAAGTCGACGAGCTCGTACCAAAGTCGCTTAAGGCTAAACGGTACAGGACTGTCTACCGTCAGGGACTGCGGATCTAACCCAGGAAGTGAAGCTTCCGCGACCCGTAACGTTTTCAACTCAAATATCTTATCTGTGAATGCGATTTCTTGGTTGTCGTTCAGCCCTCCGGCAATGAAGCCGAGAAGCTCCCCGGCCTCAAGAGCCCAGTATGGAATGTATAGGGGCTCTTCGCCAGGCTGAGGCGTAGCGCTAAATACTTTAGAAATGTCGGCAAGCGGCTGGGCATACTCTCCATGCAGATCCAAGAGAAGAATTCGAGCACCGGGTGATCCGCCTTTTGGATCATCCGGCCTGACAATGGAACGCAACAAGCTCACAACTGTTGTGGACTTTCCTGCACCTGTTGATCCAACCACCGCAGAGTGACGGGTGATGAGACTGTCTAGTGAAAGCCGCACAACAATGTTCTCAGCGCTGGCCAAAGAACCGACTGCAACTTGGTCGTTACCGCTGCTTCCATAAATCCGCTGAAGATCGGCCTCCGTGACGATATGCACCGAATCTCCAACGCTTGGATGCTGGCTCAAACCACGTTCAAATCGGGCTCCAATTGCTTCGCCAGCAAGTTCAACCCGCATCCACCGTCCGGCATTCGCTCCTGGCTCCGTCCGATCTGGCGCTGCTTTTGCACCAACTTCGCAAACGATACCAAAGAGGTCTTGGTAGCCTTGCGGGATGCGGACGAAGCTTCCAACCTGGGCCACTCGATAAGTGTGTCCGTGAATTATCGCGAGCCCAGAGGCCAGCGATTCTGCCAAAATCACTGTAACCGATGCGCCCGAAACAGCGGCGACGGTCCCGAGATATGTGGGATCACTTCCCTTCAAGTGCTGGCTCCTTCGCGGTAGCTGACGCTGTGGAAGCCTCCGGGTCTGCGGCGGCCGCCGCCATTAGGTCCGAAGCCTGCGCGAGGGCGCAGAATCTAGCGAACCGGGCAAAATCACCGAGCAAGAAGACGGGTGCTCCGTCCGCTTCCCGCTTATCCCAGAAGCTTGCGCGAATCTCTGCCCAGTTCTTCGGAAGCTCTCCCGGAACCCAAGTCCCAGGAACTCCACTGATGACTGCGCCATCTGCCGCGTAGACGCTGAGGTTGGGCCTATCAACCGCAATTCGGCACGCACACTCCTCTTGAGCTAACTGTTGGTATTGGAACGCCATAACAGCAGTATTCGCATTTACAGCTAGGGTCTCATCTAAGACTGCACAAATATGCGCATCACGAAAGGAGAACCCAATCGCCAAGATCAGCGTATCGGGGGTCAACAAGAAATTCTTTAGGCGCTCGAATAATGCCGCGTAGGGCTGCTTCTGCGTAAGGTCATACTTGAGATAGTCTGGGTAGACGAGTTCATTTGACTCGCGACCACCTCGCCGAACGATAGCGCCGTTTTCGGCGGCCCACCCCAGCGATCCGTGGAGTTTCCAAAGACGCGACCACCTGGGCGGCAGGTCGTCGCCGGCCACGGTCACAGGATCGAAGAACGGAGCATGCCCGCCCGAAAACCCGTCAAAATACGCCGCTCGGGCTTGCTCGAACGCTTCTTCGAAGAGCAAGTCGTAGTTCGTTGTAAATATCTCTACGGCGTGTGCTCTGTGCGTCCCGCCGATCCACGCCACTAGTTCATTGTAGGGATTCCGCTGTTGCGGTAGGCGAGGGCCCACCAACTTGCCGATTTCAGCGCATATGCTCTTCGCCAAGGTTTCGTATTGTTTCCCATCCATGCCGCTAATAGAAATTGACCCAAGCGCCTGTTGAAGCAGTCGGACGCGCGACAGAATCGATTCAATATTGCTTTTGGCTCCCAATTCGACATGAATTGCATTTGCAGCAACACCGTGCGGCCCGGAAAGAGAGCTAAGCACCTTTGCCGTCAACTCGTTTACGCCTGGGATGAGTGGAGTTCCCGCAGGATGTGGTTTTCCGTCAGCATCGAGCCGGATCGACATCGGCGCTCCCGCACCGATTAAAAGGCCGATGCGTTTTCTGCCTTGCGAGAGCACGTACCTGAGATCGGCCATGAACCGATCAGGATTGTGAATCGTTTCCACTTGTTCCCCCTCTTTTATTCATGTTTTACACCCGCGCGAGAGGTAAGGAAACGGGCCTGCGCTGGTTTAGGCTGGTGGCCGGTCTGCAGCGATCTTGCGCGAGGGATCGAAGCCCGGAGGGCGGAGACGCATCGCGGCTCCGTTCACGAGAGCCCGGCCCGAAGGGGCGCGCCACTCCGCCCGCGAAACCTGCTCGCTCAATAGGCTGAACAATATACGAAACTGATATCCAGCCGTACTCTCCCCTCGCCTCGGCGCATGGTGCACCGTGGCATGGGAAAGGATGACGTGCGCTTACTTCCGCTCGCCCTCGTGCTGATCGGGGCAGTTGGCTCGGCCTGGGCTGACTGCACCAATCCCCCCGGCCAAGCCGGGTTCGTGCGCTACGCCGCCAACGTCTCCATGATGGTCTTCTGCGACGGCACCAACTGGGTCAGCATGTCCGGCGGCGCCAACGTCACTGTCGGCGGCAACGTCAACAACCCGGGCGGGGCCGATACCTACGTCCAGTTCAACAGCGGCGGCACGGCGTTCGGCGGCAGCAGCGCGTTCACCTGGAACACCGGCACCAGCACCCTCTCGGTCACCAACATTTCCGCCACAAACCTCTCAGGCCTCCTGCAAACCGCCGCCCAGCCGAACATCACAAGCGTCGGTACCCTCACCGGCCTCACGGTCAACGGCACCGTCAGCGCCACAACGGTGTCCGGCACAACCGGCTACTTCACCAACTTGGTGGTCAACGGCGTCTCGGTCACCGGCGGCGCCCAGGCCGACCGCATCGTCTCGGGCAGCACCAAGGTGGTGGCCAACAGCACCACCGACATTATCAGCCTGAGCACGGCCAACGTCACCTGGGGCTACTTGGCCAGCTCCACCAGCTACCTGCCGACACTGGCGGGCGCCAAGGTGAGCAGCACCAACGCCAGCCACAACACGGTGCAGCTGGTGCCCGAACCGATCACCAACATCATGGGCGGCGGCGGCAACTACATCCTCTCCGGCACGACGGCGGTTTCCACGTCGTCTGCCGGGACGATCAATTTCGCCACCAACGGCAACACTCAAATGACGATTGATTCCGCGGGGAATGTTGGCGTTGGAACCTCGGCACCAAGCACGGCACTGGATGTCAGCGGCACCTTTATTCGTAAGATTTACCGGGCTTCCGGTGTTGGTCCCTACATACAATCACCAGGAACAGTCACCGGCAGAACGTTGACCTTCACAAAAATGAAAAATGGAACTGACATTCTTATTCGTTATGCAGATACGCTAGGTGCCTATCGGACAAGCTCTTTGTCGACCTACTGCACTTTTACGATTAAAGTCGATGGGGCTAATTGTCCGACATCTATTGCGGGCGTAGTTTACTATCCTGGGGCATCCGATGCTGTGATGTCTCCTAGTTACATTGAAGGTTCCTGCTCGGGATTGAGCGTCGGCTCTCATACCATTAGCGTTGCCTCAACCACGTCAACTGCCATGTGGTGTTATGCTGGATACTCTCCTGCGTCATGGTCGCTAACGGCTGAAGAAGTTTACTAACGTTCGTAGGTATCCATTCGATCGCGAACACGAGGTCTCCCAAACTCAAAGCCGACAACGACACCCTCCGCCACACCCTCCAGGCCAGCGCATCCGCCTGCAAATCCCTCGAAGCAGCGCAACGGGCCGACCACGCCGCTCTGGAAGCCCTACGGCGCCAGGTAAACGCTCTCGTCCCCGCTCGCCACTGACCGTGGAAGAGCTGAGCGGGGGAGGTGAGCCTTCGCTCGAAAGCGAAGACTCAGAACCGGTCTATGCCTTTATCACCATCGGATGGCGGCGAAAGCCTCTCCACGGGCAGCTAATGCGGCTTCGTACTCGTCCGCTTGGCGGTGCCAATCTGGATAGATGCGAAGTCCATACGCCTCCACACCTGGAACACCGGCATCGGTGTCCAGAAGCAGACCGGCAATGAGACCGTGAAGTTCGTGTAGACTGGGAGTGGATAACTCGTTGTATTTCATGGATTGCTCCTTTGGTATGGGCAGCACCATTGCTGCCTCTTCTATTTAGTAAATCGAGGAGTTCACCAAGCAGAGCTCCGTTCGGGCCATACAGGCAGCCCGGCTCTGGCGCAGCTCAGAGCGCCACCGACCGGACGAACGCGAGATAGAACGGCTCCGTCAGCAAAACCGGCATCGCCGCATCGAGCGGCAGCGCGAGCGTGAGACACCCTCCCCGGCGCACGGCCGGAACATCGTCCAGCCGATCGAGCCGCACCCAATAGCCCTGCGGGCCGCCTTCGGGATCGAGACAGGCGAAGTACACCGTCAGATGGAACAGGCGGGCGAACGTCCTGAGCTTCTGAACCTCCGCCACGTCGAATATCAGCCCTTCCGGGTAGACCGTCTTCGCCTTCACGTCGAAAGCAATCAAGCCGACGCCTGGGATGCCGACCAGGTAATCCGGGCGCTTGATCTGACCGCGCAGCGGCACCGGGACGGTCAACGGCGACTGCTCGACATACAGGTGCGGCAGCACGGCCGAATCCAGCCAAGTGCGGAAGACCTGTTCGGCCTGCGCACCCTTGGCGATGTCGGCAGGGTCGACAACACGGCGTGCTCTCCGGACGCGGGGCTTGTTCATATCCGCCTATGGGCGGCCCCGGGAGCACGACCTGACAGCACGGCGTGCGCCCGGCTGGCGCTGGAAGGCACCCGCCCCGAGCGCCAGGTCGCCGGGGGTGCGGGGGCGGCCTTGGAGCGCCCCGCAGGCCTGCTGGAAGGCCGGAGGCCCTAAGCAGGCCTCGGGAAGGGTTCGGGGAGGGCTTCCCTCCCCGATCGCCGGGCGTGTCCCGGCGACCTCTACGGCAAAGCCGCCGTCACTACTGCGAAGCTCTTAGGTAGTGACGGCGGCGGCCCGCGAACGCGACGCCCGCCACCAACAGCCCAGGATTCCGCCAAGCCCAGCCCGTTCTGCAGCTGTGGCACCGCCCTGTCAGAAATGAGTGCTGGCGAGTGCCAGAAGGGAGTGCACGGGCTGCACGGGCCTGTGCCGGTAACACGCCGCCGGGCCATCGGGCCGGGGAAGTCGGGACACACACGGCCTTCGGGCCACGACCAATTCAAAGGAGAAAACCATGACGATGTTCATCATCGACGCGAGCCGGGCGCATCCCGGCAAAAGAGCTGATCGGCGTGACCCATCGGGCAACACCCACAGCCATCCGTAAAGGAAGCGAATTCAGGACGGCCCATAGAAGGCGGCGCCAGCAGGCATTGGAAGAGCCACGCAGCGTCCCCCGGACCAACGAATTGCAGACCAAGGAAAGGAGCGACGGTCCAGCTAACCGGAATGCCTGACCAACTCCGCTGAGAAGCGGGCGGCGTGTTGCCACGGCACACGGCGCGGTCATCAACACTAAACGAAAGTAAGAGACGTGGACGCACTGGCGTTCGACCTAAAAAGCATCACCCTCGCCGCGGGCGAGGGCTCGTACCTGACGCGCGCGCAGCGTCACCGGGGCTTGCAGTTGATTGCGCGTGAGCTGCGGGGGCTCGGCTTCAAGCTGCCCGCCGCAGGCTCGCTCAAGCCCAAGCACATCGAGGCGCTGGTGGCGCATTGGAAGACATCAGGCCTCTCGGCCGGGACGATCAAGAACCGCATGGGGTGGGTGCGGTTCTGGGCCGGGAAGGTCCGCAAGGCGGGCGTGCTGCCGCGCGATAACGACCGCCTAGGGATTCCGGATCGGCACAGCTTCAAGGGCAACCGGGCGCGTATCACGGTCGGCCAGCAGCTGACCGCCCTGCCCGATCGCATGCGACTCGCCATCCGGCTTCAGATGGCCTTCGGGCTGCGGCTGGAAGAGAGTTTGAAGTTCCGGGTGAGCCAGGCCGACACAGGCGACGCAATCGCCTTGCAGGCGAGCTGGTGCAAGGGCGGCCGGTTCCGCGAGGTGCCGATCACGCATCCGCGCCAGCGGGCGCTGCTCGAGGAAGCGCACGCGCTCTGCGGGGACGGCTCGCTTGTGCCCGAGGGCAAGACGTTCATTGAGTTCCGGAAGGAGATGGAGCACGCGACCTGGCGGGCGGGCATCCGCAACATGCACGGGCACCGCCACTGGTACGCGCAATGGCGCTACCAGGCCCTAACGGGACGTCCTGCCCCGGCCGCAGGCGGCCCGACCTATGAGCGGCTGAGCCGGGCCGAGCGGGCGACCGACTATCGGGCTCGCATGACGATCAGCCGCGAGCTTGGCCACAATCGCCTGCAGATCACGGACACCTACCTCGGCAGCCGCTTTGCCCCGAAAGGCGGTGCGTGATGCGCGCTCCCCTCGCCAAACTTCTCCCCATCCTCCAGGCTGAGACCGCCCGGGCGATCGAGACGGCCGCGGCCGAGATTGCGCCGGAACAGGTCCGGGCCAAGATCACGGCCGCAGCCAAAGCCGGTCAGTCGGCGCTGCGCGTCCGGCTCCCCTCCCCCGTCAACGTCCGCGACACCGAAGCCGCAAAAGCCCTCACGGCCTGGTGCAAGAAGGAAGGCCTCAAGCTCGCCTGGGAGAATCGGGCAGCAGATTTGGAAGACGGTCGCCGGGTGATCGTGTGGGAGCCGGAGATTTCGTGGTCGGTGCTCTGAGGAGCGCCCCGACCTCGGGCTAACGGCGGACGGCCTTCTCCAAGGTGGATGCCACCCACTTGTTGAGGCTGACTCCGGCGCGCCTGGCGGCCGTGGACACTTCCTTGTGGAGCGACGGGTCGGTTCGAACCACAAACTGACCTGAGAACGGCTTCTCTGGCTCCTCTCCCCGCTCCTTGCAGAAGGCCAGGTAGTCCTCGATCGAACCGGCGAGGGCCTTCTTAAGCTCGGCCACAGACTTGCCCTGGAAAGTGATCACGTCGCGCAGGTTGGTGACCTCACCATGAAAAATCTCGGCGTCTTCGTCGTACTCGACGATCGCCTCGTATCCCTTGTAACTCATCGTGGTCATGGTGTTATCCCTGCTTCAGTCAGAAAGCGGCGGACGGATTTTACAGCGCCCTTGTCGGTTTCCTTCTGCGGGTGCGGGCGATGGAATACCGCGCGCACGTCGTTAAGGGCGACCCGGACCCGCGACCCGCTCCCTTCGCTGATCTCTGCCCCACATGCCCGAAAAAGAGCTTCGATGTCGGTCCAGACGATGCTGGACCGAACCGGGGCGGCGAAGATCGCTTCCAGGATCGCCTGGTGCTTCCTGCTCAATTCCATATAGTATCACATTTTGATATCAATTCAAGAATCCTCTTGCGAGAAGCGTATGCCGAGGACCGATCCTCGGCGACTCCGGTGCCGCGATACTTGGCATCTTTGGCAAGATGGGGGACGTACTCGAAGCTGGGAGCCGAGAGTTGGCACGGGCACCGGCGGGATTCCCGCTCCGGGGCATCACGATTTTACGCCGAATCGTACCCACGAGTTTGCGGCAACCCGGCCACACGACTGCGTAGACTTTTGGCAGGTGCGCTTGGCAGCGATGCCGACCCGGCGCAGCTTCTTTGCGATGAATCGCACAATCGTAAACACGACCACCACCATCGGCGTGGTCAGCCAAAAGGGCGGCGCTGGCAAAACCACCGTGTCGATCAACCTGGCGGCGGCCTACGCCGCAGCCGGTCAACGGGTTCTGCTCGTCGATGCAGACCCGCAAGGGACGGCGCTCAAATGGTCGGCTCTCCGAGACCGCGACCCGCTGTTTCCTGTCGTCGGGATGCCGAAGGCAACGCTTCACAAAGACATCCGGGGGGTTGCGCGCGACTTCGACGTCGTCGTGATCGACGCGCCCCCACATAACAACGAGGTCGGACGATCCGTCATTGCCGCAAGCGACTTGATCGTCATTCCCGTCCAACCCTCCGGCCCCGACGTGTGGTCCACGGCCGACACGGTCCAGCTGATCCGCGAAGCCCAGCAATTCCGGGACAATCTGAACGCCGTAATTGTGATCAATCGTAAAATCGTGGGCACGGCTCTGGCACGCGACGTGATCACGGCCGTGAACGGCCTCGGCATGCCCGTCGCCAAGACGCATCTCTGCCAGCGCATCGCCTATGCCGAGTGCATCACCCAGGGCCTGACTCTCGCCGAGGCTGAGCCCAAGGGCGGCGCCACCAAGGAATTCTCTCGGCTGGTCGCCGAACTCCGCACAACAAAAGAAAGGATGGTTGCATGAGCGCCAAGGTGGTGCCGGTCAAGATGCCCGGTTTCGATTCAAGAAAGGCCGATGCGTTCGTCACCGGCGGCGCGGCCGTCGCCGCCGAACCCGCACCAGTCAGAACGAAGCGCTTTACCATCGACGTGCCGCTCGACCTCCATGCGCGCGTCAAGATCGCCTGCGCCAAGCGGGGTTTCAACATGGCCGATGAGCTGAGACGGATACTCGAACAGGAATTTCCGGCCGAGTGAATACGACAATGCGCTTTTACGACGGCACGTCTTTGCGATTTGGCGGGTCCGCACATGCGTGACGGCATGGACGCCTTTCGGGAGGCTCTGGAATGCCGGGTCGGGCCAGAGGCTTTCCGGTCCTGGTTTACGGGCGTGCAGTTCAATCACGAGGCCGAGGTTCTTGCCGTCCACGCGCCAACGGACTTCGTAGCCCGCACCCTCCGATCCGAGTTTGAGGTCTCAATCCAGGAAGAGGCACGCTGCGCATTTGGGGAGAAAGTCACCGTTGAAATCGTCGTTCCGAGCGGAACTCCCGCCCGAGCCGCGCAAACCGAGCCTCTGGCCGAGATATTCCGGGCGGTGGCACCAAACGACAACCAGCGCGACTTCTTTGTCCCTGATCTCACAGAGGTCGCCATCAAGGACGAGGTCCACCTTATGGAAATGACCCCGTTCACGCTCAACAAAAGCACCGAGACACGATCTGAGCTTGTCTACGTAACGCCGCAGGGCTTGACTCTGCGCGTGAAGGCGGGTGCGGATCGCGAGCTGCCGTCCGTTGAGGACTACGACTTGGTTCTGATGATGCAAAGCTGGCTTGCCGACATGGCGAACCAGTACCGAACCTCCGTGGAACAGTACGAGGCAGAGAAGCGTGCAGGAAAGAACGTCGCACCTCCGGCTCTGCCGCCGCGATCTTTCGACGTCAGCATCAGCGAGGTCGTCAAGTTCAAGCGAATGAAGTGGGGTGGTCACCGCAGTGAGGACGTGCTCGACGGGTTGAGACGGTTGGTGGGAGCCGTCATCTCGGTCGACCCACTCAAGGGTTCCAAGTACCGAGGGGGCGAATTCCACCTCATCGACAAGTACGACATCCTCGCCAAGACTCCAGACGGGAAGGCATCGCGCCTGCGCATCGACATTCCAAACTGGACCTACGAGGGCATCGTCGAACGGGCGGTGCCCACGCTGCGCACATACAGCCGCGATTACATGATCCTGGCGCAGCCGCTCCATCGAGCGCTCTACCGGCTTCTATCTCTCAAGGTGCCCAAGGACAGCACCGCACTCTACGTCGTGAGCCTGGTCGAGCTGGGCCAGCGATTCCAAACCCGGCAAACCCAAAAATATTTCAACCGGACTATCAAGGGAGCGGTGGAAGCATGCCAAGGCCGCCTTCTTGGGTTCCGGCTTGAGCTGGTCGGGCAGAAGGATGACCGGGCGTTACGGGCTTGGCGCGAGTTACCGGGCTTGTCCGAAGACGCAAACGCTGATCACCACATCACCCAGAGCAACTGAAAATCGTAGGGTCGTATTTGCGATCCGCTGATAACCGTGTCACCTGCGGATCGGCACCTCACCACACTGATTTCCACGTCACCTACCGCTGATCGCCACCTCACCCGGCCGGGCTTAAAATCGTGAAGTCGTATTTGCGAGCCACTGATAACCATGTCACCGCCACTGATAACCGTGTCACCCGGCACTGATTTCCACCTCACCCATCACTGATAACCGTGTCACCCGGCGCTGATAACCGTGTCACCTGATGGGGGCTTAACTGCTCGGATTCATTTCGCTATTTCGGTCCTATCCTTATATCCTTAGATATCCTTCTTTCCGCGCTCCCGCGCTGCGCCGTCGAAAGACGGCCCTTGAAAGGAAGGGGCCGTCTTCGCCGTCGCCGGGGTTGCTCCGGGACACACCGAGGGAAGCTTGCCTGTTGGAAGGGCGCCGCTGCGGCCCCTCGATCTGATGTTGACAACCACGCCTCCCGCGATTTGAATCACGTCCAGGCTGCAAGCGCGGTTGAGCGTTGGTTCTCAAGCCGGTTGACTGACTAACTGGCGGGAACGCGACTGCTTCCTGGCGCCGCAGAGCCCATCGCAAGCCGACAGCTTCGGACTGATAGCGCCCCGCCTGCGGGCCTGACCGAAACTTGCCGTCGCCGCTTGCGCCCTTCCGATTTCTCCAGCGAGAGCCGTCCAGACTCCGTCTGCGGCGATGAATGCAATCATGCTCGGAGAACGCACATGAGTGGCACGCTGCTCAAACTCAGCATTGTCCCCAAGCGCATGCTGACCGTGGACGAAGCCGCCGGTCACTGCGGTCGGCCGGTCAAGCGGTTCCAGATCGAGTGCCCGGTGCCCGCCGTGATCTTCCCCAACGGCGACCGGAGATTTGACGTGCAGGACCTCGATAAGTGGCTAGACTCTCTCAAGGTTGGCGCCGACGACGCGGACGCGATCGTGGCCAGGTTGGGCACCCATGACCGTCGTTCGGGTTAGAGGCTTCCAAATCTTCGCGGACCGCCACGGCCGCATGCGGTGCTATCACCGCCGCACGCGGACGGCCGTCGATTTGCGCAAGGCGCCGCTCGGGTCGCCGCAGTTCTTCGCCGAATGCGCGCGCATCGCCGAGCTAAGCAAACTCGCGCTTCCGGCAAAGCCGGGCACGCTCGGCAAGCTCATCGCCGAGTACAAGGCACACCCGGCGTTCACCGACCTAGCGGAACACACGCGGGCCGATTACGCCCGCATCTTCGAGTATCTGCGGCCGATCGACGGCACGCCGCTCAGCCGTTTCGACCCGCCCCTGGTGGTCCGCATCCGCGACAAGGCCGCGACAGGCGGCAAGCGCCGTTACGGCAACTATGTCCGATCGGTGTTGAGCACCGTGTTCGGCTGGGGCGTCGAGCGCGGCTATCTCGCCATCAACCCGGCCAAGGGCGTGAAGAACCTCCGGCGCCCGAAGGGCCTGCCCGACGCCAACCGGCCCTGGATGGACGCGGAACGGCATGCCGTGCTGGATCACGCCCCGGCCCACATGCGGCCCGCCCTGGCCCTCATGGCGTTCACGGGCCTCGGGCCGGGCGACACCCTGCGGCTGCCGAAGGGGTTCTACAAGGACGGCCGGATCGCCACCCGCCGGAGCAAGACGGGGGAGCCGGTGTACTGGCCTGCGCCTGAGCCCCTGCGCGCCGCGCTGGCGGACGCCCCGGACCACGACGCCGAGACCCTGTGCGCCAACTCGGACGGGAAGGCGTGGACGGTCGACGGGTTCCGGACCTCCTGGGGCAAGCTCCGGCAGAAGCTCGAAGAGGACGAACTCATCGGCCCCGGCCTCACCCTGTACGGGCTCCGGCACAGCGTGGCGGTGATTCTGCGGGAGTGCGGCTTCGACGAACGCACGATCGCCGACGCCCTCGGCCAGAAGACGATCGAGATGGCGCGCCACTATGCGCGCGGGGCGGACCTGTCCCGGAAGATGGAAGATGTGGCGGAGACGTTCGGCGAGGAGCTGATCCGGCGCCGGGCCAAAGTGTCAAACCCGACCGCGAAAGTGTCAAACCTGCCGCCCCGGCCGAAGCAGCCGGGTCAGAATATTCAGGTTTTGCGGGAGGTTAGTGGTGGGCGCACAAGGACTCGAACCTTGGACCCGCTGATTAAGAGTCAGCTGCTCTACCAACTGAGCTATGCGCCCGCACGCCTTGGCGGCGCGCGTCTGTAGCAAACGAGGCCGGCCGTGTCTACCGCGTCGGACCGGTATTTTGCATGCCACGGATGCAGGCCGCCGGTCTGCCGCCCCGGCGGCGGCGGCTCGCCGGCCGCGGTGCCGGTCTCGCCGGCCGAATCGCTGAGGCCGCCGGGTCGAAACCCGGCGGCCTGCGAGGCCCGGCAATCGCTGGGGGGCTGGGGGGAGGCATCGGGGTGCGATCGCCGAACCTTTATGAATTCGCTGTCGTGGCTCCTCTTCGTCTGCGGTCGTCGTCCGCCGTCGTCCCGCCTGCCGCGGAGAGCCACGAAGGCCCGCCGGGCGCGGCGGATGTCCCTAGAGGCGTTCCTCGCCGTCGCCGAGCGGCCGGCGCCGATCGTCGTCCCGCCGGTACGGACCGGAGCCGCGGCGGTCGTCGTCCCAGCGACGGCCTTCGCGCCATCCCGGACCGTCGCGGCGGTCGGGGCCATGGCCCCAGCGCTCGCCGCGGCCGTATCCGTCGCGCCAGCGATCGGGTCCGTGAAACCCGTGGCGGCCCGGACCGGACCCGCGATTCTCGTGCCAGCGGTCATGGTGCCCGCGGTCGTGGTGCCAGCCATGGCGGCCGCGATCGTCGCCGCGCCAGGGGTGCCGGCCGTGCGGACCGCCGTCGGCGAACCGCGGCCCGAGCCGGGCCAGCGACCAGAAGCGGCGCTTCTGGCTGTCGTCGAGGCTCTTCACCAGCGGCGCCGTGGCGTCGGCGAGTGCCTTCAAGGACCCGGCCCGCCGGGTCGCCTGGTCGGCGAAGCGCTCCAGGCGCTCCAACGGGTCGCCAGTCGTTGCACCGCCCGCGCGGTCCTCGCGCATGCGCTCGCGCCATGCCTCGCGCGCCGCCACGCGGTCGGCCATGAAGGCCCGGTAGGCGCGCTCGAAATCAGGCCACGCCCTGTCCTGCTCCGGGGTCAGCGCCAGCCCGGCCCGCAGCGCCGCGATTCGCGCCTCGAGATAGGCCTGACGGTCGGTCAGCGAGGACGCCGAGCCGGACGGAGCCGAGGGCGCCGGCGCACTCTGCGCCGGCGGAGGCGCGCCCTCGGGGCGCTGCTGCGCCAGTCCGTAGCCGGTACCCGCCAGCGCGATCATGGCCGTGCCGGCGAGGAGTGACTTCCACATGTCCGCCTCCGATCGATTACTATGCGAACGGTAGTAATCGCCCCGGACCGCGGCAAGTTAAACTTGGGTAAGAATTACGGATCGGCAATGTTCGCCTTGAATTCGTCACGACCACTGTCGAATCCCGCCGCCGACGTGGCGGGATCGGGCCTCGGCCGGGTCCCGCCGGCCGCCCCGTAATCCCCTGCAGAACGGGCACAATCGGCCCCGTTAACCACCCGGTAACCATGAACCCGGCAAATTTTGCCGGGGCGGTGCGTGAGCGCGGGGCGGATCGATGTCGGATGTGGCGACGGGTCAGGGCGGATCGGGGTTTCGGCTCCCGAGCCTGCGCGAGATCGGCGATACGCTGAGATCGGGCGACATCGCGCTCGCCATCGGCGTGATGAGCATCCTGGTCGTCCTCATCCTGCCGCTGCCGCCGGTGCTCCTCGATTTCGCGCTGGCGATCTCGATCATCACCTCGGTGCTGATCCTGATGACCGCGCTCTTCATCCACAAGCCGCTGGAGTTCTCGGTCTTCCCGACCGTGCTCCTGATGTCGACGATGCTGCGGCTGTCGCTCAACCTGGCATCCACCCGCCTGATCCTGTCGCACGGCCACGAGGGACCGTCCGCCGCCGGCCACGTCATCGAGGCCTTCGGCAACTTCGTGATGGGCGGCAACTTCGTGATCGGCATCATCGTGTTCACGATCCTGGTGATCGTGAACTTCGTGGTGATCACCAAGGGCTCGGGCCGCATCGCCGAGGTGGCGGCGCGCTTCAACCTCGACGCCATGCCGGGCAAGCAGATGGCGATCGACGCCGACCTCTCGGCCGGCCTGATCGACGAGAAGGAGGCGCGCGCCCGCCGCAAGGGCCTGGAGGACGAGAGCTCGTTCTTCGGCGCCATGGACGGCGCCTCGAAGTTCGTGCGCGGCGACGCCATCGCCGGCCTACTGGTCGTCTTCATCAACATCATCGGCGGCATCATCATCGGCATCGCCCAGCAGGGCATCTCGTTCGCCGAGGCCGGCCGCACCTACACGCTGCTGACCGTCGGCGACGGCCTCGTCACCCAGATCCCCGCCCTGATCGTCTCGACCGCGGCGGGCCTGCTGGTCTCCAAGGCGGGCCTCTCGGAAGCCGCCGACAAGGTGCTGCTCCGCCAGCTCTCCGGCTATCCCAAGGCGCTCGGCATGTCGTCGGCCGTGATGGTGGCGATCGGCCTCCTGCCCGGCATCCCGATGCTGCCCTTCCTGCTGCTCGGCGGCGGCGCCGGTGCGCTGGCCTGGATCGTCGACAAGCGCGCCAAGGACGAGGTGCAGGTCGCGGCGGCGACCACGGCGGCGGCCGCCGCGGCTCCGGCCGAGGAGCCGATCTCGGCGGCGCTGAAGATCGACGACCTCAAGATCGAGCTCGGCTACGCGCTGCTCCCGCTGGTCAACTCGCCGGACGGCAGCGACCGCCTCACCGAGCAGATCAAGGCGCTGCGCCGCTCGCTCGCCATGGACATGGGCTTCGTGATGCCCGCCGTGCGCATCCTCGACAACGTCCAGCTCGACGCCAACACCTACGTCATCAAGATCAAGGAGGTGGAGGGCGGTTCCGGGCGGGTGTGGCCGGGCCAGTACATGGCCATGGACCCGATGGGCGGCCAGGTGAACCTGCCCGGCATGCACACCACCGAGCCGACCTTCGGCCTGCCCGCCACCTGGATCGACGCCGGCCTCAAGGAGGAGGCCGCGGTCAAGGGCTACACGGTCGTCGACGCCGCGACCGTGCTGGCGACCCACCTGACCGAGCAGCTGAAGGCCAACATCTCCGAGCTGCTCTCCTACGCCGAGGTGCAGAAGCTGCTGCGCGAGCTGCCCAAGGAGCAGGCCGAGCTGGTCAAGGAGATCGTGCCCGGGCAGATCACCGTCACGGGCATCCAGCGGGTGCTGCAGCTCCTGCTCACCGAGCGCATCTCGATCCGCGACCTCGGCACCATCCTGGAGGGCATCGCGGACGCGCTGTCCTTCACGCGCAGCCCCAACGTGCTGGTCGAGCACGTCCGGACCCGCCTCGCCCGCCAGATCTGCGCCCAGTACACCACCGCGGCCGGCCACCTGCCGCTGATCGCGCTGTCGGCCCGCTGGGAGCAGGCGTTCGCCGAATCGATCGTCGGCCAGGGCGACGACCGCCAGCTCGCCATGCAGCCGTCGCGCCTCTCCGAGTTCATCACCCTGGTGCGCGAGCGCTTCGAGGAGGCGGCCCGCATGGGCGAGGCACCGGTGCTGGTCACCTCCCCGGGCATCCGGCCGTTCGTGCGCTCGATCGTCGAGCGCTTCCGCTCCCAGACCCCCGTGTTGTCGCAGTCGGAGATCCACCCGCGCGCCCGCCTGCGGACGGTGGGCAGCATCTGACCGGCGCCCCCGCGCCGGCGCCGCGGCCCCCGCAGCGGCCACATCCTTCGGCCCGTATCCGGCGACGACGCCGGTCGACATTGCCCGCCCGGCCGCATCCGGCACGCAGCTTGCTAGGGGTCGCGGCCATGATGAACGCCGCCACCCCCGGCCATCCCTCCCGCTGCTTCGACACCCCGCACGCCGGGGTCGCACTCCATGGCAGCCACCACCCGCCACCGATCGGGCGGGCGCGCGGCGTTGCGCCACGTGCGCCATGCCGTCGGGCCCGCTCCTGACGATCCCGGACACCCCCGCTCCTCCTGGAGGTCCTCTCGATGACTGATCATCTGCGCGCCGCCACCACCACCGGTCTCACGCGTCGCCATCTCCTGATCGGCGGCGCTGCCGCCGGCGTGCTCGGCACCCTGCACGGCGCCGCGGCACAGACCTCGTCGAGGGTCACCATCGCCATGTCGCTCGGCGACGTGCCGCGCCTGTGGGCGGGGCCGGACGGCGGCTTCGAGGGCCTGCGCTTCGGCGGCTACACGGTGTTCGACGCGCTGGTCGGCTGGGATCTCTCCTCGGCCGACAAGCCTTCGACGCTGGCGCCCGCCCTCGCGGAATCCTGGAGCATGGATCCGGCCGATCCCAAGCGCTGGATCGTCAAGCTGCGCCCGGGCGTGACATTCCACGACGGCACGCCGTTCGACGCGGATGCGGCGGTGTGGAACTTCGCCTCGGTGTTCGACGACAAGGCGCCCCAATATCTGGCGCAGCGCGCGCTGGGTATCCGCGGCCGTCTGCCGAGCGTCAAGGGCGCCGAGAAGATCGACGCGACGACCATCGCGGTCGTCACCCATGCCGAGGATTCGCTGCTTCCCTATCAGCTCACCTTCCTGCTGTTCGCCAGCCCGGCGAAGTTCGCCGCGGTGGGCAGCGACTGGATGAAGTTCGCGGCGGATCCCGCCGGCACCGGACCGTTCAAGGTGATCAAGCTGGAGCCGCGGGTGCGCCTCGAGCTCGCCCGCAACGACGCCTATTGGGACAAGGCCCGGGTCGCCAAGGCGGCGACGCTGGTGCTGGTGCCGATCCCGGACGGCACCGCGCGGGTCGCTGCACTGCGCGCCGGCCAGGTGGACTTCATCGAGTCGGTGCCGCCCGACACGATCCCGAGCCTGAAGGGCGCCGGCGTCGCCGTCACCATAAACATCTATCCGCACACCTGGATCTGGTACCTGTCGACGTTGCCCGGCTCGGCCTTCGCCGACAAGCGGGTGCGGCAGGCCGCCAACCTGGCGATCGACCGCGCCGGCATCGTCGAGATGCTCAACGGCACGGCCATCGCGGCCGAGGGCATGGTGCCGCGCTCCTCGCCCTGGTTCGGCACGCCGAGCTTCGTGCTGAAGCACGATCCGGAGGCGGCCAAGAAGCTCCTCGCCGAAGCCGGCTACGGCCCCGGCAAGCCGGCGCGCGCCAAGATCCTGATCGCCAACTCGGGCGGCGGCCAGATGCAGCCGCTGCCGATGAACGAGGCGATCCAGCAGAACCTCAGCGCCGTCGGCATCGAGGTCGAGTATCAGGTCGTCGACTTCCTCACGTTGTTCACGGCCTATCGCAACGGCGCCAAGGCACCGGCCGACAACCCGGTCGCCCTCAACCTGTCGCTGCCGACCCAGGATCCGACCAGCGGCTTCGTGCGCTGCTTCGACAGCGCTCTCGTCTCGCCGCGCGGCACCAACTGGGGCCACTACGCGAACCCGGCCGTCGACGCCGCCTTCAAGGAGGCGCAGCTCGCCCGCGACACGGCGGCGCGCGACCGCGCGCTCGCCAAGGCGCATACGCTGCTGGTCGACGATTGCGCCGCCCTGATGGTGGTGCACGACCGCAATCCGCGCGCCATGTCGGCCAAGCTGAAGGGCTTCGTCCAGCCGCAGAACTGGTTCGCCGACTTCACCCCGGTGTCGATGGGTTGAAACGGTCGAACGCGGCACCATTGCTCCCCGTCACCCCGAGGTGCCCGGCGAAGCCGGGCCATGGCAAGTCGGCTTGCCGACTTGCCGAGGTTACATGCCGATCTCGGGCAAGCCCGAGATCAGGTGGGCGACGGCCCGCGAGTCCGGGGCCGCCTCCTTCGAGGCTCGCCGGCGGCGAGCACCTCAGGACGACGGCGCGAGGATTGGGGACGCCGACATGAGCCGCAACGAGTCTCGGGAGACAACCTGATGAAAGCCGATCTGGTCGTGCGCAATGCACGCGTCGTGCGTCACGACGGCGAGTTCTTCGGCGGCGTCGCCGTGGTCGACGGGCGCATCGCCGCGCTCGGTGCCGACGCGCTGCTGCCCGACGCCACGCGCGTCGTCGATGCCGAAGGCCGGGTGCTGATGCCCGGCGTCATCGACACCCATTGTCACCTCGGCTTCCACTATCCGTATGCCGAGGATCTGGCGACCGAGACGCCGCCCGCCGCGGTCGGCGGCGTCACCTCGGCGCTCGACTACACGCCGCTGGTCGACCCCGACTATCTCGGCTTCTTCCGCGAGAAGCAGCGCCAGATCACCGAGCATTCGGCGATCGACTGGGGCTTTCACCTCATCATCCAGCGCGAGGAGGACGTCCACCGGCTCCAGCGGATCACGGCCGACACCGGCGTCGTCTCGTACAAGTTCTATTTCGGCTACGAGCCCGACAACGCCATCGGCATCGTGCCGGCCACCGACGGCTGGATCTACGGGGCGATGCGGGCGCTCGCGGAGATTCCCGGCGGCGTCATCAACGTCCATTGCGAGAACACCGCGATCGGCACCTGGCTGGAACGCGAGATCCGCCCCACCGGCCGTCAGGATCTCGGCGCCTATCAGGAGTCGCGGCCGAGCTTCGTCGAGGAGGAGACGATCCGGCGGATGATCTTCTTCTCGGAGCTCACCGGCTGCCCGCTGCATGTCGTCCATACCACCATCGGGGCCGGCGTGAAGCTCGGCGTCGAGGCGCGCTCGCGCGGCGTCGACGTCACCATCGAGACCTGCCCGCATTATCTCACCCGCACCTCCTACGACGCCGACCTGGACATGAAGGCGAAGATCTGCCCGCCGCTGCGCAACAAGGACGAGCAGGAGGCTCTTTGGCGCGGTGTGGCGGACGGGGGAATCTTCTCGATCGGCACCGACCACGTGCCGTTCCGCCCGAAGAAAGGCGTGGATCTGTGGACCGAGTCGCCCGGCGCCGTCGGCTTCCAGTGGGAGCTGCCGCTGATGCTGCACTACGGCCATCACGCCCGCGGCGTGCCGTTGTCGCGGCTGGTCGCGCTGAGCTCGTGGAATCCGGCGCGCCGCTTCAGCCTCGCGCCCAGGAAGGGCACGCTGCAGGTCGGCGCCGACGCCGATCTCGTGCTGGTCGATCTCGATCTGGAGAAGGCCGTGACGCACCAGGGCAAGGGCCACTGCATCTACGAGGGCATGACGCTGAAGGGCTGGCCCGTCATGACCATCGTGGCCGGCGCCGTGGTGGCCGAGAACGGCGCCTTCGACGACACTGCCGTTCGCCCCGCCCGCTGCCTCAACCTGCTGGCGTGACCCGGCCGGCCTGACCCGGGCGCCTCGGTGCCGGTCTGCGAAGACCGCGATCCGACCCGCTTCGACGTGCCGAGGCGAAGGCGTTCTCCCGGCCTCGTACGGCGGCAGCGCGCCACGCTCGGCACCGGAACGACTTTCCTAAAATACCGCCAAATTTTGTAAACCGTTCTAAGAACAAGAGAATTATAGTCACTCCTGCTCGCCGATCACGAACACGTGAGAGCCCGGAGGGGAAACTTTCCCGGCCCGTATCGGTTGTTGGCGGCAGAGGGGATGGTGCGCTGCACGGGGCGAGGTCGATCCAGCCTGACAATCGGTGAGCCGAACGGCGTCTTGGCCGCACGGCGACGTGACCCGGACGGGACCGTCAACCGAGACTCCAGGGATTGAACCGGCCCCCGGCCCGCGGCGACCAACGGACAAGCTCGATGGGAGGGGTCACATGAACAACGCGTCGCTCGCCACCGCCGACCGGCTCACCCACCTGAAGGTGGTCGTGCTCGCGCTGGTCGCCTCGATCGCGATCATGGTGATCGGCATCACGGCCCATGCAGTGGACGACACGCGCGCCTACGGCGTCGCCGCCGTTCCCGTGAAGGCCGGCAAGGTCATGGTCTCCACCACCGACGCGCCGACCCTGGTGCGCTGAGCCTTCTCTTTCCCTGTCGCCGGCGATGCCCCGCCGGGCGACAGACACCACGCCGAACCTCCAGACGTCGCAAGCGGCCGGGCCCCAGCCCGGCCGTTTTGCTTTTCCCGACAGGCGGCAATGATGTACGGGTCCGGCTCGGATCCGGCCATCGCCCCGGCCGCCCTTACGGGACGGCGCGCAGCGCCGGTCTGTCCGTCGCGGCCGCGACCGGTTCAGGGCCTTCCCGCGAACAAAAACCCCGCCATTCGCGGCGGGGTTCGGAAGCGTCCGAGTTCGGGAGGAGAGCCCGCGGCTCGACGAAACTCGGGACAACGCGACGGCGCGGTGCGGGCGCGTGCGCCGTTTCGGGTTCAGATGGCGATGCGGGCCTCGTCGTCGCTCGGCTCGCGCAGAACGTAGCCGCGGCCCCACACCGTCTCGATGTAGTTGCGGCCCTGCGACGCGTTCGCCAGCTTCTTCCGCAGCTTGCAGATGAACACGTCGATGATCTTCAGCTCGGGCTCGTCCATGCCGCCGTAGAGATGGTTGAGGAACATCTCCTTGGTCAGCGTCGTGCCCTTGCGCAGGCTGAGGAGCTCCAGCATCTGGTACTCCTTGCCGGTGAGATGCACCCGCTGGCCGCCGACCTCGACCGTCTTGGTGTCGAGATTGACGATCAGGTCGCCGGTCTGGATGACCGACTGGGCGTGGCCCTTCGACCGGCGCACGATCGCATGGATCCGCGCCACCAGTTCGTCCTTGTGGAACGGCTTGGTCATGTAGTCGTCGGCGCCGAAGCCGAGGCCCTTCACCTTGTCCTCGATGCCGGCGAGGCCGGACAGGATCAGGATCGGCGTCTTGACCTTGGAGACCCGCAACGCCCGCAGCACCTCGAAGCCCGACATGTCCGGCAGGTTGAGGTCGAGCAGGATAATGTCGTAGTCGTAGAGCTTGCCGAGGTCGACGCCCTCCTCGCCGAGATCCGTCGTGTAGACGTTGAAGCTCTCCGACTTCAGCATCAGCTCGATGGATTGCGCAGTCGCGCTGTCGTCTTCGATCAGGAGAACGCGCATGCCAGTCCCCTTCCATGCCGCGTCGGATTGAGGGCGGCCCGCCGCAGTGCCGGCCAACTCTGACGCCTCGGGACCCAACTGATTCGAAAGGTTAACGGCCAATCCTTAACAAAGTCTGATTCCCCAGCGCAAGACAGTGCTGGGCAATTTCGCCAGAATCGGCCTAAAATGCTGTGGCGGGATGGTTTTTTGGGCACGTTCACGCTCACATCTCACTTTAGGAAGTGGCCGTAACCGATTCAGTCGACTCGCCCCTCCGTCACCGGGGAGACGAGATTCCGGAAGGACCCGAGGACGGTGATCCAATGATTAACGCTCCGGGTAAACATCGAGTTAAGAGTTTCCGGTTCGTTGCTGGCGGTGCTGCGGTGCGCCCCCGGTGCGGGAGGGACGGTTGAGGACGCTCGCCGACCAGATCGCCGAGATCGACGGTGTCGAGGTGTTCGGCCGCGTCGTCGGCGTGAAGGGCCTGATGGTCGAGGTGGCGGGCCCGCTGCACGCGATGTCGGTCGGCGCCCGCGTCGGAATCGAGACCACGGCCCGCACCATTCCCTGCGAAGTCGTTGGATTTTCGGGCAATCACGCGCTGCTGATGCCGTTCGCCGCGCTGGAGGGCGTGCGGCGCGGCTGCCGCGCCGTAGTGATGTCGGCGGCCGCCGCGGTGCGGCCGTCGGGCGGCTGGCTCGGCCGGGTCGTCAACGCCCTCGGCGAGCCGGTCGACGGGCTCGGCCCGCTGCCGATTGGTCCGACACCGTGTCGTTTCCGCAACAGTCCGCCGTCGGCGCATGCCCGGCGGCGGGTCGGCGGACCGATCGACCTCGGCGTGCGGGCGCTCAACACCTTCATCACCTGCTGCCGCGGCCAGCGCATGGGCATCTTCGCCGGCTCCGGCGTCGGCAAGTCGGTGCTGCTGTCGATGCTGGCCCGCAACGTCGACGCCGACGTGTCGGTGATCGGGCTGGTCGGCGAGCGCGGCCGCGAGGTGCAGGAGTTCCTGCAGGACGACCTCGGGCCGGAGGGCCTCGCCCGCTCGGTCGTCGTGGTCGCCACCTCGGACGAGCCGGCCCTGATGCGCCGCCAGGCCGCCTATCTGACGCTCGCCATCGCCGAGTACTTCCGCGACGAGGGCAAGAGCGTGCTGGTGCTGATGGATTCGGTGACGCGCTTCGCCATGGCGCAGCGCGAGATCGGCCTGTCGGCCGGCGAGCCGCCGACCTCCAAGGGCTACACGCCGACCGTCTTCACCGAGCTGCCGCGCCTGCTCGAGCGCGCCGGCCCGGGTGCCGGCGCCGGTGCGATCACCGGCATCTTCACGGTGCTGGTCGACGGCGACGATCACAACGAGCCGGTCGCCGACGCGGTGCGCGGCATTCTCGACGGCCACATCGTGATGGAGCGGGCGATCGCCGAGCGGGGCCGCTATCCCGCCATCAACATCCTGAAGTCGATCTCGCGGACCATGCCGAAGGCGTGCGATCCGGCCTATCTGCCGGTGATCATGCAGGCCCGCAAGGTGATGGCGACCTATGCCGACATGGAAGAGCTGATCCGGCTCGGCGCGTACCGGCCGGGCTCCAGCGCCGAGGTGGACGAGGCGATCAAGCTGCACGACCCGATCGAGGCCTTCCTGTCCCAGGGCAAGGCCGAGTCGACGCCACTCGCGGAGGGATACAAGAAATTGCAGGAAATCCTCATGGTCGCAGAAACCGAAAACTAAGAATATGCTCCCAGAATGAGCGCCTGTTCGGAGCGGCTCTCGGCCCATGCGTGCCAGGCTGCGTTCGAGGCTGCGCTCGGGGCTTCTGGGGAGTAACAGTCGATGAAGTCGCGCGATACACTCATTCGGCTCAAGAAATTTCAGGTCGACGAGAACCGCCGCAAGGTCGCTCAGATCGAGACCATGATCGCCGAGTTCCTGCGGATGGCGTCCGATCTCGACCGCGAGATCCAGGTGGAGCAGGAGCGGGCCGGCATCAACGACCCGGGCCACTTCGCCTATCCGACCTATGCCAAGGCCGCGATGCAGCGGCGCGAAAACCTCAAGCGGTCGGCCGACGAGCTGTCCGGCCAGCTGGAGGAGGCGCGCGCCGCGCTGCAGGAATCCTTCGAGGAGCTCAAGAAGGTCGAGCTGCTCGACGAGCGCGACCAGCTCCGCGAGCGCACCGCCGAGCACGCCCGCGAGCAGAACGAGCTCGATTCGATCGCCGGCATGCGGGCCCGCAGCGCCATCGCCTGATCCGAACCGTACCGACGGGTCGAAGGCCCGGGCTCGCGCCCGGGCCTTCGCGTCTTTGCGGATCCCCCGCCTTCGGCCATAATCCGGCCGGGTGGGAACGGGGCACCGGGATGCCGACATCGGCCGAACTGGTCTGGCTGCTGGCCGGAGTCGCCAAGAGCGACGTCGCGGCCTTCGAGCGCCTCTATGCGGCGACCCGGGCGAAGCTCTACGGCGTGGTGCTCGGCATCGTGCAGGGCCCGGCCCTGGCGGGCGAGGTCCTGCAGGACGCCTATCTGGCGATCTGGACGGCGGCGCCCCGCTTCGACCCGGTCCATGCGACGCCGATGACCTGGATGGTGGCGATCGCCCGCGCCCACGCCATCGCGGCGGCGCGCCGCACCGGTGCGATCGTGATCGACATGGAGGCCGATCCGGACGCCGACGCGTCGGAGGACCGGACCGACGCCGCCGAGGCGGAGAGCGCCGACGCTGCCGATCCGCCGGCCGCCCGGGTGGCGAGCGAGGCGCTCAAGCGCCTGCTCGCCGGTCTCGGCCGGCTCGAGCCGGACCGGCAGCGCATGCTGCTGCTCGCCTATTTCAGCGGGACCGCGCGCACCGCGCTCGCCGCGGAGTTCGACCGGCCGGTCGACACGATCAGGACGCAGCTCCGGCACGCGCTCGCCGACCTGCGGGAGTTCTTGGGGAATGAGTGACGACGACCGCGCGGGCCTGGCCGCCGAGTACGTGCTCGGCACGCTGGACGCCGACGAACGCGACGAGGCGGCCGCGCTGATCGCCAGCGACCCGGCCTTCGCGGCGCTGGTCGCGGCGTGGGAGCGCCGGCTCGGCGAACTGCATGCCATGGTGGAGCCGGTTACGCCGCCGGCCGAGATCTGGATGGCGCTGCGCGCCCGGCTGCCCGACCCGGCCCGCGAGGCCGCCGCCCCGCCGGCGACCGCTCCGTCCGAGCTGCCGGACACCGCCCCCGGACCGGCGCAGACCGCGACGGCGCACGCCGAATCCAGCCGCGCCGAGGAGATCCGGGCCGGAACGCGCGAGAGCGAGACGACGCATGCCGGGGCGACGGCGGAGCCGGCGCAGCCGCGCGCCCCCCCGGAGCCCGACGTGCCCGACATCCTGCGCGCCGTCGCCGAGGCGCTGGCGGTGCCGCCGGACGATTCCCGCAACGCCGCTCCGTCGTTCTCGGCGGCGACGCCGGCCGCCGCGTCCGGCACCGTTTCGGCCGAGCGGATCGCCGGCGACACCGCCGGCGAGTCGGCCGCTCCCGGAGCGAAGACCACCAACGGCTCCGGTCCGGATCTCCGCGCCGGGATCGGGCCGACCGCCGCCGTCGACGCGCACGACGGCATCGACCTCGCCGTCGATGCCGAGGATGCGATCGCGCAGCCGGGGCGCGACCTCGTGCTGCCGCCGCCGGGAGACGACGAGGCGGTGCGCCGGCTGGTCCGCAGCGTCCAGCGCTGGCGCAGCCTGGCCGCCGGCCTCGCCGCGTTCGCCATCGCGCTCGCCGCCATCACAGTGACGGCGGCGATCGCACCCGACCGGCTGCCGGAGCCGCTGCGCCTCGCGCCGCAGACCGTCGAGGTGGTGCGCGAGGTGGTGCGCACCGTCGAGGCTCCGGCGCCGCCGCCGGTCCCGGCGAACGAGCCGGCCCGCCATGTCGCGGTGCTGCAGGCGGAGGGCACGACGCCCGCCTTCCTGGTGTCGCTGCAGCCGGACCGCAGGAGCCTGATGGTGCGTCGGGTGAAGGCCGCCGACGAGGGCGACAGGCGCTACGAGCTGTGGCTGGTCTCGGACAAGCTGTCGGCGCCGCGCTCGCTCGGCCTGCTCGGCACCGGCGAGTTCACCATCGTGCCGGCGGTCGCCGATCTGCCGGCCGACCTGGTCGAGAGCGCCGTCTACGCGGTGTCGCTCGAAGCCGAGACCGGCTCGCCGGTCGAAGGACCTTCCGGCCCGGTGCTCGCTTCCGGCCGGCTGATCGAGGCGGTCCCGGTGATGCCGGCCAGCCCACCGAGCGGCAGCGGCGGACCGTGATCCGTTCGCGGCGGCAGGCCGCGACGAAAGACGCCCGGCTTTCGCCGGGCGTCTTCGTCGGGGGATTTTCGCGGCCGCGGGCCGCGCAACCAGAGGCTCAGCGCGGAGCGCCGAAATTGGCGGCGAGGCGCTGGGTGGCCGGCATGGCGAAGCCGCCCGCTCCCTTGGCCGGCACGGCACCGTTCGGCGCATAGACGCCGCGCTGGTCCTGCACCGGCTTGAACGCGTCGGTGAGGCCGACCACCGTCTCGGCGGCGCCGAGCACCAGGAAGCCGTCCGGCTCGGTGATGCGGCGGATCCGCTCCAGCACGTCGATCTTGGTGGGCTGGTCGAAGTAGATCAGCACGTTGCGGCAGAACACCAGATCGAACGGCCCGAGGCTGGTGAAGTCACCGAGCAGGTTGAGGGTGCGGTACTGCACCATCGAGCGGATCTCGGAGGAGATCTGCCAGGTCTCGCCGGTTTGCGTGAAGTACTTCAGCAGCATCTGGATCGGCAGGCCGCGCTGCACCTCGAACTGCGAGTAGACGCCGGCCTTGGCCTTGTCGAGCACGTCCATCGAGAGGTCGGTGGCGACGATCTCGACACGCCAGCCGTCGAGCCGCGGGCCCATGTCCTTCAGGCACATGGCGAGCGAGTACGGCTCCTGGCCGGTCGAGGCGGCGGCGCACCAGATGCGCAGCTTGCGCTTCGCCTCGCGCGCCTTGAGGAGCGCCGGGACGATCGAGTTGCGGAAGTGGTCGAACGGCACCTTGTCGCGCAGGAAGAAGGTCTCGTTCGTGGTCATCGCCTCGACGACGGCCACCAGCAGGGTTTCCGACCCGGGGCCCTTGAGCTTCTGCACGAGCTCGCTGAGCGAGCCGAGCGAATTCTTGCGCGCGATCGGCAGAAGCCGACTCTCGACCAGGTACTCCTTGTCGGCGGAGAGCACCAGGCCGGACCGGTCCTTCAAGAGCTTGCGCAGATAGTCGTAGTCGAACGGCGTCACGAGCGCTCTCCCGAGAAAATACGCGTTACTTTCTGGGCGATCTGCCCCAGCGGCAGGACTGCGGAGCACAGTCCCGCCTGGGCGACGGCCCCCGGCATTCCCCATACGACGCTCGAGGCTTCGTCCTGAGCGATGACGCTGCCGCCCGCGGCGACGAGTTCGGCCGCCCCCTTGGCCCCGTCAGACCCCATTCCGGTGAGGATGACGCAAAGCGCGGCCCCTCCCCAGACCTGCGCGGCCGTCGACAGCAGCGGGTCGACGGCGGGCTTGCAGAAGTTCACCAGCGGACCGTCGCGCAGAACGATCACCGGATTCCCGTCGCGGCGCGCCACCTGCATGTGGATGGCGCCCGGCGCGACATAGACGCGTCCGGCCACCACCGGCTCGCCGTCGACCGCCTCGCGCACCGTCCGGCCGGAGGCGCGCGAGAGATGCTCGGCCAGAATGGTGGTGAAGGTCGGCGGCATGTGTTGGGTGATCAGCACCGGCACCTGGTCGATCACGCGGCCGAGCTGCGCGACCACCTCGTTGAGGGCCTGCGGGCCGCCGGTCGACGAACCGATCAGCAGCACGCGCGGCGCCGTGTGCGAGAACGGCCGCAGCTTGAGGGCGGGCGCCTTCTCGACCGGCGCGAGGGGGGCCGGACGGCCGCCGCCGGCGAGGCGCGTGTCGGCCGGCGCGGGAGCCGCGGTGGCCGGACGCGGACCCCGCATCCGCCGCCGCCGCTGGCCGAGATGGCGGACCTTCTCGACGAGATCGCGCCGGAAATCGGCCGAGGTGGTGACGCCGCGCGCGGTCTCGGGCTTCGGAATGTAGTCGGCGGCGCCCAGGGACAGCGCCTTGAGGCTGACCTCGGCGTTCCGCAGCGTCAGCGTCGACGCCATGATGACGACGAGGTCGCGCTTCTTGGCGAGCAGGAGCGGCAGCGCCGAGATGCCGTCGAGCACCGGCATCTCGATGTCGAGGATGGCGACGTCGGGGTCGAGCTTCTCGACCTGGTCGACGGCCTCGCGGCCGGTGCGCAGCGAGGCGACGACCTCGAAGTCCGGCTGCTCCTCGAGCCAGCGGGCGATCAGGCCGCGCACCACGACAGAATCATCGACCACCATGACCCGGACACGGTCGCCGGCGGCGGTCGACGCTCTGGACGTGGATGTGACGGCGAGTGCCATAACACGAGATACTCGGTTACGCAGAAGAGACGACGGAGATGGCTTGCGATTTACGTGGAGGTCAGCAGGCCGGATCGGACGCGATCAGACCAGCCCGACCTCCTGGAACTTCGCCGCGACGATGTCCTTGTCGAACGGCTTCATGATGTATTCGTCGGCACCGGCGTGCAGGGCGCGCGCGATCTGGGCGACTTCGTTCTCGGTCGTGCAGAAGACCACCTTGGGGCGGTCGCCACCGGGCATCCGGCGGAGCGTGCGAAGGAACTCGTAGCCGTCCATGCGCGGCATGTTCCAGTCGAGCAGGACCGCGTCGGGCAGCTCGCGCTGGCAGGCGTCGAGTGCCTCCTGACCGTCCTCGGCCTCGGTGATCGCGAAATCCATGCCTTCCAGGATACGCCGCGCCACCTTGCGAATGACGCTGGAGTCGTCGACAACCAAACAGGTCTTCATCGCGTGCCTCGCTTCTTCCGTGAACCGGCCGCGGTCTCTGCGCCGGCCCACCCGCAGTCGAAAAACGCCTCGCTCAGGCCGCGATGGCCTCGCCCATGTCCAGCACGCGGTCGACGTCGAGGACGACCAGGAGCTGACCGTCGAGCCGATGGACGCCGGCCGAGACGCGGGCGAGCCGCGCGTCGAGATTGACCGGATTCGGCTCGCGGTTGTTCTCGTCGAGCTTGAGGACCTCGCCGACCGTGTCGATCAGCAGGCCGTAGGACTCGCCCTTCGACTCGATGCCGATCGCCATCGGCTTCTTGCCGTCCTCGCGCTTCGGGAGGCCGAGCCGTCGGCGCATGTCGATCGCCGTGACGATGCGGCCGCGCAGGTTCAGCACGCCGGCGATCTCCGGCTGCGACAGCGGCACGCGGGTGAGCCGCTCCAGCATGAACACGTCCTGCACCCGCGAGATCGGCAGCCCGAAGAGCTGCTCGCCCAGCATGACGGTGACGTATTCGGTGAGCTGGTCGCTCGGGTTGTTGTCGTTCGCCATCCTCGTCTCCATCACGCTGCCTCGGCGTGGGCGGTCTGTTCCTTCAGGGCGGCGATCAGGCCCGGCCGGTCGAACTTGGCCACGAAGTCGTGGAAGCCGACCTCGCGTCCGCGCTCGATCGCCTCGGGCGAGGTCAGGCCCGACAGGGCGATGATCGGAACGTCCTTGGTCTCGGGATCGGCCAGCACGGCTTCGGCGAGATCGAAGCCGTTCATGCCTGGCATGTCGATGTCGGTGACGACGACGTCGATGCGCTTGCCGGACTTGAGGACGTCGATCGCCTCCTGGGCGGCGCCCACCGTGGTGACCTGATAGCCGGCGGCCTTCAGGACCGGGGTGAGCATGTTGCGGAAGAACGCCGAGTCGTCGACGAACAGCAGCGAGCGCGTCACCGGGCCGCCGAGCGCCTTGTCCTTGCGGCGCAGCCAGTCCTCGAAGGCGATCGGCAGGAAGTAGCCCATGTCGATGATCTCGGTGGCGTGGCCCTTGACCACCGCCGAGCCGAGCACGCCGGGGACCTCGCTCGACACCTCGATGTTGAGGTTGTCCTCGACGATGTCGACGATCTCGTCGACCACGAGTCCCATCGAGCGGCCGTCGTCGGAGAACACCAACAGTGGCTGGGTGCCCTGGGTGCGGATCTGCACCTCGTCGTTGACGCGCACCAGCGGCATCAGCTGGCCGCGATACTGGACCAGGCGGCGGCCGTTGGAGATCTCGATCTTGGTCGCGTCGATCTCCTCGAGGCGGGTGACCAGCGACAGCGGCACCGCCTTGGGCTCCGGCGAGCCGGCCCGGAAGACCAGCAGCGAGGTGGTGTTGTCCTGTCCGGCGTGATGCTGGACGGCCGCCTCCTCGGACTGTCCCTGCGCCGTCGCGATGGTGCCGAGCGCCCGCGCGATCCCGTTCGGATCGATGATCATGATCACCGAGCCGTCGCCGAGGATCGTGTTGCCGGAGAACATCGCGATGTGCCGCAGCTTGGTGGACATCGGCTTGACCACGATTTCCTCGGTGTGGAAGACGCCGTCCACCACGATGCCGAAGGTCTGGTTGCCGACCTGCGTGACCACGATGAAGCCGTTCTCGGCGTCGTTCGCCGACTCGGCCTGCACCTCGCCCTCGTCCATCTTGAGCAGGCTCTTGAGCCGGATCAGCGGCAGCAGCTTGTTGCGCAGCCGCAGGACGGGCGTGTCCTTGATCCGCTCGATCTTGTGCTCGGAGTTGGTCTGCGCCCGCACCAGCTCGACGACCGAGAGCTGCGGAATGGCGAAGCGGTCGCCGCCGGCCTCGACGATCAGCGTCGAGACGATGGCGAGCGTCAGCGGGATCTTGATGATGAAGCTGGACCCGGAGCAGGCCACCGACTTGACGTCGACGGTGCCGCCGATCTGGTCGATGTTGGAACGGACCACGTCCATGCCGACGCCGCGGCCCGACACGCTCGTCACCTTGGCGGCGGTCGAGAAGCCGGCGGCGAAGATGAACTTGTGGATCTGCGCCTCGCTCATCTTCTCGATCTGGGCCTCGGTGGCGAGCCCGCTCGAGACCGCCTTGGCCTTGATCTTCTCGGTGTTGAGACCGCGCCCGTCGTCGGCGATCTCGATGATGATGTGGCCGCCTTCGTGATAGGCGGAGAGACGGATGGTGCCCTTGTCCGGCTTGCCGAGCGCGCGGCGCTCGGCCGGCGTCTCGAGGCCGTGGTCCGCCGAGTTGCGGACCATGTGGGTCAGCGGATCCTTGATCAGGTCGAGGACCTGGCGGTCGAGCTCGGTGTCGGCGCCGTGCATCTCGAGCTCGATCTGCTTGCCGAGCTCGGTGGCGAGGTCACGCACGATGCGGGGCAGCTTCTGCCACGCGTTGCCGATCGGCTGCATGCGCGTCTTCATGACGCCTTCCTGCAGCTCGGCCGTGACGTTGGAGAGCCGCTGCAGCGGCACCTTGAACTCGCTGTCCTCGTGGCGCCGGACGATCTCGAGCAGCTGGTTGCGGGTCAGCACCAGCTCCGAGACCATCGTCATCAGGTGCTCGAGGGTCTCGACGTTGACCCGGATCGACTGGTTGGCGACCTTGGAGTCGTTCTTCTCCTCCTCGCCCTTGCCGTCGGCGGGGCTCGACAGCGCGGCGGCCGCCTTGGCGGCGTTCGGCACGTCGGACGGCGGCGTGAACTTCGGGCCGGGCGTCTCGCGGAACGCGCGCTCGAGCTCGTCGAGCGACACCTCGCCCGGACGCAGCTGGCGCTCCAGGATCTGGTAGGTCAGCGTCCCGGCCGTGACGTCGGCCGCGGGCTGCGGGGCCGGCGCGGCCTCCGGCTCGGCCGCCTTGGCGGGCGCCGGGGCGTTGATGGCGAGTCGCTCGAGCTCGTCGATGAGGTCGCGGTCCTCGCCGGCCGGCTCTTCCTGGTTCTGCTCGAGCTCGTCGAGCAGCGACTTGATCCGGTCGATGGTCGAGAGGATCAGCGTCACCGCCTCGCCCGTCACCGAGGTTCCGTCGCGGAACTTGCCCATCAGGGTCTCGGCAGCGTGCGCCAGCGCTTCGAGGCGTGGCAGGCCGAGGAACCCGCAGGTTCCCTTGATGGTGTGGACCAGCCGGAAGATGTTGTCGAGGATCTTGGCGTTGTTTGGATCCTGCTCGAACCGAACGAGCTCGACGTCCACCACGTCGAGGCTCTCGTTCGTCTCGGTCAAGAATTCCCGGAGCAAGTCGTCCATCGGAAAAAACTCGCGTTACAGGCTCGAGCAGCCCGGAAGGAATTCGGGAGCTGATGCAGTCTGTTGGGAAAGCGTTTAAGTTTCGTTTCGGCAGACCGCATGGAAATGCGCATCACACTGCGCAAAGTCGATCGGCAGGCGGTCGCGGCGTCGCGCCTGCGCTCTCGCGACGACCGCGAGCCGCTCGGAATTGTTGAAAATTAGAGCAAATATGTCGGCGCGCGTGGGCGCGTTAAGGTCGTGTTAAGCGGCCCGCGACGGCGATCGGCGAGACCAAAAAAAATTCCGCCGCCCGCGCCGGTTCGTCGCGACTAACACTCGGAAGGGCTTGAAATAACCCGTTCGTACGAGATCGATCAGCCGACTCCGGCGACCGCCTCGGCGCCGGCGGACGCCGTAGCCGTGATCACGATCGCCTCGCCCTCGGTCGCGAAGGCGACGTCGAGGCCGCAGGCGCGGGCCAGCAGGCCGGCGTAATAGGGCTGGACCGCGTGCGCGTCCATGGCCGGATCCTCCGGCGTGCCGGAGACGAGCTGCGGCAGATGGGGCGGCACGCGGGCATTGGTGCCGCGCGTCTCGATCCGGAAGCCCATGGTCTCGCCGTCACCGACCGGATCGATCGACAGCGTGCCGCCGCGTGGGATCGTGTGGCCGGCCAGCAGCAGCAGGTTGAGGACGAGCTTGACCCGATTCTTGGGCAGCAGCAGCCGCGGCAGGCTCCAGGAGAGCTTGACCTTCTCGTCCTCCAGCGCGCCGCGCGCCACCTTCTCGGCGTCGCCGAGGTCGATCTGGGCGCCGGCCGAGCCGGAGGCGCCGAAGGCGAGGCGGCAGAACTGCAACCGGGCCGAGACCCGGCCGGCGCTCTTCTTGATCAGGTCGAGCGCGAAGGCCTTGGTCTCCTCGTCCTGGGCGTCCTCGAGGACCTCGAGGCCGTTGACGATGGCGCCGGAAGGGCTGATCAGGTCGTGACAGACCCGCGAGCACAGCAGGGCGGTCAGGTCGAGCGGATCGAGGATCGCTGCGCTGGGCGTCACGGCGCTGGACATCGTGTCTGGTCTCCGCGGGCCACCGAATCGGCGCCCCCGCCGCGGTGGTGCGGTGTGATACACCGGCGCGAAGCACCAAGGCAAACCGCCGTTCACCATACCGGACGATCTCCATGGCCCCGATCGACGACGCTCTTCTGGCCGACCTCTCGGCGCTGGTATCGCGGGCCGGACGCGCGATTCTGGAGGTCGCGCGGAGCGCCCTCGCGGTCGCCGAGAAGGCCGACCGGTCGCCCGTGACGGCCGCCGACCGCGCCGCCCAGAACGTGATCCTCGACGGCCTCGCCCGGCTGCTGCCCGGCGTGCCTGTGGTGTCGGAGGAGAGCGAGGCGAACGCGGGGCGGCGCTTCGGCGACGAGACCTTCGTGCTGGTCGACCCGCTCGACGGCACCCGCGAGTTCGTCGCCGGCATCGACGAGTACACGGTCAACGTCGCGCTGGTGAGCGGGGGCCGGCCGACCGCCGGCCTGGTGTTCCTGCCGGCACGCGGCGTCCTCTATCGCGGCCGCGCCGGCGTCGGCGCCGAGCGGGTGGCGGTGCCGGCCGGCGCCGCCGACGGCCCGGCGGTGGCGATCCGCACCCGCCCCTGCCCGGCCGCCGGTCTCGTCGCTGCCGTGAGCCGGTCGCATCTCGACCCGCGGAGCGAGCAGTTCCTCGCGGCGCGCGGCGCCGGGCAGCGGATCGCCTGCGGTTCGGCGGTCAAGTTCGGGCTGCTGGCGGAAGGCGCCGCCGACGTCTATCCGCGGCTCGCGCCGACGCGCGAGTGGGACGTGGCGGCCGGGCACGCCGTGCTGGCGGCGGCCGGCGGTGTCGTTGTGCGCCCGGACGGCAGTCCCCTCGCCTACGGCGACGGCCCCGGCGGCTTCCTGGTGCCCGGCTTCGTCGCCTGGGGCGACCCGGCCGCGACGGCACCGGGATGCCCGGAGGGAGCGCCGGCGCCGGTCAGGGCGTGAGCTGGGCCCGCAGCTCCGGCCAGTGGCTCTGCGCGTCGGTCAGCACGGCGAGCGGATCGGCCAGGAACTTGTCGCGCGCCTTCTCGCTGTAGAACAGCATCAGCCGGCCGCGCAGCACGACGAACACCTCGGGGTGGCCGGGCCGCGAGATGCCGCGGGCGATGCCGACCGGATCGTAACCGCCGAACAGCGGCGCGTAGACCCCGGGATTGTCCGCGAAGGCGTTGCGGTTGCCCTCGTTGCGGAAGCGCCAGACCGTGCCCTGATAGACGTATTCGTACTCGGGACGGCCGGGGGCCGCCTTGCCGTCGACGAAGTAGGAGACCGGGTCGAAGCCCGCGATGGCGAGCCCGGAGTAGCGGTCGGTGACGACACGCTCGGTCGTCGCGGCCAGCAGACCGGATGTCGGCGCGAGCGCCAGACCCAGAATCCCGGCAACCAGAGCGAACAGGAGCACGCGCGCAGTTTGCCGGGTTCGCCGCCTTGGCGTCATAGTGTTGCCGGATGTTGTCTCGATTCGGGTGGGACACTCCTAGCGCGATTTCGTAATCACGCCGTTAGCGCGCTGCAGCAAAAGCTCGGGCAAATTCGAAGTTCGGGCGAGTCGAAGGTCGGGCACGGTTCGGAAGGGTCGGATATGCGCACAGTCTCGCGTTGGATCGCGGCCGCGGTCGTTCTCCTCGGATGCGCCGTACCGATCGCGGCCTCCGCCCAGAGCCAGCCGGTTCCCGCCCATCGCAACAACGACACCTATTCGACCGGCGAGATCGTCTCCGCCGGCCATCGCTTCTTCGGCGGCGTCTCGCGCAGCCTGGCGACCCTGGTCGAGCGCGCCGCCAGCCAGTGGGGCCTGCCCAACGGCTACGTGCTCGGCGAGGAAGGCGGCGGCGCCTTCTTCGGCGGCCTGCGCTACGGCGAGGGCGTGCTCTACACCAAGAACGCCGGCGACCTGAAGGTCTACTGGCAGGGCCCCTCCTTCGGCTGGGACGTCGGCGGCGAAGGCGCCCGCACCATGATGCTGATCTACAACCTGCCAGCGACCCAGGCGATCTATCAGCGCTTCGGCGGCATCGACGGCTCCGCCTATTTCATCGGCGGCCTCGGCATGACGGCGCTGACGTCGAACAACATCGTGGTGGTGCCGATCCGCTCCGGCGTCGGCCTGCGCCTCGGCGCCAATATCGGCTATCTCAAGTTCACGCCGCAATCGACCTGGAACCCGTTCTGACGCAGACGGGTCGAACCGCCCCGCAGGGGCCTCCCCGGACGTGCTCCCGCCTCCGGGCGGCCGGACACTGTTGCGTGAACGCTTCGAATTTGCCGTTTCCGGGCCTTGCAAAACAGTGGTCAGGTCGTTGAATTCCCTTTAGAAGCTGGACACTCAAACGGCCGACGGCACCTCTCCCGGCGGCGCGAGTAGCCGGAGGCGTTCGCCATGATCGAACAGGCCATGCTGTTCGGGATCGGGTTTCTGGTCGCGAGCCTGTTCAACCTACTGTTCGTGCCGCTGGTGCACAACCGGGCCGTGCGACTGACCATGCGACGCCTGGAGGCCGCGACCCCGTTCTCGATGGCCGAGATCCAGGCCGAGAAGGACCAGCTCCGCGCCGAGTTCGCCATGTCGACGCGGCGCCTGGAGATGAGCGTCGAGCAGCTCAAGACGCGGGCCGCCGGCCAGCTCGCCGACCTCGGCCGCAAGTCGATGGCGATCGGTCGCCTCAAGCAGGAGCTGGACGAGAAGAACGCCGCCTTGCTCGCCATCGAGGCGCGCGAGAAGGCGCTGCGCGAGCAGCTGCAGTCGACCGAGCAGGAGTTCTCCCGCAAGAGCGACAAGGCCCAGTCGGTCGAGCGGGTGCTCGTCGGCAAGGAGGCCGAGCTCGCCAAGCTGACGGCGGCGCTCGACGAGCGCACCTCGGTGTCGGACAGCCAGCGCATCGAGATCGCCACCCTGAAGACCCAGATCGAGTCGCTGAAGTCGCGGGTCGAGCAGGCGCAGAGCGACCTCCGGGACACCAAAACCCGGATGGACAAGGAGCGGGCGGCCGCCGCGAGCGTGGCGGCGGAGCTCGCCCAGGAGCGCACCCGGGCGGCCGAGCTCGGCACCCGCACCAGCGAGCTCGAGCGCCAGCTCGGCGAGCAGACCGGCGAGGCCGAGGGCCTGGGCCGGCGCATCCGCGAGCTGGAGGAGCGGCTGACCGAGCAGGGCCGCATGCTGGTCGAGCGCGAATACGACGCCCGCAAGGCGCGCGAGGAGGCGGCCGGTGCCTCGGAAGGCCTGCGTGGCGAGACGGCGCGGCTGGAGCAGGAGCTGAAGGCGGCCCGTGCCGAGAACGCCCGGCTGGAGCAGGAGCTGGCGGCGTTCCGCAAAGGCAGCGAGGAGTCCTGGGCCAGCGAGCGGGTCGAGAACGCCCTGCTGCGCGAGCGCATCAACGACGTCGCCGCCGAGGTGGTGCGCCTCACCATGGTGCTGGAGGGCGCCGGCTCCCCGATCGAGGCGCTGCTCGCCGAGGACCGCCCGGCCGAGCCGGCCGGGGCGGAGGCCGCCGCGACCGACGGCCCCGCGTCGCGCGGCGGAGATCTCGTCCAGCGCATCCGCGCCCTGCAGGCGCGCGCCTCCAAGGTGGCGCCGCCGGTGCCGGCCGGCGTGGGCGCCGCGGTGCCGGAGGTGGCACCGGCGGCCTCCTGACCCGCCGGCCCGTGCGCCGGCTCCCCGCGGCGGTGGCGCTGCTCGTCCTGGCGATCGCATCCGTCGCGAACATGGCCGCCGCCGGCGAGCGGCACCCGCCCGGACGTGAGCGGCACCGGCCCGCCCCCCCGATCCGGGAACCGGCCCGCTTCACCGACGACCAGATCCTGCGCGGCTTCCTGGCGGTCGCGTTCGGTGCCGAGTTCTCGACCGCACCCGACGACCGGATTCGCCGGTTCGACGGCCCGGTCCGCGTCCTGGTCGACGCGACGGGCACTCCCCCTGCCCTGCGGACCCGCCGCACCGCCGAGGTCGCCGCGGTGGTCGCCGAGATCGGCCGGGGCGTGCCGCATCTCGACCTCGCGACGACCCCGGCCCGCGACGCTGCCAACCTCACCGTGCTCGTGGTGCGGCGGCGCGACATCCCCGCCACCGTGCGGGCGGTGTTTGGCCCGGCGCGGGCGAGATCGATCCTCCGTCGCCTGCAGCCCGAATGCATCAGCGGGTTTTCACGCGATTCCGCGAACCGGATATCCCGGGCCGTCGTGGTGCTGGCGGCCGACACCTCGGACTTCGCCTTCCGCGACTGCGCGTTCGAGGAGATCCTGCAGGCGCTCGGGCCGATCGACGACACCGACGCGGTGCCGTGGACAATGTTCAACGACGCGGTGCGGACCGGCCGCTTCGGCCGCTACGACCGTCACCTGCTCGGCCTGCTCTATCACCCGCGCATGCGGCCCGGCATGACCCGCGCCGAGGCGGAGGCGACCGCGCGGGCGGTGCTGCCGGAGGTGCGTGCGGCGGTCGACCGGACGCCGGCGGATGCCCCGGCGCCGCCCGCCGCAACCGGGCGGTAAGGTTAACGCTTCGTTTCGATTGCGGCGGCACGCCGCGGCTCCTAGCGTTCGGTGGTGGCCCGGTGGCGGAATGGTGACGCGGGGGGTGCCGACTGCTCTCCCACATCCTGGTTCGAATCCAGGCTGGGCCTCCACGCCGCGTCCCCTCCCGGATGGAACTAACCGGACCGGACTGCGTTACCAACGGCCCGTCACCACGCTTCGCAACCGCCTCGGCTCGGCCGGGCGCTGCCAGCAGGGCCATCGATGGCGCCATCGATCCCTCAATCGATCCGATCAGGTCGCCCGACCATGTGCGTTCTCCGGTCCGTCTCGCGCAGGATGCACGGCCGACCGGCGCCCCGTTCCACCCCGCCCGCCATGCACTTTTCCGAGTCCCGAGGTCCCGGAGGATCATGACAACTCGTTCGCACGCCAGCCTCTTCGCCACCATCCTGTCCGAGCATGGTCCGCAGATCCTGTCGGCCTGGTCGGATCGCCTGAAGTCGACCGGAGCTCTGGCCTCCGGCCGGCTGCGCGAGGCCGAGCTGCAGACCCAGTGCCGCACCGTGCTCGAGCTGCTGTCGACCGCGATCGCCGGCGGGCTCGACGCCGCCAGCCCGAACTACGGCCCGCTGCGCGACGTCCTCGCCGACGTGTCGCGCTCCCGGGCCGTGCAGGGCTTCACGCCGTCCGAGACAGCGACCTTCGTGTTCTCGCTCAAGCAGCCGCTGTTCGAGGCGGTGAGCGCCGCCGAGGCCGGCGACCCGTCGACCGTGGCGCGCGCCGTCCAGGACATCACGCAGCTGATCGACGCGCTCGGCCTGTACACCATAGAGGTGTTTCAGAAGAGCCGCGAGGAGACGATCATCCGCCAGCAGCGCGAGATCGCCGAGCTGTCGACGCCGGTGGTCAAGCTGTGGGACGGCATCCTGGCGCTGCCGCTGATCGGCACCCTCGACAGCCAGCGCACCCAGGTGGTGATGGAGAACCTCCTGGAATCGATCGTCGCCCAGACGGCGGAGATCGCCATCATCGACATCACCGGTGTTCCGACGGTCGACACCCTGACGGCCCAGCACCTTCTCAAGACCGTCTCGGCGGCGCGCCTGATGGGCGCCGACTGCATCATCAGCGGCATCCGTCCGCAGATCGCCCAGACGATGGTGCATCTCGGGGTCGAGCTGAACGTCGTGTCCAAGGCGACCCTGGCCGACGCCTTCGCCCTGGCGCTGAAGCGGGTCGGCCGCACCGTCGTCGCCGTCAAGGCGCGTGAGCTGCCGGCGGGCTGAGCTCATGGACCGCATACCGATCCTCAAGCTCGGGAACGCGCTGCTGGTGACCATCCAGGTCGACATGCACGACCGTCTCGCCACCGCGCTGCAGGAGGACCTGACCGAGAAGATCGTGTCGGCACGCGCCCGCGGCGTGCTGATCGACATCTCGGCGCTGGAGATCGTCGACAGCTTCATCGGCCGCATGCTCGACCACATCGCGGCGATTTCCCGCATGCTCGACGCCGAGACCGTGGTGGTGGGGATGCGCCCCGCCGTCGCCATCACGCTGGTCGAGCTCGGCCTGTCGCTGTCCGGGGTGAAGACCGCCCTCAATGTCGAGCGCGGCATGGAGCTGATCAAGCGCAGGCTCGACGAGACCGAGGTCGCCGATGGCGACGACGACGAGTGACCGCATGGAGGTTCGTTCGTCGGACGACGTGGTGCGGGTACGCCAGCAGGTGCGGGCCCGCGCCGTGGAGGTCGGCTTGTCGCTGGTCGATCAGACCAAGATCGTCACGGCGGCGAGCGAGCTCGCCCGCAACATGCTGGACTACGGCGGCGGCGGCGTCACCACGATCGAGGTGGTGTCCGACGGGATGCGCCGCGGACTGCGCCTCGTCTTCGAGGACACGGGCCCCGGCATCGCCGACATCGAGCTCGCCCTGAAGGACGGGTTCACCTCGGGCAGCGGCCTCGGCCTGGGACTTGGCGGAGCCAAACGGCTGTGTAACGAGTTCTCCATCGACTCGAAGCCCGGCGAGGGAACGCGCATCGTCTGCGCGCGATGGAAGTAGGATCATGATCCGACGTGCCGACGATCGTCTTTGCGGGGCCAACCGCGGGTGCGGAGCTGGACCGCACCCCCGCACGCGGCGCCGTTCACCGGCGTCCGGGCCCGCCGCGAACACACCGTCCCGGACCGGCCGATAGGTCGACCATGATCCGGGTTCCCGTCACCGAGACGAGCCAGGTCTCCGAAGCGCGCCGCACGGCCGCCGAGCGCGCCGAGCAGTGCGGCTTCGGCACGGTCGACGCCGGCCGCGTCGCGCTCGCCACCACCGAGCTCGCCTCGAACCTGATCAAGCACGCGGGTGGCGGCGACATCCTGGTCGGCGGCTTCGACGAGCCCGACGGGGCCGGCATCCAGGTACTGGCGCTCGACAAGGGCCGCGGCATCGCCGACCTCGCCGCCTGCCGCCAGGACGGCTATTCGACCGCCGGCACCAACGGCCACGGTCTGGGCGCCGTGTTCCGCCAGGCCCATACGGTCGAGGTGGTGTCGTGGCCGGCCCTCGGCACCGGCCTGCTCGCCCGCTTCGAGCCCGGCCCGCCGCCGCAGAGCAACAAGCCGAGCCGCGCCACCTTCGGCGTCGTCTCGGTGGCCATGGAGGGCGAGAGCGTCTGCGGCGACGGCTGGAGCGTCGACGAGAGCGCCACCGCGCGGACCCTGATGGTCGTCGACGGGCTCGGCCACGGCCCCAATGCCGCGACCGCCGCCTCCGAGGCCGTGCGGGTCTTCCAGCGGCACAAGGGACACCGGGTGCCGACCATGCTCGACTACATTCATGGCGGGCTGCGCGCCACCCGCGGCGCCGCGGTGTCGATCGCCCGCATCGACACGGCGGCGGACGGGGTCGAGTTCGGCGGCATCGGCAATGTCTCGGGTGTCGTGGTGACTCCGGCGGCTTCCCGCCGGATGGTGTCGCTGCCCGGCACGGCCGGCCACATCGCCCGCAAGATCCAGAGCTTCGACTATCCGTTCGACGACGGCCTGGTGGTGCTGCACTCGGACGGGCTGTCGACCAGCTGGTCGCTCGACCGCTACCCGGGCCTCCTGCGCGCCCACCCCACCCTGATCGCCGCGGTGCTGTTCCGCGACCACTGGCGGCGGCGCGACGACGTCACGGTGCTGGTGGCCGGACGGGGAGCGGCGCCGTGACCTGGCCCATCGTCACCATGGCGATCGTCTCGGAGGCCGACGTGGTGACGGTGCGCCAGCGCGCCCGCCTGCTCGCCGAGAAGCTCGGCTTCGAGCGGCAAGACCAGACCCGCATCGCCACCGCCGTCTCGGAGATCGCCCGCAATGCCTTCAGCTACGGCCGGGGCGGCCGCGCCGAGTTCGCGCTCGACACCGGCAACGGCCGGCAGGTCTTCACGATCCGGGTGAGCGACCGCGGGCCGGGCATCGCCGATCTCGACGCGATCTTCGAGGGGCGCTACCGCTCGCCCGAGGGCATGGGACTGGGGCTCGTCGGGGCGAAGCGCCTGATGGACCGGTTCGACGTGGAGTGCCCGCCCGAGGGCGGCACCGTGGTGACGCTGGGGCATCTGCTGCCGGCGCGGACCGCCCCGGTGACGGCACCCGGGCTCGCCGCGATCGTGCGCGATCTCGCCGTCCAGGGAGAGGACCCGCTCTCGGCTCTGCGCGAGCAGAACCGCGAGCTGATCGAGACGCTCGACGCCCTGCGCCGGCGCGAGCAGGAGGCGCAGACGCTCGACCGCGAGCTCTCCGACACCAATCGCGGCGTCGTCGCCCTTTACGCCGAGCTCGACGAGCGGGCCGAGCAGCTCCGCCAGGCGAGCGAGCTGAAGTCGCGCTTCCTGTCCCACATGAGCCACGAGTTCCGCACGCCGCTGAACTCGATCCTGGCGCTGTCGCGCCTGCTGCTCGACCGTGTCGACGGCGATCTCACCGGCGAGCAGGAGAAGCAGGTCGGCTATATCCGCCGCTCCGCCGAAGGCCTGCTGGAGCTTGTCAACGATCTGCTCGACCTCGCCAAGGTCGAGGCCGGCAAGGTCGAGATCCGCCCGGTGCCGTTCACGGTCGCCGAGCTGTTCGGCGGCCTGCGCGGTGCGCTCAAGCCGCTGCAGACCAACCCGGCCGTCGAGCTGGTGTTCGAGAGCGGCGGCGGCCTGCCGCCGCTCGTCACCGACGAGGCGAAGGTCACGCAGATCCTGCGCAACCTGATCTCCAACGCGCTGAAGTTCACCGAGGCCGGCGAGGTCGCGGTGTCGGCCGCCCAAGACGAGGCGACCGGCCGCATCGTCTTTGCGGTGCGCGACACCGGCATCGGCATCGCCCCGGAGCACCAGGAGCGCATCTTCGAGGAGTTCAGCCAGATCGACACCCGGATCCAGCGCACCGTGAAGGGCACCGGCCTGGGCCTGTCGCTGTCGCGCAACCTCGCGGCGCTGCTCGGCGGCGAGCTCGCGGTCGAGAGCGTGCTCGGCCAGGGCTCGGTGTTCCGCCTCGCGATTCCGCCGCGCTTCGGCGAGGCCGGCGAGGCGGGCGCCACGACGCGGCGGCGCGTGCTGGTGATCGACGACGACGAGACCTTCCGCTACGTCTTCCGCCAGCTCATCGGCGGCGACTCGCGCTTCGAGGTGATCGAGGCCGCCGACGGCGAGGCCGGCCTCCGCCGCGCCTGCGAGGATGCGCCCGACCTCGTGCTGCTCGACCTGCAGATGCCGCGCATGGACGGCTTCGCGGCCCTGCAGCGGCTGGAGGCCGACCCGCGTGCGAGCCGCATCCCGGTGGTGATCTCGACCTCCCTCGCGGTGACCCCCGAAATCGCGGCACGGGTGCGGCCGGGCGTCCCCATCCTGTCCAAACGCGATCTCTCGCGCGAGAGGCTGTCGACCCTGCTGGCCGACATGATCGAGAACAAGGTGGTGCCATGACGGACGGCAGGCCACTGGTCCTCAACGTCGACGATCGCGAGATCGGCCGCTACACCAAGAACCGCGACCTCGCCCGCGCCGGCTTCGCCGTGATCGAGGCGGCGACCGGGGCCGACGCGCTCCGCATGGTGGAAGAGCACCATCCGCACGTGGTACTGCTCGACGTCCAGCTTCCCGACATCAACGGCACCGAGGTGTGCGCCGCCATCAAGGCGCGCTGGCCCGAGGTGATGGTCCTGCAGACCTCGGCGACCTTCACGACGCCGGCCGACCGGACCAGCGGCCTCGACAGCGGCGCCGACTCCTATCTGGTCCAGCCAGCCGAGCCGCAGGAGCTCGCCGCCGCCGTGCGGGCGCTGCTGCGGATCCGCAAGGCCGAGGACGAGCTGCGGCGCGTCAACGAGACGCTGGAGCGCCGGGTGGAGGAGCGCACCCGCGATCTCGCCGAGGCCAACGACCGCCTGCGCCACGAGATCGTGCAGCGCGAGAAGGCGGAGGCCGCGCTGGCGCAGTCGCAGAAGATGGAGATCATCGGCCAGCTCACCGGCGGCGTGGCCCACGACTTCAACAATCTTCTGACCATCATCATGGGCAATGTCGACATCCTGCAGCGGCACCTGCCCGAGGACGTGCCCGACCGGCTGAAGCGCGCCCTCGACAACGCGGCGCGCGGGGCGCGGCGCGCGTCGTCGCTGACCCAGAGCCTGCTCGCCTTCGCCCGCCGGCAGCCGCTCGACCCCAAGCCGACCGACGTCGACGCGCTGGTCGGCAACATCTCCGAGATGCTCCGCCGCACTTTCGGGGAGCAGATCGCCATCACGCCGATGGTGGCCGACGATCTGTGGCGCGTGAACGCCGATCCCAATCAGCTCGAGAGCGCGATCCTCAACCTCGCGGTCAATGCCCGCGACGCCATGCCGAACGGCGGCCGCATCACCATCGAGGCCGCCAATGCCGAGCTCGACGACGCGAGCGCGGCCCGCGAGGCCGAGGTGGTGCCCGGCCCCTATGTGGTGATCGCCGTCACCGACACGGGCGTCGGCATGACCCGCGACGTGATCGCGCAGGCCTTCGAGCCGTTCTTCACCACCAAGGACATCGGCCACGGCACCGGCCTCGGGCTGAGCCAGGTCTACGGCTTCGTCAAGCAGTCGGGCGGGCATGTACGGATCCATTCCGAGGTCGGTCACGGCACGACCGTGAAGATCTACCTGCCGCGGTTCGACGACGACGACGCCGCCAGCGAGCACGAGCCGGCCGCCCATTCGACGCCCGCCGGCCATCGCCACGAGACGATCCTGGTGGTGGAGGACGATCCCGACGTGCGCGAGCACTCGGCCGAGATCCTGGGCGAGCTCGGCTACCGCGTGCTGCAGGCCGAGAACGGCCCGGCCGCGCTCGCCGTGCTCGAGCGCGAGCAGGTGACGCTGCTGTTCACGGATCTCGGGCTGCCCGGCGGCATGAATGGGCGCGAGCTCGCCGACGAGGCGACGCGCCGCCGGCCGGAGGTGCGGGTGATCTTCACGACCGGCCACGCGACCAGCGCGATCGTGCACGACGGCCGGCTCGACCCGGGCCTGCACCTGATCGCCAAGCCGTTCACCTATTCGGGCCTCGCCGCCAAGCTGCGCAGCGTGCTCGATCACCGGGCCGAAGCGTCGGCCGGGTGAGCCGGGCCGGTGAGCCGGACGGCGACGGACGCGCGCCGACGCACCCGGCCGGCCGGTGTCCCGGCCGCCGAGAGCGGACCTGATCAGGAAAGAGAAAGCCGGCGCCGTGTGGCGCCGGGTCCCGTCTCACGCGCCGGCCTGCCGGTACATCCGCGGTCAGGTGGCACGTGAGAGGGAGGAGATGTCGTCCCTCCGGACGCGGGTGCGCCTCGCGAGGCGCCGGCCGCTTCGGATCGGCCGCTTCCACGTCGGCATCTGCTGAACAGACCTGTCCAGCGAACCTGCCCATCGGAGGGAAAACTCGCCGACGCCCTTCGGCGTCGGGTCCCGTCTCACGGCCGGAGCCTGCCGGTACATCCGCGGTCAGGCGGCTCGTGAGAACGGGTGCGGCGATTGCCGCTTGAACCTCATATGGGGACACCGGACGGAAATCCAAGCCCCGGGTCGAGGTCCGCGAGCGACCGGGCGCACTGCCCGTCACCCACAGCGACCATAGCGGCGCTTTGTGACTGTTTCCCGACATCGGCGCGGCGGGCGTGCGACCGGCCCCGCACCCGGGTGGGAACGATTGTCGCACCCCCCGCATTGCCCCGGCGACCTTCGCAATCCAAGCAGCGCCGGACCACGTGCATCGATGCGGTTCCTGAAAGTCGTGCTCGCCCTCTTCGTGCTCGCCGGCCTGGGCTTCGGCGGATTTCTCGTCTTTGCTCATCGACCGGCGATCGAGGCAGCAGCGGCTCCGCGGCCCGACTGGTTCGACGACGCGCTCGTCGCCCGTGGCGCCGAGCTCGCCGCGATCGGCAACTGCTCGTCGTGTCACACCGTCGAGGGCGGGCCGGCGCTCGCCGGCGGCCGCGCACTGCGAACGCCGTTCGGCACCATCTACGGCACCAACATCACACCCGATCCCGACACCGGCATCGGCCGCTGGCCGAAGGAGGCGTTCGCCCGCGCGATGCGCGACGGCGTCGACCGGGCCGGCGAGCACCTCTACCCGGCGTTCCCGTACGACCACTTCACGCGGCTGACCGATCGGGACATCGACGCGCTCTACGCCTATCTGATGACCCGCACGCCGGTGCACGACACCGCACCGGCGAACGACCTGCCCTTCCCGCTCGGCTTCCGGCCGCTGCTCGCCGGATGGAAGCTCCTGTTCTTCCGGCCCGGCCGCTTCGAGCCCGACGCCTCCGCGACGGCCGAGGTGAATCACGGCGCCTATCTGGTCGAGAGCCTGGCCCATTGCGGCGCCTGCCACACGCCCCGCAACGCGCTCGGCGCCGAGGAGACGGAGCGGCGCTTCGCCGGCGGCACCTCCGACGGCTGGATCGCGCCGGCGCTGACGACGCGGAATCCGGCGCCCGTGCCGTGGACGGCCGAGGCGCTCGCCCGCTACCTGAAGCAGGGCTTCGACCGTCATCACGGCGCCGCGTCGGGTCCGATGATCGAGGTGGCGCGCAATCTGTCGCGGGTTCCGGATCAGGACGTCGCAGCCATGGCCCGCTACGTGGCGCAGTCCGTCGGCGAGCCGTCGCGCGAGCGGGCCGAGGCGGCCCGCTCGCTGCTCGCCGAGCTGGCGGAGCCCGGCCCCGCCAGCACCACCGGCACGGCGGGCGCGGCGGCGCCCGGGCGCGATCCGATCTATGCGGGCGCCTGCGGCGGCTGCCACGACGCGGCGCGCGAGATCGTCCATGCGCTGCCGCTCTCGCTCGTCACCGCCGCACGGCTCGACAGCCCGGCGAACCTGCTGCGCGCCGTGCTGGAGGGCGTGCATCCGCGCGACCGCACCGCGGGTCCGCTGATGCCCGGCTTCGACGGAGCCCTCACCGACGAGCAGATCGTGCAGGTGACCCAGCACGTGCGCACCGCGATCGCCGGCGAGCCGGCCTGGGACGACGTCGCCGGCATGCTCCGCCGGATCCGTACGGGCGACGCTTCGGACAGCGGAGGGGATGCGCGATGATCACGCTCACCATCAACGGCACGCGTCACGACGTCTCCTCCGATCCGGCGACGCCGCTCCTCTACGTGCTGCGCGACGAGCTCGGCCTGCACGGTGCCAAGTACGGCTGCGGCTTCGGCCAGTGCGGCGCCTGCACCGTGATGGTGGACGGCCGCGCCGTGTACTCCTGCGTCACCCCGGTCGCCGCCCTGCCGGGCCGCGAGATCAAGACCGTGGAGGGACTGGGGACGATCGACAGCCCCGGGCCGATGCAGCGCGCCTTCATGGACGAGCAGGCGGCGCAGTGCGGCTACTGCATTCCCGGGATGATGATGCGGGCGCAGGCGCTGCTGGAGCAGAACCCGGCGGCGGGCGAGCAGGACATCCGCGACCATCTCCAGGCCAATCTCTGCCGTTGCGGCACCCACATGCGCATCCTGGCCGCCGTGCAGCGCGCCGCCGATCTGATGCGGAGCGCCGGCGACGGCGGCCCCTCTCCCGTGACCACCGGGGCGGTCCGATGAGCCCGGTGCCGCACGTCGTCTCCCGCCGCGGCGTCCTCGCCGGCAGCGGCGCGCTGGTGATGAGCTTCGCGCTCGCCCGCACCGCCTTCGCGCAGGATCCGCAGGAAGCCCAGAACGTCGGCGAAGAGGCGCGCAAGCCGCTCCCGCAGCCCGGCAGCCTGAAGAACGAGCCGCTGCTCGACGCCTGGATCCGCATCGACGCCGACGGCCGCATCACCGTGTTCACCGGCAAGGCCGAGCTCGGCCAGGGCATCAAGACGGCGCTGCTGCAGGTCGCGGCCGAGCAGCTCGACGTGCCGTTCGAGAGCCTGACGCTGGTGACGGCCGACACGGCCCGCACGGCGAACGAAGGCTACACGGCCGGCAGCCACTCGATGCAGGACTCCGGCACCGCGATCCTGCACGCCAGCGCCCAGGTCCGCGCCCTGCTGGTCGCCGCCGCGGCCGGACGGCTCGGCGTCGCCGCCGACCGGCTCCGCACCGGCGGCGCCGCCGTCACGGCGCCCGACGGGCGCAGCCTGTCCTACGGCGAGATCGTCACGGCCGAGATGCTGCACGTGAATGCCGCGCCGCAGTCGCCCCTGAAGGATCCGGCGGACCACACCGTGATGGGCAGGCCGGTGCCGCGCGTGGACATCCCGGCCAAGGTGACGGGCGGAGCCGCCTATGTGCAGGACATGCGGCCGACCGGACTGGTGCACGGCCGCATCGTCCGGCCGCCGAGCCCGGGTGCACGGCTGCGCGCCGTGGACGCGGCCGCGGTCGAGCAGATGCCGGGCGTCCTGAAGGTGGTTCGCAACGGCAGCTTCCTCGGCGTGGTCGCCGAGGGCGAGTGGCCGTGCATCCAGGCGATGCGGCGGCTCGCCGTGCTCGCCCGGTGGGAGGGGCACTCCGACCTTCCCGACGCCGCGACGATCGACCAGACGATCCTGAAGCTGCCCAGCCAGGACACCGACATCCTGGACACCGGGCATCTCGGCGCGCCGGAGGGCCGGCGCTTCGAGGCGACGTTCACGAAGCCGTACCAGATGCACGCCTCGATCGGCCCGTCCTGCGCCATCGCGCAGGCGACCCGCGACGGCATGACGGTGTGGACGCACAGCCAGGGCGCCTACCCGCTGCGCGACGCGCTCGCCGAGATGCTGCAGGTGCCGCCCGACAAGGTCCGCTGCATCCATGTCGAAGGCTCGGGATGCTACGGCCACAACGGCGCCGACGACGTCGCCGCCGACGCGGCCCTGCTCGCCGTCGCCGTGCCGGACCGGCCGGTGCGGGTGCAGTGGATGCGCGAGGACGAGCACCGCTACGAGCCCTACGGCCCCGCCATGGTGGCGAAGCTCACGGCGGTGCTCGACCGGAGCGGCCGCATCGTCGACTGGACCCACGACGTGTGGAGCAACACCCACCTGACCCGGCCCGGCCGTGCCGGCCATCTGCTGCCGGCCCTCTACCTGCAGCAGCCGTTCACGCCGCCGCCGCCGAAGCCGCTGCCGCAGCCCGAGGGCGGCGGCGACCGCAACGCGATCCCGCTCTACCGGTTTCCCCGCGGCCGGGTGACCAACCACTTCATCCCGGACATGCCGCTGCGCGTCTCGGCACTGCGCTCGCTCGGCGCCTACCACAACGTGTTCGCGATCGAGACCTTCCTGGACGACCTCGCCGCCGCGGCCGGCATCGACCCGGTGGAGTTCCGGCTGAACCACATGGAGGACCCGCGCGCCCGCGACGTGATCTCGAAGACCGCGGAGGCGTTCGGGTGGAGCAGCGCCGGTACGAGGCGCCCGGGCACCGGGCGCGGCTTCGGCTTCGCCCGCTACAAGAATCTCGGCGCCTACACGGCGGTGGCGCTCGACCTGACGGTCGATCGCGACAGCGGTGCCGTGACGGTCGGCCGCGTCGTCGCGGCGGTCGACTCCGGCGAGGCCGTGAACCCGAGCGGGATCAGGAACCAGATCGAGGGCGCGATCGTACAGTCGACGAGCTGGACGCTGTTCGAGGCGGTCCGCTTCGATCGCACCCGCATCACCAGCCGGAGCTGGGCCGACTATCCGATCCTGCGCTTCGACGCGGTGCCGGCGAGCGTCGAGGTCCACATCATCGACAGGCCGGGCCAGCCTTTCCTCGGCACCGGCGAATCCGGCCAGGGCCCGACGGCCGCGGCGATCGCCAACGCCGTCGCCGACGCGACCGGCGTGCGGCTGCGCGACCTGCCGCTCGACCGTGCGAAGGTCCGCACGGCGCTCGGCCGTCGGCCGGCGTCCCGCGCCGGGTGATCACCCGACGGCGACCGCCTCCGGTGCGCCCGGACGGTCAGTGCAGCTTGGCGGTGAGGCGCGCGATGGTGGCGTCGAGCAGCGCGAGGGCGGCCCCGTTGGTGCGATGCAGGCTGGCGATCGAGCCCGCCGCCTCGCCCGCCGCGACCGTGTCGAGCAGCGCGTAGTAGACGCAGTCACGCGTCAGCCCGCTCGCCTCGCCCTCCAGCGAGCGCACCGCCTCGAACACGCCCGAATGGGTGCCGTTCTCCACCCGCTGTCGCGCCTTGCGCAGCGTCTCGATCACGGTCAGCGTCGTCATGGCAGGAAGGCCCCCGGGCCCGGTCGTCGGATCGGCAGCGCTGGTACCCGAATCGCCGCCCCGGCACAGTCCGGAGGAGTACGGTTCGAAGATGACCTGATCAGACGGGGCGACGCGCCTCTCCCGGCGTTGCCGGGAGAGGCATCATGGTAGCGAGCTACAGCCTCGTGATGGTCAGGCCGCCGTCCACGTTGACGACCGTTCCGGTGGAGAACACCACGGCGGGGTTCGCCAGGGCCGAGACGGCGGCGGCGATGTCCTCGGGCGTGCCCCAGCGCTTCGCCGGCACCAGGCCCTGCTCGATCAGCGCGTCGTACTTGGAGGTCACGCCGGCCGTCATGTCGGTCTTGATGATGCCGGGCCGGACCTCGAACACGGCGATGCCGTCGGGTGCGAGACGCGCCGCGAGTCCCTCCACCACCATGGCGAGGCCCGCCTTGGAGATGCAGTATTCGAGGCGGTTGTTGGACACCATCTCGGCCGAGCAGGACGACACGACGATCAGCGCGCGCGGGGTCTCGCTCGGCACCTTCAGCATGCGGGTCGCCACCGCCTGGGCGAGGAAGAAGGCGCCGCGCAGGTTGACGCCGAGCACGTAGTCGAAGTTCTCGGCCGTCGTCTCCAGCACGTCGAGGCGCTGCGGCGGGGCGACGCCGGCGTTGGAGACGAACACGTCGACCGGCCCGAGCGCCGTCTCGACCGTGTCGAGCACGCGGGCGTGGTCGGCGACGTCCTGCACGTTGCCGGCGACGTAGGTCGCCGCCACGCCGTGTGCCGCGAGGCGCTTCACCGCGGCCTGCGCCACGTCGTCGTCGCGCGTGCCGGTGATCGCCACGTCGTAGCCGTCGCGTGCGAGGCCTTCGGCGACCGCGAGGCCGATGCCGCGCCGCCCGCCCGTCACCAGGGCGACCCGGCGCTTGGTCTTGTGATTCATGGTTCTTCACTCCCGATGCATGGTGACCGTCATGGCCGGGCTCGTCCCGGCCATCCACGTCTCGTGCGCGCTGCGATCCCGCGCCGTGGATGCCCGGGACGAGCCCGGGCATGACGAGTCAGAGTGTCGTGGCGGCGAGCCGCCTCACCCGAAGAAGGTCAGATACGGCCCGTTCTCGGCGAGACGCTGCACGTAGAGGGCGAGCTCGCGCATGTGATAGTCGCCCCACATGGTCGCCTCGCCGCACGGATTGGCGCGGCCCGGCGGCACGTGGTCCCAGCCGTTGGGGCGGTGATACTGGCTGTGCAGCACCAGCCCCTGATGGTTCGGGTCGATGCTCAGATAGCGGTCGGACAGCAGCGTGCGCAGCACCGTGAGGCCGGCTTGGCGGTAGCGCGCCGCGTCGTCGCGGCCGGTCGCCTCGCGCCACGCGCCGAAACGCAGCAGGCCCTGCGCCGCGATGGCGGCGGCCGAGGAGTCGACCGGCTCGACGTCGTTCTCGGGCTCGGACTCCTTGTTGTACACGTCCCCGAGCTTCGCCAGGTCCGGCGCGCCCGTGTCCCAGTAGGGAATGCCGTCGGTCGCCGTGTGGGCAATGTAGAAGTCGCAGGTCGCCGCCGCCGCCTTCTCCATCATGGCGATCACGTCGGCCTTGCCGCCGAACGCCTCGACCTCCGCCTCGTCGAGCGTCTCCATGAACTCGAGCAGCTCGGCATAGCCGGTGATCGCCCAGGAGAGACCGCGCGTCCAGGTGGAGAAGCCCGAATAGCCCTGCTGCGTGCCGACACAGCGGAAGGCCCGGCTGGCGGTGTTGAAGATCGCCTCGTGGGCGGTGCGGCCGCGCACGTCGTAGATGTCGCGGCCCTCGCCGTAGAACACGCCGTACTGGGCGGTGGTGCGGGCATGGGCGATCAGCCGCCCGAGCAGCGGGATCACCTGGTCGCCCTCGCCCTTCATCACGTGGCCGAGCTGATGGGCCAGCGCCAGCACGCGCAGCGTCCGCATGGTGTCGATGAACAGCGAATGCGGCCCGTTGAACGACTGGATGTAGCCGTAGCCGTCGCCGAGCTCGGTCCAGCGATGCGCCTGCACGGCACCGGAGCACTTGAGCGCCAGCTCGAAATATTCGAGCTGCCACGGGTCCTCCTCGATGCGGCCCTCGTTCACCAGCCGGCGCAGGTTTCCGTAGGTCGAGATCTGGTTGAAGCCGTGGTCGTGCACGCCGAAATGCGTCACGTGCACGGGCATGTCGGCGCAGGTGCGGTCGAGGCCGAGCGCCAGGAAGCTCTCGTCGCCGGTCGCGTCGAACTGCAGGATGGCGCTGCCGAACTCGAAGCCCTGCGTCCAGTCGGTCCAGCCGCGCGGCTTGTACTCGCCCGCCACCGTGTGCACGGGCGCGCCGGCGGCGCGGTCCATGGTCCGGTCGATGGCGACGATCTTGCCGGCGGAGAGATCCCACATGCGACGGATCGCCGGAAGAAGGTCGTTCGGCGTCAGTGCGGTGTCGATCTTCATGAGCGTTCGCCCCTGTTTGGCGTGGATTTCTGATTCGCCATGGCCGGCCTCGTGCCGGCCATCCACGACCTTCGGCCGATGCCACACGAGCAGACGTGGATGGCCGGGACAAGCCCGGCCATGACGGTGGGGAGAGGCGCTCGCGCGTGGGGCGTCCTGCCGCAAGCGCGGCGCCCGTGGCGCGCCCCCTCGCCGGCCCGAGCGCCGCTCGGGCGCCCTCTCCCACGAGGGGAGAGGGTCAGAAAGGGAAATGTCAGCGGATCACCCGGGCGCCCTTGCCCTTCATGATCGCCTCGACCTCCTTGACGTTGACCATCGAGGTGTCGCCCGGCGTGGTCATGGCGAGCGCGCCGTGGGCGGCGCCGTACTCGACCGCCGCCTGCGGGCCCTTGCCCTCCAGGAAGCCGTAGGCGAGACCGGAGGCGAAGCCGTCGCCGCCGCCGACGCGGTCGTAGATCTCGAGGTTCTCGCGCATCGGCGCCTCGTAGAACTGCCCGCCGGCCCAGATGATGGCGCCCCAGTCGTTGAAGGTCGCGGTCCTGGCGTTGCGCAGGGTCGTCGCGGCGACCTTGAAGTTCGGATACGCCTTTACGGCGGCCTCGATCATCTTCTTGAAGTTGACCGGGTCGATCTTGGAGATGTGCTCGTCGAGACCCTCGACCTCGAAGCCGAGGCAGGCCGTGAAGTCCTCCTCGTTGCCGAGCATCACGTCGACATACTTGGCGATCTCGCGGTTGATCTTCTGCGCACCCGCCTTTCCGCCTTGGCTCTTCCACAGCGAGGCCCGGTAGTTGAGGTCGTAGGAGACGATGGTGCCGTATTTCTTGGCGATCTGCACCGCCTCGATCACGGCCTCCGAGGTGTTCGGCGCCAACGCAGCGAAAATCCCGCCGGTGTGGAACCAGCGCACCCCCTCCTCGCCGAACAGCCTTTCCCAGTCGATCTCGCCGGGCTTGATCTGCGACGCGGCGGAATGCCCCCGGTCGGAGCAGCCCAGCGCGGCGCGGACCCCGAAACCCTTCTCGGTGAAGTTCAGGCCGACGCGGGTGTTGCGGCCGATGCCGTCGAACTCGCGCCAGAGGATGTGCGAGGTGTCGACCCCGCCCTGCATGATGAAGTCCTCGACCAGCCAGCCGAGATCGTTCTGCGGCAGGGCGGTGACGACGGTCGAGCGCTTGCCCCAGCACTTGCGCATGGCCCGGGCGACGTTGTACTCGCCGCCGCCCTCCCACACCTGGAAGCTGCGCGCGTTGCGCACGCGGCCGAAGCCCGGATCGAAGCGCAGCATCACCTCGCCGAAGGAGGCGCAGTCCCACCTGGTCTCGGTGGCGGGCCGGATCTTCAGAATCTCGGTCATGTCTCGTGCCTCTTACTTGCCGCGGATGGTCCGGATCAGCGCGATGGTGTCGCGCACCCTGGTCTCGATACCCTTGTAGTCCTTGGCCTCGAGCAGCTTCTTGGTGATCAGGTTGGAGCCGATGCCGACGCAGACGACGCCCGCCTCGAACCAGGCGCGCAGCGACGCCTCCGAGGCGTCGACGCCGCCGGTCGGCATCAGGCGGGTCCACGGGCACGGCGCCAGCACCGCCTTGACGAAGGCGGGACCGCCGACGATGTCGCCCGGGAAGATCTTGACGATCTCGCAGCCGAGCTCTTCCGCCTGATTGATCTCCGACATGGTGCCGCAGCCGGGGCTGTAGGGAATCTTGCGACGGTTGCAGACCTTGGCGACGTCGGGGTTGAGCAGCGGGCCGACCACGAACTTGGCGCCGTTGGCGATGTAGAGGCCGGCGGTCGGCGCGTCGACCACCGAGCCGACGCCCATGATCACGCTGGGATCCGCCTTGGCGAAGTGGCGGGCGACGTCGAGGAAGACCTGCGAGGCGAAGTCGCCGCGATTGGTGAACTCGATGCACTTGGCGCCGCCGTCGGCGCAGGCCTGGATGACGTTCCGGCAGACCTCCGTGTCCGGATGATAGAACACCGGGATCACCCCCTGGTCCATCATCGCCGCCAGGACGGTCATGCGATCGTGTGCCATGTCATTCGTCTCCTCGACCGGTGGCGACGGACGGGCCGGCCGCCGCGCGGAGCCCGCCGTCGATGAGTGTCTCCGGACGCCCCGAATGCGTGTCGCCGTGCCCGGCGCCGCCGAGCTGCTCGGTGGCCATTGGCATGCCTGGTGCGGCGTGAACAGGCGGAAGGAGCGGCCGATCCGGCCGGCGGGACTCGACCCGACGGCCAAGTAACTGTCTAGTTACAAAACCATCGGGGCGGGGCGATCGTCAAGATGCGAGCTGTTCCCGGAACGCAGACCGGGACCACGGCCCGGCATGGCTGCGAGAGACCGGCCGGAGGTGCGCCGCCGGCCGGCCCGCCGGGTCGGGACCGAACGTGCCGACGGTCGCGAGTCCGACGCGCCTGGGGCCTGTCCCGGCCCCTGCGTCTGGCGGCCGGCCGCGGCGCGGCGTCGTGCCGCGGCGGCGCGGGCTGCCGTCTGGAGCCCGTCGCGGCGACTGGAGTAGCCCGGCCGCCACGCCGCCGAAATGCCCCAATTCCCACTTGGCGCTACTGTAACACCGCGGAACGCGGCCCTTTCTAGGCATGTTAAGGTTAATGCTGGCGAATTTTCGCTAAAGTTTAATTCAAATTGACGGTATTCATTCCTTAACGAATATTAACAACAACTGAAAAATGGAGAGGGACATGTCGCGCAGCACTCTCGTGTCTGCCACCGAGACGTCGGTGGCCGGCACCCCTGAACGCGCTCGGACCGGGGGCCTCTCGACCGCGTTCGAGCGGACGCCACCGAGCCGGGCCGCTTCCGAGCCGGTGCGACACAAGCGGCACGGCACCGCCGCGCGCCCGTCAGCCGAGACGTCCGCCGACAAGGTGCTGCGGGCGTTCAACACCTGGTCGTTCAAGCGCGAGCAGCCGGAGAACCCGCACCTGCTGATGCAGGTGGTGACGACGGCGGTGGCGCGCGGCGAGCCGCTGCGCTTCGTCATGTACTGGGGCAAGGGCCCGCGCTGCAGCATCGGACCGGAAGACCTCGAGTGCCTCGATTTCGTCGGCGGCATGATGGCCCGGATCCGCGAGGTCCACACGGCCGGCGCCGCCGTGACGCTGATTCTCACCGACACCCACGCCCGCCACAACGGCCACCCGGAAGAGAGCATCGACGCCTACTTCGCCGCGATCGCGGCCGAGGCGGCGCGCCGCGGCTTCGCCACCTGCCGCCTGTCCGGCCTGGTCGCCGCCGCCGGCGAGACCGCCGTGGCGGCCGACGACGCGCCGATGCCCGAGGACGTCCTGGAGAGCCTCGCCGCGAGCGCCGGAAAGTGGTACCGTGGCGCCGGCACGGCCGAGGATGGCGCGCGCGCCTACTACACGATGAACATGGTGGAGCGGCGGGCGGTCGAGATCGCCTTCCCGGGCGCGATCTTCGCCACCTTCAACGGCAGCAGGCTGCGCTGCCTGTTCCCGGCCCGGATGCCCATCTTCTACATGTATTCGCTGCGGCGCGGCGTCGCCGTGAAGCCGTGGTTCCTGCCCGCCGACCAGGAGCTGTGCGAGCCCGACGCCTGCCGCTGCCGCACCCCCGAGGCGATGCCGGACTGACGGCTACGCGGCCGCGCGCCACGGCCACGACACAGAGAGCGACAGAGAGACCACGCGATGACCGGCTCCGCACCCGCCACACCCGCGCGGACGGCCGCGCCGACGGCGGCGCCGCCCGCGCCGGCGCCGCCGCGCGTCGACAACGTGCCGCTCGGCATCCTGTTCATGGTCTGCTCGACCGTGATGTTCGCGCTGTCGAGCGCGCTCGCCAAGTGGCTGGTGGCGATCTATCCGGTCGGCGAGGTGATGGCATTCCGCTCGCTCTCGTCGCTGCTCGTCTGCTCGGTGTTCGTCCTGCCGGTGACCGGACTCGCGGTGTTCCGGACCAACATTCCGGGTCAGCACATCGCCCGCGGAACGTCGCAGGCGATCTCGCAGACCCTGACGGTGCTCGCGGTGTCGATGATGCCGATCGCCGGTGCCATCGCGATCGGCTTCTCGGCGCCGCTGTGGGCGGCCCTCATCTCGGTGCTGTGGCTGCGCGAACGAGCCGGCGGGGCGCGCTGGACGGCGTTGCTGGTCGGCTTCGCGGGCGTCCTCGTCGTCACCGAGCCGGGCGCGGATTCGCTGCAGCTCGGCGCCCTGTTCGCGCTCGGCAACGCCATCATGTACGGCAGCGTCACGGTGGCGGTGCGCGGCATGACCAAGACCGAGTCATCGAACACGCTCCTGATGTGGCAGCTCCTGACCATGTCGGTCTGCCACGCCGGCCTGCTGCTGTTCGGCTTCCGCATGCCGACCGCCGTTGACGCGGTTCTCCTGGTCGGCATGGGGATCGCGAACACGATCCAGCAGTATTGCTGGACGAGGGCGCTGTCTCTCGGCCCGACCACGGCGGTCTCGCCCTTCTACTACATGAGCCTCGTCTGGGCGATGCTGCTCGGCTTCCTGGTGTGGGGCGACCAGCCGACCCTCGCCCTGCTCGCCGGCTCCGCCATCGTCGTCGCCTCCGGCCTGTTCCTGCTCTGGCACGAGGCGCGTGCGAAGCGCGCCGCCAAGACGGCCGTATCCGCTGCAGTGGCCGCGGCAGTGGCCGCAGCGTCGGCGCCGCCGCACGGCCTCGTCCGCGGCGCGACCAGCGTGCCGGTGGTGTCGGCCGGGCGCTGACCCGACAGCGTCAGGTCAGGCCGCGACGATGCGCTGCTTCGGCCAGTTGGCGATCAGGGTGGCGACCTCGTCGATCGGAAGGGCGCGGCTGAACAGGTAGCCCTGCGCCTCGTCGCAGCCGAGCCGGGCGAGCACCTCCTGCTGGCGCGGCGTCTCGACGCCCTCGGCCGTGGTCGTCATGCCGAGCGCGCGGGCCATGTGCACCACCGCCTGGACGATGGCGACGTGATCCGATTCGTCGTCGAGATCCATCACGAAGGTGCGGTCGATCTTGATCTTGTCGAACGGGAAGCTGCGCAGATAGCTCAGCGACGAGTAGCCGGTGCCGAAGTCGTCCATGGCGATGCGGATGCCGGCCTGCTTGAGACGCCGCAGGATGCGCAGCGTCTTCTCGCTGTCGTCGAGGAACACCCGCTCGGTGATCTCCAGCTCGAGCCGTCCGGCCGGAAGGCCGGTCGCGGCCAAGGTCCGCTCGATCATGTCGACGAGGTTCGGAGCGGAGAGCTGCACCGGCGACAGGTTGACGGCGACCTTCAGCTCCTGCGGCCAGCGCACCGCCTGCCGGCACGCCTCGGCCAACGCCCACTCGCCGAGCGGCAGAATCAGGCCCGAATCCTCGGCGACCGGGATGAACACGTTGGGCGGCACCATGCCGTTGTCGGGATGGCGCCAGCGGGTCAGCGCCTCGAAGCCCGTCACGGCACCGCTGCGCAGATCGACGATCGGCTGATAGTGGAGCTCGAGGCGGTCGCGGGCGATCGCCTCGCGCAGATCCATCTCGACGTGCCGGCGGTCGTTGACCTCCTTGTTCATGGAGGCATGGAAGAACTTGTGGGTGCCGCGGCACTCCGCCTTGACGGCGTAGAGGGCGAGGTCGGCGGCCATCAGGAGATCGTCGGCGTCGCGGCCGTCCTGCGGTCCCACCGCGATGCCGATGCTGACGCTCGGGCAGATGTGGTGCCCGTCGATGTCGCAGGGCTGCGCGATGGTCTCGACCAGGCGGTCGGCCATCGCCTCGAGCGCGTCGCGCGACTCGACCGGCGAGACGACGACGGCGAACTCGTCGCCACCGAGCCGGGCGAGCACGTCGGTGTCGCGGACCGCGCCGCGCAGGCGGCGGGCCGATTCCTGCAGCAGCCGGTCGCCGATGCGGTGGCCGAGCGTGTCGTTGATCACCTTGAAGCGGTCGAGGTCGAGGAACAGCACGGCGAAATCCGGCACCGGCGCGCCCTCGGCGGACACGCCGCGCCCGACCTGGTCGAGCGCCGAATGGAACACGCGGCGATTCGGCAGCCCGGTGAGCGGATCCTCGGCGGCGAGACGGGCGACCCGCGCCTCGGCCTGCCAGCGCTGGGTGATGTCGGTGAGGGTGTGAATGAAGCTGCCGTCCGGCAGATAGGCGGTGCGCACCTCGAGCACGGTGCCGTCGGGCAGGATGCGCTCGCTCACGGTGACGCGACGCGTGCCCCCCGACGAGGAGTGATCGACGGCCGCCCGCGGCGGCACCACGATGTCGCGCAGCTTGCCGTGGCGGGTCGTCCGCTCGGCGAGCTCGTCGAGGCGTGGCGGGTGCTCGGCGAGTTCGGGCGGCAGGTCGAGGAGCTCGGCGCAGCGCCGGTTGATCACCGGTATCTCGTGATCCCGCGTCACCAGCATGATTCCCTGGCTCATGTGCTCGAGGGTCAGCCGGAGCTGCTCGCTCTTCTGCACGGCCCGCGCCTCGGACCGCAGGATGCGGTTGACGGCGGCGAGGATCAGGATGGTGAGGAGGAGGCCGACGACGACGTGGAGCTGCAGCGTCGACATCGCGTTCTGGTAGATCTCGGCCTTGTCGACGCCGACGCTCACCCACAGCGGATGCCCCCTCACCTTGCGGATGGTGACGAGCCGCGTCTCGCCCGTGTCCGGGTTCTCGACATCCAGGGTGGCGTTGACGCCGGCCACGATGGCCTTGTGGATCGGACCGCCGCGCAGATCGGTGCCGAGCGCGAAGGCACCGGACGAGCCGCCGCTCGAGCGCACCATGCCGTCGCTGCCGATCAGCGAGATCGAGGCAGAGCGGCCGAGGTCGATCTTGTCGTAGAACTGGGTGAGATGGTCGGGATCGAGCGAGGCGACGACCACGCCGGCGAAGCTGCCGTCGGTGTTGACGAAGCGGCGGGTGAACTGGACCGACCACTTGCCGCTGATCCGTCCGACCAGCGGCTTGGAGATGAACAGCGCGTCGTCCGGGTTGTCGATGTGGACGCGGTAGTGCTCGCGGTCGGAGAGATCGGTCGGCGGCGCCGGCTGCGGCCCGGCATTGGAGGCCCGCATGATCCCGTTGGCGTCGATGATCGCCACCTGGACGATGATCTCGCTCAGCACGTCGGTGGTCGCGACGATGGTGTGGTAGTCGGTCGAGTCCTTGCGGGTCTCGATGCTGCTCCGCATGTAGAGGAGCGCCTTGTCGATCTCGCCGATCGAGCGCAGCACGTTCTCCTCGAACACCATCGCGAAGTTCTGGTTGGTTCGTTCCGCCTCGCGCTCGTCCGCCCGGACGCCCTCGTAGTATTTCCAGGCGATGCCCGTCCACAGCATCGCGATGATGACGAGACCGAAAATGGCCGAGCTCCGCCGCTCGGCGATCAGCTTCGGCAATTGGAGGATCGGCAGCGTCATCGGATTGGTTTTGCGTCTCTTAACGGTGCGCCCTCATCTTTTTCTACCGCTGTTGCTTCCGGCTTAACGGTGCGTGGCCGGTTCGAGTCTTAGATAATTTGGACTTAAACCAGGTACTTTGGTACGGCCCGGCAAACTAAAGTTATCGTGTTGATTGAAAGCGGAATTCCGGCAACCCCGAAATCCTCGTCGCGCGCCGCGTGCGGCCCGCGGGCCGCCTGCGCGCCGCCGGCCGGCGTCCGCTTCATTTCGCTGTCCGAGACAGGGCCGAGCCGCCGGCCGCCGGCCGCGGACCGGCGTCGCGGCAGCCGCGCCGGAGCCGGTCCCGGCCGATCCTCGCGCGACCCTCCGGGCGAGCGCCAGGCGGCCCGGCCTTGGCCCGAGGATTGCTTTCTTTGGAGGCGCCCTCGTGTCCATTCCGCGTTCTCCCGAGATCAAGGACTTCCGACCGATGCTTTCGAAGCGTAGCGTCATCGTCGCCCTCGGCCTTGCCGCCCTGGCGATTCCGTTCGGCGGCGCCCATGCGCAGACCGCGCTCGACGACGTCCTGAAGGCCAAGACCGTCAGGATCGGCGTTCCTACCGATTACCCGCCCTACGGCTTCGTCGGGCCGGACCTGAAGCCCATGGGCCTCGACATCGACGTCGCCGGCCTGATCGGCACCCGGCTGGGCGTGAAGGTCGAGCTCGTGCCCGTGGTCAGCGCCAACCGCATTCCGTATCTGCAGACCCGGAAGGTCGACCTGATCGTGTCGACCCTCGGCCGCAACGAGGAGCGGGCGAAGATCATCGACTTCAGCCACGCCTATGCGCCGTTCTACCAGGGCGTCTTCGCCCTCAAGACGACCGAGATCAAGACCTTCGCCGATCTTGCCGGCAAGACCGTGGCGGTCGCCCGCGGCGCCATGGAGGACGAGATGCTGGCCCAGGTGGCGCCGCCCACGACCATCGTGAAACGCTTCGAGGACCAGGCCGCGACCACGGCCGCCTTCGCGTCCGGCCAGACCCAGGTGATCGCCACCAGCGTATCCAACATCGGGGTGCTGAGCCAGAAGAACCCGGGCCTCGGCGTCGAGTACAAGCTGCTGCTGCGCGACAGCCCGTGCTTCGTCGGCATCGCCAAGGGCGAGGACGCGCTGCGCGGCAAGGTTAACGCCATCATCCTGGCCGCCAAGGCGGACGGCACGCTGGAGAAGCTGTCGCAGAAATGGCTGAAGCGCGGCGCCGGCGACCTGCCGCTGTGAGCCACGGATCGGCGGGCCGGGCGCCGCGCCCGGCCCGCGCCGCCGCCCCGAGCACCCGGAACCGCCCATGCGCGTCGCGCTCGACTTCTGGCCCGTCCTGGCCCAATGGCCGCTGCTGCTCGAAGGCGCGGCCTGGACCCTCGGCCTCACCGCCGTCGCCACCCTGCTCGGGTCGTCGGTCGGGGTCGCCTGCGCCTGGGCCCGCGTCAGCGGCCCGTGGGCGCTGCGCGTCCCGGCCGCGGCCTATGTCGAGCTGATCCGCAACACGCCGTTCATCGTGCAGCTCTTCTTCGTCTTCTTCGGGCTGCCGGCGGCGGGCATCAGGCTGACCCCGCTCACCGCCTCGATTCTCGCCATGACCATCAATCTCGGCGCCTACGCCACCGAGATCGTCCGGGCCGGCATCCAGGCGACCCCGCGCGGCCAGATCGAGGCGGCGGAGAGCCTGGCGCTGACGCGGCTCCAGGTCTTCGTCCACATCGTCCTGCCGCCGGCCCTGAAGCGGGTGTGGCCGGCCCTGACCAGCCAGATCATCATCGTGATGCTCGGCTCGGCGGTCTGTGGCCAGATTTCGATGGAGGAGCTGAGCCACGCCGCCAACCTGATCCAGAGCCGCAACTTCCGTGCCTTCGAGGCCTACATCCTGGCGACCCTCGTCTATCTCGGGCTCGCCATCCTGGTCCGCCGGGTGCTGCACTGGGCCGGCCAGCGCTTCGTCTTCGGCAGCTGAGGAGGGGCACGGTGGTCGAGTTCACGCTCTGGGACATCCTGCGCAACCTGCTGCTCGCGGCGCGCTGGACCGTGGTGCTCTCGCTGATCGCCTTCGCGGGCGGCGGCGCCGTCGGCCTCGTCCTGCTGGTGCTGCGCCTGACCGGAAACCGCGTCGCCGACGCGGCGATCGGCGCCTATGTGCAGCTGTTCCAGGGCACGCCACTGCTGATGCAGCTCTTCCTCCTCTATTTCGGCATCGCGCTGTTCGGGGTCGAGACCTCGCCCTGGATGGCGGCCTGCGTGGCGCTGATCCTCTACGCCTCGGCCTATCTGACCGAGATCTGGCGCGGCTGCGTCGCGGCTGTGCCGCGCGGCCAGTGGGAGGCGTCGGCGAGCCTGGCGCTCGGCTTCGGCCAGCAGCTCGCGCACGTCGTGCTGCCGCAGGCGCTGCGGATCGCGGTGCCGCCGACGGTCGGATTCCTGGTACAGGTCGTCAAGGGAACCGCGCTCGCCTCGGTGATCGGCTTCGTCGAGCTCACCAAGGCGGGCGGCATGATCGCCAACGTCACCTACGAGCCGCTGCTGGTCTACGGCTGCGTCGCGCTGATCTATTTCGCGCTGTGCTTCCCGATCAGTCTCTATGCCGGCTCCCTCGAAAGGAAGCTCCATGTCGGCCGGCGCTGATCCCTCCGCGACGAACCCCGTGCTCGTGCCGCCGCACACCGAGGTCGGCGCCCCGATCGTGCGCATCACGGCGCTGCGCAAGTCGTTCGGCGACAACGAGGTGCTCAAGGGCATCGACCTCGACGTGATGCGCGGCGAGGTGGTGGCCGTGATCGGCAAGAGCGGCTCCGGCAAGAGCACGCTGCTCCGCTGCATCAACGGGCTCGAGGCGTTCCAGGAGGGCTCGCTCACCGTCGACGGCAAGCCGCTGCTGCACGAGAGCGCCCAGGCGATGCGCGAGCTGCGCCAGCGCGTCGGCATGATCTTCCAGAGCTTCAACCTGTTCCCGCACCTGTCGGTGGGCCGGAACGTGATGCTGGCACCGCGCCTCGTCAAGAAGCGCAGGCCGGACGAGAACGAGGCCCGCGCCCGCCAGCTGCTCGACCGCGTCGGCCTGGCGGAGAAGTTCGACGCGATGCCGGACCAGCTGTCCGGCGGCCAGCAGCAGCGCGTCGCCATCGCCCGCGCCCTCGCCATGGACCCGGCCGTGCTGCTGTGCGACGAGATCACCAGCGCGCTCGATCCCGAGCTGGTCGGCGAGGTCCTCCGGGTGGTGGAGTCGCTCGCCGAGGACGGCATGACGCTGCTGATGGTCACCCACGAGATGGGCTTCGCCCGCAAGGTCGCCGACCGGGTGATCTTCATGCATCAGGGCCGGGTGCACGAATCCGGCCCGCCCGACTCGATCTTCGGCGCCCCGCGGACGCCGGAGCTGAAGCAGTTCCTGTCGTCGCTGCACGAGTGACGGCAGCGGCGCGACTGCACTGACTGACCCCTCGTGGTGAGGAGCGGCCGCAGGCCGCGTCTCGAACCTTGTGGCCCCGACACCGAGGCCGCCCTCGCCCTTCGAGACGGCTGCTTCGCAGCCTCCTCAGGGTGAGCGCGGAGGGATGTTCAGCACGAGGGGCGGCGCACCGGTGCACCGCCCCTCGGGAGTCCTGACATTCGGCCGACTCGCGACGCGCCCTACTCCGCGGCGCTCTGCGCCTGCTGCGCCTTCCACTCGGGCAGGAAGCGGAACGCCTGGTCGAGCAGATGCGGGGTGTGACGGCCGGGCGACTGCTCGAGCGCGCGGGAGAAGTACTCGCGCAGCGCCGGCTTGTAGTCCGGATGGGCGCAGTTCTCGATGATCACCCTAGCGCGCTGCTTCGGCGACAGGCCGCGCAGGTCGGCGAGCCCCTGCTCGGTGACGATCACGTGGACGTCGTGCTCGGTGTGGTCGACGTGGGTGACCATCGGGACGATGCAGGAGATCGAACCGTTCTTGGCGGTCGACGGGGTCATGAAGATCGACAGGAAGGCGTTGCGGGCGAAGTCGCCCGAGCCGCCGATGCCGTTCATGATCGCGGTGCCGGCGATGTGGGTCGAGTTCACGTTGCCGTAGATGTCCGCCTCGATCAGGCCGTTCATGGCGATGATGCCGAGCCGGCGGATGACCTCGGGATGGTTGCTGATCTCCTGCGGGCGCAGTATCACGTTCTTCTTCAGCTCGGCGGCGTCGCGGTTGAAGGCGAGCGCGGTCTCGGGGCTGAGCGACACCGCTGTCGCCGAGGCGAACCGCATCTTGCCGGCCTTGATCAGGTCGAGCATGCCGTCCTGCAGCACCTCGGTGTAGGCCGTCAGATCCTCGAACGGCCCCTCGATCAGGCCGCCCAGCACCGCGTTGGCGACGTTGCCGACGCCCGACTGCAGCGGCAGCATGCTGCGCGGCAGGCGGCCCCGCTTCACCTCGTGGTCGAGGAACTCGAGGATGTGGCCGGCGATCCGCTTCGAGTTGGCGTCGGGCGGCGAGAACGGCGTGTTGCGGTCGTGGCTGTCGGTCTCGACCACGGCGACGACCTTGCTCAGGTCGACATTGTAGTAGCGGTCGCCGATGCGATCGCCCGGGTTGTTGATCGGAACCGGACGACGATCCGGCGGGCGGCGGGTGCCGTAGTAGATGTCGTGCATGCCGTCGAGGGCGAGGTTCACCCACGAGTTCACCTCGAGGACGATCTTGTCGGCCTGGTCGAGCCAGGTCTTGTTGTTGCCGATCGAGTTCGCCGGAACCAGCCGGCCGTCCTCCAGCACCGCGGCGACCTCCACCACGGCCACGTCGAGCTTGCCGAGGAAGCCGAACCAGGCGTACTGGGCGACGTGCGAGAGATGGATGTCGGTGTACTCCATCTCTCCGGAGTTGATCTGCTTGCGGCAGATCGGATCGGACTGATAGGGCAGCCGCATCGCGAAGCCGTTGACCCGAGCGAGCGCGCCGTCGAGCTCCGGCGCCGTCGAGGCGCCGGTCCACACGCCGACCCGGAACGGCTCGCCGCGGGCGTGCGCGGCGTCGATGCGGTTCGCCAGCGCCAGCGGCACGGCCTTCGGATAGCCGGCCCCGGTGAAGCCGCTCATTCCCACATTGGCGCCCGGCGGGATGAGGGCGGCGGCCTCGTCGGCCGACATGATCTTGGAGCGAAGGGCGGGGTTGAGGATGCGGGCGGCGTTCGACATGACGTTCCGTTCGGTGCTGGGGGTCCACGGTTCTTCATTGAGCCGCCGTGGACTTATACGCGCGCACTGCGTCGAACTATCCGACGAACAACTTACCGGTGCCCTCCGAATATCTACCATGCGCTCATCGCGCGCGATCACGGGTAGTGATCACGTCGCGTTGCGCGCGTCGGCGTGCAATTGACGTTTTGTTGAGCATCTCGCCTCACGCGACGCCGTTGCGCGTGACGTCCGTCAGCCCGACGCCCATCACCCCTGGCGCCCGCGCATGTCCGCATCGATGGTCAGGCGCCCGGGTGCGCGAAAGCGCGAACGGTAGATCTGCAGGTTCTCCATCACCCGCTGCACGTAGATGCGCGTCTCGGTGAACGGGATGCGCTCGACCCAGTCGACCGGGTCGACGGCGGGATCGCGCGGATCGCCGTAGCGCGCCGTCCACTGGCGCACCCGGCCGCGGCCGGCGTTGTAGCCGACGAAGGCGAGCACGTGATTGCCGTCGTAGGTCGTGACCAGATCGGTGATCTCGGCGGCGCCGAGCTGGACGTTGTAGGCGGGATCGCGATGGAGCCGCGCGGCGTCGAAGGCGACGCCGAGCCGCCGGGCGACGACCCGGCCGGTCGGCGCCGTCACCTGCATCAGCCCGACCGCCTTGGCCGACGAGATCACCCGCGCATCGAACGCGCTCTCGGCACGGGCGATGGCGTAGACGAGGCTCGGATCGGGCCGCGGCCCGAGCGGCGGCGCGGCGGGCAGCCCGACGTCCGGAAAGGCGACGTGATCGAACGGCAGCCCACGGGCCAGCGCCCCGCGGCCGAGCGCCGTCATGGCGCGGGCGTCGCCGCGGGCGGCCGTGGCCTCGGCCACGAGGGTGAGCACGCCGACGTCGTCGACGCGGTCGAGATCGGCCACGAAGGGCACGACCAGATCGCGATGGCCGGTCGCGTAGAGCAGATCGACGGCCCGCACCAGCGCGCTGCGCTTCAGCGCCGCGCGCTGCGCCCCCGTGACCGGCGGCGGCCGGCGCACCGCGATGCTGCGCAGCCCGATCCGGGCGCGCGCGAGCTGGCCGTAATAGGCGGCGGAGTGCTGCGCCGCCGCCTCGTAGTGCCGGCGCGCCTCGGCCCGGCGGCCGCTCGCCTCGGCGGCGCGGCCGAGCCAGTAGCCGGCGCGCGCCAGCGAGGTCGGATGCGTCGTCAGGGTGCGGATGGCCGCGAAGTGCCGCTCCGCCGTTCGCGCGTCGCCGAGATAGCGCAGCGCGATCCAGCCCGCCGTGAACGGCTGATCGACCCGCAGCCCCTCCCGGACCGGACGCGGCGCCTGCGCCGCCACCCGCCGGGCGAGGCGGTAGCGGCGGCCGTCGAGCAGCTCGCGGACCAGGATGCGCGCCTCCTTCCACCACGCGTCTGGATCGACCACGACCGGGTCGTGGGCGACGGCCAGCATCGCGGCGGCGGCATCGGCCGGGTGGCCGGCGCGGCGGAGCCACTGGGCGCGGGTGAACTGGTAGGCGGGCTCGCGGTGCAGGGCCGCCGGCACCGCCTCGATCGCCTTGCGGGCCACCGCACCGGGGCGGCGGGCCGCCTTGTGGGCCGTGACGATCGCGGCATGCCCGGCCCCGAGGCGCCGGGCCGCCCGCATGGCGCCGTCGAGATCGTCGGCGAAGAGCCGCGCCCGGAAGCGGGCGAGGTGGTCGGCCCGGCCGATCAGCGCGCCGGCGGTCTCCAGGAGGCGCTGTTCCAGCGCGGCCGAGAGCGCGTCGGCACGCCACGCCGCGCGAATGTGTCGCGCCGCTCCCGCGCGGTCGCCGCGGGCGAGCAGCGCACGGCCGAGCGCCAGCCGGCCGGCGGCGCCGAGCGGCTCGCGCCCGGCGAAGTAGCGCAGCACCGTGTCGGGCGAGGCGGTCTCGGTCCACAGTCGCAGCTCGGCGCGCCGATGCACCCGGTCGATCTCCGGCCAGACCGGATGGGCGCGCGCGAACGCCCAGTGGCGGGCGAAGCCGGCCGCCGGGTCGTCGGCCCGCAGGATGGTCCATTCGGCGAGCGAGCGGGCGACCGGGTCGCGCAGGCCGGCGCGACGGGCCGTGGCCGCCGCGACGTCGCCCCGCACCGCGAGCGCGATCGTCTCGCGTAGCGTCGCGAGCTCCGGTCCGGCGAGCGCGACCGGGACGGCGGCGGGCGCCGCCCGGTCGCTCGGCTCGTCCGCCGCGGTCCGCAGCAGATGCCCGATCGGATCCGCGGCGGTCCGCGAGGCCGCGCCGGCCGCCAGCCCGGCGGCGAGCCAGGCCAGACAGCCCAGCACGGAGATCGCGGCCCGGCCGCGCGCGCTCTGAGGCATCCGATCCTCCGATGATGTCCGGCAAAACCGACCCGCCGTGCCGGGCGGGCCGCGGCAGTCTCCCGGCGAAACCGTTGATGAAGTGCAAACCTCTGTCAAATCAGGCAAAACGGCAGCAGCACGGTGACCGTGGCAAGGCCGGCGCCCGGCCGCAGCGGCCGCCGCGACCCGGGCGCCTCGGCCTCCACACGCGCGTTAACCGAAGCTCAAATCGCGTCCGTTACCGTCCAGATTCCCCCCAGCCGTCCGGGCGGTTCCGGCGCGCCGGGACACTCCCGACCGTGCCGCGCCCGTCCAGGCCGCGGCTCCTCCCGCGAGGCTGCAGCGATGTCCGAGCCCTCCCTGCTGATCGACGAGCTCGACGAGACGCTGGCGGGCGGCTCGGCCGCCGACCGCACCCGCCTCCTCCAGCGGGTCACCGACCTCTATCTCGACGGCGCCGTGAATTATTCCGGGGAACAGGTCGCGCTGTTCGACGACGTGCTGGGGCGCCTGCTGGTCGACATCGAGGAGACGGCGCGGCGCGAACTCGCCCACCGCCTCGCCGGCGCCAAGGTGCCGCCCCCGAACGTCGCCCGTCAGCTCGCGCTCGATGCGGCCCCCGCCGTCGCCGCCCCGATGCTGATCCACACCGACAGCCTCGACGAGGCCGATCTCGTCGCCTGCGCCCGCAACGGCAGCCAGGTGCATCTGCTCGCCATCACCAAGCGGCCGGAGGTGAGCGCCCCCGTCACCGACGTGCTGGTGACGCGCGGCAGCGACATCGTGGTGCGCAGCGTCGCCGACAATGCCGGCTCCCACTTCTCCGAAGAGGGATTCGATGCGTTGGTGCAGCGCGCCGGTGACGACGACGTGCTGGCCACCCGGGTCGGCCGGCGGCAGGACCTGCCGCGGCACCATTTCGTCCGGCTTCTGGCCAAGGCCTCCGACGCGGTGCGGGCCCAGCTCCAGACCAGCCGGGTGGATCAGCCCGGCGACATCCGCGACATCGTGGCCCGCGTCACCGACGCGATCGCGGCCCGCACGGCGGCCGAATCCACCGACTACGCCACGGCGACCGCCGACGTGGCGGCGCTCGAGCAGAGCGGCGGGCTCGACGAGGCGGCGGTCCGCGACTTCGCCGCCTCCGGCAAGTTCGAGCACACCACCGCGGCGCTGGCGCGCCTCGCCGAGCTGCCGGTTCCGACCGTCGAGCGCATCCTGCTGCAGCAGCGCGCCGAGTCGCTGCTGTTCCTCGCCAGGGCACTGGGGCTCGGCTGGGCGACGACCCGCATCATCCTGCAGATGCGGCACGGCGACGTCGTCGTGCACGACCAGGGCCTCGATCTCGTACGGTCGAGCTTCGAGCGCATCAAGCGGACGACGGCCCAGCAGATCCTCGACTTCCAGCGGAGCCGCAACGACCACGCCTGACCTCCGGCGGGACCGGCCGCCCGCCGGCGCCCGCCGTCGCGGCGGCCGCCGCACGGGCCTGCCGCAGCCGGGCGAGCCGGTCCGCGTCCCGCCGCCGCCCCCAGACGAGATGCCAGACGGCGGCCGCCAGGATCGCGCCGTCGATCGCGAGATGGAACACCCCGATCGGCCACGTCTCCATCCGAGCCTCCGGTGCCGGGACCTTTGAATCGATACCGCGAAAAAGTCCGCGCCTGCCGATTACCTTGCGGCTCCAGCTTATTAGTTATAATTTCCAACATGTTAACAACAAATCATCGATTGCGTGCGAGTCTTCTTCGCGCTGGGAATACCTGAAGGAGACGTGCCGTGTCGTCGCTTTTGTCGCGCATTCGCATTCTGACGAAAATCCTTTGTCTGATCGGGCTGCTCGCGCTCGCCGCGGTCGCCATCGTAGGAGTCGCCGTCGACGCGATGTCGGCGCTGCGCCACGCCGCCCGCGCGACCGAGGTGGCCGGCGACAAGGCCGTGCTGGGCTCGCGGCTCAACACCAACTTCACCGCCATCGGCCGCGCCGAGGCGATGCTGGTCGCCGATCCGCGCTCCGCCGTGATCAGGGACGCGGCCGATCAGCTGCGGGCGGAATGGAAGCTGGTCGACGAGCGCGTCGCGCTGCTCGACCGGCTGAAGTCGACCGACGACGACCGGCGCTATCTGGCCGAGCAGGCGCCGCTGATCGCGACGCTCCGCCGCGCCTCCGACAGCCTGGTCGACTTCGCGGGCGGCCTCGGCGAGACGCCGACGCCGGCCCAGCGCGCCGAGCTCCTGTCACGCGCCGCGACGAGCCGCACCGCCCAGGCCCAGGCCCGCAACCGCACCCGCGTCTATTTCGACGAGCTGCAGCAGCTCAAGCGCCGCCTCTCCGACGAGGCGCAGGCGACCTACGAGGCCGGCACCCGCACCATCCTGGCGATCGCCGTCGCCGGCATCGGCCTCGCGCTCGTCCTCGGCTTCCTGGCGGCGCGCTTCGGCATCGTCAAGCCGATCCTCGACATGACGGCGGCCATGACCTCGCTCGCCCGGGGCGTGCTGACGACGGCCGTGCCGGGCGTCGGCCGCGGCGACGAGATCGGCACCATGGCGAGCGCCGTGCAGGTGTTCAAGGACAATGCGGTCGAGAACGAGCGGCTGAAGCAGGACCAGCAGGCGGCGAGCGAGGCGGCCGACCGCATGCGGCGCGCCGCCGTGCTGGAGATGGCCCGCAATGTCGAGCGCCAGTCGCTCGACGCGATCAGCGGCATCGGCCAGGTGTCGCGCGGCGTCGGTGGCACGGCCGAGGGCATGGCGAGCCGCGCCGTCGCGGCCGGCGAGGCGTCGCGCGGCGTGTCGACCTTCGCGGACCAGGCCAAGGCGACCGCGGAGGCGGTGGCGGCCGCCGCCGAGGAGCTGTCCTCCTCGGTGCAGGAGATCACCGACCAGATCGCCCGCACCGGCGTGGCGACCCGCGAGGCGGTGTCGGCGGGCGCCGACGCGCAGGCGAAGATCCGGTCGCTGTCGCAGGCGGTGGCGCGCATCTCCGAGGTCACCAACGTGATCAGCGACGTCGCCGAGCAGACCAACCTGCTCGCCCTCAACGCGACCATCGAGGCGGCGCGGGCCGGCGAGGCCGGCAAGGGCTTCGCCGTGGTCGCCGCCGAGGTGAAGGCGCTGGCCGGCCAGACGGCCCGCTCGACCGACGACATCAACCGCCACGTCCACGACATCCGCGCCGCGACGGAGGCGGCGGTGCGAGCCGTCGAGGAGATCGGCGAGCGCATCCGCGGCATCGACGGGATCACCGGGGCGGTCGCGGCCGCCGCCGAGGAGCAGGGCGCCGCCACCCGCGAGATCGCCCGCAGCATCCAGCAGACCAACCAGGCCGCCCGTGAGGTCGCCACCCGCATCGCCTCGGTGTCGAACGACGCCGCCGAGGTCGGCCGCAGCTCGGTCGAGGTGCGCGAGGCGGTCTCCGGCATGACCCGCGAGATCGACGCCCTGCATCGACGCATCGCGACGCTCGTGAAGTCCGCCCAGCCCGACGCGGCGTGAGTGAACGTGTTCGAGACGGTTTGCCTCGAGGCACTGTCTCGGTGACTCGTCATGGCCGGGATCGTGACCATCGTCGCCTCCGGCCCGACCCGATCACTTCAGCCTGATGCGCCCCTCGACGCCGGTCCGCATCGTGCCGAGGCGGCGGAGATGGACCATCACCTCGTTGGCGAGCAGCGGCGAGTCGTCGGTGGGCAGCAGGTGCTTGGCGTCGCGCACCATGTCGTAGCCGTCGCCGCCGCGCGCCATGAAGTCGTTGACCGCGACCGTGTAGGTGCGGCGCGGATCGAGCGGCCTGCCGTCGACCTGGATCGACAGCACGCGGCTGCCCGGCGGCTTCGACGGATCGGCCTCGACGGTCAGCCCGGACACCTGCGGGAAGCGGCCCGACGGGTCGGGAAGCTTGGCGAGGCCGTGCTCGATGGCGGCGCGCAGCTCGGCGCCGCCGATCTCGACCGGCACCACCCGGTTGGAGAAGGGCAGCTCCGCCAGCACGTCGCGGCGCGTCACCGGACTGCCGGGCGGATAGACCCGGCCGGACCGGATGCCGCCGCCGTTGAGGATCGCCGCCTCGGTCTTGAGATTGGCCCGCACCGCGTCGGCGAAGACGTTGCCGATCGCCGCCTCGCGGGTCCTGACCGTCGCGCTGCGGCTGTCCCACTCGACCGCCGTGGTGGCGATGGGCACGTTCATCTCGCTGGCGAGCTCGGCCTGGTAGCCCTTCACGGCGGCCAGCACCTCCGGGTCGGGCGTCACGGTCGCCGTGTCGACGATGCGGAACTGCGGCCACCATGCCATGGCGCGGCGCCCCTCCGGGGTCGTCGTCACCGTCACGTCGACGTCCACGGCCGTGACGTACAGCGCCTCGTAGCTCGATTCGACGAGCGCGGCGCTCTGGTCGTAGTTGATGAAGAGATCGTGGTTGTGCCCGCCGAGCACGACGTCGACCACGCCGGTCGCGACCATGGCGCGCTGCTGGTCGCGGTCGGCATGGACGACGGCGACGACGAAGTCGGCGCCCTCCCGGCGCAGCGCCGCCGCCTGCTCCTTCAGCACCTCGACGGAGTCGCGGAACACCAGGTCCTCGGGGTTGGAGGCGCGCGCCGTGTCGTCGTAGGCGAGACCGAGGAGGCCGATCTTCACGCCGTCGACCGTGACGACGCGACGGTCCTGGAAGCCGGGAAGGACCGCATTGCCGGGCGCGCGGAGATTGGCGGCGAACAGCGGAAAGCGCGCCTCGCCCATGCGCTTCAGGAACACGGCCTTGCCGAAGTCGAACTCGTGGTTGCCCGGCACGAAGATGTCGGGCGCCACCATGTTGGTGAGCGCGACGATGTGGGCGCCCTGGTCGAGCCCCGACATCAGCGACGGGGACAGCGTGTCGCCGGCATGGGCGAAGATCACGGTGCCGCCGCCGGCCGCCGCCCTGGCGCGCTCGGCCTTCACCACCGCGGCGAGGCGGGCGAAGCCGCCGCGCATCCTGCCGTCCTGCGTCTCCTGGTCGGCCATCTCGTAGATGTCGTTGACCAGCACGAAGGTGATCTTGGCGGCGTGCGCGGGCAGCGCGATCAGAACGGCCAGCGCGGCGAGCAGGACGGCGCGCGTCGTGAGGCGGGCGAAGCAAGACATGGACGGTCCCCGTGGCGCAGCAGACCCGGCGTCCGCTCGTCCCCGCGAAGGCGGGGACCCAGGGGCCACGCGACGTGAGATGCGAGGTGCGGCCCTGGAGTCCCGCTCGGGCGGGAACGCGCGGAGCGTGGGGTGAACTCGGCGAGAGATGCTCTACCGCGTTTCGCCGGCCGTGCAAGCCACCCGACCGGGGACCTCGGCGCACCTGCGCGAGACCGTGAGTCTCGAGCGGTTTCGGGTTCGATGACTCGGCCCCCGAGGTCCGCTCGTCCCCGCGCAGGCGGGGACCCAGGGGCCACACGACGTGTGGCTCTGGAGTCCCGCCTGCGCGGGAATGAGCGGAGCGTGGATCGACGTCAGTGGAAAACGCTCTACCGCACCTGCGCGAGGACCCGCCGGGCGCGCCGGAGAATCGGCTCGTCGACCATGCGGCCGTCGACCGCGAAGGACCCCCTCCCCTCGCGCGCCGCCATCTCCGCCGCCTCGATCTGGCGGCGGGCGAGGTCGACCTCGGCCGCGGTCGGCGCGAAGGCGGCGTTGAGCACCGGCACGATCGCCGGGTGCACGCAGGTCGCCCCGGTGAAGCCGGCGCGCCGCGAGGCGAGCGCCACGGCGCGCACCGCCTCGGGGTCGCGGAAGTCGGCGACGGTGCCCAGCAGCCCGAGCGGTGCGACACCGGCGGCGGCACAGCCGACGACCATCTGCCGCTTGATCGTCGCGACGGTCTCGTCGTCGGGGGCGCAGCCGAGCTCGGCGGCCAGATCCTCGGCTCCGCACAGCAGGCCGGCGACGCGCGGCGAGGCCGCCGCGATCGCCCCGATCTGCGCGACCGCCGCGGCGGTCTCGATGATCGGCACCAGGACGACGCCGCGCCCGCCCGCCGGCAGCGGCGCGAGGAGGTCGAGCATCTCGGCGACCAGCACGACGTGCTCGGGCCCCATCGCCTTGGTCAGCACGATGCCGTCGGCGCCGGCCGCGACCGCCGCCTCGACGTCGCGCACCGCCTGCGAGAGCGGCCGGTTGACGCGCACCAGGACCTGCGACGGCCCCTGCCGCACGATGCCGACCGACTCGGCCAGCGTCTCGCGCGCCGTCTCCTTGGCGGCGGGAGGCACCGAATCCTCGAGATCGAGGATGACCGCATCGGCGCCCGCCTGCGGCGCCTTGTCGACGAAGCGCCGCACATTGGCGGGGACGTACATCAGCGAGCGCCACGGCGCGGCGCGTTCGGACTTCGACATCGGGCCTCCGTAGGGCGGCGCCGCGGCGCCGCCCGCTCTCATTGCACCGTCACGCCGGCGGTGCGGATCAGGTCGCCCCAGCGGACCACCTCGGACTTGATCAGATCGCCGAACGCCTCCGGCGTCATCGGCGTCGCCTCGGCGCCCTCCTGCTCCAGGCGCTTCTTGACCGCCGGCGAATCCAGGATGGCGTTGATCTCGACGTTGAGCCGCTTGACGATCTCGGGCGGCGTGCCGGCCGGCGCCGCGATGCCGTACCACGGCCGCACGTCGAAGCCGGGCGCCACCGTCTCTGCGGCGGTCGCCAGGTCCGGCAGGCTCGCCATGCGCTTCGGGCTCGATACGCCGATGGCGCGCAGCAGGCCCTGGTTGACCAGCGGCATCACGGTCGGGGCCCCGCCGATGGTGAGCTCGACCACGCCGGCGACCAGATCCGTCAGCCCCTGTGCCAGCCCGCGATAGGGCACGTGCTCCATCTGCACCCCGGTCGCCTGCAGGAAGGCCAGCATCACGATATGGCCGGCGCTGCCGTTGCCGGCCGAGCAGTAGCGCAGCTTGTTCGGATGCGCCCTGGCGAAGGCAACGAGCGAGGTCAGGTCGCGGAAGGGCTGCGAGGGATGCACCACCATCACGTTGGTGACGCTGGCGATCATGGCGACGGGCGCGAAGTCCTTCACCGGGTCGTAGGCGAGCTTGGGATAGATCGCCGGGTTGACGGCGAGGGTGCCGATGTGCCCGAGCAGCAGCGTGTGGCCGTCCGGGGCGGCGCGGGCGACGGCGGTCGAGCCGAGCGAGCCGCCGGCGCCCGAGCGGTTGTCGACCACCACGGGCTTGCCGAGCCGCGGCGCGAGCTGGTCGGCGATGGCACGGCCGAGCGTGTCGTTGGCCGCGCCCGGCGGGAACGGCACGATCAGGCGGATGGTCTGCGACGGCCACGGCTCGGCCTCGGGCGTGGCGCGCGCGGGGAGGGCCGGGCCGGCCGCGAGCATCGCGGCAGCCCCGGCCAGGAGATCGCGGCGCCTCATTCCGCGGCGTCCGCGGCACGGCCGGAGAGCCGCCTCCTGTCCTCCGGGCCGAAGCCGAGCTCGGCCAGGATCGCGTCGCCGTGCTCGCCGAAGCGCGGGGCGAGCCGCGACTCCGGCACGCCTGTGTTGGAGTATCGGTTGGGATGCCTCAGTCCGAGCATGGTTTCCTCCTGGTCGTCGTCGTTTTTCTGGATTTCTTCGGTCAGCACGCCGGAGCCGCGCAGCTGCGGGTCGTCCAGCAGGGTCTGCAGCGTGTGATAGGGCATCGCCGGCACGTCGTGGCGGCGCAGGATCTCGACCCATTCGGCCGTGGTGCGGGTCAGCATGGCCTCGGCCCGCACGGCGAAATAGTCGCGCACATGGGCGAGGCGCGCCGTGACGCTGGTGAAGCGCGGGTCGTTCTTCAGCTCGGGCCGGCCGATGGCGTCGAAGAAGGCGCGAGCCTGCACGTCGGTGTTGGCGGAGACGCAGATGTAGCCGTCGCTGGTCTGCAAGGGCCGCGCGTCCGGCGTCATGATGCGGGGGTCGCCCATGTGGCCGTCGGGCTCGAAGGTGCGCTGGTCGAGATGCTCGGACAGCACGAAGGCGGCGGCGTTCTCGAACATCGGCACCTCGATCGCCTCGCCGACGCCGGTCCGCTCGCGCCCGAGCAGCGCGGCGCAGATCGCCTGCGCGGCGACGATGCCGACCAGATGGTCTGTGAGCACGAAGGGCGCGAACCGCGGCTCGCCCAGCACCTCGGCATGGCAGGCGGCGACGCCCGACAGGCCCTGGATGATGGTGTCGTAGGCCGGCGCGCCGGCATAGGGCCCGCCGAGGGCGAAGCCCGAGATGGTGCAGTGGACGATGCGCGGATTGACGGCCGCCATCGCCGCGAAGGTGAGCCCGAGCGACTGCAGGGCGCGCGGCCGCATGTTGGAGACGAACACGTCGGCGGTGGCGACGAGACGCTGCATCACCTCGCGGCCTTCGGCCGACTTCAGGTCGAGCGCGATCGACCGCTTGTTGCGGTTGAAGTGCAGGAACTTCGGCGACATGCCGGGTTTTCGCGGGCGTCCGCCGAGGCGCCGCATCAGGTCGCCCTCGGGCGGCTCGATCTTGATCACGTCGGCGCCCTGCTCGGCGAGGATCAGGGTGGCGACGGGACCGACGACGACGCCGGTGGTGTCGAGCACCCGGATGCCGGCGAGCGGGCCGCGCATGCCGGTGACCGTGGCCGTGCTCATTCCGGGCTCCCGGGCTCGGAGAACGCCTCGCCCCGGGTCAGCACGCGGCCGCGCTCGTCGACCGACCACAGCGACAGGCGCCCGTCCGGCTCCCAGCGGCTGCGCAGCTCGGCCTTCCGGCCGAGGAAGAACGGCCGCTCGTTGCGCAGGCTGATCCGCCCGAGCCGGCCGCCCGGCAGGTTGCGCTTGGCGAGCTCGCCCAGCTTCAGCGCGGTCAGACCGCCGTTGACGACCAGGTTCGGATAGCCCTCCTCGCCCTGGGCATAGGGCGCGTCGTAATGGATGCGATGGGCGTTGAAGGTGATCGCCGAGTAGCGGAACAGCATCACCGGATCGGGCACGAAGCTTTCCCGGTCGGTCGGCTCCGGCAGCTCCTCGGCCGGCGCGGCCGCACCGTTTCCGGGCTTCGCCGCCACGCCCGCCTCCTCGCGATAGACGATGTCCTGCTCCTCGATCACGGCGAGCGTCCCGTCCGCCGCGATCGCGTGCTCGACCCGCACGAACACCATCTCGCCCGAGCGGCCGCGCTTCGGCGTGATCGCCGCGATGGTGGAGGTCCGGCGCAGCGCCGCCCCGATGCGGATCGGGGCCAGGAAGCGCAGCCGGCGGCCGGCGAACATGCGGCGCGGCAGCGACACGGGCGGCAGGAAGTCGCCGCGGTGGGGATGGCCGTCCGGGCCGATCTGCGACTGTGGGGCGAGCGGCGTGAAGAAGGCGACGTGCCAGCCCTCCGGCACCGCGGTGCCGTCCACATAGGGGGCCGGATCGCGGTCGAGCAGCGCGGCGACGCGGCGGACCAGCACGGCGGCGGCCTCGTCCTCGGCCACCTCGGCGCGGCCGACCCAGGCCTGCAGGGCCTCGGCGTCCGCCAGTCCGGCGTCTGACACGGTCATTCGGGGGTTCCTTCGGCTTTTGAAGAAGACTGCGACACGCGAGCGGGCGCCGTCCAATGCAACGAGATGACAATTCGATGCATGCCATGCATCATGTGGCCATGTATCTCGACCTTCCCGGCCTCGACGCCTTCATCGCGGTCGCCGATCTCGGCTCCTTCCACCGGGCCGCGGCCCGGCTCGGCATCAGCCAGCCGGCCCTCACCCGCCGGTTGCAGCGGCTGGAGCAGATCGTCGGCCGCAAGCTCCTGGTCCGCCGGGCCCAGCCGGTGCGGCTGACGCCGGCCGGCGCGGCCCTGCTGCCGGAGGCCCAGGCGGCGCTCGGGAGGCTGCGCGACGCCATGCGGCGGGCCGGCGACACCGGCCGCGGCCACGACATCGAGGTCGGCTGCCTGCCGACGCTGGCGGTGCGCTATCTCGCCGGCGCGCTCGCCCGCCACCGGCAGCGCTGGCAGGGCGGCGAGATCACGGTGTTCGATCTCTCGGCGACCGAGATCCGCGCCATGCTGGAGCAGAACCGGCTCGACTTCGCCCTCGCCGCGATCGGCTCGGAGCCCTGGGACGTCGAATGCACGCCGCTCGCCGAGGAGCCGTTCTTCCTGGTCTGCCCGCGTGGCCACCGGCTCGCCGGACGCGCCTCGGTGTCCTGGGACGAGCTCGACCGCGAGCCTCTGGTGTCGATCGGCCCGTTGAGCGAGAACCGCCGCATCATCGAAGCCGGCCTCGCCCAGACCCGGGTGGAGGCGAGCTGGCGGATCGAGGTGCGGCATCTCTCCACCGCGGTCGCCCTCGTCGCCGCCGGTGCCGGCCTGACGGCGCTGCCCGAGTCGGCTCTCGCCGGCCAGGCGGCCTCGGGCGTCGTCGCGGTGCCGCTGCGGCGCCCGGCGCTGACCCGCACCATCGGCCTGATGCGGCGGCGCGACCGGATGCTGTCGGCGGCCGCCCAGGATCTGATGGAAGACATCCTCCAGGCCTTCGGCCGGACGCAGCCGGAGCGCAGCACCTCCGGCCCGGCCGGCCCGTCCGACGAGGACACGCCGGACGAGGACGCGACCGCGCCGGCGTGCTAGGAGACGGGCGGCGCCGCATCCGTCGGCGCGCCGTCCCTCCGGAGACTGTCCATGCGACCGCTGCCCCCCGCCGCCGCCGCACACGAGTCGAGGATCGCCTGATGGCGGCCATCGATCCGGTTCTCGTCGCCGGCGTGCCGCTGTTCGCCGGCATGCCGCCCAAGGAGCGCGAGGCGCTGCTGCAGGAGGCGCAGTCGGTGCGCTATCCGAAGGGCGGCACCGTGTTCCAGCAGGATGCCGACGCGCACTCCTTCTTCGTGCTGCTGCACGGCCGGCTGCGCGTCTTCAAGCTGACCCAGGACGGCCAGCAGGTCGTCGTGCGCTACGTCGCCCCCGGCGAGGTGTTCGGGGTCGCCTCGGCGATCGGCCGTACGACCTATCCCGGCACCGCGGTCGCGGTGGTGGACTCGATCGCGCTGCAGTGGCCGTCAGGCTCGTGGTCGCGGCTCGTCGCCGCCCATCCGGCGCTCGCGCTCAACACCCTGCACACGGTGGGCGGCCGCATCCAGGAGCTCCACACCCGCGTCGTCGAGATGTCGACCGAGCAGGTCGAGCGGCGCGTCGCCCACACGCTGCTCCGCCTCGCCCAGCAGGCCGGCCGCAAGGTCGAGACCGGCGTGCGCATCGACTTCCCGATCTCGCGCCAGGACATCGCCGAGATGACCGGCACCACGCTGCACACGGTGAGCCGCATCATCAGCGCCTGGGAGGAGCGCGGCCTCGTCGAGAGCGGCCGCCAGAAGATCACGGTGTGCGAGCCGCACCAGCTCCTGCTGATCGCCGACGACGCGGAGACGTGAGACGCGGAGACGTGATCGGGACGCGGCACGAAGCGTGATCGCTTCGCGGCCGCGCCCGACCACGTCGTCATGGCCGGGTCTCGTCCCGGCCATCCACGCCTCGCACGCTGCCGAGTGCACGAGACGTGGATGCCCGGCACGAGGCATGTGCTCGGGCCGGCCGAAGGCCGGACCCGAGTGCCGGGCATGACGATTCGAAACGTCGCGTCCCGACGGGATCAGCCTCGCTCGCCGGGCCGGTCGCCGATCGCGGACGGCGGCGCGAAGCCGACGGTCGGCACCGCGGCGGCCGCGTGCAGCGCGGCCAGGAGGCGGTCGAGATCGACGCTGTGCTCGCGGGCCGCGTCGACGACCGTATGGAAGCTGGCGATCGGACAGCCGACGCAGCGCATGTGAAAGTCGAGAAAGACGCGGAGCGTCGCCGGGACGTCGTGGAGGACGTCCGCGACCAGACGGTTCGACCGGATCGTCATGAGAATCCTCCGCGCGCCGTTGCGACCCTGTCCTTGTAACGCGGTGCGGAGATCCGCTCTTTGTGCGGGCACAACGAGCCGGCGGCACGCCGGTGCCATCGCACGGCAGTTTGTCCGCCGGCAAAGACCGCCGCGCACAGCGGCGGCAAGGTCCTCGCGTCACCGCGAGGATCGCCATGCCCCCTTCCACCGTCTCGCCCGCCGAAACGCACGACGCCGCCGGTCTCGTCGCACCGCCCCTCGATCCCGACGTGATCGACGGCCTGAAGGACGTGCTCGACCCCGAGGTCGGGCTGAGCGTCGTCGATCTCGGCCTCGTCTACGAGGCGCGCCGCACGGCCGACGCCGTGACCGTGGCCCTCACGCTCACGGCGCGCGCCTGCCCGCTCGGCGAGATGATCCTCGAGGACGCCCGCGACGCGCTCGCCGAGCGCTTCCCCGACGTGTCCCGCATCGACGTCGCCCTGGTCTGGGATCCGCCCTGGGATCCGGACCGCATCACCGACCGCGGCCTCGCCCTGCTCGGCCGCCCGCCCCGCTCCGCCTGACAGGACCACCCGATGAGCACCGACACGGCCACCACCACCTCCGACGACATCCTGATCGACGTGCGCGCGCTGCCGCACGGCTCCTGCCGCAGCGTCATCTTCCGCGCCATCGCGGACCTGCCGGACGGCACCAATCTGGTGGTCGCGGCGCCGCACGATCCCGCCCCGCTGCGCGAGTATCTCGCCATCGCCCATCCCGACGCGTTCGGCTGGGACTATCTGGAGGAAGGACCCGATGTCTGGCGCGTCCGCATCCGCCGCGTCGCCGCCTGAGCGGCCGGCTGCTCCGGCCCCCCGCGTGGCGGCGCCACCCGCACCCGCGCCCGCCCGCATGCTGCTCCGCGCCGGGCTGCTCGCCTTCGCGGTCGCCGCCATGGCGTGCGGTCTGTGGGGCGGGCTCTACCGGCTCGGCTTCGACCTGCCGCACGCCGCGACCGCCGCCGAGTTGCACGGCGCGCTGCTGATCTGCGGCTTGTTCGGCACCGTGATCGGGCTGGAGCGCGCCGTGGCGTTCGGGACCGACTGGGCGTTCGCGGCCCCGGCCCTCGCGGCACTCGGCAGCGTGCTGCTGCTCGCCGGCGCGCCGGTCGCCGGGGCCGGCGCCTATGCGCTCGCCGCCGCCGCACTCTGCACCGTGACGCTGGTGATCACGACCCGCCAGCGCACCCTCTTCAACGCGACCCTGCTCGCCGGCGCGCTCTCCTGGCTGATCGGCACGCTGCTGTGGATGAACGGGGCGAGCGTGCCGGAGGTCGCCGGCTGGTGGCTCGGCTTCCTGATCCTCACCATCGCGGGCGAGCGGCTCGAGCTCGGCCGGCTGATGGCGAAGCGGCGCGGCAGCGAGGCGCTGTTCCTCGTCGGCGTCATCCTGCTCGCCGCCGGCGCGGTGCTGACCCTGACCGGACTCGCCGGCGCCTCGGTCTACGGGGTCGCGCTCCTGGTCCTGGCCGCCTGGCTCGTCCGTCACGACGTGGTCCGCCACACCATCCACCAGACCGGCCAGACCCGCTTCATGGCGGCCTGCATGGCGGCCGGCTATCTGTGGCTGGCCGTCGCCGGCGTCCTGCTGATCGTGATGCCGCCGGCGACCTCGGCGTTCGGCTACGACGCCGCCCTGCACGCCGTGCTGATCGGCTTCGTGCTGTCGATGGTGTTCGGCCACGCGCTGATCATCCTGCCCGCCGTCGCGCGGGTGCGGATCGCGTACCGGCCGTGGCTCCATGCGCCGCTCGCGGTGCTGCACCTCGCCGTGGCCCTGCGGGTGGGCGGCGACGTCGTCGCCGACGACCTCACGCGCGCCTGGAGCGGACCGCTGACTCTCGCCGCGCTCGTCGGCTTCGTCGGCCTGATCGTCTCGGGGATCGTGCGCAGGCGCCCGGCGGTCGGGCCCGGCCCCCTCGCGCGGGGCACCGTCAGGCGCGAACCAGATGCGAGCGACGCTCCTCGCGGCGCCCCGGTGCCGGAGGCGGCGGGCTCCATACGCCCGCACCCTGCAGGTTGGCGAGGAACCGGCGCGCGCTCTCTTCCCAGGTGAGCGTCATCGCATAGGCCCGGCACGGCTCGGACCGGATGTCCAGGGCGGCGAGGCAGGCGGCGCGCAGATCGTCGTCGAGCACCGCGACCGGCGCGTCGCCGACCACGTCCCGGGTGGCGGGGACCGGCAGGCCGGCGACCGGGAGGCCGCTCGCCAGCGCCTCCAGCAGCACCAGCCCGAACGTGTCGGTGCGGCTCGGGAACACGAACACGTCGGCGGCCGCATAGACCTCGGCCAGTGCTTCGCCGTGCCGCTCGCCGAGAAACCGCACCTCGGGATGGGCGGCGGCGAGCGCCGGCAGGGCCGGGCCATCCCCGACCACCACCTTGCTGCCGGGCAGGTCGAGCGCCAGGAACGCCTCGAGATTCTTCTCGACCGCCACCCGGCCGACGCTGAGGAACACCGGCCGCGGCAGGCCGAGATCGCGTCCCGGGCGCGGCCGGAACAGCGACACGTCGACGCCCCGCGGCCAGCGCATCACCTTGCGGAAACCGCGCCCCTGCAGCTCGTCGACCAGCGACGGGGTCGCCGCCATGGTGGCCGAGCCGGCATTGTGGAACCAGCGCAGCCAGCCCCAGGTGACGTCGGCCGGGATCGGCCAGCGCGCCGCCGCGTAGTCGGCGAGCCGGGTGTGGAAGCTCGTGGTGAAGCGCCGGCCGGTGCGCAGGCAGTAGCGCCGCGCCAGATGGCCGATCGGCCCTTCGGTCGCGATGTGGACGACGTCGGGCGCCATCGCCTCGATCCGCCGCGCCACCGCGCCGGGCGGCGGCACCGCCAGCCGGATCGAGGGATAGCTCGGCAGCGCCACGGTGCGCATGCCCTCGGGGGTCAGGAAGGCGATCGAGGCGCCGAGCGATTCGACCGCCGCGGCGAGCGAGCGCAGCGTGCGGACGACGCCGTTGACCTGCGGGTGCCAGGCGTCGGTCGCGATCAGGATGCGCATCGGTGCCCCCGACGCCTTCGCCCGCAGTCCGCCCGACGGTGCCGCATCCGACTCGTCCCCTGTTCGCTGCAAGGTCTATGACGCCCCCTTGACGGGACCGTGACGGCCGGCCGGGCCGCCGGGCCCGCCTTGCCGCGGCTTCGGTGCGGCGCCGAGGTCCGTGACGAGCGCCCGCGGCCGTGCTACGGGGCTGCCTCCCTGTCGTGTCTCTGTCGCACGGCTGTGAAACACCCGGACCCGCCGGGCGCCGCGTCGCGTCCCGGGCGCCCCGGCCCGCCGGCCCGAGAGACGCGTGTGTCGAAGACCTTGCTGAAGCCCCGACCCGAGCCCCGCGCGCCCGTGGAGGCGCCCGACGGCGACGACCCGCCGGCTGCGTCGGCGGAGGCGTCCGAACCGACGGCGCGCGGTCCCGCCTGGCTCGTCCGGGTGCGGGCGCTCCTCGCCGGGGTTCGCTGGAACTGGGTCGGTGCGGCCCTCGCCTGCACCATCATCGGCGTGTCGATGGTGGTGCTCTACAATGTCCTGAGCGACATCGAGCTCGACAAGATCCGGGCCGGGCTGAAGGACATCCCCCCCGAGAACCTGGTCAAGGCCGGCCTGTGCGTCGCCATGGCCTACGCGACCCTCACCCTCTACGACTGGTTCGCCCTGCGAACCCTCGGCATCCGCCACGTCCCCTACCGGGTCGCCGGCATGGTGAGCTTCACCAGCTACACGATCGGCCACAACATCGGCGCCACCGCCTTCTCGGCCGGGGCGATCCGCTGGCGGATCTATTCGGCCTACGGGCTCGGCCTGGTCGACGTCGCCAAGATCTGCTTCATCACCGGGCTGACCTTCTGGCTCGGCAATCTCGCCGTGCTCGGGCTGGCGATGATCTACGATCCCGGTGCGGTCAGCGCGGTCGACCAGCTCGCCCCGGCCGTCAACCGGCTGATCGGCGTCGCCCTGCTCGTCGGCCTCGCCAGCTGGGTCGCCTGGGTGTGGGCGAGACCGCGCACCATCGGCGTCAAGAAGCTGAACGTGCGGCTGCCCGGCGGCCGCTCGACGCTCCTGCAGATCTGCATCGGCATCACGGACCTGACCTTCTGCTCGCTCGCCATGTTCATGCTGGTGCCGGGCGAGCCGCACATCCACTTCTTCACGCTGGCCGGCATCTTCATCGCCGCCACCCTGCTCGGCTTCGCCAGCCATGCGCCCGGCTCGATCGGCGTGTTCGACGCCGCCATGTTGGTCGGCCTGCCCTTCTTCGACAAGGAGGAGCTGATCGCCGGCCTGCTGATCTTCCGGCTGATGTATTTCGTCGTGCCGTTCGCCTGCTCGCTCACCATCATGGGCATCCGCGAGGTGGTGCTGAGCATCCGCCGGCGCAAGGAGATGGAGGCGCCGTAGAGCCGCCGGGCCGCAGGGCAACGAACTCTTGCGACTTGCGCCCTACGACCGCGGGAACGGAAGATCCGGCCGCGCCACCACCGGCAGCGGCCAGTCGGGCGGCGGCAGCGGACCGGTGAGCACCGCCTTCGGGATCTCGGGCCGCAGGATCCAGTCGAATTGTCGCGCGCCCAGCGTGCCGCCGTCCTTCAGCGGCAGCCCCTCGATGCACACCATGCGCTCCGGCCGCATCAAAGGCGCGGCGGGATCGTCGATCCACTCCGGCACCAGCCACAGCTTGCCGTCGTGCCGCACCGCCGCGCACTGGGCGAGCGAGCCGTCGTCCTTGAACTTGACGATGACCGAGTAGATTTTCGGGTCGCCGGTGGCCTGGTCGTTGCTGTTCCGGTCGGTGTCGGTCCGGTCGTTGTCCTTCCGGTCGGTCGCCGCCATGGCCCCGTCTCCCCCACCGCGCCGCCGCGGGCGCGTCCCGCTTCCGTCACGCCATCGCTGCCGCGATTGTCCGCAGCGCAGCCTCCGCCGGAACCTCCAGGTGGCTGGCGACGATGTCGGCGAGCTCCGGCGCCGTCCGGTCCCAACCGTTGCGTCGGTAGCCGATCACGGTCACGCCGAACGGCGCGCCAGACGCCGAGAAGACGAGCTCGATCCCGCGCGGGCCTCCGTCGCTTTCGAGCGCAACCGGCGCCGCGCCCCGCATCAGGTGCAAGACGTCCACACGCGCGTCGTACTCGGCTCTCAGGTCGGCGAGCCGGGACCGGAGGTCGGGAACGGCCATAGCAGCACGTGCCTCGTCAGGTCTCTGAAATCCCGCCGGTAGCCGATGCTGGCGACGGCCGGCCACGGCACGCCGAGGGGATCCACGAACACCACGAAAGGCGCACCGCTCCCCGGCGACGCCTCGCGGCTGTTCACGAAGGCAACGTAGCCGGGGTTCGAGGTGCCGGCAACGACGGCCGTCGGATCTGCGAGCGTCCGGACGACCAGGCTCTCGGTGCCGGGGCCGGTCCGGCCGGCCGGCCCGAGCTTTCGCTCCCAGGTCTCCCGCCAGCACACCACGGTCGGAGCCCCGGGGAACGGGGTCGTCGCGACGAAATATGGGTCCCGCTCCACCACCGCCCCGGCCCCTCCCGATCGGTGCAACATGCCACCTTCGCGGGCGCGAAAAAATTGCACCGGCACGCCGGCCCTGCAAGAAAATGACTGGACGACCCGCCCGCGACGGACGAAAACCCCACCGCCGAACCAGCAGGAGACATTTCATGACCAAGCGCCTGTTCGCTGCGCTCGCTCTCGGCGCGGCGATCGCCTCCGCCGCGATGCTGCCGCAGCCCACCGCCGCCCAGACCTACAAGCCCGAATACAAGGTCTCGACGGTGCTCGGCGCCCCGTTCCCGTGGGGCGTGTCGGCCCAGCGCTGGGCGGATCTCGTCAGGGAGCGCTCGCAGGGCCGCATCAACATGAAGGTCTATCCGGGCGCCCAGCTGGTCGGCGGCGACCAGACCAAGGAATTCACGGCGATGCGCCAGGGCGTCATCGACATGGCCGTGGGCTCGACCATCAACTGGTCGCCCCAGGTGCCGCAGCTCAACCTGTTCGCCCTGCCGTTCCTGATGCCCGACCATGCGGCCATCGATGCGATCACGGGCGGGGACGCCGGCAGGCAACTGTTCGACATCATCGGCTCCAAGGACGTGGTGCCGCTCGCCTGGGGCGAGAACGGGTTCCGCGAGCTGTCCAACTCCAAGCGCGACGTGCGCACCCCGGCCGACCTCAAGGGCCTGAAGATCCGCGTCGTCGGCTCGCCTTTGTTCAACGAGACCTTCACGGCGCTCGGCGCCAACCCGACCCAGATGAGCTGGGCCGATGCCCAGCCGGCCCTGTCGACCGGCGCGGTCGACGGCCAGGAGAACCCGCTCGCCGTCTATGTCGCGGCCAAGCTGAACACGGTGGGCCAGAAGCACCTGACCCTGTGGGGCTATGTCGCCGACCCGCTGATCTTCGCGGTGTCGAAGCCGGTGTGGGACACGTTCTCGGCCGAGGACCAGAAGCTCCTGCGCGAGACCGCGCTCGAGGCCGGCACCTACAGCAAGCACTTGGCCCGCACCGGCATCACCGAGACGGATCCGGCGACCCTCAAGGCGATCGAGGCGCTCGGCGTCACGGTGATCCGCCTGACGCCGGCCGAGCAGAAGGCATTCCAGGACGCCACCCGCACCGTCTACGACAAGTGGAAGGCCCGCATCGGCGCCCCGCTCGTCGACGCCGCCGAAAAGGCGGTGGCGGCGCGGAAGTGACGATCGCCGAAGGTCCTGGATGCGACGCCGCATCCGGGACCTGCTGAATCCGCTCGTCCCCGCGAAGGCGGGGACCCAGGGGCCCGGAACCGAGGCATCTGGATTCCCGCTTTCGCGGGAATGAGCGGAGATCGGGGCTTGGCCCCCGGCCCACCTCGCCTCTCGCCGCGTGCAGCTTTCGTCCATGTCCGCCGAACCCGATCCGATCGCCCCGAAGGACCCGCCCGTGCGGGTGCCGCTCGCCATCGAGAAGGTGCTGGCCGCCGCCGCCATGGCGGCGCTGTGCCTGATCACGCTCGGCAACGTGATCGCCCGCTATCTCACCAACTACTCCTTCGCCTTCACCGAGGAGTTCTCGATCGCCCTGATGGTGGTGGTGACGCTGCTCGGCGCCGGGATCGCCACGGCGGCGGACCGGCAGATCCGCATCGTGTTCTTCACCAGCCTGCTGCCGCGCTCCGGCGAGAGGATCGCCGAGGTGATCGCGAGCCTCGCCACCATGGCGATGTTCGGGCTCCTGGTGTGGCTCGGCGCCCGCCTCGTCTGGGACGAGTACCGCTTCGAGGTGACGTCGCCGGGCCTCGGCGAGCCGCAATGGGTCTACACGCTCGCGTTGCCGCTGCTGTCGCTCGCGGTGATCGCCCGCGCGATCGGCCACCTGATCCGGGTGCTGCGGGCGAAGCGGCGTCCGCCGCACGACGTCGTCGAGCCGCTGTGATGACCATGCGGAACAGCGACACGGGACGGCGCGACCCTCTCCCCTCGCGGGAGAGGGTGGCTCGCCGCGAAGCGGCGAGACGGGTGAGGGGGCTGTCCTCTCGCTCCGGGCTGGTGGCGCGCCCCCTCACCCGCCCTCGCTTCGCGAGGGCCCCCTCTCCCGCGAGGGGAGAGGGAAGAAACGGCCGTGCCTCGCAGCACCGCACTGCCCTCCTGACAGTCCAGTCACCACGGCCATGACCACCGCCGCCCTGTTTCTCGGGTTTCTCGTCCTGTTCGTGCTCGGCACGCCGGTGGCCGTGGCGCTCGGGCTCGCCGGCACGCTCGCCATCTGGCTCGGCGATCTCGGCGTGATGAGCGTGCCGACCCAGGCCTACACCGGCATTGCCAAGTACCCGCTCCTCGCGGTGCCCATGTTCGTGCTGGTCGGCGCCATCTTCGACCGCTCCGGCGTCGCGCTGCGGCTCGTGAACTTCGCCACCGTGCTGGTCGGCCGGCGGCCCGGGGCGCTCGCCGCCGTCACCGTGATGGTGAGCATGTTCCTCGGCGGCATCTCGGGCTCGGGACCGGCCAACGCCGCCGCGGTCGGCGGCGCCATGATCGGGGCCTTGTCGCGCGCCGGCTATCCGCGCGCCTTCTCGGCGAGCGTGATCGGCGCCGCCGCGGCGACCGACATCCTCATCCCGCCGTCGATCGCGCTCATCATCTACTCGGTGCTGGTGCCGCAGGCCTCGGTGCCGGCGCTGTTCGCCGCCGGCATGATCCCCGGCATCCTCGCCGGCCTCGCCCTGATGGGGCCGATCTTCTGGATGTCGAAGACCCACGGCTTCGGCCTCGCCGAGAAGGATCTGCCGCGCCCGCCGTTCTGGCGCTCGCTGATGGAGGCGAGCTGGGGCCTGATGGCGCCGGTGCTGATCCTCGGCGGCATGCGGGCCGGCTGGTTCACGCCCACCGAGGCGGCCGTGATGGCGGTCGTCTACGGCCTGTTCGTCGGCTTCGTGGTCTATCGCACCCTCACCCTGCGCGACCTCTACGAGATGTTCGTCGAGGCGGCCGAGATCTCCGGCGTGATCCTGGTGGTCGTCGCGCTGGCCGCGATCTTCGGCTATGCCGGCTCGACGCTCGGCGTCTTCGACCGCGCCGCCACCGCCATCGTCGCCACCGGCGGCAGCGAGTACGTCATCCTCGCCATGCTGATCGTCATGCTGATCGTCATCGGCATGTTCCTGGACGGCGTCTCGACCTTCCTGATCCTGCTGCCGCTGCTGATGCCGATCGCGGCGAAGTTCGGCTGGGATCCGGTGTGGTTCGGCGTGCTGCTGACGCTCAAGATCGCCATCGGCCAGTTCACCCCGCCGATGGCCGTCAACCTCATGGTCTCGTGCCGGATCGCCGGCGTGCCCATGGAGGCGACGCTGCGCTGGGTCGGCCCGCTGATCGCCGCCATGTTCGGCGTGCTGGTGCTGCTGATCGTGTTTCCCGAGCTGGCGCTGTGGCTGCCGCGCGCGCTCGGATATTGAGGAAATTGCGCGCCCGGGGCCTGCACGGTAACAAAGTCGGTCGTTTCCGGTGATCTACGCCATTGTGCTGCAGTGCAGCATTCATGAATCTGCAGTATGATGCCGCCGTGCAGTTGCCGGCTCGGACTCCGCAGCCGCGTCCGGCGAGGTTCTCGACGAAACGGGTTACGTGCTGAACAACGACATGACGCTCCCGCCCGACCACGCCCAGCGCTTCGCCCTGAGCGACGAGGTTCATGCGCGTCCGCCCGAGGCGCTGACCACGCCGAGCCGCGTCTCCTATCTGGCGCTGGTGTCGCCGTGGGAGCACCGCGAGCTCGAGTGGCAGGGGGTCTGCGACCTCGCCCGCCGCTTCGGCGCGACCGCGCCGTTCCCGGGGTCGAACCATTACAGCGGGCAGCTCGGGGATTTCCGCCTGGTGTGGGAGCGGCATGGCGAGTTCGCCCGCTACACCTTCATCGCTCCCGGTCTCGGCACCGGGGACGACCCGTTCGCCGAGCCGGCCATCGGGCTCGCGCCGGCGAGCTGGGTGGCGGCGCGACCCGGCCAGATCATCGTCGCGGCGCACGCCGCCGTGGTGAAGGCCGACAACGCCCCGGCCGATCCCGAGACCGTGTCGGCGACGCTGTTCCGCGGCAATGCGCTGGTCGGCGGCCCGGTGTCGGACCGCGCCGCGGTCGCCTTCACCGACCTGCGGATCCATGCCGACGGCTTCGGTCGCTTCATCGTCCAGGACCGGCATCTCACGCCGCTGCAGGCCGGCCGTCTCGTGCAGCGCCTGCTGGAGATCGAAACCTACCGGATGATGGCGCTGCTGGCGCTGCCGATCGCCCGCGAGCTCGCCCCGTTCCTCGGCGACCGCGAGAAGGAGCTCGCCGAGATCACCGACGCCCTGGTCGCCGCCGGCGAGGCGGACGAGCCGGTGCTGCTGGAGCGGCTGACCCGGCTCGAGGCCGAGATCGAGAGCCGCGAGGCCGCCAACCTGTTCCGCTTCGGCGCCGCGACCGCCTATCACGACCTGGTGCAGCGGCGGATCGCCGAGCTGCGCGAGGAGCGCATCCAGGGCATCCAGACGCTGCGCGAGTTCATGGACCGCCGGCTGGTGCCGGCCATCAACACCTGCAAGGCGGTCTCCGAGCGTCAGGCGTCGCTGTCGGCCCGCGTCGCCCGCGTGACCCAGCTCCTCTCGACCCGGGTCGACATCACCCGCGAGCGCCAGAACCGCGCCGTGCTCGGCTCGATGAACCGGCGCGCCAAGCTCCAGCTCCAGCTCCAGTCGACCGTCGAGGGCCTGTCGGTCGCGGCCGTCACCTATTACGTCGTCGGCCTCATCGGCTATCTCGCCAAGGGCGTCGCCTCGGCCGGCATCCCGGTCAGCCCGGAGATCGCGATGGGCGCCTCGATCCCGGTGGTCGCCGGCGCGGTGTGGCTGGGCCTGCGCGGCTTCCGCAAGCGCGTCGCCCACGGCGAGCCCTGACGCGCCGGCGGCGCGGCCGCCTGCGTCTGGACGCGGCCCGACGGCCACGCTCGGCCGGGTGAGGCGGGCACACGCCCGACACCCCGGCGCCCCAATCCCGTCAACCTCCTGCTTATCGTGACGGTACGATCCCGTGCGCGCACGCCGCGCCGCTGCCGCGCCGCCCGCAGCGCGATCCCGACGCGCTTTCATCCGACACCGAACCGCGACGATTCGGACCACGCCGCCTTCCACAACAAACGAGGATACGCATGCACAAGCTCCAGCGGTTGCTCCTGGCGGGCACCGTCCTGTCCGGTCTCGCGGGCGTCGAGGCGCTCGCCGCCCCCCTGGTGGTGGCGCAGGCGCCGGCGACCGAGGAGCAACGCCCCGGCCAGCGTCCAGCCCCCGGCCAGCCGCCGCAGCGCCCGGGCCCCGGCGCACCGCAGCAGCGGCCGGCCCAGCCGCCCGCCCAGGCGCCGCAGCAGCGCCAGGCCCCGCCGGCCGCGCAGGCGCCGCAGCAACGGCCGACGCCTCCCGCCGCCCAGGCCCCGCAGCGCCAGGGTCCGCCGCCCGGCGCCCAGACCCAGCCGCCGCCCGGCCGCCAGCCCCCGGCGGCCGTGCAGGCGCCGCCCCCGCCCGGGCGGCCGACCCCGCCCAGCGTGCAGGCGCCGGGCCGTCCCACTCCGCCGACCGTGCAGGCACCGCCGCCCGCCGGCCGCCAGGCACCGCCGCCATCCGCCCAGAGCGAGCCGCCCGGCCGACCGGGCCGGCCGGTGCCGCCGTCCGCGCAGGGCCAGCCGCCGGCTGGCCGACCGGTGCCACCCGCTGCCCAGGGCCAGCCCCCTGCCGGCCGGCCGGTGCCACCGGCCGCCCACGGCCAGCCCCCCGTGGGCCGTCCGGTCACGCCGCCGGCGGCTCAAGGCCAGCCGCCCGTCGGCCGACCGGTGCCGCCGACCGCGCAGACTCCGCCCGGCGCGCCGGGACGCCCGGGCACCCCGCCTGCTCCGCCGCCGGCCGCCCAGGGCGGCCAGCCGGGGACTCCGCCGAGCGCCACCACGGCGCCGCCGCCCGGAACCCTGCCCCGCCCGGGCCTGCCGCCGGTGCCGCCGCCGGCCGCCCAGGGAACCCAGCCCGGAGCCCCGGGCGTCGCCGGTCCGTCGCCAGGCGCCCCCGGCGGCCCGGGCCGTCCCGGCCAGCCGCCCGGCCCCCCGCCGGCGGCGCAGGGAACGCAGCCCGGAACTCCGCCCGGCCCGCGTCCTTCCGCGCCCGGCATGCCGCCGGCACCGCCGCCGTCGGCCCAGGGCACGCCCGGTCCGGCCGTGGTGCCGTCGACCCAGGGCGCACCGCTGACCCCGGCCGGCCTGCCGGCTCCCACCCCGCAGATGGCCCGGCCGATCCCGCCCGCCCCGCCCGGCGCCGGCTTCGTGCCGCAGTCGGCGCAGGGCCAGCCGCTGCGCCGGATGGACGACCTGCGCGGCGAGCGCCGCGAGATCCGCGAGGGCGGCACCACGATCATCCGCGAGCCTGACCGGACGATCATCCGCGAGGGCAACCGGACGATCATCCGGCACAACGAGATGGACCGCTTCCGCTACGGCGCCCAGGACGTGCGCATGGAGCGGCGCGGCAACGAGAACGTCGCCGTGGTGGTCCGGCCCGGCGGCTACCGGGTCGTCACGGTCACGGACGACAACGGCTATCTGGTGCGGCGGACCCGGATCATGCCGGACGGCCGCGAGTACGTCCTGATCGACAACCGACGCCACTGGGGCCCGGGCGGTCCGCCGCCCGGACCGCGCGGCCCCGGCTTCGGCACGGGCCTGGCCGTCGGTGCGGCGGTCGGTCTCGGGATCGGCGCGGTCATGCTCAACCTGCCGCCGCCGGAGGTGCGCATCCCGCGCGAGCGCTACATCGTCGAGACCGAGCGGGCCGACCCGGCACTGCTGTACGACACCCTGACGGCGCCGCCCGTGATGGCGATCGAGCGGCCCTACACGCTCGACGAGGTGCGCTACAACGCACCGCTGCGCGATCGCATGCCGCGAGTCGATCTCGACACGGTGACGTTCGAGTCGGGATCGTGGGAGCTCGACCCGGTGCAGATCCAGAAGCTCGCCGGCATCGCCGACGGCCTCAACCGCGCCATCCAGGCCAATCCGCAGGAGGTGTTCCTGATCGAGGGCCACACCGACGCGGTGGGCAACGAGGTCGACAACCTGTCGCTCTCGGATCGCCGCGCCGAGGCGGTCGCGATGGTGCTCACCCAGCAGTTCGGCGTGCCGGCCGAGAACCTGACCACCCAGGGCTACGGCGAGCAGTACATGAAGGTGCCGACCGACGGTCCGCTGCGCGAGAACCGCCGCGTCGCCGTCCGCCGCATCACGCCGCTGCTCACCGGTCAGGCCCAGGCGCAGCCGCCGCAGTGACGGCGAACGTCCGACCGCGACGGATCCGCCCGCGACCGAGACGCCGGGGCGGGTGAGAGAGTCAGGCGGGTGAGAGGTATCGGCTCGGAACCTCTCACCCGCCTGCTTCGCGCCGGCTCGGCTGCCTCTCGGCAGGGAAGACGGGCGCGGTTCGAACTCGTGGGCGACCGCGCCGTGGCCCGGCCGCCCGGCCGGACCCGGCTCAGATGCTCGGGATGAATCCGCCGTCGACCCGGATCACCGAGCCGGTGAGATAGGACGCCCGCGTCGAGGCCAGGAACGCGACCACGTCGCCGTACTCCTTCGGGTCGCCGTAGCGCCCGACCGGGATCGAGGCCGTGCTCTCCGCCGAGACCTCCTCGACGGAACGGCTCTCGCGCTTCGCCTTCTGCTCGTCGAGGAAGCGGATGCGCGGCGTCGCGATGCGGCCGGGCAGCACGATGTTGACGGTGACGCCGTCGCGCCCCACCTCGCGGGCGAGCGTCTTCGACCAGCCGACAAGCGTCAGCCGCAGCGCGTTCGACATGCCGAGATTGGGGATCGGCGCGACCACGCCCGACGAGGTCGAGGTGATGATGCGGCCGAACTTCCGCGCCCGCATCTGCGGCAGGACGCGGTCGGTGAGCGCGATCACGGACAGCACCATGGACTGGAAGAACTTCGACCAGGCCGCCGGATCCTGGCCGCTCGCCGGGGTCGGGGGCGGGCCGCCGGTGTTGTTGACCAGCACGTCCACAGGACCGAACGCCGTTTCGATGGCCGCAACGTGGGTCTCGATGGAGGCGAGATCGGCGAGATCCCAGACGAGCGGCAGCGCACTGCCGCCCGCCTGCTCGATCGCCGCCGCCGTCCTCTTCAACGCGTCGCCGTCGATGTCGCCGATGGCGACGCGCGCGCCCTCCTGGGCGAGCGCCGTCGCGATGGCGCCGCCGAGACCGCCGCCGGCACCGAGCACCAGCGCGGTCTTTCCCGCGAGACCGAGATCCATGTCGTTCCCTTCTTGTTGAAGATGGCCGGGACCGACTCCGTCTCACACCTCGTCGAGGCTGTCCACCCAGCGGAAGCCGGCCTTCAGGAGCGGCTCGCGCATCTTGTACATGTCGAGGCCGAGCTCGCCGGCGGCGAGGCGCTTGCGCTTGTCCTCCTCGTTGGCGACGCGCTTGGCGGCCGCCGCGGCGACCGCGTCGGCATCCCGGCGCGGCACCACCACGACGCCGTCGTCGTCGGCGACGATCACGTCGCCCGGATCGACCAGCGCGCCGGCGCAGACCACCGGCACGTTGACCGAGCCGAGCGTCGCCTTGACGGTGCCCTTCGCCGAGACGGCCCGCGACCACACCGGGAAGTTCATCTCGGTGAGGGTCTTCACGTCGCGCACGCCGGCGTCGATGACGAGGCAGACGCCGCCGCGCGCCTTCAGCGAGGTGGCGAGGAGGTCGCCGAACATGCCGTCGGTGTTGTCGGCCGTGACGCCGACCACCAGCACGTCGCCCTTGCGGAGCTGCTCGATGGCGACATGGATCATCCAGTTGTCGCCCGGTTGGGCCAGCACCGTGACGGCCGAGCCGGCGACCTGGGCGCCCGGGAAGATCGGCCGCATGTAGGGCTTCATCAGGCCGAGGCGGCCCTGCGCCTCGTG
>NZ_JAUSUJ010000015.1 GCF_030813915.1 Rhodoplanes tepidamans
GACGGCTTGTCGACGATCTTGCCGCCATAGGCCGCCAGCGGCTCCGCCTTCGACCGCGTCCGGTTCCAGATCGACACGTCGTGCCCGGACTTCACCAGCCGCTCGGCCATCGCGTAGCCCATGCGGCCCATGCCGATCCAGCCCACCTTCGGCGTGTTCTGCGACATCCTCGTGCTCTCCTCGTTGCGCCGGTGCGTGTTTTCGGAAGACGGAGGTTTGGGGGACGCCGGCGCTTGCGGTATCACACCGGTCCCGGCGCCCAGACGCAAGCGCCCCCACCGCCGAGCACATCGTCGAGACCCGCATGGCCGAGATCATCATCGCCGACACGACGCGGCAGTACGACGGGACGCATCTCGAGACGCAGCCGCTCGGCGGCACCGAGTCGTCGGTCATTCGCCTGGCGCGCGAGCTGGCGCGCCGCCGCCACGCCGTGACGGTCTACACCAACTGCACGACGCCGGTGGAGGACCACGGCGTGACGTGGCGGCCGATCGCCGGCGCCCGGCCGGAGACCTGCGACCTTTACGTCGCCTGCCAGCATCCCCGTCTCCTGCGCTTCGTGCGGAAGCCCGGGCGGCGCGCCATCTGGGTGCTGTGGCAGCCCAACCATCTCAAGCACTACAAGCAGCTCGGCCGGGTCTGGTGGTACCGGCCCGTGCCGGTGCTGCAGAGCCTGCACCAGGTGAACATCTGGTCGCCGGTGCTGCCGCGGCGCGATCCGCAGATCCTCATCCCGCTCGGCCTGCCCGAGGACGTGCGCGGACACGCGCCGCTCGCCGCGCCGCCGCCGCGCCGCGCCATCTTCGCCTCCAACCCGCAGCGCAACCTCAGGCGGCTCGTCGAGATCTGGGCCGAGAAGGTGCTGCCCCGCGTGCCCGACGCGGTGCTCGACGTCTACGGCGTGCACGACATGCCGCCCGGCACCGATGCCTGGGACGTGTGGTCGGGCTCGCTGCTGCCGGCGAACCAGCCGGAAGCGGTGCGCGCCTCGGTGCGGGTGCATCCGACCGCCACCCGCGAGGGTCTGATCGCGGCGATGCGCGGCTCGCGCGTGCTGGTCTATCTCGGCCACAAGGTCGAGGCGTTCTGCCTCGCGGTCGCCGAGGCGCAGGCGCTCGGCGTGCCGGCCGTGGTGGCGCCGGTCGCCGCCGTGCCGGAGCGGGTGCTCGACGGCATCACCGGCTTCCACGAGGCCGACCCCGACCGCTTCGCCGAGCGCACCGTCGCGCTCCTCACCGACGATGCCCTGTGGCGAAGCCAGCACGAGGCGGCGATCCGCCACCAGCAGGGCATCTCGTGGAACGAATATGCCGGCCGTTTCGAGGCCGCCCTGCTCGCCGACCGGTTTCCGATCACCCGCTCGGTGCTCGCCGTGCCGCCGGGAGCGGACGAAGCGGGTTGAAACGCCGTCAGTCCGGGGCGCGGGCGGCACGCCTGCGAGCCCGGACTCCATTTCCCGGTGCCGGTGGCTCACGACAGACCGGGCGTATGGGTCCCGAAACCGGCGCTTAAGCGCCGCCCCGGGACGACGACCGCGTCCGGTTCGGCCTACAGCTTCGGCAATCCGGTCAGTCCCGCGGGCGAGAAGGCGAGGTCGAGGAGCTTCCACTCCTGGTACTTCGCGGCCGGCAGCAGGCCGACCGGCTGGCAGCGGGCGAGTGCCGCCATGGCGGTCTGCATCAGCACGGCGCCCTTGGGCGAGGCGCTGGCGGCGAGGAGCGTCGGCTCGCCGGCGAGCGCGCCGCTCGGCGCGAGGGCGACGCGCAGCACCACCGAGAGCCGGGCCGGCGCGTCGGCGAGCGCCGCGGGCGGCTGCCAGCAGGCGCGCAGATGCGCCTTGAAGGCGGCGATCTCGCGATCGGTCAGCTTCGCCTTGCGCTCGGTGGTCTCGTAGCCGATCGAGACGTTCATCAGCGGCGAGTCGTACCAGCTCGATGCGCCTTCGCCCTCCGCGGGCTCGGTGGCGGCCGCACCGGTCGGCGACGGGTCGGCCGAGGCGAGCTGCGGGCCCGGCCGGTCCGCCGTCTCGGGTGCGGTCGCCGCGGCGGCCGCCGGCTCCGCGGGCGGCGCGCTCGCCTGCTGCTGCGGCTCCGAGCGGGCCGGCTGCGGCGCCGGAGTCTCCACGGCAGCCGGGCTCTGGGCCGCCTCCTGGGCGGGTGGCTCCGCCTGGGCCTGCTGCTGCGGCTCGGCCGGCTTGTCCGGCTCGGCGGCGGCCTCGGCCTCCTTCGGCCGCTCCGGTATCTCGTCGGGGCGGACCAGCTCGACCGCGATAGGCGTGTTCGCCGCGGCGAAGGGCGGGCGCACCTGCAGGGCCGCCAGCCCCCACAGGAGGGCGTGCACCATCACCGAGATGGCGAGCGCGAGGCGCACCGTCGTCCGCTCCGGGTTCGGGGTTCGGGCCGGCCGTCGCGGGCCGGCCGCCCACTGTGGAGCGTGTCTGGCCGGTTCGCATGGCCAAGTCGTGGCCGGCGTGACGATTTCGCTTCACCTGTGGCCCGGCTGCAAGGCTGGCGCGGCCGGGCGCCTATTCGGGCCGGTGGCAGACGCAGCAGAGCTTGTTGCCCTCGGGGTCGCGGCCGTAGGCGCCGTAGAAATTCGCGTGGAAGTGGGGCCGCAGGCCCGGCGCGCCCTCGTCGCTGCCGCCATGGGCGAGAAGCGCCGCGTGGAACGCGTCGACGGCGGCCCGCGTCGGCGCCTCGAATGCCACCATGCAGCCGTTGCCGACCGTGGGGGGCTGGCGGTTCTGCGGCCGCAGCACCCAGAACGGCGGCTCGATTCCGCGAAAGCCCTCCGGCGCGTAGCCGGCGCCGACCTTGAACGTCTTCGCCCGGGCGATCCCGAGCGTCGCCAGCACGGCGTCGTAGAAGCGGGTCGCGCGCTCGACGTCGGCGGTGCCGACCGTGACATGGCTGAGCATTCACTGGACTCCCGGCAGGTCTGTCTGCCGCAGAGCCTAGCCGGACCGGCGGCGCGCGGACAGCGTACGCCGGGACCTTGTTTGCGACCGATTAGCCCCACGCCTGCTCGTCCCCGCGAAAGCGGGACCCAAGGCGTCTTGCCGTGTCGTTCGCGGGGCCCCGCCTTGGCCGGGACGAGCGGACCGCCAGAACCGGCCTGTGCTCAAACCGTCGCGGCCTTCATCTGCTTGTCGCGGCGGCGCTGGACCGAGGAGGGGATGCGCATCGCCTCGCGGTACTTGGCGACGGTGCGCCGCGCGATGTCGATGCCGGCCTCGCGCAGCTTCTCGACGATGGTGTCGTCGGAGAGCACGTCGTTCGGCGTCTCGGCGTCGATCAGCTGCTTGATGCGGTGGCGCACCGCCTCGGCCGAATGGGCCTCGCCGCCGTCCGAGGCGGCGATCGACGAGGTGAAGAAGTATTTCAGCTCGAAGGTGCCACGCTGGGTCGCCATGTACTTGTTGGCGGTGACGCGCGACACCGTCGACTCGTGCATCCCGATGGCGTCGGCGACGGTCTTGAGGTTGAGGGGCCGCAGGTGCTCGACCCCGTGGGTCAGGAAGGCGTCCTGCTGGCGGACGATCTCGCTCGCCACCTTGAGGATCGTCTTGGCCCGCTGGTCGAGCGCCCGCACCAGCCAGGCGGCGCTCTGCAGGCAGTCGGACAGGTAGGTCTTCTCGGTGTCCTTCCGGGCCCGGCCCGCGACGCGCGCGTAATAGGTCTGGTTGACCAGCACCTTGGGCAGCGTGTCGGAGTTCAGCTCGACGATCCAGGTGCCGTCCGGCGCCTGCCGCACGAACACGTCGGGCACCACCGGCTGCACCGTGGTGGTGCCGAAGCGCAGGCCGGGCTTGGGATCGAGCCGGCGGATCTCGGCGATCATGTCGGCGATGTCCTCGTCCGACACCCCGCATTTGCGCTTGAGGGCGGCGACGTCGCGCTTCGCCAGCAGGTCGAGATTGGCGACCAGCGCCTGCATGGCGGGGTCGAAGCGGTCGTTCTCGCGCAGCTGGATCGCCAGGCACTCGGCGAGATTGCGGGCGCAGATCCCGGACGGGTTGAAGGTCTGCAGCACGGCCAGCACCGCCTCGACCTTCTCGGGCGGGCAGCCGAGCTTCTCGGCCACCTCGGCGGGGTCGCCGGCGAGGTAGCCGGACTCGTTGACCATGTCGAGCAGGTACTGGCCGATCAGCCGATCGACCGGGTCGGTCACGGCGAGGGCGAGCTGCTCGGCCAGATGGTCGGCCAGCGTCGTCTCGGCCGCCACGAAGGCCTCGAGATTGTAGTCGTCGTCGTCGCGGCCGCCGGAGCCGACCGCCGACCATTCCGAGTAGCCGGCCGGGCGCTCCTCGGCGAGGCGCGACAGGCCGGGGCCGGACTCGTCGGGAAAGACGTTCTCGAGGTCGGTGCCGAGCCGGTCCTCGATCGAGGCGCGGCTGGTGTCGGCGGTGTCCGCCATCCACTCCTCGGCGGCGTCGCGCGGGGCGGCCGGCGGCTCGGCCCCGGGCGGGGCCGCGTCGGCGCCGTTCGGCTCCGGTGCGCCCGGCTCGTCGCCGCTGTCGCGCTCCAGCAGCGGATTGCGCTCCAGCTCCCCCTCGACATAGGCCGAGAGGTCGAGATGAGAGAGCTGCAGCAGCTTGATGGCCTGCAGCAGCTGGGGGGTCATCACCAGCGACTGGGTCTGTCGAAGCTGCAGCCGTTGCGAAAGCGCCATGGAAACCCCGGAACTTGGTCCGGTTCTTGCTTATCGAGTTTGTCGTCTCCTGTACATCCGAATCTTTGCGGGGTTTTTCGGTTTGTCGGCGCGGACCCGACGGACGGGCCGGGGGGCTTTCAGGAGACGCCGCATGGGGGCGATCGGCGACTCCGGGATCACGATATCGTGATCGACAAGCCGCAAGCTCTGGAAATACAGGCGATTGTCGGGCGAAGGGGGCGTGCGTGCCCGAAGCGACTCCGGCGGTCCCGGCGCCGACCGGCGGGCCTGCCTACATGCGGAAGCTCTCGCCGAGATAGAGGCGGCGCACGTCGGGATTGTTGACGATGTCCTCGGTGGCGCCCTCGGTCAGCACCTCGCCCGAGTAGATGATGTAGGCGCGGTCGGTCAGGCCCAGCGTCTCGCGGACATTGTGGTCGGTGATCAGCACCCCGATGCCGCGCTGGGTCAGATGGCGGACCAGCGCCTGGATGTCGCCGACCGCGATCGGGTCGATGCCGGCGAACGGCTCGTCGAGCAGCATGTAGCTCGGCCGGCTGGCCAGCGCCCGGGCGATCTCGACGCGGCGGCGCTCGCCGCCCGACAAGGCGATCGACGGCGATTTCCGCAGCCGGGTGATGTTGAACTCCTCGAGCAGGGAGTCGAGATCCTGCTCGCGGCGCTTCTTGTTGGGCTCGACGATCTCCAGCACGGCCCGGATGTTGTCCTCGACGTTGAGGCCGCGGAAGATCGACGGCTCCTGCGCCAGATAGCCGATGCCGAGACGGGCCCGCTGGTACATGGGCAGGGCGGTGACGTCGTAGCCGTCGAGCTCGATGCGGCCGCGGTCCGCCTTGATCAGCCCGGTGATCATGTAGAACACCGTCGTCTTGCCGGCGCCGTTGGGGCCGAGCAGGCCGACCGCCTCGCCGCGCCGGACATAGAGGCTGACGCCCTTCACCACCTTGCGGCCGACGAAGGTCTTCTCCACCCCGTGGATGGCGAGATAGCCGTGCGCGGCCGCCTGCCGGGCCTGCTGGTCGTGCCAGCGGGCCTCCTCCTCGTCATAGGCGTGCGCGTGACCGTCGTGGCGGGTGTCCAGGCTCATGGGTGCGGATCCGGTCGGGATCGGCTCGTCGTTCCAGCCGGCGCCCGCGATGTCCCGCCCCCGCTGCTTCGGGGGACGGGGTTTGAATCTGCCAAAGAAACCGGCCACGCGCGCCTCGACGCCTCCGAGCCCATCAGGACGGGATCCGGCTGCGGATCCGGGCCGGACCATAGCGGGTTGCGCGGCCCGGGCAAACGCGGCCGCCGCGGGGCGGGCCGCGACCCGGGCAGGCTCGATCGGAGGAGGCTGGAACGCAACGCCCGGACCGCCGCTGTCGCCTAGTACAGGCCGCCGGTCGGGCTGCCGGCCCCGGACCGCGGCCGCGCCGGCTCGCGGGCGGCGTCGCGGCTGCCGCCGCCCGGCCCTGGCCCGCCGCCATTGCCGCCGTCCTGGCGGTTCTGGCTGCCCGGCATCAGCACGGCCCGCACCCGGCACTGGCTGCCCGTATTGCCGCATTCGACGCGCGACACCCCGGTGGTCATGTCGACCACCAGCCGGTCGCCCTTCACGGCGTTCGGCCCCTGCGAGATGACGACGTTGCCGATCAGCGTCACGGTGTTGCTCTTCATGTCGAAGATGCCGTTGTCGCCGACCGCCACCTGGTCCTTCTGCGACACGACGACGTCGCCGCGCGCCTCGATGCGCTTGATCTGCTGCGAGCCGCCGCCTCCCGCCATGGCGTTGGTGCTGGCGGGCTTGGCCTTGGGGTCGGGCTTGCCGTCCTGCTTGGCGTCGGGCTCGTAGAACACCACCAGGCTGCGGCATTTGAGGGTGACGTCGCCCTGCACCAGATGGACGTCGCCCGCGAAGGTGGCGGTCTTCTCCTTGTCGCGCACCTCCAGCGAGGCGGACTCGATCCGCACCGGCTTGTCGCGGTTCTGGGCGAAGCCCTGCAGGGCGTTCGGCGTGTTGGAGCCGCCGCTCGGCTGCGCCGCCGCCGGGGCGGCGAGAAGCACCGTGGCGACCAGGCCGGCCGCGAGGGCCGCCGCGGCGGTGCTGCGGTATCGTGAACGATGCGGCGTCATCGTTGCCCCGCTCCCGCCCGTGCGGCCCCGCCCGGCGGGCTGCCCGCGGCGTCGCCGGAGCCGATCGTCGCGAGGTCGGCGCCGATGTTGAGGGTGGTCAGCACGCCCTTGCTGAACCGCACCACCGAACCGCCGTCCGAGATGTCGAGCCGGTTGGCGTCGACGGTGCCGTTGGGAATACGAACCGCCACCGGCTGCTCGGAGACGATGGTGCCCTTCTTCACGTCGAGCACGGCCTCCTGCAGCCGGGCCTCGAAGCCCTTGCCGGTGCGCACCAGGATGTTCTCGGTCAGCTTCAGGTTGTCCTGCTTGGTGTCGTAGAGGCCGTTGACGGCCGTTACCGTGATGGCGCCCTGGTCGTCGGTCTGCACCTGCGCCTTGAGCTCCTTGAGCTCGAGCAGGCTGGGCTTGGTGAGGTCCTGCGAGGCGGCCTGGGCGGTCAGCTCGTAGGGCTTCTGGTCGGCGGTGAAGCCGGCGAGCCGCGGCAGCTCCATGGTGATCTTGGTGCCGCTGACGACGAGCTTGCCGGGATCGATCTGCGCCTCGATCGGCTGGAACGGATTGAAGAACACGGCCACCACGAGCACCCCGCCGACCGCCACGATGCCGGCCGGGATGGCGATCCGCATGATCCGGATGAAGCGGCTGTGCCGCCGCGCCTTGCGGAACCGGCGGTCGCTGTCGTTCGCCGGCAGCAGCCGCGCGCGGGAGTCCTCGCGCGCACCGGCGTCGCGCCGTGTCGTGTCGCGTCGCGGGGCCTCTCGGTATGCGGGCGCGGCGGTCAGGTGGTTCATCCCCAGCGTCTGGCTCCGGAACCGAACGTCCCTCGCCGGGCGCTCACGGCCCGCCAAGGTCGCCTTCGAATATGGCCGTCCCGCGGCGGCAGCGGATCTCACGAATGGGCGAAGATGTCCTCGTCCGCCCAGCCGGCGAGGTCGAGGGTCGCCCGCACCGGCAGGAACGCGAAGCACGCCGCCGCCAGCGGGGTCCGGCCTTCGCGCGCCAGCATCTCCTCGAGCCGGGCCTTGAGGGCATGGAGATGCAGGACGTCCGAGGCCGCGTAGGCGATCTGGGCCTCGGTGAGTTCGGTCGCGCCCCAGTCGGACGATTGCTGCTGCTTCGACACGTCGATGCCCAGCACCTCCTTGGTCAGATCCTTCAGGCCGTGCCGGTCCGTGTAGGTGCGGGTCAGCCGCGAGGCGATCTTGGTGCACCAGACCGGGCCCGGCATCACCCCGAAGGTCTTGTAGAGCACGGCGAGGTCGAAGCGGGCGAAGTGGAAGATCTTCAGCCGCGACGGATCGGCGAGCAGCGCCTCGAGGTTGGGGGCCCGCGGGTTGTCGCGCGGGATCTGGACCACGTCGGCGGAGCCGTCGCCGGGCGAGAGCTGGACGACGCACAGGCGGTCGCGCCCCGGCTGCAGACCCATGGTCTCGGTGTCGATGGCGACCGCCCCGGTGTAGCGCGCGAGGTCGGGCAGGTCGCCGCGGTGCAGGCGGATGGTCATGGTTGCCGTCGCAGCAGTCTGGTCGCGAGAGGTGCGCTCGTCGCGGGTGCGGTGGACGCGCTCGCGCACGTCGACCCGAAAGATGGCGCGCTCGCGCGCGCCGCGGGGTTCGGCCGGAACGCCCGAACGGGCCGGCGCGGTCCCCGCGCCGCCGGCCCAATCGTCTGACGAACAAGCGTTTTCAGCCTCAATTCGGCCACCTGTGTAGCACACGCTCGGCGATGGTCAACGGCGCGCGAGTACCGATGCGCCGACGCCACGGGGGTGCGGCCGCGGTCCGGCCGCAGGGGACCGGCCGGTTCGGCCGGTCACGTCGAACGGGGAACCGGCCCGACGGGCCGGTCGGGGGACGGGACCATGCGCGCGTCTGCGTTGCATCGATTGCCATTGCATGCACTTCCGCGTGTATCGCCGGCACGGGAGCCCCGCTGGCGGGCCCCGCTGGTCTGGGCACTCGGCTGGGCCGGCCTCTGGGCCGGGCTGGCCGGCGATCCGCTGCCCGCGGCGGCCACCGAATCCGACATCGAGCGGACGCGAACCCGGATCGCCGCGGCGATGCCGGACGGCACCGTTCCGGTGCCGCGGCCGCGGCCGGCCGCCGCCGGGCCGGCGCCGGCGACGCCGCTCCCGCAGACCGCCGCCCCGGTGCCACCGCCCCCCCGCCCGGCGGTCCAGCCGGCCCGGCCGATCCTGGCCTCGGCCGAGGCGGTCCCGCTGCCCGAGGCCGCCGCGACGCCCGAGCCCGTGTCGGCCGGACCGAGGCTGGCGTCCCTGACGCCGCCCTCGGTGCCGCTGCCGCGGGTCCGTCCGACGGCCCCGGCGGGCGGTTCGGTGTGCGGCGAGGGCAAGCCGATCCGCTCGGCCTTCTACTGGCAGGGCACCAGGACGGCGAGCGGCCAGCGCTTCGATCCGGACGGCTACACGGCGGCGCACCGCACCCTGCCGTTCGGCACCAGGCTGACGGTCAAGAACCCGCGCACCGGCCGCTCGGTCGAGGTGGTGGTCAACGACCGCGGCCCGTTCACCAAGGGGCTCAATCTCGACATCAGCCGCGGCGCCGCCCGCGCCATCGGCTTCACCGGGGTCGGTACCGTCTGCCTGATGTGAGGCGGCCCGGCCGCCGCGGTGCCGCGCCGGCTCAGGGGGCGGCGAGATCGGAGGCGCGGATGTCCGTCTCCTCCTGCGCCAGGGTGCGCAGGATCTTGGCGAAGCGGGCGGCGATCGGCGACAGCTTCTCGCCGCGCCGCCAGATCAGCCCGACCGGCCGCAGCGGCCCCAGGCCCTCCAGCGGGATCACCCGCAGGCGGCCGGCCGCCGCCTCGACCTCGACCAGCCGGGGCGAGATGATCGACACGCAGCCGGCCCGCATCACCATCGACTTGATGGCCAGGATCGAGTTGGTCGAGATGCCGCGGTCCGGCCAGTCGAAGCCGGACGACATGAAGACCTGCTCCATCTGCTGACGGAACGCGCTGCCGCCGGCCGGCAGCACCCACTGCACGTCCTTGAGGTCGGAGAGCCGCACCGTGCCGCGCGACGCCAGCGGGTGGTCGGGCGCCGTGATCAGCGACCAGTCCACCTCGAACAGCGCCTCCTCCTCGATGTCGGGGAAGTGGGTCGCGATGCCGAGCCGGCGGACCAGCAGGTCGAGCTGGCGGGTCCGCAGCATCTCGGTGATCTCGTGGTCGAGGCCGTCGACGATCGAGATGCCGATATTGGGGCTCTCGCGCAGCAGCGCCTCGATGCAGCGCGGCACCAGCTGGACGGCGCTGACCGGCGTGATGCCGATGGCCAGCGTGCCCTCGAGCCCGAGCGAGCGCATGCGGATCTCCTCGCCGGCGCGGCCGAGCAGCGATTCGAGCGCCTGGGCGTAGAACACCAGCGCGTCGCCGAAGTCGTTGAGCCGCGCCCCCTGGCGGCCGCGCTCCAGCACCTTGACGCCGACCTCGCGCTCCAGGAGCGCGATGCTCTGCGACAGCGCCGGCTGCGACATGTTGACGGCTTCGGCCGCTCCGCTGATCGAGCCGTGCCGCGCCACGGCCAACAGTTCGAGAAGCCGGCGCGGTTCGATCTTCATCGCGGGGTCGATCCTGTCGGCGGCAGGGCCCGGGCCGCCCGATGACGGCGGAGCCTATACGCTTCGACCGCCCGGCGGAAGGCGAAGCCGGGTGGCCGGCCTTAATTCTCGGTTGTGGCTGCGCCGCTCCTTCGCGTGACAGCCGATGTGTCCCGCGGCCGCCGGCAGCCCAGCCGCGCCGGCTGTGCATGGATCGGTTCGGGCCGCGTCCGGCGCCCGCTTCGCGCCACGGCACCGACGGTCCGCCCGGCAGGCCGTCGCCGTGGTTGCCTCGAATCCGCGCAGATCCGCGAGATCGTCCTGAGTCGCAGGCCGATCCGGACCGGCCGGCGGGGCGCGCCGCGATCGACCGCTGCCGCATTTTGCGGCGGCGCCGAAAGCTCGGGTCGTGCGACGCCGCACGGCCCGTCCGGAGGGCGGCGACCGGACATAATCGGTCCCGATAGCGTTCCCAAAACTCCGTATTGGACCTTCGTCGCAGCGCGATCCTAATCTCCGCCCCGACGACGACCTCGAGCCCCCGGAGGTCGTGATCACGACAGCGACTCATCCGACCGATCGGTGCCCCACCGACGAGGGCCGCATCGCCGGCCGCCGCGACCACCCCCCGGTCGCGGGTCGGGGAGATACCGGAAACGCCTGCAGCAGGAGACGAGGCATGAAGCTAGCCACATTCAAGGTCGGGACCGAGGAACTGGTCGGCGCCGTCGACGGCAACGAGATCGTCGTGATCGACGTGCCGGACATGCGCACGCTGTTCGCGCTCGGCACGCCGGTCAAGGAGCAGGCCGAGAAGCGCCTGACCAAGCGCCGCTTCAAGCTCGCCGACGTCAAGCTGTGCGCGCCGATCCAGCCGAAGAAGATCTTCCATACCGCCGGCAACTACGCGGAGCACGCCCACGAGGGCGACCGCTCCAACTGGGTCGCCGCGATCAAGCCGTGGATCGTGTTCTTCCAGAACGTCGACGCCGTCATCGGTCCCGAGGACCCGGTCGTCTATCCGGAGCACCTGACGAAGTGCCTCGACTACGAGCTCGAGCTGTGCGTCGTCCTCGCCAAGCCGGGCAAGTTCTTCACCGAGAAGGAAGCGTCCGACTACATCGGCGGCTACGTGATCTTCAACGACATCACGGCGCGCGACATCCAGCGCCGCGAGATGGAGTCGGCGAACTTCTGCTTCTCGAAGTCGATCGACACGTTCTGCCCGTTCGGCCCGTGGATCGTGACGCCGGACGAGATTCCGGACCCGTACAATCTGAACCTCGAGCTGCGGGTGAACGGCGAGAAGCGCCAGATCTCCAACTCGAGCCATATGTCGGTGACGATCCCGCAGCTCCTCTCCAAGTTCTCGCCGCTCGGCTACAACGCCGGCGACATCCTCACCACCGGCACGGTGTCGGGCGTCGCGGCGTTCAGCGCCGATCCGGAGGCCTGGTACCTCAAGCCGGGCGACGTGATGGAGGCCGAGATCGAGAAGATCGGCGTGCTGCGCAACAAGGTGATCTCGTGGAAAGAGGCCTACGGGGTCGACGCGCCGGCGTGGCAGGGCTTCTGAGAGGGCGTCATGATCGATCGCACCAAGGTCTGGTCCGGCACGCTCAACGACGTCGCCCTCGCGGGCCGTCCGAAGCGCGCCGCCAAGTTCTACGACACCACGCTGCGTGACGGCGAGCAGGCGGTCGGCGCGGCCTTCGATCCCGAGCAGAAGCTCGAGATCGCCAGGATGGTCGACGGACTCGGCGTCGGCCGCATCGAGGCCGGCTTCCCGCGCGTCTCCGACGAGGACAAGGAGGCGATCCGGGCGATCGCCAAGGCCGGCCTGAAGGCCGAGGTGTGGGGCTTCTCCCGCGCCCTGGTCGACGACGTCGCCGCCGTGGTCGAGCTCGGCCTGAAGTACTGCGTCATCGAGGCGCCGATCTCCGATCCCAAGCTCGCCGCGCTCGAGGTCACCCGCGAGAAGGTGCTGGACCGGATCAGGAAGGCGGTGTCGTTCGCCACCGAGAACGGCATCCATGTCTGCTTCTTCGGCGTCGACTCGACGCGCGCCGATCTCGGCTTCTTCGAGCACGTCTACAAGGCGGCGCTCGACGTCGGCGCCAAGGAGATCGCGGTCGTCGACACGCTCGGCATCGCCACCCCCGAGGCGGTGACGTTCCTGATCGGCAAGGCGCGCGGCTGGGTCGGTCCTTCGGTGCCGATCCACTACCACGGCCACAACGACTTCGGCCTCGCCACGGCGAGCGCCGTGGCGGCGATCGACGCCGGCGCCTCGTGGATCCACGGGACCGTCGACGGCATCGGCGAGCGCGGCGGCAACGCCAACATCCCGGAGATCGCGCTGGCGCTGGAGCTGCTCTACGGCATCGACACCGGCATCGACCTCACCAAGGTCCGCAAGGCGTCGGAGCGGCTGCGGCAGATCGCCCGCTACGGCCTCGAGCCGTGGAAGCCGGTGGTCGGCGAGAACCTGTTCGTGCGCGAGACCGGCGCGGTGGCGGCCCAGTTCCACCTGCCGCACGCGATCGAGCCCTACGCGGCCTCGCTGCTCGACACGCCGCGCGGCATCGTGCTCGGCAAGAAGAGCGGCGCCGCCTCGATCACCCTCAAATGCGAGGAGCTCGGGCTGAAGACCGGGGAGGACAAGGTCCCGGTGCTGCTCGCCGAGGTGAAGAAGCTCGCCCTTCAGAAGCGCGGTCTGCTGACCGACGCGGAATTCGTCGAGATCGTGAAACGCCACGGCTGAGCCCCCGAACCTCGTGCAGACGAGACGACCCGGCCGCACGCGCGGCCGGGACCGGGGAGCTCACGCCTGAAGAAGGAAGACTGAGATGGGTCGTTTCCAGGACAAGAAGGCTCTCGTGACCGGCTCCGGCCGCGGCTTCGGTGCCGTGCTGGCGCTCGCCTTCGCGGACGAGGGCGCCGACGTCGTCGTCCACTACAACTCCTCCGCCAAGGGCGCCGAGGAGGTGGTGAAGCAGATCGAGGCGAAGGGCCGCAAGGCGATCGCCGTGAAGGGCGACATCGCCTCGCACGCCGACGTGCTGAAGATCGCCGAGACCTGCTTCGGGACGTTCGGCGGCTGCGACGTGCTGGTCAACAATGTCGGCGACATGGCGCTCGACCAGAAGTCCTGGCGCGAGTTCGACGAGAAGGTGATCGAGCACACGCTCAAGGTGGACATCATGGGCACCATGTTCATGATCCACGAGATCGGCTCGCGCATGCTCGACTCGGGCCGCGGCGGCACGATCGTCAACATCGGCTCGCAGGTGGTGATCGCCGGCAGCCCGCGCGCGCCGCAGTACGCGGCCGCCAAGTACGGCGTGATCGGTCTCACCAAGTCCTACGCCCGCGCGCTCGCGCCGCTGGTGCGGGTCAACACGCTCGGCGCCGCCTTCATGGAGACCGAGGCGCTGAAGAACCGCTACGACTGGAAGCACGGTCGCCGCGAGGAGGTTCTCAAGCAGACCCCCCTCGCCCGCATCGCCACCCCCGAGGACATGGTCGGCCCGACCCTGTTCCTGGCCGCCGACGACTCCAAGCACATGACCGGCCAGTTCCTGCTGGCCAATGGCGGCCTGGCGATGGTCGGCGCCTGAGCGGGGCACCGCATCGGGGGCGGGCCGCCGCGACCTCCCACGCGGCGACCCGCCGCCCCGATGCAACGAGGACGCGCGAAATCGGAGCGGGTACAGTGGACCAGGATACCGCATCGAGGAAAGGCGCGACCATGACGGCGACCCTGGACGTCTCCCGGAGCAATCACGTGATGCTCCTGAAGATCACCGACCCGAAGACCCGGAACGCCCTGTCGGGCGAGCGCTTCTACAAGGCGATCGAGGACGCGGTCCGCACCGCCAACGACGACCTCGACATCCGCTGCGTCATCGTCACCGGCGACGGCAAGGCGTTCTCGTCGGGCGGCAACGTGCAGGACATGCACGGCCGCAAGGGCATGTTCGGCGGCGAGCCGCAGCAGATCGCCGAGCAGTACCGGGCCGGCATCCAGCGCATCCCGATGGCGATGTGGAAGCTCGACGTGCCGGCGATCGCCGCCGTCAACGGCCCGGCGATCGGGGCGGGCTGCGACCTCGCCTGCATGTGCGACATCCGCATCGCCTCCGACCGGGCCGTCTTCGCCGAGAGCTTCGTCAAGGTCGGCATCGTGCCGGGCGACGGCGGCTCGTGGCTGCTGCCGCGCGCCATCGGCTACGCGCGGGCCGCCGAGATGGCCTTCACGGGCGACCCGATCGACGCCGACGAGGCGCGCGAGATCGGCCTCGTCTCCCGCGTGGTGCCGCACGACCAGCTGATGACGGTCGCCTTCGAGATCGCCGGGCGCATCGCCGCCAACCCCCCGCACGCGCTGCGCTGGACCAAGCGGCTGCTGCGCGAATCCCAGATCGCCCGCCTCGACACGGTGCTGGAGATGGCGGCCGCCTACCAAGCGCTGTCGCACCAGACCGAGGATCACGCCGAGGCGGTCGCGGCACTGCTGGAAAAGCGGCGGCCCGAGTTCAAGGGACGCTAGTCCGTACGGAGTGAATGGCATGACCGCCGGCCCGGAACACCCGCTGCTGCTGATCGACCGCCCGAGCGACGGCGTCGCGATCGTCCGCATCAACCGGCCGGAGGTGCGCAACGCCCTCAATCTGGCGTTGCGGCAGGCGCTCGCCGCGACCTTCCGGGACCTCGCGGCGGAGCCCGGCCTGCGCTGCATCGTGCTGACCGGCGACGACAAGGCGTTCTGCGCCGGCGCCGACCTGTCCGAATACGTCGATGCCGACCCGGTCGAGATCCTCGAGCGCGACATGGGCCGGCTGTGGGGCGCCATCGCCGACTGCCCGGTGCCGGTGATCGCCGCGGTCAGCGGCTTCGCGCTCGGCGGCGGCTGCGAGCTCGCCATGCACGCCGACATCATCGTGGCGGGCCGCTCGGCCAAGTTCGGCCAGCCCGAGGTGATGATCGGCATCACGCCGGGCGGCGGCGCCACCCAGCGGCTCACCCGCGCCGTCGGCAAGTTCAACGCCATGCGGCTGATGCTGACCGGCGAGATCGTCGACGCCGAGGAGGCCCGCGCGATCGGCCTGGTCAGCCGGCTGGTCGACGACGACGCCGTGATGGCGGAGGCGCTGCGCCTCGCCGGCCTGATCGTGTCGGCGGCGCCGATCGCGGTGCGAAAGACCAAGGAGCTGGTGCTGGAGAGCCAGAACGTGCCGCTCGACGCCGGCCTGCGCAGCGAGCGCGCGGCGTTCCAGCTCACCTTCGCCACCCGCGACAAGCACGACCGCATGCGGGCCTTCCTCGACCGCAAGAAGGGCCCGCGGCGATGAGAGACCGGGCACGTCCGCGCGACGTGCCGCCAACACAACAAGGGTGCAGGATCCGGAGGTCACGCCCGCTGCACGACCAATAACCGAACCCCCATCGGAGTAGATGCGATGTCACAGACAACCGCGACCGCGGACGGCGGAGCCTTGCCTGCCGCGGACGCCAAGACGACCCCGGCCTTTCGCCGGCTGGTGGTCGCGTCGTCGCTGGGCTCGGCGATCGAGCACTACGACTTCTTCATCTATGCGTTCACGGCGCCGCTGGTGTTCGACCACTTCTTCTTCCCGAAGATGGATTCGGTCGCCAGCATGATGGCCGTCTACGCCACTTTCGCGGTCGGCTTCGTGGCCCGGCCACTCGGCGGCATGGTGTTCGGCCACTACGGCGACAAGATCGGCCGCAAGGCCATGCTGATGATGACCTTCGTCATCATGGGCGTCGCCTCGTTCCTGATCGGTTGCCTGCCGCGCTACGACTCGGCCGGCCTGTTCGCGCCGATCGCCCTCGTGGTGCTGCGCTTCATGCAGGGCTTCGCGTTCGGCGGCGAGTACATGAACGCCGTGTCTCTGACGCTGGAGAACGCGCCGCAGAAGCGGCGCGGATTCTTCGCCTCCTGGGTGAACGCCTCCGGCCCCATCGGCATCATCGTCGCCTCCGGCCTGATCGCCATCCTGTCCGGAGTCTACGGCAAGGACAGCTTCATCGACTGGGTGTGGCGCATCCCGTTCCTGTTCAGCTTCGTGCTGGTGGTGATCGGCACCTACATCCGGCACTCGGTCGACGAGTCGCTGCTCCTCAAGAAGAAGCAGGGCGAGGCCGGCACCCAGAAGGCGCCGATCCTGGCGGCCCTGCGGTCGCACAAGAAGTCGATCGTGCTCGGCTGCCTGGCCAACATGGTCCACTCCTCGTTCCAGTACCTGTCGACCGTGTTCGTCATCGGCTATGCCGTGAAGACGCTCGGCATGTCGCCGGCCCAGGTCACGTCGGGCCCGATGTTCGCCAACATCGCCGAGATGCTGATGGTGCCGCTCATCGCCTTCTACAGCGACAGGTTCGGCCGCAAGCCGTTCATGATCCTGGGGGTCGTGCTGGCCATGATCTGGTTCCCGATCTTCTTCCAGATCCTCGCCATGAAGGACCCGATCCTCCTGATCGGCGGCCTGGTGATCTCCATCGGCCTCATCCACGGCCTGATGTTCGCCCCCGAGGCGGCCTTCACGGCGGAGCTGTTCCCGACCGAGATCCGGGTCTCCGGCTCGTCGCTCGGCAAGCAGTTCGGCATCATCTTCGGCGGCGGCATGGCGCCGCTGGTCGCGACCTGGCTGATGGGCCAGGCCGGCGGCAGCACCACGCCGGTGATCGTCTACTTCGAGGTGATCGCCGCCATGGCCTTCGTCGGCATGCTGCTGGCACCCGACAAGGCCAAGAAGGTCCTGGACTGAGAAGAAGCTGGACGAGCACGAAGACAGGGCGCAAACGCGCCGTGGAGCCGGGGCGTCCGCCCCGGCTCTTTCCCGAGACACTCCCGGCCGCCTGCGGCCGGCGAACCCGGACGACGACCATGAGCCAAGACATTCGACCGGCCGACATCAAATCCGTGGCGGTGATCGGCGGCGGCACCATGGGGAGCGGCATCGCCGCCGCCTGTGCGGCGGCCGGCCGCGACGTGCTGCTCCTGGAGGCGAACGAGGCGCTCGCCGAGAAGGCGAAGGCCCGCGTCGAGAGCCTGGCGGCCGACGACGCCGAGACGGCGCTGTTCCGCGACAAGGTCGCGGTCGGCACGCTGGCGACGGACGGCGCCCGGCTGGCCGCCGCCGACTGGATCTGCGAGGCCGTCATCGAGACGCTCGACGCCAAGAAGGCCGTGCTCGCGGCGATCGAGCCGCTGCGCCGCGACGGCTCGATCGTCACCACCAACACCTCCGGCATCCCGCTCTCCGCCATCGTCGCGGGCGAGCCCGAGCGGCTGAAGCGCGACATGCTGGTGACGCACTTCTTCAACCCGGTGCGGGTGATGCGGCTCCTGGAGATCGTCACCGGGCCCGACACCCGGGCCGATGCCCGCGAGACGCTCGGCGGCTTCCTGCGCGACGTCCTGAAGAAGGGCCTGGTCAGCGCCAAGGACACGCCGAACTTCATCGGCAACCGCATCGGCCTCTACTTCATCCTGTCGGGCCTGCATCTCGGGGCGCAGCACCGCGCCCGCGGCATGCGCATCGATCGCATCGACGCGCTGCTCGGGGCGCCGGTCGGGTTTCCGGGCACGGCGCTCTACGGCCTGGTCGACCTGATCGGTCTCGACGTCGTCTCGTCGATCGCGAAGAACCTCGCCGAGACGCTGCCCGAGGGCGACGCCGGCCGCGCCTTCGCGTCGCTGCCGGCCGCCGAGGCGGCGATGCTGGCGCGCGGGCAGCTCGGCCGCAAGAGCGGCGGCGGCTTCTATCGCATGCAGAAGGCGGCCGACGGCTCCAAGCTGAAGGAGGTCTTCGATCCCGAAGCCGCCGGCGGGGCCGGCAGCTGGGGACCGTCCTCGAAGATCGAGCTCGACGGGGACTCCGCCGCGCTGGAGACGCTGTTCTTCGCCGAGACCGCCGACGGCGCGCTGGTGCGCGACGTGCTCGGCGGCACGCTGCTCTACGCCGCGGATCTGGTGCCGGAGATCTCCGACGACATCGTCAATGTCGATCGCGCCATGCGCTGGGGCTTCAACTGGGCCAAGGGCCCGTTCGAGCTCCTCGACCGCATCGGGCCGCAGCGCGTGATCGACCGGCTCGCCGGCGAGGGCCGGCCGCTGCCCCGCATGCTCGCGGTGCTCCAGAAGGCCGGCACGGCGCGCTTCTACGACGGCGCGACCTGTCTCGGCACCGACGGGCGCATGCACCCGATGCCGGCCGAGTGAGCGCGGCGGGACGATCACGATGAAACGACCGTTCCCGGGGGATCAGCGGCCAGGGCCGGTGCGCAAGGCGCAGCGGTCCGAGCCGGGCAGCACGTCGCTCTATCTCGTGCTGATGCGGGCCGAGTCAGGCTCCCGTCGGTCGTCCGGCACCAGGAGCCGTGCAGGCGCCCGCATGGATCCGGTGCGACGATCCCACCGAGGATCGCCGTCGTGACTGGGCGTGACCCCCGAACGCGAGCATGGAGCGACCCCGGCCGCTCCGTCGTACGGACCGATCGTCACGATGCCGTCCGACATCGTGACGGGCGGCGCCGGGTCGGCTCCCGCGGATCCGGGCGCCACGGGCTGCTTCGGGCATCGTGACGAGGACTCCTCCTTGACCATCCATCGGCGAGATCTCCTGCTCACCGGCACACTGGCCGCCACCGCGGCGGCAGCGCACGCCTCCACTGCCGTCGCGCAAGTGGACACCTCGGCACGGCCGTCGGCCCAGGCCGACGCCTCGGCGGCCGCCTATGCGGCACCGGCACCCGAGCAGAAAATCAATGTCGTCAGCCTGCGCGACATCGAGCGCCAGGCCGAGAAGGTGCTGCCGCCGTTCGGCTTCCACTTCATCGCCGGCGGCAGCGGCGACGAGTGGACGTTGCGCGAGAACGAGGCGGCGTTCGACCGCCTGGTGATCGAGCCGCGCTTCCTGTCCGGCGTGAAGACGCCGAACCCGGCCACGTCCATCCTGGGATCGAAGCTCTCGCTCCCGGTCCTCGCCTCGCCGATGGGCATGCACGGCTTCGCCCATGCGGGGAAGGAGGCCGGAACCGCGAAGGGAACGGCCGCGGCCGGCTCTCTCTACGTCACGCCCTCGGTCTCCAACCTGTCGATGGAGGAGATCGCGGCGGCGGCCGGCGCGGGCGCCAAGTGGTTCCAGATCTACTTCCCCGAAGATCCGGGATATGCGCGTGAGCAGCTGCAGCGGGCCAAGGCGGCCGGCTACACGGCGATCGTCCTGACCGTCGACGCGACGTCGTTCGGCAATCGCGAGCGTCCCGCCAAGCTGGGCCTCAAGCCGCCGCCGCATCTCGGCTTCGGCAACATGCCCAAGTCGCCGGCGCTCGCCGGGCAGAATCCCGACATGCAGAAGAAGGACCTGACCTTCGCCGACGTCGCCTTCTGCCAGAAGGAGAGCGGGCTCCCGGTGATCGTCAAGGGCGTTCTCACCGCCGGGCTGGCGAGCGACTGCGTCAAACACGGCTGCGCCGGCGTGTGGGTGTCCAACCACGGCGGTCGTCAGCTCGACCATTCACCGGCGACGATCGCGGTCCTGCCGAAGATCGCCGATGCGGTCGGCGGCAAGGTGCCGATCATCGTCGACAGCGGCATCCGCCGCGGCCAGGACGTGTTCCGCTGCCTGGCACTCGGCGCCAGCGTCGTGGGCATCGGCCGGCCGCTCCTCTACGGGCTCGCGCTGGGCGGCGCCCAGGGCGTCGAGGCCGTCTTCCAGCGGCTGCGCACCGAGCTTCTGATGACCATGCAGCTCGCCGGGGTCGCCTCCGTCGACAAGATCACGGCCGACTACGTCGCGCCGGCCGTGAGATCGTAACCGAACCGTCGCTCACGGGCGGCCGGTTCGCCGGCCGCCCGATCACACGAGACAACGAGACATGACCTACGAGACCCTGATCGTCGAAACCGTGGGGCGCGTCGGCGTCATCCGGCTGAACCGGCCGAAGGCGCTGAACGCGCTGAATTCGACGCTCGCGGACGAGCTCCGGGCGGCGTTCGCGGCGTTCGAGCAGGACGACGGCATCGGCTGCATCGTCGTCACCGGCAGCGAGAAGGCCTTCGCGGCCGGCGCCGACATCAAGGAGATGGCGCCACGCTCCTTCATCGACAATTTCAGCGCCAACTACATGGCGAACTGGGACAGCCCGGCGCGCTCGCGCAAGCCGTCGATCGCGGCGGTGGCGGGCTTCGCGCTCGGTGGTGGCTGCGAGCTGGCCATGCAGTGCGACCTGATCATCGCGGCCGACAACGCCAGGTTCGGCCAGCCGGAGATCACGCTGGGCATCGTGCCCGGCCTCGGCGGCACCCAGCGCATGACGCGGGCGGTCGGCAAGGCCAAGGCCATGGATCTCGTGCTGACCGGCCGGATGATGGATGCGGCGGAGGCCGAGCGCTGCGGGCTCGTCTCGCGCGTCGTGCCGCTCGCCGAGCTGATGGACGTCGCCATGACGGCGGCCGAGACCATCGCCTCGATGTCGCTGCCGGCCGTGATGACGGCCAAGGAGCTGGTGCAGCGCGCCCACGAGCTGCCGCTCGCCGAGGGCCTGCGTTTCGAGCGCCGCGCCTTCCATGCGCTGTTCGGCACCGACGGCCAGCGTGAGGGCATGCAGGCCTTCCTGGAGAAGCGCAAGCCGCAGTTCAACCGGGCGTCGTCGGCGAACCTTCCTGCCGCGGCAGAGTAGAACGGCCGCGCCGCGCCTCCTCCACCGATTCGCTTGACGGCGGTGCGACGGAGGCCGATGCCTCGACTGTCCCGCCTCGTCCCGCCGTCCGGCGGCGATCATTCTCAGGAGTTCAGCATGCGACCCTATTTCGAGCGGATGCCGGAGTTCGGCAAGGCTCTGAAGGAGAACCGCGTCGCCCGGACACAGGACAGCCGACGAAGCCTCGAGGCGGTCGAGGCGGAGCTCGCCAGGCTGCGCGAGGCGCGCCGCGAGGTCGGCATCCCGACCGAGGAGATCAACAAGCGCGGCGGCCTCACCATCTGGCAGCGCCTCGGCTATCTGGTCGATCCCGGCACCTGGCATCCGCTGCACAGCCTGTACGATCCGGAGAGCAACCCGGAAGGCACCACCAACGTGGTCGACGGGCTGGCCAAGATCGCCGGCCGCTGGGCCGTGGTGATCGGCTTCGACAACAAGGTGCTGGCCGGCGCCTGGATCCCCGGACAGTCGGAGAACATCCTCAAGGTCACCGACATCGCCAAACGGCTGCGGGTGCCGCTGGTGTGGCTGGTCAACTGCAGCGGCGTGAAGATGCCGGACCAGGAGAAGTTCTATGCCGGCCGGCGCGGCTCGGGCACGCCGTTCTATCGGCACGCCGAGCTCGAGCAACTCGGCATTCCGGTGCTCGCCGGCATCTACGGCACCAACCCGGCCGGCGGCGGCTATCAGGCGATCTCGCCGACCATCCTGATCGCCCACAAGGACGCCAACATGGCGGTGGGCGGCGTCGGCATCGTCTCCGGCATGGCGCCGAAGGGCGGCTTCGATGCCGAGGTGCTGGAGGATCTGATCGCCAAGACGCGCGAGATGCGCACCAAGCCGCCCGGCAGCGTCGCCACCCATTTCGAGCACACCGGCTTCTTCACCCGCGTCTACGAGGAAGAGACCGGCGTGCTGGAGGGCATCAAGGACTACATGCGGATGCTGCCGGCCTACGATCCGGAGTTCTTCCGCGTCGCCGCGCCGGCGGAGCCGCGCTTCTCGGCCGACGACCTCTATCACCTGCTGCCGTTCGACCAGGGCGAGACCTACTCGTTCGACGACATCCTGGCGCGGCTCGTCGACGGCAGTGAGACGATGGAGTTCCGGCCCGACTACGGTCCGGAGATCTTCACCGGCCTGGTCAAGATCGACGGCTACCTCACCGGGGTGATCGGCAACCGGCAGGGGCTGCTGCCGCGCGGCTATCCGGAATACGCGGACTATCCGGGCATCGGCGGCAAGCTCTACCGCCAGGGCCTGATCAAGATGAGCGAGTTCGTCACCCACTGCAGCCGCGACCGGGTGCCGGTGATCTGGTTCCAGGACACGACCGGCATCGACGTCGGCGACGTCGCGGAGCGGGCCGAGCTGCTCGGCCTCGGCCAGTCGCTGATCTACTCGATCCAGCAGACCGACGTGCCGATGATGCTGGTGGTGCTGCGCAAGGGCTCGGCCGCCGCGCACTACGTGATGGGCGGCCCGACGGCGAACCGGCACAACGCCTTCACGGTCGGCACCGCGGCGACCGAGATCTACGTGATGCACGGCGAGACCGCGGCGGTCGCGGCCTACGGCCGCCGCGCCGTCAAGGACAAGGACGCCGGCAAGCCGCTGCAGCCGGTCGCCGACAAGATGAACGAGATGGCGCGGAAGTACTACGAGACGTCGCGCCCCGCCTGGTGCGCCCAGCACGGCTTCGTCGACGAGATCGTCGACCTGACCAGCCTGCGCAGCTACCTGATGGCCTTCGCGGGTGCCGTCTATCAGAATCCCGGCTCGCTCTGCCCGCGCCATCAGATGCTGCTGCCGCGGCTGATTCGCGGCTGATCCGCCGACCCGGACGGGCCGCCCCGGGGCGGCCCCGACCGCGGCCGAGCGTCGCGCCCGGCCGGTGCAGTGCACGCCACGGCTGTGGACAACCGTCCGGCCGTGGCGGCTTACGCCCTGACTCGCCTAGCCAATCCGGAGTGCTGCTCCGCCGCACGCGCGGCGGCGCGGCGCAATGCGGCTACCACCTCCGGGCGCAAATTAATGATTCATTAACCAACAGAATTTAAGCACGGTATCGGAATGTGTTAATCATCGTTCCTGATGTGATTCGTCAGGATTTCCGCGTCCGGTCGGGCTCTTCCCTCCGCCGGGCGAGAACTCGTAACGTAGTGCATATTTTCAAGCTGGAGACGGACCATGCCCTCTGAATCAGCTTTCCGCGGATTCGACAGGACGTTCTGGACGCGCGCCCTCGGCGCCGTCATGCTCGTGTGCATCGCGGTCGGTTCGACGGCCGCGATGGCGGCGACCCCGGACGCGGCGCTGGTGGAAGGCTCGCAGCGGCTGCTGATCGCGAGCGTGCTGGTCTTCGCAGCGATCGGCTTCGTCGGCTACCGCATGGCCGGGGGCTACATCGAGTCGCTGACCAAGCACGACGTCGAGATCGCCACGCCCGCCAACGACGACGTCGCCGCGGCGCCGGTCCGCGCCGCCGAGCCGGTCGCCGATCTGGTCGCCGTCGTGGCCCCGCGCGTCGCCCCGGTGACCGGCGTCACCAGCCCGGTGCGTGGCCGTCTCGCCGCCGAGCGTTTCGCCCGCCCCATCACGGTCGCTCCGAAGATCGTCGAGCCGCAGCCCGTCCAGCGCCTGTTCATGCGCCCGGCGACGCCGAGCGGCGTTTCCGGCCGGGTCGAGCCGCGCCGCGCCGCGCCCGTCACTCCGGTGACCAGCGCCGTGACGAGCCCGGTGACGCCGCGCAGCGCGGTGGCGAGCCCGGTGGTCGGCCGCAGCGGCCGTCCGTCGCCCGTGACCAGCAGCGTGCAGCCGCGGCAGGCGGAGCGCGTCGTCGCCCGCGCCACCCCGAGCCGCAGCGAGCCGGCTCGCGAGGCGCGCGTCGAGACCGCCCGTTCGGAGACCACGGCCCGTCGCGAGACGGTGCGCACCGCGGTTGCCGCACGCGCCGTGACCAGCCCGGTGCAGGGTGTCCGCGGCCGCGAGTCGGCGGTGCGGGCCCGCGGCTGACGCCGCGATCCGGACCCCGCCGTCCGGCCGGACCCGCGGTCCGGATCACCCGACGACAGCCCGGCCGCGGCAGCGCGGCCGGCGATACGATCAGAGACCGGACGTCACCGGTGCCGTGACCGCGGCCGCCCGTCAGGGCCGGCCGCGCACGTGCACCGGACAGGCCTTTTCGGCCGTCCTCAGCGTCCGGCGACGACGCCCATCTCGGGCCGGCGCGTGTTCGCTCCCATCAGCCCCACCGTGGCGATCCGGCTGGCCAGCGCGCGCTTGGCCTGGTCGAGGCTGGTCGCGACGCCGCGGTCCTCGGGCGTGCCGTGGGCGGCGTCGATCGACCAGTACCAGCGCCGGAAGGCGCCCTGGGCGAACGAGCTCATGACGCGGCCGACGCGCCGCTGGTTGATCATCACGATGAAGTCTTCCGGCCGCGGGCTCTCGTCGTAGACCGGGGTCAGCACCCTCTCCAGGGTCAGGCTCTGCAGCGTGTCGAGCATGGTCAGGGTCCCGAGCGTGTGAGGTCGGATCTGGGGGCGAATTGACGGGCATGGGCGTCGCCCACCGCGACCCGCTCCAGCGCGTGGAGCGCGACGATCGCGGCGACGACGACGGCCGCGGCGCCGACCCAGGCCGGGCCGGCGGGCGTCTTTCGAGCAGTCATGGATCGGTCTCCGGCCCGGCGACATGCCGGGCTGGAAGGCGGAACGGCCGCTGGGGCGGGCCGGCGGAAGTCGCGTGCCGGCCGATCTCGACGGCCGATCGGGGGTCCCGACCTTCGGGTGCTTCCCTACGCCTGCGCGGGGCCCGTGTATAATATCGAGTTTTCCATTCGGCATTGGCCGAAGTTATGGCCGGCGCCCGATCGCTCCGTCTTCAGGATTGCTCGCAACGGTTCGGACACCGAGCCGATACGGCCTCGAAACCGGACCGAACCGCGCGGCCCGGACCCGTCCGCGCCCGGGGCCTCACGACACCCGGACGAGCCCGGGCGGCCGCCAGGTTCCGGCGCCGGCCGGCAGGATCGACGGCGCCTCGGTCTTCGGCCAGTAGAGCCGCATCACGATGTACATCGGCCCGTCCGGCGCGGGCAGCCAGTTGGCCTCGCGGTCGGGGCCGGGCGAGCGGTGCTGGATGTGGAGGGTCAGCGAGCCGTCCGGGTTCGTCTTCAGCGACGGCAGCATCGGCGAGTTGATCAGATAACGGTCGATCGGGTTCCTGATCAGGAGCTGCGTCCTGCCGTCGTACATGGTGACCGACCAGAAGGCGTTGACGGGCGGCAGCTGGCCGGCCGGGAAGGTCAGCGTGTAGCTGTGCCGGGCGCCGTCGAGCGCCTCGCCGGTCTGGTCGACGCGGGTCGCCGGATACATCGCCTCCTCGGCATCGTTGCCGAAGATGCCGGCCTGCGCGGCGGCGGCGCGCCTCAGCCAGTCGCCGTGGAAGAAGGCGGCGTCGCCGAACGGCGAGCCGACGCGCCATCCGTCGATGTCGCGGCCCAGCGACTTCACCGCCTCCTCGACCTTGCGCTGACCCTCCTTCATGCCGATCGCGACCTCGAGCTTGTCCTCGACCGACAGGTCCTCGAACGCGAAGGTCTTGCCCGGACCGATCCCGATCGTGGCCAGCTTCTCGCGGATCTCCCGCTCCTCCGGCAGCGCCGGGGCGAACCGCAGGGCGAAGTCGAGATAGGCGAAGAAGTCCGTCTTCACGCGCTCCTTGTCGAACCGCGGAAAGTCGATCGCCGGCGCGGCCGGCGGCGCGGGCTGCTTCAGATAGGCCGACAGCGGCTGCGCCCGGTAGCCGGCCTGGACGGCCTTGACCTTGTCCATGTCGGCCGGATCGAACAGCTGGGTGCGGAAGATGGCGAGCGAGAACTCGGTCGACGAGCGAAAGACCCTGCTGATGCCGGCCGGCCGCGGGCCGGTCCAGTGCGGACCCACCGCCATGACGTCGGCGGCCGCCGAGCCGGTCGTGCGGCTGCCGGCATAGCCGTAGTTGAAGGTGTTGCCGTCGCAGAGCTGGACCGAGAAGTAGCGCTCGGGATCGACCGCCGGCACCGACAGCACCATCGGCTCGGCGCGCAGGTCGAGCCACACCATCGAATAGGGCGTGTCGCTGTTCGGCGTGACGATCGAGGTGTCCCGCCAGGTGAAGACGCGCGCCTCGTTGTGCAGCGTGTTGAACGGCGCCTTCCACTGCCCGGAATTCCGGTCGATCACGAAGTCGTACAGCACGCCGTAGTTCATCACGATCGGCAGCCCGTAGACGAAGCCCGCCTCGGCGATGTCCTTGGCCTTGAAGAAGCCCGGCCGGGCCGGCGCGGCCGCGGGCCGCGGCGTCGCCCCGCCCGGCGCCTGGGCCGCCGCCGGCCGCGGCCCGATCGCCCCGAGCACCGGTGCCGCGACCGCGCCCAGCGCCGCGCCGCGCAGAAAGTCCCGCTTGCTGACCATGTTGGTTCCCCCGATCCCGCCGGCGCGCCGCCGGCACGCGCCCGCTGGCCGGCGCACCCTGCCGCCGGGCGCCGCAACGGTACTGCGTGGCTCCTCACGGACTATGCAGAATCGGCCGCGGTCCGCGGCGGTGCCGGGCTTGTGATCGGAGAGCCTTTGCGCGGAGACGGCCGCCGGGGCGCGAGGAACGACGATGGCCGTGTGCTCTGTTCGGGCTCGGGGACCGGCCGTGCCGGGCCGTTCGTCAGAGCTCTCCTGCGCCGCGATCCGCATCACGGCGGACGCGAGCGCGATACGGAGGTGACCCGGCCGGCCTTCGGCCGCGTGCCAGCGGCCCGTGTCCGGGCGTCAGTAACCGTGTCGATTGTCGGAAATCTCAGGGCCGGCTTGGGCTGGGCTTGGTGCCCAGGAGAGGACTCGAACCTCCACGGCTTGCACCACTGGTACCTGAAACCAGCGCGTCTACCAATTCCGCCACCTGGGCCCAAGGCGGCTCTCATACGGGGCCGGGTTCCGTCTTGTCAACGGCGCCGTGACCGAAAAGGGTGCGGCGGCTGCAGGCGCGGCATGCGCGGCCCGGCGGGGAGGTGCTTTCGCGCCTCCTGTCCGGGCCTCCGGCCCCTGCGCGCCGGGATTCGGGTGTCCGAGCCTCCGGCCTCCCGGCCTCCCGGCCTCCCGGCCCGCGGCTGCGGCGCCCGCGGCACCGACCCCGTGCCGTCCGGTCCCGAGCCGAGGCGCGCGGCGGCCCGCCATGGCCGAATCGCCGAGGCGCCCGAACGCCCGGCGTTGGCGAATCGCCTCGGCCCGCGTGGCGGCGGGCGGGGACATGGCGAACGCCGGCGTTCGGGGGGCGCCCGCCGTCCGCCCGCGGCGGCGGCGCGGACGCGGCTCCCCTGGACGGCCGCCCCGCCATCCCGTATGACCCCGGCAGGCCCGTCCGCCGCCGGCGCCGGCTGCGGATTCGTGCGAGATAATCGGGAGATCCGGCGGTCATGGCGATGTCCACCCCGACGTCCAGCTCCGACGCCCTCGTCACCATCTTCGGCGGCTCCGGCTTCCTCGGCCGGCACGTGGTCCGGGCGCTGGCGCCCGAGCTGCACCGGATGCGCATCGCGGTGCGCCGGCCCGATCTTACCGGCCACCTGCAGCCGCTCGGCCGGGTCGGCCAGATCCACGCCGTGCAGGCGAATCTGCGCAACGCCGACTCGGTCGCGAGCGCGGTGCGCGACGCCGGCGTGGTGATCAACCTGGTCGGCATCCTGTTCGAGCGCGGCAAGCAGTCCTTCGAGGCCGTCCACGTGGAGGGCGCCGCCACCGTGGCGCGCGCCGCCGCGGCCCAGGGGGCGCGGCTGATCCACGTCTCGGCGATCGGCGCCGATCCCGACTCGTCCGCCCTCTACGCCCGCACCAAGGGCCAGGCCGAGGCCGCCGTGCTGGTCGAGGCGCCGGACGCCGTCATCCTGCGGCCGTCGGTGATCTTCGGGCCCGACGACGCCTTCTTCAACAAGTTCGCCGCGATGGCCCGCATCGCCCCGGCCCTGCCGCTGATCGGCGGCGGCCGCACCCGGTTCCAGCCGGTGTTCGGCGGCGACGTCGCCGAGGCGGTCCGCAAGGCGGTCGACGGCGAGGTGGCGCCCGGCATCTACGAGCTCGGCGGACCCGACGTCGCCACCTTCAAGGAGCTGATGCGGCTGGTGCTGGACATCACGCAGCGGCGCCGGCTGCTGCTGCCGGTGCCGTTCTGGGCGGCCAAGCTGCTCGGCGCGGTGCTGAAGATCCTGCCCAACCCGCCGCTCACCCCCGACCAGGTCGAGCTCCTGAAGGCCGACAACGTCGTCTCCGAGGCGGCGATCCGCGAGAATCGCACCCTCGCCGGCCTCGGCATCGAGGCGCACACCATGGCGGCCGTGGTGCCGTCCTATCTGTGGCGCTACCGCAAGGCCGGCCAGTTCACGGGCCGCCGCAGCCTCGCCTGATCCGGCCGCCCGGCCGCGCCCCCCGCACGACCGGAGTGCCCGGAATGACACCGATCACCAGCGTCGCCGACCTGCGCGTGCTCGCGCGGCGGCGGATCCCGCGCGCCCTGTTCGGCTACGTCGACTCGGGCTCCTACGACGAGATCACCCTGCGGGCGAACGCGGCCGAGCTCGCCCGCATCCGCTTCCGCCAGCGCGTGCTGATCGACACCTCGGGCCGCAGCATGGCGACCACGCTGGTCGGGCAGAACGCCGCCATGCCGCTCGCCATCGCGCCGACCGGCCTCACCGGCCTGATCCGCGGCGACGGCGAGATTCTCGGCGCGCGGGCCGCCGAGGCGGCCGGCATCCCGTTCTGCCTGTCGACCATGTCGATCGCGACCATCGAGGACGTGCGGGCGGCGACCACGGCGCCGTTCTGGTTCCAGCTCTACGTGCTGCGCGACCGCGACTTCTCCCGCGCCATGATCGAGCGCGCCCGCGCGGCGGAGTGCCCGGTGCTGGTCGTCACCGTGGATCTGCCGACCCGCGGCCAGCGCCACGCCGACCTGAAGAACGGCCTCACCGTGCCGCCGCGCATCACCTGGCGCAACGCCTTCGACCTCGCCACCAAGCCGGCCTGGGGCCTCGGCGTGCTGCGCGGCAAGCGCATGACCTTCGGCAACATCGAGGCCTACCTGAAGGGCAAGGTCGGCCTGATGGGCGCCGGCGAGTGGTCGTCCCGGCATTTCGACCAGACGCTGAGCTGGGCCGACATGGCGTGGATCCGCGATCTGTGGCCGGGCCGGCTGGTGCTCAAGGGCATCCTGGATCCGGCCGACGCCGAGCAGGCGGTGAAGATCGGCGCCGACGCCATCGTGGTGTCGAACCACGGCGGCCGCCAGCTCGACGGCGCGCCCGCCACCGTCACGGTGCTGCCCGAGATCGTCGCGGCGGTCGGCGGCCGCATCGAGGTCCTGTTCGACGGCGGCGTGCGCTCCGGCCAGGACGTCATGCGGGCGCTGGCGCTCGGCGCCCGCGGCTGCCTGATCGGCCGCGCCTGGCTGTACGGCCTCGCCGCCCAGGGCCAAGCCGGCGTCGCCGCGGTGCTGGATCTGGTCCGCCGCGAGCTCGACATCACCATGATGCTCACCGGCACGCAGGATCTGCGCAGCGTGAGCCGCGACGTGCTGTACGAGCCGGACCGGTAGGCCGGTGGGCGCGCCGCGCCCGCCCTACAGCACCCGCACCATGAACCGCGCCGCCGCCCCGTAGCTCGCGAGCTTCTCGGCGAGCGCCGGATCGTCGACGGCCGAGAAGCCCTGCCGCATCCAGAAGCCCGGCGAGCCGCCGACCGCGACCAGCGACAGGGTGGTGAAGCCCGCCGCGCGGGCGTGCGCGGCGAGCCGGTCGACGATCGTGGCGCCGGCCCCGCCGCCGCGCGCCGCCGGCAGCAGCGCGAGGTCGTGCAGGTACCAAGTCGTCGGCCGCTCCGGCAGCCCGCCGAGGAGCGTGTCGAGCGCCGGTGGCGCGCCCGCCCAGGGGTGGCTGACCACGTAGCCGGCGAGGCCGCCCGGGGCCGGGGTGGCCGGGTCGGCGAGCACGTGGCAGCCCTCCGGCGCCAGCCGCCGCCGCTCGGCGAAGACGGCCCGGTCCTCGGGAAGATCGGGATGGACCACGGCGGCGACCGCCAGCACGGCGGCGAGGTCGCCGTCGACCATCGGGCGCCAGGCGGGCCGGCGCGCGGCGGCCGGCAGGGACTGATCGGGCATAACGAACGTCATGGCTGGTGGTGATCGCGACATCGCGCGATGATGCATCCGTAATCTACCGCCGCGCGGCGTTTCGCCACTGGCGATCGGCCGCCGGCCGACCACATGCTGGGCCATGAGCGAGAACCGATCCGACGATCCCCGTTCCGGCCGGCCCGACCACCCCCGCGCCGAGAAGCCGCGCGCCGAGCCCGAGATCATCCCGCCGGGCGCGCCCGATCCGCGCCGCCCCGGCGCCGAGGCCCCGGAGGACTTTCCGGGCGCCGTCTTCATCACGGTCGATCAGGACGGCCGCACCCGGTACACCAAGATCGAGCCCCCCGGCCCGTTCTCGGTCGCCATCGGCATGCTGGTGCTGGGCGCCATCGTCGCCGCCATCCTCCTGGTGGCGCTCGGCCTGGTGCTGTTCTGGGTGCCGGTGATCGTCATCGTGATCGCCGTCCTGCTGTTCTCCAGCTACCTCAAGGCCGCCTGGCGGAGGTTCATGGGGCGGTAGCCCAGACGCGTTCTCCAAGCGGGCGGTCCGCCGAGCTGGAGAACGCTCCTCAGGACGAGGGCGAAGCGCGGAGACGCGGCCCCGCATCACCCCTTCACGCCGCCCATCCGACAGATCGTCTTCCACTCGGCGGCCGTGACGGGCTGGACAGAGAGGCGCGACTGCTTGAGCAACGCCATCTCGGCGAGGTTCTTCTCGGCCTTGATCGCCGCGAGCGTCACGGGCGTCTTCAGCGGCGTCACGGCCTTCAGATCGACCACCACCCACGGGCTGCCGGGCTCGGCCGTCGGATCGGGATAGTGCTCGCGGATGATCTCGGCGATGCCGACGATCTGCTTCTCGTCGACCGAGTGATAGAAGAACGCGCGGTCCCCCGCCTTCATCTTCATGAGGTTGAGCTTGGCGGTGTGGTTGCGCACGCCGGTCCACGGCTCGCCCGTGTCGCCACGCTTCACCTGGTCGTCCCACGACCAGGTCGAGGGCTCGGACTTCACCAGCCAGTAGGCCATCGAAGGTTCTCCGTCGCTTCGGGTCATTCCGGGTTCGCGCGTTCAGCGCGCCCCGGAATGACGGGGTCGTCGTCAATGCTCCGCCCGGAACGGCCGGGTGGTCAGCGCTTCGATCGCCTGGCCGACGCTGAGGCGGCCGTCGAGCACGGCCGCGACCGCGGTCGCGATCGGCATGTCGACGTCGCGCTCGCCCGCCATCTCGACCAGCACCGGCGCCGTGAAGGCGCCCTCGGCGAGCAGGCCGCCGTGCCGGGCCTCCTCCGGCGAAAGCCCCTCGCCGATCGCGATGCCGAGCGAGAAGTTGCGCGACTGCGGGCTCGAGCAGGTGAGGATCAGGTCGCCGAGGCCGGACAGGCCGGTCAGCGTCTCGGACCGCGCTCCGTAGGCGCGGCCGAACCGCATCAGCTCGGCGAAGCCGCGCGTCGTCAGCGCCGCTGCGGCGCTGGCACCGAGCCGCCGGCCGCGCACGATGCCGACCGCGATGGCGAGCACGTTCTTGGCGGCGCCGCCGATCTCGACGCCGCGCAGGTCGGTGGCGTGGTAGGGGCGGAACGTCGTGGTGCCGAGCGCATGGGCGAGCGCGACCGCGACGGCGTCGTCGCCCGCCGCGAGCGTCACGGCGGTCGGCAGGCCGCGGGCGACGTCGGACGCGAAGCTCGGGCCCGACAGGATCGCCGGCGTCGCCGACGGCAGCGCCGCCGCGATCACCTCGGTCATGAAGCGGCGGCTGCCGCGCTCGATCCCCTTGGCGCAGGCGACCACCGGGGTGCCGGGCCGCAGCACCGGCGCGAGGGTCGCGGCGACCGGCCCGTGCGCCTGCGCCGGCACGACCAGCAGCACGGCGTCGGCGCCGGCGGCCGCTTCGGCCCCGGCCGCGATCGCGATGCCGGGATCGAGGGCGACGTCCGGCAGGTGCGGCGAGGCGCCGGCGCGGCGCACCGCCTCGGCGGCCGCCGCGTCGCGGGCGACCAGCACGACCTCGCGGCCGGCCCGGGCCGCGACATTGGCGAGCGCGGCGCCCCAGGCGCCGGCCCCGATCACGACGATGCGCTGGAGCGTCACCACGGCCGGATCACGTCGGAACGGGGGCGCCGGACGGCCCGGCTTCGCCGGCGAGGCCGCCGCCGGCGAGGCGGGGGTGCGGCTCGGCCGGCTTGCGGACGTGGTCGAGCGGCCAGCGCGGCTTCGGCGCCGCGTCGAGCGTGTCGGTGAGGCCGTAGGCGAGGCGCTCGGCGCCGGCCCAGGCGATCATCGCGCCGTTGTCGGTGCACAGCTCGGGGCGCGGCAGCACCAGCACGGTGCCGCCGTCGAGCGCGCAGGCGTTGAGGAGCTTGCGGATCGCCTGGTTGGAGGCGACGCCACCGGCCGCGACCAGCGCCATCGGCGCGCCGAAGCGCTCGCGGAACAGCGCCAGGCCGGCGCGCAGCCGGTCCTTCACCATGTCGGCGACGGCCTGCTGGAACGAGGCGCACAGGTCGGCGACGTCCTGGTCGGAGAGCGGTGCCGCCTTCTGGGCCTCCAGCCGCACCGCGGTCTTGAGGCCGGAGAGCGAGAAGTCGGCGTCCGGCCGGCCGACCATCGGGCGCGGCAGGGCGAAGCGCCCGGGATCGCCGTCGCGCGCGGCGCGCTCCACGGCGGGGCCGCCCGGATAGCCGAGGCCGAGCGTCTTGGCGGTCTTGTCGAAGGCCTCGCCGATGGCGTCGTCGAGCGTGGTCCCGATGCGGACGTAGTCGCCGACCCCGAGCACCGCGACGATCTGGGTGTGGCCGCCGGAGGCGAGGAACAGGCAATAGGGGAACGGCAGGTCGTTGGTCAGCCGCGCCGTGAGGGCGTGCGCCTCGAGATGGTTGACGGCGAGCAGCGGCTTCTCGTGGACGAGGGCGATCGCCTTGGCCGTGGTGAGGCCGACGATCAGGCCGCCGATCAGGCCGGGCCCGGCGGCGGCGGCGATGCCGTCCAGCGAGGCGAAGCTGCGGCCGGCCTCGCGCATCGCCTGGGCGATCAGCCCGTCGAGGATCTCGACATGGGCGCGCGCCGCGATCTCCGGCACCACGCCGCCGAAGGCGGCGTGCTCGTCGATCTGCGAGAAGACCACGTTGGACAGAATCCGGCCACGGCCGTCCGCGTCGCGCTCGACCACGGCGGCGGCCGTCTCGTCGCAGGTCGTCTCCAGCCCGAGAACGATCATCGGTGAACGATCATGGATACCGGCGACTACGCACGTCGCCTCCGTCCCCTTCCCTTGCGCAGGAGGCGCTCCTATAAGTCCTTCTGCGCAAACCCGCTTCCATTAGGGTCTCGGCGTAGCATTGTGAGGTCCCATGGCGCAATCCTCGTCCCCGCCCTTCGTCCGCATCGGCACCCGCGGCAGCCCGCTCGCCCTCTGGCAGGCGCACGAGACGCAGAAGCGCCTCGCCGCCGCGCACGGGGTTCCGCTCGAGGCGATCGCGATCACCATCATCAAGACGTCGGGCGACATCATCCAGGATCGTCCGCTCGCCGAGGTCGGCGGCAAGGGGCTGTTCACCAAGGAGATCGAGCAGGCGCTGTTCGACAACGCCGTCGATCTCGCCGTGCACTCGTCGAAGGACATGGAGACCAACCTGCCGGACGGGCTGGTGCTCACCGCCTGCCTGCCGCGCGAGGACGTGCGCGACGCCTTCATCTGCAAGCGTGCGACGACGCTCGCCGAGCTGCCGGCCGGCGCCGTGGTCGGCACCGCGTCGCTGCGGCGCGGCGCCATGGTCAAGCGCCTGCGGCCCGACATCGAGGTGGTGTCGATCCGCGGCAATGTCGACACGCGGCTGCGCAAGGTCGAGAGCGGTGAGGTCGACGCGACCCTGCTCGCCTATGCGGGCCTCAAGCGGCTCGGTCTCGCCGACAAGGCGACCTCGCTGTTCGACATCGCCGTCTTCCTGCCGGCGGTCGGCCAGGGGGCGGTCGGCATCGAGTGCCGGGCGGACGACACCCGCACCCGCGACATCCTGGCCGCCATCGACGATGGCGTCACCCGCACGGCGCTGACCGCCGAGCGCGCCTTCCTGCGGGCGCTCGACGGCTCGTGCCGCACCCCGATCGCCGGCCACGCGACGGTGTCGGGCGACCGCCTGTCGCTGCGCGGCCTGATCGTCAAGACCGACGGCAGCGTCGCCCACGAGACCTCGCGCGAGGGCGCGGCGGCCGATGCGGCGGCGCTCGGCGACGACGCGGGCCGCGAGCTGAAGGCGCGCGGCGGCCCGGACTTCTTCGCGCACGGCTGACCGGGAGGCGCGCGTGCGGCTCCTGGTCACGCGCCCCGATCCCGACGGCGCCCGTACGGCCGACGCATTACGGGCGCGCGGGCACGACGTACTCGCCGCCCCGCTCCTGCGAATCGAGCCGGTCGCCGACGCCGCGATCGGCGACGGTCCGTGGGCCGCCGTGGCCGTCACCAGCACCAATGCGATCGGCGCCATAGTGTCGCATCCGCAGTTGTCCGCGGCGCCGGTGTTCACGGTCGGCGGCCGGACCGCCAAGGCGGCGCGCGCCGCCGGCCTCGCCGACGTCCGCTCCGCCGACGGCGACGTGCACGCCCTCGCCGAGCTGATCGCCGCGGCCGTCCAGGGCACCGCCGACCCGGTGCTCTATCTCGCCGGCGAGGACCGGGCCGGCGATCTCGAAGCCCTGCTGGCCGGCCGCGGGCTCGCGGTGCGGACCGTCGTGGTCTATCGCGCCGTCGCGCAGACGCGGCTTCCCGACGCCGTGCGTGCGGCGCTCGCGAGCGGCGGCATCGACGCGGTGCTGCACTATTCGCGGCGCAGCGCCGAGGCGTTCCTGGCCGCCTGCGCGGTCGATTCTCTCCAAGTGGCGGCGCGCGCGATTCGCCATCTGTGCCTGTCGCCGCAGGTCGCCGCAGCGCTGCGCGAGGGCGGCGCCCAGGACGTGGTCGCCGCCTCCCGCCCGGATGAGGCGAACCTGTTCGGACTTCTTTAGCGAAGCGGGGTTAGCGATGCTGGCCCCGGGGGCGGGACGGCGTTGTTGTCGTCACCAAACCGGCGCAGTATGCGGGTGTGATCCGCATTGCCGCGGAATGGTCCGCAATTGCAGCGGGAGAGGTGGATGGCCGATCAGAAGAAGCCACCGGCAGACAAGCCCGACAATCAAGGCCCGCCGCCCTCCGAGGGCAAGGCGCGCCCCGATGCCGAGCTGCGGGCCGGCAAGACTGCCGCGAATCAACCCGAAAGCCCGGCGCGCGCCGAGCCGGTGCCTGCCGCGACAAAGCCCGCCGCACCGCAGGCTGCCGCGACTCAGCCGCCGACGGCTCCGTCGGCTCCGACTCCGCCGGCTGTGACTCAGCCCGCCGCGACTCAGGCTGCCGCCGCTCCGTCAGCAGCGACCCCGGCGGCCTCGACCGCGCCCGTCTCGGCCCGGCCCGCCGCCTCGGCGGCCGGCGACGCCAAGGTCGGCGACGCGAAGACCGGGGCCGGCAAGGATGCAACCAGACCCGCCCCCGGTCCAACCCGAGAGGACACCGTGATGGCGCGGTCGACGCGCCCCCAGTCGAGCTGGGGAACCCTGTTTTCGGCCGGCCTGGTCGGCGGCGCCGTGGTGGCGCTCGCCGCCGGCTCGGCCTGGATCACGCTCAAGCCGGGCGACGACGCCGGCAGCCCGACGGCCGCCAAGGTGTCGGCCCTGGAGCTCCGCGTGAACGAGCTCGCCGCCAAGCCGGCGCCGGCCGCCCAGGGTCCGGCCGATCTCGCCGGCCGGCTCGGCCGGCTCGAGGCGGCGGTCGCCGCGGCCTCGCGCCAGGGCGCCGGCGATCCGGCGCTGGCCGGCCGCCTCGCGGCCGCCGAAGCCGCCGTGACCAAGCTGACCGAGCAGCTCGCCCGCACCGACAGGCGCCTCGACGAAGCCGCCAAGGCCGCGGCCGCCGGCGGCGGCGTCGCGGCGCCGGCGGCGCCCGGCGTGCAGCCGGCCGAGCTCGACGCCGTCGCGGCGCGGATCGGCACGGTCGGCACGCAGGTCGGCACGGTCGAGCGCAACCTCGCGGCCCTGCAGCAGCAGGTCACCCAGCGCGCCAACGCCCCGGTGTCCGACAAGGCGGTGCGGCTCGCGGTTCTCACCTCGGGCCTGCGCACGCTGGTCGAGCGCGGCGCTCCCTACGCGACCGAGCTGGCCGCGGCCAAGCAGCTGGTCAGCGATCCGCAGACCTTCGGTCCGCTGGAGCCGTTCGCCGCCTCGGGCGTGCCGAGCGCGCTGGTGCTCGGCCGCGAGCTGTCCGAGGTCGCACCGGCGATGCTGAAGGCCGGCGACCTGCCGGCCGGCGAGGACTATCTCGAGCGCCTGCAGGCGCAGGCCGAGAAGCTGGTCCGCATCCGGCCCGTGAAGGACCAGCCCGCCAACGACCTCGCCGCCCAGATCGGGCGGGCCGAGGCGAAGGCCCGCCAGGCCGACCTCGCCGGCGCGCTCGCCGAGCTCGCCAAGCTGCCGGCGCCGGTGCGCGCCCCGGCGGAGCCGTGGATCAAGAAGGCCGAGGCCCGCCAGGCCGCCGTCGCCGCCGCCCAGCGCGTCTCCACGGCCGCGCTCCAGGCCCTCGCCACTCCATAAGGACCGATCCGATGATCCGAGTTCTTCTGTTCCTCGCGGCGGTCACGGCGCTCGCCTTCGGGGCCGTCTGGCTCGCCGACCGGCCCGGCGACATCGCGGTCACGTGGCTCGGCTACCGGGTCGAGACCTCCGTGATGGTCGGCATCGCGGCGCTGATCGCGTTCGTCGTCGCCGTCATCCTGGTGTGGTCGATCCTGCGGGCGATCGTGAAGGCGCCGGCCGCCTTCGCGGCGCGCCGGCTCGATCGCCGCGCCCGCAAGGCCTACAAGGCGATCTCCCAGGGCATCGTGGCGATCGGCGCCGGCGACGCGCTCTCGGCCCGCCGCTTCGCCAACGAGGCACAGCGCCTCGCCCCCAAGGAGCCGCTGGCGCTGCTGCTCGGGGCCCAGGCGGCCCAGCTCGGCGGCAACCCGGCCGATGCCGAGCGCACCTTCCGGGCCATGGCGGCCCGCGAGGACACCAAGCTGCTCGGCCTGCACGGCCTGTTCATCGAGGCGCAGCGCAGCGACAACGCCGCCGCCGCCCGCGCCTTCGCCGAGGACGCGGCGAAGGCCGCCCCCAATCTCGCCTGGGCCGCCGAGGCGGTGCTGCAGTATCGCTGCGCCGCCGGCGACTGGACCGGCGCGCTCGCCGCGCTCGAGCGCAACATGCGCTCCGGCCTCGTCGCCAAGGACACCTACAAGCGCCAACGCGCCGTGCTGCTGACCGGCCGCGCCCTCTCGGGCGAGGTCGACGCCGAGATGTCGAAGGCGCTGGTCACCGAGGCGCTCAAGCTGTCGCCCGGCCTGGTGCCGGCGGCGGCGCTCGCCGGCCGGCTGCTCACCGAGAGCGGCCAGGCCCGCAAGGCCGCCAAGGTGGTGGAGGCCGCCTACGCCATCAACCCGCATCCCGACCTGGTCGAGACCTACGCCGGCATCTTCCCCAACGAGTCGAACCGCGACCGGCTGGGGCGCATCCGCGGCCTCGCGAAGCTCGCGCCGAACCATCCGGAGAGCGCCATGGCGGTGGCCCGCGCCGCCATCGACGCCCAGGAGTTCGCCACCGCCCGCTCGAGCCTCGCCCCGATGCTCACGATGCCGACCCAGCGCATGGCGTCGATGATGGCCGAGCTGGAGGAGAAGGAAGGCGGCGACGTCGGCCGCTCGCGCGAGTGGATGCGGCGCGCCCTGCAGGCGACCCGCGACCCGACCTGGACGGCCGACGGCCTCGTCTCGGCGAAGTGGATGCCGGCCTCGCCGATCTCCGGCCGCATCGACGCCTTCGAATGGCGCATCCCGATCGCCGATCTCGCCCCGCAGGGCCCGGTGATCGAGCACGACCAGGGCCGCGCCGCCCCGGCCGCGTCCGTCACGGCAGCGCCGGCCAAGCCGGCCGCCAAGCCCGCCGCCGAGGCGGCGCCCGCGTCGCCGGCCGATCGCGCCGCCGCGGCGAAGCCGGTCTCCGAGGTGCCGCCCCGCAAGGCCGAGGCCGAGCCGCCGATCCCGCTGCCGCCGCCCGGAAAGACCGACGGGCCGGTGATCGACGCCTCGCCGCCGCCCGTGGTGGAGACGCCGACCCCGCGCGCCGGACGGGCCGGCCGGCGACCGCCGTCCGGCGCGACGCCGGTGCCGGAGCCGCGCCCCGAAGCGAAGTCCGCAGCCAAGCCGGAGAGCAGGTCCGAGCCGAAGGTGGAGGCGAAACCCGACTCCAGGACGGAGGCCAAGGCGGCCGAGAACGTCATCGTGCTGCCGCAGCCGCCCGACATCCCGGCCCCCGACTTCGTGCCGCCCTCCGACGGGCCGCCCGACGTCGAGGCGGCCAAGGACGAAAAGCCGCCCGAGCCGGTGAAGCAGGAGAGGAAGCTCTTCTTCCGCTGATCCGCCGCGGATGCCGGCCCGGTCCGCGGTCCTGCGTCTCGGCTTCGCCGTGCTCGTCTTCGCCGCCCTCGCGACGGCGATCACGAGCCGGCCGGCGAAGCGCATGGTCGATTTCGACCAGATCTTCTACCTGACGATCGCGCACGACCTCGTGCATCACGGGGTCTTCGCCAACGGCATCTTCGACGACGTGGCCGGCAGCCGGGCGCCGCCGCCGCCCGGCATGTTCTTCGCGCCGCTCTACCCGCTGGCGGTCGCCGGCGTGATGCGGCTCGATGCGCGCTTCGCCCGCGCCGTCGACTGCACGATCGCCGCCGACGAGAGCCGGCGCGAGCTCACCGGGTGCGAGACCTACGCTACGCCGGTGCTGATCCTGCACGCGCTGCTTCTCGCCCTGGCGGCGCTGGCGATCGGGCGGACCGGTGAGATCGCCACCGGCGACGCCCGCGTCTTCTACGGCGCGGCGGCGCTCGCCACGGCCGGCTTCGTGGCGGAGGCCGACCTGTTCTCCTTCGTGATGACCGAAAGCCTGAGCGTCGCGACCTTCGGCCTGTTCGGGCTCACGATGGTCACGGCGCTGGCGCGCTGGCGGCTCGCCGGCTTCGCGGCCTGCGGGTTCGCCCTCGGCCTCGCCTGCCTGACCCGGCCGACCTTCCTGATCCTGGCGCCCGTGACGCTCGTGATCGTCGCCGTGGTCGGCCGCTGGTTCTCGGGCCCGGCGCGCCGTCCGCTGCTGCGGCCGGCGCTCGTCTTCGCGGCCGCGCTCGCCGCGATGCTGACGCCGTGGCTGGTGCGTAACGCCGTCTCGGTCGGCAAGCCGGGCTTCACCGAGGAGTACGGCAGCGTCGCGCTGATCGAGCGCTTCGCCTTCAACGGGATGACGGCCCGCGAGTACGTCTGGGCGTTTCCGGCCTGCGTGCCGGTGGTCGGGCCACCCGTGGTCGCGGCGCTCGCCGGTCCCGACGCGACGGCGCGCTTCACCTGGAACGCGCCGGGCAGCTTCTTCGAGATCGGCCGCGGGCGGCGCAACGCGCTGATCGCCGCGCACGGCCGGCTCGATCCGATCATCGGCGGGGTCGCCCGCGAGGAGATGGCGGACGGCGGCTGGCTGTGGCATCTCGCGACGTCCGTGCCGCTCGCCTGGTGCGGGCTGTGGGTCGGCGGCCTGTTCGGCCTGATCGTCCTGCCGCTCGCCGCGCTCGGTCTCGTGCGGGCGGCGCGCCGCGGAAAGCCCCTGGTGATCGCCTGTGCGGTGCCGGCCCTGCTGCTCGTCGGCGTGCACGGCGTGCTCGCCAATCACTATCCGCGCTACAATCTGGGCCTCGTCGGGCCGATGGCGGTGGCGGCCGCCTGGCTGGTCAGCGATGCGCTGGCGCGCCGCCGGCGGACGGCTCCGCCTCGCCCGGATCCAGGCCGCGGCGAGCCTCGGTGAGCGCGATCGCGCGGGCGAGCCGGGTGATCTCCTCCATCTGGGCCCGCAGCTTGAGGTGCAGGTTCAGCAGCATCAGGAGGCTGATCACCACCCAGGTGTAGACCACGAGGTCGCTGCCGCGGCCGAGGCCGGCCCCGTGCGCCAGCCAGCTGGCGTGATGCGGCATCCACACCAGATAGAGTCCGGCCGACGCCGCCGCCATCGCCAGGAAGCCGACCACCGGTGCCTTGCGGTGGGCGCTCCAGGCGTAGAGCAGGACGATCACGAGCAGCAGCGTGAGAACGGCCTGCGCGATCATCGGTGCATCCGGCGGGCGAACAGGTCGACCAGGATGAAGAGCGCGTCGCTCATGCGCTGGCCCTTGGCGAGCGAATAGGCGCTGTACTCGATGGTCACCGGCACCTCGACCCAGGGCAGGCCGGCGAGCGCGATCTGGTGCAGGATCTCCGAGGCGTGCGCCATGCGGTTCTGCCGCAGCCGCAACCGCGACAGGCCGCGCCGCGTCAGCGCCCGCAGGCCGTTGTGCGTATCGGAGACGGCGAGCCCGGTGGTGAGCCGGGTGAAGGCGGTCGCGGCGGCGAGCAGCAGGCGGCGCGACGGCGGCAGGTCGACCGTGCCGCCGAGGAAGCGGCTGCCGAGCGCATAGTCGGCGCCCTGCCGGTCGAGCGCCTCGACCAGCCGGGCGATGTCGGACGTGCGGTGCTGGCCGTCGGCGTCGAACGTCACGACCACGTCGGCGTCCTGCGCCAGCGCGAAATCGAAGCCGGTCTGCAGCGCCGCGCCCTGGCCCAGATTGATCGGATGCGTCACCACGGTGGCGCCGGCCGCCCGTGCCAGCGGCCCGGTGCCGTCGGCCGAGCCGTCGTCGACCACCACCACGCGGTATCCGGCCTGCACGACGCCGGCGACCACGCCGCCGATCACGGCCGCCTCGTCGTAGGCGGCGATCACCACGAATGTCCGCATCGATGTCGGCATGGCGTCTTACCCCGCGACCAGCACCAGCCCGCCAGCGATCACCAGGATGCCGAGGACGAGCCGCAGCGACAGTGGCTCCGAGAAGGCGAGCGCGGCGACGAACGGTGTCACCGCGAACGCCAGGGCGACGAACGGATAGGCGCGGGCGAGCGGCGTGAAGGTGAGGACCCACACCCACATCACCGACAGCGCCCCGTAGAGCAGCACGGCGGCCAGGAACCAGCCGTTCTGCGCGAGGCTGGCGAGCCGGACCGCGACCCCGGCCTCGGCCGGAACCCGCAGCGCCGCGAGCTTGAACAGCATCTGTCCGCCGACCATGCCGAGCGCGTAGCCGGCGAGCAGCAGGATCTGGAACGCGGTCAGGCCGTCCTTCATGGCCGCCTCACGGCTTGCGCAGGACAACGCGCATCGCGTCGAAAAGGTTGACGGGCAGGCCGAGGCGGCTCGCCGCCGGCACGCTGCGGGGCACGCCGTCGGGCACGGAGCGTGCGCCGAGCCCCGTCATGCGGCCGAGCTGGTGCAGGATCAGCGACATCGGCACGATCTTTCCCGGATGGTCGACATGGGCGAGCTCGAGCCCGAGCCGCTCGGCGAGGCGGCGGACGCTCGCCACGGTGAAGAACCAGAGATGCTGCGGCGGCGTCATCAGGCGCCAGCCTCGGCCGGCGAGCCGCGCGACCGGCGACCCGAAGTCGCCGGTGGTGAGCACGACGATACCGCCGCGCGTCAGGCGCCCGGCGAGCAGCGCCAAGGTCTCCTCCGGTGCCGGCAGGTGCTCGATCACGTCGAGCATGACGACGACGTCGGCCGGGCCGAGCCGGTCGAGCGTGTCGGGTGCGACCACGCCCGTGATCACGTCGAGGCCGCGGTCGCGGCAGAACGCGGCGGCCTCCTCGGCGATCTCGACGCCGGCCACCTCGTAATGCCGGGCCGCCTCGGCCAGGAAGAAGCCGTAGGCGCAGCCGGCCTCGATCAGGCGGCCGCCGTCGCGGAAGCGGCGGACGAAATCGACCGTGCGGGAGAACTCGCGCCGCAGCACCGGCTCGGCGCCGCGGTAGTCGGCATAGCCGTCGGCGTGCCGGCCGGAGAAATAGCCGTCGGTATAATAGGCCGTGGGATCGAAGCCCGCCGTCTCGGTGCGGCCGATCCCGCAGCCCTCGCAGCGCAGGATGGCGCAGCCATGCTTGCGATAGAGGAGGCGCTGGCGCGTGATCACGCTGCAGGCCGGGCACGGCAAGTGCAGCGGAATCGAGGTGCCGGGCACGGTCTTCTGCAGCACGCGGAACCCTCGTGGAGCGCCCTGCGACACCGTTGGACGGCGGCTTCGGCGACGACGAAAACAGCGATGTGTCGGACGGCGCGTCGTGGGCGGGACGCGATCGTGGGCGAGCCTACGAACCGATCGCGCTGCAGCACAATCACGCCCCCCGCGACAAACCGGCGCAGCCGGGCGATGCTACCGGACGAGGTCGTAGGGCGAACAGAAGAGGCGGCTGATCAGGCAAACAGGTCGGCGACCTCGATCACGAGGCCGGGCGGATCGAGCGTCAGCTGACCGGCATCGAGCGTCCGCACGACGAGGCGGCCGTGGTCGGCACCGTCACCATCGCCGTCGCCGCCAGCGGCGCGGGCGTGGTGCGTGACCTTGCGGCCGACCGGATCGAGCAGCAGGCAGTGCGCGACGCTCGCCACCGCGAACCAGCCGGCGAGCCGCGCCGCGCGGGCGTCCGCGGCGCCGCCGTTGGCGCCCGGCATCGGCGCCGCCACGTCGACGACGATCACCGGGTCCGTGACGATCAGGCCGCCGCCGACGAGCGGCGCGCCGAGGCGCAGCACCACATCGGGCTCGTAGGCCGTGTCGGCCGCGATCGGCACCAGCATGCCGCCCGTGAAGGTCTCGCCGGCGAGGCCGGCGGCCGTCAGTGCATGTTGAAGCACGCGCGCTGTCTTGAAGCGGGTGCGGGCGTGCTCGGGCGGCTGCGGCGCGACCGGCACGACGCGGCCCGCGATCAGCTCGGCGCGCGGCGGCTCGAGCCGGGCCTCCGCCCAGGACAGGAACTCCGAGACCGTGGACGGAGCGGTGCTCACCGGGCGCTCACACCGGAGTCGTTCGATCGATGTGAACGTCATTCCGGGGCGCAGCGAAGCTGCGAGCCCGGAATCCAGCGGAGAACTCCGTGTGCTCGGCTGGATTCCGGGTTCGGCGCTGCGCACCGCCCCGGAACGACCAGCTGAACTGATTACCAAGAAGCGGTATCACACGCCCTCGGCGACCTTGCGGCGCTCTTCCTTCTTGCGCTCGTTGGGATCGAGCAGCTTCTTGCGCAGCCGGATCGACTTCGGCGTCACCTCGACCAGCTCGTCGTCCTGGATGTAGGCGAGCGCCTTCTCCAGCGTCATCTTGATCGGTGGGGTGAGGCGCACCGCCTCGTCCTTCGAGGTGGTGCGGATGTTGGTGAGCTTCTTGCCCTTGAGCACGTTCACCTCGAGATCGTTCTCGCGGGTGTGCTCGCCGACGATCATGCCCTGATAGACCTTCCAGCCCGGCTCGATCATCATCGGGCCGCGGTCCTCCAGGTTCCACAGCGCGTAGGCGACCGCCTCGCCGGCGTCGGTGGAGATCAGCACGCCGGTGCGGCGGCCCTGCACCTCGCCCTTGTAGGCGGCGTAGCCATGGAACAGGCGGTTCATCACCGCGGTGCCGCGGGTGTCGGTCAGCAGCTCGCCCTGGTAGCCGATCAGGCCGCGGGTCGGCGCGTAGAAGACGAGCCGGGTGCGGCCGCCGCCGGAGGGGCGCATCTCGATCAGCTCGGACTTGCGCTCCGACATCTTCTGCACGACGACGCCCGAGAACTGCTCGTCGACGTCGATGACGACCTCCTCGATCGGCTCGCGCATCTCGCCGGTCGCCTCGTCGCGCTGGATCAGCACGCGCGGCCGCGACACCGACAGCTCGTAGCCCTCGCGCCGCATGGTCTCGATCAGAATGCCGAGCTGGAGCTCGCCGCGGCCGGCGACCTCCATCGAGTCCTTCTCGTCCGACTCGCTGACCCTGAGCGCCACGTTCCCTTCCGCCTCGCGCAGCAGGCGGTCGCGGATCATGCGGCCCGTCACCTTGTCGCCCTCGGTGCCGGCGAGCGGTGAATCGTTCACCCGGAACGTCATCGACAGCGTCGGCGGGTCGATCGGCTGGGCCGGCAGCGGCTCGGAGACCTCGGGGGCGCAGATGGTGTGGGCGACGGTCGCCTCGGGGAGGCCGGCCACCGACACGATGTCGCCCGCGAAGGCCTCCTCGATCGGCTGCCGCTCCAGGCCGCGGAACGCCAGCACCTTGGAGATGCGCCCGGTCTCGACGATCCTGCCGTTGCGGTCCAGCACCTTGGCGGGCTGGTTCGGCTTCAGCGTGCCGGACGTGATGCGGCCGGTGACGATGCGGCCGAGATACGGGTTCGACTCCAGGATGGTGCCGAGCATGCGGAACGGCCCGTGCTCGATGGTCGGCTCCGGCACGTGGGACAGCACGAGGTCGAGCAGCGGCGCCATCGACTCCTTCGGGCCCTCCAGGCTCGGGGCCATCCAGCCCTCCTTGGCGGAGCCGTAGAGCACCGGGAAGTCGAGCTGCTCCTCGCTGGCGTCGAGCGCCGCGAACAGGTCGAACACCTCGCCGGCGACCACGTCGGGGCGGCCGTCGGGACGGTCGACCTTGTTGATGGCGACGATCGGTCGGAGGCCGATCTTGAGCGCCTTGGAGACGACGAACTTGGTCTGCGGCAGCGGGCCCTCGGCGGCGTCGACCAGCACGATGGCGCCGTCCACCATGTTGAGGATGCGCTCCACCTCGCCGCCGAAATCGGCGTGGCCGGGGGTGTCGACGATGTTGATGCGCACGTCCTTCCAGACGATCGAGGTCGCCTTGGCCAGGATCGTGATGCCGCGCTCGCGCTCCAGGTCGTTGGAATCCATGGCGCGCTCGGCGACCCGCTGGTTCTCGCGGAACGTGCCGGACTGCTGCAGCAGCCGGTCGACCAGGGTGGTCTTCCCGTGATCGACATGGGCGATGATGGCGACGTTGCGGAGCTTCATAGGGGTCCCTTGAAAAACGGAACGCGGGCCTCCGGGGCCCGCGACATTTGGGCGGGACTATAGACGAGGGCGAGCCGGAGGCAATGGCCCGGTACGGATCGGGAACGAATTTCGGGCCGGCCGATGCCGTCTATCAGCCGGGCGTATCGCCGGGATGACGGGCCGGACCCGGCCCGGACGGGGCGGCGCGGTCCCGCATGCGCCGCCGGCCGGCCCGGATCATGAGCACGCCGCCGGCCGCGACCGCGGCACTGGTCGCCCACAGGAGGACGAGCCCGGGGTCGACCAGGGACCGGGGGTCGGTCAGGCCGAACGCCACCACGAAGGCGCCGGCGCACAGGCCGGGCAGCAGCAGCACGAGGCCGACCAGGATCATCAGCACGGCCATGGGTCTCTCCTAGGGGGCGCCGGAGGGTCCGCCGGGATCGCCGGAGCCCTGCCGGCCCGGCTCGCCGGCCGCGCGGCGCAGCCGCCGCGCCCCGAACAGCACCAGGACGCAGAAGATCCAGCCGATCAGGGCGCCGCCCAGGAACACCACCGACAGGCTCTGCCCGACCGGGTCCTTCTCGAACAGGAGCCCGACCCCGCCGATCGTGAAGAAGGCCGAGCACAGGCCCGACGGCAGCGCCAGCAGGCCGATCAGCACGAAGAGGATGAAGTTCCGGCCGGTCTCGGTCATGGCCGTCGATCCGTGTGCCGTGCAGACGACGGTGCATGCCGGGTCGCATCCTGTAAGCCGTCATGCCCGCGGGCGTCGCCGGCATCCACGCCCTTTCGCTGGCGCCCGGCGGAGCAAGGCGTGGATGGCCGGCACAAGCCCGGCCACGACGTGGCGTGCGTCAGGAGCCCGCGCGCCCCCCGGTCCTGGGTCGGCATCATCTCATCGCTCCCCGCCGCGCCCGGATCGCCTCCGCGTGCCCGTTCCGGTAGAACAGGTTGTAGGTGTCGAACGGGATGATCCTCCCGTCCGGCGTAACGAAGTGGATGCAGGAGCGCTTGACGCCGCCGAGGCAGAAGCTGAAGCGGTCCATGAACGACACGATCGCCACCCGGAAGACGTTCTCGTAGCTCAGCCCCTCCGGCACGGTGGCGCGCGGCAGGCAGCACAGGAACTCGGCGAGCCGCTCCGGCGCGTTCATGGCGCCCGAGGAGAGCGAGAACAGCTCGACGAATGTCTGCTGGAGCGCCGGCTGCTTCTCGAAACTGATGGTGTTGGGCACCACGGCGACCAGATCCTCGCGCGACAGCATCGACGTGACCGGCAGCACGCGGTCGCCGCTGCGCAGGCCGTAGGCGATCGCGATCGTCTCCGGATTGCACGGCAGCGGGATCATGTCGGCCTCGCCGAACAGGCCCGAGTCGGCGATCACGCGGCGCCGGATCTCGGAGAGCACGATGCGGTTCCGTCTGGCGTCGAAGCCGTCGTTGCGGCCGGCGTCCTGCACGGGCTGGAACGTCACGCCACGCACGCACTGCCAGGTCAGCGCGTGCTTCACCAGCGCGCCGATCTCGTGGTCGTTGACGCCGCGCTTCACGGTGACGACCAGGGTCGTGGAGATCCCGTGACGCTCCAAGTTCTCCAGGGCCTGCTGCCGGATGCGGCGAAGATCGGCGCCGCGCAGATCCATCAGGGCGTCGCGCTCCAGCGAATCGAACTGCAGATAGATCTCGAGCCCGCGCCGGCGCTCCGCCAGGCGCGCGCAGAAGTCGGGGTCCTGCGCCAGCAGAAGCCCGTTGGTGTTGACCATGACGTGGCGGATCGGCCGCGCCCGCGCCGCGTCGAGGACGGCGAAGAAGTCCGGATGCAGGGTCGGCTCGCCGCCGGAGATCTGCAGCAGGTCCGGCTCGCCCTCGCTGGCGACCAGCGCGTCGAGCATCTGCTCGATCGTGGCGAGCGGCAGATGCACGGGCCGCTGCGGCGACGATCCGGCGAAGCACACCGGACAGGTGAGATTGCAGTGCTCGTTGATCTCGATCAGGGCCAGGCAGGAATGCTGCTCGTGGTCCGGGCACAGGCCGCAGTCCCAGGGGCAGCCGTGCTCGGTGCGGCTCTGGAAGGCGAGCGGCGTGTCGCCCGGCTTGATGTAGTCCTTGCAGCGCTTCCAGTAGGCGGCATCGGTCGAGACCAGGGTCGACTGGACGCCGTGGGTCGGGCAGCGCTTCTCGTAGAAGACGTCGTCGTCGACGATCTGGATCTTGGCGGGCACGAGCTCCAGGCAGGTCTCGCACAGCGACGTGGTCTGGCCCCAGAAGACATGGGGTCTAGATTTCCGCAGCGGCGCGGTCATCCGCATCTCCGGCGTGTTGCGCGGTCACCAGCATGGCCACGGCCCAGGCCACCAGCACGGCGGAGAGCAGGTGGAAGACCGTGAACGGTCCGAGGATCGTGCCATAGGGCTTGAAGAACTCCCAGACGAAGCGCTGCAGCCCGTAGAAGCCGACCGCCAGGTAGAATCCTCGGTCGATCCAGGCGGCGTCGCGGTTCGACACCTTGATCACGTAGACGAGCGCGAAGGCCGCCATGGCGGCGCTCTCGTAGAGCTGGACCGGATGGCGCGGGACGCCGTCGCCGAAGTCGTGCGCCCAGGGCAACGCGGTCGGCGTGCCATGGGTGAAATCCTCGAGGCCGGCGAGATGGCAGCCGATGCGGCCGACCGCGACGCCGACGGCGAGCGGCAGGGCGAAGCGCGCGCCGGTGCGCAAGGAGACGCCGGTCGCCTGCTTGTAGAGCTCGACCCCGAGGATCGCGCCGGCGATGCCGCCCTCGATCGATCGGGCGACCGCCGGCACGCCGGAGACGATCATGTTGAGGGTGCCGAACAGCACTGCGCCGGTGCCGGCCCCGAGGACCAGCGCCGCCACATAGGCGAGCTCGGTGGTGACCGGCGGGAAGGCGATCTTCCGCACGCGGGTCAGCCACAGGGCGGCCAGCGCCGCGGCGCCCCAGGCGAGAAGGTCGAAGAGCGTGTGAAGGGCGAAGCCGGACATGAGCGATTGTCGTACCGGGCTGCGGCCCGTCATGCCAGCGTACACGAAACCGGCACCCTCGGGGCCGCGCATCGGCGCGGCCACCTCGGGGGGACGGCTCACGACGACAGGCTCACGCCCCTTCGGCCGGCTTCGTCATGCGCAGGATGGTGGCGACGGCCGCCGGGTCGGGCACCGGACTCGGGCCGGGCCCGACGGCAGGCTGTCCGCCGGCGAGCTGCCGGCGCCGCTCGGCGACCGCCGCGCGGGCCTGATCGAAGGCGAGCGTAAAGGCGGCGAGCGAGGTGTGGTCGATGCCGTCGCGGCTGCCCGGCAGCAGCACGCGCGCGAGGATCTCGTCGATCTCCCTGTCGAGCGCGGCGAGCGTCGCGAGATCCTCGGCGGCGTGTGCGCGTCCGATCAGGGCGAGCAGGCGCTCCAGCAGCCGCTGGCGGCGCGAGCGGGTGTCGGCGCGGAAGTGGCTCGCCAGCCAGGCGAGTCCGGAGCCGACGCCCGACAGCATCATGGCGCCGATGTAGATGACGTCGCTGTAGCGGTCGAAGAAGCTCTTCTGGTCGTCGTCGATATAGGCGGCGGCGCCGGGATGCGCCGGCACCGCGGCGTCGCGGTCGGTGTCTGGCTTCTCGATGCGGGCCGCCATCGGGAATTCCGACGACAGGACCTGGCGCACCGCGAAGATCTGTCGGGTCAGGTCGGCGACCGTGTCCTCGGGCACGCTGCGGCGGGCGACGAGATAGTGCTTGAAGCCGATGGTCTCGACGGTCTCGGGCGGCTGCGGCGTCTGGCCGCCGAACACGCCGGCCTTCAGCTCGGCCTCCTCGTAGACGGGGGCGCGGGCCGCGATCGCCTCGGAGGCGCCGATCTCCAGGAAGGTCGGGCCGTCGCGGCCGTTGCTCGCCGCAGCGACGACGCCGGCGACGTGCGGGCTCGCCACCGGCCCGAGCGCCAGCACGGCGTCGATCGGGGCATGGCGCAGCGCGGTCGTCACGTCGCGGGCGTCGAGCGGCACCACCGTCACCTTCTCGATCGGCACCTGATACTGGCGCAGGATCGCCTCCAGCACCTCGCGGTCGCCCATGCCGGGGCCGACCAGGCCGATGCGGCGGCCGGCCAGCGCCTCGATGCTGTCGATCTTCGGCGGCGCCGGGGGCGTCTGGGCGGCGGGCGGCTTGGCGCCCCGCTTGCGGCGGGTCGCGGTCTCGGCCGGCGGCGCGGCTGGTTTCGGCGGGCCGGCGGCGAGCGAGCCCTCGGCCGGCACCAGAAGCACGGCGACATTGTCGTGCATCACCACCACGGCCTGGCCGGAGGCCGGGAAGGCGACGTCGCGGCGGACCACGGCGAGGTCGACCTCGCGGTTCTGCAGGGCCCGGGCCGCCGCGGCCGGTCCCTCCTTGATCACCGGCACCAGCCGGACCGTGGCGCTGCGGTCGCGGGCGAACTGCTGGGCGATCGCCTGGACGAGCCGGGCGTCCTCGCCGGCCGCCGGCCCGACCGCGATGCGCAGCCGGCTCGGCCGGTCGGAGAAGTAGAACGCGGCTGCGATCAGGCCGGTGGCGAGAAACAGCCCGATCAGCAAGACGAGCGGGGTCTGGCGCAGCAGCACGCGCAGACGGCGCCGGGTGCGGCCCGAGCGAACGCCCGCCGCCCGGTCGCGGGCCACCCCGGCGGCGGCGATGCGGCGGAGCGGCGACGGCATTCTTCGAGGTCTCCGGGGGCGGGCGGCGGCGGGGTGCGGTTTCGGGCATGTGGGCACGCCGATGCGGCGGCGCAAAGGCACGAGCCCGTGCGGCCGGGATTTCCGCTCCGGAGGGTAAAGAGGACGTCGGCGGGACCTGCGCGGGATCTATACGCCGGCGGCGCGGCCCCAGGGGCCGAAGCGGGTGCCCTTGGGCAGGGCGTCGCGCACCATCAGCATCTCGCCGACGGTCTCCGAGGTGACGAGGCCCAGGAGCCGGCCGCCGGCGTCGACGATGCCGACCGCCGGCTTCTGCTTCTCCTGCAGGATCGCGAACGCGGCCTCCAGGCGGCCGCGATGGCTCATCAGCGGGATGTCGGCGGTCATCACCTCGGCGACCGGCGCCTGCGGGCCGACGTCCTTGAGGGCCCGGATCATGTCGGCGCGGCTGAGCACGCCGACCAGGCGGCGCTGGCCGTCGACTACCGGGAACTCCTGCTGGCTGGTGCGCAGCAGCGTCTCGATCGCCGCCTCGATCGGCTCGTCGGGCGACAGCGTGGCGAACTCGGTGATCATGGCGGCCGAGATCGGAACGTCGCGCGACATCGCCCGGATGGCGACGAGCTGGGCCTCGGAGGAGGCGGCCAGATAGACGAAGATGGCGATGAAGATCAGCATCGGGTTGGTGAACAGCCCGATGAAGCCGAACGCGAAGGCGGTCGCCTGGCCGATCCAGGCGGCGATCTCGGTCGCCCGCACATGGCCGAGCCGGATCGCCAGCAGCGCCCGCAGCACCCGGCCGCCGTCCATCGGGAACGCCGGGATCATGTTGAACAGCACGAGGAAGATGTTCACGGCGGCGAGCTTGTCGACCATCGAGGTCGCCGTGTTGTCCATGGCGGCGAGATTGCGCACCGACGGGTCGGCGCCGAACAGCACGATCAGCAGGAAGGCGATCACCACGTTGACGGCCGGCCCGGCGATCGCCACCAGGAACTCCTCGCCCGGCGCTTCGGGAATCCGCTCCAGGCGCGCGACGCCGCCGATCGGCAGCAGCGTCACGTCGGGCGTCGCCACCCCGAAGGCACGGGCCGCGAAGATGTGACCGAACTCGTGGGCCAGCACGCAGGCGAACAGGAGCAGCATGAAGACGAGGCCGCTCACCGCGGCGTCGGCGCCGCCCTGCGCCCAGCTCGCCGCGAAGATCCAGACCAGGAACAAGAGAAAGGTGACGTGGATGCGCACCGCGGTGCCGGCGATCGCCCCGATATTGATCGACCACGGCATGTGCGCCTCCTCGTCCGGTCGCCGGACCTCTCGACGAGAGATATGATCGCACCGGCCCGCCCACCAGACGCGGCGCGCCGGATGCGACGAGGAGGACCCCCGATGACCGAACGACTGAGCCCCGCGCGCCGCCGCGAGGCGCTCGCCGGCCTGCCGGGCTGGCAGGATGCCGAGGATCGCGACGCCATCTCGAAGGTCTTCACCTTCGCCGATTTCAACGCCGCCTTCGGGTTCATGAGCCGGGTCGCGCTCGCCGCCGAAAAGCTCGACCACCATCCCGAATGGTTCAACGTCTATCGCACGGTGAGCGTGACGCTTTCGACCCACGACGCGGGCGGCGTCACCGAGCGCGACATCTCGCTCGCGACCGCCATGGAGGCGATCGCGGCCGGCACGGGACTGAAGCCGTGACCGGCCGTCGCCGCCCCGCGGGGAACCGGCCCGGCCGCCGATCCGGCGGCTTGAACCGACCGTCGTGGTCCCCATCTGCAAGACACGTCCGCCGGGTGGCGGACCACGGGGAAAGGCCATGATCTTCACGGGTGCACGGTTCGGTGCGGACGCCACGGCCGAGACGACGCGCGAGCCGCGCGACGAGGAGACGGTGCGGCGCGGCTTCTGGCCGAAGCTGAAGCGCGTCGTCGCCCGCGTCCCGTTCGCCGAGGAGCTGCTGGCCGCCTACTACTGCGCCCTCGACCGCGGGACGCCGCACCATGTCCGGGTCGCCCTGTTCGGGGCGCTGGCCTATTTCGTGATGCCGTCCGACATGGTGCCGGACCTGGTGCCGGCCCTCGGCTTCACCGACGACGCGGCCGTCATCGCCACCGTGGTCCGGTTGTTCTTCACCCATCTCACCCCCGAGCACCGGAGCGCCGCCCGCCACGCCCTCGACGAAATGGCGCGCTAGAGAGCCGCGAATCGGGGCACAGTGGCGCGGGGGCGCCGGGGCGTTCTCGACGATGCAGGTCTCCGCGGCTGCGCGCCCGATCGCGCGGCCCCGTCCGGAACAGCATGACGCTCGGGATAGTGACGGGTTGAGAATGGGTTACGACATCCGCAACGGGTCGGCCGCGGGGCCGACCACACGCCGCGCCATGGTGCATGTCCATGTGGCGCATCTCCGCTCGATGCCGCTGGTCGCCGCGCTGCTGGCCGCCGGGGCGGCGCTCGGCCTCGGTGGACCGTCGCCGGCGCTCGCCCAGCCGGCGCCCGCGGCGACGCCGCCGGCCCAGCGTCCGGCGCAGCCGCCGAAGCCGAAGCCGCCGGCCCGGCCCGCCGCCACGGCTCCGGCGCAGCCGCCGGCCGCCGCCACCGGCGGGGCGCAGCCGCAGCTGCTCGGCCAGTACGGTGGCTGGGGCGCCTACACGGCGAGCCCGGGCGGCCGCAAGGTGTGCTTCGCGCTGGCCAAGCCGAGCCGCGCCGACACCACGCCCCCGAACCGGCCGCGCGACCCCGCCTTCCTGTTCGTGTCGTCGCGCCCCGGCGAGCGGGTGAAGGACGAGATCTCGGTGATCTTCGGCTACGGCTTCAAGCCGAACGCCGACGCCACCCTGGAGGTCGGCGGCGCCAGCTTCGCGATGTACACCCAGGCCGACGGCGGCTGGATCAAGAACGCCGCCGAGGAGCCGCGGCTCGTCGAGTCGCTGCGCCGCGCCAACGACGCCACCATCAAGGGCGTCTCGGCCCGCGGCACCGCCTCGACCGACGTCTATGTCCTGAAAGGCCTCGCCCAGGCGCTCGACCGCGTCGCCCAGGAGTGCCGGTGAAGTACCGCGTTCCGCCGCCGGTCAGCCGGTCTGCGACCCCGCCGTCGTGAAGCGGATGCGGCCACGCTCGCCCGGCACCCGCCCGTCCCGCGGGTGCGACACGATTTCCACGTCGCGGTCGAACGCGGTCAGGAAGGTCATCAGGCGGTCGACCGAGTACTCTCGGAACGTGCCCTTGAATAGCCGCGACACCTCGGGTTGCGTGATTCCCATCAGAGCGCCGGCCGCCGCCTGGGTCAGCTTGCGCTCGCGCGTCATGCGATAGATCTCGGCGACGATCTGGGCCTTGAGGAAATGGCGCTCCGCGTCGGGCCGGCCGAGGTCGGCGAAGACGTTGTCGCCGCTCTCGTGGACTTCGATCGTCGATTTGCGCGTCATGACTTCGTCTCCCGCCTGGATCGCGCCGCGACGTCGGCCTCGGCGTCTCGTAATCGCCGGCGGACCAGCGCGAGGTCCTGCTTCGTCGTTTCGCTGCCCCGCTTCGATTTTCTTGAACGCGTGCAGCACATAGACGGCCGCCTCGAACCGCACCGTATAGACCGCCCGACAGGTGTCGCGGTCGAAGTCGTCGATCAGCTCCACGACGCCGCTGCCGAATCCCCTCAGCGGTTTCGCCGACGGAGGGTGCTGCCCGGTCTGGGCGAGGAACAGCAGGAATCCGAACGAATCCTGCGCGGCCGCATCGACCGGGAAAGGTGCGCCATCGAGCGATGATTATGAGTAGATGCTCATTTGCCGTCAAGCGTGGGCGGCGCTGTCGGCGTGCGTCGTCAGAGATCGGGATCGTGCGCCTCGTTGACCCACATGTGATCGGCCGGCGAGGGCGCGCAGCTGCGCGCTCCGGGTTAGCCTTCATCGGCGCGCGAGAGGAGGCTGGCATGCGGATGCGGATCGGACTGGTCGCGGTGGTGATGGGGTGCGCGGGCCTCGGCGTGGCCGGAGCCGCCGTCGCCCAGGACGCCGCGAGGGCGCGCACGGCCGGGCTCGATCGCCCTGTCTGGAGGGTGTTCGAGGACCGCGCCGGCACCCGCGTCGACGTTCCGGCCGGCATCTTCACCGAGGCGGTCGGGCCGGCGCCGCGCGGCGACGGGGTCGAGCTGCGGTCGGCCGACGGGCGTGCCCGCCTGATGGTCTATGTCGAGGAGAACGACGAGGCCTTCACGCCGGCGCGATTCGTGCGGACGAATCTCAAGGTGCCGGCCGGCGCGCTGGACTACCGCCGCGTCACCGACCGGTTCTTCGCCGTCTCGGGCGTGAACGACGACGAGATCTTCTACAGCCGCTGCAATTTCCCGGCCCGGGCGGCGGGGCGGATGCACTGCATCTACGTCGCCTATCCGCGCGCCGAGGAGAAGGCGTGGGACGACATCGTCACCCGGATCAGCCTCTCTTTGCGCGGTTCGCGCAGCTGAGTTCAAAAATTGTTAGCCACCCCTACAGTGCGTGATGGGCGGAATTTGCCTTATGTGAAAGATTCTTACGTCCTTTTTATCCTCATAGGGTAAAACGTGCTATCCAGGGTGGCTATTGTTCGTCCCTCGGTCGTGCGGTATGAGGCAAACGCGCATCTCGTGTATGTGTTGTTGCGTTTTTCGCTCAGGGAAGAACGTGATATATCACCACTGGATGCGTCTTTCGCCCCCGAATGACGCGCCGAGCAATCGGATCCCCGACTGAGAACGACAATGGAACCCCTCTATGATCGCCAGGGCCGCGTGCGGGCCTGGCTCCATGCCGAGCACGCCCGCATCGTGAGCCTGCAGGGCAGCCACCTCGCCTCGATCGACGGCCACAGCGTCTACGACAGCAACGGCCAGCACATCGGTTGGTGGAAGCACGGCCACATGCGCAATTCGCGCGGCGCCGTCGTGGTGTGGGCGTCCGACGCCTTCGGGCTCGGCGTCATCCGGCCGCCCCAGATGCCGTCGCCGGCCGAGCCCGAGGCTCCGGTGGTCGAAGGCTTCCAGGCCCGCGCGACGACGCCCGCGCATCCCGCCCGCAGCGCCAGCTGGGCGGTCGAGCTCCCGTTCTGAGCTGCCATCCGAACGGCCGGCCGGGCCGCGCGCAGTCCGCGCGCCCGGCGCCGTCGGCACCGTCTCCCTCGACATCTGTTCGGAAGACGGGACGACGCGATCGGTGAGATCGCGTGCGACGTCCCGCGCCGGAGCCGGCCGCGCCGTCCCGCTCTACAGGATGAACCGGCTCAGATCCGCGTTCTTTGCCAGGTCGGCGACCCGGCTGTTCACGTAGTCGCCGTCGATCGCCACCGTCTCGCCGGCCCGGTCCGGGGCCGAGAAGGAGACGTCGTCGAGCACACGCTCCATCACGGTCTGCAGCCGCCGCGCGCCGATGTTTTCCACGGTCGAGTTCACCGACACGGCGACGTCGGCGATGGCGTCGATGGCGCTCTCGGCGAAGTCGAGCGTCACGCCCTCGGTCGCCAGCAGCGCCACGTACTGCTTGATCAGCGACGCCTCGGTCTCGGTCAGGATCCGGCGGAAGTCGTCGCGGGTCAGCGCCTTCAGCTCGACCCGGATGGGCAGGCGGCCCTGCAGCTCGGGCAGCAGGTCGGACGGCTTCGCCAAATGGAAGGCGCCCGAGGCGATGAACAGGATGTGGTCGGTCTTCACGGTGCCGTGCTTGGTCGACACCGAGGTGCCCTCGATCAGCGGCAGGAGATCGCGCTGCACGCCCTCGCGCGAGACGTCGGCGCCGCCGCGGTTCTCGCGGCCGCAGATCTTGTCGATCTCGTCGAGGAAGACGATGCCGTTGTTCTCGACCGTCTTGATCGCCTCTTGCACCACGGCGTCCTGGTCGAGCAGCTTGTCGGACTCCTCGGCGATCAGGATCTCGTAGGACTCCTTCACCGTGACCTTGCGGGTCTTGGTGCGCCCGGCGCCGAGCTTGCCGAAGATGTCGCCGAGCGAGACGGCCCCCATCTGGGCGCCCGGCATGCCGGGGATGTCGAACAGCGGCATTCCGCCGCCGCCGCCGGCCGCGATCTCGATCTCGATCTCCTTGTCGTCCATCTCGCCGGCCCGCACCTTCCGGCGGAACGTCTCCTTGGTCGAAGCGGACGCGCCGGCGCCGACCAGCGCGTCGACGACGCGCTCCTCGGCGGCCAGATGGGCGCGCGCCGCCACGTCCTTGCGCTTGCGCTCGCGGGTCAGCGTGATGCCGACCTCGACGAGGTCGCGGACGATCTGCTCGACGTCGCGGCCGACATAGCCGACCTCGGTGAACTTGGTCGCCTCCACCTTGATGAAGGGCGCCCCGGCCAGCCGGGCGAGCCGGCGCGAGATCTCGGTCTTGCCGACGCCGGTCGGGCCGATCATCAGGATGTTCTTCGGCATCACCTCCTCGCGCAGCTTGTCGTCGAGCTGCAGGCGGCGCCAGCGATTGCGCAGCGCGATCGCCACGGCGCGCTTGGCGTCGTGCTGGCCGATGATGAAGCGGTCGAGCTCGGAGACGATCTCGCGGGGAGAGAAGTCGGTCATGGGTCGCGCACCATCAGGAGGGCGGGGCCGTCCGGCGTCGCGACCACGCGATCGCGACGGAAGCCGGCCTTTTCGTAAGCGCGGATCGCGCGGGCATTGGCGGGTGCGGGATCGGTGACGACCCGCGGGGTGCCGGCGGCGAGGAGCTCGTCGGCGAACTGTCGGACGAAGGCGGAGCCGTGGCCGCGACCGAGCATGTCGGGCTCGCCGATCGACTGATCGATGCCGCGGGTGCCGACCGGTTGCGGGTCGAAGCATCCGTACGACAGCGGCAGCGCGTAGCACTGCAGATAGGCGAACGGCACCTCGCCAGCGAGCACCAGATACTGGTCCATGTCCGGATGGTCGAGATCGCCCCGCACCTGGGCGATCTGCGCGATCGGGTCGCCCCACCATTCCGTCATGTGCGGACGGGCCAGCCACGCCGCCATCAGCGGCAGATCGGCGACCGTGAACGGCCGGAACTGGTAGGTCTCAGCCAACCGGCAGGGTCTCGATGGTGACGTTGCTGTTGGTGTAGACGCAGATGTCGGCGGCGATGGCGAGCGAGCGGCGCACGATGGTCTCGGCGTCGAGGTCGGTGTCGATCAGGGCGCGCGCCGCGGCGAGCGCGTAGTTGCCGCCGGAGCCGATGCCGACGACGCCGTTCTCCGGCTCCAGCACGTCGCCCGTGCCGGTCAGCACCAGCGAGATTCGCGGATCGGCGACGATCATCATCGCCTCCAGCCGGCGCAGATAGCGGTCGGTGCGCCAGTCCTTGGCGAGCTCGACGGCCGCCCGCATGAGCTGACCGGGATACTGCTCGAGCTTGGCCTCCAGTCGCTCGAACAGCGTGAAGGCATCCGCGGTGGCCCCGGCGAAGCCGCCGATCACGTCGCCCTTGGCGAGGCGGCGGACCTTCTTGGCGTTCGACTTGACGATGGTCTGGCCGATCGAGACCTGACCGTCGCCGCCGACCGCGACGATGCCGCCCTTGCGGACCGTGACGATGGTGGTGCCGTGCCAGAGGGCGTGCGACGAGGACGGGTCGGAACGCGTGTGCTCGGAAGACATGGACGATGAAACCCCGGTGACGCCCTGATCTAGGAGCCGTCCGGCACCTTTGCAACGCGACGCCGGCTCGGACGCGTCCGACGGCCCCCCGCCCGGCAGCGGGCCAGCCGGCAGGAGCGCCCTCTTCCGGCCGGCTGGAAACGGCGGCGCGGGGACGCAGACCCGCATCCCGCCGCGGTGCGCCGCAGTGGCGGAACCCGGGCGGCCCTGATAAAAGGCCGGCGGTTCAGACGAATGGTCGCACCCATGGCCGAGGCCCGGGGCGGCCCGGCCGTTCGGCCGGCAGGAAGGCATGTCCATGCGCACTGCAACCGTGAAGCGCACCACCCGGGAGACGGACGTCGAGGTGACGGTCGATCTCGACGGCGCCGGCAAGGTGTCGAGCGAGACCGGCATCGGCTTCCTCGACCACATGCTGGACCTGCTCGGCCGGCATGCGCGCTTCGACCTGTCGGTCCGCGCCAAGGGCGACCTGCACATCGACCAGCACCACACCGCCGAGGATGTCGGCATCACGCTCGGCCAGGCGGTCCGCAAGGCGCTGGGCGACATGAAGGGCATCACCCGCTACGCCGACGTCCATCTGCCGATGGACGAGACGCTGACCCGGGTGGCGATCGACATCTCGGGGCGGCCGTATCTGGTGTTTCGCACCACGTTCGGGCGCGACACGATCGGCGGCTTCGACACCGAGCTGGTGCGCGAGTGGTTCCAGGCCTTCGCCATGAACGCCGGGATCACCTTGCACGTCGAGACGCTGTACGGCGACAACGACCACCATATATCGGAGTCCTGCTTCAAGGGGCTCGCCCGGGCGTTGCGGGCCGCGGTCGCGATCGACGCACGGAGCAAGGACGAGGTCCCCTCGACCAAGGGAAGCCTGGGCGGCTGACGGCCCGGCAGGGAACCGACGGGCGGCGCGGCCGATTGCTCGCCGAGGCCGCGGCCAGCGAAGGACGAAACATGGCGGTATATGCGGTGCTGGAGCCCCCTGCCCGGCCGGACGGCCAGCCGGCCGATCCCGACCGCGTGCGTTTCGTGCGCGACGGGTTCTCCTGGGGGGCCTTCCTGTTCGGCCCGTTGTGGATGATCCGGCACCGGCTGTGGCTGGTGCTGGTGTGCTGGCTCCTGGTCATGGCGGGGTTCGGCGTGGCGCACGCGGCGCTGTCGGTGCCGACCGGCGCCCGCCTGGCCGTCTCGGTGCTGATCGCCCTGCTGATCGGGCTTGAATCGGCGACCCTGCGGCGGTGGACGCTGCTGCGCCGCGGCTGGCGCGAGGCCGGCATCGTGATCGCCGACGATCTCGAAGGCGCGGAGCAGCGCTATTTCGCCCGTCGCGCCGAGGCGGTCGCCGGCGCGCCCGGTCACGGCGACCCGTGGACCGACGCTCCGGCGCCGCGGCTGCGGCCGGCGGGCCGCGTGCTCGGCCTGTTCCCGATGCCGGGAGCCGGGCGATGACGGTCGCCATCATCGACTACGGCTCCGGCAACCTCCACTCGGCCGCCAAGGCCTTCGAGCGGGCGGCGCGCGAAAGCGGTCACGACCAGCCGATCCTGGTGACCCGTGATCCGGAGGCGGTGCGCGCCGCCGACCGGGTGGTGCTGCCGGGCGTCGGCGCCTTCGCCGACTGCCGCCGCGGCCTCGACGCCGTGACCGGCATGGTCGAGGCGCTGGAGGAGACGGTGCGCCGCAAGGGGCGGCCGTTCCTCGGCATCTGCGTCGGCATGCAGCTGATGGCGGAGCGCGGCCGCGAATACGAGGTGACCGACGGCCTCGGCTGGATTCCCGGCGAGGTCGACCGCATCACGCCGGCCGATCCGAGCCTCAAGATCCCGCACATGGGCTGGAACACCCTGAACGCGCTTCAGCCGCATCCGCTGCTCGACGGCATCCCGACCGGCCCGGACGGGCTGCACGCCTATTTCGTGCACAGCTATCACCTGAAGGCGGCGAACCGCGCCGATCTCGTCGCCGAGGTCGACTATGGCGGCCCGGTCACGGCGATCGTCGCCCACGGCACCGCCGCCGGGACCCAGTTCCACCCGGAGAAGAGCCAGCGGCTCGGCCTTGCGCTGATCGCCAATTTTTTGAGGTGGGCCCCGTGATCCTGTTTCCCGCCATCGACCTGAAGGACGGTCTCGCGGTGCGCCTGGAGCAGGGCGACATGGCGCGCGCCACCATCTTCAACCGCGATCCCGCCGAGCAGGCCCGCCAGTTCGAGGAGATCGGCTTCCAGTATCTCCACATCGTCGATCTCGACGGCGCCTTCGCGGGCAAGCCCGTCAATGCCGCGGCGGTCGAGCGGATCCTCGAGCTCGTCTCGATCCCGGTGCAGCTCGGCGGCGGCATCCGCAACCTCGCGACCGTCGAGGGCTGGCTGGAGAAGGGCATCACCCGGGTGATCATCGGGACCGCGGCGGTGCGCGATCCCGAGCTGGTGAAGACGGCGGCGAAGCGCTTCCCGGGCCGCGTGGCGGTCGGGCTCGACGCCCGCGGCGGCCGCGTCGCCGTCGAGGGCTGGGCCGAGGTGTCGGACCTGCCGGCGCTCGAACTGGCGAAGCGTTTCGAGGACGCCGGTGTCGCCGCCATCGTCTACACCGAGATCAGCCGCGACGGCATGCTGACCGGGCTCGATCTGGACGCCACCATCGCGCTCGCCGAGGCGATCGCGATTCCGGTCATCGCCTCCGGCGGCCTCGCCTCGATGACGGACATCGAGAAGCTCGTCGAGCCGCGCGCCCAAAGGCTCGCCGGCGCGATCGCCGGCCGCGCCCTCTACGACGGCCGTCTCGACGCCAGGAAGGCGCTGGCGCTGCTGCGGTCGGCGGCAACCGAGGCAAGGCCTGCCTAGATGCTCAGGCTGGACCAGATCGTTCGGGCCGGCCTGTCGCGGGTCGACACCATCCGGGTGGTCCGGACCGCGGTCAATCCGATGCTGTGGCTGGTCGGGCTGACGATGCCGGTGTCGCTTCTCGTGGTCATCCTGGTCGACGACCGGTCGATCCGGCTGGTCTTCGCCGGTTTGGCCTCGATCCCTGTACTTGCTACGCTCGTCGCCTATTTCATCTTCGTGTTCCGCGACCCGGATCGACTTCAGTCCGAAGAGTATAGAATTCGCCAGAGGGCGATACAGCTACTGTACAGGATCGGCGGCACGAGCGAGATCGTGGACGTGGCGACCCAGCAGCCGCGCCTCGAGATCGAACGGAGGAGCGAGGAGGCCGAATGATCAGTCGAACCTACCTGCTCGTCATCGAGGACGAAGCCGGGCCGAATACGGTGCGGACGCTTCACGGCGCCCTGGGCCTGCAGTCCGGCGACGCCGTTTATCACATCGACGACGGCACCAAGGTCGTCCGCACGGCGCTTCCGATCGACATCCTCACGACGAGGCTGAACGAGTCGTTCACGTCGTTCTTCATCACCGACATCACGAAATCCGACCGTGCGGGGAAGATGCATCCCAGATTCTGGGACTTTCTCCGCGAGGACGAGAAAGTCGCAGCAGAATAGTGTTCAAGGTCCGCGTCATTCCCTGCCTCGACGTCAAGGACGGCCGTGTCGTCAAGGGCGTCAACTTCGTCGACCTGCGCGACGCCGGCGATCCGGTCGAGGCGGCGATCGCCTACGACGCCGCCGGCGCCGACGAATTGTGCTTCCTCGACATCACGGCGAGCCACGAGAACCGCGGCACGATCCTGGACGTGGTGCGGCGTACCGCCGAGGCCTGCTTCATGCCGCTGACCGTCGGCGGCGGCGTGCGCACCGTCGACGACATCCGGGCGCTCCTGCAGTCCGGTGCCGACAAGGTATCGATCAACACGGCGGCGGTGAACAATCGCCAGTTCGTCGCCGAGGCGGCGGAGAAGTTCGGCAACCAGTGCATCGTGGTGGCGATCGATGCCAAGCGGGTGTCGCCCGACGGCGCCCCGGCCCGGTGGGAGATCTTCACCCATGGCGGCCGCAAGCCGACCGGGATCGACGCGGTGGAATACGCGAAAGAGGTCGTGGCGCTCGGGGCGGGCGAGATCCTGCTCACCTCGATGGACCGCGACGGCACCCGGGCCGGCTTCGACATCGCGCTCACCCGCGCCATCGCCGACGCCGTGCCGGTGCCGGTGATCGCCTCCGGCGGGGTGGGCAATCTCGACCATCTGGTGGGCGGCATAAGGGACGGCCACGCGACCGCGGTGCTGGCCGCCTCGATCTTCCACTTCGGCGAGCACACCATCCGCGAGGCCAAGCAGCACATGGCCGCGGCCGGCCTGCCGATGCGCCTCGACCCCTGAAAGTTCTCAGCTTTTTCTGGAAAACCGACGGAACGGCCGACCATGAGCGCCTTCACGCTGCACGACCTCGAGGCCATCATCGCGGCGCGCGCCGGGGCCAGCGCCGCGACCTCCTACACCAAGACGCTGCTCGACAAGGGCGCCGCCCACTGCGCCAAGAAGATGGGCGAGGAGGCGATCGAGGTGGTGCTGGCCGGCGCAGGGGAGACCCGCGACCGCGTCGTCGCCGAGGCGGCCGATCTCATGTACCATCTGCTGGTCCTCTTGAAGGCCCGCGACATTCCGTTCGCCGAGGTCGAGGCCTTGCTGAAATCCCGTACGGCGCAATCCGGACTCGACGAAAAGGCCTCACGGAAGGATGCCTGACCCGATGGATCAGCTCGTCGCGCCGCGCTCCGAAAACCGGTTCTCACCCTACCGCGTCTTCTCCCGCGACGAATGGGCGGCGCTGCGCGAGGACACGCCGATGACGCTGGAGCCGGCCGAGGTGATCCGGCTGCGCTCGGTGCACGACCGGCTCGACATCGCCGAGATCGAGGAGATCTACCTCCCGCTGTCGCGCCTCCTGTCGCTCTACGTCGCCGCCACCCAGAAGCTGTTCCGGGCCCAGCAGCGCTTCCTCAACACGGTCGACGCCAAGGTGCCCTACGTGATCGGCGTCGCCGGCTCGGTGGCGGCCGGCAAGTCGACGACGGCCCGCGTGCTGCAGGCCCTGCTGGCGCGCTGGCCCAACGTGCCGAAGGTCGACCTGATCACCACCGACGGCTTCCTGTTTCCCAATGCGGTGCTGCAGCAGGAAGGCCTGATGGACAAGAAGGGCTTTCCGGAGAGCTACGACCTGCCGGCGCTCCTGCGCTTCCTGTCGCACATCAAGGCGGGCCGCCGGCCGGTGCGGGCGCCCGTCTACTCGCATCTCGTCTACGACGTGGTGCCGAACGAGTGCATCGAGATCGATCGCCCCGACATCCTGATCGTCGAGGGCGTCAACGTGCTGCAGGCCGGCCGTCCGCCGAAGGACGGCAAGGCGATCCCGTTCGTGTCCGACTTCTTCGACTTCTCGGTCTATATCGACGCCGAGGAGGACGTGCTGCGGCACTGGTACGTGAAGCGCTTCCTGGCGCTGCGCGGCACCGCGTTCCGCGACCCGAAGTCCTATTTCCGCCGCTACTCGCAGCTGACCGACGACGAGGCGGTCGCCATGGCGACCGACATCTGGACGCGCATCAACCTGGTCAACCTGCAGGAGAACATCCTGCCGACCCGCCAGCGCGCCGACCTGATCCTTAAGAAGAGCGAGACGCACCGCATCGCCGAGGTCGCCCTGCGGCGGCTGTGATGATCCGGTCATTCCGGGTTCGCGGCTTTGCCGCGCCCCGGAATGACCGAGCTGTGATCGAATCAGCTCACGCGCGAACTCACGCCGCGTGGCGTTCGGCGCCGGCGCCGAAATGGCCGATGTAGCGGGTGTTGATCAGGCTCACCGGCAGGATCACCAGGATGTCGGTGGTGCCGAACTGGTGGTCGATCACGGCACCGTCGCCGACCACGGCGCCGAGCCGCAGATAGCCCTTCACCAGCGGCGGCAGCGCGTGCAGGGCGGCCTTCGGGTCGACGCTCTCCCGGGGCAGGCGGTCGAGCGGTACGAAGCGCCGCGGCAGGGCGCGGGCCCGCCACGCCTCCGGGGCCGGCGCGTAATGGTGCAGGAACGACAGCGGCAGCGCCAGCGCGTCGGGATCGGTGCCCTCCAGGCTGGCGCAGCCCAGCATCACGTCGATCTTGTGGCGCAGCACATAGGTCCAGATGCCGTGCCACAGCAGCTCGACGGTCCGCTTGTTGCGGTAGGGCGGCAGCACGCAGGAGCGGCCGAGCTCGAGGAATTTCAGGCCGCGGTGGCGGGCGATCAGCGGCGCGATGTCGAACTCGCCGGCCGTGTAGAAGCCGCCGCGGCGCTCGGCGATCTCCTGGCGCAGCAGCCGGTAGGTGCCGACCACGGCCGGACCCTGGCGGGTCGGCTTGGCGTGATCGAGCACCAGCAGGTGGTCGCACAGCGCATCGTAGGGATCGACGTCGCGCCGGGCGATCATCGTCGTGGCGTCGGCGACCGCCGACATCTCCTGGTAGAATACGTCGAAGCGCAGGCGCTGGGCGCGGCGGATCTCGGCCGCCCGGTGGGCGAGCCGCACCTCGAGCGTGCCGATGCGGCCGAGCGTCTCGTCGCTGCGGCTCAGCCGCGGGTCGGAGACCCGCAGCCCGCCGAGCGCCTTGAGGGCGGCGAGGCGCGGCACGCGGGCGCCCGGGCGCGCCTGGCCGGGCTGGCCGAACAGACGCTTGGGCTCGTTCTCGCGCGGCAGAGTGGGCATCGACGGCTCCCGGCATCCCTCACGACCGGCCGCGGCGACCGACACGATTCGCGGCGCCCGGCCGATCTTCTTCAGTAAGCCGCAGCGGACACGGTTTTGTGACACCGCCGGTGTTCGATGGTGTGACTCTACACCCTCGGGTCACCCCACGTCAGGTGTCCGGTTCGCGGCATGGTCCCGTGAGGGCGTCCGGCGATGTGATCAGAACCGCGGCGGCCGCGGCGGCTCAGGCGGCGAGCGCGCCGCGCCCCGAATGGCTGGCGAGCAGCGCCTCCAGCCGGTCCCGGTCGAGCGGCTTCGTCAGCACCGCATCGAGCCCGGCGCCGGCATAGGTCTCCGGGTCGGCCGGCGAGGCGTCGGCCGTCAGGGCGGCGATCAGCGCCGGCGGGACGCCGAGCTCCGCCTCGAGGAAGCGGAGGCAGCGGGTCGCGGCGAGGCCGTCGAGCCCGGGCATGTGCAGGTCCATCAGCACCACGTCGAAGGGCCGGCGGTCTGCCAGCGCCCGCTGCCAGGCCGTCACGGCGGCGGTGCCGTCGCTCGTGACGGTGACGCGGTGGCCGAGCCGCTCCAGCAGGACCCGCACCAGCAGGGCGTTGATCTCGTTGTCCTCGGCGACCAGCACGGCGCGCGTGTACGGCACGGCCCGGGGGGCCTGCGGCCGGGACACCGGCGCGGCGAGGGGCGTTCCGGGGAGCGCGGCCGCCGGCGCTCCGGCGACACCGAGCCGCTCGGCGAGCGAGGCCGCCCGCACCGGCTTGATCAGATAGCCGGTGAAGCCTGCCGCCTCGAGCCCGGCCAGGGCGCCGCGCTCGCCGGGGCGGAGCATGACGATCCGGCGGGCGACGGGACAGCCGGCGAGGCGCGCCGCCGCGGCGGGCCCGATCGCGTGGTCGACCAGCACGGCGTCGCAGTCCGGGGCCGCGGTGGCCGCGGGGTCGTCCGGGCCGGCGAGCAGCGTGCGGGCGCCCCAGGCGGCGAGCTGGCGTCGGAGCGCCTCGACGGTGCGCGGATCGGCCGTGACGACGAGGACGCTGCGGCCGGCGAGATCCGGGCGCGCGGCCGGCGCCGTCGGCTGGACGGCCGGGTCGGCGGCCGGGAGCGGCAGCTCCACCCGGAAGCTCGCGCCGGCGCCCGGCGCGCTGTCGACCGCGATGCTGCCGTCGAGCCGCGCGACGATGCGCCGGGTGATGGCGAGGCCGAGCCCGGTGCCGCCGAAGCGGCGGTCGGTCCCGGCGTCGGCCTGCTCGAACTCGCCGAAGATGCGCTCCATCGCGTCGGCCGCGATGCCGATGCCGGTGTCCTGCACGGTCAGGGCGACGGTGCCGTCGCGCGGGCCGGGCTCCGCCGTCACGGTGATGCCGCCGGCCTCGGTGAACTTCACGGCGTTGCCGGCGAGATTGAGCAGGATCTGGCGCAGCCGTGCGGCGTCGCCGATCACCCGGGCCGGCAGGCCGGGGTCGACGAAGGCGGCGATCTCGATCGCCTTTCCGTGGGCGCGCGGCGCCAGCAGCTCGACCGTCTCCTCGATCACGGCGGCGAGGTCGAAGGGCTTCGCCGCCACCTCGACACGGCCGGACTCGATCTTGGCGAAGTCGAGAATGTCCTCGATCAGAACCAGCAGGGCCCGGCCGGACGCCTGCACGGCCTCGGCATAGGTGGTCTGGGCCGGCGTCAGCGGCGTGTCGAGCAGCAGGTCGGTCATCCCCAGGATGCCGTTCAGGGGCGTCCGGATCTCGTGCGACACGGTGGCCAGGAAGCGGCTCTTGGCGCGGTTCGCCGCCTCGGCCTGGTCGCGCGCCTCGGCGAGCGCGCGCTCGGCCGTGACCCGGTCGGTGACGTCGCGGCCGACGCTCAGCGTCTCGGTGCCGGCGCCCGCCCGTACCGCGACCTCGCGCCAGGCGATCCAGCGCGGCCCGTCGGGCGAGGCGATCTTCTGGTCGTGGGTGCGGGTGCCCTCGTCCAGCACGGCGACCGGGCCCTGCTCCAGCACCAGCGGCGTGAAGGCGTGGCCGACGAGCTCGGCGGAGGACAGCCGGACCAGGCGGCAGTAGGCGTCGTTGGCGAATCCGATGCGGCCGGCGGCGTCGCGGCGGACGATCACGTCGCTCATGAGCTCGACGAAGCCGCGGGCGCGCTCCTCCTGCTCCCTCAGCTCCCACTGCGCGTCGGCGAGCTCCTCGACACGCTGCTCGAGCCGGGCGATCTCCTGGCGCAGCAGGCGATTGCTGCGGACGAGCGGCGCCAGGGCGCCGCACGAGGCCGCCGTCAGGGCGGCCGCCAGGGTGGCGAACAGCATCACGTCGGGGCCGGCGGCCTGGGCGGCGCGCAACGCCAGGATCAGGTAGACCAGGGTGCCGAGCAGGATCAGCACCGATCCGCCCACCACCACCGCGGCGTTGCGGACCAGACGATCGATCTTGCTGCGCATCCGCGCCATGGCAGGTGTCCTGCTCCGGGTTCCGGTCCGACCCGGCCGGGCGTGGGGCGGTCGACCACCGGGGTCGTCGTCGGTCGGCGTCGCGGGGAGATCAGCGGCTCTCGTCATCGGAGATAGCACCCGAACCTTGCCAGTCTCTTTGCCTGCCAGGAGAGTGCGGCTCCGCCGGGGCGGTTCGCGGCGGCCGGCCGGAAGGGTTGCGGGATGGTTGACGGACTCTGAAGGGGCGCCGGCCGAGGCTGGTGCGGCGCTCAGGCGGCGGCGGCGAGCCCCGCCAGTCGGCCGCGGGCGTGGGCGAGCGCGGTGTCGATCCGGGCCAGCAGCACACGGTAGTCGGCCGGCGTCACCACCGGGGCGGCGGCTTCGAGCTCTGCCGCGAGCTCGGACAGGGCGACGGCCCCGATGGTCGCGGCGGCGCCCTTGAGGGTGTGAGCCTCGGTCGCGATCGTGTCGCGGTCGAGCGCCGGACAGAGGCCGCCGAGCCGGGCGAGCCGGGCCTCCGACTCGCGCAGGAACACGCCGATGGCGAGGCTCGCGCCGTCGGCGCCGATCTCCTCGGCGAGCAGCGCCACCAGGGCGTGGTCGACCGACGTGTCGGCGGCGGGGCCGCGTCGATCGGCCCCGGCCGGCGGCGCGCCGCTCGCGGCGCCGGTGCCCGGCACCGCGCCGGCCGCGGTCGCGTCGGCGGCCGGCAGGACGTTCAGCACGGCCTCGATCAGCGCCTGCTTGCGCAGCGGCTTGGCGACGAAGCCGGTCATGCCGGCGGCGCGGCAGGTCTTGATGTCCTCCGCATAGGCGTTGGCCGTGATGGCGACGATCGGCACGTCGTCGTGCGGGCCGCCGCGCGCCCGGATGAGGCGGGTCGCCTCGAGCCCGTCGATCTCGGGCATCCGCACGTCCATCAGCACGACGTCGAAGGGGGTCTCGGCGGTCGCCGCCACGGCCTCGCCGCCGTCGCCGACGAGCCGCGGCACGATGCCGAACTCCTTGAGCATCTTCACCGCGACGAGCTGGTTGGTCGGGTTGTCCTCGGCGATCAGCAGCCGCAGCGGACGGCCGAGGGCGGCGAGCCGGGCGTGCAGGCTCGCGACGACGCCGTCGTCGGCGGGCGGCCCGCCGGCGCACGTGTCGGTCCAGGCGAGCGGGATGCGGACCCGGAACGTGGTGCCGACCCCTTCGGCCGACTCGACCGCGATGGTGCCGCCCATCTGGTCGACGATGCGCTTGCAGATGGCGAGGCCGAGGCCGGTGCCGCCGAAGCGGCGGTTGATCGACGGGTCGGCCTGGGTGAACTTGGCGAACAGGCGGGGAATGTGGTCGGCCGGAATGCCGATCCCGGTGTCGCCGACCAGCCACTCGATCTCGGCTCGGCCGTCGTCGCGCCCGACGCAGCGGACGGCGACGCGGATCTCGCCGGCGCGGGTGAACTTCACGGCGTTCGACAGGAGGTTCAGCAGCACCTGGCGGAGACGGCCGGCATCGCCGATCAGGGCGGCCGGCATGTCGGGCGCGATCGCGACCTTGACCGCGAGCCCGCGGTCGGCGGCACGCCGGCCGACGATGCTGACCACGTTGTCGACCAGGGTGGCGGGCGAGAACGGGAGCTCCTCGAACTCGAGCCGGCCCGCCTCGAGCTTCGAGAAGTCGAGAATGTCGTTGAGGATGCGCAGCAGGTTGTCGCCCGCGTCGTGCATCGCCGCGACGCAGATCCGCTGCTCGGGATCGAGGTCGCTCTCCAGCAGGGTCGAGGCGAGGCCGATCAGCGCGTTCATGGGCGTGCGGATCTCGTGGCTCATGGTCGCCAGGAACTCGGACTTCGCCCGGTTCGCCGCCTCGGCGGCCTGCTCGCGCTCGCGCAGCAGTTCGGCCTCGGCGCGGGCGCGGGCGTTCTCCGCCTCCATGTGGGCGGTGCGGGCCTCGACGGCCTTGTTCTGCTCGTTCCACCACATCGCCACGCAGAGCGCCGCGACGACGACGATGACGCCGCCGGTGATCGACAGGAAGACGGAGAGCTGGGCGATCGCCCGCCAGCCGGTCAGGGCATGCTCCACCGTGGTGCTCGACACCATGACGAGCGGATAGGTCTTGAGCGGCCGTACGGCCCACACCCGCTCGTCGCCGTCGAGCGGGCTCGTTCCCCGCTCCGTGTAGGCGCGCTCGCCGTCCTGGCGCAGCGCGAAGGTGCGGCCGACCGCCGGCACCGAGGGGTGCCGGAGCAGCAGCACGCCGTCCTTGCGCATCAGGGCGAAGGAGTCGGCGTCGGACAGCGCGACCGACCGGTAGAGCGCCTCGAAATAGTCGAGCGACAGCGCCGCCGACATGATTCCCATGAAGCTGCCGTCGATGGTGTCGAGGCGGCGGTGCAGGCCGACCAGCCAGTGGCCGGTGGCGCGGCTCTGCAGGGGCGGGCTGACGACCGATGAAGCCGGTCGTTCCTCGCGCAGCCGCACGAAGTGGTCGCGGTCGGCGATCGACACGGCAGGCGCCGGCCAGAAGCGCGAGAAGTTCACCAGGCGGCCGGTGCTGTCGATCAGCGAGAGCGCGTCGAGCTGCGGCAGGCCCGTCGTCTTGTCGCGCAGCATCATGTGGGTCCGCAGGCCGGACAGCCGGTCGGCGAACGCGTCGGCGTCGACCGTCACGGCCTCGGGGACGTGCTCGAGCAGCGCGCTCAGGGTGAGGTCGACCGACTGGATGGCGCGCTCGGCCTGCTCGGCCAGGATGGCGCTGCGCTGGGCGAGCGACTGCTCGGCCGCGTCGAGCGCGCGCTCGCGCAGATTGGCGAGCACCAGGGCGTTCATGCCGACGATGGTCGCGATCATGAACACGGCGCCGGCGATCAGGCCGGCATAGGGGCGCTTGATCCGCTTCGGGAGGGCGTCGGCGGGCGGCGCGGCCACGCGGCCGCTCGGATCGAGGACCTGGTCGGCGGTCCGGCTCACGCCGACCAGCCGGCCGGCGTGAGGCCGATGGCGTTGCGCTGGCGCACGTCGATCAGGATGGCCCGGAGCTGGGCGAGATCGACCGGCTTGGGCAGGGTGCGGCAGACATTGAGGCTGAGCAGGTTCGCCATCGCCGCGGTCTCGCGGCGGATCGTCTCGGTCGAGCTCGACACGATGACGATCGGCGTCTTGAGGTCCATGGCGGCGATCACGTGCAGCACCTCGGCGCCGCCGTGCCGGCCCAGCGTGAGGTCGAGGCTGATCAGCGTGTAGGCGTGGCGCTCGAGCAGCGCGACGGCCTCCTCGTAGGAGGCGGCCTCGGCGACCTCGTAGCCGGCCCGGTGCGCCACCCGGCCGATGATCATCCGGTGGACGGTGTCGTCGTCGATGACCAGGAGCGTGGGCGGTGCGGCGGCGGCGGGCTGCTCCACATCCCGGGTGGCGTTCGGCGTGTGGTCTTCGCTCCGGTCCAGCATCCTGCATCCCCGCGCGATCGCGTCATGTCCGGCCATGATGGCCGAGAAGCGGAAACATTCGATTAAACCGGGACGGGCAGACCCTCCCGATGGTGCAGCCCGGACGGGTGGAGGCTGAACTAGCCCATGCGGGCCGAACGCGACTGGAACGAGGGAGGCAGACCCGGGGCGGCGCAAGCGGGGTGGCGCAGGCCGGACGCACGCCTTCCGACGCACGCAACGTGACGCGAGCCGAAGCGACGGCCGCCGGAATGCCACTCGTTCCGGCGGAGTCCGGGCACGCGGACCCAAGACGCGGCCCAGAGCGCGGCCCGAGACGCAGGCTGAAACGCAGGCTGAATACGCGGGCTGAAGACGACCAGGCGGGACGCACACCGACGGAGGGCCGGCCCGGGCGCGCCGGACCGTCCGGCCGAAGGCCGAATCGCGCACGCGCCCCGGCGATGATGGTCCGATCCCCCGGCCGAAGTCCAGATCGCCAAACCGGCGGAACGCCGTCACGCGGCGCGGCGGACCTCGTCGAGGCGGGTCCGGTAGGCGAGCGCCTCGGCGACGTGGACCCGGCCGACCCGCTCGCTGCCGGCGAGGTCGGCGAGCGTGCGGGCGACCCGCAGGACGCGATGATAGCCGCGGGCGGAGAGCCGCATGGCGTCGGCGGCCTCGCGGATCAGGGCGAGGCCGGCCTTGTCCGGGGCGGCGACGTCCTCCAGCAGGCCGCCCTGCGCCTGCGCGTTGGTGCGCACATGCGGGAAGCCGAGGTCCTCGTAGCGGCGCGCCTGCAGGTCGCGGGCGCGCGCCACCCGGGCCGCGACGGCGGCGCTGCCCTCGGCGGCCGGTGGCAGCACCAGGTCGGCGGCGCTCACCGCCGGGATGTCGACATGCAGGTCGATGCGGTCGAGCAGCGGTCCCGAGAGGCGCCCCTGGTACTCGGCCGTGCAGCGCTCGATCGGACCGCGCCGGCAGGCGAAGCCGGGCTCGCTCGCGCGGCCGCAGCGGCACGGGTTCATGGCGGCGACGAGCATGAAACGGGCCGGATAGGTGACCCGGTGATTGGCCCGGGCGATCGCCACCTCGCCGGTCTCCAGCGGCTGGCGCAGCGATTCCAGCACCCGCGGCTCGAACTCGGGCAGCTCGTCGAGGAACAGCACGCCGTTGTGGGCCAGCGAGATCTCGCCGGGCCTGGCCTTCAGCCCGCCGCCGACCAGGGCCGGCATCGAGGCGGAGTGGTGCGGGCTGCGGAACGGGCGCCGGCTGGTCAGCGCCCCGTCCTCGATCTCGCCCGCCACCGAGGCGATCATCGAGATCTCCAAGAGCTCGGCCGGCGACAGCGGCGGCAGGATCGACGGCAGCCGTGCGGCGAGCATCGACTTGCCGGCGCCGGGCGGGCCGATCATCAAGAGGTTGTGGCCGCCGGCGGCGGCGATCTCCAGGGCCCGCTTGGCGCTCTCCTGGCCCTTGATGTCGGCGAGGTCGGGCAGGCCGCCCGCCGGCTCGCGGATGCGCGGCTGCGGCCGCGACAGCACCTGCGTGCCCTTGAAGTGATTTGCCAGCTGGATCAGCGAGCCGGCCGCGACGATCGCCATGTCGGGGCTCGCCCAGGCGGCCTCCGGGCCGCAGGCCGCCGGGCAGATCAGCGCGTCGCCGCGGGCGTTGGCCGCGATGGCGGCCGGCAGCGCGCCGGCGACCGCCGCGATCGAGCCGTCGAGCCCGAGCTCGCCCAGCACCGTGCAGCCGTCGAGCGCGTCGGGCGGGATCGCCCCGATGGCGCCCATCAGGCCGAGCGCGATCGGGAGGTCGTAGTGGCTGCCCTCCTTGGGGAGGTCGGCCGGGGCGAGATTGACGGTGATGCGCCGCGCCGGCAGGGCGAGACCCGAGGCGACCAGCGCGGCCCGCACGCGTTCGCGCGCTTCGGACACGGCCTTGTCCGGCAGACCCACGACATTGAACGCGGGCAGCCCGGGCGCGACCTGCACCTGGACGTCGACGGCCCGCGCCTCGATGCCCTCGAACGCCACGGTCGTCACCCGCTGGACCATGCCTCGCCCCACGCCAGGATTGCGCGCCAGGGTAGCAGGCGGCCGTGGCTGCGGCAAGAACGATAAGGGAACAACAGCGCCGGCGCTGCCGCATGCGCCTCAGCGCCGGTATCGACCGGACGATAGAACTTGGGGGATAACCCGGGTCATCCGGTGGCAATGCAGTCTCGAATAAGACGGCGAGAAATTCCCGGCCTGCAGGCCCGATGCCCGTACTCTCACAGTATCGGAAACGATGGATTGAATGGCATACGGGTCGCAGACCAGCGGCGTGAGATGGGCTGCGGGGCGACCGGTCGGGCAGAAAGACGCTAAGCTCTGCCTATTTCGACAGTTCCCGGTGTGTCGCACGCGGTGGCTGTCGCCAGCGATTCCCGGCTCAGCGACCTCAGAACGCCGGGTCGATCGCGCAGGACCTCTCGCGCCCGAGAGACCTCGGTCTCGCGTGCACTGTCGAACTGCTCACTCACCCAAGCCGGACACGCGGTCATGCCACTCTCCGTCTGTAGTATGTGCTCCCGCGAATCGGCATTGCAAGTTCGAATCCGATGGCCTCATATCTAGGCACCAGCGGAGCCACCGGGTTCTTCACCTTAAGCCACTGACGATCGGTCAATTTCGCGAAGTTGTCGTCGGCGTCGATGGCGATCGGCAAGAGCCACCCGCGGAAGTCATCCTCGCTACGGTTTCTTTCCAGATAGTGAATGGTCACATTGTCGTTGCCGCGTGAAGCTCGGCCGATTGCGAGACCAAGCAAGATTCCGTTGCACCACAGCGCTAGCTCGAAACGACGTACATACGGCCGGAACTGGCCGACTATTCGCCCCCACGGCAACGTCCAGGTTCTGCTTAAGTCCAAACAAGCGTCTGTGATGCCTGTCAATTCAACGCCAATTAGCTGAACAGGGATCAGCCTCTCCGTTATCGCCCGATGAAGTTCGTCGGATGTCGCGGCGCGTGCCTCCTCGCGACGTACCTCGTACCTTGTGCAGGCGTCGCTGAATGTCTGATCGGTGCTCAAGACTCAGGACATCCCCCGGATCCCGCGATCACGATACCGTCAGGGTTGTGCGTTGACCAGATCTCCCGTCTGTCGTCCTGGCGGTCGAGCAAAGAACAAAAGAGCGATCAACAATCGAACGACCTGCCCGGGCAGGGATGCAACATTTCGGCACCTCGTCCAAATGCGCCGCCCGGCTGACAGTTATCGGAGTCCATGCGATCGCGCGCCGGGACTCCAGCGGCAAGCTCGCGAATCCGGACAGGAGTCTGGTCTGCCGCCGCCCGGCTCAGTCGACGCCGAAGGACGGGAAGACGAAGGCCAGGACCGTCAGCAGGGACGATCCGACCACGGCAGCGGTGGGGAGGGGGTTGGCCGCGACCAGGGTCAGCAGCGAAAATCCGAAGTCGTGCATCACGTCACGTCCCGAATGCTCGGCCTGCACGCAGCGGCCGAATGGCCGACCTAGGCGCGCGTCCGGGCTTGAACGTGGTCTTTGCAGGCAGCCGTTTCTATCAGGGCCGCCTTATACCCGATCAGGGTTTCACGAGGATGAAGTTTCGTCCGCGACTCCGCGATGGCGCGGCGGCCATGCGTTCCGGGCAGGGCCCGGCCCGCGGCGCCCGGCCGGAGGCGCCGCCCGGCGCCGTCATCGCCGCCGCTCGGCCATCAGATCGCGGTAGAGCTGGGCGTAGCGGCGGGCCGAGCGGCGCCAGGAGACGTCGGCCCGCATGGCGTTGCGCTGGACGCGGCGCCAGGTCTTGCCGTTCCGCCACATCGCCGTGGTGCGCAGCACCGCCGCCTCCAGCATGCCGATGGTGGGGGTGAACTGGATGCCGGTGCCGACGCCCTCGGCGATCGCCATGTCGTTGCAGTCGATCACCGTGTCGGCGAGGCCGCCGACATGGCTGACCACCGGCAGGGTGCCGTAGCGCAGCGCGCACATTTGGGCGAGGCCGCAGGGCTCGTAGCGCGACGGCATCAGCAGCGCGTCGGCGCCGGCCTGGATCAGGTGGGCGAGCTCCTCGTCGTAGCCGATCACACAGGCGACGCGGCCCGGATGGATGCGGGCGGCGTCGAGGAAGGCCTGCTGCAGGTTGCGCTCGCCGGAGCCGAGCACGACCAGCTGGGAGCCGGTGGCGAGCAGGGTCGGCAACACCTCGACCAGCATGTCGAGGCCCTTCTGCCAGGTCAGCCGGCTGACCACGCCGAACAGGAGCGCGTCGTCGGCGGCGAGGTTCATGCGCTTCTTCAGCACCGCCTTGTTGGCAATGCGCGGGGCGATGCGCCGGGCGTCGAAATTGGCGGCGATCAGCGGGTCGCGGCTCGGGTTCCACACCGCGTCGTCGATGCCGTTGAGGATGCCGGAGAGCCGCTCGGTGCGGCCGCGCAGCAGGCCATCGAGGCCCATGCCGTACTCGCGGGTGCGGATCTCGGCCGCGTAGGTCGGCGACACCGTGGTGATCCAGTCGGACAGCGCCAGCCCCGCCTTGAGGAAGCCGATCTCGCCGTGGAACTCGACACCGTTGATCGAGAAGGCCTGCGGCGGCAGCGCCAGGCTGGCGAGCAGCGAGGCCGGGAACAGGCCCTGGAAGGCGAGGTTGTGCACCGTCATCACGGTGCGCGGGCGGCGCTCGAAGCGGTAGCGCAGATAGGCGGCGGCGAGGCCCGCCTGCCAGTCGTGGGCGTGCAGGATGTCGGGCCGCAGCGCCGGCACCTCGCCGCTGGCGAGCCGCGCCGCCATCAGGCCGAGCGCTCCGAACCGGACGGCGTTGTCGGGCCAGTCGCGCCCGTCGGCCGCCATGTAGGGATTGCCCGGCCGGTCGTAGAGATGCGGCGCGTCGATGGCGATCAGCTCGACGGCGCGGGCGCGACCGTGGACCAGCCGGGCCGGGCCGCCGAACAGGTCCGCCACCTCGAGCACCGGGCTCGGCTCGCGCAGCGCCGCCAGCACGGCCGGATAGCCGGGCACGAGCGTGACGGTGCGCACGTTCTCGGGTGCCAGCGCCCCCGGCAGCGCGCCCGCGACGTCGGCGAGGCCTCCGGTCTTCACGAAGGGGAAAAGCTCGGAGACGACGGAGAGGACGAGGATCGGCGGTGCAGCGGTCACAACCGATCGATCATGTGCTGGGTGATCAGACAGATGCCGTCCTCGGTGCGGCGGAACCTGTCGGCGTCGAGTTCGGGGTCCTCGCCGACCACGAGCTTGGGCGGAATCTGGGTGCCCTTGTCGATCACGACGTTGCGCAGCCGGGCGCCGCGGCCGACGTCGACGGCCGGCAGGATCACCGAGTTCTCGATGAAGGCGTAGGAGTGGACGCGGGCGCCGGTGCCGACCAGCGAGCGGCGGATCGAGGCGCCGGAGACGATGCAGCCCCCGGCGACCAGCGACGAGATGGCGGTGCCGCGCCGGCCCTGCTCGTCGTGCACGAACTTGGCGGGCGGGGTGATCTCGGCATAGGTCCAGATCGGCCAGTTGTGGTCGAACAGGTCGAGCTGCGGCACCACGGCGGTGAGGTCGATGTTCGCCTCCCAGTAGGCCCCGATGGTGCCGACGTCGCGCCAGTAGACGGCCGCCTCCTCGCGCGAGCGTACGCAGGAGCGCGAGAACGGATGCGCCACCGCCTTCCCGTACTTGACCAGGTACGGGACGATGTCCTTGCCGAAGTCGTGCGTCGAATGCGGATCCTGGGCGTCGCGGCGGACCTGGTCGATGAGGAACTTGGTGTTGAAGACGTAGATGCCCATGCTGGCCAGCGCCTGGGTCGGGTCGCCGGGCATGTGGGGCGGCTTCGGCGGCTTCTCGACGAAGTCGACCACCACGTCGTTCTCGTCGACATGGACGACGCCGAAATGGACCGCCTGCTTGAGCGGCACCTCGATGGTGGCGATGGTGATGTCGGCCTTCTGCTCCACGTGCTGCTGGAGCATCGGCTCGTAGTCCATCTTGTAGACGTGGTCGCCGGCGAGCAGGACGATGAACTCGGGATTGTAGCTCTCGATGATGTCGAGGTTCTGGTAGACTGCGTCGGCCGTGCCGGCGTACCAGCTCGCGCCGGCGATGCGCTGGCTGGCGGGCAGGATGTCGAAGCTCTCGTTCCGCTCGGGCCGGAAGAAGTTCCAGCCGCGCTGCATGTGGCGGATCAGGCTGTGCGCCTTGTACTGGGTCGCCACCGCGATGCGGCGGATGCCCGAGTTGAGCGCGTTCGACAGCGTGAAGTCGATGATCCGGGACTTGCCGCCGAAATAGACCGCCGGCTTGGCGCGGTTGTCGCACAGCTCGTGCAGCCGGCTGCCGCGGCCGCCGGCCAGGACATAGGCCATCGCACTACGCGCGAGCGGCCCCGGCGTGGGGTGATCAATCGGCACGGAATTGCCTCGTTCGGGTTGAGAAACGCATCGACGAAATGTCCCGATCGAACCGCCCGCGCGGGCGCGACACGTCCCGCAGGTCCCGCGTCGCGGCGCCGCGCGCGGCGGCTCGGCCTAGGAGCGAAGGTAAGCCTCCGTGGAGTAGCGCCGCATCATGCGGGCGCTGTTGAACACCGCACCGATCTTCGCGATGGTCTGCTGCATCATCCAGATCCAGCGGGCCCGATCGTCGTGATAGAGCGGCAGGACGGTCGACTCGAGCTTGTCGTACATGGCGGCGGCGTGCGCCTCGGGCGACGAGTCGCTGCCGTCGCTGCCGATCGCCCAGCCGGTGACGCCTTCTTCCCAGCCCTCGAGCCACCATCCGTCCAGCACGCTGAAGTTCAGGACGCCGTTGAACGCCGCTTTCATGCCGCTCGTCCCCGAGGCCTCGAGCGGCGGCACCGGATTGTTGAGCCAGACGTCGGTGCCGGAGACGAGCTTCGAAGCGATGGCGATGCTGTAGTTTGGCAGAAACGCCATCGGCACGTCTTTGATCGATCTCATATGCTGGTGAATCGCCCGGATGCGCGCCTTGCCTTCGAAGTCGCGCGGATGCGCCTTGCCGGCCATCACCACCTGGAACGGCCGCCTGCCGGCGATCGCCTTGAGCCGTTCCACATCGTGGAACAGGAGGTCGGGCCGCTTGTAGCCGGTCATGCGGCGGGCGAAGCCGATCAGCGGGACGTCCGGGTCCATCTCGACTCCGGTCGTGGCCTTCACGTAGTCGATGAGCTCGCGCTTCGCCTGCTGGTGGGCGCTCCACAGCGCGTCCGGCGGCACCTGGTCGGCCTTGAGCAGATCCTCCAGCTCGTAGGCCCAGTGCGGCGCGATGGTCTTGAACAGGTCGGCGACCGCCGGATGCATCCACATCGGCACGTGCGCGCCGTTGGTGACGGTCCGGATCTTGTAGGCCGGGAACATCTTCTGCGCCGTCTCGGCGTGCCGCCGCGCGACGCCGTTGGCGTAGCGCGACAGGTTGAGGGCGAGGAGCGACATGTTCAGGTGATCGGGGCCGGCCAGCAGCTTGAGCTGGTCGAACTCGATCAGGTCGCCGACGATGGCGCGCACGTCCTCGTAGGAGAAACGGTCGTGGCCGGCCTCCACGGGCGTGTGGGTGGTGAACACGCACTTCTCGCGCACCGCGTGGACGTCGTAGCTGAACGGCTCCGGGATGCCGGGGATGCGGTTGATGCGGTGCTGGTCGAGCAGCGCCAGCGACAGGAAGGCCGCGTGCCCCTCGTTGAGATGATAGGTGTCGATGGTGAAGCCGAGCGCGCGCAGCACCCGCACACCGCCGACCCCGAGCACGGCCTCCTGCTTGATGCGGTCGCGCTCGTCGCCGAAATACAGCCGGTTGGTGATGTTGCGGTCGCGCGGATCGTTCTCGGGGACGTTGGTGTCGAGCAGCAGCACCGGGATCTGGAAGCCGCGCGGCGACTTCAGGTCGTAGAGCCAGGGGCGGATCCACACCTGGCGCCCCTCGAGCTGCACCGCCACCATGGCGCCGATCGGGGTCGCCCACTCCTCCGGGTTCCACGGGTCGGGGCCGTCGATCTGGTTGCCGTCGGCGTCGATCTCCTGCTTGATCGAGCCCTCGCGCGAGGCCAGCGTCACGAACACCATCGGCAGGTCGAGATCGGCCGCCGAGCGCGCGGCGTCGCCGGCCAGCAGCCCGAGGCCGCCCGAATAGGTGTGCATCTCCTGCCGGATCCCGACCTCCATCGAGAAGTAGGCGATGCGACTGACGGAGAGATAGCGCGCGACCTCGATCATTGCAGCTCCGCGAGGGGGGTGTGCTTTCAGTGGTGAACGAATCCGGGCCGCGGACGGCCCGTCACGCGGGGCGCGACGGCCCCCGGGCCGGCCGGGTGGCGAACAGGCGATCGGCGCGGGGCGAGCTTCGATCCGGCATCGTGCGACCGGTGCGGGCGAGGGTGGCGCCCCGGAAACCGGCGGAAGCCTGCGGCCACGGATCTTTCGACGGACGACGCATCGTGTCGGCTCCCTATCGCGCAGTCGCAATGGATGCGATGCACACAGGTGTCGTCAGGGCTCGCATCCGAGGTCCTTTGTCGCACACTATCGGGCGACCGCGCAAAGGTCTCGTCGGGTCGCCGCGACGCCGGCCGTGTGCGGCGCGTCGACGCCGTCGCGGCATCGCACGACAGTCGACGGAACTCGTTCCGGTCCCCCGATCGCGTGTCCACGCCCGCCCCGTTCCCTTTTGCGCCACGCCGTCGCGGCGGTCTCCACGACACGTGGGAGCAACCGCCGTGCCATCGTGATCGCCTTCCGCCGTGTCGGTGGTGCGACAGGTGGTCGTGCGGCCGGGACGGGCATGAAAAAGGGCGCCGCGGCGCGGCGCCCTTTCGAACCCGGATCGTGCGCTGGACGATCAGTTGCGGCCGAGCACCGCGAGCGACACCGGCGCCAGGCCGTAGCCCAGGCCGATCGAACGCGCCGCCGCGGGCGTCAGGTCGATCACCCGGCCGCGCACGAAGGGGCCGCGGTCGTTGATGCGGACCACCACGGAGCGGCCGGTCTTGCGGTGCGTGACGCGCACCATGGTGCCGAAAGGAAGATGCTTGTGCGCGGCGGTCAGTCCGCCGGCATGGGCCCGCTCGCCATTGGCGGTCCGGCCGCCCGAGTAGACCGAAGCAATGCCGGACTGGGTGAAAGCCTCGGCCCGAGTCGAAATGGTCGCGAGAGTGAATAGAGCGATGAGGATTGCGAAACGTCGTACGAAGATCAGCCTTGCCATGCGCTGTATAGTCCCCTTCTCGTTGCGTGGAGGTCGCTCTTAAACGGGGAGAATGTGCACAGAAAATGGCAAGATTGACGGGTTCCATCAAGAAGTGTTTCTTCGAATTACAGAGAAGAAGTAAGGTTAAACTCGTTGGGGGTGCGGCGTCACCTGCGGATGTGGCGGGGATGGGGTGTCCGGCCCGCGCATCGGGAGACGGCGGCGTCTTCAAAGAAAACGCGCCGCGGCCCGGGGGCCGGCGGCGCGCTGTGGATCCGATGAAACCCGGTTGGGCGATTACTTCTTCTTGCCGTCCGGCCCGTACTGGGTGAGGAAGGCCCACAGGTCCTCCTGCTCCTTCTCGTTCTTGATGCCGGCGAACACCATCTTGGTGCCCGGGATCTTGGCGCGCGGATCGGCGATGTAGGACTTGAACGTCGCCTTGTCCCAGGTGAGGCCGGACTTCTTGTTCGCCTCGGAATAGTTGAAGCCGGGAATCGAGCCACTGTGGCGGCCCTCGAGGCCGTTGAGCACCGGGCCGACCTTGTTGGTCGCGCCTTCGCCGATGTTGTGGCAGGGCGTGCACTTGCGGAACGACACGGCGCCGGCAGCGACGTCCTGGGCAGCGGCGATGCCGGTCGACGCCGCAAACGCGAATCCGATAACGAACGCTCTGGTGATCATAGTGCCTGGTTCCCTCTTGGTTCCACGAGGACGATCGACGAGCCGTCCGGCCACGCGTTGACGGTCCTACCGTCAGCAAAAAACCAGAAGCTTGTCGAAAATCAAGCGACTCTAAACTGGCGGGTTCCGTCGCGGCTCTCGGGCGGTCTCTAATGCGATGTCGAACCGCGGCGCAGCTCGCCGGGTTCCTCTCCCGATCTCGTGCCCCACCCTCGTGCCCCGGACGTCGCATGGCCCCCGTTCCCCGCACCGCCCCCTATGCCGGCCCGGCCCTGCTGAGCTACGGCTTCCGCCCGTTCTTCCTCTTCGGGGCGCTGTTCGCCGGCGTGACCGTGCTGCTGTGGATGCCGGTCTGGGAGGGCCGCATCGCGATCGACACCGTGTTCGCGGCGGTCGACTGGCATGCCCACGAGCTCCTGTTCGGCTATGTCGCCGCCGTGGTCACGGGCTTCCTCCTGACCGCGATTCCGAACTGGACCGGACGGCTGCCGCTCGCCGGCACGCCGCTGCTGGTCCTGGTGCTGGCCTGGCTGGCCGGACGGCTGGCCGTCGCGGCCGGCGGCACGCTCGGCTGGGCCGTGGTCGCAGTCGTCGACGTGGCGTTCCTGCTCATGGTGCTCGCCGCCGCCGGCCGCGAAGTGATCGCCGGCCGGAACTGGCGCAACCTGCGTGTGCTCGTCATCGTCGCCGTCTTCGCGGCCGCCAACATCGTCTTCCATGTCGAGGCGCATGTGCGCGGCGAGGCGGTGCTGGGCCGGCGGCTCGCGCTGGCCGCCATCGTGGTGCTGATCGTGCTGATCGGCGGCCGCATCGTGCCGAGCTTCACCCGCAACTGGCTGGTGCGCGAGAACCCGGGCCGCCTGCCGGCGCCGTTCGGGCGCGTCGACGCCGCGGCGATCGCGCTCGCCGTGATGGCCCTCGCGGCCTGGCTGGCGGCGCCCGAGGGCGTCGTCACGGCCGTCCTGCTGGCGGCGTCCGGGCTCGTCCAGGCGGTGCGGCTCGCCCGCTGGGCCGGCGACCGCACCGGGCGCGACGCCCTCGTCGTCATCCTTCACGTCGGCTACGCGTTCATCCCGCTCGGCTTCCTGCTGCTGGCGGCGGCCGCCGCGACCCCGCTGGTGTCGCCCTCGGCCGGCATCCACGCCTGGACGGTCGGGGCGGCCGGGGTGATGACGCTCGCCGTGATGACCCGGGCGACCCGCGGCCATACCGGCCGGGCCCTGGAGGCGCCGGCGTCGACCCGGGCCGTCTACGTCGCCGTCGTCGCGGCGGCGGCGCTGCGCATCGCCGCCGGCCTCGTGCCCGATCACGTGACGCCGCTCCTGTGGGCCGCCGCCCTCGCCTGGACCGCCGCCTTCCTGGGCTTCTGCGCCGTCTACGGCCCGATGCTGCTGCGCCCGCGGCTGGGGAAGGGGTGATCAGGTCGCGTCGCCGGCCCGCGCCGCGTCGGCGGCGGCGAGCACGTCGGCGGCGGTGTCGGCCCAGCCGACCAGCCGGAACGTGTCGGCGATGGCGGCCTCGGCCCGGGCGAGCGCCCGGTCGTCGTCGAGAAGCGCCTGCACGGCGGCCCGCCACGTCGCGGCGTCGGCCGGGTCGAGATGCCGCGCCGCGCCCTGGCTCGCCTCGGGAATCGCCGTGGCGTTCGAGGCGATGCACGCCTTGCCGGCCGCCAGGCTCTCGACCACCGGCAGGCCGAAGCCCTCCGACAGCGACGGGAACACCGTGAAGCGGCAGTTCGCGTAGAGCCAGCGGAGCTGTCGATCGTCGACATTGCTGAGGAAGCGGATCACCGCGGCGGCCGCCGGGTCCGCCTCGACCGCGGCGACCAGCGGGGCGCCGTCGTGGCCGATCCGCCCGGCGACGACCAGCGGCATCACCCGTCCGCCGCGCTCGCGCGACAGCCCGGACCAGACATCGACCAGCAGCCGGTGGTTCTTGCGCGCCGTCACGTCGCCGACGGTGAGCACGTAGCCGCCCGGTGCGAGGCCGGCCACGGCGGGCCCGTCCTCCTCGGCCGGGCCGATGCGGTGGCCGAGCCGGATCACCGCCAGCGGCGGCAGGGGGACGCCGCGCTCGGCCGCGTGGGCCCGCAGGGCGCCGGCCGAGAAAGCCGAGATCGACAGCACCAGCGCCGCGTGGCGCAGAATGAACTCGCTCGACGGGATGTCGGCGGCGTCCGGATTCGTCACCCGCGGATCATCGGCCGGCAGCGTGCCGAGCAGATCGTAGAACACGGTCGCGAGCCGGACGCCGAGGCGGCGGCGGAGCGCGATCAGGTGGGCGAAGTCGTGCCGCTGCAGCTCGCCGGGCAGCAGCAGCCACGCGCCGGGCGGAAAGATGTCGGCCGGGCCGGCGACCTGCTCGAGCACGGCGCGGCGCTTGCGGCGGAAGCGGTCGCGGATCGCGGTGCGCACGAACCGCTCCAGCCGGCGCCCGGCCTGCAGGACCGGGTGCGACCGCCAGGCCGGGCGCGGCGCCCGCCGCCGCTCGGCTCCGGTCGGCGCCCGCACGATCGCCAGCGCCTCGGCCGCCGACATCGCCACGAAGCGCCGGGCGGCCGGGTCGAACCGGCAGAAGGCGAGGTCGTCGCGGCCGCCGAGCGCCCGCTCGGCCAGCGCCCCGACCAGCTCGCGCTCGACCCGCACGGTGCCATGGGCGATGCGGCCGCGCTCCTGGAACGCGGTGGTGAGGTCGACGAACAGGGGGGACGGGGAGGACGGCATGACCGGGAACGCGTGGCGGGCGGCACAGGCGCCGCCGCGGTCTCCTTATAGGATGCGGTCCCGGCAGGGAACCCGAGCCGCCGACGGAGGCTGTCGAACAGTCCTCCGTCGCCCGCCGGAGCGCCGCACCGGGCCCCCGCCGGCCCGGTCTCCGCCGCGCCTTTCGGCCTCGTCCGGCGACCCCTCGCCATATTGCACCGCCAACGGGCCTGTGTTAGCAAACGCGCGGTTTTTCAACGGGGCGAGGGCCGCTCCGGACGCCCCATTCAATCCTGGTCCCGCTTAGAATCCAGGGGCTTGCGCGCGTTCTGCGGAACCGCGGCGGGACCCTGGATGCTGAAAGCCGAAAGAGAGCGCCGTGGCAGCAGACGATCCGATCGTGGCCGGAATGGCAGGGCGTTACGCGACGGCCTTGTTCGAGCTCGCACGTGACAGCGGCACGCTCGACGCCGTGAGCCGCGACCTCGACAGCTTCGAGGCGCTGCTCCACGGCAGCCCCGATCTCCTGCGCCTCGTCCGCAGCCCGGCGTTCAGCGCCGAGGAGCAGACCCGGGCCGTGACGGCGGTGCTGGCCAAGGCCAAGATGGAGGGCACGGCGGCGAACTTCCTGCGGCTCGTCGCGTCGAACCGCCGCCTCTTCGCGGTGCGCGACATGATCCGCGACTTCCGCGAGCTGCTCGCCCGCCATCGCGGCGAGGTCACGGCGCTCGTCACGGTCGCCGAGCCGCTCGCCGACGCCCACAAGGCCGAGATCAAGAAGGCGCTCGATGCCGTCACGGGCAAGAACGTCAAGGTTGAAGTGCAGGTCGATCCCGCCATCATCGGCGGGCTCGTGGTGAAGGTCGGCAGCCGGATGGTCGACGGCTCGCTCCGGACCAAGCTGAATGCAATCAAGCACGCGATGAAAGAGGTCGGCTGATGGACATCCGCGCCGCAGAGATTTCTGCGATCCTCAAGGAGCAGATCAAGAACTTCGGCCAGGAAGCCGAGGTCTCCGAGGTCGGCCAGGTCCTCTCCGTCGGCGACGGCATCGCCCGCGTCTACGGTCTCGACAACGTCCAGGCCGGCGAGATGGTCGAGTTCGAGAACGGGGTGCGGGGCATGGCCCTGAACCTCGAGATCGACAATGTCGGCATCGTGATCTTCGGCAACGACCGCGAGATCAAGGAAGGCCAGACCGTCAAGCGCACCCGCGCCATCGTCGACGTGCCGGTCGGCAAGGGCCTGCTCGGCCGCGTGGTCGACGCGCTCGGCAACCCGATCGACGGCAAGGGCCCGATCGAGGCGACCGAGCGCCGCCGCGTCGACGTGAAGGCGCCCGGCATCATTCCGCGCAAGTCCGTGCACGAGCCGATGGCGACCGGCCTCAAGGCCATCGACGCGCTGATCCCGATCGGCCGCGGCCAGCGCGAGCTGGTCATCGGCGACCGCCAGACCGGCAAGACCGCGATCGTCCTCGACACCATCCTCAACCAGAAGCCGCTCAACGCCACCGGCGACGAGAAGATCAAGCTCTACTGCGTGTATGTCGCGGTCGGGCAGAAGCGCTCGACGGTCGCCCAGTTCGTGAAGGCCCTGGAGGAGAACGGCGCGCTCGAATACTCGATCGTCGTCGCCGCCACCGCGTCCGACCCGGCGCCGATGCAGTACCTTGCGCCGTTCGCCGGCTGCACCATGGGCGAGTACTTCCGCGACAACGGCATGCACGCCGTGATCTTCTACGACGACCTGTCCAAGCAGGCCGTCGCCTACCGCCAGATGTCGCTGCTGCTGCGCCGTCCGCCCGGCCGCGAGGCCTATCCGGGCGACGTGTTCTACCTGCACTCGCGCCTGCTCGAGCGTGCCGCCAAGATGAACGACGAGTACGGCGCCGGCTCGCTCACCGCGCTGCCGGTGATCGAGACGCAGGCCAACGACGTCTCGGCCTACATCCCGACCAACGTGATCTCGATCACCGACGGCCAGATCTTCCTGGAGTCCGATCTGTTCTACCAGGGCATCCGGCCCGCCGTGAACGTCGGCCTCTCGGTGTCGCGAGTCGGCTCGTCGGCCCAGACCAAGGCGATGAAGAAGGTCGCCGGCAAGATCAAGGGCGAGCTCGCGCAGTACCGCGAGATGGCGGCCTTCGCGCAGTTCGGCTCCGACCTGGACGCGACGACGCAGCGCCTGCTCAACCGCGGCGCCCGGCTGACCGAGCTCCTCAAGCAGGCGCAGTTCTCGCCGCTGAAGATGGAGGAGCAGGTCGTCGTCATCTATGCCGGAGTCAACGGCTACCTGGATCCGATCCCGGTCGGCAGCGTGAAGGCGTTCGAGCAGGGGCTCCTGTCGCTTTTCCGGACCCAGTACGAGGACGTGCTGAACACCATTCGCGACAAGCGCGACCTCGACGATGCGACCGCCGCCAAGGTGAAGTCGATCACCGACGAGTACGCCAAGACCTTCGCGTGATCGATCGCCGTCGTCGTGGCCGGGCTCGTTCCGGCCGCCACGTCCCCGACGCGGCCGACGACGAACGTGAATGCCCGGCCGCGCGGCCGGGCATGACGGAACAGAAGCCGGACCGGGCGCAAAGGTGACCACGGAATGCCCAGCCTGAAAGACCTGCGAAACCGGATCGCCGCGACCAAGGCGACGCAGAAGATCACCAAGGCCATGCAGATGGTCGCCGCGTCCAAGCTCCGGCGCGCCCAGGCGGCCGCCGAGGCGGCGCGCCCGTATTCGGAGCGGATGCAGCGCACCCTCGGCAACATCGCGGCCTCGGTGCAGGACAATCCCGAGGGGCCGCGTCTGCTCGCCGGCACCGGGCGCGACCAGGTTCACCTGCTGCTCGTCTGCACGGGCGAGCGCGGCCTGTGCGGCCCGTTCAACTCGGCGATCGTGCGGCTCGCCCGCGACCGCGCCAACCAGCTTCTCGCCGAAGGCAAGCAGATCAAGATCCTCTGCGTCGGCCGCAAGGGCTTCGACCAGCTCAAGCGGCTGTTCGAGGACGAGATCATCGACGTGATCGATCTGCGCGCGGTGCGCCAGATCCGCTTCGAGAACGCCCACGAGATCGCCCAGCGCGTCATCTCGCTCTACGACCAGGGCGCCTTCGACGTCTGCACCCTGTTCTACTCGCGCTTCAAGTCGGTGATCGCCCAGGTCCCGACCGCCCAGCAGCTCATCCCGGCCGTGTTCGAGGGGGCGCCCGCCAACGGCCCGGCGCCGTCCTACGAGTACGAGCCCGACGAGGAGCAGCTCCTCGCGGAGCTGCTGCCGCTCAACATCTCGGTGCAGGTGTTCAAGGCGCTGCTGGAGAACGCCGCCTCGTTCTACGGCGCCCAGATGAGCGCGATGGACAACGCCACCCGCAATGCCGGCGAGATGATCCGCAAGCAGACCCTGAAGTACAACCGCACCCGCCAGGCGATGATCACCAGCGAGCTGATCGAGATCATCTCGGGCGCCGAGGCGCTCTGACGACTTCCGGTCGAACAGGAGACCCCCCATGGCCTACACGACGACGGCGACCACCAAGGGCGGACGTGACGGACGGGCGGTGCTGGAGAACGGCGGCCTCGGGCTCGCCATGGCGCTGCCCAAAGAGATGGGCGGCTCGGGCGAAGGCCACAATCCCGAGCAGCTGTTCGCGCTCGGCTGGTCGTCCTGCTTCGGCCAGGCGATCCTGGCGCTGTCGAAGAAGCACGGCGTCGACGGCCAGGCCGCGCGCGTGACCGTGTCGATCGGCATCGACAAGGACGAGGTGAGCTTCGCCCTCACCGCCGAGATCAAGGTCTCGATCCCGGGCGCCGACAAGGCCAAGGTCGAGGCCCTGGTCGAGGACGCCCACCGCATCTGCCCGTACTCGCGGGCCACCCGCAACAACGTGCCGGTCAAGCTGACCGTCGTCTGAGCGATCACACCGCGTTTCGTTCGGGCCGATCTGCGCCGCGGCTCGAGCTCCAAGGAGACAAGCATGGCCACCCAAACCACTTCGGTCGGACACATCACCCAGGTCATCGGCGCCGTCGTCGACGTGCAGTTCGAGGGCCATCTGCCGGCGATCCTGAACGCGCTCACGACCGACAACCAGGGCCACAAGCTGGTGCTCGAGGTGGCGCAGCATCTCGGCGAGTCGACGGTGCGCACCATCGCCATGGACACGACCGAAGGGCTGGTGCGCGGCCAGGTCGTCACCGACACCGGCCTGCCGATCGCCGTGCCGGTCGGCGAGGGCACGCTCGGGCGCATCATCAACGTGGTCGGCGAGCCGGTCGACGAGGCCGGCCCGGTGCCGCACACCGAGACGCGCCCGATCCACCAGGAGGCGCCGCTCTACACCGAGCAGTCGACCGAGTCGCAGATCCTGGTCACCGGCATCAAGGTGGTCGACCTGCTGGCGCCCTACGCCAAGGGCGGCAAGGTCGGCCTGTTCGGCGGCGCCGGCGTCGGCAAGACCGTGATCATCCAGGAGCTGATCAACAACATCGCCAAGGCGCACGGCGGCTACTCGGTGTTCGCCGGCGTCGGCGAGCGCACCCGCGAGGGCAACGACCTCTACCACGAGTTCATCGAGTCCGGCGTCAACAAGGACCCGCACGAGACCAAGGGCGACACCAAGGGCTCCAAGTGCGCGCTGGTGTTCGGCCAGATGAACGAGCCGCCCGGCGCCCGCGCCCGCGTCGGCCTCACCGGCCTGACGCTGGCCGAGTACTTCCGCGACCAGGGCCAGGACGTGCTGTTCTTCGTCGACAACATCTTCCGCTTCACCCAGGCGGGCTCGGAGGTGTCGGCGCTGCTCGGCCGCATCCCGTCGGCGGTGGGCTATCAGCCCACGCTGGCGACCGACATGGGCGCCCTGCAGGAGCGCATCACCACGACCACCAAGGGCTCGGTCACCTCGGTGCAGGCCATCTACGTGCCGGCCGACGACCTCACCGACCCGGCGCCGGCGACCTCGTTCGCGCATCTGGACGCCACCACGGTGCTGTCGCGCTCGATCGCCGAGAAGGGCATCTACCCGGCCGTCGACCCGCTCGACTCGACCTCGCGCATGCTCGACCCGCGGGTCGTCGGCGAGGAGCACTACGCGGTCGCCCGCCAGGTGCAGCAGATCCTGCAGCGCTACAAGGCGCTCCAGGACATCATCGCGATCCTGGGCATGGACGAGCTCTCCGAAGAGGACAAGCTGACGGTGGCGCGCGCCCGCAAGATCGAGCGCTACCTGTCGCAGCCGTTCCACGTGGCCGAGGTGTTCACCGGCACGCCGGGCGTGTTCGTCGATCTCGCCGACACGATCCGCGGCTTCAAGGGCCTGTGCGAGGGCAAGTACGACCATCTGCCGGAGGCGGCCTTCTACATGGTCGGCACCATCGAGCAGGCGGTCGAGAAGGGCAAGCGGCTGGCGGCGGAAGCCGCGTAGGCCGCGACTTCCGAACGAACTGCGAGTGAATTGGCGAATAGCGAATAGGGAGTAGCGAATAGGGAAGAGCGGTGGCGGATAGGTCGTGCAACCATTCGCTATTCGCTACTCGCCATTCGCTAAATGAGCCATGTCCACCTTTCACTTCGAGCTCGTGTCGCCCGAGAAGCTGATGTTCTCCGGCGAGGTCACCCAGGTGGACGTGCCGGGCGAGGAGGGCGACTTCGGCATCATGGCCGGCCATGCGCCCTTCGTCGCGACGCTGCGGCCCGGCGTGCTCACCGTCTATGGCGAGAACGCTCCGAAGATGATCGTGGTGCGGGGCGGCTTCGCCGAGGTCGGGCCGAACGGCCTCACCGTGCTGGCCCAGGAGGTCGTCCCGGTCGACGAGCTCCAGCCGGAGGTGATCCGCCAGGCGATCCAGGACGCCCAGGAAGACGTCACCGACGCCAAGGACGACCGCGCCCGCGACAAGGCCACCCAGCGCCTGTCCCAGCTGCAGACCCTGAAGGACGCGCTCGGGCACTGAGTCGGGTGGCGCACGCGGTCATTCCGGGGCGCCGCGCAGCGGCGAACCCGGAATCCAGCCGCGAATTCGGAACTGGTCGCTGGATTCCGGGTTCGCGGACCTGGTGGTCCGCGCCCCGGAATGACGGGAGGACGGTCGTCCTCCACCGCGTGCTTAAGCGCCCCGCTCGCGCTATGATGGCGCCGACCGTCCGGTGTCGAGCGCCGCGCCATGATGTTCGCGCCCCTGCAGTACGACGAGCCGCTCTACCGGCCCCCGAGCGAGGGCCGCAACCTGATCGTCCAGGCGACGATCGGCTGTTCGTTCAACCGCTGCACCTTCTGCGCCATGTACAAGGGCAAGCACTTTCACGCGCGCCCGCTCGGCGACGTGTTCGCCGACATCGAGGCGGCGGCGCGGGTGTGGCCGGACGCCGACCGGGTGTTTCTCGCCGACGGCGACGCCCTGGTGCTGCCGACCGAGACGCTCGCCGCCATCCTCGACCGGCTGTCGGCCGCCTTCCCGCGGCTCGAGCGGGTGTCGTCCTACGCGACGCCGATCAACCTCACGCAGAAGCAGCCCGGCGAGCTGCGGCTGCTGCGCGAGAAGCGGCTGTCGCTGGTCTATGTCGGCGTCGAGTCGGGCGCGCCGGCGATCCTGTCGCGGATCCGCAAGGGCGCGACGCCGGAGCGCATCGCCGAAGCGTTGAACCGCGCCCGCGCCGCCGGCCTCGCCGTTTCGGCCACGGTGATTCTCGGCGTCGGCGGCCGTCGCCTGTGGCGCGAGCATGTCGAGGGCACGGCGGCCGTGATCAATGCGGCGCCGCCCGCCTATCTCTCGACCCTGCAGCTCCGCCTCGGCGCGGACGAGATCGACGAGTTTCTTCAGCGCTTCCAGCGCGACGGCCCGCCGTTCGAGTGGCAGGACGACGCCGGTGTGCTGGAGGAGCAGGAGGCGCTGCTCGCCGCCCTCGACCCGAAGCAGCCCGTGGTGTTCCGCTCCAACCACGCCTCGAACTGCCTGCCGCTCGCCGGCACGCTGCCGCAGGACCGTGACCGGCTCCTGCAGATCGTCGGGGCCGCCCGAAGAGGCGCCCCGGTGCTGAGGCCCGAGTTCCTGCGGGGATTGTGAGCGGCGCACCGTGAGAGCCTCGCGCCCCGGACGCGGCGCACCGCACCGCGAGCCGGGACACGCGGCATGCGACCTGATCAGATCACCATCCGGCTCACCGCCCGCCGCGCCTCGGCGAACAGGCCGGGCAGGTCGAGGCCGGGAATCCGTCCGTCCTCGACGATCAGGCGGCCGTTGCAGAAGCCCCATTTCACGTGGGCCTGGCCGCCTCCGGCGACCGGGGCGATGGCGGGGTCGTGCAGGCCGGCATAGCGCGGGTGATCGAGCGAATAGACGACCAGGTCGGCCGCCATGCCGGGTGCCACCATGCCGGTGTCGGAGAGGCCCAGCACGGTCGCGCCGCCGGTCGTCCCCCACCGGATCACGTCCTCGACCGTGACGGCCGCGGCACCGTCGCGGACGCGGTGCACGAGCCACGCCATGTGGCTCTCGCAGATCATGTCGGCCGCCTCGTTGGAGCCGGCGCCGTCCACGCCGAGCGAGACGCGGCCGCCGAGCCGGGCCAGCTCCGGGGCGAACGCGATCCCCGAGCCGAGCCGGCAATTCGATTGCGGGCAGTGCGCCATGCCGGTGCCGGTCTCCGCCATCAGCCGGATCTCCTCGGGCTGCATGTGGCAGAGATGAGCGAAGAACACGTCCGGCCCGACCCAGTCGTGGCGCCGTACGAACTCGAGCGGCGTGCAGCCGTGCACGTCGCGGCAGAAGTCGATGTAGTCGAGCGATTCCGACAGATGGCTGTGCAGCCCGATCCCCATCTTCCGCGCGGCCGCGGCGAACGCGGGCAGCTCGTGCGCGTGCACCGACCAGGTCGGCGTGGTCGGGGCGAGGATGACCTTGCGCATCGCGTCGCCGCCCGCCTGATGGAAGCGGCCGACGTCGGTCTCGACGCTCGCCAGCATGTCGTCGAGCGTCTCGGGCCGCGCCTCCGGCGGCGGGTTCTTGTCGATCTCGCGCACCTTGGTGGCGCCGCCCCGCATCAGCACGAAGCGCACGCCGAATTTTTCGGCGAGCTCGAACAGCAGGGCCGAGCCGTCGAAGCCCATGCCGGGCCAGTAGGCGTAGTGATGGTCGGCGATGGTGGTGCAGCCGGACAGCACCAGCTCGGCGATGCCGATGGTGGCGGCGATCCGCAGCGTCTCGTCGTTCACGAAGCGGCGATAGGCGACCGGCACGGCGGAGAGCCACGGCGCCAGCTGCAGGTCGATGCCGGCCGGGATGCCCTTCATCAACGACTGGAACAGGTGGTGGTGCGTGTTGATCCAGCCCGGATAGACGACGCAGTCGGTGGCGTCGAGCACACGCTCGCCGGGCTCCGGCGCGAGCACGCCGATCGCCGCGATGTGATTGCCGCGCAGGCGGATGTCGGGGCCGGCCGCGCGGGCGGCCGCTCCCGTGCCACCGGTCATGATGGCGGTGGCGTTGCGGATGAGGAGGTCCATCAGGTCTCCGGAACGAGCTCGCTCTCGTGCCAGTCGCCGAGCGCCAGCTTGGAGAGCGTGACCATGATCAGGAACAGGGCGACGCCGGTCAGCGTGATCAGGAACAGGGCGGCGAAGAGGAGCGGGATGTCGAGCTGGAAGCCGGCCTGGAGGATCTGGTAGGCGAGGCCGGCCGAGGTGCCGCCGGTGCCGGCGACGAACTCGGCCACCACGGCGCCGATCAGCGCGAGGCCCGAGGAGATGCGCAGGCCGCCGAAGAAGTAGGGCGCCGCGCTCGGGATGCGCAGGCGGACCAGCTCCTGCAGCCGGGTCGCCCTGTTCATCCGGAACAGGTTCAGCAGCCCCGGATTGACGCTGCGCAGCCCCAGGATGGTGTTCGAGATGATCGGGAACAGCGCCACGATGGTGGCGCAGACGACGAGGGCCGCGGTCGGCTCCTTCACCCAGATGATGATCAGCGGCGCGATGGCGACGACCGGGGTCACCTGGAGAAGCACCGCATAGGGGAAGAACGACATCTCGATGAACTTGCTCTGCGCGAACGCGAAGGCGATCAGCGTGCCGATGACGACGGCCAGAAAGAAAGCCATGAACGTCACCTTCAGGGTGACGAGCAGCGAGGCGAACAGGAGCGACCACTGGTCGACAAGCGTCTCGGCGACCAGGATGGGCGACGGCACCAGATACTTGGGCACCTGCCAGTACCACACCGCGCCGTGCCAGACGACGAGCACGAGGATGCCGACCAGGACGGGCAGGAGGACGGCGAGAGTGCGGTTGTTGGGATCGAGTGCCATGGCGGGCCTCAGTCGGCGAGGATGCGATTACGGATGGTCATTCCGGGCGAGGCTGCGTCAGCAGCCGGGACCCGGATCCAGCCCGGAACTCGGAGTGCGTGGCTGGAGTCCGGGTTCGCGGCTTCGCCGCGCCCCGGAATGACGAGAAAGACGCCGCCGTCTCATTCGTGCGCCGCGCCGGAGACGCTGGCCTCGGCCAGCAGGACCTGCAGGTCGCGCGCATAGGCGGCGAAGCGTTGCGAGACGCGCCAGGCGTCGTCGCGCGGATAGGGCTCGTCGATGACGACCTCGCGCAGCACCCGGCCCGGCCGCGCCGCCATCACGACGACGCGGGTGGAGAGGAAGACCGACTCGTAGATCGAGTGGGTGACGAACACCACGGTCAGCTTCCGCTCGAACCACAGGTCGAGCAGATCCTGGTCGAGCTTGTTGCGGGTGATCTCGTCGAGCGCGCCGAACGGCTCGTCCATCAGGAGCAGGTTCGGCTCGGTGACCAGCGCGCGGGCGATCGAGACGCGCATCTGCATGCCGCCGGAGAGCTGGCGCGGATAGCTCGAATCGAACTTCTCGAGGCCGACCATCGCGAGCGCGCGATCGACGCGGGCATTGCCTTCGGCCTTCGGCACGCCGGCGAGGTCGAGCGGCAGCCGGACGTTGCCGCGCACCCGCGACCACGGCATCAGGGTCGGATCCTGGAAGACGAAGACCAGCTTCTTGCCCTCCTCGCCGACATGGCCGTAGTCGCGGCCCCACCACATCAGGCCGCCCGAGGTCGGCTCGATCAGGTTGGCCACCATCTTGAGGAGGGTCGACTTGCCGCAGCCGGAGGGGCCGAGCAGGGTGACGAACTCGCCCTGGTTGACGGTGAGGTCGATCGGCGTCAGGGCCCGCACGCCGGTGCTGAACACCTTGTCGGCGCCCAGCACCTCGATGGCGGGCGGTCCGGCGGGGGCGGGCTCCTGGGCGTCGAACTCGGGGGTGCGCACGGCCTGGGCGATCGTCATGGCGTTTTCCGCTTCCGGCGGACCCGCGGCGCGCCGCGGGTCCGTCCTGTCTCGTCGGGTGGGGCGGCGGGCGGCCGCGGCCGCCCGGCCGGTCACGGCATGATCTTGAGGTCCTTGACGAACTGCAGCGTGTACGCGGCCTTCATGTCGACCTCGGGCTTGAGCAGCTTCTCCTTCACCATGAAGTCGTAGGTCGCCTTCCAGCGCGCGTCGGTCATGATGCCGATGCCCTGCGTCGCCGCGTCGCCGCCGACCAGTACCTTGCTCTCGCGCAGCTTGCCGATCGCGTAGGCGATCTGCTCGTCGCTCATCTTCGGATTGTCCTTCTTGATGAGCGCGTTCGCGGGCGACGGATCGCCGTACAGGTAGCTCTTCCAGCCCTCCATCGACGCCTTGACGAAGCGCTGCACCATGTCGGGCTTCTCGTCGGCGATCTTCTTCAGCGTCACGATCGTGGTGCCGTAGGGCGGGTAGCCGTCGTTGGCGAAGAGGAAGAAGTTGACCTTGGCGCCGCTCTGCTGGGCCGCGAACGGCTCCGACGACATGTAGGCCTGCATGGCGGCGTTCGGGTCGGCCAGGAACGGCTGCAGGTTGAACGTGTAGGTGCGGGTCTGGTCGTCCGTGTAGCCGAACTTGGTCTTCATCCACGGCCACCAGTTGGAGCGGCCCGCGGTGGCGACGTAGATGGTCTTGCTCTTCAGGTCGGCGAGGCTCTTGACGTCCGGATGGGTCATCAGGCCCTGCAGGTCGGACTGGAACGACGTGGCGACCGTGACGGCCGGCACGCCCTGCTCGAGCGCCTTGTAGACCGAGAAGTCGTAGCTCATCAGGAACTCGGTCTGGCCGGCGCCGAGGATCTGCATGCCGTTGACCTGCGGGCCGCCCATGCGGATCGTCACGTCGAGGCCGTACTTCTTGTAGATGCCGGTGGCGACCGCTTGGTAGAAGCCGCCGTGCTCGGCCTGGGCGTACCAACTGGTGAGCATCGTGACCTTGTCCTCGGCCCGGGCGGGAGCCGGACCGATCGCGACGGCTGCCGTGCCGGCGAGGCAGGCGAGAACGGCCAACGGGCGCGCGAAAGCAAGCATGGAGACCTCATCCTGTGGATGTCGGACGACACCGGGGTGGCGAGTGGACGGACCGGGTGGACGCGACGGCGGACTGCGATGGCGACTGGCAATGCGGACGTGACGACGATCGCACCCCGGCCTGGCGGCCCGCGTGACCTTGCCACCCCGCCTGCGCCGGCGCCGTGACGGGCCGAGCGCGACCGACATGCGGTGTCCCGCATGCCCCGGATGACACGCCTTGCGAGGCTCGCAAGCTGTCGAGTGCACACGATTAGTGGCACTGCCCGAACGATTGTCAATCAAGCGGCCAGTCCAGATTCTATGCAGCTGCCTGGTTTTGCGGCGCAAATGTCGGGCGGGCGGTGGCGCTCCGGGACGGCTCTCCAGACGAGTCTTTCGCCGTATCATGTTGCCGTTCAAGCCGGTCCGCCGCCCGCCGAGGGGCTGTCGCCCGATCGCATCGAAGCGGCGGACTGCAGCGGCATGTCGCACACGCTCGGTTCGCATGGCTGTCGCCGAGTGGCTCGAAGGGCCGGTTGCGGGCAGCTTCGCCCACCATCCGCTGCCACCCGCGAGTCCCCGATCTTGGCGAGAAACCATTCACCACGCGCGGCTTTGGACCCGCGACACCGCCCGCGGACGGTCTCCGGGCGCGACTCTGGGCTTGACAAAGCCTGAGTGATGACAATTTTTAATATTCGTCACTCGTCATCTCTCAGTGGTCCTCGCATGCTCCGGCTCGCCGCCCCCATCCCCCGCCTGTCCGGACATGCCCGGTGCCTGTTCGGCGCCCGCCGTGGCGCCGCCGAGACCGCCGCCGTCGCTCCCCCCGTCCCGTCGTCCCCATGGGCCGGCCGGGGAGCGGCGGCGGTGGTGCCTCTCGTTCTCGCGCTCGCCCTCGCCGGTTGCGATTCCGGCAACAGCAGCACCGGCAATGCGCCCCGGGTGCTCGACCGTCCGGTGCTGACCGAGACGATCCATTTCGAGGATCTCACCGAGACCCGCACCTTCGCGGCCACCATCAAGCCGCGCATCGAGAGCGATCTCGGCTTCCGGGTGACCGGCAAGGTGGCGAAGCGGCTGGTGCAGAACGGCGACCGTGTCAGCAAGGGGCAGCCGCTCCTGGTGCTCGATACCAACGACCTCGAGCTGCAGCTCCAGCAGGCGGAAGCCGAGGTCCGGGCCGCCAAGACCAATCTGGTGCAGGCCGAGGCCGACGAGGCACGCGCCACCGAGCTGCAGAAGAAGGGGTGGACGGCCGCAGCGACGCTGGAGAAGTCGCGCGCCACCGCCGAGGAGGCGCGCGGGCGCCTCACCCGGGCGCAACGGTCGCTCGATCTCGCCAGGAACTCGCTCGATTACGCGACCCTCGAAGCCGATGCCGACGGCGTCATCACGGCGACCCCCGTCGAGCCGGGCCAGGTGGTGCCATCCGGCCAAGCGGCAGTGCGGCTCGCCCGCCTCGCCGAGGTGGAGGCGCTGGTGGCGCTGCCCGAGACCTTCGTCGAGCGCGCCCGGCAGGCGACCGGCAGCCTGACCTTGTGGTCGGTGCCCGATCGCGCCTATCCGGTGAAGCTGCGCGAGCTGTCCCCGGCCGCCGACGCCGCCACCCGCACCTATGCGGCACGGTACACGATCCCCGCTGCCGACGAGGCGGTGCGCCTCGGCATGAGCGCGACCCTGACGCTGCGCGAAGGTACCGGGACGAAGGCGGCGCGCCTGCCGCTCACCGCGCTCCTCAACCAGGGCCGCGGCCCGATCGTCTGGGTGGTCGACAAGAACGGCAAGCTCGAGCCGCGTCCCGTGTCGGTGGCCGGCTACGAGGGCAAGACCGTGCTGATCGCCGCCGGCGTCAAGGAGGGGGAGACCGTGGTGACGCTCGGCGTCCAGAAGCTCGATCCCGGCCTGACCGTCCGTCCAGTCGCCTCGCTGGCGTTCTGACCGGAGATCGAGATGCGCCGTTTCAACGTCTCGGCCTGGGCAGTCGCCCATCCGACCCTCGTGCTGTTTCTGATCATCATGCTCGGGGCGATCGGGGCGATGTCGTACCTGAAGCTCGGGCGCGACGAGGACCCGTCCTTCACGATCAAGGTCGCCATCGTGACCGCGGCTTGGCCGGGTGCCAGCACCGAGGAGATGCAGTATCAGGTCGCCGACCGCATCGAGAAGAAGCTGCAGGAGCTGCCCTGGTTCGACAAGGTCTCGACCTACTCGAAGCCCGGCTTCGTCGCCGCGACGATGGAGTTCCGCGACACCACGCCGCCCGGGCAGGTCCCGTATCTGTTCTATCTCGTCCGCCGTAAGATGTCGGATCTGAAGTCCGACCTGCCGACTGGCGTGATCGGCCCCAACATCAACGACGAGTACGGCGACGTCGACTCGATCCTCTACACGTTGCGCTCCGACGGCGCCGACTACGCACAGATGAAGCGTGTCGCCGAGTCGATGCGCCAGCGCCTCCTGAAGGTGAAGGACGTCACCAAGGTGACGATCTACGGCACCCAGGACGAGCGAATCTTCGTCGACTTCGACCACGTCAAGCTCGCCAATCTGGGCATCTCGACGCAGTCGATCTTCGACAGCCTCGCCAAGCAGAACGACCTCGCACCGGCGGGCGTCGTCCAGTCGACCTCGCGGATTCCGCTGCGCGTCACCGGGGCGTTCGACGGCGTCGAGACCGTCAAGGAGACGCCGGTCGCCGCGTCGAACGGGACCATCGTCCGGCTCGGCGACATCGCGACCGTGTCCCGCGGCTTCGTCGATCCGCCCGAGTTCCTGTTGCGCCAACGCGGGGCGCCGGCGCTCGCCATCGGCGTCGTCATGCAGAAGGGCGCCAACATCCTGCATCTCGGCGAGGCCGTCGACTCGGCCATGGCCGAGGTCGAGCGCGCGACCCCGGTCGGCTTCGTCTACGAGCGCATCGCCAACCAGCCGAAGATCGTCGAGGAGGCGGTCGGCGACTTCATGAAGTCGTTCGTCGAGGCCGTCGCCATCGTGCTCGGCGTGTCGTTCCTGTCGCTCGGCTGGCGCACCGGCATCGTCGTCGCTCTCTCGGTGCCGCTGGTGCTCTGCATCGTCTTCGCCGTCATGCTGACGATGGGGCTCGACCTGCACCGCATCACGCTCGGGGCGCTGATCATCGCGCTCGGCCTCTTGGTCGACGACGCCATTATCGCGGTCGAGATGATGGTGGTGAAGATGGAGCAGGGCTGGGATCGCGCCCGCGCCGCCTCCTTCGCCTGGACGTCGACCGCCTTCCCGATGCTGACCGGCACGCTGGTGACGGCGGCCGGCTTCCTGCCGGTCGGATTCGCGGCCTCGGCGACCGGCGAATATGCGGGCGGCATCTTCTGGGTGGTGTCGATCGCCCTGCTCGCCTCCTGGGTCGTCGCGGTGCTGTTCACGCCCTATCTGGGCGTCCGGCTTCTTCCCGATTTCAAGCTCCATCACGCCGGCGGCGACGAAGACATCTATCAGACGCCGCTCTATCGGCGGCTGCGCGCCGTCGTCGCCTGGTGCGTGCGCCGGCGCGGGCTCGTCGTCGCCGTGACGGTGTGCCTGTTCGTCGCCTCGGTGCTCGGCTTCGGCAAGGTGTCGCAGCAATTCTTCCCGATCTCCGACCGCAACGAGCTGTTCGTCCAGATCCGCATGCCGGAGGGCACCGCGATCGCCTCGTCGCTCGACGCCGCCCGCGAGGCGGAGCGGCTGATCGACGGCGACCAGGACGCCGCGACCTTCACCACCTATGTGGGCCAGGGGCCGCCGCGGTTCTGGCTCGGCATCAGCCCGGCGCTGCCGAACGAGGCCTATGCGGAGATCGTGATCATCGCCAAGGACGTGCCGGCCCGTGAACGCCTCAAGGCGAAGATCGACGGCGCCGTCGCCAAGGGCGCGCTCGCCGGCGCGAGGGTGCGGGTGAGCCGGCTCGACTTCGGCCCGCCGGTCGGGTTCCCGGTGCAGTTCCGCGTGATCGGGACCGAGCCGAACGTGGTGCGCGACATCGCCTACCAGGTCCGTGACGTCATGCGGACCGATCCGAACACGCTGGAGCCGCAGCTCGACTGGAACGAGCAGATGCCGTCGGGCCGGCTGGTCATCGATCAGGACCGGGCCCGGGCGCTCGGCCTCGACCCGCAGAGCGTGGCGCAGACGCTGCAGATCCTGGTCTCCGGCTACACCGTGACGACGGTGCGGGATCGCACCGAGAAGGTCGCCGTGGTGGCCCGCGCCATCGCGCCGCAACGCGACGATCTCGGCGCCATCGGCGACCTCACGGTCATGTCGCGGGGCGGCGTGCCGGTGCCGCTTTCGCAGGTCGCCCGCATCGAGCAGGGCCACGAGGAGGCGATCCTGTGGCGGCGCAGCCGCGACATGGTGATCACGGTGCGCACCGACATCCGCGACGGCGTCCAGGCGCCCGACGTGTCCACCGCGATCTGGGGCAAGCTCGCCGATCTGCGCGGCAGCCTGCCGGCCGGCTACCGCATCGAGATGGGGGGCGCCATCGAGGAGTCGTCGAAGGCCAACGACTCGCTGTTCGCCGTCTTCCCGTTCATGCTGGTCGCCATGCTGACCATCCTGATGGTGCAGCTGCAGAGCTTCTCGCGCCTCGCCTTGGTGCTGCTCACCGCACCGCTGGGCCTGATCGGGGCGGCGGCCGGGCTTCTGGTGTCCGGCCTGCCGTTCGGCTTCGTCGCGCTGCTCGGCCTGATTGCCCTCGCCGGCATGATCATCCGCAACACCGTGATCCTGGTCGACCAGATCGAGCAGGACGTCGCGGCCGGCTCGACGCGGGCGACCGCCATCGTCGATGCGACGGTGCGGCGAACCCGGCCCGTGGTGCTCACCGCGCTGGCCGCCGTGCTCGCCATGATTCCGTTGTCGCGCTCCGGCTTCTGGGGACCGATGGCCGTCACCATCATGGGCGGCCTCCTGGTCGCCACCGCCCTGACGCTCCTGTTCCTGCCCGCCCTCTACGCCCTGTGGTTCCGCCGCTCGCTCGACGAGCGCGGCACCGGGCTTCCGGCCGAGGACGACGAGATCGATGCGCCGGCCGCCGCCGATGCGCCGCGCCTGGCGCCGGTCGGGCCGTCGATTCCGCATCCGCAAGAACCATGAGACATCTGCGCAAGGTTTTGGATACACTCGCGACCCAGGCGGGCTGCAAACCGCCGCACAAGGGAGGCGGGGGCGTGAACGAGGCGAGGGCCGAGGTGCGGGATTCCGACACCCGCACCCGCATCATCATCACGGCGGACCGGCTGTACCGGCAGATCGGATTCCAGAAGACCACGGTGGCCGACATCGCCCGCGAGCTCGGCATGTCGCCGGCGAACGTCTACCGCTTCTTCCGCTCCAAGGACGAGATCAACGAGGCGGTCGGGCAGCAGCTGCTCGGCGAGGTGATCGCCGCGGCCAGGGAGATCGCCGGCGTGGACGCGCCGGCGGCCGATCGGCTGCGGACGCTGTTCGTGACGATCGAACGCATGAACACCGAGCGGTTCACGGTGGAGAAGAAGCTGCACGATCTCGTCGCCCTGGCGCTGACCGAGAACTGGCAGATCGTGTTCGACTACGTGGACCGCATGGACGGCGTGATCGCCGGAATCATCGCCGACGGCATGGCGCGCGGCGAGTTCCGCCAGGGCGATCCGAAGCAGGCGGCGCGCTGCCTGCACACCGCGATGATCCGTTACTCCCATCCCCGCCTGATGGTCGAGTGCGCCGACTTCGAAGATCCGACCGTGGCGCGGATGAGCGAGTTCGCCATCGCGGCGCTGCGTTAGGCGCGGCGTTCCGGTACGCTCCACCCGCAGTCCGCCGGCGCTTCACGCGGGCCAGGGCCGTACGGCCCCGCGGCGCCCTGTCGTCACCCGCGCGGCGTCCTCATCGCCTCGGCGAGCGCACGGCGGTCGGCCAGAATGGAGAACGTCTCCTTCGGCGTCAGCAGCGTCGCGGCCTCGGCGAGGGTGTCGGCGTCGGCGACGCGGGCCAGCGCCACGACCAGCGGCACCTCGACGTCGCCCTTCCGGCGCGCCGGCTTGTCCTCCAGCAGCGCGAGGTGAGCCTCGAGCAGGGCCGGATTGGCGGCGAGCCGCAGCAGTGCCGGCGCCTCGGGGTCGGCCGGTGCCGCAGCGAGCTCCTGCGCCCGTACGAGCACGGCGGGCGGATCCCGCTCTTCGGGGATCAGCAGCAGGCCGATGCGGCGCAGGCCGCGTCCGACCCGCTCACTCGAGGTGACGGCGACGGTCGGGATCGCCAGCACGAGGCCGACCACCACGGGCGTCATCCACAGAAGCAGCGGGGCCGACACCGCGTAGGCGGCGCCGCCGAGCAGCAGGCCGAGCACGACGTGCCAGCCATAGAGGCGCGTCAGCAGGCCGAAGCCGGCATGCGCCGCGTCGCGCTGCTGCGCCTGCCAGCCGGCATCGCGGCCGAGCAGGATCTCGCCGACGGCGCGGGACTGGAGCAGCATCATGATCGGTGCGATCAGGCTGGTGACGAAGGTCTCGAGGACGACGCTGACGAAGGAGCGAACGACGCCGCCGGTGCCGCGGCGCTCGGACGTGCGCGCCATCGCGGCGATCCAGCCCAGAAGCTTGGGGACGACGAGGATGCCCATGGTGCCGGCGAACACCCAGGCGGCGCGGACCGGGTCCTGGGCGGGCCATTGCGGGAACAGCGAGAAACCGGACGGAAAGTACTCCGGCTTCACGAACTGCGCCTGCAGGGCGATCAGCAGCCCGACGAGCAGGAAGACCAGCCACAGCGGCGAGGTGATGTAGGAGCCGATGCCGGTGAGCAGATGCAGCCGCGACACCCAGTGCAGGCCGCGCGCCGGCAGCACGCCGAGATGCTGCAGGTTGCCCTGGCACCAGCGGCGGTCGCGGATCGCGTATTCGGTAAGCGAGGGCGGGCACTCCTCGAAGCTGCCGCCGAGCGAGGGGGCCATGTGGACGCCCCAGCCGGCCCGCCGCATCAGCGCGGCCTCGACGAAGTCGTGGCTGAGGATGTGGCCGCCGAACGGCTTTCGCCCCTTGAGCAGCGGCAGCCCCGCCTGGCCGGCGAAGGCCTCGACCCGGATGATGGCGTTGTGGCCCCAGTAGTTGCTCTCGGCGCCGTGCCACCAGGCGATGCCGCGGGCGATCAGCGGGCCGTAGACGCGGCCGGCGAACTGCTGGATGCGGGCGAACAGGGTCGTTCCGTTCAGCACCACCGGAAAGGTCTGGATCAGGCCGGCGCTGCGGTGCCGCTCCATCGCGGCGGCGAGCCGCACCACGGTGTCGCCGGTCATCAGGCTGTCGGCGTCGAGCACCAGCATGTGGGCGTAGGCGCCGCCGAAGCGCGTCGTCCATTCGGCGATGTTGCCGGCCTTCCGCGCGACGTTCTCGCGGCGGTGACGGTAGTAGATGTTGTCGGCGCCGGTGCGCCCGAGGAGAGCCAGGAACGCCGCCTCCTCGCGGATCCAGACGTCCGGGTCGGTCGTGTCGCTGAGGACGAAGACGTCGAAATGCGCGAGCCGGCCGGTCTCGGCGATCGATTCGAAGATCGCCTGCAGGCGCGACATCACGCGGTGCGGATCCTCGTTGTAGGTCGGCAGGAGCACGGCGGTGCGGGTCGTCAGCTCCGGCAGCGCCGCCGCCGTGTCGATGCCGAGCGTCCGGTCCGGCCCGGCCAGGATGGCGACGAAGCCGACCACGCTGCTGACCAGCGAGAAGGCGATCCAGGCGAACAGGGAGACGAACAGCCCGAGCACGGTCGCTTCGGGCGGGGTCAGGCCCTGCACCTGCAGCACCTGGTACATCTCGTGGGCGGCGCCGGCGGTGAGGAGCGCAGTGCCGCCGAACACGACGAGCCGCCGCAGCCAGGTCCTGGGCGGCCGCTCGGGGCGCGGTGCCGCCGCGCCGGCCGGCCGCCACAGCGACTGCTCCGGCATGGCGAGCGGCCGCTCCGGCGGCAGGCTCGGGCGTGGCGGCTCGGGACGGATCGCGACCGCGTCGTGCATGTCAGGCCGTCCAGCGATAGAGCCAGGTCTCGGTGAGGCGCTCCTCGCCGCGCATCAGCAGCGCGCGCAGCTCGACCACGGTCTCCCGCTCCGGCGCGAGCTCGAACGACATCCGCCAGCCGCCCTCGACCGGATTCGGCTGGGTGACGACGTTCAGGATCCGGCCCTTGTCGGTCTCGACGAGGCCACGCACCGCCGCCGGATCGAGCCGCTTCAGCGCGTCGCCCGTGATGTCGAGCACGAAGCGGCGCGTCCCGTCCGGCCCGGCGCCCGCGCGCGTCCGCGCGAAGACGGCGAGCGGCGGCGTGCCGGGCTTCCCGGCGCCCCAGTGCAGCCGGTACGTGAACCAGTACTCGCCCTTGGCGGAGAGCCGGTCCTTCGGCCGCCAGAACGCGACGATGTTGTCGTGGATCTCCTCCCGGGTCGGAATCTCCACCAGCTGGGTCGCGCCCGTGCCCCAGTCGCCGATCGGCTCGACCCACAGGCTCGGCCGCGTCTCGAAGCGCGATTCCAGATCCTCGTAGGCACGGAAGTCGCGTGCCCGCTGCAGCAGGCCGAAGCCGCGCGGATTGGTGTCCTCGAAGATGCTGATCTGCAGGTCGGCGGGATTGTGCAGCGGCCGCCAGATCTCCTCGCCGCGGCCGTTGCGGATGGCGAGGCCGTCGGAGTCGTGCACGGCCGGGCGGAAGTCGTCGACGCCGACGCGGTCGTTCGGGCCGAAGAAGAACATGCTGGTGCAGGTGCCGATGCCGGGCAGATCGAGGTCGGTGCGCGGATAGAGCGTCATCTCGACGTCGAACACGGTGGTCTCGCCGGGCCGGATGGTGAAGCGATAGGCCGCCGCGGCGCTCTTCGAATCGAGCAGCGCGTGGACGACGATCGAGCCGGTGTGCGGCGGCGGCTTCTCGATCCAGAAGGCGCGGAACGCCGGGAACTCCTCGCCGCGCGGGTCGGCCGTCGCGATGGAGAGGCCGCGGGCGGAGAGGCCGTAGGTCTGGCCTTTCGCCACCGCGCGAAAATAGCTGGCGCCGAGGAAGACGGCGACCTCGTCGTAATAGTCCGGGCGGTTGATCGGCGTGTGCAGGCGGAAGCCGGCGAAGCCGACGCGCGCGTCGGAGGGCGGCGGCGGCACGGCGCCGAAGTCGAACAGGTCGGGCGAGTAGAGGATCGGCCGCGCCTTGCCGTCCCTCACCTCGTGGATGGCGACCCGATCCGTGAACAGGAAGCCGCGATGGAAGAACTGCGCCTCGAACGGCAGGCCTTCGCCGCGCCACAGCGCGCGATCCGGCTTGAACCGGATGGTGCGGTACTTGTCGTAGTCGAGATCGGTCAGGCTCGGCGGCAGGCTGGTGTCGGGTTGCTGAAACGGCTTCTCGGCGAGCGTCCGCGCGGTGCGCCGCACGACATTGGCGTCGAACGGCAGCTCGACCGGCTGCTGCTGCGGCTGGCCCTTGTCCTGCGCGTACGCCGGCCCGGCGCGTCCCGCGCCTGCCAGCACGAACGGCAGCGCCACCGACCCGGCCAGCAGGTCGCGGCGACTCGTCTGATGCGTGGTGATGGTACCCATCCTCGGTGAATGGCCGACCCTGCCCGACAACCGGACGCGGGCACACCGGTTCCATCGCGCAGGTAGCCGGCGGATGAATGACGGTAATTTGGTCCAGATGCGCAGGAAGCGTGACGCCGCTGCCGCAGAGATGAGCGGGCGTTAAGGTGTGCGCATCACGTGCGGACGGACGTCACTCGCGCATGCCTTCGATCGAGCGTACCAGCTGCTCGGCGAACACGGCGGCCGGGACCGGCAGGTTGCGGCTGCGCAGCTGACCGACGACGAGATCGGCGGCCGGCACGTCGCGCGGATCGAGCACGCGGGCGACGACGCCCGGCTCGGCGCCGCGCGGCGCGAGGTCGGCGCCGATCTCGACCTGGAAGGAGAGCACGCGGTCACGCCGCACCAGCCCGCGCAGCATCTCGAACGAGTTCGACTCGGCGACGATGCGCAGCGCGATGCCGGTGCGGGCACAGGCGGCATCGAGAAGCTGTCGGCCGCCGAGCGAGCGGTCGGCGACCGCGCAGGCGTGGCCGACGCAGTCGCGCAGCCGCACCGGCTCGTCCGGCGGCGTCGCGGCGAGCGGATGGTCCTCGGGCATCAGCACGGCGAGACGTTGCGGCGCCGTCATCAGCGGCCGGAAGCTCGCATGGAAGGACGGCCGGTAGACGGCGACGAGGTCGACCTCGTAGGCCTCGAGCGCCGCCATGGCGCGGTCGTGGTCGGCCACCCGCACGTCGAAGGCGACATAGGGGTGCCTGGCCCGGAAGGTCGCGATCTCGCGCGGCAGGAAGTCGTAGGCGAGCGCCTGGCTGCAGGCGAGGCTCACGGTGCCGCGCTTGAGCCCGCGCAGATCCTCGATCTGCGACTTCATCCGCTCGACGTCGCCGGCCTGCTCGCGCAGATAGCGCACGAACACCTCGCCGGCCGCGGTGAGGCGCACGCCGCGCGGCTTGCGCTCGAACAGGGCGGCGCCGAGCTCCTCCTCCAGATCCATGATCCGGCGGTTGACGGCCGAGGCCGTGACGGCGAGCCGCTCGGCCGCCTTGCGGATCGACCCGGTGCGGGCGACCTCGTCGACATAGCGCAGGATTCGCAGGTGACGCATGGGGCGAGGTCCGTGCGGGGCACGCCACCCGACCCCGACCCGTCATGCCCGGCCTGGTGCCGGGCATCCAAGTCTTCACGACCTGTCCGAGGTCGCCTTGGTGGATGGCCGGGACGAGCCCGGCCGTGACGGAAACGGGCGGTAGCGACCGAGTGAAGCCTTTTCGGCAACGCTAGATCAAAAAATCAGCGGCAGAAGTCAACGCCGGCATTCGCTAGCGTGATCGAGCCGGGTCGCGGAGGGTTCCGTGGTTCGGCACGGATGTTGCCTGCAAGCCGTTCTTTTCACGTCCGAAACGCCACCCCGCCACGCCGCTCCAGCCCCGCTCGGACCATGCCGAACCCCGCCCCCGTCCCCTCCTCCAGCATCGCCCACACCAGCCTGGTGCGGCCGCGGCGGCCGGAGACCATCGTCCGCTTCGCGGCGGGGAGCGGCGGCACGGTCGAGATCGATCTCGGCCGCACGGCGCTGCTGGTGGTCGACATGCAGAACGACTTCCTGCATCCGGACGGGTGGTTTCCGCAGGCCGGGATCGCGACGGCGGCGGCACTCGGAATCGTCCCCGGCATCGATGCGCTCGCCGCGGCGCTGCGCGGGGCCGGCGCGCCCGTGATCTTCGTCAACTGGGGCGTGCGGGCCGACGTCGCCAACCTGCCGGCCGGCCTGATCGACAAGGGCCGCTGCGGCGGCACCCGGCCCGGTTACGCCGACCTCTCGCCCGCCGGCCGCGGCGACATCCTGGTCCAGGGCCAGTGGGGCGCCGCGACCATCGATGCGCTCGCCGTCGCGCCGGGCGACCTCGTCGTCCACAAGCACCGCTTCTCGGGCTTCCACGACAACGAGCTCGACTCGATCCTGCGCGCCCGCGACGTGACGACCCTCCTGTTCGCCGGCATCAACACCGACCGCTGCGTCTTCGCGACCCTCACCGACGCGAGCTTCCGCGGCTACGACTGCGTGCTGCTGTCCGACCTCTGCGCGACCGTGTCGCCGCCGAGCGTCACCGACACGATCCTGTTCCTCACCGACCTTCTCTACGGCGCCGTCGCCAGCGGCGCCGCGCTCACTGCCGTGCTCGCCGGGGCCGGTCCCTCCGCCTCCCCCATCCCACAGGAGACTTCCCGATGAGGCTCGCCTCCCTGCGCACCGCCCTGATGGCGGCCGCGGCGCTCGCTGCCGCCGCCCTGCCCTCCGCCGCCTCGGCGGAGACCAAGCTGAAGATGGTGCTGAACTGGAAGTACCAGGGCCCGCAGGGCTTCTTCTTCGTCGCCCAGGACAAGGGGTACTTCAAGGCCGAGGGCCTCGACGTGACCATCGACCAGGGCGACGGCTCGGCCGCGGCGGTGCCGAAGGTGGCGAGCGGCGCCTACGACATCGGCTTCGGCGATCTCAACGCGCTGATCGAGTTCGCCGCCAAGAAGCCCGAGGAAGCGCCGGTCGCCGTCTATGTGATGTTCAACCGGCCGCCCTTCACGGTCGCCGTGAAGGCGGATAGCCCGATCAAGACCCCGAAGGACTTCGAGGGCAAGACGCTCGGCGGCGCGGCCAACGACGGCGCCCTGAAGCTGTTCCCGGCGCTGTGCAAGTCGGCCAAGATCGACTGCTCCAAGGTGAACATCACCAACATGGCGCCGAACCTGCGCGAGCAGATGCTGATGCGCGGCCAGGTCGACGGCGTGTTCGGCTACGTCAACACGATCCGCTTCTCGGCCAAGCTGATCGGTGTGAAGGACGACCAGATCCGCTTCATCAACTACGGCGACTACGGCATGGACCTCTACTCCAACGCCATCATCGTCTCGAAGAAGCTGGTGAAGGAGAATCCGGAGGCCGTGAAGGGCTTCCTGCGCGCGCTGAACAAGGGTGTGATCGAGTCGCTGAAGGATCCCAAGGCGTCGGTCGCGTCGGTCGCCAAGCGCGAGCCGCTGATCAAGTCCGACGTCGAGCTCGAGCGCTTCGACGCCACCGTGAAGGACGAGATGAACCACCCCGAGATCGCCAGGATCGGCCTCGGCAGCATCGACCCGGCGCGACTGAAGACCTCGATCGACATTCTGGTCGAGGCCAACGCCCTGCCCCGCACGCCGGCGACGAGCGAGATCTTCGATCCTTCGTTCCTCCCGCCGGCGTCCGAGCTGCCGAAGAAGCTGTTCTGACATTCGTCCCGGGCGCGGCTGTCCGATCCGCGCCCCTCTCTCCCCTGTCGTGCTCCGCGAAGGCGGAGCACCCAGTTCGCTGCAGCGCCGCTGGTGACCCGTTGGCGCAGGTGGATACCGGGTCGCCCGCCTTCGCGGACGACGACCACCGAGATGCCGTCCTCTTAACCAACCCGACAAGAAGACTCCGCATGAATCTCGATCTCGCCGGCCGCGTCGTTCTGGTCACCGGGCCCGCCAAGGGGATGGGCGCCGCCATCTCGCTCGCCTTCGCGGCCGAAGGCTGCCGGCTCGCGCTGGTCGGCCGCGACACGGCCGCGATCGCGCCGGTCGCCGAGGCGGCGAAGGCGAGCGGCGTCGCGGCGATCGTGATCGCCTGCGACGTGACGGACGCGGCCCAATGCGACGCGGCGGCCGCATCGGCGCGCGAAGCCTTCGGGAAGGTCGACATCCTGGTGAACGTCGCCGGTGGCTCCGGGCCGATCGGCAAGACCGGCGCCGAGACGACGCCGGAGGAGTTCGACGAGATCGTCACCCTCAACATGGGCGGCTGCTTCAACACGATCCGTGCCGTGCTGCCGGACATGATGGCGCGGCGCTACGGCAAGGTCGTCAATGTCGGCGGCACCTTCGGGCTGCGCGGCCGGGCCGGGCGGCTCGCCTACTCGGCGTCCAAGTGGGGCCTGCGCGGCATCACCAAGAGCTTCGCGCTGGAGGCGGGCCCCTACAACATCAACGTCAACTGCGTCGCGCCCGGCATGGTCGAGGGGCCGCGCTTCCGCGACAAGGTGTGCGCCAACCTCGCCGCGAAGCACGGCATCTCGGTCGAGGAGGCGGCGCGGCTGCACGCCGAGGACTACGCGCTCAGGCGCGTCTCCACCGACGCGGACGTCGCCAATGCCTGCCTGTTCCTGGCGAGCGACGTGTCCCGCCAGATCACCGGCGTCGACCTGCCGGTCGACGGCGGCTGGGCGATGCTGTGACCTGTACCGTGAGGGAGACCACCATGACAGCCGATCTCGTCATCCACGGCGGAACCGTGGTCACCGACACCACGACATTCGCGGCGAGCGTCGCGATCAAGGACGGCCGCGTGCTCGCGGTCGGCGCCCGCGAGGCGATGCCGGAGGCCGCCGAGCAGCTCGATGCGACCGGCCTGCACGTGCTGCCCGGTGCGATCGACGTGCACGTGCATTTCCGCGAGCCCGGCTACACCCACAAGGAGGACTTCGGCACCGGCACGGCGGCGGCGGCGTTCGGCGGCGTCACCACGGTGTTCGACATGCCGAACGTGATCCCGGCGACCGGCACGGCCGAGGCGCTGGCCGCCAAGCACAGGCTCGCCTCCGAGAAGGCCTATGTCGACTACGGCCTCTACGGGCTGCTCGGCGAGGACACCATCGCCCACGTGCCGGACCTCGTCGCCGGCGGCGTGATCGGCTTCAAGCTCTACATGGGCAACACCTTCGGCAACATCCCGTCGCCCACCACGGGGGGCATGCTGGAGGCGTTCGAGGTGGTGGCGCCGACCGGCAAGCGCGTCTCGCTGCATGCCGAGACCGCGTCGATCATGGCGCGGCGCGAGGCGCGCCTGCGCGCGGCGGGCCGCAAGGATCCGCTGGCGCATCTCGCGGCGCGGCCGGCCGTCGTCGCCGTCGAGGCGGTGGCCCGCGCCGCCATCCTGTCCGAGTGGACCGGCTGCCGCATCCACGTCCTGCACATCTCCTCGGCCGAGGAGCTGCGGCCGCTCGCGGAAGCAAAAGCGCGCGGCGTCGACATCACGGGCGAGACCTGCCCGCAATATCTGCTGCTCGGCGCCGAGGACTACGGCCGCATCGGCCCGGTGATCCGCGTCAACCCGCCGGTGCGCGAGGCGCGCAACCAGGCGCCGCTGTGGGCGGCGCTCGCGAGCGGCGTCGTCGACATGATCGCCACCGACCACGCCCCGCACATCCCCGACGAGAAGGTGCGCGACGACATCTTCACGGTGGACTGCGGCTTCCCGGGCGTCGAGACCCAGATGCCGCTGATGCTCACCGAGGTGGCGGCCGGCCGCATGTCGATCAGCGACTATGTGCGGTGGAGCGCCGTCAACCCGGCGAAGTGCTGGGGCCTCTATCCGCGCAAGGGCCACCTGCAGCCCGGCGCCGACGCCGACATCGCCATCGTCGATCTCGCACGGCGCTGGACCATCGACGACGCGAAACTCCAGTCGCGGGCCAAGATCACGCCGTGGCACGGGCGCGGCGTCACCGGGCTGCCGGTCCACACGCTGGTGCGCGGCCGCTTCGTGATGAAGGACCGCGCGCTGGTCGAGAGCGCACGCGGGACGGGCCGTTCGGTCCACACGATCCAGGAGATGCCGGCGCCGCGCGTCGCGAACCCGGACAGCACCATGACCGAGATCGTCAGGATCCCGGCCGCCTCGCGCGGCGATGCCGCCACCGGAGCCGCCGCATGAGCGCCGCCGTCGTCCCGTTCGGCCAGCAACCGGCAGCGCCGCCGCCGTCCGCCGGTCCCGCGGCCGAGCCGATCCATCTCGACTCCTATGTGGAGCTCGAGCGCACCACGGTGACGTACGGCCGCGAGCCGAACGTCGTGCGGGCGCTCGCCGAGACGAGCCTCCGCATCGCCAAGGGCGACTTCGTCGCGCTGGTCGGCCCGAGCGGCTGCGGCAAGTCGACCATCCTCAAGCTGGTCGGCGGGATTCTTCGCGCGTCCTCCGGCTACGTCTACGTCGCCGGCCGCGAGGTCGACGCCGAGCCGGTGCGCATCGGCATGGCGTTCCAGAACCCGACCATGCTGCCGTGGCTGACGATCCGCGACAACGTGATGATGCCGCTGAAGATCGTGCCGCCGTTCCGGGGCGAGTACCGCAGGAAGCGCAAGACCGAGTTCCGCGACCGCGTCGAGGCGCTGCTCGCCCAGGTCGGCCTCAAGGGCTTCGGCGACAAGCATCCCTGGCAGCTCTCCGGCGGCATGCTGCAGCGCGCCTCGCTGTGCCGGGCGCTGGTGCACGATCCGCAGCTCCTGCTGCTCGACGAGCCGTTCGGCGCGCTCGACCAGTTCACCCGCGAGGAGCTGTGGTCGATCATGCAGCAGCTCTGGATCACCCGGCGGCCGACCGTGCTGCTCGTCACTCACGACCTGCGCGAGGCCGGCTATCTCGCCAACCGCATCTGCGTGATGAGCGCGCGACCCGGCCGGATCGTCGACGACCGCGTGTTCGAGGCGCCGCGCCCGCGCACCCTCGCCATGACCTACGAGCCCGACTTCGTCGCGATGACCCAGCGCCTGCGCGAGCTGATCGTCGAGGCGCGAACCGACGAGCCGGCGGGATCGACGGCATGACCCCGGACACCGATCCCGTCATGGCCGGGCTCGTCCCGGCCATCCACGACCTCCCCCGCGGCAACACGGCAAGAGCGTGGATGTCCGCGACGAGCGCGGGCACGACGGCGCAGAGCGCCATCGAACGGCCCACAGCCCCGAGGATCGCATCATGAGCTCCACCCTCAAGCGCAAGATCGCCTCGGTCGTGCTGATCGTCGGGCTGTTCGTCGTCTGGGAGGTGCTGTGCCTCGCCTTCGGGGTGAGCGACACGGTGCTGCCGCGGCCGAGCCAGATCTTCGTGACGCTGTGGCAGCGCTTCCCGGCGCTGTGGCCGCACACGGTGCAGACCCTCTACACGACGCTGCTCGGCTTCGTGCTCGGGGTGGGCATCGGCATCGTCATCGGCGTGCTGATCGGCTGGTCGAAGCTCGCCTATGACGTCGCCTATCCGCTGCTCGTCGGCTTCTCGTCGATCCCCAAGGTCGCCGTCGTGCCGATCTTCGTCCTGTATTTCGGCGCCGGCACCGTGCCGGCCGTGCTCACCGCGCTGATCATGAGCATCTTCCCGGTGGTCGTGAACGTCGCGACCGGGCTCGCGACCACCGAGCCGGAGCTCGAGGACGTGATGAAGACGCTGCGGGCGACCAAGTTCGACATCCTGTGGAACGTCGGCCTGCCGCGCGCCATGCCCTATTTCTTCGCCTCGCTGAAGGTCGCCGTGACGCTGTCCTTCGTCGGCTCGGTGATCTCCGAGACGGTGGCGTCGAACCGCGGCATCGGCAACATGATGATGATCGCCTCGTCGTCCTTCGACGTGCCGCTCGTCTTCGCCGGCCTGTTCATCCTGGCGGCGCTCGGCATCCTGCTCTACGGCGTCTTCTCGCTGATCGAAGGCCGCGTCACCGGCTGGGCCCACCGCAAGACCGAGTTCGCGATGGGATGAGGCGCAGCCGCGCCGGGCAGGAGTCCTCGCTATGACCACCCTCGATGCCGCCGTGGTGATCGCCGGACCGGATGGAGCGACGCTGAGCGATCGGGCGATCAGGCTCGCGGAGGGCCGGATCGCGGGGCTGGCGCCGGCGGCCGCGCCTCTCGGCGGCGGAAGCCTCGTGATGCCGGCCCTGGTCAACGCGCACGACCACGCGCGCGTGGTGCGCTCCAGCCAGATCGGCAATTTCGACGTCGCCCTGGAGGCGTGGCTGCCGCATCTCGCCGCCGTCCCGGCGGTCGATCCCTGGCTCGCCGCCGCGGTGGCGTTCGGGCGCAGCGCCCGCGCCGGCATCGCGGTCGAGATGGCGCACTACACCCGCGTCCAGGGCCTGACCGGCTATCTCGACGAGGCGCGCGCGGTGGCCAAGGCGGCCCGCGACGTCGGCATCAGGATCGCCTTCGCGGTGCAGTGCCGCGACCGCAACCCGCTGGTCTACGGCCCGCATGGCGACATGCTCCGGCGCCTCTCGCACGCCGCCTGCGCCTGCGTGAGCGAGACGCTCCTGCGCGCGCCGCTGCCGGGGGCCGAGCAGATCGCCCTGGTCGAGGCGACGGCCGCGGCGATCGCCGGCGACGGCGTCACGGTGCAGTACGGGCCGGCCGGGCCGCAGTGGTGCAGCGACGACCTCCTGGCCCGCATCGGCGAGGCCTCGGCGGCGCACGGGCGGCGCGTGCACATGCATCTGCTGGAGAGCCGCTACCAGCGCGCCTGGGCCGACGCCACCTATCCGCACGGGCTGCTGAACCACCTGGACGGCCTCGGGCTGGTGAACGCGCGCGTCTCGTTTGCGCACGGCACCTGGCTGCGGCCCGACGAGATGGAGCTGATCGCCGAACGCGGCGCCACCATCGTCGTCAACACCTCGTCGAATCTGGTGCTGCGCTCGGGCATCGCGCCGCTCGCCGAGATGCTGCGGCGCGGCTGTCGGGTCGCGATGGGGCTCGACGGCGTCGCGCTCGACGAGCAGGAGGACCCGCTCGCCGAGATGCAGCTCGCCTATCTGCTCCACAAGGGCGAGGGCTTCGCCACCACGATGTCGCGCGACCAGCTGCTGCGCTTCGCGCTCGCCGCCGGGCGCTTCGCCGTGCTGGGCGAGGACGCCGGCGGCACGGTGGCGCCGGGGGCGCCGGCCGATCTCCTGGTGCTCGACTGGGCGACGCTCGCGGCCGACCGTCTCGACGACACGGTGCCGCCGCTGGAGACGCTGCTCGCCCGGGCCCGCCGCCGGCACGTCAGGGATCTGTTCGTCGCCGGCCGGCAGGTGGTGCGCGACGGCGCGGTCACCGGCGTCGACCTGCCGGCGCTCGAGACCGAGCTGCTCGCCGTCCTCAAGGCCCGCTTCGGCTCGACCGCCGAGATCCGCGCCGCCCTGCCCGAGCTGCGCGCCGCCCTCGGTGCCCACTACGGCGCCGGCACGTTCATCTGTTCCTGATTCAGCTGGTCCCGATCACATCCGAGAGTCTTCCATGTCCCGCCGCGCCTATGTCCATCGCATTTCCGCCGCCGCACCCGACGACGTCTCGGGCATCGAGGCGGCGATCGCCGCCGGTCGCATCGACCCGAAGGGCATCGTCGCCATCTTCGGCAAGACCGAGGGCAACGGCTGCGTCAACGACTTCGCCCGCGGCTTCGCCACCCAGTCGCTCGGCCTGATGCTGCAGCGATACATGAGCGCCGAGGCGGCGCACGCCGTCTGCCTCGTCATGTCGGGCGGCACCGAGGGCGGGATGTCGCCGCACTGGACCGTGTTCGAGCGCCGCGACACCGACGAGACCGCGACAGGCGCGGCGCTCGCCATCGGCCGCACCCGCACGCCGGTGCTGCCGTTCCCGGCGCTCGGCCGGGTCGCCGAGGTCGACATGGTGGCGGAGGGCGTGCGCGCGGCGATGGCCGACGCCGGCATCGCGGATCCGGCGGACGTGCATTTCGTCCAGATCAAGTGCCCGCTGCTCACGCTCCAGCGCATCGGCCAGGCGGAGGCGATGGGCGGGACCGTCGCGACCCGCGACACGCTGAAGTCGATGGGGCTGTCGCGCGCCGCCAGCGCGCTCGGCGTGGCGGTCGCGCTGGGCGAGGTTTCTCGCGACGCGATCACGGACGACAGGATCGCGTCCGACTGGTCGCTGTGGTCGGGCCGCGCCTCGTGCTCGTCGGGCATCGAGCTGCTCGACCACGAGATCGTCGTGATCGGCACCTCGCCGGCCTGGGTCGGTCCGCTCACCGTGGATCACGCCGTGATGGCCGACGGCATCGACGTGGAGCCGGTGCGGGCGGCGCTGCGCCGCCTCGGCTTTTCGGCCGACGGCCAGCTCGCGCCGGCCGAGCGCGACCGGCTCGTCGCGCTCCTGTCCAAGGCCGAGGCGAGCCACGACGGGCGCCTGCGCGGCAATCGCCACACCATGCTGGACGACTCCGACATCTCGGCGACCCGCCACGCCCGCGCCTTCGTGTGCGGGGCGCTCGCCGGCCTAGTCGGCCACGCCGAGATCTACGTCTCGGGCGGCGCCGAGCACCAGGGCCCGGACGGCGGCGGCCCGGTGGCGGTGATCGCCGCGCGCGCGTGACGGTCGACGCGACCGCGGGTCGCGGGGCGGCGGGTTGCCACGGTGTCCCGCTCGCCTAGAGTCCCGGGCGAAGCGGCGCCTGCGCCGCGTGACCGTCTCGCCTGGAGTGAAACATGCGGATCTTTCTTCCGGCCGCCGTCGCGGCCGTCGTGCTCGTCCTCTCGGGCCCCGCGTCGGCGCAGTCCGCCCCGCCCGAGCGGCCCGGCAGGCCGGACGTCTCGCGTGTCGCCGCCGGCACCTACAAGGTCGACACCGACCACACCCAGGTGGCGTTCACGGTCAATCACTTCGGCTTCACCGACTATCACGGCCTGATCGGCGGCAGCACCGGCTCGCTGACCATCGATCCGAGCCAGCCGGCCGCCGCCAAGGTCGAGATCGAGATCCCGCTCGGCGCGGCGATCACCACCAGCAAGGCGCTCGACGCGCATCTCCAGAAGGCCGACTTCTTCGAGACCGCCAGGTTTCCCAAGGCGACGTTCCGTTCGACCCGCATCGAGGTGGACGGCGAGCGCGCCCGCATCGTCGGCGATCTCACGCTGCGCGGCGTGACCCAGCCGGTCGTGCTCGACGCGCGCTTCACCGGCGCCGGCGTCAACCCGATGAACAAGGCCGCGACGATCGGCTTCGAGGCCTCCACCTCGATCAAGCGCAGCGCCTTCGGGATGACGTTCGCCGTGCCGATGGTGTCCGACCAGGTCGACCTCACGATCGCGGCCGCCTTCGAGAAGGCGAACTGATCGCGATCCCCCGCCCCGGGCTGACGCTCGGTGGCTTCGACGTCAGCCGGGATGAGCGTTACGCCCCGGTGCGCGGCTCCTCGCCGGAGATGAACCGCCGCAGCTTGGCCAGTTCGGCGGCGAGAAAGTCCATGAACACGCGCACCCGGGCGGCGTGGCGCAGGTCCGGATGGGTGAGCAGCCAGAGGTCGGCGGAGAGCGCCGGGTCCGGCGGCGCGAGGCGCAGGAGCGCCGGGCGCGCCTCGCCGATCAGGCAGGGCAGATGGCCGATGCCGAGCCCGTTCTCCACGGCCTCGGCGAGGCCGAGCACCGAGTTGACCCGGTAGGCGACGCGCTCGGGCGCGACATGCGCCTGCACGTACTTTACCGCCTGCAGCGAGCCGAGGTGCTCGCCGAGGGCGATCCAGTCGCGGGCATGGAGATCGGTCTCGTCGCCGGGCGGGCCGTTCGGAAAGTCCGCGGCGCGGCCGTACAGCGCCCAGGCGATGGTGGCGGCGCGGCGGCCGACCAGCGTCTCGGGCGGCGCGTCCGTCGCCCGGATCGCGACGTCGGCATCCCGACGCGAGAGGTTGAGGGCCTGGTTGGCCAGCACGATGTCGAGCCGCACGTCCGGGCAGGCCGCCCGGAACTTGGCGAACAGCGGCGTCAGCAGGTGGACCAGCAGCGAGTCGTTGGTGGTCACCCGCAGCTCACCGGAGGGCGAGACCTCCTGGCCGGCGAGGCGGCGCGTGACGGCGGCGACGTCGTCGTCCATGCGGCGGGCGACCGCGATCATCTCCTCGCCGGCGGCGGTCGCGGCGTAGCCGGCGCGGTGGCGCTCGAACAGCGGCGTGCCGAGCGCCGCCTCGATCTGGCCGAGCCGGCGGAAGACGGTCGAGTGATTGATTCCGAGCAGGGTCGCGGCCGCCGGCAGGGTGCGGGCGTCGGCGATCGCCTTGATCAGCCGGAAGTCGTCCCAGGCCAGGGCCTTTTGGGAATCGGGCATCGGGGGTGTGCCTCGTTGTTCACAGATGCAATAGCCCGGGCGTTAATGCACTTCAAGCATTGCGACGTCGCAATGGCATCAAGGCGTGGCCGCTGCCATCTTGGGCAGGACACGAACGAGCGGGCGATGCCCGCCGAACCCCCGGAGACACCCCCATGGCCCATGGCATTCACCACGTGACCATCATGGCCGGCCGCGCCCACCGCAATCTCGACGTCTACACGCGGACGCTGGGCCTCCGGCTGGTGAAGAAGACCGTCAATTTCGACGATCCGAGCACCTATCACTTCTACTACGGCGACGAGACCGGCCGGCCCGGCACCATCGTCACGTTCTTCCCGTGGGAGCACGCGGCGCCTGGCCAGTCCGGCGTCGGGGAGACGATCGAGACGGCCCTGCGCATTCCGGAGAGCGCGGTCGCGTTCTGGACGCACCGGCTGGTCGAGGCCGGCCTGCGCCACGAGGCGCCCGAGAAGCGCTTCGGCGAGACCGTGATCCGGTTCCGCGATCCCGACGGCACCCGCCTCGCGCTGGTCGGCGTGCCGGGGATCGAGCGCGAGCCGGCGTGGAGCTCGGCGGAGATCCCGGCCGAGGTGGCGATCCGCGGCGTGCACTCGGTCGGTCTGCTGGTCGCCGACACGACGCCGACGGCCGCGATCCTGACCGACGCGCTCGGCTTCGAGGAGGTCGGCCGCGACGCGGAGGCCGACGTGCTGCGCTATCGCTCGCGTGACGCCGCCGCCGGCATGCCCGGCACCATCGTCGATCTGCACCAGGCGGCCGCATCGTTCCGCCGCCGGCTCGGCGCCGGCTCGGTCCACCACGTCGCCTTCCGGGCCGCGGACGACGCGGCGCAGGCCGCGATGGTGGCGCGGCTGGCGAGCGAGCACGGGATCCGGACGACCGAGCAGCGCGACCGCAACTACTTCCGCTCGGTCTATTTCCGCGAGCCGGGCGGCGTGCTGTTCGAGATCGCCACCGACGTGCCCGGCTTCGCCGTCGACGAGCCGGTCGCGGCGCTCGGCACCGCGCTCAAGCTGCCGGCCCGCTACGAGCCGCGCCGCGCCGCCATCGAGGCGGCGCTGCCGCAGGTGGCGTGAGCGAAGGCAGGGCGCTCCACGTCCCTCTCCCCGCTCGCGGGGAGAGGGACGTCCGCCGATCACAAACCCTCTCACCCCCGAGGCCAGGATGTCCATCGCGACGAAGAGCGCGTCGGCGCTCGATCTTCATGTCCATCGCTTCGTGCCGGCGACGGCGCCGGGACGACCGCCGCTCCTGCTGCTGCACGGCACCGGCGGCGACGAGACCGATCTGATCGGGCTCGGGCAGGCGCTGTCGCCCGGCTCCGCCCTGCTGTCGCCGCGCGGCAACGTGCTGGAGGGCCGCGCGCCGCGCTTCTTCCGCCGGCTCGCCGAGGGCGTGCTGGACCAGGACGACGTGCGCCGGCGCGCCGGAGACCTGGCGGCGTTCGTCGGCGCGGCGCGGGAGGAGTACGGGATCGCGGCGCCGGTGGCGCTCGGCTTCTCCAACGGCGCCAACATCGCGGCGGCGCTGCTGCAGCTCCATCCCGGCGTTCTCGCCGGGGCCGTCCTGCTGCGCGCCATGGTGCCGCTGACCGACCGCCCGGCGCCCGTGCAGACGCTCGGCAGAACGCCGGTGCTGATCGTGGCGGGCGACGCCGACCCGATCATGCCGCAAGGCGATCCGGAAAAGCTCGCCACGATCCTGGTCACGGCCGGCGCCGACGTGACGCTCCGCACCGTAACGGCCGGGCACGGCCTCGTGCAGGCCGACCTCGCCCTCGCGGCGGCCTTCCTGGCGCGGCTCTCCTGAGCCGCACACGATTCCCGATCAGAAGAGCGACCCCCATGCAACTCACCGGAATCCACCACCTCACCGCCGTCACGGCGAACGCGCCCGGCAACCATGCCTTCTACACCGGCACGCTCGGCATGCGGCTCGTGAAGAAGACCGTGAATCAGGACGACGTCTCGGCCTATCACCTCTTCTACGCGGACGGCCTCGCCTCGCCGGGCTCGGACCTCACCTTCTTCGACTGGCCGGTCGGGCGCGAGCGGCGCGGCACGCACAGCATCAGCCGTACCGGCCTGCGGGTCGCCGGGGAGGCGAGCCTCGCCTGGTGGAAGGAGCGCCTCGCCGAGGCGGGCGTGACCCACTCCGACATCGTGTTGCGTGACGGCCGCGCCACCCTCGATCTCGAGGATCCCGAAGGCCAGCGCCTCAGCCTGATCGACGACGGCGGCGCCGGCGAATCGCACGCCTGGGCCGGCAGCCCGGTCGCGGCCGCGCACCAGATTCGCGGCCTCGGGCCGATCACCCTGTCGGTCCCGGACCTCGCGCCCACCGACGCGGTGCTGACCGCGCTGATGAACATGACCCGCGTGCGCGACTACGAGACGCCCGGCCATGCCGGCTCGCGCACCCATGTCTATGCGATGGGACCGGGCGGGCCGGCGGCCGAACTGCACGTCGCCGTCGAGCCGGACCTGCCGGCGGCCGGACCCGGTGCCGGTGGCGTCCATCACGTCGCCTTCCGGGTTCCCGACGCCGCCTATCAGGACTGGGTCGAGCGGCTGCGCCGCCTGCGCATTCCGTCGAGCGGGCCGGTCGACCGCTACTACTTCCGCAGCCTCTATTTCCGCGAGCCGAACGGCATCCTGTTCGAGATCGCCACCGATGGGCCGGGCTTCGCGGTCGACGAGCCGCTGGAGACGCTCGGCGAGCAGCTCGCGCTGCCGCCCTTCCTGGAGCCGCGGCGGGCCGAGATCGAGGCGGGCCTCGTTCCGTTGTGAAGCGGCGCCGGCGCTCCGCGCGGCGTAACGCCACGGCGGGGTTTTCGACGCAACATCCGCGGTATGGTAATATGCCTTAAACCGGTTTGCGGCATCCTGCCGCCGGTCTTCGTAGCCCACGGGCCGGCGCGGGTCCGGTCCGCAGATGTTGCCGACGCCTCGGATTGGAGTGTTCGATGAATATCATCTATGCGCTTGCTGTCGTGGTGCTGACTCTCGTCGCCGTGTTCAAGATGCCGTATCCCGGCGCCAAGCCCATTTCCCCGAACCCGGTGTCCGCCGCCGTCGCCGCCACCCCGGCGACCGCCGCGAAGGCTGCCGAAGCCGCGCCGGCCGTGGTCGTCGCGCCGGAGCCGCCGCGCGTCCAGTACGTCAGCACCCGCCAGTGCAGCCGCACGGCCTGGGGCAACGTGAACTGCACCGAGATCACCACGGTGAAGCGCGGCTCGTGACGCGCCCATTGTGACGCCGGTCTGACGCGCCGACGCTCGGTCCGAGGGACGGCCGGCGGGCGGTGGTCAGTTCCGCACGTCGCGCACCAGCACGGTGGCGAAGCGAAGCCGGAGCTCCTCCGGCAGGTCGATGCCGACCAGCGTCCAGGTGCCGGCGATCAGCCGCAGCCGGATGCGGAACTGCTGCGCCGCCGGCGTGTCGAGCGGCAGGGCGATCCAGAAGCTGCGGCCGCGATAGTGTGCGGCCGCGAAGACGCCCCAGACATTGCCGATGTCGGCGGGGCGGATGCCGCCGATGCGCGGCGTGGCCGCCGGCGCGTCGTCGGGCAGGGTCTCGGGCCAGCCGCGCGCCAGCAGGGTGGCGACGCCCTCGGGCGTGACGAAGCGCTCGACCAGCGGATCGGCGACGGCGCCGAGCGACATGACGAGGCCGCTTCCCAGCCGCCCGAGCCGCTTGTCCTGGCCCGTGATGGTGAGCACGGCCCGCGAGATCTGAAACGACAGGGACTGGCGCAGCTCCGGGAACGCGATCAGCCGGTTCAGCTGCGCGGCGTCGCGCCGTTCGACCGCGTCGGCGATCCGGTACAGCCCCCACAGCGGCCAGGCCGCGTAGAGCACGAGCAGAACCGCCAGGCCGGCGGCGATCCGAACTGCGAGACGCATGGGTCCTCGATCGGCCGGGCCGGCCTCGACGGCGGGCGCCCGGTCCGTCAACCCCCGCCGATTCCCTGCACCACCTTGCCGGTTCCGGCGCAGGTCGGGCAAGTCCGGCCGCGCAGCGTACCGGTGCCCTCGCAGCCCGGACAGATCGCCTCGCCGGTACCGGGCGTTCCGGCCGGCGCCTCGTCGCCGGGACGGGGGCGGGCCGTGGGTGTCGTGCTCCGTGTCATCGGAAGACCTCCTGCTCGCCGCGCCGGGCGGCGCGGCTCACGGAGACAACGACCCGCGCTCCGCCCGGGTTCGACGCCCGGGGGGCGTGCCGAGCCGAGCGTTCGGCCGGGCCCGGTCAGTCCTGCAGGTCGCGGCTGGAGAAGCTGCCGAGCCGGGTGGAGTCCCGGGCCCGCACCGTGATGGTGCGCAGCATGTTGGCGTAGCGCTCGCCGGTCGCGCAGGCGATCTCCTGGACCCATCGCCGTCGCACCGCCGGGGCGGCCCGATCCCACTTCGGCTTGTCGACCACGACGGAGACGTTCGGCGGAAACTCGCCGACCTCGACGATCAGACCGATGTCGGTCATGCGCCGCATCTCGGCGGCGGCTCTCCCGACCTCGCAGACATAGGGACCGGCCTGATTGGCCGGCAGCGGCCGGGCCGGGTACGTCTGGGCGGCGGCGGCCGTGGCGAGCAGCACGACGGCGCCAGCGTACGCGATTCGGCTCCGGACGATCGACATGACAGTCCTTTGCGGATCGGCCGCGGCGGGCTGCGTGCCGCCCGGCCGCGGTCGCGCAGGTTCACCGTGGCGGGGCGCCGCGGCTCTGCTGCCACTGGAGGAACTGGCGGAACAGGGCTTCGCGGTCGCCGCCGGCGCCGGCGCCGGACCGCGTGAGGAACTCCTGGAACTCGTTGCGCAGCGAGCTCTGCTGCCGGGACGACGCGTCGCTGCGCATCTTCTGCAGCATCTGCTCGGCGACCGGGAACCGGGTCCACCCCGGCACCGTCGCGGCCGGATTGATGTCGCGCCATTTCGGGTGATAGGGCGGCTTCTGCAGCTTGTCCCAGTTGTCGAACAGGCGCGTCACCATCCGGTCGATCTTGGCGCGGCGGGGATGGTTGGCCGGCCAGTTGTAGACCGCCAGGACCGACGGCACCGCCACCGTGTCGACAGTTCGTCCGGCCGGCACGAGGTTGGGATAATCCTTCTCGGTGAATTCGCCGATCCCGTAATAGTCGGCCATGGACTTGGAGAACGGCACCGAGAGCAGATGCAGGCCGGAGCCCGGCGGGATCTTGTTGAAGAAGTCGACCGGCTTGGTGACCACCCGGATCAGCGCCGAGATCGCCCCGGAACGCAGCTGGTGCAGGGCGTTGGTCTGGTCGGTCATCACCTGCTCGACCGGGATGCCGAGCCGCTGGAAGACGATCGAGCCGGTGAGGCTGGAGCCGCTGCCCGGCGGGCCGAAATTCACCTTCTTGCCGCGGAGATCCTGGATGGTCCGGATCTCCTCCCGGGCCAGGATGTGCAGGTCCGACATCGGCAGCGGCAGGACGTAGTTGACCCGTGCGGCGAGGTTCGGGGTGCGGCGCTCGACCCGGAAATACTCGAACACGTCCGCCTGGGTCACCGCCGCGTCGACGCCGTGAAGGTAGAGGAGGTCCTCGAGGTTCGAGGCGTTGCCGTAGGAGACGATCGGCAGGATGCGGAGATCGTCGCCGTCGTCGAGCGCCTTGGCGAGCTCGTCGACGAACCGCATGCTGGAGCCGTCGATCAGGCCGCCGACGATGCCGACTGTCCAGGCGTTCTTGCGCTGCCGGAGCGTCGCCTCGGGCCCCGACTCCTGAAGCGACTGCGGAATGGCTTGCGCCACGGCAGGCCTGGGAGCCAGATCCGCCGCGAGCACGAGCAGCGCGGCTGTCAGAAACGCGACGCGACACATCATGAACTCTCCCCCCTTCGGGCGGCGAGGCCATCGGACGACCGGTGTAGCCGGAACAGCCGACCCGAGCGGGCGATTCTCTCTGGGGCCATCACGCCGAATCCGTGGCGGCACGGTGGCACCATCATGCACACGTATTAGTACGTGGACAAGCAAAAGGCTGCGTATGTGATTAACGGAGTCGTTATTCTCGTAATTTGCAAGATGTGCTGGTGGTGATCCGTATTCCCGCTGCCCCGGAACAGGCCTAGACCAAAGTCGGACACGACCTATCATCGTCCCGGGCGGTGCCACGACCTCTCTGCAGCTCCTTCCCTGCCGATCCTTCCGCGACTCTCCCGCCCGAACCCTGAGCTCCATGTTCAAGATGACCGGGATCACGAGGACGCCGATGCTCCGATCGTTCTGCCTGCTCGCCATGGCCGCACTGGCCGGCGCCACCCTGCAGCCGTCGCCTGCCGAGGCGCAGCAAAGCTTCTCCCGTGCGGTGCGCATCGTGGTGCCCTACGCGCCGGGCGGCACGTCCGACATCCTGGCGCGGCTGATCGCCCCGAAGCTCCAGGAGGAGATCGGCCAGGCGGTCGTCGTCGAGAACAAGCCGGGCGGCTCCGGCAATATCGGCGCCGACGCGGTCGCCAAGGCGGCGAAGGACGGCCACTCGCTGCTGCTCCTCGACGTCGGCACCCTGGCGCTGGCGCCGAGCCTGTTCCCCGACCTCACCTTCGATCCGCAGAAGGATCTGGCGCCGGTCGGCATGGTGATGTTCGCGCCCTATGTGCTGGCCGTGAACCCGAGCGTGCCGGCCAAGACGACCGGCGAGCTGGTCAGCTACGCCAAGGCCAATCCGGGCAAGCTCGCGGTGGCGAACTCGGGCATCGGCGGCATGAATCACGTCACCCCGGTCCGGATCGCCAAGGGTCTCGGCATCGAGTGGAAGAACGTGCCGTATCGCGGCGGCGCCGCGGCGAGCCGCGCCGTGGTGTCGGGCGAGAGCCAGGTGATCTTCAACGGCGTCACGGCGACGATGCCCTTCGTCAAGAACAAGCAGCTCGTCGGTCTCGCAGTGTCGGGTCCGGCGCGCCTGAAGGCGGCGCCCGACCTGCCGACCTTCGCCGAGGCGAAGCTGCCGGCCGGCGACGCCGGCACCTGGCAGGGCCTGATGGTGACGGCCGGCTCGCCGCCCGAGCTCGTCGCCAGGCTCGACACCGCTCTGCGCAAGATCCTCGCGATGCCGGACATCGCGACGAAGATCGAGGACCTCGGCGGCACCGTGAAGGCGGACGGCCCGGCCGCGTTCCGGACCTGGTTCGCCGAGAACGTGAAGATGCTCGGCGAGGTCGTGCGCGAGAACGGCATCAAGGGCGAGTGAGGGAGCGCGAAGCGCCATGGAGGGTCGCCGGATCGATCTGCAGGACCTGCTGTTCGGCCTGTTCCTGATGGTGGTCGCCGCCTTCACCACGGCGGCCACCTGGAGCCTGCGGGTCGGCACGGCGGCCAACATGGGGCCGGGCTACATGCCGCGGGCGATCGCCGTCCTGGTGCTCGCCTTCGGCCTGTTCTTCGTGGTGCGCGGGCTTGTCGCGCCGTTCAAGGGCATCACGCCGCTGCAGCCGCGCGCCGTGCTGTTCATCCTGCTCGCGGTCGCCGCCTTCGCGCTGCTGGTGACGACCGCCGGGCTGATGATCGCCTCGCTCGTCACCATCGTGATCGCCGGCTTCGCCAGCCGCGAGACGCGGCCGCTGGAGACCGTGCTGTTCGGCGGCGCCATGGCGGTCGGCGCCGTCCTCCTGTTCGTCCAAGCCCTGAAGCTTCCGGTGCCGGTCTGGCCCTGGTGAGGATCCGGCACTCATGGACCTGTTCACCAATCTCGCGCTCGGCCTCGCCACCGCGGTCGAGCCGATCAACCTGCTCTACTGCCTGATCGGCGTCGTCATCGGTACGGCGATCGGGGTGCTGCCCGGCATCGGCCCGATCCCGACCGTCGCGCTCCTGCTGCCCTTCACGTTCGGGCTGGAGGCGACATCGGCCTTCATCATGCTGGCCGGCATCTTCTACGGCGCCCAGTACGGCGGCTCGACCACGGCCATCCTGGTCAACGTGCCGGGCGAGACCTCGGCCGTGATCACCTGCCTGGACGGCCACAAGATGGCGCAGAACGGCCGAGCCGGGCCGGCGCTGGCGATCGCCGCCATCTCCTCCTTCTATGCCGGCACCATCGCCACCGTGGTGATCTGCCTGCTCAGCGTCCCGCTGTCGGTGCTCGCCCTCAAGTTCACGGCGGTCGAGTACTTCTCGCTGCTGGTGCTCGGCCTGCTGGCCGCCGTGATCCTGGCCCACGGCTCGGTGATGAAGGCGCTCGCCATGGTGCTGCTCGGCCTGCTGCTCGGGCTGATCGGCATCGACGTGTCGTCGGGTGCCGCCCGCATGACCTTCGGGGTCGCCGAGCTCGGCGACGGCATCGACTTCGTGCCGGTGGCGATGGGCATGTTCGGGCTCGGCGAGATCATGGCCAATCTCGAGCGGCCGCCGGTCCGCCAGGTGGTCAGCCAGAAGGTGCGCGACCTGATCCCCAGCCTCGCCGACCTCAGGGCGGCGTTCCCGGCGATGACCCGCGGCACCCTGATCGGCTCGATCCTCGGCGTGCTGCCGGGCGGCGGCGCCGCGCTGCCGCCGTTCACGGCCTACGCGGTCGAGAAGAAGGTGTCGAAGAACAAGGCGATGTTCGGCCACGGCGCGATCGAGGGCGTCGCCGCGCCGGAAGCCGCCAACAACGCCGGCGCGCAGACCAGCTTCATCCCGCTGCTGACCCTCGGCATACCGGCCAACGCCCTGATGGCCCTGATGATCGGCGCCCTGATGATGCACGGCATCCAGCCCGGGCCGCAGATCATGACCGAGCAGCCGCAGCTCGTCTGGGGCGTCATCGCCTCGATGTGGGTCGGCAACCTGATGCTCCTGGTCATCAACCTGCCGCTGGTCGGGATCTGGGTCTCGATGCTGAAGATCCCCTACCGGCTGCTGTTCCCGGCGATCGCGCTCCTGTGCTGCATCGGCACCTACGGCATCGCCAACAGCGTGTTCAACATCTGGCTGATGCTGGGCTGCGCCGTGATCGGCTACTTCTTCATCAAGGTCGGGGCCGAGCCGGCGCCGCTGCTGCTCGGCTTGGTGCTCGGGCCGCAGCTCGAGGAGAACTTCCGCCGCGCCATGATGCTGTCCGACGGCGACTTCACGGTGTTCGTCCAGCGGCCGATCAGCGCAACGCTGCTCGGCGTCGCCGCGCTGCTGATCCTGGTGCTGCTGTCGCCGACCGTGTTCCGCAAGCGCAAGGAGGCGCTGGCGGAGTAGACTGCCGCCATGACGGCCGAATCACCCGCGTCCCCGCCCGCCGGCGCGCCGGCCAGCGGGGCGCCGAAGCGCATCAATCTCGCCCTGCAGGGCGGCGGCGCCCACGGCGCCTTCACCTGGGGCGTGGTCGACCACCTGCTCGCCGACGGGCGCCTGCAGGTCGAGGGCATCTCCGGCACCTCGGCCGGCGCCGTCAACGCCGTGATGCTGGCCGACGGGCTCGCCCGCGGCGGGCCGGCGGAGGCGCAGCGGCGGCTCTCCGACCTGTGGCGGGCGGTCAGCACGGCCGGCGGCCTGCCGGCCCTGCAGCGGGCCGTGCTCGACCGGCTCCTGTCCTTCGTTCCGCTGGAGACGTCGCCGATCGGGATGTGGTTCGACGTGCTGGGCCGCTTCCTTCCGCCCTACGACCTGCGGCCGCTCGACATCAATCCGCTGCGCGAGGTGATCGAGCGCTTCGTCGATTTCGACGCCGTGCGGGCTTATGCGCCGCTGCAGCTGTTCGTCTCGGCGACCGACGTCCACACCGGCCGGCTGCGGGTGTTTTCCCGCGAGAAGATCACGACCGACGTGATCCTCGCCTCGGCCTGCCTGCCGATGCTGTTCCGGGCCGTCGAGATCGACGGCGTGCCGCATTGGGACGGCGGCTATCTGGGCAATCCGGCGATCTTCCCGTTCTTTCACACCACCGCCACCGAGGACGTGCTGATCGTCCAGCTCAATCCGCTGGTGCGGCGGACGACGCCGACGACGTCGCGCGAGATCCTCGACCGGGTCAACGAGATCAACTTCAACTCGTCGCTGCTGTCGGAGGTGCGCGCCATCGAATTCGTGGCGCGGCTGATCGACGAGGGACGCCTGCCGCACGGCACCGGGCCGGGCGCCTACCGCCGCATCAACCTGCACCGCATCGCGCTGGACGTGATCGGCCACGAGCTATCGGCGGCGAGCCGGATGTCCACCGACTTCGACTTCTTCGCCTTCCTGCGCGACGAGGGACGGCGCTGCGCGAAAACGTTCCTGGACGCGCATTTCGACGACATCGGGGTGCGCGGCAGCGTCGACCTCACGGCCGAGGCGCGGGCCGAATGGGCGTGATCCGACGCGCCGGCCGAACCCTGCGGCCGGTCGGCGATTGACCCCGGGCGGGCGACCCGGCGCGGGCGTGACAGCCGGGCGCCCGCCGCGCAGAATGACGCCGCGCCGCCGGAGGCCGCCATGAACCGTCTCGTCGCGAGCCTCGTCGTCCTCGCCGGCATCGCCGGAACTCCCGGGCCGGCGCTCGCCCAGCTCACCACGACGCCCGGACCGGGCGGCATCCCGATCGCCCCCGGGGCGCCGGTGCAGGGCTGGACGCCGGGCGGCGTCGGCATCGGCGGCGGCCGCGTCGCACCGGGGCCGGCGGCGCGCGACGTGCCGATGTATCGCCGCGGCCCCGGCGACGTGCCCGTGCTGGTGACGCCGGAGGGGCGCCGCGACCGTCGCGGCGGAGCCGGCAGCGCCGCGCCGGACTGCGGCGGCCGCGGCTGCCTGCCGGACAGCCTGCGGCTCACCATCGACACCGCCGCTCCGGCCGAGGCGGCGCCGCCGCCGGATGCACCGATCGAGAGCGTGAAGGCACTGTTCGCGGCGCTGCGTGCCTGCTGGACGCCGCCGGCCGGGGACGCCCGCGAGCCCGGCATGGAGATGACGGTGCGGTTCGGGCTCACCCGCGACGGCGCCCTGATGGGCCCGCCGTCGGTCACCTACGCCACCAAAGGTGCCACCAGGGAGACGCGCGAGGCCTACCGCCGGGCCATCGCGGCGAGCCTCGACGGCTGCGACCGCCTGCGCTTCTCCGAGCGCTTCGGCCGCGGCATTGCCGGCCGGCCGCTGTTCGTCCGCTACATCGACGGGCGCCGGCCGGGTTCCGGCGCGCCTTAGCGACCGTGCGCGGCCGCCGCCGGCGGCGCGACGGCGGTGCCGTCACCGATCAGCGGATTGAGGCCGCTGCGGGTCACCCGGCCGTGCAGCGGCCGTCCCAGCGCCGCCTCGCAGGCCAGCGCGGTGTCGAGCAGGCCGGCGAGGTCGATGCCGGTGCGCACCCCAAGCGACTCCAGCAGCCCGACCAGGTCCTCGGTGCACACATTGCCGGTGAAGCCGCTGCCATAGCGGACCTTCGCCGGGTGCCCGCCGACACCGCCGAACGAGGCGTCGAAGAAGCGCACCCCGGCGTCGAGCGCCGCCAGCACGTTGACCAGCCCGGTGCCGCGGGTGTCGTGGAAATGGCCGATCGGCGTCACCTCCGGCACGGCGCGCCGGACCAGGTGGCACAGGGCCGCGACGCTCTGCGGCGTCGCCATCCCGGTCGTGTCGCCGAGCGAGACGTGGCGGACGCCCAGCGCGGCGAAGCGCTCGACGTCGGCGATCACGGTCTCCGGGGCGACGGCGCCCTCGAACGGGCAGCCGAAGGCGACCGAGATCGAGCCGACCAGCCGGAAGCGTCCGTCGGCGGCCGCCGCCATGGCGCGCACGTTGTCCCACTGCTCGGCGCGCGAGCGCCGCAGGTTGGTCTGCGAGTGCTGCTCGCTCGCCGACACCAGCAGGCTGATCTCGTTGACGCCGTGGCCGGCCGCGACGTCGGCGACGGCGCGCTCGACGGCGCGGGGATTGGCGCAGGTGGCCTTGTAATGGACGCCGTCGCTCCGCCGCAGCGCGCGGAGCAGGTCGCTCGCGTCGGCGAACTGCGGCACCACCTTGGGGTTCGAGTAGGAGGTCGCCTCGATGCGGGTGAAACCGAGCGCCGCGAAGCGTTCGATCAGGTCCCGCTTGGTCGCGGTCGGCACGAAGTCCGGCTCGTGCTGCAGCCCGTCGCGGACGAAGCACTCGCAGAGAGTCACGTCGGTCATGCTGGTCCCTTCAACCGAGCCCGAAGGCGGCCACCGCGTGGGCGCGCAGCCTCGCCTTCTGCACCTTGCCGCTCGCCGTCATGCCGATCGCCTCGAAGTCGTCGACGATGCGCAGATAGCGGGGCACGCGGAAATTGGCGCAGCGCTGCCGCGTCCAGGCGATCAGCTCGGCCTCGTCGGCGACCTCGCCGCCCTTGAGGGTCACGAAGGCGGCCGGCACCTCGCCGAGCCGCGTATCTGGGACGCCGACCACCTGGGCGGTGGCGACCGCCGGATGGGCGAGCAGCACCTCCTCGACCTCGGCCGGGGCGACGTTCTCGCCGCCGACCCGGAACACGTCCTTGATGCGGCCGATCAGGCGCAGCCAGCCGTCGGGGTCGAGCGTGCCGACGTCGCCGGTGCGCAGCCAGCCGTCCGCCGTGAACGCCGCCGCCGTGGCGTCCGGATTGTTGTAGTAGCCGCGCATCACGTTCCAGCCGCGGACCTGGATCTCGCCCGTGTGGCCGGGCGGCACGGGGGCGCCGTCCAGCCCGGCGATCCGCACCTCGACGCCCGGATGCGGCCGGGCGGCCCCCTCGATGCGCCGGTCGAGCGGATCGGTCCGGTCGCTGAACACCACGTTGGGCGAGGCCTCGGACAGCCCGTACGCCCAGCAGAGGTCGCGGGCGCCCATCCGCTCGACGATGTTGCGCATCGTCTCCGGCCCGGCGGCGCACCAGCCGCCGCGCAGCGAGAGGCGACGCGTCGCGAAGTCGGGATGGCCCATCATCAGCTGGAACAGCGTGTCGTTGCCCGACGTGAGCGTGCAGCGCTCCGCCTCCATCATCCGCAGCGCCGCGCCGGCCTCGAAGGTCGGCAATGTCGCCAGGCCGCAGCCGGTGACGAGAGAGACCAGCAGCGACAGGGTCGATCCCGCCACATGGAAGAACGGGCGGCAGTTGAAGTAGCGGTCGTCGGCCGTCACGCCCATGCGGGTCGCCACCGCGGCGGCGTTGCGCAGCATGTTGTCGTGGGTGAGCACGACGCCCTTGGGGAAGGCCGTCGTTCCCGAGGTGAACTGGATCAGCAGCGGGTCGTCGGGGCGCACGGCGGCGGCGGCCGTTGCGAGGTCCGCGTCCGACACCGCGTCGCCCCGCGCCAGGACGGCGTCGAGCGACAGCGCCGCGGCCGGCACCGTCTCGCCGCGCACGACGACGGCGGCGAGTCGCGGGAGGGCGCCGCCGGGCAGCGCGGCGTCGACCGCCGGCTCGGCCTCGCGCATGAACGCGACGAAGTCGATGCCGAGGAAGCGGTCGGCGAGAAACAGCGTCGTCACGTCGGCCTGCTTCAGGCAGAAGCCGAGCTCGGCCGCCTTGAACCGCGTGTTCACCGGCACCGTGACGGCCCCGATCGTCGCGGCGGCGAAGAACAGCGTCACCCAGGTCTCGTCGTTGCCGAACAGGAGCCCGACGTGATCGCCCCGGCGCACGCCCATCGCCAGCATGGCGCGCGCGGCGCGGCGGACGTCGGCGTCGAGCGCGCGCCAGGTCAGGCGCGCCGTGTCCGTGACCAACGCCTCGGCGCCGCCGCGCCGGGCGGCGTTGCGGGCCAGCGCGGCGGCGAGCGTCGTCGTCCCGCTCATCGCGCGCCTCCGAACCGGGCGATGCCGTCCCGCCAGGTGTCGGCCGCGATGTTCTCCTCGATCGCCATCAGCTCGATCGCCAGCGCGCCGGCGGGATCGAGCTCGACGCCGCGGTCGATGCAGCGCTTGGCCTGGGCGAGCGCCGCCGCCGGCGCCTTGCGGATCGTCGCGGCGACCTCGGCGAGGGTCGCCTCCAGCGCCTCGGCCGCGACCACCCGGGCCACCAGGCCGGCCGCGCAGGCCTCGGCCGCGGCGAGCCGGCGCCCCGTGAACATCATGTCCTTGGCGAGCCGCTTGCCGAGGATGCGGGGCAGCCGCTGGGTGGCGCCGACCGTGCCCCACAGTGCCTCGGGGGTGGCGAAGCTCGCCGCCGGCGTGGCGACGATCAGGTCGCAGGCCGCGGCGATCTCGCAGCCGGAGCCGACCGCCGGCCCCTCGACCACGGCGATCGTCGGCATCGGAAGCGCCTCGATCGCCGCATAGGCGGCGAACGCCTTGAGGCGCCGCGCCCGGATCGCGTCCGGGCTCATGCCCTGGCGCTCCTTCAGGTCGGCGCCGGCGCAGAACACCGGGCCGGCGGCGCGCACCAGCACGAGGCGGACCTGCGCGTCGTCGCGGGCCGTGCGGGCCGCGGCGCTCAGGGCCTCGCAGGTGGCGGTGTCGAGCGCGTTGCGGGCCTGCGGCCGGTTCAGCGTCACGGTGAAGACGCCGTCCGACAGCGTCGTGAGAACGGGAGAAGCGCTCATACGACCTTTGCCTCGCGCAGTGCCGCGATGCGTTCGGCCGAGTAGCCGAGCCGCTCGCGCAGAATCTCGTCGGTGTGCTCGCCGAGCAGGGGCGGGCGGCCGACCGCAGGATCGTCGAAACCGTCGAATCGGTAGGGCAGGCGCAGGCCCGGGAACGATCCGACGACCGGGTGCTCGAACGTGTCGACGAGGGCGCGGGCGCGGGTGTGCTCGTCGGCGAGGATCTCGTCGACGGTGCGGATCGGGCCCTGCGGCACGCCGGCCGCGTCGAGCGCGGCGGCGAGCTCGTCGCGCCGGCGGGTGGCGATCGCGCCGCCGAGCGCGGCCATCACCTCGTCGCGCCGTCGCACCCGCTCGGAGTTCTGCTGCAGGGCGGGCTCGCCGCCCCAGGTCTCGAGACCGAGCACCCGGCACAGCGGCATCCAGTGCTGGTCGCTCGCCGTGATGTGCAGCCAGCCGCCGTCGGCGCAGCGGAAGCTCGCGGTCGGCACGCGGCTCGGATGCTCGGTGCCGAGGCGGGGCGGCACCTCGCCGAGCGCGAACCAGCGGGCGGCGGCCAGCGTCAGCAGCGCGATCTGCCCGTCCAGCATGGAGAAGTCGACGTGCGACCCGGTCCCGCCGGCGGCGTCGCGGCCCTGCACGGCAGCCAGCACGGCGATCACGATCCACAGGCCGGAGGAGAGATCGGCGACCGGCAGCCCCGGCTTGACCGGGTCGCCGCCGCGCTCGCCGGTCAGGCTCATGATGCCGCCCATCGCCTGGAAGATGGTGTCGTAGCCCTTGCGTCGCGCATAGGGGCCGGTCTGGCCGAAGCCCGTGCAGGAGACGTAGACGATGCGCTCGTTGACGGCCCGGATCGACGCGTAGTCGAGGCCGTGCCGGGCGAGGGTGCCGACCGGGAAGTTTTCGAGCAGCACGTCGGCCTCGGCGGCGAGGCCGCGCACGATCTCCTGCCCCTCGCGTGAGCGGAGGTCGACCGTGATCGAGCGCTTGCTGCGATTGAAGGCGAGATAGTAGGCGCTCTCCCGGCCGCCGTCGCGCGTCACGAAGGGCTCGAAGGTGCGGGTCTCGTCGCCGCGGCCTGGCTCCTCGACCTTGATCACGGTGGCGCCGAGCTCGGCCAGGATCATGCTGGCGAACGGGCACGCCAGCACGCGCGAGAGATCCAGGATGGTGAGATTCTGCAGCGGCTTCATCCGGCGCGCGTCTCCTCAGCCCTTGCGGAACGCGCGCATGCGCCGGTTGGCCTCGCGGCCGGCCACCAGCGCGTCGTCGTAGGGCACGTCGAGGGCGTGATAGAAGAGCTGCTTGGTGGCCGCCATCGCGGCGCGGCTGAACGACGCCATCTGCCCGGCGAGCGCCAGGGCGACGTCCATCAGCTCGTCGCTCGGCACGACGTGATTGACGGCCCCGAGCGCCTGCGCCCTCTTGGCGTCCATTGGAGCGCCGGTCGCCACCAGCTCGAACGCGGCCTTGCGGCCGATGTTGCGCACCAGGCTGGGCAGCACGATCGCGGCGACGATGCCGTGCTTCACCTCGGGCCAGCCGAGCGTGGCGCTCTCGGCCATCACGGCGACGTCGCCGGCGAGCGCGAGGCCGGCGCCGCCGCCCATCGCGGGTCCGTTGACGGCGGTGATCACCGGCTTGGTCATCTTCGGAAAGATGCCGTGCAGCGACATGGTCAGCTCGGCGCGGCGGTCGACCAGATGCTGGTTCTCGGGCGTCAGCATCTTGAACTCGGACAGATCGGCGCCGGCGCAGAAGGCCGGCCCGGCACCGGTCAGCACCACGGCGCCGATCTCGGCGGCCGCGTCGGCGTCGCGCAGGGCCTCCAGCAGCGCCGTGGTGAGGGCGTTGTCGAGCGCGTTGCGCTTGGCCGGCCGGTTCAGGGTGATGACACGCACGGCGCCGTGCGTCTCGGTCAGGAGGTCGGGCATCGATTCGGGTCCTGCGTCGCGGTTGGCGGTGTCACGCCGGCTCCGCCATGGTGGCGGCCGACGACATCCGCGTCAGCCGGGCGATGGCGGCCTCGGTCTCGGCGACCAGCCGCCGCATCACCTCGGCGGCCGGGAGAATCTCGTGGATCAGCCCGACGGACTGGCCGACCTCGACCTTGCCGTGGGCGACGTCGCCGTCATGGGCGGCCATCTTCAGGGTGGCAGCCTCGGCCAGGGCGGCGATCTCGGCGGCCGGGCGGCCGTCCGCCTGGGCCGCGGCGACCGCCTGGGTGAACGCGTTGCGGAGCACCCGGACCGGCAGCCGTCCGCGTCCGACCAGAGTGGTGTCGTCGATCGCGGCGGCGAGGGCCCGCTCCTTGTAGGCCGGGTGGAGCCGGGCCTCGGGGGTGAGCAGGAACCGGGTGCCGAGCTGCACCCCCTCGGCGCCGAGGCTCAGCAGCGCGGCGATCCCGGCGCCGTCGGCGACGCCGCCGCCGCCGATCACCGGGACGCACACCGCGCCGACCACGGCGCGCACCACCACCAGGGTGCCGACCTCGTCGGGCGGCGGATGCCCGCCCGCCTCGGCGCCCACCGCGATCACCGCGTCGACCCCCGCCGCCTCCGCCTTGGCGGCGTGGACCGGCGAGGCGGCGACGTGCAGCCAGGTCACGCCGGCGTCCTTGACCCTTGCGATGTGCTTGCCCGGTCCGCCCTGCGAGGCGACCAGGATCGGCACCTTCTCGTCGAGCACGATCTGCAGGAAGGCGTCGGCCCGCTTGTTGTAGAGCGGCACGTTGACGGCGAACGGGGCCGCCGTGAGGTCCCGCACGCGCCGGACGGCGGCGCGCAGATCGTCCGGATACATCGGGCCGGCGGCGATCACGCCCAGCCCGCCGGCCGCCGACACGGCGGCCGGCAGCTCGGCATTGGAGGAGGCCCAGCTCATGCCGGCCTGCAGGATCGGGTAGCGGATCCCGAGCAGGTCGGTGACGCGGGTGCGGAGACACTCTCTCACGGCCGGATCCTGATCACGTGTGGAAGCCGATCACGACGGCGCCCGACGGCACGGCCGTCACAGCCGGGCGCCCGTCGCCTTGACGAGCGGGCCCCACTTGGCCTGTTCGGACTCGATGAAAGCGACGAACTCCGCGCCTGTGGTCGGCGACGGGATCGCGGCCTGGGTCTCGAACTGGCGAGCGAGCTCGTCCGACGCCAGCGCCGCCGTGGCCGCCTTGTGCAGCACCGCGGCGATCTCGGCGGGCAGCCCGCCGGGCGCGACCAGGCCGTACCAGTTGTCCGACAGCACGCCCGGATAGCCGAGCTCGGCCGTGGTCGGCACGTCCGGCAGCACCGAGGTGCGTTTCGCCGTGGTGACGGCGAGCGGCTTCACGGCACCCGCCTGGATGTGCGGCAGCAGCACCGGGATGTCGGCGATGACGAACTGCACGTGGCCGCCCAGGAGATCGTTCACGGCCGGCGCGGCGCCCCGGTAGGGAACGTGGACGACGTCGATCCGGGCCTGGTCGCGCAGCAGCTCGCCGGCCAGATGGGTGATGCTGCCGACCCCGGCCGATCCGAAGTTGACGGTGCGCGGCTTCGCCCTGGCGTGGGCGACCAGCTCGGGCAGCGTGGCGACCCCGAGCGAGGGATTCACCACCAGCACCTCGGGCACCCGCGCCACCAGGGTGAGCGGCGTCAGCTCGGTCTTCCAGTCGAACGGCATCGACGCCATCATGAACGGGATGGTCGACAGCGCGGCCGCGCCGGCGAGGCAGAGCGTGTAGCCGTCCGCCGTGCTGTGGGCGGCGGCGGACAGGCCGGTGAGGCCGCCGGCGCCGGTGCGGGACTCCACCACCACCTGCTGCCCGAGCTCCGTCGACATGCCGGCCGCGAGGGCGCGGCCGAAGAGGTCGGCCGGGCCGCCGGCCGCGAAGGTGACGATCAGCCGGATGGGCTTGGCCGGGTAGGGCTGGGCCGCCGCCGCGCGCGGCAGCAGCCCGCTCGCCGCGAGCGCGGCGAGGAACGTGCGTCGATCCATGTCGTCGCCTCCTCCGAGTGCGTTTCCTGTCGGGTCTTTGCTGTTGGCGCGGCGCTTCAGCGATCGCGCGGTCGTGTCGTCGATTTCGTCCGGGCATCCCGGCGTGCGCCCGACAGCGTGCGCTCCTCGCGCACGAAGTCGCGGGCCTGGTCGCCCAGCGTGACGAGGATGCGCTCCAGGCAGGCCCGCTCCTCCTCGGAGAGGCGCTGCGCCAGGCGCTCGTTGCGCTCGCGCGCCGCCCGCATCAGGCCGGCATAGAGCTGCCGGCCGGGCACCGTCAGGGTCAGGCGGACGCCGCGGCCGTCGCGGGCGTCCACCTCGCGCAGGATGAAGCCGCGCGCCGTCAGCCCGGAGACGACCCGGCTGATCTGGCTCTTGTCCAGGCCGGCCGCCTTGGCGAGCTCGTTGAGCGAGAGCGGCGCGTAGGCGCCGAGCAGCGCGACGGTGCGCCACTCCCAAAGGCTGACGCCGAACTCGCGCTTGTAGCGCATCGCGGCGCCGCGGGAGAGCAGGTTGGCGACCTGGTGCAGCCGGTAGGAGAGCAGGTCCTTGATGGCCGGCTCGCGGTCCGCTCCGACGGGCGGCGCGACGGTCATGGATCTGGGCTTCGCTCGGCTCACGGGCTCATCGTCCAGGCAACGGGGCACGGTCAGGATGGTTGAGAGTGTTAACTAGATAGTGGATCATGTCAACTATCACCGCCTCGCCCATTTCAACGCGGGCCGACCGGACCCCGTCCGCTGTTTGCGGAACCGCAAGCAACCGCAGGGTCGCGGGGTGGCCGGGCCGGATGATTGCCGTATCGCAACGAAGCGGCGCGACCCCGCTCCTAGCCTGGGGCCACTGGATCACAGCAAGGCCGTAACAGCGAAGGAGGGGTCCGATGACCCGAAGGTCCGTACTGATGGGCGCCGCCGTGGCCGCGCTCCTGGCCGCCGCTCCCGCCCTCGCGGCGAGCCCCGATCTCCCCCGCAAGACCGTCGATCTGGTGGCTCCGCCCTTCGTCCACCCGCATCAGCAGGCCACCCGGGAGGGGCCGGCGATCGTCGCGTTCAAGATGGTGATCGAGGAGAAGGAGGTGGTGATCGACGAGGCGGGGACCAAGTTCCGCGCCATGACGTTCAACGGCACCATGCCCGGGCCCATGATGGTGGTGCACGAGGGCGATTACGTCGAGCTGACGCTGGTCAATCCCGACACCAACACGATGCCGCACAACATCGACTTCCACGCGGCCACCGGCGCGCTGGGCGGCGGGGCGCTCACCCACGTCAATCCGGGCGAGCAGGTGGTGCTGCGCTTCAAGGCGACCCGCACGGGCGCGTTCGTCTATCACTGCGCGCCCGAGGGCATGATCCCCTGGCACGTCGTCTCCGGCATGTCCGGCACCCTGATGGTGCTGCCGCGCAACGGCCTGAAGGACCGCGACGGCAAGCCGCTGCGCTACGACCGCATCTACTATGTCGGCGAGAACGATCTCTATGTGCCGCGCGACGAGACCGGCAAGTACAAGACCTACGAGTCGCTCGCCGAGTCCTACTCCGACACGACCGAGGTGATGCGCAAGCTGATCCCGACGCATGTGGTGTTCAACGGAAAGGTCGGCGCGCTCACCGGTGCGAACGCGATGACCGCCAAGGTCGGCGAGACCGTGATGATCGTCCACTCGCAGGCCAACCGCGATACCCGCCCGCACCTGATCGGCGGTCACGGCGACTACGTCTGGGAGACCGGCAAGTTCGCCAACCCGCCGGAGAAGAACCTGGAGACCTGGTTCGTGCGCGGCGGCTCGGCCGGGGCGGCGCTCTACACGTTCCTGCAGCCCGGCATCTACGCCTACGTGAACCACAATCTTATCGAGGCGGTCGAGCTCGGCGCCACGGCGCATTTCAAGGTCGAGGGCACCTGGAACGACGACCTGATGACCCAGGTGTCGCCGCCCGGCCCGATCACGCCCGGCAAGGTGGGAGCCGCCGGGACGTCGGTGGTGAAGTGAGCCGATGACGTGATCCGGCCCGCGGCGTCGCGGGCCGGCCCGGATCGGGAGGGGTCGTCATGCTGATCGCCTCGGGCCTGAAGATCGCCGTCGCCGCCCTGGTCGCCGGTCCGCTGGCGGTCGGCGGCGTCGCGCTGCTGACTCCGATAGCGCCGCCGCCGCTGCCGCACGCCGTGGTGACGCTCGCCCCCGGCGCGTTCGCGTACCGTCTCGCCGGCGACTTCTCGACGGCCGGCCGGCCGGTGGCCGCGCCCCGGCGGCAGCTGCGGCAGGATCGCCCGCTGGCGATCATGACCCGGCAGGTCACCGCGGCCGAGTATGCGTCGTGCGTCGAGGCGGGTGCATGCCCGCGCATTCCCCAGGCCGTACCGACGGCCGACCGTCCGGTCGTCGGCGTGAGCTTCCGAGACGCTCTCGCCTATGCCGACTGGATCACGCGACAGACCGGGGTGGTGCACCGGCTGCCGACCGACGCCGAATGGGTGTTCGCCGCCGCCGAGAAGGCGAGCGACGAGGCGCTGCCGGTGGTCGATGCCGCCGATCCGGCGAAGGCCTGGCTGGCCCGCTACGAGACCGAGTCGGCACGCGAGCGTCCGCCGATCGCACCGCAGCCGGTCGGCACCTTCGGGGCCAACGCGAACGGCCTCGTCGACCTCGCCGGCAATGTCTGGGAGTGGACCGCCACCTGCTTCGAGCGGGCCGAGCTCGCGCCGTCCGGCGCGGTGCGGCCGGTGACCACCAATTGCGGCGTGCGCGTCGTCCAGGGCGAGCACCGCACCTACATGACGGACTTCATCCGCGATCCGCGCACCGGCGGCTGCGCGGCTGGGGTGCCGCCCGCCAATCTCGGCTTCCGGCTGGTGGTCGAGACGGCGCTGGCCGACCGTCTGCGGGCCGCACTGGAGCGCACCGCCCGCCGGCTGCTCGGACCGGGCTGAGGCGCCGCGCCATCCGCACGCTCACGCCTCGCCGGCTGCACGGCAGGCGATCGCGTGCGACGGGTCGTCCTTCGGGCACTGATCGGTCACCGGGCGCTCGGTCGGCGCGAGGCCGATCCAGGCGTCGACGGCGGCCTGGTCGAAGCCGGCCTCGCGGCGCGTGCCGACCTGCATCAGCGGCCGGCGGATCAGGAGCGGATCGGCGACCATCAGGGCGAGCGCGGCGTCGGGCGTCGCCCCGGCGGGATCGATCTCGCCGGACTTCACCCGCGGCGCGGCGGGATTGAACCATTCGGTGACCGGCCGATCGCCGAAGAAGGGCCGCAGCCGCTCCGCCGTCCACGGCTCGGCGGTGAGGTCGCGCACCTCGAGCGCGTGGCCGGAGGCGCGCAGGAGCGCCTTCTGGCGCGCATTACCGGCGCAGCCGGGCTTCTCCCAGAACACTACGGTGACCATGGTCGCAAACCCTCCATCCGGGCCTCGTCGGACGGCAGGGAAGCAAGCGTCGGGCCGGCGTTCCGACAACGACGAAGGGCTCCGAGGAAACCTCGGAGCCCTTGCCGTTCGCCTGCGCGGCCTCGCTGGGACTTCGGCCCGGAGGGTCGGGACGGCTCAGTACCTCGCCATCACCGGCGCGCCGTAGCCGCCGAAGCGATAGTTGAGGCCCACCTTGGCGGTGTGGATGCCGCTGTTCTCGGTATCCCAGTTCTGGCCGAACGCGCCCACGGTCTGGGTGTTGTCGACGCCGATGTACATGTACTCGGCCTTGACGCTCCAGTTCATGTCGAAGGCCCACTCGACGCCGCCGCCGACCGTCCAGGTCGCCTGGGTCTCGCTGACCGAGGCGATGAAGAGCGGGTTGGCGATGGTGTTCTCGACATTGACGAAGGCGACGCCGCCCTTGGCGTAGACGAGAGCGCGGCCCCACGAATAGCCGAGCCGGCCCGTGATCATGCCGTACCAGTCGCCGACCTTGGTCGAGGACACGACCGTGCCGGGCACGAACGAAACCGGATCGTAGGCGGAGCCGGACATGCTGAGATAGCCGATCTCGCCCTCGAGGCCGAGCACGAAGGGCGAGCCGATCGGCTGCCAGTTGCAGCCCGCCGTGCCGCCGCCGATGAAGCTCGAGTCGGTCTTGTAGCCCCAGGCGCCGGTCGGAGCGTAAGCGCCGTTGAGGTCGGTGGCGACCGTGCTGTCGGCGTTCCAGGCGCCGCCGACGAAGCCGCCGATGTAGCAGCCGGTCCACGAGAACACCGGCGCCATCACGGGCGGCGGCGCCTTCATGGGCATGCGGGCCGACAGGTCGGCGGCGCTCGCGGTGCCGATCGCCATGATGGTCGCGGCCGCAGCCAGCAGGATCTTCTTCATTGGTCCATCCCCTCGCGTTCTTTGATGCCCCCAATGTGACTCGAACAGGCTGAAAATTGGTGTCGAATCTGCAACACCCCGGGCCAACCCCAGGCGTAGTTAATGAAGCCTTAACAAGAGGTTGGGGAGGTTTCGACGGGCCCGGCGGTACGGCGCGCGACGCCGTTCCGTAGTCGTCCGGAGCCGCGCCGCTGTTCCCCCCGCGCCGGGTCCGGTGCAGCATGGGCGGCGCGCGTGCGAGACGACGACAAAGACAAAGACTGACGACAGAGACCGGAGACGACCCGCATGGCCATCACCATCCCGCTGACCCGACGCGCCTTCGGACCGGCACTCGCGGCCGGGCTCGCCGGGCTCGCCGGCGCGGCCTCCGCCCAGGTCCGGCCGGCCGTGACGGTCCACAAGGACGCGGCCTGCGGTTGCTGCACCGGCTGGGCCCGGCATCTCGAGCGCGCCGGCTTCCGTGTGCGGCTGGTCGACGTCGACGACCTCGTCGGCCTCAAGGCGCGGCTCGGCGTGCCGGCGGATCTGCAGAGCTGCCACACCGCCGAGATCGGCGGCTTCCTGGTCGAGGGCCACGTGCCGGCGGCGGCGGTCGAGCGCCTGCTCGCCGAGGCGCCGGCCGCCCGCGGCCTCGCGGTGCCCGGCATGCCGGTCGGCTCGCCCGGCATGGAGGGCGGCCCGCCGGAGACCTACGAGGTCGTGCTGTTCGGTCCGGCCGGCCGGCGGACCTTCGCCCGCTTCCGCGGCACCACCGTGCTGTGATCCGCGGACCGGCCCGCCTGCCGGGCCCTCCGCCGCATCGGGCCGTCGGGGTTCGCTCTCAGCGGCCGGCGAGAAGCCGCATCGCCGGCATCAGCCCCATGGTCTCGCCCGCCTTCTCGTAGGCGTGGCGGAGATTCATGCGCGCGACCTCGACGTGCTCGATGGCCAGCGCCTGGGCGCGCGTGCCCTCCCGCCGCTCCATTGCATGCAACATCGCGTGGTGCTGGTTGTGCGTGATCAGCAGCCACTGGCGGCCGTCGCCCGTGGAGGAGTGCATCGGCAGCGTGGCGCTGGCGGCCGCGAAGGGCAGGCGGTTGTTGAGCTCGATCGCCCGGCTGAGCGCCGCGTTGTCGGCGAACTTCACCAGCAGCTCGTGGAAGCGGTTGTTCATCTCGACATAGTCGGCATAGCCGTCGATGGTCAGCACCGGCGCGGCGAGCGCCTCGTCGCCGAGCCGAATGCAGGCGGCGAGCTCCTCGGACATCGCCCGTGTCAGGCCGTTCTCCGCCACCAGCCGGGCCGCCATGCCCTCCAGCACGCCGCGCACCGCGATCGCGTCGTCGATCTCCTTGCGGGTAAAGGCACGCATGACGTAGCCGCCGCTCGGCGACGACTGCACCAGCCCCTCCTGCTCCAGGGTCGCGAAGGCGAGCCGCACCGGTGTGCGCGAGGCGTCCAGCCGCTCGGCGATCGGGATCTCGGCCAGCCGCTCGCCGGGCCCGAACTCCCCCTTGAGAATGAGGTCCCGGAGCTGCACGAGGACCCGCGATTGTTGTGACTGCATGGCATTACATCCGAGACTCTGCCCACCGAACCGTCAAACGGCCGCATTTTCTGCACGCAGAATGCGGCAATTGCATGCACGGACGGGTTCACCGATCTACGGCCGCAGCCCGGCTGCGGTTCGGTCGCGAGCCGCGGGGCCGTGGCTCATCACGTTGATATAAAGCATAGAATTCGTCTGCCGGCGAGCTGTTTCCGAGGCGGTCCGGGCAGTCAGTCCCTGCTTATGGTTCCGGCGCCGTTCTTTATATCGGTTTGACACTGCATTCATTCCAATTACAATTGCATGCAGTCAGCGGCGAACGAAGTGGATCCGCGTTCTCCGTACCCCCGCAACGCCAGTTCGAGGTCCTCTCATGATCAGCCAGGAGCAGAACGACACGTATACGCGTGTCGGGCGCGGTACGCCGTGCGGCGAACTTCTTCGTCGTTACTGGCAGCCGGTCGCTCTCGTCGACGAGTTCGACGATCCGCGCCCCGTCCGGCCCGTCCGTTTGCTCGGCGAGAACTTCGTTCTCTTCCGCGACGAGCAGGGGCGGTTCGGCATGCTGGACCGCGACTGCCCGCATCGCGGCGCCGACCTCGCCTATGGCCGGCTGGAGGCGGGCGGCCTGCGCTGCCCGTTCCACGGCTGGCTGTTCGATGCGGCCGGCAAGTGCCTGGAGACGCCGGCCGAGCCGGTCGGCAGCAAGCTGTGCGACCGCATCCGCCAGGGCTCCTATCCGGTCGCGGTGCGCTCCGGCATCGTCTTCGCCTATATCGGCAAGGGCACGCCGCCGGCCTTCCCGGAGCTCGACTGCTTCGTCGCGCCGGAGACCCACACCTTCGCCTTCAAGGGCCTGTGGGAGTGCAACTGGCTGCAGTCGCTCGAGGTCGGCATGGACCCGGCGCACGCCTCCTTCCTGCACCGCTTCTTCGAGGACGAGGATCCGGAGGCGAGCTACGGCAAGCAGTTCCGCTCGACCTCGATCGACTCCGACCTGCCGATCACCAAGGTGCTGCGCGAGTACGACCGGCCGCAGATCTCGGTCGCCTCGGTGCCGCACGGCCTGCGGCTCACCTCGCTGCGGCCGATCGACGAGACGCAGACCCATGTCCGCGTCACCAACATCGTCTTCCCGCAGGCCTTCGTCATCCCGATGAGCCCGACCGTGACCATCACCCAGTGGCACGTGCCGGTCGACGACCACAACAACTACTGGTTCACTCTGTTCACCAGCTTCACCGAGCCGCTCGACAAGAAGACCATGCGGGAGCAGCGCCTCGCCACCTACCCGGCGCCCGACTACAAGCCGCTGCGCAACCGCTCCAACAACTGGGGCTACAATCCCGCCGAGCAGCAGGCCCAGACCTATCTGGGCATGGGCTTCGACATCAACGTCCACGACCAGTGGGCCTGCGAGAGCCAGGGGCCGATCCAGGATCGCACCCGCGAGCATCTCGGCCAGTCCGACAAGGCGATCATCGCCTATCGGCGGCTGCTCTCCGCCGAGATCGAGAAGGTCGCGGCCGGCGAGACGCCGCTGATGCATCTCGACGCCGCGCAGGCCGCGACGCTGCGCGGGCCGGTCAGCTTCGACGGGGTCGACCGGGCCGGCGACGTCGAGCGCTACTGGCGGGACGGCGACGCCCGCCGCCGGGCCGCCGCACCCTGGGGCGCCGAGGTCGAGGCCTGACATGGACGACGTCACGCGGCGGTTCGTGGCGTGGTCGAGCGCCGCCGGGGAGGCGGCCGCTCGCCTCGTCGCCGAGATCGAGAGCGGCCGCATCGAGGTGGTGCGGTTCGTCTTCGCCGACCAGCACGGCGTCCTGCGCGGCAAGGCGTTGGTCGCGCGCGAGGCGATCGGCGCGCTGACCAAGGGCGTCGCCCTGACGACGACGCTGCTCGCCAAGGACACGTCGCACCGCACCGTGTTTCCGGTGTTCACCAGCGGCGGCGGCTTCGACATGCCGCGCATGGAGGGTGCCGCCGACGTGCTGCTGATGCCGGATCCGACCACCTGGCGGATCCTGCCGTGGTCGCCGAAGAGCGCCTGGGTCCTGTGCGACCTGCGCTTTCCGGACGGCGCCGATGTGCCGTTCTGCACCCGCTCGATGGCGCGCCGCGCGCTCGCCGGCTTCGACGCCCACGCCTGCACGCTGACGGCCGGGCTGGAGGTCGAGTTCCACGTCTTCCGGGTGGTCGACCCGGCGATGCGGCTTCACCAGTCCGGCCTGCCCGGCGCCCCGCCCGAGGTGGAGCTGCTCAGCCACGGCGGCGAGTATCTGACCGAGATCACCTACGACCGCGTCGAGCCGGTGGTCGAGCTGCTGCGCAGCGGCGTCCAGGGCCTCGGCCTGCCGCTGCGCTCCATGGAGGTGGAGTTCGGGCCGAGCCAGCTCGAGTTCACCTTCGCGCCGACCCAGGGGATCGAGACCGCCGACAACATGATCTTCTTCCGCACCGCCGTGAAGGAGATTTGCCGCCGCAACGGCCTGCACGCGACGTTCATGTGCCGGCCGAAGATCCCGAACGTCGCGTCGAGCGGCTGGCACATGCACCAGTCGCTCACCGGCCGCGACGGCCGCAACCTGTTCGTGCCGGATCGTCCAGGCGAGGATCTGTCGCCGATCGGCCGGCATTATCTCGCGGGGCTGCTGGCCCATGCGCGCGGCGCGGCGGCGCTCGCCGCCCCGACCATCAACGCCTATCGGCGCTATCGCGCCTACTCGCTGGCGCCCGACCGCGCCGTGTGGGGGCGCGACAATCGCGGCGCCATGATCCGGATGATCGGCGGCTTCGGCGATCCGGCGACCCGGCTGGAGAACCGCGTCGGCGAGCCCGCCGCCAACCCGTATCTCTATCTGACCGCGCAGGCGCTCTCCGGTCTCGACGGCATCACCCGCGAGCTCGAGCCGGGACCGGCGGCCGACGTGCCCTACGAGACGCCGGCGCCGCCCCTGCCGCACAGCCTCGGCGAGGCGCTCGCCGCCCTGAAGGCGGACACGATCTTCGCCAAGGATCTCGGCGACGGCTTCGTCGACTACTTCACCCACATCAAGGAGGCGGAGATCCGCCGCTTCGAGACGGAGGTCAGCGAGTGGGAGCAGCGTGAGTATTTCGATCTGTTCTGACGCCCGCTCCCTCGCGATCACCTCGGGACACGCCGCATGACCGACGTCACCTTCATCCTGCGCGACGGCAGCCGCCGCACCCTCGACATCGCCGAGGGCACGTCGGTGATGCAGGCCGCCGTGATGGAAAACCTGAAAGGCATCGACGGGGAGTGCGGCGGCTGCCTGTCCTGCGCCACCTGCCACGTCTATGTCGAGGCCATCGGGACGGGCGCGCTGCCGCCCATGGACGAGGAGGAGAACGCGCTGCTCGACGGCGTCGCCGCCGAGCGCCGCCCCGAGAGCCGCCTCTCCTGTCAGATTCTCGCGACCCCCGGCCTGTCCGGCCTCGTGCTGCGCGTCCCCGAGCGGCAGGTGTGACGCCATGACGGACCGTCTCGTCGTCGTCGGGGCCTCGCACGCCGGATGCCGGCTCGCCTTCGCGGCGCGCGAGCTCGGCTTCGCCGGCGAGATCGTGCTGATCGGCGCCGAGCCGACGCCGCCCTATCAGCGGCCGCCGCTCTCCAAGGGCTATCTGAAAGGCGCGACGCCGCTCGCCGCAATCCTGCTGAAGTCGGAGGCCGCGTTCCACGAGGCCGGCATCGCGTTGCGGCTCGGAACCCCCGTCACGGCGATCGACCGGACCGCCCGGACCGTGGCGCTGGCGAGCGGCGGGGCGATCGCCTGGTCGCGGCTGGCGCTGACCACCGGGGCGCGGGTGCGCCGGCTCGCGGTGCCGGGCGCCGATCTCGCCGGTGTCTTTCACATGCGCGACCTCGCCGACGCGGACGCGCTCGGCGCGGCGCTGCCCGGTGCGGCCCGCGCCGTGGTGGTCGGCGGCGGCTTCATCGGCCTCGAGGCGGCGGCGGTGCTGCGCGGGCTCGGTCTCGCCGTGACGGTGCTGGAGGCGGCCGACCGGCTGGCGCCCCGCGCCTTCCCGCCGCTCCTCTCCGCCTGGCTGAAGACGCTGCACGAGAGCCGCGGCGTCGACGTCCGGCTCGGTGCGCAGCTGCGCGAGATCGTCGGGCGCGACGGCCGTGTCGCCGCAGCCGGCCTCGCCGACGGACACGAGATCGCCTGCGATCTCGTCGTGGTCGGCATCGGCGTGGTGCCGGCCGACGATCTCGCCCGCGACGCCGGGCTCGCGGTCGACCGCGGCATTCTGGTCGACGCGCACGGCCTCACCAGCGACCCCGCGATCGCCGCCGCCGGCGACTGCGCGCGCCATCCGAACCCCTGGGCGGCGACGCCGGGCGCGCCGACCCTTCTCGAATCCGTGCAGAACGCCCATGATCAGGCCCGCGTGGCGGCCGCCGCGCTCGTCGGCCGGCCGATCGTGCACGACGCCGTCCCCTGGTTCTGGTCGGATCAGTACGACACGCGGATCCAGATGGCAGGGCTCTCGCATCCCGACGACGAGATCGTGCTGCGCGGCGATCCGGCGGCGGGCAGGTTCTCGCTCCTGCATCTGCGCGACGGCCGGCTCGCCGCGGTGGATTCGGTCGGCTGGCCGCAGGATCACATGGCGGCACGGCGATTGCTTATCGATCGTCCGGCGATCGATCCCGAGCGCGCCGGCCGTCACGACGGAGGTCTCGCCGATCTGTGTCGGATCGGGTGAAAGCGGCGCGAGCCGAACCTTAGAGAGCGGCGTCGGCCGCCGATGCGAGGAAGACGCGTTCGGGAGACACTGACCGGTAAACCACCCCACCGCCCACCCCCGCGGGTGCGGGGCTTCGAACGGGAGTCTCGACCTTGATGAAGTTCAGCCTGATCGCCGGCACCGTGCCGGCCGCCGTCGCCGCGGCCGCCATGATCGCCACGACCGCCGTCAGCCCGGCCGCCGAGCCGCCGATCAAGATCGGCGTGATCGCCTCCTACTCCGGCCCCTATGCCGACTACGGCCGGCAGTTCGACGACGGCATCGCGCTGTGGCTCTCCGAGCACGGCGGCAAGCTCGCCGGACGCCCGGTCGAGATCATCAAGAAGGACGCGCCCGGCGCCCAGCCCGACCTCGCCAAGCGGCTCGCCCAGGAGCTGGTGGTGAAGGACAAGGTGAACTTCTTCGCCGGGCTCGACTTCAGCCCCAACGCCTATGCGGTCGGCGCCGTCGCCAAGGAGGCGAAGATCCCGGCGATCGTGATGAACGCCTCGTCCTCGGCCATCACGACGCAGTCGCCCTTCGTCGCCCGCGTCTCCTTCACGGTGCAACAGGTGTCGGACCCGATGGCCCGCTGGGCCGTGAAGAACGGCATCACCAAGGTCTACACGGTCGTGTCCGACTACGGACCCGGCGCCGATTCGGAGACCGCCTTCGAGAAGGCGTTCACGGCCGCCGGCGGCACCGTGGTCGGCAAGGTGCGCACGCCACTCTCCAACCCCGACTTCTCGGCCTATGTTCAGCGCATCAAGGACGAGAAGCCGCAGGCCGTGTTCTTCTTCTTCCCGTCCGGCGTGCTGCCGCCCGCCTTCCTGAAGGCCGCCAAGGAGCGCGGCCTCGACGAGGCCGGCATCAAGCTGATCGCCACCGGCGAGGCGACCGACGACAGCTATCTCGAGGCGACCGGCGACGTCGCCCTCGGCCTGATCACGTCGCACCACTACTCCTACGGTCACGCCTCCGAGAAGAACAAGAAGTTCATCGAGGGCATCCATCGCGTCTCGGGCAAGACGCTGCGGCCGAGCTACTTCGCGGTCGCCGCCTATGACGGCATGCAGGCGCTCGACCTGGCGCTCGCCAAGACCGGCGGCAGCCTCGACGGCACCAAGGTGATGGAGGCGCTCAAGGGCCTCGCCTTCGAGAGCCCGCGCGGCCCGATCGAGATCGACGCGGCGACCCGCGACATCGTCCAGACCGTCTACATCCGCAAGACCGAGAAAGTGAACGGCGAGCTCGTCAATGTCGAGTTCGACAAGTTCGAGAAGGTGAAGGATCCTGCCAAGCAGTAGCGCGCGCACGCGACCCGGCCCCGGTGCCCCGCCCTCCGGCGGAGCGCCGGGCCGGGCGGACGCAGCCCCCACCGGCAGGAGACCGCCATGACCGTCGTGTTCGACGGAATAGCCTCGGGCATGCTGTTGTTCCTGATCGCCGTCGGCCTGTCGGTCACGCTCGGCCTCATGAACTTCGTCAACCTCGCCCACGGCGTCTTCGCCATGCTGGGCGGCTATGTCTGCGTGGTGGCGACGGGGCGTTACGGCGTGCCGTTCCTGGTCGCCGTGCCGCTCGCCGCGCTCGCCGCCGCGGCGGCCGGCGCCGTGCTGGAGCGCACGCTGTTCCGCCGCCTCTACGGCGCGACCCAGCTCGACCAGGTGCTGTTCACCATCGGCGTCGTGTTCGTGGCGATGGCGGCGGCGCGCTGGGGCTTCGGGCCGCAGCAGCAGCCGATCCGCCTGCCCTCCTGGCTGCAGGGGCAGGTGACGATCGCCGGCGTCGACATCGGTCTCTATCGCGCCTTCCTGGTGGTGCTCGGCCTTCTCGTCGCCTTCGGCCTGCACCGGACGATCGGGGTCACCCGGTTCGGCGCGCGGCTGCGCGCTGCCGTCGACAAGCCCGCCGTCGCGCGCGGCATGGGCATCGACGTCGACCGCGTGTTCGTGATCACGTTCGCGATCGGCTCCGGCCTCGCCGGGCTCGGCGGCGCCGTCGGGGTCGAGCTGCTCGGCCTCGATCCGAGCTTCCCGCTGCGCTATCTGGTCTACTTCCTGATCGTCGTCGCGGTCGGCGGCAGCGGCAGCATCGGCGGCTCGCTCCTCGCCGCGGTGCTGATCGGCGTCTGCGACGTCGCCGGAAAATACTGGGTGCCGCAGGTCGGCGCCTTCATCATCTACACCGTGATGGTGGTGATGCTGATCGTCCGGCCGCAGGGCCTGTTCGGAACGCGATGAGGCCTCCGATGGACAGCCGATCGCCGAAGCCCGCCGCCGCCGCCGCCACACCCGCGCCGGGGACGGTCGATCTCGCGCCGCTGCGCCGCGCGTCCCGGCCGCGCTGGCCGGAGCTCGCCGTCTGGCTGCTGCCGGTCGCCGCCTGGTTCCTGTTCCCGGAGGATCTGGCGCTGCTCACCCAGATCGCCATCATGGCGATCTTCGCGCTGTCGCTCGACCTGGTGCTCGGCTATGCCGGCATCGTCACGCTCGGCCACGCCGCCTTCTTCGGTGTCGGCGCCTATGCGGCCGGGCTTCTGGCGGCGAAGCTCGGCATCGGCGACCCGCTGCTCGGGCTCCTCTTCGCCGCCGCCGTCGCGGCGCTCGCCGGCCTCGTCACGGCGCCGACCGTGCTGCGCGGCACCGGCCTCACCCGGCTGATGGTGACGATCGGCATCGGCATGATGCTGTTCGAGGCCGCCAACAAGGCGACCGACCTCACCGGCGGCGTCGACGGGCTGCAGGGCATCGAGATGACGCCGATCCTCGGCCTGTGGAGCTTCGACCTGTGGGGCAAGACCGCCTATGTCTATGCGGTCGTCGTCCTGCTCGTGCTGTTCCTCGTCGCCCGGCGGATCGTCCACAGCCCGTTCGGCCTGTCGCTGCGCGCCCTCCACATGAACCCGGCCCGCATGCCGGCGCTCGGCGTCTCGGTCGACGCGCGGCTCGCCGCCGCCTGGGTGCTCGGCGCCACCTATGCCGGCATCGCCGGGGCCCTGCTCACCCAGACGACCCAGTTCGTCTCCATCGACGTGCTCGGCTTCGAGCGCTCGGCCGAGATCCTGCTGATCCTGGTGCTGGGCGGCGCCGGACGGCTCTACGGCGCGCTGATCGGGACGATCGTCTTCGTCACCCTCCACCACGTGCTCGCCGGCATCGATCCCGAATACTGGCAGATGTGGATCGGCCTGGTGCTGATCGGCATCGTGCTGTTCGCCCGCAACGGCATCATGGGCGCGATCGATCCGTTCGAGCGCCTTCTCGCGCGCAAGAAGACCGAGCCATGACCGCGCCGGCCCTCCACACCCGCAACCTGGTGAAGACCTTCGGCGGCTTCACGGCGACCGACGACGTGTCGCTGACGCTCGCACCCGGCGCCCGCCATGCGCTGATCGGGCCGAACGGCGCCGGCAAGACCACGCTGGTCAATCTGCTCACCGGCGTGCTGGCGCCGACCGCCGGCACCGTGTTCCTGGCCGGCGAGGACGTGACCGGCCTCGGCCAGCACCGACGCGTCCGTCGCGGCCTCGCCCGCACCTTCCAGATCAACCGGCTGTTCGCCGATCTCACCGTGCTGGAGAGCGTCGCCCTCGCGGTCGGCGAGCGACGCGGCGTCGGCTGGCGCGTCTGGTCGCCGGTCGGCGCCCGGGGCGAGGTGCTGGACGAGGCGGCCCGGCTGATCGAGACGCTGCGCCTCGCCGACGTCGCCCATCGCCGCACCCGCGATCTCGCCTACGGCCGCCAGCGGCTGATCGAGATCGCCCTGGCGCTCGCCGTGCAGCCGCGCGTGCTGCTGCTCGACGAGCCCGCCGCCGGCGTGCCGACGAGCGAGAGCCGCGCCCTGTTCGAGACGCTGGCGGAGCTGCCGCGCGACATGACGATCCTGCTGATCGAGCACGACATGGACCTGGTGTTCCGCTTCGCCGAGCGCATCTCGGTGCTGGTCTCCGGCGCCGTGCTGCTGGAGGACACGCCCGACGTCGTGGCGACCCATCCGCTCGTCCGCGAGGTCTATCTGGGCGAGGCGACCCACCATGCCTGACATGCTGCTGGAGGTCGAAGGCCTGATCGCCGGCCACGGGGACGCGGTGGTGCTGGAGGACGTCTCCTTCACGCTCGCGCGCGGCCAGGCGATGGCGCTGCTCGGCCGCAACGGCATGGGCAAGACGACGCTGCTCGCCACCCTGATGGGGCTCACGAGAGTGCACGGCGGCGCGATGCGCTTCGCCGGCCGCGATCTTTCGGCGATGCCGACCCACCGCCGCGCGCTGGCCGGTCTCGGCTGGGTGCCGCAGGAGCGCGAGATCTTCCCCTCGCTCACCGTCGAGGAGAACCTCACCGCCGTGGCGGTCGGCGGCCGCTGGACGCTCGACCGCGTCTGGACCATGTTCCCGCGGCTGAAGGAGCGGCGCGCCAACATGGGCGGGCAGCTCTCCGGCGGCGAGCAGCAGATGCTGGCGATCGCCCGCGCCCTGATGCTCGATCCGGTCCTGCTCCTGCTCGACGAGCCGATGGAAGGGCTGGCGCCGCTGATCGTCCAGGAGCTGTTCCGCATCATCCGCCGGATGACCGAGACCGGCGACCTCGCCGTCATCCTGGTCGAGCAGCACGCCCATCAGATCCTGCCGCTCACCGACCGCGCCCTGGTGCTGGAGCGCGGCCGCGCCGTCTATTCCGGCGACAGCCGCACGCTGATCGACGACCCGCAGCGGCTCGACGGCTGGCTCGGCGTCACCGGCGGAGGGCCGCGCGGCGGGACCACGGCGGCGCGCGTCGCGAGGGGGGAGGCATGAAGGCGATCGACATCATCCGCGACGAGCACCGGGCGCTCGCCGCGGTGCTGCGGGCGATGGAGTTCACGGTGGCGGGCGTGCGGGCCGGTCGCTTCGCGCCCGACTTCCGGCTGTTCGCCATGCTGGTCGACTACATCGTCCGGGTGCCCGAGGAGAGCCATCATCCCAAGGAGGACGAGGTGCTGTTCCCGCTGGTGCGGGCCGCCTGCCCGGAGGTCGAGCCGATCCTCGACGAGCTGGAGGCGCAGCACCAGGCGGGCGAGGCGCACATCCAGGAGCTCGGCATGGCGCTGATCCACTGGCAGGCGGTCGGCGACCCCGGCTTCGAGCGCTTCGCCGAGGTGGTCGGGCGCTACCTGTCGTTCGAATGGGCCCATATCGAGCTGGAGGAGAGCCGCCTCCTGCCGCTGCTCGAGGCCCGTCTCGCCCCGGCCGCCCGCGCCGCCGTCGACGCCGCCTTCGCGGCCAACGCCGACCCCTGGCGCGGCCGCGACGGCGAGTTCGACACCCTCTTCTCCGCCATCGTCGCCGCCACCCCGGCCCCGATGGGCCTCGGGGGGCCGGCCGGGCGGGGGTGAGGCGGCGGTCCGTCCCGAGAGGAACCCGGCAGGTGTTCGCCTGACCCGGATGTCAGCGCGGGACCTCGTCGAACCCGGCCTCGAACGCGGTGGCGGTCAGGCCCACATGAGCGTCGAGCGGCGGGCGCAGCTCGAACGCACGCGGGTCGCGCGAGAAATTCCACAGCCGGAAAAGGCACCATTCGGCGCGCCGCTCCTCGGCCACGGCCAGCTCGTTGCGGGTGATGTGGAACGGCGTGCGCTCCCATCCGTTCGTTGTCTTCACCTCGATCAGGCGCGGACGTCCGTCCGTCGCGAAGCTGGCGATGTCGTAGCCCGCTCCGTCACCGTCTTCCTGTGACACCCAGCGGACCCGACGCGCGAGATCGTGGCACCCGAGGGTGGCCAGGCTGGCCCGCTCGTGGTCGAGCACGCGCTCCTCGCCGGCCTTGCCGAGCGCGGCGTTGCGCTCGTCGCGGCCGGCCACGTCGAACTTGCGGGCGATGTGGAGGATCTGCTCCAGCTCCTCCGGCGGGGGCCGATCGCGGAGCGTCGGGGTCGGCCCGATCCAGAGCGGGGCCGGCTCGCGCAGTCCGGACGCCGCGCCGTCGGGCAGCCGGTGGAGCCATCCCGGATGGCGTGCCAGCCACCGCACGATCCCTTCGACCAGCGACATCTGGAAATTGAAAGCGGGCTTGTAGCCTGGGATCCACGCTTCCCCGAGCCCCTTGAGCACCGCGCTGATGTTCTGGTGCTTGTATTCGATAGAGGTGCGCGAGCGGCCGATCCGGGCCTGCAGGCCGCGATTGCGCTCGGCCTTGTTGTAGCCGCGCCCGGCGATCTCCTCGGCCAGCATCGCGAAATAATCCGCGACGATCAGCTCGTTTTCCTCGTCCGTCCAGGGTCCCGCCGGCATGGAGCCAGGCTACCGACGCGAGCGCCGGCTGTCATCCGCCGGTGCTGTCGTGGCGGGGCTGGGGGCGGGCGCCGAAGAAGCAGGGAATGTCAGCATGAATTATAAGGAAAATATTCCTTGACGAAGTCGGGCCTCTGCTCTAGGAAAATAGTCGCACTTATGTACTTGACAAAAGAGATAATGGTCCTATGATGGCGGCCAAGGGAGATCGCCATGTCCGCCGCCGTGTTCCAGAACCCCATCTTCCAGGACGAGACGAAGGCTCGCGAGGCGCTTGAAGCCGTCCGCTGGCCCGATGGCCCTGTCTGCCCTCACTGCGGCGCGTTCGGCGATCGGGTTGCCAAGATCCAGGGCACGAAGAAGACTCACCGGCCCGGTCTGCACTACTGCAACGAATGCCGCGGCCAGTTCACGGTCACGGTCGGCACCGTCTTTGAGCGGTCCAAGGTGCCTCTCACGAAGTGGTGGATGGCGGCGCACATGATGGCGTCCGGCAAGAACGGCGTGTCTGCCCACGAAATCCACCGCAGCCTCGGCGTCAGCTACAAAACGGCTTGGTTCATGATGCACCGCCTTCGAGAGGCGATGATCGATCTTACGCCCGGCCCCATGGGTGGCGAAGGTCAGAGCGTGCAGGCTGACGAGACCTATTACGGGAACTCCTCAAAGCGCGCGAAGGGCTACAAGAAAGGCCACAGCCACAAGGCCGGCATCGTCGCGCTGGTCGAACCCAACGGCCGCGCCCGCGCCTTCAAGGTCAAGACCGCAACGGCCGAGAAGGTGCGCGAAATCCTTGTCACCAACGCTCACCGCTCATCCGAACTGCACACGGACGAAAGCCGCCTCTACACGGTCGTCGGCAAGGAATTCGCCAGCCACAAGACGGTCGAGCATGGATCGAGCGGATACGGCTATTACGTCGGCAAGGACGGCCAGACGCCCAACGCGGTCGAGAACTTTTTCGGCAACTTCAAGCGCAGCATGAAGGGCACGTACCGGTTCTGCTCCGAGCAGCACTTGCAGCGGTACGTGACCGAATTTGAGTTCCGCCACAACCACCGAGCCGGCCTCGGCTTCAAGGATGAGGAACGGACGGCTCTTGTTCTCGCGGGTATCGCAGGCAAGCGCCTGACGTACCGGCCGACTGACGAAGATCGTCAGTAAGAAACAGTTCGCTAGGCGTTTTTTGGCGTGGACGGCGCGCCAGAAACCACGGGACGAGCGGTGACCCTCCATTGACTCGCGGTTGCGCCGGTCTGGTATCTTGCAACCTGACGATTCGGGGGCGCCGACGCCACATCGGCACCCCCGACTTCGCCCGCGCAACCCCTAGGCCGGGCTGCGGGTCAACAGAGATGAAGTGAACACCCGGAGTAGAGTCCGGTTCGTCTCTCAGGTCAAGCCCGGCTCCGAACACGGAAGGAGCCATCATGGCTTACAATCTGTTTATCGCATACGACCTTATAAGCCCCGGCAGAAATTACGACGCGGTCCGAGACCGCATCAAATCTCTGGGACCTTGGGCGCAGTTGCAACTGTCACTCTTCTACGTCAGCTCAGATAAGGCGCCCCACGACGCCTACGCCCATGTCGGCTCTGCCATGGATGTGAATGACCGGTTGGCGGTTATCGTCGCCGCGGACTTCCTCGGAGCCGTTCTGAGCACTTGGGATCGACCGCCGATAGAGGCGATCAACTCCATCTGGGTCCGTTCGTAACTCGTAATTCGAAACACCACCGTCGCCAGAGATCGGCTCATACATCGGGCTCGTCCTTTAGTGCGTCTTTCTTTGGCGGCGGGGTACGTTTTCCGGGGCGGCCCGGCGTATCCCGCTTGCCGACCTTCATGTCCTCATGCGGCTTGGGCGCCTTGCGGACGAGAGCGCCCATCAGGCGCTTCGCATCCTTCAATCGCTCATCGTCATTCATACGGGGCCTTCATGAACAAACGTCCGAAGTGTGTCTTCTGTGGGAGCGAAGGCGATCTGACCAAGAGTCATATCTGGCCCAAATGGTCAGAATCAATCATCCCGTCAACCGCCGCGCAGCACGAGTTGAGAATTGGATCGACACAGACGTTCGCGCAGTCTGTCCCTGGCCCAGAACTCAAGCTGTCGATAAAGAACGGCTCTGCCTCAAAGAAAAAACCAAAAAACACATGTGTTGAGTGCAATGGCAAATGGATGCGCAATATAGAAGAGGCTGCACAACCAGTAATCCATAAACTCATGCTAGGACGCGAATTCGTCCTATGTTTTGATGAACAAATTCTCCTCTCGTCTTTTTTATGTTTAGTCTCAATGAGAGTCGAAAAAAGCGCTCATGGGGTGTCGGCTATACCTAAAAGCGACTCAGATTTTATAGTGCGTTCGCGAGTTCCCCCACCAAATTGGTGGATCGCTCTTTGCAGGTACCAAGATGCCGACCCTCTTGAATTTTGGGTTGGGTTTTTCGGGATGCAGATAGGGGCGTCACCTAACCCTCCGGCCATCGGCGGAGAACACTGCAATTCTCAAGTTACGACCATCGTGGCCGGTCACCTGTGCGCCCACATCTTCAGCTCGACCGTCTGGCCCGAGTTCGATGGATACAGGGCGTTCAAGACTACAAAAATCTGGCCGCCCGTTTACCCGTACATCGACACACGGTCCTTGCCATTGATAGACAACGCCCGCCTTCCATGGCTGCACGAAGCTATCGCAAGAAACTCCATCCCAATCGATGCCGCCTAGGGCGTGAGATAAGACTGCGCCGGCCTGTCGACTCACCATAGGACTCTCGTCACATTTGTCAAGTACATAAGTGCGAAAATAGTCATGATCAACCGAGTCATGGATCATGACCACCCCTCGCGACCTCACCGACCAGATCCTCCGGTACAAGTCACTGGTCGCCGCCGAGAACGTCTTGTTGGGGTTGGCGGAACTGCTGCCCCCTGGCCCGCGTCGACGCGCCGAGTGGCTCAGGATCAAATCGAACTTGGCGTTCCGGCGGGTTCAACTCGCCCTCGTCGAGCACATCGCCGCCGAACAGAAGGCCGGGTTCAATCCGGACCAGCCGCGTGTCCCGGCCGGCCATCCCGACGGGGGGCAGTGGACGAGCGGCGGACGTGACGACGGGTCGCGTCCGGAGGACGGAGAGTCGAGCAACGGCTCCGGCCGGAGTGCACTCCAGGTCGTTCGCGACGACACCGGGCAGCAGCCGTGGGAATCCCATGTCGACCTGTATCGGGAGGACGGCTCGCTCGCCGCGCAGGCGGTCTTCAACCGCGACGGCAGTGCGATCCGATCGGAGTTTGCGTCCACGCGCGACGGGTCTCCTTGGGACGAGCGGCACACCGTCATCGCGGCCGACGGGACCGAGACGACGTTCCAGACCTCCGGTGCGACTCAGAGCATCCTCGACGGCACCGGCCAGGTCGAAAGCCGGACTGCCTGGACCAGCGACGGTCCGGAGGCGCAGGCGTTCGTTCAGCCCGCATATTACGTCCCGGTCCCCCATCCGGCCGCCGCAGCGGTCGAGGCGGCGTTGGTGCTGTACACGTGGATGTCGACTCGCAATTCGGCGTCGGAGACAGCCGTCCTCGGATTTCGCGCCGATGCCTACACTCCTGGACAAACGGATGACAGCCCGGCGATCTGGGTGGGAAAGCTGACCAGAGACGAAGTCGACGACGCCTGTCCGAGGCACTCGGAGGTGCAGAGCATCACGGACCAGTCGGCCGAGGCCATAAATCGCGGCACCTATGATTCGGCCGCTTCTTACGGCACCGCTGTTCACAAGCGTATTGAGGAGACGATCAACGGTCCAACCACTGTCCCGAGGAGCCCGCCCCCTGATCCGAATTTCCGCGCCGAAGCCTCCCTGTTGAAATCCGACGATGCGGGGTACGGTATGAAAGGGTCTCGACGGATCGACGTGCTCGAGAATCCCGGCAAAGGAACGGTGTGCATCTATGACATCAAAACAGGGGGAAAAGGCCTGACGCCGGCCCGGATGCGCGAACTCGCCAGCACGGTCCAGTTCCTTTATCCTGGAACGATGAATTTGATCGTCACAGAGGTGCGACCACGGCGATGACGACGATCGCTCAGGTGAAGACCCTCGTACGGCCACTGCTCGAGCGGCATGCCGATCTCGGCCTCGCAGGGCGGTGGATTTACGTGAAGCCTGTCCATCATCTTGCGCGCGTCGTGCTGATCGACCGTCAGCTCGACCCGAACAAGTTCAGGCCGCGATGGGCCGTAGCTCATCTGTTCGAAGCACGACGTTTCCTTCCGCTCAACTGGGGCGAGCTGCTCCTCAATGAGCGGTCGGAAACACCCGGGTCCTGGAAAGTGACAGACGCCGACTTGGCCCTTGCGATGACGGAGGCCATCGAGACGCATGCCTTGCCGGTGCTGCGGGGGATCGTCTCGTTGGACGACTATCTCACGTTCGTCTCCGGACACTATTTCCGCCATAAGCTCTTCGACTGGCCTCATGTCAAAATCGTCATCGATGTCGCGCTCGGTCATCTCGACGCCGCGCGCGCCCTCCGCGATGCGAATGTGGATCGATTTGGAGACGATCCGGCCTACGACGAAGAGGGGCGAGCAAAGTACCGGCGGATTCGCCAGCTGTGCGCCCGCCTCGACGCCGACGACCGGCCGGGCCTTGCAGCCCTGCTGCACGAGTGGGAGGCGATCACCGTCAAGAATTTGAAAATCGAGAAGCTGTGGGAACCGACGCCGTTTCCGCTGGAGCTGGAGGCATGACGCCTCGCCGCCGCGCCGCGCCCGGGACACGAGACCTCCTCTGTGGCAGCGTTCAGTTCTATTATCCTGGCACCAAGAGCATCATCGTGACCGAGGTGCGGCCCCGCCGATGACGACGATCGCGCAAGTCCGGAAAGTGATCGCTCCGCTGCTCGAGCGACATTCCGATCTCGCATTAGTGGGGCGCGAGATATACATCAAGCCCATCCATCATTTTGCGCGCGTCGTGTTGATCGACCGGATGCTCGATCCGGACCTGTTCAGACCGCAATGGGCCGTCGCGCATCTCTTCGAAGCGCGGCAATTCCTCCCACTCAGTTGGGGCGCATGGATCCACAACACGCGGTCGAACACCCCTGGCATCTGGAGCATCCACGAACCCGATGTGTCGGCCGCAATGGTGGAAGCCATCGAGACACAGGCGCTGCCGGTGCTGCGAGGGATCGTCTCCTTAGAGGATTACCTCGCCTTCGTTTCCGGGCACTTTTTCCGCCACCACTTGTTCGACTGGCCGCACGTCAAGATCATCGTCGATGTCGCGCGGGGCGATCTCGACGCCGCGCGCGCCCTTCGTGATGCGAATGTCGATCGATTTGGCGACGATCCGGCCTACGACGACGAGGGGCGGGCAAAGTACCGGCGGATTCGCGAGCTGTGCGCCCGGCTCGAGGCCGACGATCGGCCGGGCCTCGCGGCCCTGCTGCACGAGTGGGAGGCGATCACCGTCAGGAACTTGAAGATCGAGACGCTGTGGGAGCCGACGCCGTTTCCGCTCGAGCTGGAGGCATGACGGCCGTGCCGCCGGAGACCCGCAGCCCGGCGCGACAGTCCCCGGCGCAGTGAAGCGCACCCGACCGGAGGGGGCGACGAGCGCGCGTAGAGCTTCCGGAGGGTGTCCCGGCAGGGACCCGGACGAGAGGGAACCCTACCTCGGCGACGTTTCGAACCCGATCGCGCTCGGAATGGCGGAGAGGGAGGGATTCGAACCCCCGATACGGTTGCCCGTATGCCGCATTTCGAGTGCGGTGCATTCAACCACTCTGCCACCTCTCCGCGAGGCCGAGTGCGGGCGTCGCCGCCCGGCGGGACGGACTTCTACAGAACCGTTCGCGCCGACACAAGGCCGCTCGCGCGCCTCGCGGGGCCCTCGGCGCCCGCGGCCCTCTCGGGCGGCCCGCCCCCGCCCCTCGCGCCGCGCGAATCACCTGCCGTTCCTTGACAACCTGCGGTCCGGTCGCCATAAACCCGTCACGTGACGCGGGCCCTCGGGCCCGCGCGCTTCGTTTTGGCCACAGCCGCGAGGGTCCGCCGGGTTCGCCCGGGCCGCCCGTCCGGGCCGCGGCCGGCAATCGGGCCGCCTCCGGCGGCTCCTCATCAACCGACTGAAAGAAGCCGGCCCGTCCAAGGCCGGAACCGAACACGAGGACAGAAAGATGTTCGCAGTCATCAAGACCGGCGGGAAGCAGTACCGCGTGGTCGCCGACGACCTCCTGCAGGTCGACACGGTCGAGGGCGAGGCGGGTGACCTCGTCACCTTCGGCGAGGTGCTGGTGGTCGGCGGGGACGAGACCCTGCTCGGCGTGCCCACCGTCGCGGGCGCCTCGGTCGCCGGCGAGATCGTCCGCCAGGGCCGCGGCCCCAAGGTCATCGCCTTCAAGAAGCGCCGCCGCAAGAACTCGCGGCGCAAGCGCGGCTACCGGCACGACTTCACGCTGGTCCGCATCACCGAGATCCTGACCGACGGGAAGGCGCCGTCCCGGACGGCCCGCGCCGCCGAGCAGCCGGCCTCCGAGCCGTCCGCCGCCGAATCGTCCCCCGCCTGAGGCGGGTCCGCGGCGGGCGCGATTAACGGATCGTGACCGCCCCGGTGATGATTTGGTCACAGTTCGAAGTTAGACCCTAGATCGAAACGGATTCGGGCCATGGCTCACAAGAAAGCAGGCGGCTCCTCGCGCAACGGGCGCGACTCGGCCGGTCAACGTCTCGGCGTGAAGATGTTCGGCGGCGAGAACTGCCGGGCCGGCAACATCATCGTGCGCCAGCGCGGCACCAAGTGGCACCCCGGCGTGAACGTCGGCCTCGGCAAGGACCACACCCTCTTCGCGCTCGTCGACGGCACGATTCAGTACCGTACGAAAGCCAAGGGCCGCACCTACGTGTCGGTTGTACCGGCGATGCAGGTGGCGGCCGAGTAGACGGTGGATCTCTTCGGGGTCCGCCGGCGCAAGTCTCCCGGCGGATCCGCGAACGAGAGCAGCGGGTTTCGAGAAGGGGAGACCGGGGCGCCGGCCTCCCCTTCTCGTTTCTGACCGAACGCGATTCGGATCGAAGGAGCCCGCGATGACCATCCTCGAACGACCCAGAGGCGGCCTCCACGAGGCCTGTAGCTTCGTCCTCGAAACCGACCGGCTGATTCTGCGGGCGCCGCGCCTCGAGGACGCAAAAACCGTAGCGACGCTCGCCGACGACCGCCGGATCGCCGAGAACACGCTGCGGATTCCGCATCCCTACGGTCTCGGCGACGCCGAGGACTGGATCGCCGTCAGCAACCTGGACGGCGGCGAGGAGACGTTCCTGATCACCCGCGCCGACGACGGGGCGGTGCTCGGCTCCGCCGCGCTGCGCTGGCGCGACGACGAGACGCCGGAGATCGGCTACTGGCTCGGCGCCCCCCACTGGGGCCGCGGCTATGCCACCGAGGCGGCCCGCGCCCTGATCGACCACGCCTTCGGCGAGCACGAGGTCGAGGCCGTGGTGGCCGGCGCCCGCACCACCAATCCGGCGTCGCGCCGGGTGCTGGAGAAGTGCGGCTTCCAGTGGACCGGGGTCGAGCTGCACCGCATCCGCGCCATCCGCTCGTCGGCGCCGTTCGACCGCTTCCGCCTGGAACGCGCCATCTGGGTGTCGCTGAAGGGCTGGGGCCGCACCGCCACGAAGGTGCGCTGCTCGGCGTGATGCGATGACGCCGTGACATCGACATCCGGATCGCCGGCGCCCGTCGCCGGCGATCCGGCCCGACACGGGCTCGTGATCGGCCCGGCCCGGTCGTGATTGCCGCCCAGGCCCGTCCGCGCTACGTGTTCGCCATGAAATTTCTCGACCAGGCCAAGATCTACATCCGCTCCGGCGACGGCGGGGCGGGTTGCGTGTCGTTCCGGCGCGAAAAATTCATCGAGTTCGGCGGCCCGAACGGCGGCGACGGCGGTCGCGGCGGCGACGTCGTGGTGGAATGCGTCGACGGCCTCAACACCCTGATCGACTACCGCTACCAGCAGCATTTCAAGGCCAAGGCCGGCATCCACGGCATGGGCAAGAACCGCGCCGGCGGCCGCGGCGCCGACGTGGTGCTGAAGGTGCCGGTCGGCACCCAGATCTTCGACGAGGACAACGAGACGCTGCTGGCCGACCTCACCGCGGTCGGCCAGCGCGTGGTCATCGCCAAGGGCGGCAACGGCGGCTTCGGCAACGCCCACTTCAAGACCTCGACCAATCAGGCGCCGCGCCGCGCCAATCCGGGCCAGCCGGGCGAGGAGCGCACCATCTGGCTGCGCCTCAAGCTGATCGCCGACGCCGGCCTGCTCGGCCTGCCCAATGCCGGCAAGTCGACCTTCCTGGCCGCGGTCAGCGCGGCGAAGCCGAAGATCGCCGACTACCCCTTCACCACCCTGCACCCGCAGCTCGGCGTCGTCTCGATCGACGGCCGCGAGTTCGTGCTCGCCGACATCCCCGGCCTGATCGAGGGGGCGAGCGAGGGCGCCGGGCTGGGCACCCGCTTCCTCGGCCACATCGAGCGCTGCCGGGTGCTGCTGCACCTCGTCGACGGCACCTGCGAGCATGCCGGCAAGGCCTACAAGACGGTGCGGGCCGAGCTCGCCGCCTACGAGCACGACCTCGTCGACAAGCCCGAGATCGTCGCGCTCAACAAGGTGGACGCGCTGACGCCCGAGGACCTCAAGCAGCAGGTGGCGCGGCTCAAGCGCGCCGCCAAGACGACCCCGCTGCTCCTGTCCGGCGCCACCGGCAAGGGCGTGCCGGAGGTGCTGCGCGCCGTGCTGGCCGTGGTCGACGGCGCCCGCACGGCCGAGCGAAACGACACCACGGTCGAGGCCGCCGGCTGGCAGCCGTGAGCCGGCGTCCGTAGCGCCGCGCCTCCCGGTCCCCGGCCGCGAGCCGCGGCCGCGGCCGTCAGGGGCGCGTCAGGCGCGCAGCCGCATTCCTGGCCGCGACGCCATTCGCGCTCCGCCCGCCGCCGGCCCCACCACCGGGGCGGGGCGGGCGACGCTTTCGGGAGGCCGCCATGTCGCGCCAGCTTCTCCTCCGGCTGCATCGCTGGATCACGCTGATCTTCGCCCTGCCGCTCGCCGTCATCCTGGTCACCGGGCTGATCCTGTCGTTCGAGCCGATGGTGGCGGGCCGGCAGCACGGCACCCTCACGGCCGCGCAGCTCGACGGCCTGCTCGTCCGCCACGATCCGGACGGCAAGGCGCGCGGCGTCGCGCTGCGGCCCTACGACGGCTCGCTGATGCTCTCCGGCGTGCGGGCGGCGCCGATGGTGGTCGACCTCGCGACCGGGGCCGAGCGCACCGACATCGGCGCCCTCGCCCGCGTGTTCCTCGCCTCGCGCCAGCTGCACGAGCGCCTCGTCTTCGACCTGCGCTGGCTGGTCAGCGCCAGCACCATCGCCATGCTGGTGGTCGCCGGGCTCGGCATCGCCATGGGCTGGCCGCGGCTCACCAACTCGCTGTCCGGGTGGCACAAGGGCATGGCCTGGATCGGCCTTCCGCTCGTCATCCTGAGCCCGCTCACCGGGCTGGCGCTCGCCTTCGGCATCACCTTCACGCCGGCGCCCGCCGCGGTCGCCGGCCCGGCCGTGCCGCTGCGCGAGGCGGTCCGCATGGTGACGGCGCAGCACGACGCGTCGTCGCTGCTGTGGCTGCGCCAGCGCGGCCGGGCGCTGCTCGCCCGGGTCGACGACGCCGGCGAGTACAAGGTCTACGCCGTCGGCCGCGACGGCCTCGTGCCGACCGAGCGCAACTGGCCGCGCCTGATCCACGAGGGCAACTGGGCCGGCACCTGGTCGGCGCTGATCAACGTGGTCACCTCGTTCGCGCTGATCGGCCTGCTCGCCACCGGCCTGTGGCTGTGGGCCCGCCGGCAGCTGCGACGGCGGCGCAGCCGGGTGCGACCGGCGGCCGCGACGGCATGAGCCGGAGGGACTTGTAAGCCGCGTGTCCCCGGCGCATTTTTCTCGCCGGGGGATAGTTCGATGAGGATCGCGGTTCACGCGATGGCCGCCGCCGAGCGGCCGATCTCGGAGGCCGAGCAGTTCCGCCGGCTGGCGATCGCCTGCGAGCGCCGCGGCTGGGCCTGCCTGCGCAGCGACGACACCGCCGCCATCGAGGAGTTCCGGCCCGACCTGGTGCTGGCCGAGCATTTCCTGGTCCCCAAGCTGACGCCGTTCCCGACCGTCGGCCTCTTGTGGAATCCGCCGTTCTTCTGGGACGGCAAGGACGAGGCGATGAAGAACATCGTCTCCTACGACGGCCACCTGTTCGCCGATCCGCAGACGCGCCGCCACGTCCGCGATCTCGTCGCCGGCCTCCCGGTCCGCTTCGTCGAGGGGCGCTGGGTCCCCTCCTGTCAGGCGACGCCGCTCGCCGCCGGCCGGCGCGACGGCCTCGCCTATTTCGAGGCCGCCTGGGACCGGGCCCGGCACCGCGACATCGTCGCGGCGGTCGCCCGGTACGGCTGGCTGCATCTCTACGGTCCGCCCGACGAGGGCGATCCGCCGGGCCTGCCGCGCCGGCTGATGCTGCCCTTCGACGGCGAGAGCGTGGTGCGCGAGCTCGGCCGGCGGGCCGCCGCGCTATGCCTGCATTCCGGGCCGCACCGGCGGACCGGCACGCCGGCGTCGCGGGTGTTCGAGGCGGCGGCCGGCGGCGCCGTCGTCATCGCGGACGCGCATCCCTTCGTGCGCGAGACGTTCGGCGACGCCGCGCTCTATCTCGACAGCGAGGCGCCGCCGGCCGCCGTCGCCGCGGCGGTCGCCCGCCACATGGAATGGATCGCCGCCAACCCGGAGGCCGCCGACGCGATGCGGGCGGCGGCGCACCGCATCTTCACCGAGCGCTTCGCCTACGACGTGCTGGTCGATCAGCTGCCCGGGCTGGCCGCGGAGATCCGCGCCGCTTGGGCCTCGCCCCCCGCGGTCGCCGCGGAATCCGTGACCTGCATCGTGCGCACCGGCGGACGCGACCTCGCGCTGCTCGACCGCGCCCTCGCCTCGCTCGAGCAGCAGACCCATCCGGCCGTCGCCGCCGTGGTGGTGGCCTGGCGCGACGCCGCGGCGGTGACGCGCTTCGTCGCCGAGCGGCCGGCGTCGCGGCTGCGCGTCCGCGTCGTCGCCTCGCCCGACACCGGCTGCCGCAGCACCGCCCTGTGGACCGGGCTCGGCGCGATCGACACGGCGTTCTTCGCCGTCCTGGACGACGACGACACGCTGATGCCGAATCACCTGGCCGGCTGCCTCGCCGTGCTGGCCGCCCATCCGGACGTCGACCTCGCCTATGCCGGCACCGTGGCGGTCGACGAGACGCGCGCGTCGCGCACCCTCCTGTGGTTCTCCCATTTCGATCCGGCCCGCTTCCGCGCCGCCAACACGATCGCGTCGCATGCCTGGGTGGCGCGGGCGCGGCTGCTGCCGGCCGCCGGCCCGGACCCGGACTTCGTCGTCGCCGAGGACTGGTACCTGCTGCTGCGCTTCGCCTGCGCCGGGCGGATCGCGCCCAGCTGGCGCCTCACCGCCGAGTATCGCCGGCGCGACGGCGACCCGAGCCACAGCGCGCTCGCCGAGGCGCTGCCGGCCAGCCTGGACCGCATCCGCCGCCGCTTCCACTTCTCCCCGGTGCGGCCGGAGGAGCCGCGCCCGGAGGCGGCGATCGGCGAGGACGCGGCCCGCATCATCCGGCGGATGATCCGGCGGCGCCAGTTCCGCAAGGGCCTCACGGCCTATCTGCGGGATCTCCGCGGCCTGCCCGGCCGGCTCGCGGCGCTGCCGGCCTTCCTGTCGCGCCACGGCCTCAAGGGGCTGCTGCGGCGGATCGCCGACCGCGGCGTCAGACCAGGTCGGTGAAGAAGAAGAACCCGCGATAGCGCTCCTTGGCGGCGCGCATGTGCCGCGGCACGTCGGTCGTGATCTCGAAGGCGTCGAACGCCAGCGGTGCGAAGGCCGGCCGCTCGCAATGCGCCAGATAGGCCTGCTGCAGCGCGCGGCAGGTCTCGCGATCGAGCGCGGCGTCGAACACCCGATGCGCCGGGACCGTTTCGCCGAGGCCGATCACCCGGTACGGATCCTCGATATGCGAGAAGTTGGCGGCCTTCAGCCAGACCGCCTCCGGCCCGCCGAGCGACGAGAAGTGCCAGCCGGCGTCGTCGACGTAGACGAAGTCGGGCGAGCGGTTCGCGATAACGCCGCCGGACTTCTCGCGCCCGCGCCGCACCGTCTGGGCGCCCTCGCGCCGCAGCGTCGATACCCGGCACGCCACCGGCCCGGCGACGGCGAGGCCGTTGAGCGCCGCGGTCGAGATGTTGTTCACGTAGCCGCGGTGGTTCCTCAGCACGAAGACAACGTGGTCGCGCTGCCGCAGCAGCGTGTCGAGCCGGTCGACCACGGCCGGGCGCGGCAGCTCGTCGACGTCGGAGATCACCACGATGTCGTCGGGCGACGGATCGAGCGCGGCGACCGCGGCGCCGATCGCGTCGCGCTGCGCCGCCTCGCGGGCGAAGCGGGCCGCCTCGCTCTGCGCGGCGATCGGCGGCAGCCCCTCGACCACCCGACAGCTCAGCTTCTCGGCATAGGGCGCGAAGCGCGCCGCGTGCTCCTGCAGGAACAGCGGCTTCGGCGAGCCGGCGAAGGTCTGGTCCGCCTCGACCACGACGAAGTGGTCGACATGCTCCCACAACTCCTCCAGCCGCAGCGTCAGCAGATCGAGCTCGTTGTAGAGCAGGCAGGCGTCGATGCGCCGGACCAGCTTGTGGCGCCGCCGATGCCGCGGCGTGTCGATCGTCAGCACCCGCAGGCCGTCCGGCGTGTCGTCCCGGGTCGGCGCGAACCAGCGCTCCGCCGGTGCCCGGCGCAGCAGCCGCATCACGTCGCGCGGCCGCGCCTCGCGGGCGACCAGCAGCCCGCCGCGGCGCATCGCGGCGAGCGCCCCGGCCGCCGCCTCGCCGGCAGCCGCCACGGCCGGATCCGCCACCACCACCAGGTCGGGCGCCCCGGTGTCGCCGAGCAGGCGTCGCCAGCGCGACGGCGGCATCGACGGCGCGATCGCCCCGGTCCCGGCCGGATCGAGGACGCTCACCCGGGCGCCGCGCGCCGCGGCGAGCGTCGCGACGAGGCCGGCGACCGCGCCGCCGGCCGGCTCCAGTACCAGCGCGTGCCGCCACCGGCTGCGGGACAGCACGTCGTCCAGTGCGGCTCGCGTGTCGGCGTCCATCGTCTCCCCGCCCGGCCGGACGCACGAGGCCGGCCGCCGTCAAGGCGATGCCGCGCTTCGCGGTCCGAGACAAGGGCGCGGTGCATCTAAGGGACACGGACGTTGCGCATCGACGCGGCGCATGGGCGCGTGGAGAGGGGCGGCGCGCCGCGAGACGGGCGGCCGCCGGCCGCCCGTCACGGCTCGGCGAGGATCTCCGCCAGGCGGCGGGCGTCGTGCGGGGCGGCGCTCTTCTGGTCGTTGTCGAAATAGACGTAGACGGTGCGCATCTGCTGCCGCCAGGTGCGGATGTGGTCGGCCCAGTCGCGCAGCGTCGCCTCCGGATAGCGGTCGCGATAGTCGCCCTGCGGCCCGTGCCCGCGCACATAGACGTGGCGGGCCGTGATCTCCCACGGCGCCCGGGCGTCGCGGTGGTCGGAGAAGCACAGCGCCACGTCGTACTTGCGCAGCAGCGCGTAGACGGCGTCGTCGAACCAGCTCGCGTCGCGCACCTCCAGCGCGTAGGGGCGGCCGGGCCTGAGGAGCTCCAGGAAGGTCTGCAGCCGCTCGTGGTCGACGCCGAAGCGGGCGGGAAGCTGGAACAGCACCGGCCCGGCCTTGGGCCCGAGCGTCTCGAGCCGCGTCTCCATCAGGGCCAGGCTGTCGGCGGTGCGCGGCGACAGCCGCTTCCAGTGGGTGATGAAGCGCGACGCCTTCCAGGCGAAGACGAAGTCCTCGGGCGTCTGCTCGCGCCACGCCGACACCGCGCCGAGCGGCGGCGTGCGGTAGAACGAGCCGTTGATCTCGGTGGTGCCGAAGCGGCCGGCGTACCAGGACAGCCATTTGCGCTTCGGCAGGCTCTCCGGAAAGAACACCCCGCGCCAGCCGTCGTAGCTCCAGCCCGAGGTTCCGATATGGACCATCGACGTCTCGGGCACGGGGCGGTCTCCTTTGTTTTGTGATTCGGCGGCGTCGGAGGCACTCCGAGGCCGCCCTTGTGGTGTAAACCCCCGGCTCGCAACTCGGTTTCCCAAGGATTGCAATACCTTACCGCGGCACCGGCAGGGCCGGCCGACGGCTCTCGCCGGGGTGTCCCCGCGGCGGGCCGGATCCGCGGTCGCCTCGATTGCCAAACCGGGCCCGGGTGTGGGATGGCAGGGCGCCATGTCGTCGTCCGTGATCCGTCGTCGTCCGTCGTCGCCCCGAAAGCCCGTTTTCGGCCGTCCCATGTCCGGCACCAGCGCGTCCCTCCCCGCCTCGCCCGGCCCGCTGCCGGCCCTGAAGGATTTCGGCCGCATCGTCGTGAAGGTCGGCTCGTCCCTGCTGGTCGACCAGGAGGCCGGCGGGGTGAAGGAGGCGTGGCTCGCCTCGCTGGTCGACGACATCGCCGGCCTGCATCGCGACGGCCGCGACGTGCTGGTCGTGTCGTCGGGGGCGATCGCGCTCGGCCGCTCGCTGCTCCGGCTGCCGCGCGGGCCGCTGGCCCTGGAGGACAGCCAGGCGGCGGCGGCGATCGGCCAGATCGCGCTCGCCCGCATCTGGGCCGAGGCGCTCGGCCGCCAGGGCATCACGGCCGGCCAGATCCTCGTCACGCTCGGCGACACCGAGGAGCGCCGCCGCTATCTCAACGCGCGCTCGACCATCGCCCGCCTGCTCGACTGGCGGGCCGTGCCGGTGATCAACGAGAACGACACGGTCGCGACCAACGAGATCCGCTACGGCGACAACGACCGGCTCGGCGCCCGGGTCGCCACCATGGCGAGCGCCGACCTCCTGGTGCTGCTCTCCGACATCGACGGGCTCTACACGGCGCCGCCCGGTCAGGATCCGAACGCGACGCTGATCCCGGTGGTCGACCGCATCACCCCGGAGATCGAGGGCATGGCGGGCGAGTCCGCCTCCGAGCTGTCCAAGGGCGGCATGCGGACCAAGATCGAGGCCGGCAAGATCGCGACCACGGGCGGCACCCACATGGTGATCGCCTCGGGCCGGGTCGACCACCCGCTGCGCGCCATCGCCGAGGGTGGCCGCGCCACCTGGTTCCTGGCGACCGGCAATCCCGTCACGTCGCGCAAGAAGTGGATCGCCGGCTCGCTGGAGCCGAAGGGCACGCTGGTGATCGACGCCGGCGCCGTCGCGGCGCTGCGCCGCGGCAAGAGCCTGCTGCCGGCCGGCATCGTCCGGGTCGAGGGCGAGTTCTCCCGCGGCGATGCCGTGATCGTGCGCGGGCCGGACGGCTTCGAGATCGGCCGCGGCCTCGTCGCCTACGACGCCGCCGATGCCGAGCGCCTGCGCGGCCATTCCTCGACCGACATCCCCGAGATCCTCGGCACCCACGGCCGCACCGCCGTGATCCACCGCGACGATCTGGTGGTCGGGCAGGGGTAGGGCGGTCGAAAGACGCGTCCGGTCGTCACCGCTCGTCCGTCACGGCCGGGCTCTCCCGGCCATCCACGTCCTTATCGCCGAATTGTCGCCGAACGGCTTCAAGACGTGGATGCCCGGCACGAGGCCGGGCATGACGAGTCATGCATTCGTCGCCGCCAGGTCTCCGGCATCTGAAATCGTCTGTACCCTGCGCCCCTGGGTCCCGGGTCTGCGCACGCTGCTGACGCAGCGCGCTCCGCCCGGGACACGATTCACCGGGTCGACGGAAAGGCCGCCGTCCGCCTCACGACCCCTTCGCCAGCGCCTTCTCGATCTCGGGCTTGAGGACCGTCTCCAGGTTCCCGGCCGTGATCGGGCCGACCAGCTTGTAGGCGATGGTGCCGTCGCGGGCGATCACGAAGGTCTCGGGGACGCCGTAGACGCCCCACTCGATGCCGGCGCGGCCGCGGCCGTCGGCGCCTGTGGCGTGATAGGGGTTGCCGTAGCGCTCCAGGAAGCGGATCGCGTTCGCCGCCTCGTCCTTGTAGTTCAGCCCGACGATGCGGATGCGCCTGTCCTCGGCGAGCCGCATCAGCAGCGGCGCCTCGTCGCGGCACGGCACGCACCACGAGGCCCACACGTTGAACACCGTGACGGCGCCCTTCAGGTCCGCCGAGGTGACGCCGGGCACCGGCTTTCCGTCGCGCGTCAGCCCGGCGATGCCGGGCAGCTCGGTGGCGGGGGCCGGGTGCCCGATCAGGGCGGAGGGCAGGGCGGAGGGGTCGCCGGCGCCGAGCCGGTAGAGGAACAGCCCGGCGATGCCGAGGAACACCAGCAGCGGCAGCAGCACCAGCCAGCGCCGGCGCGGCCCGCCCGTCTCGGTCGGCAAGGCCGTCACGCCGCCGTCTCCTTCACAGGGGCGGCCGGATCGGCCGGCGGGGTGGCCGAGGCCGGCGGCGGCTCGGCGGAGCGGCGGCGCACGCCGCGCGCCTCCAGCTCGGCGAGCACGCGAACCTGCCGGCGGTGATCGAGCCACACCCACAGGATCAGCCCGGCCGCGACCAGGAGCGTCACCGCATAGGAGGCGACGATGAAGACGGCGTGCGGGCCGAGGAGTTCCGTGCTGCTCATGGCGTCACGCTCCCCGCGCGCCCTGGGCCTGCAGGAGGCGCAGCGTCCGCACCCGCCGGCGCAGGATCTCGTTGCGCATCGCCGCGAGATGCAGGGCGACGAACAGGAGCGTGAAGGCCAGCGTCATGGCGAGCAGCGGGATCAGGATGGACGGGTGGATGGCCGGGCCGTCGACCCGCACCACCGAGGCGGGCTGGTGCAGCGTGTTCCACCAGTCGACCGAGAACTTGATGATCGGCAGGTTGAGGGCGCCCACCAGGGTGAGGATCGCGGCGGCGCGGCCGGCCCGGGTCGGGTCCTCGACGGTGCGCCACAGGGCGATCAGGCCGAGATACATCACGAACATCACCAGCACCGAGGTGAGGCGGGCGTCCCACACCCAGTAGGTGCCCCACATCGGCCGGCCCCAAAGCGCGCCGGTGACCAGGCAGACGAACGTGAAGGCGGCGCCGAGCGGCACCGCCGCCTTGGCGGCGACGTCGGCCAGCGGATGGCGGAATACCAGGGTGCCGAGCGCCGAGATCGTCATCATGCCCCAGCAGAACATGCCGAGCCACGCGGCCGGCACGTGGATGAACATGATCTTGACGGTGGCGCCCTGCTGGTAGTCGTCCGGCGCCCCGAAGGCGCCGTTGAGCGCATAGGCGAAGGCGAACACGGTCAGCGCCGTCAGCCAGGGCAGGGCCCGGTCGACGAGGCGCAGGAAGCGGGTCGGATTGGCGAGGTCGATCCAGGCCATGGGTGTCTCTTAGTCCGCACGCATTGGCGGCGCAATGCGGCACTTCTACGGACGGGCGAGCCCGTCCGGCGGGATTACTCCATCCCGTGGCGCAGCGTCGCGCCGGCCGCGAACGGGCCGACCACGAGGCTCGTCAGGGTGAGGGCGCACAGGATCGTGAACGGGGTGCCGAACGGCACCGGGCCGACGACCGCGGCATTGGAGGCCGCCACCCCGAAGATCAGCACGGGCACCGTGAGCGGGAGGACCAGGACCGGCAGCAGCAGCCCGCCGCGGCGCAGCGCGGTGGCCAGCGCCGCCCCGATCAGCCCGGTGAAGGTGAGGGCCGGAGTGCCGACCAGGAGCGTCAGCACCACGGCGCCGAGGCCGGCCGGCTCCAGGTTGAGGAACAGGCCGAGGATCGGCGCCGCGACCACCAGGGGCAGGCCGGTGGCGATCCAGTGGGCGAGGCCCTTCACGGCGACCGCCAGCTCGACGGGGGCGCGGCCCATCAGCAGGAGGTCGAGCGAGCCGTCGTCGTGGTCGGCGGCGAACAGCCGGTCGAGCGCCAGCAGCGAGGCGAGCAGCGCCCCGATCCACAGGATGGCCGGGCCGATCCGGCGCAGCAGCGCCAGATCCGGCCCGATGGCGAACGGCATCAGGGTCACCACGGTGAGGAAGAACAGCACCCCCATCATGGCGCCGCCGCCGATCCGCAGCGCGATCCGCAGGTCGCGGACCAGGAGGGCGCGAAGCGCGGTCATGCGGCGATTCCGATACGGGCCGCTCGTCCCCGCGCAAGCGGGGACCCAGGGGCCGCGGGGCGGGGCCTCTGGATTCCCGCTTTCGCGGGAATGATCGGGTGGGGCGGTGCCAGTGACGGAGAAAGGGCCCTCATGCCGTCCCTCCCAGCCGCAGCTCGCGGGCGTCGTCGAGGCCGAGGGGGCCGTGGGTGGCGGCGACCAGGAGGCCGCCGCCGGCGAGATGCGCCTTCATCAGAGCGGCGAGGCGGGCCTGCGAGGCGACGTCGAGGGCGGAGGTCGGCTCGTCGAGCAGCCACACCGGCCGGGAGACCGCGACCAGCCGGGCGATCGAGAGGCGCCGGCGCTGGCCGGCCGACAGGTAGCCGGCCGGCAGATCGGCGATCTCGGCCAGCGCCACGGCCTCCAGGGCGGCGGCGAGCGCGGCGCGGTCGCCGCCCAGCCAGTCGATCCAGAAGGCGAGGTTCTCGGTGACGGTGAGGGACGGCTTGAGGGCGTCCTGGTGGCCGAGATAGTGGGCCTGCTCGGGCACGCTGAGCTCCGGATCGCCGCCGTCGAGCGTCAGCGTCCCGGCGGCCCGGTGCACCAGCCCGGCGATCAGCCGCAGGAGCGAGCTCTTGCCGGCGCCGTTCGGCCCGACGAGCAGCAGGGCCTCGCCGCCGGCGACCCGGAAGCCGAGCCCGGAGAACACCTCGCGCTGCCCCCGCACGCAGGCGAGATCGCTTCCGATCAGGTCCATGCCGCTTCCGACCGCCCCCCGGCCGGCGCCGCGGCCGGCCTCGTCACGCTGTCGCTCTCTTTAGAACGCCGACGATGTAGCAGAATTCCAAGAAAGCTCTTATAAGCAGCCCCCGTGCCCATCACCCACCAGACGACAGCCCGGTGCCGCAGCACAGGCGATCACTATCGCCCCGGGGTGCTCTCGTCGACAGGCATCCGGCTTTCGGCCGGAACGGAACCAGCCTCATGACCGCAATCGACAGCTTCAAATGCACCCGGACCCTCAAGGTCGGCACCAAGAGCTACGTGTATTACAGCCTGCCGGTCGCCGAAAAGAACGGCCTCAAAGGGATTTCGCGCCTGCCCTTCTCGATGAAGGTGCTGCTCGAGAACCTGCTGCGCCACGAGGACGGTCGCTCGGTCACCAAGGACGACATCCTGGCCGTCGCCGCCTGGCTGAAGAAGCGCACCTCGACGCGTGAGATCGCGTTCCGACCGGCCCGCGTGCTGATGCAGGACTTCACCGGCGTCCCGGCCGTGGTCGACCTCGCCGCGATGCGCGACGCGATGAAGAACCTCGGCGGCGACCCGAAGAAGATCAACCCGCTGGTGCCGGTCGACCTCGTCATCGACCACTCGGTGATCATCAACTTCTTCGGCGACAACGAGGCGTTCAAGAAGAACGTCGACGAGGAATACAAGCAGAACCAGGAGCGCTACAAGTTCCTCAAGTGGGCGCAGCGCTCGTTCGAGAACTTCCGCGTCGTTCCGCCCGGAACCGGCATCTGCCATCAGGTGAACCTGGAGTACCTGTCGCAGACGGTGTGGACCGCCAAGGGGAAGGCCGTGGTCGGCGGCAAGGAGGTCGCGGCCGAGATCGCCTATCCGGACACGCTGGTCGGCACCGACTCGCACACCACCATGGTCAACGGCCTGTCGGTGCTGGGCTGGGGCGTCGGCGGCATCGAGGCCGAGGCCGCGATGCTCGGCCAGCCCTACTCGATGCTGCTGCCCGAGGTGATCGGCTTCCGGCTCGACGGCAAGCTGAAGGAGGGCGTGACGGCGACCGACCTGGTGCTCACCGTCACCCAGATGCTGCGCAAGAAGGGCGTGGTCGGCAAGTTCGTCGAGTTCTTCGGCCCCGGCCTCGCCGGCCTGACCATCGCCGACCGCGCGACCATCGGCAACATGGCGCCCGAATACGGCGCCACCTGCGGCTTCTTCCCGGTCGACGAGGACACGCTCGACTTCCTGCTCGGCACCGGCCGCGGCGCCGCCCGGGTGGCGCTGGTCAAGGCCTATGCCAAGGCGCAGGGCATGTACCGCACCCGCAACACGCCGGACCCGGTGTTCACCGACGTGCTCAAGCTCGACCTCTCCAAGGTCGAACCGTCGCTCGCCGGCCCGAAGCGGCCGCAGGACCGGGTGCCGCTCAAGAAGGTCAAGGCCGGCTTCGAGGCGGCGCTCGCCCAGGAGTTCGGCAAGGCGGAGGAGATCGGCAAGCGGGTCGAGGTCGACGGACGTGATCACGACCTCGGCCACGGCGACGTGGTGATCGCGGCGATCACGTCGTGCACCAACACCTCCAATCCCAGCGTGATGCTGGGCGCCGGCCTGCTCGCCAAGAAGGCCGTCGAGAAGGGCCTCAAGGTGAAGCCCTGGGTGAAGACCTCGCTGGCGCCCGGCTCGCAGGTGGTCGGCGAGTATCTGGCCAAGTCGGGCCTGCAGAAGAGCCTCGACAAGCTCGGCTTCAACCTGGTCGGTTTCGGCTGCACCACCTGCATCGGCAATTCGGGCCCGCTGCCGGCGGAGATCTCGAAGGCGATCAACGAGAACGACCTCGTCGCCGCCGCCGTGCTGTCGGGCAACCGCAACTTCGAGGGCCGGGTCAATCCGGACGTGCGGGCGAACTATCTCGCCTCGCCGCCGCTGGTCGTCGCCTACGCCATCGCCGGCAACATGAACTACGATCCGGTCCGCACGCCTCTCGGCGTCGACAAGGCCGGCAAGAAGGTGTTCCTCAAGGACATCTGGCCGACCAGCCGCGAGATCGCCGCGGCGGTGAAGAAGTCGGTGACCAAGCAGCTGTTCGCCAAGAAGTACGCCGACGTGTTCGAGGGCGACGCCAACTGGGCCAAGATCGCCGTCAAGGGCGGTCTCACCTATGCCTGGGACGGCAAGTCGACCTACGTCCAGAACCCGCCCTACTTCGTCGGCATGAGCAAGACGCCCGACGCCACCACCGACATCGTCGAGGCGCGGGTGATCGGCCTGTTCCTCGACTCGATCACCACCGACCACATCTCGCCGGCGGGCTCGATCAAGGTGACGTCGCCGGCCGGCCAGTACCTGATCGACCACAAGGTGAAGCCGCTCGACTTCAACCAGTACGGCACCCGGCGCGGCAACCACGAGGTGATGATGCGGGGCACGTTCGCCAACATCCGCATCAAGAACCAGATGGTTCCGGGCGTCGAGGGCGGCGTGACCATCCACTACCCGTCGAAGGAGCAGATGCCGATCTACGACGCGGCGATGCGCTACAAGAGCGAGAACGTCCCGCTCGTGGTGTTCGCCGGCAAGGAGTACGGCACCGGCTCGTCGCGCGACTGGGCCGCGAAGGGCACGGCGCTGCTCGGCATCCGGGCCGTGATCGCGCAGTCGTTCGAGCGCATCCATCGCTCCAACCTGATCGGCATGGGCGTCGTCCCCCTGGTGTTCGAAGAGGGCACCTCGTGGCAGACGCTCGGCCTCAAGGGCGACGAGCGGGTGACGCTGCGCGGGCTGGGCGCCGACCTGAAGCCGCGCCAGACGCTCGAGGCGGAGATCACCGGGGCCGACGGCAAGGTGAAGAAGGTGCCGCTGATCTGCCGCATCGACACGCTCGACGAGCTCGAATACTTCCGCAACGGCGGCATCCTGCACTACGTGCTGCGCCATCTCGCCGCCTGACGGACGGGCTCCACGATGCTGCGGCCGCCGCCTCGCGCGGCGGCCGTGCCGTCCGCAACCGAGCGTGGCTACGCGCTAACACGGCCTCACTTCGAAGTGAGTGGCGGGTGACGCGGACGGCGTACTATCCAGGTCGACGGCGGCGATTCCTTCGCCACCCGACGCCGCCCTTCGAGGATCCCTATCGGTCCGTCGCAACGGACCGCCCGGCGCGCCGCCGTCGCGCGTGCGCCCCATCAGACTAGCGAGGCCGAGCATGAGGACGAGACGCGCGCGCTGGACCGGCGGTCTCGTGCTCAGCCTGATGGGATCCGGCGTGCTGGCGACGCTGAGCGTTCTCGCCGCCGGGCCCGCCGCTGCCCAGGCCGGCGGTCCGGCCGCGCCGCCGGCCGAGCCGGTGACGACACGCTCGCTCTCCGTTCCGCCGGCGTCCGCACCCTCCGTGTCCGCACCCTCCGTGTCCGCGCCATCCGGGACCGCCCCGGCCGGCGCGCCGCAGCTCTCCTCCGCCCACTCCACCACCGTGACGGTGCCGTCGCCCGGCAGCCAGACGCGTGCCGTGGTCGAGCTGTTCACCAGCCAGGGCTGCTCGTCGTGCCCGGAGGCGGACCGCGTCCTCGCCGAGCTGAAGAAGGACCCGACCCTCGTCGCGGTCAGCCTGCCGGTGACCTACTGGGACTATCTCGGCTGGAAGGACACGCTCGCCGATCCGCGCCACACGGCGCGCCAGACCGCGTACTCGCACGCCCGCGGCGACCGCGCCGTCTACACGCCACAGGTGGTGGTCAACGGCGCCGCGCACGTCCTGGGCAGCGACAGGGCCGCGATCGAGAGGGCGGTCGCGCGCGGCCGCGGCAAGGGCGCCGGGCTGCCGGTCCCGGTCCGGCTGTCGGTCAGCGACGGCAAGGTCTCGGTGAGCGCCGACGGCGCCCGTCCGGCCGTCGCGTCGGGCTCGCCGGCGGCGGCCGCGGCCGCAGCGGCGACGAGCGGCGAGGTCTGGCTGCTCGGCGTCACCTCGGCCGTCGAGGTGGCGGTCGGCCGCGGCGAGAACTCCGGCCGCACCATCGTCTACAGCAACGTGGTGCGCCGCTGGCTCAAGCTCGGCGACTGGAGCGGGGCGACCCGCACCTGGACCGTGCCGGTCGCCGACATCAAGGGCGACAGGATCGACGCCGTCGCGGTGCTGATCCAGGGCGGCACCGCCAAGACCCCGGGCGTCATCCACGGCGCCGCCTTCCAGCGGCTGCACTAGGGCCCGGCAGGCCGGGCGCCGGCATCCGGGCCGCCCGGCGGCATCCTCCACCATGGTCGGATCGGAATCGGGCCTGCAGCGTTCGCGCAGGCAAAGAAGACGCGCACGCAAAAAAGAAGGGCCGGCAGGACCGGCCCTCGAAAAACATTTGCGGGAATGAACCGTCGGACGGCCGGCCGTAGCCGAGCCGTCCATTGGCGACAGGGTCCGGCCCTTACGAGCCCGGGGGGCTGGGGGGCTGAGGAACCGGTTCTCTTCTCGGACCGGACCCGATGCCAATGGCGAGGTTATCCCATCCCGGATCGACTGCGGCGCGGCCGAATTCCGGCAGCATTATGAAAGGTCTAACGAACGCGTGATCGCCTCGTGAGGGAGCGTGACACGCGTTCTGTCCGCGGCCGCGGCGTTGCCGTCCGGACCGGCCCGCCGCCGCTGCGCGCATGCGTGTCGCGACGGCCCGGCCGCGACGCGGACGCGCTTGCCCTCGGCCGGTCCGGGGGTGATCATGACGCCGATGTGACCGATCACGTCCCACCAGGAGGAGCCGCATGAGCCTCGAGCTTGGCGACAGCGACCCGAGCGAGTCCCGCGGGAGCGAGGGAGCGGTTCTCGCCCCGTTCCCCGCCGTCCCCACCCGCGTCACCTTCAACAAGCGCGAGCTCTCCCGCATTCTCGGCCTCTACGGCCGCAAGGTCGCCTCCGGCGAATGGCGCGACTACGCCATCGACTTCCACAAGGACCGCGCCGTGTTCTCGGTGTTCCGCCGCAGCGCCGAGGTGCCGCTCTATCGGATCGAGAAGAACCCCAGGCTGTCGCGACGCCAGGGCGCCTGGCGCGTGGTGTCGGCGACCGGCCTGATCGTCAAGGTCGGCCACGAGCTCGACCGCGTGCTGCGCGAGCTCGACAAGGCGAGCCTGCGGGTGGTGGGCTGAGCGACCGTTCAGGGTCCCGTCACCCGCAGCCCGCCTGGAGCGTAGCGGAACGCCGGGCCAGGGGCGGGGCGGTTCCTCCCGCATTCCGTTTCATTTCATGCGGCCACAGTCGCCGAACAGCGCGGCGCGTAAATGTGCTCCGTCCGAACGAAAACGCCCCGGCCGGAGGCCGGGGCGTTCGTTCTCTCGCGATGGGGAGGGCGGGTCAGCGGCGGTCGCCGACCAGCCGCAGCAGCATCAGGAACAGGTTGATGAAGTCCAGGTAGAGCGACAGGGCGCCCATCACGGCCTTGCGGCCGGCCAGCGTCCCGTCGTCCATCGGATCGTACATCTCCTTGATCTTCTGGGTGTCCCAGGCGGTGAGCCCGGCGAAGATGAGGACGCCGGCGACCGACAGGGCCCAGTCGAGCCCGCTCGACTTCAGGAACATGTTGACCAGGCTCGCGATGATCAGGCCGAACAGGCCCATGATCAGGAACGAGCCCATGCCCGAGAGGTCCTTCTGGGTCGTGTAGCCCCACAGGCTCAGCGCCCCGAAGGCGGCCGCCGAGATGAAGAACACCCGGGTGATCGAGGCCGCCGTGTAGACCATGAAGATCGACGCCAGCGACAGGCCGAGCAGGCCGGCATAGACGAAGAACAGCAGCCGGGCCGTGCTCGCCTCGATCCGGTTGATCCGGAAGCTGAGATAGAAGACGAGGCCGAGCGGGGCGAGCACCAGCACCCACATCAGCGGGCTGCCGAACATCGCCTGCCCGAACGAGGTGAGGCCCGTGATGTTGCCGGCCGCGTCCGTCACCACGGCGAGCTGGAAGGTGAGCCAGGCCGTGATCCCGGTGAGCGCCACGCCGCCCGCCATGTAGTTGTAGACGGTGATCATGTGGGCGCGCAGGCCCTGATCGACCGCGACGGCGCGGTCGCCCGCGTAGCCGCGGGACGCGATGGTATGGCGATCGAAGTCCGACATGGGGGAAGATCCTTTCTGTCCGCCCGAGACGGGGCCCCGGAAGGGCCCCGGCATCAAACCTGGCTCGAATGTAGGACGCCGGCGTGGCGCGGTGAAGACCGGCGGGGCGTCACGCCGCATGACATTTTCGCCATCCGGGGACGTCGTAAACAGTCTCTTCGGCCCGAATCCGGCCCTCCGAAACCAAAAACCGGGGCCGCGTGGCGGCCCCGGTCGATCCTTCGGCGCCGGTCGCGCCCGGCGCGGGCCGGGCCCGGCCTCACTCCTCGCGCTGGCCGAGGAGCTGCAGCAGCATGGTGAACAGGTTGATGAAGTTGAGGTACAGCGACAGCGCGCCCATGATGGCCGAGCGCTCCATCACCTCGCCTTCCATGGCGCCGTAGATGTACTCGTTCTTCAGGCGCTGGGTGTCGTAGGCGGTGAGGCCGGCGAACACCAGCACGCCGATGACCGAGATGATGAACTGCATCATGGTCGAGCCCAGGAAGATGTTCACCAGGCTGGCGATGATGATGCCGAACAGGCCCATGATCAGGAACGAGCCCATCCCGGAGAGGTCGCGCTGGGTGGTGTAGCCCCACAGGCTGAGCGCGCCGAAGGACGCCGCCGTGATGAAGAACACCCGCACCACCGAGGTGTGCGTGAACACCATGAAGATCGAGCCGAGCGACAGGCCGACCAGCGCCGCGTAGATCCAGAACAGCAGCTGGGCGGTCGCCGGACGCATGCGCTCGACGCCGAAGCTCAGCGCGAACACGAGGCCGAGCGGGGCCAGCATGATCACCCACTTCAGCGGGCTGACGAACACCGTGTAGCCGATCGGGGTCAGGAACATGCCGCCGATGCGGGCCGGCCCCTCGACGCCGCGGATCACGGCGCGGGCCGCCGCCGACGGGTCGCTGGTGACCGAGAGCATGTAGATGCCGAGCGCGGCGAGGCCGGTGATCGCGAGGCCCAGGACCATGTAGTTGTAGACGCGCAGCATGTAGGCGCGCAGGCCGGCGTCGATCGCCGCCGCCTCGGCTCGCGGCACCGTCCCGTAGGCCGCCCCGATCGTGTTACGCTCGTAGTCCGACATCGTCGAACCCCCTTCTCGTGTTGTCCGCCAATCCGCGGCGTGTCGCCCCGCGGTTCGAGCTCGCCCGTGCTACTGCGAGCGGGCTCGACTTGAACCCATTATATGCGAGCGGCCGCCGCGGCGCGTCGGCGACGGATTGTCGCAAAGCGCGATTTTCCAAGTCCCGACCAGGATTTGTGCAGCGGCGTGTTGTCGCAAAGCGCAGTCCCGGCAGGGGGTGTGGAGCAGAACCGTTAAAGGCTCCTCAACACCCCGGCCGGCTTCCGGCCCAGCGCCGCGACCGTGCCGAGCAGTCCGCAGGCCACCGTGACGGCGAGTGCCCCGAGGGCGGCTGCCAGGGCCGGGCCGGCCTGCCAGACGAAGGGCAGGTTCATCAGCCCCGCCACGATGCGCCAGCCGGCGATCGAGCCGGCCAGCACCCCGAACAGCACGGCGGCGGCGCCGATCAGGAGGTATTCCATCAGGTAGGCGGTGACGAGCTGGCGGCGGGTCGCCCCCAGCGTCTTCAGCACCACGGCGTCGTACACGCGGTGGCGGTGCCCGGCGGCGAGCGCCCCGGCCAGCACCAGCACGGCGGAGACCAGGGTGATGCCGCTCGCCGCCTCGATGGCGCGCGAGAGATTGCCGACCACCCGGGCGACCTGGTCGAGCGCGTCCTTGACCGGCACCGGCGTGATGCCCGGCCAGGCCCGGGCCACCGTGTCGAGGAGTGCCGCCTCCTGGGCCGGCGTGCCGCCGGCCGGGAACGTCACCGTGGCGATGTCGGTGTGCGGCGCCCCGGCGAAGGCGCCGGGCGAGAACACCAGCACGAAGTTGATGCCGAGCGACTGCCAGTCGACGGTCCGGATGTTGGCGATCGCGGCGGTGATGTTGCGGCCCAGCACGTTGACCGTGAGGGTGTCGCCGAGGTTCAGGCCGAGGCCCTCGGCGATGCGTTTCTCCAGCGACAGCAGCGGCGGGCCGCGATAGTCCTCGCCCCACCAGGTGCCCTCGACGACGCGGGAGCCGGGCGGCACCGTGCCCGCATAGGTGATGCCGCGGTCGCCGTGCAGGGCCCAGCTGGCGTCGGGCCGGATCTTCAGATCCTCGGCCCGCACCCCGTTCGCCGCGACGATGCGGCCGCGCAGCATCGGCACCCGCTCGAAGGTGGCGCCCGGTGCCTCGCCCTTCACCAGCGCGTCGAAGCGCGCGGCCTCGGCGGTCGGGATGTCGAGGAAGAAGAAGGACGGCGCGCGTTCGGGCAGCGCCGCCGTGAACTGCTGCCGCAGGTTGCCGTCGATCTGGAGGATGGTGACCAGGAGCGCCATGCCGAGCCCGAGCGAGATGACGACGGTCGGGGTCAGGGCGGCGGGCCGGTGGATGTTGGCGACGGCGAGCCGCAGCACCGCCGAGCGCGGGCGTGGCGCCCGGCGCGCGATCGCCATCACTGCGGTGGCGACCAGCCGCAGCAGCAGCAGGACGGCGAGCGCCGAGCCGACGAAGGCGGTGGCGATGCGGCGATCGTAGGAGGCGCCGATCGCCAGCGCCGCGAGCGCGATCGCGGCGATCAGGGCCGCCGCCACGTAGCGCCGGCGCGGCCGGCGCTGGTCGGGCACGACGGCGTCGCGGAACAGGGCCGAGACCGGCACGTCGTGGGCGCGGCCGAGCGGCCACGCCGCGAAGGCGACCGCGGTGAGCAGGCCGTAGAGCATCGCCAGCGCCAGCACGTCGGCGTGCAGGGTGGGGACCAGCGGCAGCGGCAGAAGCGCGCCGAGCGCGCCGGCGATCGCGAAGGGCAGGGCGGCGCCGAGCAGCAGCCCGAGCGCGCCGCCGACCGCGGCGAGCAGCAGGATCTGCGCGAAATAGAGGGCGACCACCTGGCCGCCGGTGGCGCCGAGCGACTTCAGGGTGGCGATGGTGTCGCGCTTGCGGTCGAGATAGTGGCGGGTCGAGTTGGCGACCCCGACGCCGCCGACCAGGAGGGCGGTGAGGCCGACCAGCGTCAGGAACTGGGTGAAGCGGTCGATGTTGCGCTCGAGCTGCGGCGAGGCGTTGCCGCTCGCCCGCACGTCCCAGCCGGCGTTCGGGAAGCGCCGGTTGGCGAGGTCCTCCAGCGCGTCGGACGCGGCGATCGGATCGCCGGCGAGCCGCACGCGATAGATCCAGCGCACCAGGCTGCCGGGCTGCAGCAGCCCGGTCGCCCGCAGCGCCGCCTCGCTCACCAGCACGCGCGGCCCGAAGCCGACGCCGCCGGCGAGCCGGTCGGGCTCGCGCACCATGGCGGCGTTCAGCACCAGGGTGGCCGAGCCGATCGTCACCCGGGCGCCGCGCTCCAGCCCGAGCCGGGCGAGCAGCAGCGGGTCGACGACGGCCCCGAAGGCGTCGCCGTCGCGGGCCAGCAGGGTGTGCAGCGGCGCCGGCGGGTCGGTCTCCACCGCGCCGTAGAGCGGATAGGCGGCATCGACCGCCTTCAGCTCGACCAGCGTGGAGCGGCCCTCGGCGGTGCGGGCGAGCGCCCGCATGGCGGCGGCGACCGAGAGGTCGCCGGCGGCCGCGAGGAAGCGCCGCTCGTCCGGGCTCGCCTCGCGCTGGACGAGGTTGAACGAGATATCGCCGCCCAGGATGGCGCGGCCCTGCTGGGCGATGCCCTCGGACAGGCTGCGCGAGATCGAGCCGACGCCCGCGATGGTCATCACGCCGAGCGCCATGCAGGCGATGAACACGCCGAAGCCGCGCAGGCCACCGCGCAGGTCGCGCGCCGCGATGCGCAGCCCGGTGCGCCAGCGCGCGATCGGGCCGGTCGCCGCGTCCCGCCGTCCCGCGTCGATCGCCGTCATGGCGCGACTGCCGCGACGGCGCCGGTGCGGCCGGTCGCGCTGTCGGAATCGATGCGGCCGGAGCGCATGCGCACGACGCGATCGCAGCGCGCCGCGAGCGCCGGGTCGTGGGTGACCAGGACCAGCGTCATGCCGCGCTCGGCCTGGCCGGCGAACATCAGGTCGACGATGCCGCGGCCGGTCGCCTCGTCGAGATTGCCGGTCGGCTCGTCGGCGACCAGGATCGACGGGGCCGGCGCGAGCGCGCGGGCGAGCGCGACGCGCTGCTGCTCGCCGCCGGAGAGCTGCGAGGGATAGTGGCCGAGCCGCTCGCCGAGCCCGACGGCCCCGAGCTCGGCACGGGCGACGTCGAAGGCGTCGCGGCTCCCCGCCAGCTCGAGTGGCACCGCGACGTTCTCGATCGCCGTCATGGTCGGGATCAGGTGGAACGACTGGAACACGATGCCGATGTTTCGGCCGCGAAACCGGGCGAGCGCATCCTCGTCCATGGCGCCGAGATCGGTGCCGTCCACCACGACCGACCCGGAATCGGGGCGTTCGAGGCCGGCCATCACCATCAGCAGCGTCGATTTGCCCGATCCCGACGGTCCGGTGAGGCCGATCGCCTCGCCGCGCCCTATATCAAGGGCGATGTCCTTGAGGATGTGGACCCGCGCCGCGTCCCGGCCGAGCGCGAGATCGACGCCGGTGAGCGAGATGGCGGGTGCGAGGGAGCGAATGATCGTGGAGCTTGCGGGCTTGGAGCTTGTGTCGTCCATCGTCGGGTCTGTGCTGCGCCGTCCGTGGCGGGGGACAAAGGAGATGCCGGGCGGCCGCGCCCTTCCGCCGTCGCCGGTGCGACGGCCGTCCCCCTCATATGGGACGGCGGGGCGCCGGGTCCAGCCGCCGGGCCGGCTCGGCGCCCTGGTGGCGGGGGCGATGCTGCTCGCCGGAGCCGCTGCGACGGGCGCCACGGCGCAGACCGCGGCACCGCCGCTGCGGATCGTCGCACTCGGCGATTCCCTGGTTGCCGGCTACGGGCTGCCGCCCGGCGACTCCTTTCCGGTTCGGCTCGAGAAGGCGCTCGCGGCGAACGGCCGCAGCGGGCCGCGGGTCGAGATCGTCAATGCCGGCGTCTCCGGCGACACCGTGACCGACGGCCTCGCCCGCCTCGACTGGGCGATCGGCGACGACGTCGACGGCGTCATCGTCGAGCTCGGCGCCAACGACGCGCTGCGCGGCATCGATCCGGCCGTCACCCGCAAGGCGCTGGACGCGATCCTGAAATCGCTCGCGGCGCGGGGCCTGCCGGTGCTGCTCGCCGGCATGCAGGCGCCGCCCAATCTGGGACCCGAGTACAAGCAGGCCTTCGACCGGATCTTTCCCGAGCTCGCCGCCGCCTACGACGTGCTGTTCTTCCCGTTCTTCCTCGACGGGGTGGCGGCCGAGCGCAACCTCAACCAGGCGGACGGCATGCATCCGAACGGCAAGGGCGTCGGCGTGATCGTCGAGCGCATCCTGCCGAAGGTGGAGGAGCTGGTCGGGCGCGCCGCGGCGCGCCGGGATGCGAAGTGACGGCTCTGTCATTCCGGGGCGTGCCGTCGGCCCGCGCCCCGGAACGACCCGGAGCGAAACCTGGACCGAGACCATGCCCAGACTGTTCACGGCCCTGGAGATTCCCGCCGAGATCGGCGACCGGCTGGCGATGCTGCGCGGCGGCCTGCCGGGCGCCCGCTGGATCGATCCCGAGAACTATCACCTGACGCTCCGCTTCATCGGCGACATCGACGATGCGCTGGCGAACGACGTCGTCCAGGTGCTGGGCGGGGTCTGGCGCGCCGCCTTCGACCTCGCCCTCGACGGGCTCGATGCGTTCGGGGGCCGCAAGCCGCGCGCCGTGTTCGCGGCGGCGCAGGCGATCCCGGCGCTGGTCGAGCTGCAGGCCGAGCACGAGCGGCTGCTGCAGCGGATCGGCCTTCCGGCCGAGGGACGGAAGTTCTCGCCGCACGTCACGCTCGCCCGGCTGCGCGACACCTCGTCGCGGCAGGTGGCCGACTATCTGGCGACCCGGGCCGGCTTCCGCTCGGCCCCGTTCCGGGTCGAGCGGTTCGTGCTGATGTCGTCGCGCGCCTCGACGGGCGGCGGACCCTATGTGGTCGAGGCCGCCTATCCGTTCTGGGCGCCGGCGCTCGCCGTCCCGCCCTCCGGCTGAGTCCCGTCGGCGGCCGGAGCGGCCGGCCGCAGCAGCCGCGCCTGGAAGTCGAGGCAGGCGGCCGCGAAGCTGTGGCTGTCGGTGACCAGCTCCCGCATCAGCGAGAGCGGCGTCGGCCGCGGGTTCTGCACCTTGCCGACCACGGTGCCGAAGTCGAACGAGAACTCGGCCGCGAACTTGCGCGCCAGCTGCTGCATCCGGTGGTTCTCGGACAGGCAGGCGATGTGCATGAGCTTGATGCCGCGGTTGCGGGCGGCGAGCAGGCAGCGCTCCAGCAGGGCCGAGCCGACGCCGTGGCTCTGCCACGGCCGCTCGACGCTGAACGCCGCCTCGGCCTCCCGGCTGGTCGCCGGCGGGATGAGGCGCAGATCGGCGGCGCCGCGGAGAATGCCGTCGACGTAGAAGCCGTGGATGATGGTCTCGGCGGCGTCGAGCGTCGCCGCGTAGCTGCGGATCATCTCGTCCGACACGGCGCCGCCGAAGCGGCTGCGGCGGCTGTCGGCGTCGAGCCGCAGCAGATGGTCCCGGTAGGCGTGCGCCTCGACCGGCCAGAGCTTGCGGATCAGTCCGCCTTCGATGAACACTTCCTGCATTCCGGGGGTCTCCTGCGCTCGCGCGTCTTCGGCCCCGGACGTTCCCCCATGCTTCCCGGCCTTCGACCGGACCGGACTGCGCCCGGCGACTTTTGCTGCAACGCAACATAAGCACGGCGTCCCCCGACGCCAGGGGCACTATCGCAGCGCTGGTATTCCGAAACTTGATCCATCGTAAGGATGTGGAAGAAATTCCCGTTATTGGCGAATACCCACGACTAAAGTTGTAGAAGGCCCGCGCCGGAGCGGGCCGGGCTCGCCGCAGCGCGGCGACGGGCGACAAAACCGCGACGTCGCGCTTGTGGAACCGGCCCATCCCCCGTTAAACGAAGGCGAACCCCCGCCGCCCGGAACCCGACTTGTCCATTACCGAGCGATACGCCGCCCTCGTCGCCGCCGGAGAGATCGAGCGCGACCGCGCCCAGGCCCGCATCGTCGAGGCACTCGGGGACCTGCAGGAGCGGCTCGTCACCGACCGGATCGCCAGGAAGTCGTCGGCGCTGGGCTGGCTGTTCGGCGGGCGCGACAGCAAGCGGCCGCCCTTCGTGAAGGGACTCTACCTTCACGGCGAGGTCGGCCGCGGCAAGACCATGCTGATGGACCTGTTCTACGCCACCAGCCGGGTCGAGAAGCGCCGCCGCGCCCATTTCCACGAGTTCATGGCCGACGTGCACGACCGCGTGCACGTCTATCGCCGCCGCCTGAAGGCCGGCGAGGTCGCCGGCGGCGACCCGATCGCGCTGACCGCGGGCGATCTCGCCGCCGAGGCGTGGCTCCTGTGCTTCGACGAGTTCCACGTCACCGACATCGCCGACGCGATGATCCTCGGGCGGCTGTTCACGAAGCTGTTCGAGCTCGGCGTCGTGGTGGTGGCGACCTCCAACGTCGTCCCGGACGAGCTCTACAAGGACGGGCTGAACCGGGCGCTGTTCGTGCCGTTCATCGGGCTCCTGAAGGAGCACATGGAGGTGATGCGGCTCGACGCCCGCACCGACTATCGCCGCGAGAAGCTCGCCGGGGTGCAGGTGTGGCACGCGCCGGCCGACGCGCAGGCCGATGCCGCGCTCGACGACGCCTGGCAGCGGCTGACCGGCGGCCACGAGACCGCCGAGCACAGCATGACCGTGAAGGGACGCGTGCTGAAGGTGCCGCGCTCCGGCATGGGTGCGGCGCGCTTCAGCTTCCATGATCTGTGCGAGCAGCCGCTCGGCGCGTCCGATTATCTGCGCCTCGCCCACGAGTTCCACACCCTCGTGCTCGACCATGTGCCGGTGATGGATTTCGCCAAGCGCAACGAGGCGAAGCGGTTCATCGCGCTGATCGACACGCTCTACGATCACGGCGTCAAGCTGGTCGCCTCGGCCGAGACCGAGCCGGAGGGGCTCTATCTGGCGACAGTCGGCTACGAAGCCAACGAGTTCAAGCGCACCGTGTCGCGGCTGATCGAGATGGCCTCGGAGAGCTATCTCGAGCTGCCGCACGGCCAGCGCGGCGCGATGTCCGGCGACACCGCCGGGCTGGTCGAGACGTGAGGGGGCGAGCCCCGACGGATCGGCCGGGTCGGTCGGGCGAGCGCGCCCGATCGGAACTGTCGACCGACGTCTTCGTGTGCGCCACGGCGCACGGATTCGGCCCGGGATGCGAATACGGTCGCGACGGCGGGGCGCGACTTGAACGCACCGCGGGAACGCGATAACACCCGAAACCCCCACCGGACAGCAAAAGTTCGAGGACTTCCCCACAATGGCACGGCAAAAAATCGCGTTGATCGGCGCGGGTCAGATCGGCGGCACGCTGGCCCATCTCGTCGGGCTCAAGGAGCTCGGCGACGTCGTGATGTTCGACATCGCCGAAGGGATTCCCCAGGGCAAGGCCCTGGACATCGCCCAGTCCTCGCCGGTGGACGGTTTCGACGCCCGCTATGCCGGCACCAACTCCTACGAGGCGATCGAAGGCGCCTCGGTCTGCATCGTCACGGCCGGCGTGCCGCGCAAGCCCGGGATGAGCCGCGACGACCTCCTCGGCATCAATCTGAAGGTGATGGAGCAGGTCGGCTCCGGCATCCGCAAATACGCGCCGAACGCCTTCGTGATCTGCATCACCAATCCGCTCGACGCGATGGTGTGGGCGCTGCAGAAGTATTCCGGCCTGCCCAAGCACATGGTGGTCGGCATGGCCGGCGTGCTCGACTCGGCGCGCTTCCGCTACTTCCTGGCCGACGAGTTCAACGTGTCGGTCGAGGACGTGACGGCCTTCGTGCTCGGCGGCCACGGCGACACCATGGTGCCGCTGATCAAGTACTCGACGGTCGCCGGCATCCCGCTGCCCGATCTCGTCAAGATGGGCTGGACCACCCAGGCGCGTCTCGACGCCATCGTCGACCGCACCCGCAACGGCGGCGCCGAGATCGTCAATCTGCTCAAGACCGGCTCGGCCTTCTACGCGCCGGCGGCCTCGGCCATCGCCATGGCCGAGAGCTATCTGCGCGACAAGAAGCGGGTCGTCCCCTGCGCCGCCTATCTCAACGGCGAGTACGGCCTGAAGGACACCTATGTGGGCATCCCGGTGGTGATCGGCGCCAAGGGCGTCGAGCGCATCGTCGAGATCGAGCTGGCCGGCGCCGACCGCGCCGCCTTCGACAAGTCGGCCGAGGCCGTGAAGGGCCTGATCGACGCCTGCAAGAAGATCGCTCCCGACCTCGCGTCCTGAACGCGGTCCGGACGAGACGACCTGTGACAGCGACTTCGGGGCGCCGGGGCTTCGGCCGCGGCGCCCCGAACCAGGACACTGATCGTGGCAACGCCGTCCGGCGCCGTCGGACGCGAGCGGGGGTGTGGGCATGAACATTCACGAATACCAGGCGAAGGCGGTGCTGCGGGAGTTCGGGGTGCCGACGCCGCGCGGCGTCGCGGCCTTCTCGATCGAGGAGGCCGTCAAGGCGGCCCAGGAGCTCGGCTCGGCCGTCACCGTGGTCAAGGCGCAGATCCACGCCGGCGGCCGCGGCAAGGCCGGCGGCGTCAAGGTGGTGAAGACGATCGAGGACGTCGAGAAGGAGGCCAAGCGCCTGCTCGGCTCGATCCTGGTCACCCATCAGACGGGGCCGCGCGGAAAAGAGGTGCACCGGCTCTACATCGAGGAAGGCTCGGCGATCGACAAGGAGTTCTACCTGTCGGCGCTGGTCGATCGCGGCACCGGCCGCATCTCCTTCGTGGTGTCGACCGAAGGCGGCATGGACATCGAGCACGTCGCCGCCGAGACGCCGGAGAAGATCGTGTCCTTCTCGGTCGACCCGGCGACCGGCATCATGCCGCATCACGGCCGCCGCATCGCCCAGGCGCTGGGCCTCAAGGGCGACCTCGCCAAGCAGGCCGAGGTGCTGGTGACCAAGCTCTACGGGGCCTTCGTCGCCAAGGACATGAGCATGCTGGAGATCAATCCGCTGGTCGTCACCAAGGACGGCAAGCTGATCTGCCTCGACGCCAAGATCTCGTTCGAGGGCAACGCGCTCTACCGCCATCCCGACGTGGTGGCGCTGCGCGACCTGACCGAGGAGGACGAGAAGGAGATCGAGGCCTCCAAGCACGAGCTCTCCTACGTCGCGCTCGACGGCAACATCGGCTGCATGGTCAACGGCGCCGGTCTCGCCATGGCGACCATGGACATCATCAAGCTGTACGGCGAGGAGCCGGCCAACTTCCTCGACGTCGGCGGCGGCGCCTCCAAGGAGCGGGTCACCGAGGCGTTCAAGATCATCACCGCCGATCCCAAGGTGAAGGGCATCCTGATCAACATCTTCGGCGGCATCATGAAGTGCGACGTGCTGGCCGAGGGCGTGATCGCCGCCGTCAAGGAGGTGGGGCTCGCGGTGCCGCTGGTGGTGCGGCTCGAAGGCACCAATGTCGACCTCGGCAAGAAGATCATCGCCGACTCGGGGCTCAACGTCGTGTCGGCCGACGACCTCGACGATGCCGCCCAGAAGATCGTCAAGGCCGTGCGGGGGAACGCCTGATGTCCATCCTGATCGACAAGAACACCAAGGTCATCTGCCAGGGCTTCACCGGCAAGAACGGCACCTTCCACTCCGAGCAGGCGATCGCCTACGGCACCAGGATGGTCGGCGGCACCTCGCCCGGGAAGGGCGGCTCGACCCATCTCGGCCTGCCGGTGTTCGACACCGTCGCGGAGGCGCGTGAGAAGACCGGGGCCGACGCCTCGGTGATCTACGTGCCGCCGCCCGGCGCCGCCGACGCGATCTGCGAGGCGATCCAGGCCGAGATCCCGCTGATCGTCTGCATCACCGAGGGCATCCCGGTGCTCGACATGGTGAAGGTCAAGCGGGCGCTGGACGGCTCCAAGTCGCGCCTGATCGGGCCGAACTGCCCGGGCGTGCTGACCGCGGGCGAGTGCAAGATCGGCATCATGCCGGGCAACATCTTCAAGCCCGGCTCGGTCGGCGTGCTGTCGCGCTCCGGCACCCTCACCTACGAGGCGGTGTTCCAGACCACCCAGGTCGGGCTGGGCCAGACCACCGCGGTCGGCATCGGCGGCGACCCGGTGAAGGGCACCGAGTTCATCGACATGCTGGAGAAGTTCCTGGCCGACCCGAAGACCGAGTCGATCATCATGATCGGCGAGATCGGCGGCTCGGCCGAGGAGGACGCGGCCCAGTTCCTGATCGACGAGGCCAAGCGCGGCCGCAAGAAGCCGATGGTCGGCTTCATCGCCGGCGTGACGGCGCCGCCCGGGCGCCGCATGGGCCATGCCGGCGCGATCATCGCGGGCGGCAAGGGCGACGCCAAGAGCAAGATCGCCGCCATGGAAGCGGCCGGCATCAAGGTGTCGCCGTCGCCGGCCCGCCTCGGGACGACGCTGGCGGCTCTGCTCAAGGGCTGACGGGGCGGCCGGCGGGCCGCTGCCGGGCTTCGACGGATCGGAAGTGGGGGGGGGGGGGGGGGGGGGGGGGGGGGGGGGGGGGGGGGGGGGGGGGGCCGGCGGCGGGGGGGGGGGGGGGGGGCCGGGGGGGGGGGGGGGGGCGCCCGCCCCCCCCCCGCCAGACAAAA
>NZ_JAUSUJ010000016.1 GCF_030813915.1 Rhodoplanes tepidamans
AGGCAGACGATCTTCACCTTGTAGCCCTTCTTGGCGTGCAGCGCGATCGCGCCGCCGGCGCGCCACACGAAATCGCCCGGATGGGCGGTGACGACCAGACCTGTCTTGCTCATGGGGACCTCTTTCTGATGGGACCGTCGGCTCGGACTGCCACCGACACCGGCCGTGCCTTCGACTCTACTGCTTCGGAATGCCGGCCTTGTCGATCACGGCGGTCCAGCGCTTGATGTCCGTCGTCAGGCGGTCGGACAGCTCGCCCGGGGTCGACGCCGAGGCGACGATGCCGAGCTCGAGCAGCTTTCGCTTCACCTCCGGCTCGACCAGCACCTCCTGCAGGCCGGCATTGAGGATGCGGACCACCTCCTCGGGCGTGCCGCTCTTGACGAACAGCGCGTTCCACGAGGTGGCGTCGAAGCCCGGCACCGTGGCGGCGACCGGCGGCACGTCGGGCAGCACCGGCGACTGCCTGGCGCCCGAGGTCGCGAGGGCGACCAGGTTCTTGTCCTCGATCGAGCCCTTCAACGAGGCGTAGGAGTCGATGACGAGCTGCGCGTCGTTGCGCAGCACCGAGACCAGCGCGTCCGGCGTGGTGCGGTAGACGACGATCTCGGTCTTGATGTCGGCCTCGCCGTTGAACAGCACGGCCGACAGGTTCTGGGTCGAGCCGGCGATCACGGTCGCGATGTTGAGGGCGCCGGGCCGCTTCTTGGCGTCGGCGATCAGGTCGGCGAGCTTGGTGTAGCCGGTCTGCTTGTTGGTCGCGAGAACGAAGTCGAAGAGGCCGAGGGTGGAGATCGGCACGAAACCGTTCACCGGGTCGAAGGGGAGCTGCTTGAACAGGCCGACGCTGACCGCCGTGCCGTTGGAGAACAGCGCCAGCGTGTAGCCGTCGGGGGCCGACGAGGCGACCCGGGTGGCGGCGAGCGACCCGCCGGCGCCGGGCGCGTTCTCGACAACGAAGCGGGCGCCGACCTTGTCGCCGAGCCGCTCGGTGACGATGCGGACCGTGATGTCGGCGACGCCGCCGGCACCGAACGGCACCACCACCTTGATCGGGCGGTTCGGATACTTGGCCTGCGCCCAGGCCGAGGCGGAAACGACGAACGGCGCGGCGAGGCCGCCGACGAGGCCGCCCGCAGCGCCGCGCAGCAGCGTGCGACGGCTGGGGGTGCGGGTGAGTTCGTTGGTCATGGCAGGTCCTTTCCGTCGCGGGACGGTCAGGCGGAGAAGCCGAACAGGCGGGCCGGATTGTCGACCAGCAGCTTCTGCCGCACGGCTGGATCGGGAGCGTAGAGAGGAATGAGATCGACGAGGTCGCCGTCGTCGGGCATCGCCGGCACGTTGGGATGCGGCCAGTCGGTGCCCCACAGCAGGCGGTCCGGATCGACCTCGATCAGGCGCTTGGCGAGCGGAACGACGTCATGATAGGGCGCGCCGGCGGACGAGACGCGCTCGGCGCCGGTGAGCTTGATCCAGCACTTCTTGTCGCGCTCGTAGCGCGCGACAAGAGCGCGGAAGGCGGCCTGCTCGGGGCCGAGCCGGGCGTCGACGACGCCGAGATGGTCGATCACGTAGGTGATCGGCAGGGCGTCGAGGACGGGGGCGAAGCTGTCGAGATCCTTGGCCGGCAGGTAGAGATCGACGTGCCAGCCGTGCGGCGCGATGCGCTTCACCACGGTCTCGAAAGTGCCGAGATCCGGGCGGCCTCCGAGCCGGGCCAGGAAGGTGAAGCGGCAGCCGACGATGCCGGCCGCCGAGAGCCGCGCGATCTCGCCGTCCGAGAAGCTCGAATCGACATTGGCGACGCCCTTGTAGCGGCCGCCGCTCGCCGCGATCGCGTCGGTCACCACCAGATTGTCGCGACCGTGCGGCGTTGCGTTGACCAGAACGGCACGCGCGATGCCCATGCGCTCCTGCAGCCACTGCAGCTTGGCGAGGGGCGCATCGGGCGGCGTGTAGGGCCGGTCGGCGACATAGGGGTATTTCGCGTCCGGGCCGAACACGTGGCAGTGGGTGTCGCAGGCGAGCGGCGGCAGCTGGAAGGCCGGCTTGCGCGGATCGGGATGGGGGGGCGGAATGGTGGGAATGGCGCTCATGACCGGCCTCTCGCGGGCCTGCCGGCCGGACCGGGCGACCGGCCCGGTCCGGGGCAGTTGACGCGGACGGGCCACCGATCAGGAGGAGCGACCCGTGCCGCGGGCGGGACATTGCCGCGGGCCGGCTGCGCAATCAAATGACATTATTGCGGGCATTGATGAATCGAGTTCATTGGTCGGAGCAGCCATGCGGCCGTTCCCCGCCGGCCCTGCCGGGCCCTGGCGCAAGGGCCCGGAGGCCCCCTCGGGTCCGCGCCGCTCAGCCGCGGCTGCGCAGGGTGCGGCTGATCAGGCGGAGCAGATCCTCGGCGGCGGGCGACAGCGGCAGGCCGCGCTTCACCACCACGCCGAGCGCGCGGGAGACGCTCGGATTGCGCAGCGGGACGGTGGTGATGCCGGTCCGGCCGCTCGCCTCGACGGCGAGGCGCGGCACCACGGCGAGGCCGAGACCGGCGCCGACCAGGCTCACCGCGGTGGCGAGATGCTGCACCTCGAACCGCCAGGACAGCGTCTCGCGCCGCGGCCCCAGCGCGTCGTCGATGAGCACGCGGTTGCCGGTCTGCGGGCTGACCCGGACCAGCGGCTGGCCTTCGAGATCCGCCCAGGTGACGCCCTTGCTGGCCGCGAAGGGATGCTCGGCCGGGCAGACCAGCACGAACGGCTCCTTGAGGAGCTCGGTGATCTCCAGATCCCAGCGGTTGACCGAGACGATCGTGATGCCGAACTCGGCGCGGCCCGACTGGACGTGATCGGCGATCTCGCTCGCCGAGTTGTCGAACACCTGCACGTCGAGACCGGGATAGAGCTGGGTGAACTCGGCCAGCACCCGCGGGATGTAGCGGATCGAGATGGTGGGCAGGCAGCCGATCGCCAGCCGCTCCTGCTGGGCGCGGCCCTGCCGGCGCAGATCCTCGAACGAGCGCACCGCCTCGTCGAGGATGCGGCGCGCCTTCGGCAGGAGGTCGAGCCCGGCCGGCGTGAGGGCGACATGGCGGGTGGTGCGCACCAGGAGCTTCACCCCGAGGTCGTCCTCGAGCTTGCGCATGCGGTGGCTCAGCGCCGTCTGCGAGAGATTGAGATTGGCGGCGGCGCGGTGAAAGCTGCCGCGCTCGGCGATGCTGAGAAAGGCTTCGAGCCCCAGGAAATCGATACGCACGACGAATCCTCGACGACGGAGGCTGCATCTTAGCGGTGTGGCCGGCACCCCGATACGGCCACGGGAGGACCAATCAGCGCGTGTGGTTCACCGTCCCTGCGGGTCGCCCGGCGACGCCGACAAGTTTAACGATCCGCCACACCGCTCCTCGACCATCCCGGCGAAAACGCGGCGGCGACGCCGGCCTTCTTACCCGGGCCGAGAGAGTCGGGCCGGCATGCTCGCGCCGACGATCGAGCGCGAGGAGAACAGTCGTGAGCCGAATGTCGGTGTCGGCGTCGCCCCCGTCGGATCGGGACGATCCGGGATACGCCTATTCGGTGCGGCCGGCGGCCCCGCCGTCCCGACCCGGCTGGCTGGTGACGGCGTGGGACGGCGAGACCGGGACGCCGATCGGCCGCTGCGAGATCGCCTCCTCGGCCGGAGCGACGCCGGTGGCGACGCCGCGCGATCTGCTCGAGCGCATGGGCGGGCGCTACCGGCTGGAGGCGGTGCGCGTCGACTGCGCGCTGGACCGCCTCTCCGTCGTGACGCGGCGGGTCGCACGCGCCTGCGCCCGGCACCGCCGCGCCGGACGGCGGTGGCGCCGCGCCACGCCGACCGGCTGAGACGCCACCTCCGCTCACACTTCGGCGGATGCGACCGCGCCGAGCCGGCGCAGCTTGCGTCGCCGGTGCCGCATCAGACGGCGCCGCGCCTGCAGGCGCAGGCCGCGGCCGCGTGCGCCCTCGCTGCCGAGCAGCCGCTGCACCGTGACGAACAGCACCGGCACCATGACGAGCGCCAGCACCACCACCGCGATCATGCCGCCCATGACGCCGGTGCCGAGCGCCTGCTGGCTCTTGGCGCTGGCACCGTGGGCGATCACCATCGGCGCGACGCCCGATGCGAAGGCGAAGCCGGTCATCAGGATCGGCCGGAAGCGCAGGCGCGCCGCCTCGACGGCCGCCTGGGCGAGCGGCATGCCGGCGAGATTGAGGTCGCGGGCGAAGCCGATGATCAGGATCGCGTCCTTCGCGGCGAGCCCGATGATGGTGATCAGCCCGATGGTGAAGTAGACGTCGTTCGGCATGCCGCGCAGCGTCACGGCGGCGACCGCGCCGAGCATGCCGAGCGGCACCACGAGCAGCACCGCGATCGGCACGGTCCAGCTCTCGTAGAACGCCGCCAGCACCAGGAACACGACCAGGGCCGACAGGCCCAGCAGCAGCGGCGCCTGCGAGCCCGCCGCCTTCTCCTGCAGCGACTGGCCGGTCCACTCGAAGCCGAAGCCGCGCGGCAGCGTCGCGGCGATCCGCTCCATCTCGGCGATGGCGTCGCCGGAGGTGAAGCCCGGCTTCGCCGCGCCGCTGATGCGCACCGACGGATAGTAGTTGAAGCCGACCACCTGGCTCGGCCCGACCGACCATTTCACCGTGGCGAAGGACGAGAACGGGACCAGCTGGCCCTTGGCGTTGCGCACGTTGAAGCCGAGGATGTCGTCGGCCTGCATGCGGGCGCCGTCGTCGGCCTGCACGATCACGCGCTGCATGCGGCCGCGATTGGGGAAGTCGTTGATGTAGGCGGAGCCGAGATTGGTCGAGATCGTCGCGTTGATGTCCTGGAACGCGATGCCGAGCGCCGCCGCCTTCTCGCGGTCGACCATCAGCTCGACCTGGGGGGCGGGCGGCAGGCCCTCGACGAAGACGTCCTGCAGCACCGGGCTGCGCGCCGCCGCGGCGAGGAGCTGGTCCTTGGCCCGCATCAGCTCGGCATAGCCCTTCTGCCCGCGGTCCTGCAGGCGGAAGCTGAAGCCGGAGGAATTGCCGAGATTGTCGATCGGCGGCGGCTGCAGGGCCGAGATCCGGGCGTCCTTGATGCCGGCGAGACTCTTGTTGACGTCGTCGACGATCGCCGCGGCGGAATCGTTCGGCCCGCGCTTCGACCAGTCCTCCAGCGTCACGAAGGCCTGCGCCGTGTTGGTGCCCTGGCCGAGGAAGCTGAAGCCGGTGAGGAACGTGACGTTGTCGACGCCGGCCCGGTTGATCAGGAACTTCTCGACCTCCTCGACCACCGCGAGGGTGCGGTTGAACGAGGCGTCGGGCGGCGTCTGCACGTCGGTGGTGATGAAGCCCTGGTCGTCCACCGGGAGAAAGCCGGCGGGCAGCCGCGAGAACATCCAGGCCATCGCCGCCACGATGACGGCGAACACCACCAGCATCCGCCCGGCGCGGCCGAGCGACCAGGCGACGAAGCCGCCGTAGCGCTCCTTGGTGCGGTCGAGGAAGCGGTTGAACAGGCCGAACACGCCGCGCCCGGGACCGTGATGGGTCACGGGCTTCAGGAGCGTCGCGCACAGCGCCGGCGTGAGCGACAGCGCCATCAGGGCCGAGAAGCCGATCGCCGCCACCATGGTGACGGAGAACTGCTGGTAGACGATGCCGACCGAGCCGGGGAAGAACGCCATCGGCACGAACACGGCCATCAGCACCAGGGTGATGCCGACGATCGCGCCGGAGATCTGGCTCATCGCCTTGCGGGTCGCCTCGCGCGGGCCGAGATGCTCCTCCGCCATGATGCGCTCGACGTTCTCCACCACCACGATGGCGTCGTCGACCAGGATGCCGATCGCCAGCACCATGGCGAACAGGGTCAGCATGTTGATCGAGAAGCCGCCGATCAACAGCACCGCGCAGGTGCCGAGCAGCGCTACCGGCACCACGAGCGTCGGGATGATGGTGTAGCGGATGTTCTGCAGGAACAGGAACATCACCAGGAAGACCAGCACCACGGCCTCGCCCAGCGTCGTCAGCACCTTGGTGATCGACGCCTGGACCACCGGCGTGATGTCGTAGGGGATCTCGTACTTGATGTTCTGCGGGAAGTAGGTGGCGAGCTCCGCCATCTTGGCGTGGACGGCCTTGGCGGTGGCGAGCGCGTTGCCGGTCGGCGCCAGCAGCACCGAGAGGCCGGCGACCGGCTTGCCGTCGAGCCGCGTGGTGAACTGATAGCCCATGCCGCCCACCTCGATGCGGGCGACGTCGCGCAGCCGCACCGTGGAGCCGTCGGCGTTGGCGCGCAGCACGATCGAGCCGAACTCGTCGGGCGAGGAGAGCTGGCCCTTCACCAGCACCATCGCGGCGACCGGGTGGCCGGGGCGGCTCGGCTCGGCGCCGATGCTGCCGGAGGCGACCTGGGCGTTCTGCGCCTCGATCGCCTTGGTGACGTCGTCGGCGGTGAGGTTGTAGCCGACCAGCCGGGCCGGATCGAGCCAAACGCGCAGCGAGCGCTCGGTCGAGAACAGCGTGGCGCGGCCGACGCCCGGAATGCGCCTGATCTCGCCCAGCACGTTGCGGATCATGAAGTCGCCGAGCCCGACCTCGTCGAGGCTGCCGTCGGTCGACGACAGCGTGATGATCTGCAGCACCGCACTCGAGGCCTCCTCGATGAGGATGCCCTGCTGGATCACGGCGCGCGGCAGGCGCGCCTCGACCCGCTTGATGCGGTTCTGCACCTCGACCGAGGCGAGGTTCGAATCGGTGCCGGGGACGAAGTTGGCGATGATCTCGACCTGGCCGAGCGAGTCGGAGGTCGATTCGAAGTTGAGGATGCCGCTCGCGCCGTTGAGCTCCTCCTCGATCAGCCGGGTGACGCTGTTGTACAGGTTCTCGGGCGAGGCGCCCGGATAGCTGGTCGAGATCGAGATCGAGGGCGGCGCGATGATCGGATACTGCGCGACCGGCAGGAAGGGCAGCGCCAGCAGCCCGAACAGGCTGACGAACAGCGCCACCACGACCGCGAAGATCGGCCGATCGATGAAGAAGGACGGCATCCTCGGCTCCGGCGTCAGCGCACGACGGAGCCGGTCCGCTCGCCGGCGGCCGCGTCGGCGTCGGCGCGGCGATGATGGCCGGGCCGCCACGGCACCGGATCGACGACGTCGCCGGGCACGAACTTCTGGAAGCCCTCGACCACCACCTTGTCGCCGGGCTGAGCGCCCTCGAGCACCAGCCATTGGTCGTCGACGACGCGGCCCACCCGCACCGGCTTGGCGTGCGCCCGGTTGTCGTCGCGCACCAGATAGAGACGGCTCTCGCCGGCGTCGTCGCGCTGCACGGCCTGCTGGGGCACGGCGAGCGAATCGCCGTCGATGCCCTGCTCGATCTGCACCCGGACATACATGCCGGGCAGCAGCTCGCCCTTCGGATTCGGGAACTCGCCGCGCAGCGTAACCTGCCCGGTCGACGGATCGACGCTGGCGTCGGAGAACAGGAGCTTGCCGGGATGCGGATAGAGGGTGCCGTCGCCGAGCTCGAGCCGCACCTTGGCGGCGTCCGGTGCGACCTGCTCGAGCGCGCCGGATTCGAAGTCGCGGCGGAGCTGCTGCAGCTCCTCCACCGACTGCGTGAAGTCGGCATAGACGCGGTCGAGCTGCTGCACGGTGGCGAGGTGGGTCGCCTCGCCCTGCCCGACCAGCGCCCCCTCGGTGACGAGGGCACGGCCGACCCGGCCGTCGATCGGCGAGCGGATGCTGGCATAGCCGAGATTGAGCTCGGCGCGGGCGACCTCGGCCTGCTTGGCCGCGACATCGGCCTGCGCCTGCCGGAAGGTCGCCACCGCGGTCTCGTGCTGGACCTGCGAGGCGGCGCGGCCGACCAGCAGCTCCTGGATGCGCTTGGCCTGCTTCTCGGACTGCTCGAGCACCGCCTCGGCCTTGGCGAGCGCCGCCTTGGCGGCTTCCAGCTCGACCTCGTAGGGCTTGGGGTCGAGCCGGTAGAGCACGTCGCCGGCCTTCACGTCGGCGCCCTGCCGGAAGGGCCGCTCGACCACGATTCCGGGCACCCGCGCCCGCACCTCGGCGATGCGCACGGGCGCGATGCGGCCGGGCAGTTCGCGCACATAGGGGCGTGGCGCCGGCTGCAGCGTGACGACCGACACCTTGGGGGGCGGCGTCGCCCCCTTCTCCTGGGTGGCGACCGTGGTCTGGGCCTCGGAGCAGGCCGCCAGGCCGAGACCGGCCAGCAGCAGCAGCGCAGAGCTTCGGTTCACAAAAGCCCGAACCGTCATGTCGTCACCTCCAGTTCAAACGTCCAGCGTCCAGGTCGAAACGGGCGGACCGGTCACGGCTCCGCCCCCGGACGGCCGCGACCGTCCGCTCTCCTCACGCATCTCTGCGGCGCCGGCGCGGATACGGTCCGCACGCGGCGCCGGGCACTCCGGCAGCCTTGGAACTCCCCGCCACCAGGCTTCGACCGATCGGCCGTCCCGGCTTTTTCTGCTGCGTCAGTCTCCCCGCGCAGCGTTACGGCTTTCTTAACAGCCGTTCAGCTTTCAACCTCGCCTCATGAATAAGGCAGAAATTTGCTTCTGGTGCGCTGCACCACGACAGATGACATCTTGAACAATATCGTACCGCTTTGTATAGTTCCCCAGTCGTTTTCAAGAATACGAACCTGAAGTTGACTACAATTTCATCGTCATGACGCTTTACATTGCAGATCGGAAGCATCGCTCCGTCAGAGCTACAGATAGACAATCCAGCTCGCAACCGGTCAGGTGGTCGCAGTAGCGCCGCACCATGCCTTCGGCGGCGCAGCAGGACCCGCAGCTGTACGTGAAATTACTTGGGATCGAGGGACTTGCGCCGGCCCCCGGCGGCGCCCGAAGACCGCGTGCGGCTTTCGGCCGCGCGGCCGCCGGCGCTCCGGCCACGGCACGACGACGGCGCCTCGGGCGGCCTCGAAGTCGGGCCCCGGCCGACTCGGAACGATCGCGGGCCGCCCCGGCCGTGCGGCCGGGACGGCCCCGATCGAGGTGCCCTCTCGATGTTCCCCTCGGTGCGGCCGGTCAGCGCGCCGCGACCCCGCCGCTCGACGGCGCGGTGGTGACCGGCGCGCCCTTGCCGTTCGACAGCTCGCGCCACAGCTTGTCGGCCGCCTCCTGGGCGCCGGCGGGCAGCCGGTGGGCGATGCCGCGGTGGCAGTCGATGCAGGTGTCGGCGTTTTTCACCGCCTCCTGGTGCTTCTCGGCCGATCGCTTCTCCTGCACGGACCAGTCCATGTGGATGAAGTCGTGGCAGTTGCGGCACTCGCGGCTGTCGGTCGTCTTCATGGCGCGCCAGACATTGGTGGCGAGATGCAGCCGCCGCGCGTTGAACTTCTCGGGCGTGTCGATGGTGCCGAGGATGTGCTGGAGGAGATCGTTGGAGGCCTGGACCTTGCGGATCATCTTGTGGGTCCAGTCCTTCGGCACGTGGCAGTCGGTGCACACGGCGCGCACGCCGGTGCGGTTGGTGTAGTGCACGGTCTGGCGATACTCGCGGAAGACGTTCGCCTCCATCTCGTGGCAGGAGACGCAGAACGCCTCGGTGTTGGTCGCCTCGATCACGGTGTGGAAGCCGCCCCAGAAGGCGATGCCGCCGAAGAACCCGACGATCAGCAGGGCGCCGAGCGAGAGCGTGCCGGACGGGCTCCAGAACCAGCGCCACAGCCGGCGCAGGCGGCCCGGGGCCTTCTCGGGCGCCGTCTCGGGCGCCGCGGGGGCCGGAGTCGCGGTGTTGTCGGTCATCGGTCCGATCCTCGTCCTGCGCCGCCGCGGCCGCGCGGTCCCGCGCGCCGGCGGTGGCGCACCGTCACTTCACTTCGGTGGCGTTCTGGAAGGTGCTCGAGACCAGCGGCTTGGCGTCGAGCTGCGGCACGTGGCACTGGGTGCAGAAGAAGCGCGTGCCGGAGATCTTGTCGAGCCGGTTGCCCTCGCGGTCGTTGTAGTGCGTCTCCGAGACCTTCGGCGCCCCGGCCTTGATGTTGGCCGGCCAGTCGTGACAGGTCATGCACTGGTTGAAGTCCTTGGTGACCTGATAGGTCTCGATCCGGTGCGGGATCAGCGGCGGCTGCTGGCGGTAGGCGCGACCGAACATTCCGTCGGACGGCGTGTCCTGCTTGACCACCGGGGGCGCCGCCCCGATCTCCTCGAGCCCGACGTCGCCGCGCAGGCTCTTGAGCGTGGTGCGGTCCTGCGCGAGCCCGATGCCGCCCGTCGCGACGACGACGGCGACGAGCGTCGCGACAAGTGCGGCGAGCGTGGCTCCGGTTCGCGGTGCGGCCATCGTTGCCCTCCATCGGTGCGGTGTCATCGGTTCAGGCCTTTTCCAGCGCGGCCGGCGCGGAGCGTCCGGCGGCGGGCGGCGGAGGCGGCACGGCCGCGTCCACGCGGGTGTCGAAGCGGTGGGTGAACGCGAAGACGCGCTCGGGACAGACGTCGACGCAGCGTCCGCACGCCGTGCAGTCGCCCGACGCGATCACCGGACCGGCGCCGTCGCGGCCGCGCAGGGCCGGTGCGATCACGTGGCTCTCGGGGCAGACCGCGAAGCAGTCGAGGCAGTCGTCGCAGCGGGCCCGGCCGCGGGCCGAGACGCGCAGCAGCGTCGCCTTGCCGATCAGGGCGTAGGCGGTGCCGATCGGACAGACATGGCCGCACCACCCGTCGCGGGCGACGACCAGGTCGAAGACGAACACCGCGACGACCACGGCGAGGCCGGCGAGCGTGCCGAACAGCGCGGCCCGATAGATCAGCGTGACAGGATTGATCATCTCCCAGGCGACCGTGCCGGTGGCGGCCGCCGCGGCGAGAACGGCGAGCGCGACCAGCCAGCGCGTCTCGCGGCGCATGGAGAAGCCCTTCTCCACGCCGAGGCGCCGCCGCATCCAGGCCGCCAGGTCGGTGACCGGATTCACCGGACAGACCCACGCGCAGAACGTGCGGCCGCCGAAGACCAGATAGAAGCCGGCCACGATGGCGACGCCGGTCAGCGCCGTCGTCTCCGGCCAGTGGCGGGCGGCGAGCGACTGCAGGACGACGAACGGGTCGGTGAGCGGCAGCGCGTCGAAGGTGAGGCTCGCGGCGAGCGTGCCCTTGGCGATCCACACGCCGGCGAGCGGCCCCGAGAGGAACAGCGCCAGCACGCCGAGCTGAGTCAGGCGGCGCAGGATCAGGTACTTGTGCGCGGTCCACCAGCCGTGCAGCGCCCACGCCTCGCGACCCGCAATTCTGGCTTGGATCCGTGCCGTCATGGCTTCGCCTCCGGCAGGCGGTCCGGCAGGTCGATGAGGCCCGGCACCAGCTCGCGGCCGGCCTTGCGCTTCTCCTCCCAGCCGCGGCGATAGTGCTCGTCCTGCCGGCCGGCGGCGAGCCCGAGCGGCAGCACCTTGATGGCCGCATCGGTGAGCACGCACGACTTCTCGCACTTGCCGCAGCCCGTGCAGGCGTCCGGATGGACGACCGGCTCGAACACGGCGTGCTTGCCGGTGCGGCGATTGTGGGTCTGCTCGAGCGTGATCGCCTGGTCGATGACGGGGCACACGCGATAGCAGACGTCGCAGCGCAGGCCCTGCAGATTGAGGCAGGTGTCGCGCGACACGATCACGGCGACGCCCATGCGGGCCGCGCCGATGTCGGTCAGGCTCTTGTCGAGCGCGCCGGTCGGACACGTCTTCACGCACGGGATGTCCTCGCACATCTCGCACGGGATCTGTCGCGCCCGGAAGAACGGCGTGCCGGCGGCCGGACCGGCCGCCAGATCGGCGAGCGTCAGCGTGTCGTAGGGGCAGGCGCGCACGCACAGCCCGCAGCGCACGCAGGCGGACAGGAACTGCGGCTCCGGCAGCGCGCCGGGCGGCCGCAGCGCGTCGGCCGGCAGCGAGCGCGACTGCGCCGCGAAGAGCGCGAGGCCGAGCCCGCACGCCCCTGCCCCGGCCGCGGTGCGCAGGGTGGCCTGCACGAAGCGGCGGCGGGTCGGCGTCTTGCGGTCGGTCTCGGTCGACATGACCATGCTCGGTTGCTCAGGGGCGACGGTGCGGGCGGCCGATCAGATCGGCACCACCTTGCAGGCGGCCTTCTTGAAGTCGGTTTCCTTGGAGATCGGGCAGGTGGCGTCCAGCGTCAGCTTGTTGACCAGCTGGCCCTCGTCGAAGAACGGGATGAAGACGAGGCCCGGCGGCATCTTGTTGCGGCCGCGCGTCTCCACCCGCGTGATCACCTCGCCGCGGCGCGTGATCACCTTGACGGACTGGCCGCGCCGCAGGCCACGCTGCATCGCGTCGTCCGGATGCATGAACAGCTGGGCGGTCGGATAGGAGCGGTGCAGCTCGGGCACGCGGCGCGTCATCGAGCCGGAGTGCCAGTGCTCCAGCACGCGGCCGGTGCACAGCCACATGTCGTACTCCTTGTCCGGGCTCTCGGCGGCCGGCTCGTAGGGGCAGAAGATGACGCGCGCCCGTCCGTCCGGCTTGCCGTAGAACTTCACGCCCTCGCCGGCCTTGACGTAGGGATCGTAGCCCTCGCGGAAGCGCCACAGCGTCTCCTTGCCGTCGACCACGGGCCAGCGCAGGCCGCGCGCCTTGTGATAGAGATCGAAGGGCGCGAGGTCGTGCGCCTTGCCGCGGCCGAAGGCGGCGTATTCCTCGAACAGGCCCTTCTGGACGTAGAAGCCGAACGCCCGGGACTCGTCGTTGTCGAAGCCCTGCTGCAGGTCGTCCAGCGGGAATCTGTTCACGGTGCCGTTGGCGTAGAGGACGTCGTAGAGCGTCTTGCCGCGAACCTCCGGCTTCTTGGCGATCAGCTCCTCGGGCCACACCTCCTCGACCTTGAAGTACTTGGAGAACTCGATGGTCTGCCAGAGATCGGAGCGCGCCTCGCCCGGCGCCTTCACCTGCTGGCGCCAGAACTGGCCGCGCCGCTCGGCATTGCCGTAGGCGCCCTCCTTCTCCATCCACATGGCGGTCGGCAGGATCAGGTCGGCCGAGAGCGCCGTGACGGTCGGGTAGGGATCGGACACCACGATGAAGTTGTCGGGGTTGCGATAGCCCGGAAAGCCCTCGCCGTTCATGTTCGGCGCGGTCTGCATGTTGTTGGTGCACTGGACCCAGTAGGCGTTGAGCTTGCCGTCCTTGAGCATCCGGTTCTGCAGCACGGCGTGGTAGCCGATGGTGCCCGGAATCGTGCCCTCCGGCAGCTGCCAGATCTTCTCGGCGACGGCGCGGTGGGCCGGGCTGGTCACCACCATGTCGGCCGGCAGGCGATGCGAGAAGGTGCCGACCTCGCGGGCCGTGCCGCAGGCGCTGGGCTGGCCGGTGAGCGAGAACGGGCCGTTGCCGGGCTCGGAGATTTTTCCAGTGAGCAGGTGGATGTTGTAGACGAGATTGTTCACCCAGGTGCCGCGGGCGTGCTGGTTGAAGCCCATCGTCCAGTAGGAGACGACCTTCTTCCTGGGATCGGCATAGAGCTTCGCCAGCTTCAGGAGCTTGTCGGGCTCGACGCCGGAGAGCTTGGCCGTGTAGTCCAGCGTGTACTTGGCGACCTGCTCCTTGTACTGCTCGAACGTGATGTCGCGCATGCCGGCCGGGTCGACGGCGCCGTCCTTGCCGGCCTTGTGCGAGGCGTTCTTCGCCGCCACCTCGAGCGGATGGCCCGGCCGCAGGCCGTAGCCGATGTCCTCCACGGTGTGGGCGAAGGCCACGTGCTTCGACACGAAGTCCCGGTTCACGGCCCCGTTCTGGATGATGTAGTTCGCGATGTAGTTGAGGATCGCGAGATCGGTCTGCGGCACGAAGATCATGCCGTTGTCGGCGAGCTCGAAGCTGCGGTGCTCGAAGGTGGAGAGCACGTGCACCTCGCAGCCGTCGTGGGTGAGGCGCCGGTCGGTCAGCCGCGACCACAGGATCGGGTGCATCTCCGCCATGTTGGCGCCCCACAGCACGAAGCCGTCGGCGTGCTCGAGGTCGTCGTAGCAGCCCATCGGCTCGTCGATGCCGAAGGTCCGCATGAAGCCGGCGACGGCGGACGCCATGCAGTGGCGCGCGTTGGGATCGAGATTGTTGGAGCGGAAGCCGGCCTTGTAGAGCTTGGCGGCGGCGTAGCCCTCCCACACCGTCCACTGGCCGGAGCCGAACATGCCGACCGCCGAGGGGCCGCTCTTCTTCAGCGCCGCCTTCCACTTCTCGGCCATGATAGAGAAGGCCTGGTCCCACGAGATCGGGGTGAACTCGCCGGCCTTGTCGTACCTGCCGTTCTTCATGCGCAGCAGCGGCCGGGTCAGGCGGTCCTCGCCGTACATGATCTTCGACAGGAAGTAGCCCTTGATGCAGTTGAGGCCGCGATTGACCGGGGCGTCGGGGTCGCCCTGCGTCGCCACCACCCTGCCGCCCTTGACGCCGACCAGCACGCCGCAGCCGGTGCCGCAGAAGCGGCACACGCCCTTGTCCCAGCGGATGCCGTCGCCGCGGGCGACCTGTGCCTCCGCCGCCTCGGGCAGCGTCACGCCGGCGGCGGCCGCGGCGGCCGCCACGGCGGCCAGCTTCATGGTGTCGCGTCGCGTCTGCTCGGACATGTTCAAGCCTCCATGACGTGCGGAGCGGCAGGGCCGCGGTCCGGATCGAATCCGTGATAGACGAGCGCCGCGGCGACCACGCCGGGCGTGCGATGGATGGTCTCCAGCCCCGAGAAGGCGGTCGCCTGGGGCGTGTCCTCGAGCGTGACGACGAGCCGGCCGCCGTCGAGCGTCGCGTGCAGCTCGCTGCCCGGGATGCCGCGCAACGCCTGCGCCACCTCGCCGGCGCGGGCCGGCACCGCGTGGACCAGCACGCCGCAGACATTCGTGCCGCGGTCGGTCATGAGAGCACCTCGGGTTCGGCGGGAACGGCGCTCGCGGTCAGCACGCCGGGCACGGCGGCGAGCGCCGCCAGGGCCGCGCCCACCGTGCCGGGCGGGACCGCGACGGTCAGCCGGCCGGGCGACCGGGTGTCGACGAGACGGACGCCCTCGATCGCCGCCACGGCGGCCGCGACGGCGTCGAGGCGGGCGGGCGCGGCCTGCACCAGCACCCGGGCGGGGAAATGTTCCGTGTAACAGGACGGCGGCGGCTCGGCCGGGCCGGCCCGCCAGGCACCGCCGAGGAAACGGCGGCGATCGAGCGCAGCGGCGTCGGTTGACGGAGCGTCGGGCATGCGGTGCGGCCTCGACCGGGCGGAAGGCTGGGCGGGACACACGCGGGGGACGTGAGCTGGTGCTTGATTAGGCAGATTCCAGGGAACGATCCTTGTTCCCGGTCAATCATCTTTCAGATTGGTCGTTCGTGCCTATTTTTTGTTCTGTCTGTCGCTCATCTTTCAGGCGCGTGCGGCCGCTTGCCCCCGACGGGCGGGCGGCGGCTTCGACCCGGGTGCGGGAGCATGTCCGGTCTCCGGGACGGTCTTCAAAACGGAGCCGGGCGGCGAGCCATGCCGGTCCGGAGCCGCCGGTCGTTTCGCAGTCCGGACCGGAGCGCTCAGATCCGCTCCAGCACCACGACCGCATTGGCGGCGAGCAAGGCCGTGAGGGCGCCGTGGGCGCTCGTCACCGGCTCGGCGTTGACCAGGCCGCCGCCGCCGAACACGGCGGCGTCGCTGTTCAGCGCCTCGCGCCAGGAGCCGTCGGCAAGCGCCGGGTGCTGGATGCGGTAGCCGGCCGCGAAGGCGTGGTTGGCGAGGCTGGCGAGCACGACGAAGTCCTGCCCCGCCGCGGCGCGGCGGAAGGCGAGCACCCGGTTGGCATCGTGGACGTGCAGGACGTCGAGGGCGTGCGAGCGCAGCGCCGGCGCGCCGAGGCGCAGCGCGATGACGGCCTGATAGAAGCGGAACAGGCGCGCGCCGTCGCTCTCCGCCAGCGCCTCGAAGTCCTCGCGATGCGCGATGAAATCGTTGTAGCGATACGGCTCGTGCGCGCCCACCTCCTCGCCCATGAAGAACATCGGGGTTCCCGGCCCGAGCAGCGCGAGCGCCGCCACCACGCGGGTGCGGGCCTCGGCGAAGTCGCGGGTGGTGCCGATCAGCGGCGCGCCGTTCACGGCGGTGACGATGGTGCGGGCCGAGTACACCTCGCGGCCGTTCTCCTCGTAGCTCGAGTTGCCGGCCTCGTCGTGCGACTCGTGATACACGACGTGCCCCTGCGCGCTCGCCGCCAGGGTGCCGGCGAACCAGCTCATGGCGAGTGGCCGGTCGTCACCGTAGCCGGCGAATTTCAGCAATCTCGCGCGCGCAGTGTCGTTGGTCGCGTCGCCGATCAGCTGATGATAGAACTCGGCGTACCAGGCGGCGTCGAAGCCGAGCCCGCCCGCCGCGGTCGGCTGGGTGACGGCCGGCCAGCCGGAATGATCCTCGGCGATCAGGACCACGTCGGGCCGCACCAGGCGCATGGTGCGGGTCCATTCGCGCAGGAACTTGGCGCCGAACGCGCGGGCCCGGTCGGCCGGCCGCCCGTCGGCATGGATCACCGCATAGGCGTGCAGCGAGGTCGTCTGGTCGACCCGGAAGCCGTCGACGTGGAACTCGTCGACCAGCATGGCGGCGCTGGAGACGAACAGCTTGCGGACGTTCTCCTCCCAGAAGCGCGGCGCCCAGCCGGTCGAATTGTTGTCGACGTAGCCGCCGTCCGGCCGCCCGTAGTCGGAGGCCCGCCCCTCGTACCAGTACCAGATGTTGGTCTCGGGCGCGTTCGAGTCGTAGGCCCACTCGGCCCGCTCGGCGTCGGCGATGTAGTGATTGTAGACCACGTCCATGATCACGGCGATGCCGTGACGGTGGCACTCGCGCACGAACCACTTGAACTGGTCGCGGCCGCCCCCGGCATATTCGATGGCCAGATAGTGCGAGGAGCCGTAGCCCCAGCTCGCCCAGCCCTCGTATTCGGCGAGCGGCATCAGCTCGACCGCGTTGACGCCGAGCCGGCGCAGATAAGGCAGCAGCGCCATCGCGTCCTTCAGGGTGCCGCGCGGGCTGCGCCCGGCGGCGAGGCCGTCGACATGGAGCTCGTAGAGCACGAGGTCCTCGAGCCGGCGCGGCACCGGCCGGGCGGGATCGAACTCGTCGCGCCAGAAGTCCTCCTCGTAGACCCAGTTGGTCTCGGGGAAGTCGCAGGACTCGAAGGCCGCCGTGACCCGGGACGGATCGACGACGACCGAACAGCTCTTGGTGCCGTCGAGACTCGTCCGGCAGCCGCACCACGTCGGCCCGTGCGCCGGGTCGACATTACCGCTGCCGATCTGGCAGCGCGAGAACAGGTCGGTGCGCCAGGCGACGTCGCCGTCGTCCTTGGTGACGCGGAACATGTAGAGGGTGTGGTCGTAGGCCTCGAAGGCGCCGCCCTCGGGAAGCTCCGCGGGGGCGGTGCTCCAGATCCCGTCGCCGTCGCGGTGCATCGGCGTCACGCTGTCGACGCCGCGGCCGTCGTCGAAGATGTAGCCGCCCTTCTCGTTCTCGGCGCCGGAGAGGCTGGCGCGCGCCAGCTCGACGCTTCGGGCGTTCGGCGCCCAGACCGAGAACTGCACCAGATCGCGGCCGTCGCGGATCAGCCGGTTGGCCCCGAGCCGCCGGCAGTGGGTGAGGAAGTAGCGCTCGACCTGGTCGGCCTCTCGCAGCAGGAACTCGCGGTGCTGGTCCGACGCCCCGGCGTCGTTCACCTCGGTCGGCATCGCCGAGATCGTGCCGGCGGCGGTCTCCGTCGTCACGCTCCAGCGCAGCGTCTGCCCGACCGCCGCCTCGTCGAGCTGCACGGTCGCCCGGAAGGCCGGACAGCCGTCCTCGGCGTCGAACGGCTCCATCGGACGGGTCGACCACTGGGCCGACGGGCGCCCGGCGTCGTCCCAGCTTCCGGCGAGCCGCACGTCGGCGAGCGCGATGTGGCGAAGCCCGGTGCGGTACTCGAAATGGACGGGGATCGGCATGATGGCCTCCGGGACCGGTCAGGGAGTGTAGGGCCGCGGAGCGGGGCCGATGATCCAGTGCTCGCGGACCAGCATGCGGTGCTGCCAGCGCGGCTCGGCGACGCGGCGCCGGTCGGCGGCGAGCAGAGCGCCCTCAATCGAGGCCTCGGCCGCGGCGACCGCGGCGGGATCGTCGAACCAGAGCTGCTCGACGCAGTCGAGCAGCGCCTCGCCGGCCGCATAGGCGCCGTCGCGCACATGGCCCTGCTGATAGCGGCGCAGGCCGGTCAGCGCCCGCACCGTCTCGGCGTGCGGCCCGAGCATATGGGCGCGGAAATCGCCGAGCGGCAGGCCCTCGCGACGTTTCGTGAGCACCAGCAGCAGCACGCCGGGCGCGTCGCGCGCCTCCGGCGGACCGGGCAGCAGCAGATGCGCCGTGGTGTCGAGCACCACGGTGCGCCAGAACGCCGCCCAGCGCGGCTCGTCGGCGCGCGCGCCGTCGATCAGCTCGGGCGACTGCAGCGAGGCGACCTGCTCTTCCTCGTTGGCGAGCCAGATCTCGGCGGCGCCGCTCCACAGGGGATCGGCGGGGTCGCCCGGCCGCGGGATCCGGGTGTCGACCTTGTACTTGCGGATCTGCGGGATGCGGCTCGCATAGCGCACCGCGTGCACCTCGACCCAGTAGCGCTGGAACTCGGCCTCGCTCATGCCGGGCTTCGGACGGGCGAAGATGAACTGGTGGATCATGAGCGACTTGCCCCGTCATTCCGGGACGGCGCACTCGGGTCGGCGCTATGCGCCGCCCGAGCACAGGCTCCGCGCCGGCCCCTGAATCCAACCCCACGACCGGAGTTCGCCTCTGGATTCCGGGTTCGCGCCGGCGGCGCGCCCCGGAATGACCTGGGACTCACCATCCCCAGCGGCGCAGCGGCGGGTCGCCGTCCAGGACCTCGATCAGCTTGCGGCCGGTCAGCGCGCTGTCGGGGGTCGAGCGGCCGGTGACGAACGGCCAGTCGACCAGCACGCTGGTCGGGTGTCCGAAATTGCCGTGGAAGCCGCCGTCCGGACCGGTGGCGTCGCGCAGGATGAACTCCAGCGGATAGGGCGGCGGGCCCATGTTGAAGTCGAGGAAGGTGTTGCGCGCCCTCACGAAGGCGGTGCCGTCCTTGTAGTCGTATTCGAGGCAGTGCCCGGTGACGTGCTTGCCCCAGATGATGCTCTTGCGGATGTTCATGTCGCGCGCGAAGGCGAGGCAGGCGACGGCGTAGCACTCGGCGGCGATCGGCTTGCCGGCATCGAGGAAGGCGAGGATCAGGTCGTGGACGCGCTGGTTGTTGACCATGTCGACGACCGGCCCGGAGCCGCCGACCAGCAGCACCGAGTCGTAGCGGGCGATGCTCGCGCGCGCCTGCTCGAGCGCGCGGTTGTAGGCCTCCAGCAGCCGCACGAAGGCCGGCGCCGAATAGTAGGGGCGTTCCGGGAACCAGGCGGCGAGCGAGATCGGGGTCTGCAGCCGGGCGCCCTCCGGCGTGCCGGGATCGTCGAAGCGGCGGACCTTGGCGGCCATCTCGGGGCTGGTCACCGGGCGCTGCAGCGGCGGGTCGAAGAAGTCCGGGTCCATGCTGACCGGGATGGCGTTCGGCCGGCGGCCGTTGGGGGTGCAGAAGTCGACCGTCCAGCCGGCGGCATCGAACTCCTCGATCGGGCCGACCAGCTCCTCGCCCCAGTAGCCCCACTCCGACAGCACGACCAGCACATGGCGCTTTCCGCGCGGGTCGGGCAGCGGAGGAAGCGGGTCGACCGCGGTGCCGGGGCCGGCCAGGATCGCGTCCCTGATCGCGTCCACGAAGGCCTCGGTCGCGTGGTAGGAATTGCTGGTGACGAGGTCGCCGTCGACCACCACCTGCTTCTCGGGCGGCGTGCCGGGGACGCAGGGCGTGTAGAGGCCGCCGGCATTCACCACGTCCGCCAGCACCACCTTGTTGCAGATCACCTTGCGGCCGGCGAGCAGGTCGGGGGCGGTGGCGAGCAGCCACAGCCCGTGGCAGGCGGCGCCCTTGACGATGCGCCTGTTCTCCATGGCGCGGCGGAAGAAGCGCGCAGCCGGCACGTTGCGGGCGACCTCGGCGGCGTTCGCGGCGGTGACGTCGTCGCGCTCGCTCCAGCGCAGCCGGACGCTCGTGTAGTTGGCCGAGACGATCACGGCGGCGTAGTCCTCCGGCGCCACCTGATCGACGTCCTTGTCGACCTCGATCCACTCCACCTCGTCGAAGGAGCCGGGCTCGACGGTCGAGTAGAAGCGCTGGCTCGGCTGGCCCCACAGGCGCGACACCAGCTCGACGGTGGCGCCATGGGCCGCGAAACGCTCGCGATAGGTGGCGATCTCCTTCGGGATGTACTGGGATTCGACGATGACGGCGATCTTCCGGCCGGCGAGCGGGGCGTTCGACATCGAGAAGCTCCTTGCGGACGCGATCGGCCGCGGCCTCAGACCGCGAGTGCGGCGAACTGGACGACCAGCGCGATGGCGCCGCCGTCCTGGGATCCGGGAAGGCCGGCGAGCGAGAGCTGGAAGTCGTCGGGATTGGCGGGCTTGAGCTGCGCCGTCATGTCGATGCCGTTGACGACCACGCGGTCGATCGTCAGCCGGCCCGGGGACATGAAGTCCGGCAGCACGTTGATGGTCGTCTGGTTGGGCGACGGACGGATGCGGAAATACAGGCAGAAGCCGTTGTCCGCGCCGTTGCCGGCGTCGACGAAGGTGCGGATGTAGACGTGCGCCAGATAGGCGAGCTCGAAGGCGTGGTAGCCGATCGCGTGGCTGCTCTTCATGCCGTACTGGCCGTCCAGGATCGGCAGCCCGTTCTCGGTGGTGCGGAAATAGTAGCCCTGCCGCTCGCGGTCGAGGAAGAACAGATTCCAGAAGGCGGCGCTCTCGCGGGCGAGAGCGAGATAGCTGGTGTCGCCGACCGTGGCGCCGTGCAGGATCAGATAGGCGAGGATGCCCTGCTCCTGCTGCCAGAAGTCCTTGGTGGCGCCCCAGGCGAACTGGATCGGCATACCGCCGGTGGGATGGCGCTCGACGCAGTCGAAGATGCCGCCCCGCACGGCGTCGAGCCCGGCCGTCGCCATGTCGTCGCCGAGCCGGCGGGCGACCTGCAGGAGCCGCTTGGCGTGGCTGTCGTCGGCGGCCGCGTCCTGCGGATGCCCCATGGCGCGGCGGCGGGCGGCGCGCATGTGGAAGTAGTTGGCGCAGCGCGTCAGGTTCCAGGCGATCTTGAGATTGTGGCCGACCACGGCGCGGTCCTGCTGCCAGCGATAGGCGTGGTCCGGCGTCCAGTCGTCGTGGAAGCGCTCGTTGACGTATTTGGAGGTCGGGTCCGGAAACTTCTCGGCGATCAGCGTGGTCGTCTCCTCGAGGATGCCGATCGCCACCTTGAGCAGGTCGCCCAGATAGGACCGCGCGCTGCCGGCCGGCAGGGGCTCCAGCGTAAGGATGAGGTTCACCAGATAGGCCGGGATGTGATCGCCGACCGAGTTCCAGTTCTTGCGCCGGCAGTTCTCGCCGAGCGCCGGGGTGTCGGGCCGCATCGTCACCGGATCGAGATGCGAATAGTAGCCGCCGGTCCCGGCGAAGCCCTTCGCGGTGGCGCTCGGCGGATCCCAGTAGAAGGCCTGGAACGTGTTGATGGTGCGCCGGATGTCCTCCAGCACCTCGGTGTCCAGGGTGATCCTGTAGTACTGGGTGAGGCCGGCGAGCGCGTAGATCTGCTCGTAGAGCGGGATGGTGCCGACGTCGTCCGGACCCTGCGAGGCGAAGTACAGGCTCTCGCCCTTCTCGCCCTCGCTGTTCCGGCGCCGACCGTAGGCCCAGAAGCAGTACTCGCCGTCGTGGCTCGACGAGCGGAACGCCTCGCGCAGGTACTTCATGGCGGCCTGCGCGGCGAGGAAGTAGCGCTCGGCGCCGGTGATCAGGAACGCGGTCGCGAGATCGTAGAGCAGCCGCGACAGCACCGCGCATTCCTGCACGTTGTCGTCCACCGGCTGCCCGAGGATGTTGAGGTTGGTGCGATAGAACTTGGCGAAGTCGTCGATCGTGTAGTTGCGGCGCTGGTCGAACAGGTGGTCGAGGATGCGGTCCGCCATCTGGGTGACCTGCACGAGCCACCAGTGCGTCTCCTCGAACAGCCAGCGGTCCGCGCGCGAATGCAGGAGATACACGGTGCGGGCCTCGAAGCGGGCGCGGTCGCCGTCCTCCTGGTAGAGGCCGGCGACGAACACGGGCCGTCCGACGGCGACGTATTTCTTCAGGTCGAACCGCACCGGATCGTCGTCCCGCCTCAGGCCGGGCGGATCGGGCACGCGGTCGCGCGAGATCTGGTCGAGATTGGTCATCACCTGCCAGCTGGTGGTGACCCCGGTCACCACCTCGAACGTGTCGCCGCTGCGGGCCTGCAGGCTGAAGCAGGCGTTCGCCTCGTCGATCGTCCGGACCGTGCCGGCGAGCGTGATGGTCTGCGTGAAGTTCTGCCGCATCGGCACCCTCCCCTGCTGTAGCGCCGCCCGGCCGCATCGGCGCGGCCGCGCGCCCCCGGGCGCCTCACCGCGCGCCGGCTGGCTGCTTCGACCGTGATGGAACGACCCTCGGCTTCCACGTGCCGCCTCCCGGACGGGCCCCGCACCACGACGAGTCGGCCCGGTCGCGACGCCACCACTATAGGGAGAGTATTTTTCTTGATGCAACCTTAGAATGCAATCGGACCCGATCACGACTTCGCGCGGATTCCGTCCCCCGCCGCGTCGCACGCTGTCATGAAGGCGTCACCGGGCGCTCGATACACACGCTCGTTCGCCGGCGCCGCGTCGCGCCGCGGCGGTTGGGTCGCATCCATTCATCACAGTCATCGAGGCCCGGTTTGATCTCCTCGCCGTCGAAGGTCCGGTGCGGCGTCGCCGCCGCCGTCCGCCGCACCCCCGCGCTGTCGCGCCAGGGCATGGCCGAGCTCGTCTTCGCCTGGATGTTCCGCGGGCTCGTCTACCCGCAGATCTGGGAGGATCCGGCGGTCGACATGGAGGCGCTGCAGATCGGCCGCGACCATCACGTCGTGGCGATCGCCTCGGGGGGCTGCAACGTCCTCTCCTATCTGATCGGCGATCCGGCCCGCATCACCGCCGTCGACGTCAACACGGCGCATGTCGCGCTGGTGCGGCTCAAGCTCGCCGCCGCCCGGCACCTGCCGTCGTGGCGCGCCTTCCACCGCTTCTTCGGCACCGCCGACGAGGCCGCCAATGTCGAGGCCTACTGGAACCATCTCGCGCCGCGGCTCGACGCGTCGACGCGGGCCTACTGGGAGGGCCGCGGCGCCCTCGGGCTCGGCCGGCGGCGCATCTCGCTGTTCGCCCGCAACGTGTACAAGCACGGGCTGCTCGGCCACTTCATCGGGCTCGGCCACGCGGTGGCGCGGATGTACGGCGTCGATCTGCGCCGGCTTCTCGCCGCACGCTCGCGCGAGGAGCAGCTCGAGCTGTTCCAGACCCTGCTGGCGCCGCTGTTCGAGAAGCGCTTCGTGCGCTGGGCGGCGGGCCGGCCGGTCGCGCTGTACGGGCTCGGCATCCCGCCGGCCCAGTATGCGGCGCTGGCGGCGGCGGGCGGCGGCGACATGGCGGCGGTGCTGCGCGGCCGCGTCGAGCGGCTCAGCTGCGCCTTCAGCCTCGACGAGAACTATTTCGCCTGGCAGGCCTTCGGCCGCCGCTACGGCGACGGCGAGCACGACCCGCTGCCGCCCTATCTGGAGCGCGACAACTTCGCCGCGGTCAGCGCGCGCGCGAGCCGCGTCGCCGTGGTCAACGCCTCGATGACCGAGCACCTCGCCGCGCAGCCGGCCCGGTCGGTCGACCGCTACGTGCTGCTCGACGCCCAGGACTGGATGACCGACGCGCAGCTCGACGCGCTGTGGACGGAGATTACCCGCACCGCGAAGCCCGGCGCCCGGGTGATCTTCCGCACCGCCGCCGAGCCGAGCCTGCTGCCCGGCCGGCTCGACGACGCCATCCTGGCGCGCTGGCGCTACGAGGCGGCCGCCTCGCGCGCCTTCACGGCGCGCGACCGCTCCGCCATCTACGGCGGCTTTCATCTCTACGTGCTGGACGACGGAGACTGACGATGGTCCATCGCGCGCGTGGAGCGGCGGACGGCGGGCGACGCGAGGAGGCGCACGACGCGACCGCGCGGATGAACCGGATGTACCGGCGGCAGCGCCACGTCTACGACGCGACCCGGAAATACTATCTGCTCGGCCGCGACGACCTGATCGAGCAGCTGGCGCCGCGGCCGGGCGACCGCGTGCTGGAGATCGGCTGCGGCACCGGCCGCAATCTCGTTCGCGCGGCGCGGCGCTGGCCGCAGGCGCGCTTCTACGGCATCGACGTCTCGACCGAGATGCTCGGCACCGCCATGGAATCGATCGCCCGCGCCCGCCTGATGCGGCGGGTGCGGATCGCCCACGCGGACGCGATCGGGTTCGATCCGGCCGCCGTGTTCGGCGAGCCGGCCTTCGAGCGCGTCTACTTCTCCTACACGCTGTCGATGATCCCGGAGTGGCAGGCGGCGCTCGACCGCGCCCTCGGCCTGGTGGCGCCGGGCGGCGAGCTGCGGATCGTCGATTTCGGCGGCCAGGACGGACTGCCGGGCACCTTGCGGGCGGCGCTGCGGGCGTGGCTGTCGCTGTTCGACGTCACGCCGCGCGATCACCTGGAGGCGCGCCTCGCGGCGCGGGCACAGGCGCTCGGAGCCGTGCTGACGGTCGAGCGCCCCTACCGGGGCTGGGCCCAGCACGCCGTGATCCGCACCGCCTGCTGAACCGTCCGCCCGGCGAAGACGCCCGCCGCGCCCGGCGGCGACACGACGCTGCCTCCGCGCACGCGGCGGATCGCTCCGCCGGACCGGACGCCGTCGTGCTGGCCGGAGCGCGGATCAGCCGCGCTTGCGGCGGCCGCGGCCGCTCTTGCGCGCCGGCTTCTCCTCGACCTCTTCGACCTCGCCCGCGCCTTCGATGGCGAACTCCTCGAGCGAATGCCCCTCGTCGAGCAGGGCCGACAGCCACTTTGGATGCGCGCCGCGGCCGGCCCAGGTCTCGCCGTTCGGGCCACGGTATTTCGGCGCGACCTTGACGCCCTTGAGGGCGCTCGACCGGCTGCCGGCGGCGGCACCGCGGGCAGGACGACCGCGCGCCGTCTCCAGCGCGCTGAGCTGCTTCTTCAGCTCGCGGCTTCGCTCCTCGAGGGTGTCGTCGATCTCGCCGCGCAAGGCCAGCAGGGCGTCGACATCCATAGCCTTGAGATTAACGGCAGCCATTCTCGGGCTCTCCTGAAAGGAATGCACGCTTCCTATTACGTCCGATCGATCACTGTCCGGCCGGCACAGAAACCGTCGGCACATGATACGAATAAGGCTCTTCTCATGGGCCGGACCGAACAGCAAGCGAAAAACTTTAATCTATATTCCACGGGAAAATTGCAGAACCAGACCGCGATTACTTATAGTTGGCGCATCGGGTTCGACTCCGACGATTTTCGCCTCGGGCGGCATCGAAGCCAGCCCGAATTCGCCGCAGAACTGCCCCGATTGTATTAGAATTAGCCCTGCACGCAAGAGAAAACGTGCGAGAAACAATTCTGAAACCTCGTCGAACGAAATACCGGAGGGCGGGATTCCCGCCTGTTTCCGGCCTCTTGTGACGTCTCCAGGCGCGTTCGGAGTTCCGCGCACCGCAACTCGGCGGCCGAATCGGCCGACGGCCGGAAACTATGTGGCCCCCGCCGCCGCGACCTCCGTCTGGTGATTCGCGAGCCCCGAAGCAAAGGCAGCCTTGCCTCCAAAGGCAATCCGGTACTTTCGAGGACCGCGGAATCCGCATCGATTTTTTCGAAACATCACGAGGAAAAGTCTAAGCATTCCTTCCCGCGATCCGAGCCGTTTTCCGTCGCCGCCGTCCCCGGTGCGACGCGCCGTCGCGACGCGGGCCGGCGCGCGACGCCGGTGCATGGATCGGGGCAGAGACGCGACGGAGGCATGCAGGCCGCGCCGTTGCGGGCTCGGGCCGCCCGCCGCATCATGCCGCCCCGCCCCCGCTCCTGTTCCGCAAAGAGGCATCGATGGTTCTGGAAATCGCGCAGATCGAGGTGAAGCCCGGCATGGAGGCCGACTTCGAGGCCGGCGTGAGCAAGGCCGTGCCGCTGTTCCGCCGCGCCAAGGGCTGCTCCGGCGTGACCCTGCAGCGAAGCGTCGAGAAGCCGACCCGCTATCGCCTGTTCGTCAAATGGGAGACGCTGGAGAACCACACGGTCGACTTCCGCGGCTCGCCCGACTTCCAGGCGTGGCGCGACTGCGTCGGCCACACCTTCGCCGGCCCGCCCGAGGTCGAGCACGTGATCGAGGTCGTGCACGGCTTCTGATCACGACCGTCGCCGCGGCCGGCCGGGCCGCGGCGACGGTCGCTCGTGACGCCGGAGCGGCGCGGCCGGAGAGGCCCTTCTCTGCCGCGACCGGCACCGGTCTCGCAGCCGCGCACGCGACGGCTGCAGGCCACGATCTCAGTATTGTGATTCGTGTGCCACGGTCGCCCCTCCTAAGGTTCGCGCCGCGAGGGCGGCCGCCGGATTTCGATCGCGCGTCGGCAGGCTTCACAACACGTTCCGCAAAAACACGGCCCGACCATTCAACTCTTTTCGTCCCGGCGCTGCCGGCAGCGGGAGGAGACGATGGCTATGGACGTTCGCGACAGGCGCGGCGGACGCGCCCCCATGCACGTGGTGTCGAGACGCGATCCGCCCGGCGGGCCGGCCGGCTCGGACTTGTCCCGGCCGGACATCCGCCGATCCGGCGCCCCGGCACCCGAGGGTGCCCCGGCCGGCATCCCGGCCGAGCCGATCAGCTACGCCGAGCTGGAACGGCGGCTCGAGGACATCGACATCCCGGACCGCGCGCTGCGGCCCTATTTCACCGGTGACCCGGCGGCCTCGCAGCCCTTCGCGCCGGTCGTCCAGATCGACCCGGCCACGGTGGTCCTCGACCGCACGGCGCGCTTCCGGGTCGAAGGCGCCTTCGCCATGGACTGGGCCAACCGCATCGCCCGGCGCCGCCGGCAGGAGCGCTTCGCCCGCCGCCGCGCCCGCGGCGAGCGCCGGCCCGTGCTGGTCGCCGAGGGCGACTCCTGGTTCCAGTTCCCGTTCCTGCTCGACGACATCGTCGACCAGCTCGACGCGAACTATCACGTCTGGTGCGTCAGCGCGGCGGGCGACACGCTCGCCGGCATGATCGAGGCGGCGCCCGAATACGTCGAGGCGCTGGCCGGCCAGGCCGAGCTGCCGAACGTGCTGCTGTTCTCCGGCGCCGGCAACGACCTGGTCGGCGAGGACACGGACGGCACCTCGGTGCTGTTCGGCGTGCTGCGCGACTTCGAGCCGGGCCGGCCGGCGGCCTGGTACGTCGACACGGACGCCTTCGCCGAGCGCCTCGCGTTCATCGAGCGCGCCTACCGGACGCTTCTCGGCACGGTCGGGCAGGCGTTCGGAGGCCGTGTCGCCGTGGTTCTGCACGGCTACGACCACGCCATCCCGGGCGGCCCCGGCGATCCGCGCCGGCCGCTGTGGGCCGCGAACGACGCCTGGATCGGCGCGCCGCTGACCCGGCGCGGGATCATGGATCCGGCGCTGCGCCGGGCGATCGTGCGCACCATGATCGACCACCTCAACGAGCTGCAGCGCCGCCTGTGCGGCGGCGGCGCGGCGGGCGGCACCTTCGCCCATGCGTGGCACGTCGACGTGCGCGGCACCCTGCCGCGGGTCGCCGACTGGGCCGACGAGCTGCACCCGACCGACGCCGGCTTCGCCCGCGCCGCCCGGCGCTTCGACAGGGTGCTGGCGCATCTGATCAACCGCGAGGAGGCCACCATGGCAAACGGGGAGCGAAGTGCGGGTCGAAAGTCCGAAGCGGTCCGGACGGAGCGGGCCGCCGGCTCGGCGATCAACGCCACCCTGCTCGGCGACATCGTCGCGAGCCGGGTGGCGGACGCCGTGGCGGCGGCGCTGCAGCCGTTGATCGACCGCCTGCCCCCGCCGGGCGCCGGCGACACCGCGAGCGCGCGGACCCTCCAGCGCCATGCGGCCGGGCCGAGCGCCGGCGAGACCGCCGGCGCCATCCGTGAGGAGCGCACCCCAGCGGCGGGCGGGCGCGGCCGGGCCGGCGACTCGCGTCCCGAGGGCGGGCGCGCATCGATCCGGGCCGCCACCGAGCCGGCCGGTCCGCGCGACCTCGGCGCCGACGCCGGCGGGCCGGACGTGCCGTTCGTCGCCGAGGTCACCACCGAGGGGCGGCTGTTCGCCGACCTCGGCGCCGAGCTGCCGGTCAACGACCCGGCCGCCATGATCCGCGGCTTCCGCGCGCTCGAGGTGGCGGTGGGCCGCGAGATCCTCGCCAATGCGGCCCTGCTCGACGTGCTCGCGCGACGGCGGCGCGCCGTCGCCCGGATCACGGCCGAGGGCGTCGACTACCAGGGCCGCGACGGACGGTGGACCGGGACCGGATTCCTGGTCGCCCCCAACCTGCTGCTCACCAACCACCATGTGCTGAACTCGATCGCCGTGGCCACGACGGCGCGGGCCGAGTTCGACTACGAGGTGACGGCCGACGATCTCCTGGCCGGGGCCGACGGGGCTCTCGCCAAGAAGCGCTTCCCGCTGGATCCGGCGCGCCTGTTCGTCACCAGCCCGGTCGACGGCGGGCTCGACTTCACCTTCGTGTGGATCGAGCGCGCCGCCGCCGAGGAGTTCGGCGCCATCCCGCTGGAGCGCGCCTCGTTCTCGGTCGGCCGCGGCGAGCAGGCCTATGTGATCCATCATCCGCGCGGCGAGCCGAAGCAGGTGTCGCTCGACGACACCGACGTCCTCAACGTCCAGTCCACCGTGATCCACTACGCCTCGGACACCGACTACGGCTCGTCGGGCGCTCCGGTGCTCGACCGCCGCGGCCGGCTGATCGCCCTGCACCACGCCCGCGACCAGCGCCGGCTGGACCTGCCGGACGGCGGCACCACGACGATCGTCAACGAGGGCATCAAGATCGGCGCCATCGCGATCGACCTGGAGAACCGGCAGAAGCAGGGCAGTGCCGACGCCCAGATGGCGGCCGAGGTGCTGGGCGTGGTCCGTGGCTCGGACTCGCTCACCGGCTATTTCGGCGGCCTCGGCCGCAGCGTCGGCAGCGGCTCCGGGGTCGAGCGGGTGGTCGACACCTATCGCGGCACCGACCAGGACGTCGACATCGGCTTCTGGAACATCGAGTGGCTCGCCAACCGCTGGCGCGACAAGGCCAAGCTGCAGGGCGCGGCGCGCGTCATCGCCGACCTCAATCTCGACGTCTGGGGCCTGTCCGAGGTGTCGCCCGCCGCCGTCCGGGCGCTGGTCGCCGAGATCAAGGAGCGGTTCCGCGAGACCTACGACTGCGCCTTCTCGGAGCCCGACGCGCCGGAAGGGCGCCAGACCACGGCGGTGATCTGGAAGCGGGCGACGCTGCGGGGCGAGCGGGTGGCGTGGCCCTCCGCCGTGGAGCCGCTGTTCCGGCTCGACAGCCGCGATCCGCAGGCCCGCGAGGAGGCCGTGCACGGCCGCATCTTCGACCGCTATCCGGGCCTGTTCCGGTTCGAGACGCGCAGCGACCGGCGCGGCGGCGGCGACGCCGAGCCCGGCTTCGACTTCCACCTGGTGCCGCTGCACCTCAAGGCGATGGCCGAGGGGAGCCTGCGGCGGCGCCTCGCCTCGCGCATCCTGGCCCGGGCCAGCAAGGCGCTGATCGAGGAGACCGGCGACACCGACCTGATCCTCGGCGGCGACATGAACGCGCCGCTCGCCTCGGGCGATCTCGACGCCCTGCGCGACGACTTCGTGGCGATGGCGGCGGAAGACGAGCAGAACGGCGGCTTCACCTATCTGAAATCGCCGAAATCGCTGATCGACAACATCTTCCTGTCGTCGAACCTGACCCGGACCGTGGACAGCGACGATTTCTTCATCGTCGCCAAGGAGCGCACCATCGACGAGTTCGTGAAGCGCGTCTCCGACCACCGGCCGGCCCTGCTGCGGATCTCGCTCGGCCTGCGCACGCGGGAGGCCGCCGTCGCCGACACGCCGACCGACCTGGACGAGATCATCGACTCGCTGCTCGGCGACCGGCCGGAGCCGCCGGTGCCGCTGCGCCGCGCCGGCTGAACCGCGCCGGCCACGTCAGACCCGCGCCACCGGCGACCCGCCGGTGGCGTTCCCCGCCGCACCGACGGTCGGTCTCGGTCCGTCGCAGGGCCACGTCCGTCGCAGGGCCACGTCTGTCGCAGGGCCACGTCTGTCGCAGAACTCCGGCCGTCGCAGGACGCCGGCTGCGGAGCCCCGGCACGGCCGCGCGGTCCGCCGGCCCGCACGGGGCCGGCGCGGCGGTCAGCCGCAGCCGCCCACGCCCATTCCCATGCCGCAGCACTGGCCGCAGCCGCCGCCTCCGCCGGCGCACACCGGCTCGGAGTCGGCACCGCCCTTGGCGGGCGAGGCGATCAGCGAGAGCTGCTGCTCGAGCTGCCCGCTGCCGCAGGCCGGGCATTCCGGCACGTCCGACGAGCGCACCAGGGTCTGGAACATGTGGCCGCAGCTTTTGCACGCGAACCCGTAGAGCGGCATGACGCCTCCGACGAGATGACGATCCAGGACGCGGGGGTGACGGTGTCTTGCCCCACCGCGGCGGCCCGCGCAAGCCGGTCGGGCCGCGTCAGCGCTCGCGAAACCGCAGCGGTGCGGTCGGGATCTCGGCGAGGTCGAGCTCGAGCCGGGTCCTGTCGCGCCCGACGATCGCTCCGACCGTGAAAGCGCCGTAGGCGCAGACCTCCAGGGTCGCGCGGCCTGCCCGGGCCCGGATGTGGCGTTCCGGCTTGGCGAACGTGTCGTGCAGGTGGAACGTCACCGTGCCGGTCAGCGGCGTCTTCACGCGCGGCGCGGCTGCCACCGCCAGCACGATGCGGTACCAGTCGGTCTCGATCTCCTCGACCCGGGCCGACAGGACCCAGCCGTTCCGGGCGGGGGAGCCGCCGAACCGGCCCCGGTTGGGGTCGCGCGGATCGAAGCGCCGCACCGGCTCGGCGGCGGCCCGGCGACCCTGCCCGGTTGCGGTGCGCGGCGCCTCGGCGCCGTTGGCCCCCCAGCCCATCCGCAACGCCACCAGCCGGCGGGACAGGCTGTCGAGATCCATGAAGATCGCCGCGTGATGGATGCCGCTCGAGTCGAGCTTGCGGCGGAAATCCGGCTTGCAGCTCCGGTCGATGACGATCTGCCTCATCTCCCTGCACCGGTAGGGCTCGTCGGGCTTCGGATGGACCGTGAACAGGCCGCGTTGCGACACCAGGCGCGGCGTGATGTAGCCCGGATAGAAGAACGACACCTTGCGGACCCGAAAAGGATGGCAGTCGAGCGCGTCGACCGCGCGAGGCCGGCGGACGATGTAGAGCCCGGCATCCTCGTGGTCGTTGCCCCACACCGCGAAGAACAGCAACACCGACGGCGATTCCGATTAGTCGAGCAGCCGCGTCGGCACGCCGTGGTGCTGGGCGAGCGCGAGCCACTCCCACTCCGTGGTCGGCCGATGATCGAGAAAGGGCAGCGCCTCACGCTTGAACTGATCGAGCAGCGCCTCCTCCAGCCCGATCGAATAGCTGCAGCCCTCGCGCCGGCGCCCGACCGAGGGAACCAGCGTGTGCCGCACCGAGGGAACGCCGCGGAACAGCCATTCGCCGTCGAGATAGGGGGCGATCGTGGTCTGAAATGCGATCCAGTTCGCCACGCGCTCCCGGCGCCAGGGCACGTCGATCTGAAGCGCCGGCATCGGCAAGCCCGCTCCGCGTCGTATGGCTGCGCGATAGTGGATTCACCTGCATGAGGTGTAAATGCCGGTCACGCACTTTTTACGTGTATCCAACGCACCCGCACAGGCACGGCGGACGTATCGTCCCCGCCTGAACCATAGTAACGACTGCCTTCGGGCTCGCGCCGGCGTTCGGCCGCGGACCTCTGGAGGGACCCCCATGCAGGACGTCGTGAAGGAGCTCGCGCCGAAGGGGCGGGTGCGGGCCGCGATCAATTTCGGCAACTCGGTGCTGGCCCAGCAGGACCCGGCGACGGGCGAGCCGCGCGGCACCCAGGCCGCGCTGGCGCGCGAGCTGGCGGCCCGGCTCGCGGTTCCGGTCGAGTACGTCACCTACAAGGCGGCCGGAAAGGTGTTCGAGGCGCTCTCCCGCGACGAGTGGGACGTCGCCTTCATGGCGGTCGACCCGGTGCGGGCCGCCGAACTCGACTTCACGCCGCCCTACGTGCTGATCGAGGCGGCCTGCCTGGTGCCGGAGGGCTCGCCCCTGCAGGACATCGGCGACGTCGACCGGCCCGGCGTGCGCATCGCCGGGGCGCGCGGCAGCGCCTACGAGCTGCACCTCACCCGCACCCTGAAGAACGCCGAGCTGGTGCTGACGCCGAGCGGGCCGGAGGCGCGGGCCCTGTTCGCCGACCAGGGGCTGGAGGCGGTCGCCGGCGTGCGCCAGGAGCTGGTCGCCTTCGCCGAGTCGCATCCCGGCTACCGGGTCATGCCGGGCCGTTTCGTCGGCATCGAGCAGGCGATCGCGGTGCCCAAGGGCCGCACCGCCGCACTGACGTTCCTGGCGGGCTTCATCGCCGAGATGAAGCAGAACGGCTTCGTCGCCCAGGCACTGGCGGCGAGCGGCCAGTCGTCCTCGCTGGTCGCGCCCTGAGGCGACCCGCCCCGGCCGGACGGCGGCCCGGGCGTCAGCCTACCCCGGGGCGGCGCGGTCAGCCCGCCCCGCCGGCGGCGCTCTTGGCGGCGGGCACGGCGGCGCCGAGCAGATCGGCCTCGACGAGCCTGCGCAGTTCGGGCGTCACCTCCGGGGTCGTGCCGAACCACAGCGCGAAGCCGCGCACCGCCTGGTGCAGCAGCATGCCGAGCCCGTCGGCCCGGCGCAGGCCGCGCTCGCGCGCGGCGGCGAGCAGCGCCGTCTCCAGCGGTGCGTAGACGAGGTCGGCGACCACCGCATTGGCGGGCAGCCGGCCGAGGCCGATGTCCAGCGTCGGATGGCCGACCATGCCGAGCGTCGTGGTGTTGACCAGGAGCTGGGTCGCCCCGAACAGGCCGCGCGCCTCGTCCCACTGGATCGCGTGGACGGCGGCGCCGAAGCGCCGCGCCAGCTCCTCGCCGCGCGCCAGCGTCCGGTTGGCCACGTAGATGCGCGAGACGCCGCGATCGAGCAGGCCGTAGACGACGGCCCGGGCCGAGCCGCCGGCGCCGAGCACCAGCGCGGTCTCCAGGCCGCGGTCCCATTTCGGCGCCGAGGCGTCGAGATTGGCGATGAAGCCCTCGGCGTCCGTGTTGGTGGCGCGCAGCTTCGCCCCGTCCAGCCACAGCGTGTTGGCGGCGCCGATCTTCTTCGCCCGCTCGTCCGGGACGGCGAGCGCCAGCGCCGCCTCCTTGTGGGGCAGCGTGACGTTCGCCCCGACATAGCCGTGGCCGGCGAGGTCCTTGACGAAGGCGGCGAACGCCTCGGGCGGGACCTCCTCGACCCGGTAGTCGCCGGCGATCCCGTAGGTCTCGAGCCAGTGGCGGTGGATGAGGGGCGAGCGCGAATGCGCCGCGGGCCAGCCGATGACGCAGGCGGCCCGCATGCCGGACGTGGAATCCGTCATGGTTCGTCGATGACCTCGTTGCGAAGAACGCCGATCTCGGGCACCGCGACCTCGACGACGTCGCCCGGCTCGAGCCAGCGCGGGGGCTCGAAGCGAGCGCCCGCTCCCACCGGCGTGCCGGTGACGATGATGTCGCCCGGGACCAGCGTGGTGAACACGCTGGCATAGGCGATCAGGTCGGCGAAGCCGAAGATCATGGCGGCCGTGGTGGCATCCTGCCGCAGCTCGCCGTTGACCCGGGTGGTGAGCCGCATCGGCTCCTTCGGGTCGATCTCGTCGGCCGTGACGATCCACGGGCCGATGCTGCCGGAGCCGTCGAAGTTCTTGCCCGGCGTGACGTTGCGCGAGCCGTGCCGCAGCCAGTCGCGCACCGTGCCCTCGTTGCACAGCGTGTAGCCGGCGACGTGGTCGAGCGCCTCCTCGCGCGGGATGCGGCGGCCCGTCTTGCCGATGACGAGCGCGATCTCGCCCTCGTAGTCGAGCTGCTCGGATTCGCGCGGCCGCACCAGCGGCTGCAGGTGGCCGGTGAGCGATCCCGGCGTGCGGAAGAACAGGTTGGGGTACTTCGACTCGTGCGCCGGGTCCTGGTACTCGTCCGAACGCCCCGCATAGTTGACGCCGACGCAGAGGATCTTCTCCGGCCCGACGACCGGCGGCAGGAACCGGACCTCGCTCAGCGGGTAGTCCGGGCGTACCCCGGCCGCGACGGTGCGCAGCTCGTCCAGGGCCCCCTCGCGCAGCACGTCGAGCAGGGTCGGGAAGCGCGGCCCCATGCGGAGCCGCATGTCGACCACCCCGGTCCCGACGACCGCCCCGAACCCGGAACGGCCGTGGGTGATGTAGCTCGCCAAGCGCATGGCCCCGTCCCCCGAATCCTTCGCCGCACACAACACCTGTCGCCGCTCCGGCGCAAGGCGGCCCGGCCCCGCACCCCCCGGGATATCCCCGGCCAGCCTTGCACGGGACGCGCGACGGAATCGGCTGGTTCGCCTCAACCTCTTCGGAAATAGAGCGGATCGCGCTATGACGAGATCCCGATCCCACGCCACCCCGAGCCCGACCCGGACCGCATGAAAGCCCTCTTCATCGACTGCAACCAACAGCTCGAGCCCGTCTTCGCCCGCGTCCACCGCCCCGACGACCCGCCGATCGCGGTCAACACGGCGCCGTTCACGGCCGCCGACCTGCCCCGGCTGCTCGCCGGCTGCGCCATCGTCCTCGACGACCACTCCTACATGCCGACCGAGCAGATCGCGCAGTGCAAGGACCTGCGCCACATCGTGTTCCTCGGCACCGGCGCGGCCAGCTACATGAACGTCGCCGAGCTGAACGACCTCGGCGTCACGGTCCACACCATCAAGGGCTACGGCGACACCGCGGTGGCGGAGCACACCGTCGCGCTGATGTTCGCCTGCGCCCGCGACGTCGCCCTGATGGACCGCACCGTGCGGGCCGGCACCTGGAAGCCGCTGGAGGGGATGCAGCTCCTCGGGAAGACGCTCGGCGTCGTCGGACTCGGCGGCATCGGCAGCGAGGTCGCCCGCATCGCCGCGGGCATCGGCATGACGGTGGTCGCCTGGAACCGGACGCCGCGGCCGCAGGCCGGCGTGCGGCAGGTCGGGCTCGACGAGCTCCTGGCGACCTCGGACGTCGTGTCGCTCAACCTCGTGCTGAACGACGAGACCCGCGGCCTCATCGACGCGAGGAGGCTCGCCCTGATGAAGCCGGGCGCCATCCTGGTCAACACGGCACGCGGCGCCCTGGTCGACGAGGCGGCCCTGATCGACGCGCTGGCGAGCCGTCGCATCCGCCACGCCGGCCTCGACGTGTTCCATGCCGAGCCGCTGAAGGCCGACCACCCGCTGGCCGGGCTCGACAACGTCACCCTCACGGCACACGCCGCCTTCCGCACCGCCGAAGCCTCGGAGACGCTGCTCCGCCGCGCGATCGACATCGTGCGCACAATCACCGGGTGAGCGGGAAGGGATCGCGAAGCGAGCGGGGCTACGGGAAAGGCCGCTGCCGCCAAACCTTCTCCCCGCGTGGGGAAAGGAGTGAAGACGCCGCCCCTGTGCTCCGCCGCGCGGCCGTGAAACCTTTTGCCGCAATCCCGGTTGTCGGAACGCTCTCCGCCGCAGCGCACGATCCCGTCCGCCGGGGGGACGCGCGGGGGACCCATGCCCGACACCACGACGAGGCCCCGCCCGGCGGCCGAGCCGCACCGCATCGCGCCGCACGGCGCCGACCAGCTCCCGAGCGTCGTCCTCGACAGCTACAATGTCGAGATCACCGACGACGACGGGTTCGTCGGCGACCGCGCCAGCCGGCGCGCCTTCCGGGCGATCGTCGAGCGGTGGCGCAAGCCGCTGCGCGCGCTCGGCGAGGATCCGTTCGGCGACGCGCCGAGCGACAAGCTCAGCAAGAAGTCTCTCGACGATCTGCTGGCCGCCGGGGACGCGGAAGCCGCCGGCGTCGTCCACTCCGCCATCGAGGAGTTCGCCCAGGAGCTCGCGACCGTCACCCGCCGCTTCCTCAAGCTGAAGGCGTGGCGCGACACCGAGCGCATCGTGGTCGGCGGCGGCTTCCGGGCGAGCCGGGTCGGCGAGCTCGCCATCGGCCGCGCCGCCGTTCTGCTCAAGGCCGAGAAGATCAAGATCGACTTCGACATGATCCGCCACGATCCCGACGAGGCCGGGCTGATCGGCGCCCTGCATCTCGCCCCCGCCTGGATCTTCGAGGGTCACGACGCGGTGCTGGCGGTCGACATCGGCGGCACCAACATCCGGGCCGGCGTGGTGCGGCCCAACCTGAAGAAGGCGCCGGACCTCTCCAGGGCCGCGGTGGAACGCTTCGAGCTGTGGCGCCACGGCGACGAGAAGCTCGGCCGCAACGAGGCGGTGGACCGGCTGACCGACATGCTCAAGCGGCTGATCAACCGGGCCGAGAAGGACGGGCTGCGGCTCGCCCCCTTCGTCGGCATCGGCTGCCCCGGGATGATCGAGCCGGACGGCGCGATCGATCGCGGCGCCCAGAACCTGCCGGGCAACTGGGAGAGCCCGCGCTTCAATCTCCCCGCCGCACTGCACAAGGCGATCCCCAGGATCGGCGGCCACGAGGCCGCGATCCTGATGCACAACGACGCCGTGGTGCAGGGCCTGAGCCAGACGCCCCACATGCAGGACGTCGACCGCTGGGGCGTGTTCACGATCGGCACCGGGCTCGGCAACGCCCGCTTCACCAACCGGACCCGGGATTAGGGCGTTTTTTCTTTGCGCCGCGCGAAAGGGTCCGTCACCTGAGGTGCTCGCCGAAGGCGAGCCTCGAAGGGCGACGGCCCGGGTGCTCGTGTTCGATTCTCGGGCCGCATCCTTCGAGGCCCGGCTTTGCCGGGCACCTCGGGATGACGGGTCCGGAGCCGCGGCAACGGCCGGGCATTCGGTTGGCTTCGCTCACTTTGTATGACCGGCCCCCTCGACCGGTGCATGGCTGACCGGGCAGCCGCGCAACCCGGCCGCGCCCCTCCGTAGACGCCGGCGCCCGGACGCGCCACACTCCGGGTCCTTCCAGGGAGTGCCCGCACGGGCGAGACGGCGGCCAAATCACCATCCACGCAACGAGTCGATGCCGCCGTCGGGAGGACACCAAGGACGGAGCACCATGGACATCAAGGTCGGAAAGCAGGCGATCGCCGAAGCGTCGCAGAAGCTGAGCAACTGGGGACGCTGGGGCGCGGACGACCAGATCGGCACCCTCAATCACGTGACGCCGCAGGACGTCGTCGCCGCCGCGTCGCTGATCCGCAGCGGAAAGGTGTTCGCGCTCGGCATCCCGCTCGACCGCAACGGCCCGCAGACCGGCCTGTTCGGCGGTCGCTTCAACCCGATCCACCAGATGCTGGCGACCGGCACGGACGCGGTGGCGGGCCAGCAGGACTGGAACAAGATCCGTTACGCCGACGACACCCTGAACCTGTGCGTCCAGGGCGCGACCCACTGGGACGCGCTCGGCCACATCTTCTACGAGGACAAGGCCTACAACGGCCACGACGCGAAGCGGATCGACTCGCGCGGCCTCGGCGTGCTCGGCATCGAGCACTCGAAGAACAAGATGGCGGGCCGCGGCGTGCTGCTCGACATCGCCCGCTTCCGCGGCGTGGACTGGCTGAAGGACGGCGAGGGCATCTCCAACGACGAGCTGAACAAGTGTGCCCGCGCCCAGAACGTCGAGATCCGCAAGGGCGACTTCGTCATCATCCGCACCGGCCAGATGGAGCGCTGCCTGGCCGAGGGCGAGTGGGGCGGCTACGCCGGCGGCGACGCCCCCGGGGTCAAGTTCGAGAACTGCTACTGGTGCCAGGAGCACCAGATCGCCGCGATCTGCTCCGACACCTGGGGCGTCGAGGTGCGGCCGAACGAGACCGACGAGGCGAACCAGCCGTGGCACTGGGTGGTGATCCCGGCCATGGGCCTGTGCATGGGCGAGATCTTCTATCTGAAGGAGCTCGCCGCCGACTGCGCCGACGACGGCGTCTACGAGTTCTTCTTCTGCGGCCCGCCCCTGATCATCACGGGCGGCACCGGCTCGCCGATCAATCCGCAGGCGATCAAGTAGGCTCCTCGTGCTTCCCCTCTCCCCTCGTGGGAGAGGGGGGCTCGCCGCGCAGCGGCGAGACGGGTGAGGGGGCTCTCCTCTTGCTCGGAGCGTGTGGCACGCCCCCTCACCCGCCCGAGCTTCGCTCGGGCACCCTCTTGTCGCGCGAGAGCGCGGTCCGCGAAGGGAGAGGGTCGGACCGAGGGCCCCTCTGGTGCAACGACAACACGACGAGGAGGAAACATCATGGCCCGTCATCTCAAGCGCGGCATGGACGCGAGCGCGATCAGGGCGGCGGACGACCAGGTCCGCAAGACCGTGGAGAGCATCCTGGCCGACGTCGAAGCCCGCCGCAACGCCGCGGTGCGCGACCTCTCGGACAAGTTCGACAGGTGGGCGCCCGAAAGCTTCCGGCTGAGCCCGAAGGAGATCGAGCGCGCGATCGGCGAGGTGCCGAAGCGCGACCTCGACGACATCCGGTTCGCCCAGGCACAGGTGCGCAACTTCGCCCAGAAGCAGCGCGACACCCTGCACGATCTCGAGGTGGAGACGCTGCCCGGCGTCGTCCTCGGCCACCGCCACATCCCGGTGGAGAGCATCGGCTGCTACGTGCCGGGGGGCCGCTACCCGATGGTCGCCTCGGCCCACATGTCGATCGTGACCGCCAAGGTCGCCGGGGTGAAGCGCATCATCGCCTGTGCGCCGCCGTTCAAGGGCGGGCCGCATCCGGCCATCGTCGCGGCGATGCATTTCGGCGGCGCCGACGAGATCTACGTGCTGGGCGGCGTTCAGGCGGTCGCCGCCATGGCGCTCGGCACCGAGACGATCGCGCCCGTCGACATGATCGTCGGCCCCGGCAACGCCTATGTGGCGGAGGCCAAGCGCCAGCTGTTCGGCCGCGTCGGCATCGACCTCCTGGCCGGGCCGACCGAGACCCTGATCATCGCCGACGAGACGGTCGACGGCGAGATCTGCGCGACCGACCTGCTCGGTCAGGCCGAGCACGGCCCGAACTCGCCCGCCGTGCTGATCACCAATTCCGAGAAGCTCGCGCGCGACACGATGGCCGAGGTCGAGCGCCTGCTGACGATCCTGCCGACCGCCGAGCTCGCCGGCAAGGCCTGGGCCGACTACGGCGAGGTGATCGTCTGCGACTCCGACGAGGAGATGGTGACGGAGGCCGACCGCGTCGCCTCCGAGCACGTCCAGGTGATGACCCGCGATCCCGACTTCTTCCTGAACAGCATGCGCAACTACGGCTCGCTGTTCCTCGGCGAGCGGACCAACGTCGCCTATGGCGACAAGGTGATCGGCACCAACCACACGCTGCCGACCAGGAAGGCGGCCCGCTACACCGGCGGCCTGTGGGTCGGCAAGTTCATCAAGACCTGCACGTACCAGAAGGTGCTCACCGACCAGGCCTCGGCGCTGGTCGGCGAATACGCCTCCCGCCTGTGCATGCTGGAGGGCTTCGTCGCCCACGCCGAGCAGGCCAATGTGAGGGTCCGCCGCTTCGGCCACCGCAACGTCCCCTACGGCGAGGCGGCGGAGTAGAGCAAGGCCGGCTCTCCGATGTCGATGCTGCGGACTTTGCGCCTCGAGCGTTCCCTGCCCCGCTTGCGGGGGAGGGACAGGGAGGGGGAAAGCCGCGACCTCCGAGCTTGACGCTCCCCCTCCCCGACCCTCCCCCGCAAGCGGGGGAGGGAGAAGCCCGTGCCCTCCCGCGAGCGACAAGACCATGACCCATATCGACCTCGCCTCCGCCCCCTCCTTCCGCGTCGACCGCAAGCGGGCGCTCGTCACCGGCGCGGGCCGCGGCATCGGGCTCGCCGCCGCGTCGGTGCTGGCCGAGGGCGGCGCCCATGTGACGCTCGCGGCCCGCACCGCGGCCGAGATCGAGGCCGCCGCGGCGGCGATCCGCGCCAAGGGATTCTCGGCCGACGCGCTGGTGCTGGACGTGACGGATCTCGACGCCGTCGAGGCCGCGCTGGCGGCGCGGCCCGCCTACGAGGTGCTGGTCAACAATGCCGGCATCAACCGCCCGGCCCTGCTGGCCGACGTGACCGTGACGGACTTCGACGCCATTTTCAGTCTGAACGTCCGCGCCGCCTTCTTCATGGCGCGCGCCGTCGGCCTGCGCCTCGTCGCCGAGCGGCGATCCGGCTCGATCATCAACATCTCGTCGCAGATGGGGCATGTCGGCGCGGCGCGCCGCACCGTCTACTGCGCCTCGAAGCACGCCATGGAAGGCTTCACCAAGGCGATGGCGATCGAGCTGGCGCCGCACGACGTGCGCGTCAACTCGATCGGGCCGACCTTCCTGGAAACCCCCATGACGAAGCCGTTCTTCGAGAACAAGGCGTTCCGCGACGCGGTGACGGCGAAGATCAAGCTCGGCCGCATCGGCCGGCTGGACGAGGTGACGGGGGCGATCCTGTTCCTCGCCTCCGACGCCTCCTCGCTGATGACCGGCTCGGCCCTGATGCTCGACGGCGGCTGGACCGCGGACTGAGCCGCGGCCGCGCCGTCACTCGATGCGCTTGATGCCGGCGTCCTGGATGACCTTGGCCCAGCGGTCGATCTCGGCCTGGAGCTGGCGGCCGAACGCGTCCGGCGGTGTCCCGACCGGCTCGAAGCCGATGGCGGCGAGGCGTTCCTTGACGTCGGGCCGCGCCAGGATCGCGGCGATCTCCCGGTAGAGCAGGTCGACGATCTCCTTCGGCGCGCCGGCGGGAAGCATGATGCACTGCCAGAAGTACGACTCCTGCCCGGGCGCTCCGGCTTCCGCCAGGGTCGGCACGTCGGGCAGCTCGGGCGAGCGCTTGGTGCCCGTCACGGCGAGCGCCCGCAGCTTGCCGTTCTTGATGTGCGAGACCGACATCGGAACCGACAGGAACGCGATCGGCGTGTGCCCGGCGAGCGTCGAGGTGGTGGCCGGAGCGCCGCCGTTGAAGGGCACCCGGACGAGATCGAGCTTGAAGGCGGATCGGAGCATCTCGGCGGCGAGGTCGCCGGTCGTCCCGGTGCCGGGCGAGGCATAGGTGTAGCGGCCGGGATTCGCCTTCACCACGGCGATGAACTCCGCCAGCGTGGTGGCCGGGAAGTCCGGATGCACGGCCACCAGCTGCGGCGCCACCGCCACCAGCGTGACCGGCACGAAGTCGCGCATCGGATCGTAGGCGAGCTTGGCGTAGAGGCTCGGATTGATCATGAAGCTGCTGGTCGGCGCGAGCACCGTGTAGCCGTCCGGCGGCGCCTTGGCGGCCATCGCGGCGCCGACATTGCCGGCCCCGGTCGGGATGTCGTCGACGTAGAACTGCTGGCCGAGCCGCTCGGACAGATGCTGCATCACGATGCGCGTGATGGTGTCGGGCGGGCTGCCGGCGGAGCCGGCGACGATCACGCGCACCGGGCGGCTCGGGTACGCCTGGGCCCGCGCGCCACGCGACGAGGCCAGCAGGGCGACCGCGCCCGCGGCACCGGCGAGCAGGCTTCGCCGGTCGAGCAGAATCCCCTGTTCTCGTGCCGCGCACCCGTGCGGCCGGATCTCGCCGAGGCCCCCCTCGACCGACGCCGGCGACCGCGCTGTTTCGGCTCGCCCGATATCCCACCGATCTGCGTTCATCTTGCCTGGTCCTATGGGGGTGAGAAAGCACCGGCCGCGGTGACGGCCGGCCTCGCGCGGCGGCCTCCGGCGCCGCCGTCGTGCTGTCGATGATCGAGCCGTCCGAGCCGGCATCCATCGAGAATGCTCTCGGCCGCCGCCAGGGGATGTCCGTCGCCACCGCGGAGCAGCCGCTCGTCGCCGCGCGCGCCCCGGAGGATCGCGCTCTTGAGCGGACCCGCGAGATGCGCGCAGTTGATCATGTTGGCCCCGGTGACGATCCCGTCCCGGAAGGAGAACAGGGCGTAGCCTCCGTCCTCGGCGTCGCCGAACGCCACATGGCGGACGTCGCCGTCGCCGGGCTGGATGTCGCCGACATGGGCGTAGGTCCAGTCGAAGAACGGGCTGACGTGCTGCGGCAGGGCGCCGGGCAACGCGGCGTCGACGCCCGCGACCTGCCGGCCGGCGACCCTCCCCTGCGCGCAGGCGTTGCCCCAGGTCCCGAGCCAGTCGTGCCGCCCGGTGATCGGGTTCAGGGCCTGGCAGGCGTCGCCGGCCGCATAGAGGCCGTCCGCGCTGGTCCGCATGCGCTCGTCGGTCAGGACGGCCTGATCGATCGTCACCTGGCCGCAGTCGAGGAAGGCGAGGTTCGGGCGGATGCCGGTGCACACCAGGAGGATGTCGGCCGGCTCGGTGGTGCCATCGGACAGCCGGCACAGAACCCCGTTGCCGGTGTCCTCCACGCCCGCGATGGTGCAGCCGAGCCGGACGTCGACGCCGCGGGCTTCGATGTAGCGCCTGAGCACCGCCGCCACGGCCGGATGGGTGCCGCGCGACAGCACCTGGCGTCCGCGCCCCAGGAGCACGACGGCGATGCCGCGCCGGGCGAGGATCTCCGCCATCTTCATGCCGACCAGCGACACGCCGAACACGATCGCCCGGCGGGCGGTGAGCATCTGCTCGTCCAGCCTCCGGGCCGAGGCCGCGTTCCGCAGCGTGAAGGCGTGCGCGGACTCGCGCAGTCCGGGGATGGGGGGAACGGCGGGAGCGGCGCCGGTGGCGATCAGGCAGGCGTCGTAGGCGACCGTGCGGCCGTCGCCGAGCGTGATCCGCCGGCGGTCCGGATCGAGCGCGACGACCGGCTCGCCCAGCCGACACGCGACATCGTGATCGCGGTAGAAGCCGGCCGCGAGGGGATAGCATCCCGCCCAGGGGATCTTCCCCTTGAAATAATAGGGGGACAGCATCGGATTGAAGGCCGGCTCCGCCACGTCGGAGACCAGCAGGATCTCGCCGCGGTATCCGGACAGCCGCGCCGCCTCGGCCGCGGACACCGCGGCGCCGCCGTTTCCGAGGATGACGAACCGTCCGTTTCGCACGGCCTACGCTCCGTCCGGGACGGTGCCGCGGCCGAGCGATTCGAGCAGCCGGACGGAAGCAGCCTCGGCCTTCCTGGCGCTGAGCTCCTCGACGGGGCCGCACTGGAGGGCGCGGGTCGGGCAGACCCGCACGCAGGCCGGCGTCAGGCCGTGGTCGAGCCGGCCATGACACAGATCGCACTTGTCCATCCGGCCGTCGGACGCGAACTGCGGCGCCCCGAAGGGACACGCCAGCTCGCAGCTGTGGCAGCCGATGCAGAGGTCACGCGCGACCAGCACGGCGCCGTCGGAGTCCCGGCGCGAGATGGCCCGCGTCGGACAGACGAGAACGCAGGGAGCGTCGCCGCAGTGCTGGCAGGCGATCGAGAAATGCGAGACGCGTACGTCGGGATACGCCCCCGCCTCGTGATCGGTCACGTGGCGGAAGGCGACCGCCTCGAGGTCGTTCTGGTCCTGGCAGGCGACGATGCAGGCGCGGCAGCCCGAGCAGCGGCTGGGGTCCAGGGAGAAGGCGTACTGGGTCACCGGGAGCCTCCGTTCGCGGCGGGACGGGGCCGCACCTCGCACATCAGCGACCGGTAGCCCGGATGCCCCGAGACGGGATCGAGGTAGTCCGGATCGATCAGCTCGTTGGCGTCGGCCCCGGGATAGCCGTGGATCATGTTGACGACGCCGGGCGCGACATACTCGGTCACGTTGGCGCGCACCTGCAGGGCGCGCCGCGGCGTGGCGATCTCCACCCACTGGAGATGCGCGATACCGCGCGCGTCGGCATCGGCGGGGTTGATGTCGAGGGTCGGGTCGGGATGCAGCCTGCGCAGCCACGGGACCCGGAAGGTGCGGCCGTGGATGTACATCGGCAGGCGCGACCCGGTCGTGAGGATCAGCGGGAAGTCCCTGGCGAGCTCGGGCGTCGAGACGGGGCTCTGCATCGGCTCGCGATAGACCGGCAGGGCGTCGAGGCCGTGCTCGGCCAGGACCGTGGAGGTGAACTCCATCTTCTTCGACGGAGTCGGGAACCCAGTCTTGCGGTACTTCTCGTAGGGCGTCTCGGGACGGCCGGCGAGAAACATGCCGCCGGGATGGTTCTCGAGCTCGGCGATCGACAGGCCGGCCGGCGCGAAGATCCACTCCAGGCAGGCCGCGTGTCCCTGGGCCATCAGCTCGTCCTCGGGCGTGAGCCGCTTCGCCAGATCGATGATGATGTCGACGTCGGGGCGCGACTGGCCGACCGGGGCGATCGCCTGCTCGGTCCAGATGGCGTAGCGGTTCGGGCTGATCGAGAACTCGTTCCGCTCGAACGTGCTGCAGGCCGGCAGGACGATGTCGGCCAGCTTCGCCGACTCCGTCATGAACAGCTCCACGTCGACGAAGAAGTCGAGCGCCCGCAGGGCCTCGCGCATGTGGTCGGGCGCCGGCCACATCCGGTGATTCAGGCCGAAGCCGACGATCGCCCGGATCGGATAGGGCGCGCCGCCGAGGATCTGCTCCGGCAGGGCCATCGCCTGTCCCTGCGGCACGGTCCTGCACCAGACCGGGAACCGGTCCTGGCCGACCCGCGGCGCCATCTCGGCCCAGGGCCGGGTCTGCTCGAAGGCGTGCTCGCGATGCGCCAGGCCGGTCGGGCGGTAGTAGCTCGACGGAACGATGTGGTTGCCGCCGGGACGATCGAAATTGCCGGTCAGGCCGATCAGCGCCGTGACGGCGCGGTGGTTCTGCACGCCGTTGGTGTGGTGGATCGTCGTGCAGGCGCTGGTGACCAGCGCCGCCGGCTTGGTCGTCGCGTAGAGCCGGGCCGCCGCGACGATCGTCTCGCGCGGAACGCCGGTGATCCGCTCCGTCACGTCGGGCGTGAACTGCCGGGCGTAGTCGCGGTACTGCTCGAATCCCTGGGTCCAGGCCTCGACGAACGCGCGGTCGTGGAGCCCCTCCTCGATGATCACGTGGGCCATGCCCATCGCCAGCGCCCCGCAGGTTCCCGGGCGCAGCCGCAGATGGATGTCGGCGCGCTCGGCCGGCAGCGACCGGAGCGGGCCGACGTCGATCAGCTTGGCGCCCCGGTCGAGGGCGTCGAGGATGCGGTTTCCCAGGGGCGCCTGGGAGTAGAACAGGTTGGTGCTCCAGTTGAGGATGCAGCGCGTCTGGTCGATCTCGGCGCCGCCCTGCTGGCCCAGGCCGTAGCCGTAGGTCAGGAGGCCGGCGATCGTGGTCCCGGCGAAGCACGTGCTCGACTCGGTGCAGTAGTTCGGCGAGCCGAAGGTGTGCGCCAGCCGCTTGAGGAACGGCCGCATGACCTTCGGATACCCGGCGAAGAAGACGACGGATTCGGGACCGGATTCGATCTTGAGCGCGCCGAGGCGCGCCGCGATGCGGTCGAGCGCCTCGTCCCAGGAGATCGGCGCCCAGCGGCCCTCGCCGCGCTCGCCGATGCGGAGCAGCGGCGTCTGCAGACGATCCGGATTGTAGACCCACTGGCGGCTCGCCGCGCCCTTCGAGCACAGGGTCCCGTCGTTCACCGGATTGCCGGGCGAGCCCTCGACCTTGATCAGGCGGCCGTCCTTCACATAGGCGTCGACCAGGCACTTGTACTCGCAGATGGAGCACAGGGTCTTCCTGATCGCGATCCCGGTGTCTTCGCCGGGAATCTTCGCGTCGACCCGCAGGTCGCGGCCGTGTCGGCTGAGCATGTCAACACCCGGCAATCACGATGCCGGCCCCTTCGCGTGTCGAGCGTCCTTCGGCGTCGCCGACGCTCCACCGGTGTCCGCGGCAAAGGGGGTCGCGCCGTCGCGCCTGACGGCTTGCCGTTGACTTGTCGAACCGTTCACGGCAAGGTGGAGTAACGCCGTTACGGTAACTACGTTACTATGCTTCCAAGGTACCGGAGTCAATCCGGGACAGCCCGTGACACGGCCCGGCGGGTCGCGATAGACCGCGGCGGCACGCAGTCGAGCGGAGAGCGACATGAGTCCGGCCAGGAAGCCCGCCGTCGAGACCGACGCCAATGGTGGCGGCGTTCTCGCCATCGCGCGGGCCCTGCAGGTGATCGAGATCCTCGCCGAGGCGAGCGGCGGCCTGTCGCTGTCCGAGCTCGCCCGCCGGCTCGACGTCAACAAGCAGGTCGCGACCCGCATCACCGAAAGCCTGGAGGGCGCCGGTTTCATCTTCCGGCAGCCGGCGTCGGACCTGCTGTTCCTCAGCTACCGGGTCTGCAACATCGGCGAGCGGATGCTGCACAGCGCCGGGCTGCTGGAGCAGTGCAGCGCCGTGCTGCGCAGGCTCGCCGACCAGACCGGCGAGCTGGCGCGCCTCGCCGTGGTCGAGCAGGAGAACCTGTTCTGGGTGCTGGCGGCGGCGAGCCAGAAGCGCATGCTGCAGATCAATCCGCTCTACACGCCGGGCATCAAGCTGCACGGCACCGCGACCGGCAAGGCGTGGCTGTCGACCCTGCCGGACGCGCGGGTGCGGGCGATCCTGACCCGGCGCAAGCTCGCCACCTGGACCCCGAACACGATGACCGACATGGGCCGGATCCTCGCCGACCTCGCAGAAGTGCGGCGGCGCGGCTGGGCGACCGCGATCGAGGAGAGCGAGCCCGGCGTCAGCGCCGTCGCGGCGCCGATCACGATCGTCGACCTCGATCGCCGGACCCGGTGCGTCGGCGTGATCAGCTTGGCGGCGCCGACCGGCCGCATGGAGCGCGACGCGCTGCCCGCCGCGGCGCGGCTGGTGGCCGACGCCGCCCGGCGCGCCGGCCAGATGTGGCCGATCACCACGGTCGAGCACGTCCGCGCCGAGGTCTCCGGCGGCCTGCGCGGCGACCGGACTTAGCGACGTAGCGGCGTCGCCTGCATGGAGCGGCGCTCCGCACGAGCGCCGCGGAATGCGGGGAAGGCCGGAGGACGCCTACATCTTCACCGGATAGACCGGCTTCTCGCCGGACAGCACGCGGGCGACGTCGCTGGCGCACTTGGTCTCCAGCTCGAGCAGCGCCTCGATGGAGTAGAAGCCGGTGTGCGGCGTGATCACCACGTTGTCGCGCCCGAGCAGGGCCGAATCCTTCGGCAGCGGCTCGTTGGTGACGACGTCGAGGCCGGCGGCCGCGACCTTGCCGGAATCGAGCGCCCGGACCAGCGCCGCCTCGTCGATCAGCGGCCCGCGCGCCGTGTTCACGATCATCACGCCCGGCTTCATCTTGGCGAAGGCGTCGTCGTTCACGAGGCCGCGCGTCGACGGCAGCAGCGGCGCGTGCACCGAGATCAGGTCGGAGCGGGCGTAGAGCTCGTCGAGCGTGACGCTCTCGACATTGGCCTGCTCGAACATCTCCTTCGGGAGGTAGGGATCGGAGGCGATCACCTTGAAGCCGAAGGACTGCGCCTTCGGGGCGAGGTTGCGCGGGATGCCGCCGAAGCCGATCAGGCCGAGCGTCAGGGTGTTGAAGCGCCGCAGCGGCACCACCACCGGCATCTTCCACTCGCCGCTCTGCACCGAGGTGTTGGCCAGCGGAATCTTCCGGGCGATCGAGAGCAGCAGCGCCATCGCGTGGTCGGACACCTCGTGCAGGCAGTAGTCCGGCACGTAGGTGACGACGATGCCGAGCTCCTTCGCGGCCGGGATGTCGATGTTGTCGACGCCGAGGCCGAAGCGGCCGATCACCTTCAGCTTCTTGCACTCGCGCAGGAGCTCGCCCGGCAGCTTGGCGTAGGTGACCAGGATGCCGTCGGCGTCCCGCGCCGCCGCCAGGATGTCCTCGGCCGAGGGGCTCTTCGCCTGGATCACCTCGGGATCGATGCGGGCCAGCGCCTCCTTGGCGGGATCGAGCGACGGGAACGGGCTGTCGGTGACGACGATCTTGAACTTGCTCATGGATCGCTCCGGGGCGTGGCGGGCAGTCGGATACGGGATCGGGGACCGGGTGTCGGGCGGCCGGGCCGGCCTCAGGTGGTCGGCCCGGCGAAGTCGAACAGGTTCGGCGGCGCCTTCCCCTGCACCAGCGCGATGGCGTTGACCGCGACGATGCGGGCCATCTCGGCGCGCAGGTCGGCGACGGCGCTGCCGAGATGCGGGGTCAGCACCACGTTGCTCATCGACAGGAGCTCGGCCGGCACCTGCGGCTCGTGCTCGAACACGTCGAGCCCGGCGCCCGCGATGGTGCCGGTCTGCAGGGCGCGGACCAGCGCCGCCTCGTCGACGATCGGGCCGCGCGACGTGTTGACGAAATAGGCGGTCGGCTTCATCAGCGCGAACTCGCGTTCGCCGATCGAGTGGTAGGTGTCCTCGCGCAGCGGCGAGTGCATCGAGACGAAGTCGGACTGCCGCAGCAGGTCGTCGAGCGGGGCCCAGGTGAGGCCCCATTCGCGCTCCTCCGCCTCCGGCTTGCGCCGCGGCGTCGAATAGAGCACGCGCATGTCGAAGCCGCTGCAGCGGCGGGCGACCAGCTTGCCGATGCGGCCGCCGCCGCCGATCAGGCCGATGGTCTTGCCGGTCACGCCGAGGCCGAGCATGTAGTTGGACTGGCCGCCCGGATAGATGCCGGCGCGCACCAGCCGGTCGCCCTCCAGCACCCGGCGGGCGCAGGCGAGGATCAGCGCCATCGCCATGTCGGCGGTCGCCTCGCTCACCATCGGCGGAATGTTGGTGAGCGGGATGCCGCGCCGCTCCATCTCCTTGATGTCGATGAGCTGCGGATGGATGCCCATCCAGGCGATGCCCTTGAGGTTCGGGTTGGCGGCGACCACGTCGGCGTCGACCTTGTCGTGCAGCAGGCAGAACAGCACGTCGGCGCGCTTCACCCCCTCGATCATGGTCGCCTTGGCGATCGGCGCGGTGGCGTCGGGATGGACCTCGACGTCGGCGACCTCGCGCATCATCTCGACGGCGGCGGGAGCGATCGGCTGGGTGACGAAGATCCTGGGGCGCATGCGTGCATCCGTTGCGGCAGGGCCGGAGGCCGCGGCGCGACCTCGGAAAAGGGGACGGTGACGGTGCGACGGGTCGCGGCGGGCGACCGAAGAGGGCGCGCCCGGACGGCGCCGGGCGCGACGCGCCAGCCCGTTCCGAACGACGTGACGCGAGTCTAGACAGGCGATTCCGCGTTTAGAAGCCCCCGTTCCGGCATACGCTCCCCCTCGGAAACGCAACTCACGCGGCGGTCGGGGCGCCCGGCTGACGGAGCGGGTGTGCGGATGCGAAAGCCTCGATCGCGCTGCACGTTTCGGCGATCCGCCGGACCGTCGGGAAGGCCACGGTGTCGACCTCGAAGAAGCCGGCACCGGCCACCTGGCTGACCAGGCAGATGTCGGCGAGCGACACCGTGTCGCCGTGACAGAAGCGCCCGGTCTCCGGCTCGCCGGCGAGCCGCCGCTCCAGCGCGGCGAGGGCCGTGCGAATCCAGTGCCGGCACCATTCGGTGCGGGCCGGCTCCGGCAGGCCGAGCTCCCGCTCCAGATACTCGCGCACCCGCGGCACCATCAGCGGATGGCTGTCGGCCGCGATCATCAGGGCGAGGCTGCGCACCCGGGCGCGGCCGCGCGGATCGGGCGGCAGCAGCGGCGGCTCCGGCCGCGTCTCGTCGAGATACTCGATGATGGCGAGCGACTGGACGAGCGGCGCGCCGCCGCCGTCGTCGACGAAGGCGGGCAGCGCGTGCATCGGATTGACGGCGTCGAAGGCGTCGCCGTGCTGGTCGCCCCGGGTCAGGTCGACCGTGACGATCTCGTCCGGCACGACGCCCTTGAGCGCCAGCGCGACCCGCACCCGATAGGTCGCGAGCGACCGCCAAAAGGAATAGAGCGTCGTCACGACATCCTCCCTGAGTGGCCTGCACCTCTCGTCGGCCCGAACCGTCATCATCGACCGGCCGGGACCGAGCTACCCCTTCGGGCCGCCGGTGTCGGGCGAAAGGCCGACCGCCTCGATCCCGGCGACGGCGCAGACCTCGTCGCGGTCGGAGGTGTCGCCCGAGATGCCGACGGCGCCGATCACCGCACCGCGGTCGTCGCGGATCAGCACGCCCGAGGGGACCGGCACGACCCGGCCGCCCGACGCCGCCATCAGGGCGTTGACGAAGGCCGGATTGACCTTCGCCCGTTCGACATAGTCGCGCGAGCCGAAGCCCATGCCGAGCGCCCCCCAGGCCTTCCCGAACGCCACCTCGAACCGCATGATGCCGGAGCCGTCCTCGCGCTTGGCGGCGACCAGATGGCCGCCGGCGTCGAGCACGACGACGGTGAGCGGATCGCACGCCGTCTCGCGCCCCTTGGCGAGCGCCGCGTCGACGATCGCGCTCGCCTGCGACAAACCGACCGATGTCATGGTTCTTCCCCTGTCGTGGCGGCGACCGGACGGCCGAGCCGGCCTCGGGCCGGCGCCCGAGAGCCCGCAGGCCGGGAGCCTGCATACAGAGTATCGAGACGCGCCGTCGGGCCGTCCGCCTTGTGCGCCGGGCACGATAGGCGATCGCTGCACGCATAGAAAGGTCCCTTGAAAGCCGGCGCCCCGACCGGCTAGCGTCGATCCCTCTCGCCTTCACGACTCTCAACCACAAGACCACCAGACAAGGCGTGACGCCGGCGGCGTCGGCACGGAACGGGAGACGAACACAATGGCGGCTCGGTCGAAGGGCGCGGTCGGCATCGTCGGCCTCGGCATCATGGGCGGCGCGTTCGCCAGGAACCTGGTCGCGGCCGGATGGCGCGTCACCGGCTTCGACATCGATCCGGCGCGACGGCGCGCGATGGCGCGGGCCGGCGTGACGATCGCGCCGGACATCGCGGCCGCGGCCGCGGCGGCGCCGTTCGTGATCACCAGCCTGCCGAGCCCGCAGGCGCTGCGCGACGTCGTCGACGCGATCGTCGCGGCGAAGCTGCCGCCCCGGATCATTGCCGAGGCGTCGACCTTCACGCTGGAGGACAAGATCGCGGCCGAGAAGGCCCTGGGCAAGGCCGGCCACACGCTGCTCGACACGCCGATGAGCGGCACCGGCGCCCAGGCCGCCGTCAAGGACCTGGTCGTGCTCGCCTCCGGCGACAGCAAGGCGATCCGGACGATGCGGCCCGCCCTGGAGGCGTTCTCGCGCGTCGTCTACGATCTCGGCGTGTTCGGCAACGGCAGCCGGATGAAGTACGTCGCCAACCTGCTGGTGGCGATCCACAACGTGGCGAGCGCCGAGGCCATGGTGCTCGGCATGAAGGCCGGGCTCGACCCCAGGATGGTGCTCGAGGTGATCAAGGCCGGCGCCGGCACGTCGCGCATGTTCGAGGCGCGCGCCCCGATGATGGTGGCCGACAAGTACGATCCGCCCACCATGAAGATCAAGGTGTGGCAGAAGGACATGGACGTGATCGGCGCGTTCGCCGACAGCCTCGGCGTGCCGACCCCGACCTTCAACGCCACCATGCCGGTCTACGCGGCGGCCCGCTCGATGGGCCTCGGCATGCTCGATACCGGCGCGGTGTGCACGGTGCTGGAGACGCTCGCCGGAGTGAAGCGGAGCAAGGGCGCCGGCAGAGGCAAAGGGACGAGCAAGGCCGCCGGCAAGCCGCGGCGCGCCCGCTGACGCGCGCATAGCTGCGCGGCAGCCGTCGCGACGGGCGAGGACGGCCACCGGGCCGACCCGGACGGCCGCATGGTTCGAGGCGCGCTCCTGCGGAGCGCTCCTCGCCATGAGGAGAGAAAGGCGCACTCCCGCGGAGCGCCGCTCGCCGCGAGGAGAGAGACGGAGAAGAGATCGACCTCGTCAACGACCCGTCGACGGACCTCGTGAAGAAAGAGTCCGCGACCGACACATCAGGGAGAGACGCCATGGACACCAGATCAGACGCGGCGATCGTGTCGCGCTCGGAAACGCGCGACGGCATGCGGATCGACTGGAACGTGCCGATCACCATGGACGACGGCGTGGTGCTGCGCGCCGACGTCTTCGGCCCGGTGAAGCCCGGCCGCTACCCGGTCATCATGAGCTACGGGCCCTACGCCAAGGGCCTCGCCTTCCAGGACGGCTATCCCAGCGCCTGGACCCGGATGGCCGAGCAGCATCCCGACGTGACGGCGGGCTCGTCGAACCTCTACCAGAGCTGGGAGGTGGTCGACCCGGAGAAGTGGGTGCCGCACGACTATGTCTGTGTCCGGGTCGACTCGCGCGGCTGCGGCTGCTCGGAGGGCGTCGTCGACCCGTGGTCGCCGCGCGAGGCCAGGGACTTTCACGACTGCATCGAATGGGCGGCCGCGCAGGACTGGTCGAACGGCAAGGTCGGGCTGAACGGCATCTCCTACTACGGCACCAACCAGTGGCAGGTCGCCGGCCTGCAGCCGCCGCATCTCGCCGCGATGTGCATCTGGGAGGGCTTCGCCGATTTCTACCGCGACCTCTGCTACCACGGCGGCATCCTCTGCACCTTCGCCAAGAACTGGTACGACATGCAGGTGAAGACCGTGCAGTACGGCCTCGGCGAGCGCGGCGCGAGGAGCCGCGTCACCGGCGAGCCGGTGTGCGGGGGGAAGGCGCTGAGCGAGGAGGAGCTGGCGGGCAACCGCCGCGACTTCGGCGGCGACATCGCCGCTCACCCGCTCGACGACGACTGGCACAAGGGCCGCTCCGCCGCCTGGGACAAGGTGACGGTGCCGTTCCTCTCGGCCGCCAACTGGGGCGGCCAGCCGCTGCACCCGCGCGGCAATTTCGAGGGCTTCATGCGCGCGGCCTCGCCGGACAAGTGGCTCGAGGTGCACGGCATCGAGCACTGGACGCATTTCTACACCGACTACGGCCGCGAGCTGCAGCTGAAGTTCTTCGACCACTTCCTGCACGGCAAGGACAACGGCTGGCGCGAGCAGCCGCGCGTCTTCCTGCAGGTCCGGCACGTCGACCGGTTCGAGCCGCGGGCCGAGGCCGAATGGCCGCTCGCCCGCACCCAGTGGACCCGCCTGCATCTCGATCCGGCGACCCTGACGCTCGGCCGCGAGCCCTCCGGCCGCGAGGCGCGCACGAGCTTCGCGGCGGCGGGCGACGGCGTGACGTTCCTGTCGGCGCCGTTCCCCCACGAGACGGAGATCACCGGCCCGATGGCGGCGAAGCTGTTCGTCTCGTCGACGACCACCGACGCCGACCTGTTCCTGGTGGTGCGGGTGTTCTCGCCCGACATGAAGGAGGTGACGTTCCAGGGCGCCATCGATCCGCACGCGCCGGTGGCGCAGGGCTGGCTGCGCGCCTCGCACCGCAAGCTCGACCGGACCCTCTCGACGCCGTGGCGGCCCTATCACGCCCATGACGAGGAGCAGCCGCTGGTGCCCGGCGAGATCGCCGAGCTCGACGTCGAGATCTGGCCGACCTCGATCGTGGTGCCGGCCGGGTACCGGCTCGGTCTCACAGTGCGCGGCAAGGACTATGTCTGGCCGGGCGGCAGCGGCGGCAAGCTCTCCAACTTCAAGAACGAGCTCACCGGCTGCGGACCGTTCCTGCACGACGACCCGGACGACCGCCCGGCCGACGTGTTCGGCGGCACGACGACGCTGCACGCCACCGCGACCAGGCAGTCGTGGCTGCTGGTGCCGTTCGTCCCGGCGCCCGCCGGCGAGGCCCGCAGGGTCGAGCCGGCCGTGACCGGCGTGACCAGCCCGGTGCAGGGCGTCAGCGGCCGTCCGTCGGGCGTGAAGGGACGGTAGGACACGCCGCCTCTCCCGTTCCCCCCTCCCCGCTTCCGGTGTAGCGTGCCGCCGCACGCCGCACCGTGCGGCGGGGAGGAGTATCGCGCATGCACCGGATCCGGAACGCCGTCGCGCTCGGCGCCCTGCTCGCGCTCGCCGCCTGCGCCAGCGGCTCCGACGGGCCGTCGCCCGAGGCGGCCGCCGCGCCGCCGCCCACCGCGGCCGGCGCCGGGCTCGAGATCCAGGACCTCAAGGTCGGCACCGGCGCCGAGGCGCGCCCCGGCCGGCGCGCGCGGGTGAACTACACCGGCAAGCTGACCGACGGCACGACCTTCGACACCTCGATCGGGCGCGCGCCGTTCACCTTCGCGCTCGGGGCCGGCCAGGTGATCAAGGGCTGGGACCAGGGCGTCGCCGGCATGAAGGTCGGCGGCAAGCGCCGGCTCGTCATCCCGCCCGAGCTCGGCTACGGCCCAGCCGGCGCCCCGCCCAAGATCCCGCCGAACGCCACGCTGGTGTTCGAGGTGGATCTGCTGGGCGTGGAATAGGCGGCGCTCGCAGGCGACGCTCGGCGTCCGTTGTGACGCGCCGGAAAGCCTTCTATACAGACTGCGGGTCGCCCTCTGGCGCATCCGGGCGCATCGTCCGGACCGCGCCGGCACCGGACGGCCCCGGCAGGCGGTTCGGCGAGCCCGGTCCCCGGCTCCATCTCCGCATCGGGCAGCTTCCGCCCCGCCCTGTCTGCTTCCGACCCCAAACCGAGACGCAGTCAGCACGAGAAGGAGTCGCCGCATGGCGAACGACTGGAACCGTTACGGCCCCAGCGCCGCGCGCCCGCAGGGCCGGCCGGGCCGCGAGGTCCGCCCGCGGAGCGTGACCATCGACATCCACTCCCACGTGGCGGTGCCGCGCGCCGCCGAGTTCGCCAGGCCGCATCTCGACTGGTCGACCATCCCGCTCGCCCACTTCTCGACGCCCGAGACCAAGGCCCTCAACCAGCGGCAGGACGCCGAGCGCACGCCGCAGATGACCGGCGTCTCCGAGCGGCTCGCCGATCTCGACGCCATGGGGCTCGACCTGCAGGTCATCATGTGCCCGCCGCCCCAGTGCTACTACACGGTGCCGCTCGACGTCGCCGTGCCGGCGAGCCGCATGGTCAACGAGGGGCTCTCCGAATACGCCGCCAAGAATCCAGACCGTTACCTGGTGTTCGGCACCGTGCCGCTGTCGGACGGCGAGGAGGCGGCCAAGGAGCTCGAGCACTGCATGACGACGCTCGGGCACAAGGGCGTGCAGATCCTCACCAACGTCGCCGGCCGCGAGCTCTCGGATCCGGCCTTCGCGCCGTTCTGGACGAAGGCCGAGCAGCTCGGCGCCGTGGTGCTGCTGCATCCCAACGGCTTCACCGAAGGGCAGCGCCTCACCCGCTACTATTTCAACAACGTCATCGGAAACCCGTTCGAGACCACGATGGCGCTGCACTACCTGATCTTCGACGGCGTGCTGGAGCGCCACCCGGACCTGAAGATCGTCGCCGTGCACGGCGGCGGCTATCTGGCCGCCTATTCGGGCCGCATCGACCATGCCTGGGGCGCCCGCGCCGACACCCACGGCACGCTGCCGAACCCGCCGACCAGCTACCTGAAGAAGATCTACGTGGATTCGGTGGTGTTCACGCCGCACCAGCTCCGCGCTCTGGTCGAGGTGTTCGGTCCGGACCACGTGATCCTCGGCACCGACTATCCCTACGACATGGCCGAGTACGAGCCCGTCGAGCACGTCGTCTCCGCCGGCCTCGACGCCGACACGGTGGCGAAGATCTGCGGCGGCACCGCGAAGCGGCTGCTGGGGATCTGATCAGGTCTTGTTTCACCTCTCCCCAGCGGGGCTAGGTTGGGCGCACAATCGTGGTGTGGAACGAGGAGTCTGCGCCATCCTCGCTTCACCTCTCCCCAGCGGGGAGAGGTCGGGGCTCGCGCGCCAGCGCGAGCTCCGGGTGAGGGGGTGCTCACCTCACGATGGACTCATCGGCGCCGGTTCCCCCTCACCCCAACCCTCTCCCCGCCGGGGAGAGGGAGCCCCGCCATGCATGCGGCGAGGTCAGAGAACGACCGCACCGCGGCCTTGTGCACGCCCGGGAAACCCGCGTGAAAAATGTGCGCCTGACCTAGCCCCAGCGGGGAGAGGTGAAGAGAGGGCCGTTCGTCTCCTCACGCCTCGTGCAGAAAATCGAGCACCGCGGTCTCGGCCATCACGGCATGCGGGATGCCGTGCTCGCGCGAGCGGGCCTGCTCCTCGGCGGTCTGGGTCGCCTGCAGATAGGCGCCGAGATGGCGGGCGCGCTCGACGATGCGGCGGTTGACCGGCAGCCGCGCCGCCTCGAAGGCGCGCAGCGCCGCCGGCACGTCGTCGCTCTCGGCCACCGCATCGACCAGGGCCGCCGCGTCGTCGGCCGCCTTGGCGACGCCGGCCGCCACGTGCGGCCGCGCCACGCAGGCGGCGTCGCCGACGATCGCGATCCGCCCGAAGGCGAGCCGCTTCGCCTCGAGGTCGTAGATCGGCTGCAGGATCGGCTCCTCCATCAGGGCGACCAGGCCGGCGAGCTGCGGCGCCAGCAGGCGCCGCGCATCGGCCATCAGCTCGGCGATCGCGGTCCGGCGGATCAGCGGCGGCGGGATCGAGATCGCATGCGTGGTGCCGGTCGCGTCGGTGAGCAGGTCCCTGAGCCGGCCCGCCTCGTCGGCGGGGCGGTACCAGACGATGTTGTAGCGCCGGTGCCCGGACCGCAGGTCGTCGTCCGGGCCGGCCACGGGATACCCCAGGAACTGCTCACCGGGCGGCAGGCAGAACGTCATCCGCTCGAACAGCGCCGCATGGGCGGCGGGCGGGAAGTCGGTCTCCGCCAGAAGGCTGCGCCAGGCGACGTAGCCGGCATACTCCGGCACCACGGCGGGATCGCAGGCGTACCGCACCGTCGAGCGGATGCCGTCGGCGCCGACCAGGAGATCGGCCGCCTCGCTGCCGCCGTCGAGGAAGCGCGCGACGACGCCGGTGTCCGACTGCTCCACCGCGGCGAGACCGCGGCCGGCATGGTAATGCGCGGCCGGAAACGCGTCGCGCAGGAGCCGCCACAGGCGCTCCCAGGCGGTCAAGGTCTGCGGGCGGCTCATCCGGTCGGAGACGCTGCCGTCCGGCTCGACGATCTGCCGCGTCGTGATCGCGACCCCGAGCGCCCGGGTGTCGAGGCCGAGCCCGCGCAGCCGTGCGATCAGGTCGTCCTGGGCCACGATACCGGCACCGCGGCCGGACAGCGCGGTGGCGACCCGCTCGCAGACCTCCACGTCCCAGCCGCGCCGGCGCAGCAGCAGGCCGGTGAGCAGCCCGCTCATCGAGCCGCCGACGATCAGGGCGCGCCTGCCTCGTCCCGATGGACCGCTCATTCCCTCCTCCCGGTCTCGTTGTTATATCTTGTCGTATAACCCGGAGGACCCCCATGAATGCAACGACAAGCGCCCTGACCATGCTGGACAAGGCCGCCGCCGCCGTCGACACCTCCGCCTGGCCGGCGGAGATCCGCCGGGAGTTCGAGCGCGAGGCGGCGGCGCCGAACGGCTGCGTCGGCCACGAGCTCGTGTCGGAGACCGACAGGGTGCGGGTGTGGATGATCCGGCTCGCCCCCGGCGAACGCATCGGCTTCCACCGCCACGTCCTCGACTACTTCTGGACCGCCGTGACGGCGAGCCGCGGCCGCCAGCATCTGATGGACGGCACCACGGTGGAGTACACCTACCAGCCCGGCGAGACGCGGCACGAGACCTACGGCCCGGGCGAGTTCAAGGTGCACGACCTGGAGAACATCGGCGACGGCGAGATGGTGTTCCTGACCGTCGAGACGCTGCAGAGCAGCAATCCGCCGCTGCCGATCCCGGCGAGCGCGCGGCGACGGGCCGCGGCGGCGTGAGGGCGGCGTAGCCCGCGGCGGCGGCGCCGGGTGCGCGTCAGCCCGGCAGCCAGCCGTCGAGCAGCCCGAAGGTCTGCATCAGCAGCACGACGTTGAGCAGCGACACCACGACGGCGCCGATCACGGCGGCGCCCTGGAGCAGCGGGCCGTTGGCGTAGCGGCCCATGATGTCCTTGCGGCCCGTGAACCAGACCAGGGCGATCATCGGCACCGGCAGTGCGAAGCTCAGCACCACCTGGCTCAGCACCAGGGCGTTGGTGGCGTCGACGCCGAGCGCGACGACCACGAAGGCCGGGATCATGGTGACGAGCCGGCGCACCAGCAGCGGAATGTTGAAGCCGACGAAGCCCTGCATGATCAGCTGCCCCGCCATGGTGCCGACCACCGAGGACGAAACGCCGGAGGCGATCAGCGACACCAGGAACACGGCGGCGGCGCCGGCGCCGAGCAGCGGCGTGAGGGTCTTGTAGGCGGTCTCGATCTCGCCGACGTCGCTGTGGCCGAGATGGAAGGCGGCCGAGGCCATCATCACCATCGCCATGTTGACGAGGCCGGCGATGGCCAACGCGATCACCACCTCGCGGTTCGACCAGCGCAGCAGGGCGCGGCGCTCGCGCTCGTTGCGGGCCGGCGCGCGCGCCTGGGTCAGGCCGGAGTGGAGATAGATGGCGTGCGGCATCACGGTGGCGCCGATGATGCCGACCGAGATGGTGAGCGCCTCCGCCGACGGGATGCTCGGCGTCACCATGCCCTTCAGCGCCCCGCCCCAGTCGATCGGCGCGATGAACACCTCGATCAGGTAGCAGACGCCGATGATCGCCACCATGGCGCCGATGATCAGCTCCATGACGCGGAAGCCGCCGCGCTCGAACAGCAGGATGCCGTAGGTGATCACCGCCGTGATCGCCATGCCGGCCATCAGCGGGATGCCGAACAGGAGCGACAGGCCGATGGCGCCGCCGAGGAACTCGGCCAGGTCGGTCGCCATCGCGGCGATCTCGCCGACCCCCCACATGCCCCACACCACGGGCCGCGGGAAGTGGTCGCGCGACATCTCGGCGAGGTTCTGGTTGGTGACGATGCCGAGCTTGGCCGACAGGCCCTGGAACATCATGGCGACCAGGTTGGCGCCGAGCACCACCCACAGCAGCGTGTAGCCGTACTTGGCGCCGGCCTGGATGTTGGTCGCGAAGTTGCCGGGATCCATGTAGGCGATCGACGAGATCACGGCCGGTCCGGCGAACAGCAGGAACGAAAAGCCGCCGTGGCGGCGGCCGGCCAGCACGTCGCGGATGGCCTCGGTGGTGCGGTCGGAGCCCTGCTCGCCCGCGTCTCTGGCGGTATCGATCACCATGCAGCCCGGATCTCCATCCGGTTACTATAGCCGTTGCTATAAATTGGGTGAGTTGCTAATTCGTCAAGGGTCCCATCCGGCTTTGCCGGGGCAGCGGCGGGTGTTTTTTCACCGGCGAGGGGCGTAGACCGGGATCGGACAGGTGGAGGCCCGCCCGGCGCGGCGGATATGACAGGGCACCGGCAAGCGGCGACGCTCGGATGACGACCCGATGACGAGCAGACGACCACGGACCCGTCCGGCTGCACCGGCGCCGGCCGCGACGGCGGCGCCGGGCGTCACGGCCGAGACGCGGGCGGAGGGGTTCCGGCAGGCCCGGCACGCCCGCCGGGTCGAGCTCGCCGAGGATTATGTCGAGCTGGTCGCCGACCTGATCCGGGCCGGCGGCGAGGCCCGGCAGGTCGACATCGCGGCCCGGCTCGGGGTGGCGCAGCCGACCGTCGCCAAGATGCTCAAGCGGCTCGCCGAGGACGGGCTGGTGCAGCAGCGCCCCTATCGCGGCGTGTTCCTCACCGCCGCCGGCGAGGCGATGGCGGAGCGCGCCCGGGCCCGCCACCGGGTGGTCGAATCCTTCCTGTGCGCGCTCGGGGTCAGCCCGGAGACGGCGCGCCGCGACTCCGAGGGCATCGAGCACCACGTCTCCGAAGAGACGCTCGCCGCCATGGCGCGCTTCACGGCGCGAACCGGAAAGCCGCCGGACCGGGGCTGAGGCGCAACAGGTCCCCGCTCGCCGCCGGCGGGACGCGGGACGCGTGTCGCATCTCTCACCGCGTCGCGTCGCCGGCGTCGACCACGATCGTCTCCACCTCGCCGGCGCCCGAGCGGCGAAAGGCAGCCGCGGCGTCGTATTCGGGCGAGCGGAAGCAGGCGACGCCCTGCTCGAAGGTCGGGAACTCGATCACGACGAAGCGGTGGAACTTGTCCGGCCCTTCCATGATCTCGTAGCGGCCGCCGCGCGCCAGCACCTTGCCGCCGTACTTGCTGACGATGCCGGGCACCTGGTCGGTGTACTTCTTGTACTCGACCGGATCGTTGATCTTCGCACGGGCAACCCAGTAGGCCGGCATCGCGGTCTCCGTCATGGGGATCGGGCGCCTGCAGCGTCGGGCACCACGGCCGCCGCTGTCAAAAGCCTCGCCCGCATGGGGCGCGTGCAGAAATGCATCGCGCCGCCCGGCCGCTTGGCATGCAAACCGTCCGGTCTCCGCCGTGTCGGCCGCGCCGCGTGTTGACCGCGCGGCCGCGACCGCTACCATGACGGGACGATCGTCGCGGCTCGCCTCGATGCTGCGCCGCACCGACCGGACGGCCGAAGAGCCGGAGAGGACAACGGCGGTCAACGCCGATTCAGGGAGGAATGCCACGTGAGCAACACCGGTCACATCGACCGGCGGGGCCTGATGATCGGCGCCGCCGTTTCGGCTACCGCGATGAGCCTCGGACCGGCCTCGGGTCCGGCCCTCGCCGACGACTATCCGACCCGCGCCATCACGGTGATCAACCCGTTCCCGCCCGGCGGCGCCGCCGACGTGGTGGCACGGCCGTTCGCCTCGGTGGTCGAGACCATCGTCAAGCAGCCGATGGTGATCGAGACCAAGGCGGGCGCGGCGGGCGCGGTCGGCGCCCAGTTCGCTGCCAATGCCAGGCCGGACGGCTACACGCTCCTGATGCACATCGTCTCGATCTCCGGCTTCGCCGAGGTCGACCGGCTGTTCGGCCGCAAGCCGAAGTTCACCCGCGACGATTTCATTCCGATCGCCCGGCTGATCGCCGATCCCTGCGTGCTCGTCGTCAACGACCAGCAGCCCTACAAGACGCTGCAGGAGTTCATGGACGACGCGAGGAAGCGGCCGAACGCACTGATCTTCTCGTCGTCCGGCCTGTACGGCGCGCTGCATCTGCCGATGGCGCTGTTCCTCAAGGCCGCCGGCCTGCAGGTGCGCCACCTGCCGACCGCCGGCGGCGGCCCCGCCGTGACGGCGCTGATCGGCAACAACTCGCAGGCGCTGGTGTCGTCGATCGCGGCGGCCAGCGGCCAGATGAAGGCCGGCCGGGTGCGCCCGCTCGCCTGCTTCGGGGCGACGCGGGCCGCGTCGCTGCCCGACGTGCCGACCATGAAGGAGCTCGGCTTCGACATCGAGTACTATCTGTGGGTCGGCCTGTTCGCGCCCAAGGGCACGCCCGACGCGGTGGTGACGAAGCTGCGCGACGTCACCCGCGAGACGGTGAGGACCGACGCCTTCGAGAAGGCCATGAAGAACATCGGCCAGGACGTCGCCTATCTGGACCAGGCCGAGTTCAAGACCTTCTGGGACGCCGACGCCCGCCGCATCGAGGACGCCGTGCGCAGCATCGGCAAGGTGGAGGGATGAGAGGACGCACGAGCCTACCTGCGCCTGCGATCCGCTCCGGCAGTCGTCATGGCCGGGCTCGTCCCGGCCATCCAGGCTCTTCTTCACCGTGCGACCGGAAGGACGTGGATGCCCGCGACGCGCGCCGGCACGACGGCGCGGAGGAGGTCCGCTCTCGTCCAGCCGGTGGCCCGCGATGACGCTCCGCCGCGACACCGTGGCGGGCGCCGTGTTCGTGGCGATCGCCGGTCTCCTGTGGTGGCTGAGCGACGACCTGCCGGTCGGCTCGCTCGCCATGCCGGGCGCCGGCATGATGCCGATGATCGCCATCGGCCTCATCGCGCTGTTCGGCCTCGTGCTGCTGTTCCGCGGCGCGGCGAGCCCGCCGATCACGGCCGGGCACTGGAGCGACGCCGACCACGCGCTGCGGGTGATCGTGGCCACCGCGCTGGCGGCCTTCCTCTACACCCGGCTCGGCGTCCTGATCACCATGACGCTGCTGCTGTTCGGCCTCGTCGGCCTGGTCGAGCGCCGGCGCCTCGTCGCCGCCGCGCTGTTCGGCCTCGGCGTCGCGGCGGTGACCTGGTTCGTGTTCGGCACGCTGCTGAAGGCGCCCCTCCCCTCCGGATCGTTCTGGACCTGACGTGGAAGCCACAATCGACAGCCTGCTGCTCGGGTTCTCGGTCGCGCTGCGGCCGGACGTGCTGCTCTACGCCTTCGTCGGCTGCCTGGTCGGCACGCTGGTCGGCATGCTGCCCGGCATCGGCCCGCTCGCCGGCATCTCGATCCTGCTTCCGGTCACCTTCGGGCTCGACGCCACCAAGGCGATCGTCATGCTGGCCGGCATTTATTACGGCTCGCAGTACGGCGGCTCGACCACCTCGATCCTGATGCGCATCCCGGGCGAGGCCGCCTCGGTGATGACCTGCATCGACGGCTACGCCATGACCCGGCGAGGCCGCGGCGGCGCCGCGCTGTGCATCGCCGCGGTCGGCTCGTTCGTCGCCGGCACCTTCGGCGTGATCATGCTGACCCTCGTCGCACCGCCGCTCGGCGCCTTCGCGCTGCGCTTCGGCCCGCCCGAGTTCACGGCGCTGCTGGTGCTCGGCCTCGTCTTCCTCGCCTACATGTCGGCGACCTCGCTGGTGCGTACGCTGCTGATGGCGAGCGTCGGCCTGATGCTCGGCATGATCGGCATCGACGTGATGACCGGGCATTTCCGCTGGGCCTTCGACATCCCCGAGCTCGGCGACGGCATCGGCATCGTGCCGGTGGCGGTCGGCCTGTTCGGGCTCGGCGAGATCCTGTCGACCCCGAGCCGCACCGTCACGACCGCCGTGGTGGCGCCGCGGTTCCGCGAGCTGCTGCCGAGCCGCGCCGAGTGGCGCGAGGCGGCGGCGCCGATCGGCCGCGGCAGCGTGCTCGGCTTCCTGGTCGGGATCATCCCGGGCTCGGCCCACATCATCTCGAGCTTCCTGTCCTACGCGCTGGAGCGGCGGCTCTCGAAGACGCCCGAAGCGTTCGGCCACGGCGCCGTCGCCGGCGTCGCCGGGCCGGAATCGGCCAACAACGCGGCGTCGACCGGCGCCTTCGTGCCGATGCTGGCGCTCGGCCTGCCGACCGGGCCGGTGACCGCCGTGCTGATGGCGGCGCTGCTGATCCACGGCATCCCGCCGGGGCCGCAGCTCGTCACCGAGCACCCGAACGTGTTCTGGGGCTTCGTCGCCTCGATGTATGTCGGCAACCTGATGCTGCTCGCCCTCAACCTGCCGCTGGTCGGCCTGTTCGTCAGCGTGCTGCGCATCCCCTACGCCTATCTCTATCCGCTGATCGTCATGTTCTGCATCGTCGGCGTCTACGAGGTGAACCACTCGATCGTCGACGTGTGGATCATGCTGGCGATGGGCGTCGTCGGCTGGCTGCTGCGCAAGTTCGACTTCGACCCCGCCCCGCTCGTGCTCGGCCTCGTCATCGCCCCGATCCTGGAGATGAGCCTGCGCCAGTCGCTCGTCATGTCGAACGGGCACTGGACGATCTTCGTGCAACGGCCGATCGCCGCCGTGCTGCTCGCCCTCTGCGCCGTCCTGCTCGCTCTGTCGGCCGCCTCGCTCCTGCGCAGGCGGCGCGACTGGCGGGCCCGCCTCGCCGCCGAGGAGGCCGGCGAGCAGGCGTGAGCGGCCGCCGTCACCGGCGCGGCCGCGGGCCGCAGCCGCGGCACCGGACCAGAGCACCGGAACAAAGCATCGGCTCGTGCGTTGTCTCCATCCACGCCGACAGCGAGAGGATCAGATGGGCAAGTCATCCACCACGGCCGTGGCCGTCCTCACGGCGGCTGCCGTCACCATCGCGGGCTTCGGCTTCGCGCCGGCCCAGGCCGCGCCGGCCCGCAAGTCCGTGCCGGATCTGAGCAGCGGCACGGTCGACGCCGGCGCCCAGCGGCGCTACTACCGCGGCCGGGGCTATCGCGGCGTGCCGCCCGCCGTGCCGTGGGCGCTCGGCACCTTCGCCGCGACGGCGGCCACCATCGCGGCCGCCAACGCGGCCCGGCGCAACTATTATTACGCACCGGCGCCGTACGGCTACTACGCGCCGCCGCCGGCCTACGGGTATTACGGCCCGGGATACGCACCCTACGGCTATTACGACCGCTGGTGAGTCGCCGCGACCCGCCCGGCCGACGGCCGGGCGGGTCCGTGACGGCCGGGACTGCGATGGCGCTGCAACGCAGCGCCATTTTTTATGTGCAGTGCGGCTGTGCACGATGGCCGCGGCGCATTCGTCCGCTATCGTTCGTGCATGGCTGATTCGATCGATCGCCTGTTCCGGGCCGTGCAGGCCGCCCAGGGCGCGAAGCCGTCGAGCTCGCGAACGGCCCGGCTCGTCCATTCGGACCGCGCCAAGATCGCCAAGAAGGTCGCCGAGGAGGCGACCGAGGTGATCATCGAGGCGATGGACGACCACCACGACAACGTCGTGCGGGAGAGCGCCGACCTCGTCTACAACCTGACCGTCCTGTGGGCCGCCGTCGGCGTCACGCCGGGCGAGGTGTGGAAGGAGATGCACCGGCGCGAGCAGCTCTACGGCATCGCCGAGAAGCTCGCCAAGCGCCCCCCCAAGGCCCGCCGCAAGCGCGTCCCGCCAGAGGGCCTGCGCAAGCGCGGGTGAGCGGATCGCCGCCGCCGGCCGCCATCGGCCGCGAGGGGCCTCGGCGCCGCATGGACTTTCCGCGCCGCCCCGGCTAAGCAGGCGGCCATGTTGAGGAAGCTCTACAACTGGTGCATCGGCGCCGCGGGCAAGCCGCGCGCCGCCTGGGCGCTCGGGGCCGTGTCGTTCGCGGAAAGCTCGTTCTTTCCGATCCCGCCCGACACCATGCTGATCCCGATGGCGCTCGCGCGCCCGGACAAGGCGTATTACTACGCGCTCGTCTGCACCCTCGCTTCGGTGGCCGGCGGGGTGCTCGGCTACGCGATCGGGGCGTTCCTGTACGATTCGGTCGGCCTCTGGCTGATCTCGCTCTACGGCTACGGCGACAAGGTGGAGGCGTTCCGCGAGGCCTATGCGCAATGGGGCTCGCTGATCATCCTGATCAAGGGCGTCACCCCGATCCCCTACAAGATCGTCACCATCACGTCGGGCTTCGCCGGCTACAACTTCGCGCTGTTCGTGGTGTTCTCGGTGATCACCCGCGGCGCCCGCTTCTTCCTCTCCGCCTTCCTGCTGAACCGCTACGGCCCGGTCGCCCGCGAGCACATCGAGAAGCGGCTCGGCTTCTGGTTCACGATCTTCCTGATCGTGCTGATCGGCGGCATCGTCGCGGCCCTCTACGTCATGTGATCCGGGCCGGCCCCCGGGCCGGCGTCCTTTCGGATGGCGCCATGCGCGAACCGGGCCGCGACGCCCGGGCGCATGCGCGCGCGGCCGGTTCCCAGCCGCCCCGTTTTCGCTCTAGAGTGCCCGTCAGGCGGACGATCAAGATCCGCCACCGGGAGGTCCGACTTGCATCCTGATCCCGCCTGACGGCTGTCCCGCCGCGCTCCCGCGGCGGCGGCGGCGCGTGCCCGGCTCCCCCGGGGCGCCGGCCCCCCTCCCCTTCCCGACGCCGAACAACACGCAGCGGAACGACAAGGAGCACCCATGACGCGCGTCCGAAGCCTCACCCTCGCGGCCGCCACCGCCGCCCTGATCGCCGGCTCGGCCCCGGCCGTGGCGCAGACCAGGCTGACCATCATGGTCTTCGCCGGCATGCAGAACCTGCCGCTGTTCGCGGCGCAGTCGCAGGGCCTCTTCGCCAAGCGCGGCCTCGAGGTCGACATGAAGATCGCCCCGAACTCCGACGAGCTGCGCAACGGCCTCGCCCAGGGCCGCTTCCAGGTCGTCCACGCCGCCTCCGACAACTCGGTCGCCATGGTCGAGATGGCGGGCGCCGACGCCAAGATCGTGGTCGGCGGCGACAACGGCATGAACCGGCTGTTCGTCCAGCCCGACATCGCCCGACTCGAGGACCTGCGCGGCAGGACCGTCGCGGTCGACGCGCCCAACACCGCCTATGCGTTCCAGCTCTACGAGATCCTCCGCCTCGCCGGGCTCGAGCGCGAGAAGGACTACAAGGTGCAGGTGGTCGGCGCGACGATGAAGCGGGTCGACGCCCTCATGGCCGACAAGACGCTGGCCGCCACCATGCTCAACCCGCCCTTCTCGCTGCGCGCCGCCAAGGGCGGCCTGAAGGACATGGGCGAGGCGACCGCCAAGATCGGCCCGTACCAGGCCTCCGCCGGCTTCGTGCTCGCCAAGTGGGCCCGCGAGAACTCCGACACGCTGGTGAAGTACCTCTCCGCCTATGTCGAGGGCGTGCGCTGGTCGTCCGACCCGAAGAACAAGGCCGCGGCCATCAAGCTCGTCGCCGACAAACTCAAGCTTCCCGAGGAGGTCGCGGCGGCCGGCTACGACCTGCTGATGACCGGCATGCCGAAGGACGCCGCCCTCGACATGAAGGGCTTCGAGAACGTGCTGGCGCTGCGCACCCGCCACACCGGCAAGCCGACCCGGCCGGCCGCCGACTATGTCGACCTGTCGTACTATCAGAAGGCGATCGCCGGGATGTGAGACGGCATTCGTGGCCGGCACGCTCAGAGGCACGACACGGCATCCCCGTCTCTCGGCGGCGTGCCCCGGCAACGATCCTCGGCCCGCCGCGTCCGCCCCCCGGTCCCGGATCGCGGCGCGGTGCGCCGCGCCCGGGACACGAGGCCCGTCACGACGAATTGCGTCGCGGCCGGCCCGGGACGCGGGATCCGCACGGCCGCGCGCTGCTAGACTGCGCGCGGATCGACGGGGCCGCGGGCCGAAGGTCCGCCGCCCCGTGTCCGGCACGTCGTCCTGCATCGTCGATAGTTCACCGGATGCACACATGAACCTCTCGCAGAAGCTTCGCGCACGCGAGGCGGCCGGGCGGCCCGTGACGGTCGGGCTGATCGGCGCCGGAAAGTTCGGGGCCATGTTCCTGGCGCAGGCGCGGCTGACGCGCGGCCTGCATGTCGCCGGCATCGCGGATCTCGACGTCGACCGCGCGCGGCGCCAGCTCGCGGCCGCCGGCTGGGAGCCGGAACGCTCCACCGCGGACTCTCTCGACGACGCGCTGAAGTCGCGAAAGACCCATGTCGGCCCGGACGCCGCCGCCCTGATCGCGCGGGGCGGCATCGAGGTGATCATCGAGGCGACCGGCGTGCCCGCCGCCGGCATCGGCCACGCGCTCGCGGCGATCGCCCAGCGCAAGCACGTCGTGATGGTCAATGTCGAGGCCGATGCGCTCGCCGGCCCGCTGCTCGCCGCGCGGGCGAAGGCGGCCGGCGTCGTCTACAGCCTCGCCTGGGGCGACCAGCCGGCGCTGATCTGCGAGCATGTCGACTGGGCCCGCACCTGCGGCTTCAAGGTCGTGGCCGCCGGCAAGGGCACCCGGTACGAGCCGCACTATCACGCCTCGACGCCCGACACGGTGTGGGACATCCTCGACAAGTATCTGTCGATCTCCGACCGCGGCTCGATCAATCCGAAGATGTTCAACTCCTTCGTCGACGGGACCAAGTCGGCGATCGAGATGACGGCGGTGTGCAACGCCACCGGCCTGGTGCCGCAGTCGGACGGGCTGCGCTTCCCGCCGGCGAGCCGGTTCGAACTCGCCGGCGTGTGCCGCCCGATCGCCGACGGCGGCACGCTGGAACAGGCCGGCGTCACCGAGGTGGTCTCCTCGGTCGACCGGCAGGGCCGCGACGTGCCGCATCATCTGGCGCTCGGCACCTATGTGGTGGTCGAGGGCGAGACCGACTATGCGCGGCGCTGCTTCCGGGAATACGCCATGCTGCCGGATGCGAGCGGGCGCTACGCCGCGCTCTATCGGCCGATCCACATGATCGGCCTCGAGCTCGGCGTCTCGGTGGCGAGCGCGGCGTTGCGCGGCGAGCCGACCGGCGCACCGACCGGCTTCCGCTCCGACGTCGTCGCCACCGCGAAGCGAGCGCTGAAGCAGGGCGAGATCCTCGACGGCGAAGGCGGCTTCTGTGTCTGGGGCCGGCAGACGCCGGCCCCACGATCGCTCGCGCAGGGACTGCTGCCGCTCGGCCTCGCCCACGGCGTCACGCTCACCCGCGACGTCCCGGAAGGCGCCGCGCTGCGCTGGAGCGACGTCGCGATCGACACGACCGACATCGCCGTCAGGACGCGCCGAGACATGGAAGCCGCCTTCGGCGCCGCGCCGGAGCGACGTCCGTGACGACCACAGGAACGGGGGAACGATCGTGAGCGACTACTATGTCCACCGGCTGCAGGTGTCGATGCCGCTCGCCACGGCCGACGCGATCGCCGACGACGCCATCGCGGCCGGGCGCGAGGTCGGCCTGCTGCCGCTGACCGTGGCGGTGCTCGACGCCGGCGGCACGCTGGTCGTGCTCAAGCGCGAGGACGGATCCGGCGTGCTGCGGGGCGACATCGCCATCGGCAAGGCCTGGGGCGCGCTCGGCATGGGAATCTCCAGCCGCACCATCCGGGATCGCCTGCGCGAGCGCCCGGCCTTCCAGAGCGCGCTCGCCGCCGCGTCCGACGGACGCTTCATCCCGGTGCCGGGCGGCGTGCTGGTGATGAACGCGGCGAAGGAGGTGATCGGCGCCGTCGGCATCAGCGGCGACGCGTCCGACAAGGACGAGTATGCGGCCATCACGGCCGTGCAGCGCGCCGGGCTGACGCCGCACCCCGACAAGCCGGCCGAGAACTGGCGCGACGCCGGCCTCTGAGACCGACACGCGACTGGATCGACTCATCCCTCATGGCGCGGAGCGGCCGCAGGCCGCGTCTCGAACACGCAGATCGAGCTCGGTCGATCTGCGCACCATGAGCCCGAAGTCGAGCAGGCTCGACTTCGGCGGCCCCCCCTTCGAGACGCACCCTCGCGGGCGCTCGTCGGGGTGAGGACGGAGAGGGGTCGGTTCGATTGCGCGGCGAAACGAAACAGACCAACAACTCACCAGGAGGAAACGAACGTGATGAAGCTCCTTGCGACCGTGGCCTTGTGCCTCGGGTCCCTGGCGTCGCCCGCATGGGCCCAGGACGCCTATCCGAGCCGGACGGTCCGTCTGGTCGTGCCGTTTCCGGCCGGCGGACCGACCGACGTCTTCGCGCGGCAATACGCGGCGCGGATGTCGGCGGTTCTCGGGCAGCAGATGATCGTCGAGAACAAGGCCGGTGCGGCCGGCGCGATCGGCTCGACCGAGGTCGCCCGCGCGCCCGCGGACGGCTACACGCTGCTGTTCGCGACGGCCTCGACGCACGGGCTGTACAATCTGCTGTCGAAGAGCCCGAAATACGACTCCCTCGATGATTTTTCGCCGGTCGCTATCGTCGGCTCGGCGCCCGCCGTGGTGGTCGTGCATCCCTCCGGGCCGGCCGACCTCGCGGCCCTGGTGGCGGCCGTGAAGGCCAATCCGGGGAAGCTGCAATACGGCTCGCCCGGCACCGGCACGTTCCTGCATCTCGCCGGCGAGATGTTCAAGACCGAGGCCGGCGGCCTCGACATCCCGCACATCCCCTACAAGGGCTCGGCGCCGGCCATGAACGATCTGATCGGCAATCAGGTCGGCATGGTGATCGACACGCTCGGCACCTCGCTCCCGCAGCATCGCGGCGGCAAGGCGCGCATCCTCGCGGTCGCATCGGCGAAGCGCTCCGAGCTGGCGCCCGACATCCCCACCGTCGACGAGGCCCTGAAGATCAAGGGCTTCGAGGCGGGCCTGTGGAACCTGGTGGCGGCGCCCGCGGGGACGCCGCAGCCCGTGCTGACCAGGCTGCAGGCCGCGACGGCGCGCGTCATGGCCGACCCGGACGTCCAGGCCCAGCTGCGCAAGCTCGGGATCGATCCGGTCACGGAATCCTCGCCCGCAGCGGCCCGCGCCTTCATCGAGCGGGAGCGCGCGCGCTTCAAGCCGGTGGTCGCCGCTGCGGGCGTGAGCATCGACTGACCGCCGTCACGGCGGCGCGCGTCTCACGGCGCGCGCCGCCCGACCCGACCGCAGCTCAGCGTCCCGGCTCGCCGCGCAGGAACGCGGCGATCTCTGGCTTCTCCGACAGCGCCGCGAGATCGTCGGCGGTCGGAAGCTGCGGGCGGTCGCGCTCGGCGTTCACAAGACACAGGAAGCCGAGCGGCTCGCCTCCGGTGGCGCGGAACTGGTGCCAGGTCATCGGCGGAATGAAGACGAGGTCGCGCTCGCCGACCTCGCGCACCGCGTCGCCCACGAGGCAGTGGCCGCGCCCGCGAAAGATCATCACGGCATGCACGTGCTCGTGGCGCTCCAGCGTCGAGAAGCCGTCCGGCGCCACCTCGAAGTAGCGCAGCTCCCCGGCGAGCCGCGGATCCGAGAACAGGATCTGCCGCGACACCGACCGGAACAGCGCCCGCTCGTCCTCCTTGTAGGGCCGCGCCTCGACGCCCTCCCAGCGGAAGTCGTCCTCGGCCTTGCGGATCGTGTCGTTCGCGTCGGTGGTCATGGTGCAGTCTCGATCTCGGCCGTCCAGGTCGTTCCGGGCGGCGCCCTACAGGTGCCGCTTCGCATCCGAAGCCTCTCCCCCGTCGTGCTCCGCGAAGGCGGAGCACCCAGTACGCCGCAGCCATTCGACTGAAACGACGGAGTTCAGCGGATACTGGGTCGTCCGCGTGCGCGGACGACGACGATCGATAGGCCGTGGCTCCGATCCGGTCGGTCTTGGGGCCATGGAGCGGTCTCACCCCATATAGTCATGCCCGTGCACGGCGGCCACGAAATCCGCCGTGGCGGCGGCGAGGGTCTCGCGCGCCTCCAGGAGGGCGCCGCCGATCAGCAGCATCACGTCGGCCCCGTAGAAGTCCAGAAGCTCCGGCACGCGCTCGCGCGTCATCCCGCCGGCCGGCACCGGCAGGCTCGCGGCGAGCCCGTGCCACGGCGCCCGCGCCGCGTCGGCCAGCGCCCGGCAGGTCACGGTCGTGTAGCCGAAGCGGCCGCCGTAGTTCGGATAGACCACCGCGTCGGCGCCGATCAGGCGGAACAGCCTGCCGAACAGCAGCGGCGGCGCGATGCGGCTCGCCCCGCCCAGCGCCGGATGCGTGACGACGAGGAGATCGGGGTTCTCGGCGATCAGCGTGTGGACATTGGCGAAGCCCGCCACCATGGGCGCCACCATCACGGCCCGCACCCCGGCCGCGCGCGCGCAGGCGACCTGGGTGCGCATGCGGTCGAGGTCGCCCGAGAGGTTCGGCACGTAGAGCGGCGTGTGGCCGGTCCGCGCGCCGGCGTCGCGCACCGCCGCGGCGATGCGCGGCACCCGCTCGGCGAACGGCGCGGCCGGCTGGTCGGCAATGCCGTGATCGTCCTTGATCAGGTCGATGCCGCCCTCGGCGAAGTGTCGTGCGAGCCCGGCGAGCGCCGCGGCCGGCAGGCCCTGCGGCTTCAGCGCCGTCGCGGTCAGCGCCCGGCCGTGAACGCCGAGCCGCGCGCGGAGGCCGGCGATGCCGTGATGCGGGCCACCGAAGGCCGCGGCCGTCGCCGCCGGCAGCGCCACGTCGAGGAGCTCGACGTCGTCGTGCAGCGACGAGTTGCCGAACAGCATCGACAGAAGCTGGCCGGCATCGGCCCCGACGGTCGCTTCGGCGAGGCCGATCGTCACGGCGAAGCGGCCGGCATCGGCCGGCACGATCGCCTCGACCCGGCCGACGATCGTGTCGATCACGGCCGGCTCGGTGATCGCCGACAGCGGCATTTCCACCGATTGCTCGATCGCCAGGGCCTGCGCCCGCGACTCGATGTCGGCGGGCGCCGCCCGGATCAGATAGGTGACCTCCAGACGGCGGACGCCGGACACGGTGTTTCCTCTCACGGGCGATTGTCGAAAATCATCCCGATTCAGTGGGATGAACGCTTTCGTAGCACATCGCAGCGGCCGACACGCGCCCCAATCCGGCACCAGGACCGACACGCGAAAGCCCCATCTCCGCCATGAAACGCTGGCCTAATTTGCGGCGGGGGAATGGGGAGTAGTCAAATCGTGGGCTGGCCGAGGCTCCTTCGGAGCGAGACGGCGCGTTTGCTCGTCAGACGATATTCGAAGGGTGTGACGATCGCGGGGACGGCGACGACCGCGGCGACACTGGTGCTTTCGGTCATTCAGGACGCGTCGCCACCCGACGGGCCGCCTCGGCCGCCCGCCGAGCTTCGCAGCGCCATCACACGGATCGAGCCTCCCGCCACCGTCACGGTGGCGGAGCGGAGGGCCGTCGCGGCCGTACCGCGGCCCGGTCCCGGCGCTGAATCACACGGGACGCGGCCCCCACCGGGGCCGGTCCGCACCCGTGACATCGCGACGGGGCCGCGCACGACGCCCGTCGCCATCACCGCGGCGCCTCGCGCCGCGGCCTCCATCGAGCCCCCGACTGTCTCGCCGGCGCTCGACCGCCCAGCCCTCGCTCGAACCCTCGAGGGTCCGGTCGAGGACACCGCTGTCGAACGTCACTGGACCTTCGGTTCATCGCTCCGGCTCGCGCGGTCCGCCGCCGAGTCGGCGACCAGCAAGGTGCTCGAATGGAAACACCGCGTCACGAGTTCGATCGGATCACTGCTCGACGTCCTGCCCTGACCCGCGAGCGGCTGCTGCGTGCCGCCCTCGCGGTCTTCGCGGACCACGGCTACGCCGGCGCCTCGGTCCGGCGCATCTGCCAGCGGGCCCGCGCCAATCCGGCCGCCGTGAAGCACTATTTCGGCAACAAGGAAGGTCTCTATCAGGAGGTCCTGCACGCCGCCGCGACGGCCTTCGCGGGCGACACCGACGGCTTCGGCGAGCCCGACGAGCGGCCGCCCGAGGAGATGCTGCGCGACCTCATCCGCCACCAGCTCCGGCCGGTGCTGCGGCGGAACACCATCGGCCGCTATCTCAAGGTGTTCGCCTGGGAGGACATGGCGCCGTCGCGGCCCTACAAGCAGTTCCTCGCGTCGGGCCGGTCGCCGGGACTGACCGCGGCCAACGCCATCGCCCGGAAGCTGCTGCCACGGGATGCCAGCAACGAGGAGATCGCCATCGCCACCGCCTGGCTGATGAACCAGGCAATGCCGTTCGTGCGCAGCCGTGACGCGTATCGGGCGGCGCCGTTCGGGTTGCGCTACGACCAGGCCATGGTGGAACGCCTCGCCGATCGGCTGACCCATCTGGCGCTGACCGGCCTCGCCGGACGGCCGCGACGGCTCGACTAGAGCCGCGAGTCAGGGGCGCTTCGTCGGGGGCGCCCAGGCCGGCGGCCGGCGGTCGCGGAACGCGGCGCGACCCTCGACGCCTTCGGGCGACCAGAAGCCGCGGTGGAAGGTTTCGCGCAGCGATTCCATCAGCTCCGGCGTCGGCGCCACGCCCCGCAGGACGCGCAGATCCCGTTTCGCCTCGGCGGTGGCATCGGGGGCGCAGAGCATGATCGCCTCGAGCGTCCCGGCGAGCACAGCCTCCATGTCGGCGACCGCACACAGCTGGTGCGCCACGCCGAGCCGCAGCGCCTCCTCGGCGCCGATGCGCTCGCCCGTGATCAGCAGGCGCCGCAGGGCCCGTGGGCCGAGCGCCCGCTCGAACAGCGGCACGTAGGGCGCGACCGGGAAGCCGAGCCGCAGTTCCGGCACGGCAAAGCTCGCATCCTCGGCGGCGATCAGCACGTCGCAGCAGGCGGCGAGCGCGAAGGCGCCGCCCATGCAGGCGCCGTGGACGAGCGCGACCGTCGGCTTCGGGCAGGCGTCGAGGGCGAGGCAGACGCTCGGCATCGACACACCGCCGCCATTGCTGGGTCCCGCATGCGCCTCGGGATCGCCCAGAACGTCGCCGCCGACGCCGAAATGGCGCCCGTTGCCGCGCAGCACCAGCGCCCGCACGCCCGCATCCCGGGCGACCGCCGCGATGCAGGCGAGGAGCCGCTCCAGCATGCGGCCGTCATAGGCGTTGCCCTTGTCGGGACGGTCGAGCGTCAGCGTGGCGACGCCGCGGGCGTCGTGCTCGAAGAGCACATGGTCGGTCACGCCGGCGCTCCGGCGAGGAAACCGAGCAGCACGCGGTCGAAGGCCTCGGGCTGGTCCATGTTCGAGATGTGGCCGGCGCCGGCGATCACCTCGCAGCGCGAGCCCGGCAGCGCATCGGCGAGGCGCCGCATCGCCGTCGGGGTGGCACCGTCCTGCTCGCCGACGACGAACAGGGCGGGTCGCACGATCGTCGCGGCGGCCGGCCGCATGTCGTGATCGGCGAGCGCGGCGGCGCAGCCGGCGAAGCCGTTCACCGGCGTGGTGCGGATCATCTCGCGCAGACGGTCGACATGCGGCGGGTTCGCGGCGACGATCGCGGGCGGGCACCAGCGTCGAACCGTCGGCTCCACCAGAGCCTCCATGCCCTGCGCACGGGCCAGCGCGATGCGCTCCTCCCAGGCGCGGGCCGATTCCGGCGACGACGCCGCCGAGGTGTCGCAGGCGACGACGCGTTCGACACGCTCCGGCTGGCGGGCGGCGAGGCCCAGAACGGTGGTGCCGCCCATCGACAGACCGACGAGGCTGCAGCGGGCGATGCCGAGCGCATCGAGCAGCGCCGCGAGATCGGCGATCAGCAGATCGAAATCGTAGCGGCCGTCCGGCGCCTCCGTGCCGCCGTGGCCGCGCTGATCGTAGCGCAGCACGCGGAAGCGATCACGCAGCAGCGCCGCCTGACCGTCCCACATGGCGAGGCTGGTGGCGAGCGAGTTGCTGAACACCACCCACGGCGCCCCCTCGGGCCCTTCGACGGTGCAGTTGAAATCGATGCCGTTGGCCCTGATCCGCATGCTGTGGCTGCCCGATGATCGCTGCGCCGGACCAGACTCAGACCGCCGCCCGCATGACGCCGTCCGCGGCGTCGCCCGCCGGTTCCGCGGCGCCGGGCTCGGACAGGCGGAGCTGGTAGAAGGTGGCGTAGCGCTGGCCCTTCTTCAGCAGCTCCTCGTGGCGGCCCGCCTCGACGATCTCGCCGTTCTCGACCACGTGGATGCGGTCGGCATGCGCGATGGTGTAGAGCCGGTGCGCGATCACCAGGGTGGTGCGGCCCTTGGTCAGCTCGCCCATGGCGGCCTGCACGTAGGACTCCGCCTCGGAATCGAGCGCGGCGGTCGGCTCGTCGAGCAGGATGATGGGCGCGTCGCGCACCAGCGCGCGGGCGATGGCGATGCGCTGGCGCTGGCCGCCGGAGAGCTGGGCGCCCTGCTCGCCCACCTTGGTGTCGTAGCCGTCCGGGAAGGCCATGATGAAGTCGTGCGCATAGGCCGCCTTGGCGGCCGCGACGATCGCGTCGTCGCTCGCCCCGCGCCGGCCGAGCGCGATGTTCTCGCGGATGGTGCCGTGGAACAGGAAGACGTCCTGGCCAACATAGGCGAAGGCCTCGCGCAGCGATTCCGGCGACACCTCGGCGACGTCCTGGCCGTCGATGAGGATGCGGCCGGCCTGCGGCCGGTAGAGGCCGAGCAGCAGGTTGAAGATGGTCGACTTGCCGCCGCCCGAGGCGCCGACGAAGGCCGTCACCTTGTGGGGCGCCGCCTCGAACGAGACGGCCTTCAGCACCGGCTCGCCGGGCCGGTAGGCGAACTCGACCGCCTCGAACCGGACACGGCCCTCGCTCACCGAGAGGCGGGCGGTGCGGGTGTCGGCCGGCGGCGTCGGCAGGTCGAGCAGCTCGAACAGGATCCGCACGCCGACGAGGCCGGACTGCAGCTCGAGATTGAGCCGCGCGATGCGCTTGGCCGGCTCGTAGGCGAGGATGAAGGCGGTGATGAACGAGATGAACCCGCCCGGCGTCGCGTCCAGTACCAGCACGCTGTAGCCGCCGATCATCAGCACCGCGGCGATCGCCGTGCCGCCGAGCGACTCCATCAGCGGGGTCGAACGGTTCTGCACCCGGGCGAGCTTGTTGGAGGCCTGCTCGATGGCGTCGACATGGCGGTAGACCCGCTCCTGCATGACGCCTTCGAGGTTGAACGCCTTGATGATCTTGAAGCCCTGCACGGTCTCCTGCAGGGCCTGCAGGATCATCACGGTGCCGCCGAACTGCGTCATGGTGATCTGGCGCACGCGCTTGATCAGCGTGCGCAGCACCAGCACGGCCGGCGGCATGATCAGGAGGCCGACGATGGAGAGCAGCGGCTGCTGGTAGACCATCACGGCGACCAGGCCGATCAGGGTCAGCAGGTCGCGGCCGAGCGCCGTGATCAGAGCGTTCAGCACGCCCGAGGCGGCGCCGGCGCCGTAGTTGACCCGCGCCACGAACTCCGAGGAGTGCTTGTCGGTGAAGAAGGAGAGGTTCTGCCGCACCAGCCGGTCGAACATCCGCTTCTGGTTGCCGGCGATGATGCGGTTCGAGATCCGCGCCAGCGTGACGGCCTGGCCGTAGGTCGCGACGCCCTTGACGGCGAAGATCACGATGGCGGCGAGCGACACCGCGGCGACGCCGTAGAAGCTCTTGTTGACGTAGACCTGGTTGACGGCCGAGCCGATCAGGTAGGCGGTCGCCGCCGTGCACGCCGCACCGGCACCCATGAAGGCGAAGGCGAGTCCGTAGCTGCGCGCATGGCCGCGGCCGAACTCGCTGAGCAGGCGATAGACGATGGTCAGCGTGCCGCTCGGATCGGACCCGGCCCGGGGCTTCACCAGCTCCGCTAACTTTTTGAAGATACTCATCATTGACGACTCGCTGAGGGCGGGACCGGTGGCCGGGCGGACTGTAGTCGATCGTCGCCCCCGCGTCCAACCCGGCCGGCCGCGGCGCCGGCGCCGGCCGGTGGCGCGGCAGGACCGGCGATGGTCACGGGGAGACGGCGGGGCGACGGGGGGACGCGCGACTGCGCCGCGGCGTCCGGTCAGGCGCTGCGGACCAGCGGCTGGCCCTCGTCCAGCGACCGGATGGCGCGGTCGACCTGCTCGGCGGTCCGCCGCCACGACCACGGGACGTAGCCGGCCCGGATGGCGGCCTCGCGGGCCGCGACATAGCCGCGATCGTCGAGCGCGCGGACGACCAGCCGGTGGCATTCGGCGACGTCGACCGGATCGAAGTAGTCGACGAGATCGCCGCCCGCCTCGGGAATCGAGCTCGCCCCGGAGGCGATGCAGTACTTGCCGAGCCGCAGGCTCTCCGACACCGGCAGGCCCCAGCCTTCGTAGAGCGACGGGTAGATGGTGAACAGGCAGTTCGCGTAGTACCAGGCGAGCTCCTCGTCGGGCACGCTGGTCAGCATCGTGATCCTGGTGTTCACGGTGGTGTCGTGGCGCATCTGATGCAGGAGGTCGTCCATCAGCACGTAGCGCGTGCCGATCAGCAGGAGCTCGGGGCACTCGTCGCCGCGCGCCTCCGCGAGCCGCCGCCAGACGTGATACAGGCAGACGTGGTTCTTCCGGATCTCGAGCGTCGACACGCACAGCACGAAGGGACGCTTCGGAACGACGCGCGGCAGCGGCGAGCTGGCCGCCGTCGACGTGGCGGCGGGCGTGGCGGCGGGCGTGGCGACCTTGGGCCGGAGCGGATCGTCGCCGAGCCGGATCACCTCGACGGGGCGCGCCGGCAGGTTCTCGCGCCGGATGTAGCGGGTGATCTCGCGCCGCTGGAACTCGGAGATGGTCAGCAGCAGGTCGGCGTTGCGGATCTGCCGGCGCACCCAGCGGGTGATCAGCGCCGCCATCGCGTGGTTCGGGGTCCACTGCGGGAACAGCGTCGGGATCAGATCGTAGACGATGCTGACGCAGCGGAAGCCGTGCACGCGCTTGCTCGCCGCGATGGTCTCGCCGTAGCCGTCGAGCCCCCATCCCGCGGTGCCGGACAGCACCACGTCGTCGCGCCGGAACAGATCCGCCACCACGGGCGGCCCGGCCCGCGCGAGGGTCGGCTCCTGCGGAGCGGACGCGGCGGCCCCGCGCCAGCGGCGCGTGCGCAGCGTCCGGACCAGGCCGCGGACGCTCAGCCGCACGTGGCGCCAGGCGGTGCGGATGTCGTCCGGCGTGGCGGCGACGACGGTCCGCTGCCACCAGTTCAGACGCCGCTTCGGCGCCGCCGCGGCGGCCGGCGCGACGAGGCCGAGCGGCACCGGGCGGCGCGCCGGACCCGGCCCGGCCCGATCGTTGGCGACCGGCAGCAGACAGACCCTCACCACCTCGGGAAGCTGTTCGAGGCCGACCTCGGCGATCGTCCGCGACGCCGGATCGTAGCGGAACAGGCGGACGTCCGGACGGACGTGACGCAGCTCGGAGAGGATGCCGACGACCGTCCGCTGGATGCCGGTCAGATGCTGCAGCGGCCAGTCGACGAGATCGGAGACGTCGTACCACACCGTCATCGCGGCACCGGCGGGTGGAGGTTGGGCAGGAACCGGGCGGGGACGAAATTGTCGAGCACGTTCACGGGCACCTCGAGCCGCTCGCGCAGCTCGGGCTCCTCGGCCCGGAAGTAGAACCGGTTCAGCCCGTCGAACAGCGCGAAGCGGTAGCCGGCGTCGAACAGCAGGCCCTCCCAGGCGAACCAGGTCGGCTCGCAGGTCACCGGCCGGACTGCCTCGACGATCACCACGCGGGGGCGGCAGGCGCGCCACTCGGCGCTCTCGATCACGGCGCGCTCGGCCCCCTCGACGTCGATCTTCAGGAAGTCGACCTCGCCCGACACATGGACATCGGTGATCGCCGCGAGCGACCGCACCTCGACGTCGCGCTCGGTGACCGTGTAGCCGGTCGACGCGATTACATCGACCTCCATGGTGTCCTTCAGGCCGGACAGGCCGGTGTCGTGCACCTCGAGAAAGCGCGCCGTCGCGCCGTCCTCGGTCCCGACCGCGACCTTGAGATTGATGTCGCGCGGCCGGGCCGCGACGAGCCGGTCGAAATAGACCTCGTTCGGCTCGACATTGATGCCGGACCAGCCCTTCAGATAGAAGTGCTTGGTGACGGAATCGGCATCCGGATCCCATGCCCCGACATCGATGTAGAAGCCGCGCGGCTGCCCGACGAAGCAGCGCTCGAGCAGCACGTCCTCGTTGTTCTGGGCGTAGGAGACCATGGGCGGCCGCTCGAGCATCGCTGTGTGGAGGTTCATGTCGCAGACCGGCCGGCCGGATCGATCGTCCGGGACGGACGGCTGCAGCAACGCGAACAGAATGAACTTTCAAGCATCTCGTTTCTTCCAGACACGATCGGCGTGGCGCCGGTCGGACGACCGGCGACCGGTCGCGCGTAATGTCGACAGGCCGCGACGCGTCCGCTGGCCGGTCCCACATCGCCCGAAACGCTCTGCGGGAAAAATGCCCGTGCACCCGTTCCGTTCGCACCCGACGAAACACGATTCCGAGCGGTCAACGGATGTGCAAATCTCGACGAATCGGCCCCAATTCGCCGAACAACTCCCAAGTCGTTCTCAGACTCCCCTCTGGTTCGGACAATACAGCCGGGGCGATCGGGATCGCAAGCGCCAGACCAGCACTCCGCGCGGCAAACCGAATTCGGCGGGGGAAATCCCGCACTACGATTTCGGAAGGGCTCCGCCCCGCGATTAGTACAATTTATCCTATATTGCGATTAGCCTGATCGATCTCACGCCTTGCTGGTACGTCCGCCAGCCACATCGGGTCGCGTGCACGCGTCAGAGTGGCGCAGGCCGACACCCTCCCCCCGTGGGCGCGGGAGCGGTCCCCGGCCGGTCGGAGCGGCGCATGGCCGGGCGGCGGCGAATCAGCGAGCGGCTGCGAGCCGCAGCGCGGTGTCGACGACGTGCCGGGCGATCGCCGGCGGCGTGTGGTGGGCCAGCACCTGGGCGCGACCGGCCTCGGCGATGCGGGCGAGCCGCGGCCGGTCGGCGAGCGCGGCCCGCACCGCGCGGGCGAGGCCGCCGGGCTCGACGTCGTAGTAGAGCGCGTGCTCGCCATCGAGCAGCGGCGCATGGCGCTCGATCGACGGCCGGTTGGCGAGCGGCACCGAGCCGCACAGCGCCGATTCGTACAGGCGGAAGCACTGCCAGCCGTAGCCCTCCGGCGTCCACACCAGCCGGGCGCGGGCGAGCCGCGCCAGATAGGCGTCGAGCGGCAGCGGCGCGTCCGGGATGTCGACGACGACTCCCTCGGCGCGCAACGCCAGGAGCTCGTCGAGACCGGTCTCGCGCACCGTGGAGGAATCCTTCACACGGCCGGCGAAGAACACGTCGGCGGTCTTCTCCGCCTCCGGCACGGGCCCCGGCAGCGGCCGTGCGAACACCTCGAGCGGCACGCCGAGCGACAAGGGCCGCAGCGTTTCCATGCGGCGGCGATTCCGCGCGATGCGCCGGAAGCGGGCGGTCGGCACCCGCCAGTGCAGCGTCCCGGTGAAGGCCTGCCAGTGGTCGGCCGGCAGCTCGCGCTTGAAGTAGGCCACGGCGCGGTCGAGCAGGAAGGCATTGCCGCGGTCGACGACGGCCGGATCGTCGAAATCGAGCACCGCGACGGGCGCGGCGACGCGGCCGCGCAGCAGCTGCGGCGCGACGCTGCGGGCCAGCGGCAGCGAGCCGTGCAGCACGCTGCGGCGGAAGATCGTCCGGCCGAGCGCGCGCGGCGTCCACGGCGCGCAGGCCGGAGCGTGGACGACGACGAGGTCGAAGCCCGGGTCGGCCAGCCGTGCCGCGAGCTCGCGCAGCGTGCCGAGCGTGACGAGATGGCGCCCGCGCGCCGGATCCGCGCTCGTCTCGTCCGGCCAGGTCGAGTGGAACTCGGTCGTCTCCGGAAACGCCGCGTGCATGTAGCCGGTCGGACCGATCTCGAGGATGCGCGGGGCGCTCGCGCGGGGCGCCGCCGGGCTCGCCTGGACCTGTTCGGACATGCGCCGGCGCGGCGTCAGGACGACGCCGGCTCCTTCTCGACGAAGGGCCGCATGGCGGCCGCGAGATGCGGCGCGATGAGGCTCTCGACCGTGTTGCGCTTCTCCTCGGCGAGCTCCGGCCGGCCCATCAGCCCGACCTCGTGCAGCCAGGTGCCGACCCACTGCAGCGGCCCCTCCTCCACGGCGAGGTCGGGGCGGAACGGGACGAAGCGGGTCTCCGCCTCGGCGATGGCGGCGAGGTCGATGCGGCTGTAGAGCGGCTCCCAGTTGCCGCCGCCGGTGTCGAGACCGAGAAACCAGTCCTGCCCGAAGTCGAGCGGCAGGTCGGCGACCTTGTCGAAGCGGAACATGCAGAAGCCCGCCCACAGGAACCAGCGGCTGCCGATCCGGCGGACCTGACCGTAGCAGTCCTGGGTGGCGAGCGGCGCGAACGGATCGTCGGCCGCGGTCGGGAACAGGTCGTCGTCGATGAAGCCGAAGGCCGCCGGCGCCGCCGGCCGGATCAGGTTGTGCCAGGTCCAGTTGAGGGCGAGGCCGTGCGAGCGGCTCGGCGCCTTGCCGGTCCACGGATTGCGCGGAAGCTGCAGGTAGAAGGCCCCCTCGGCCTCGGCGACGTGGCGGATCCGCGCCGCCGTCTCGTCGTTCGGCGAGTTGTCGACGACGACATGGACGACGCCGGGGACGTAATGGCGGACCAGCGCGATCTGCCAGCGCGCCGCGTTGACGTCGGCGAAGGCGATCGTCACCAGCACGTTGCGGCCGGCGATGGCGCGGGCGATCGCGGCGAGGTCGCCGGCGGCCGCCGGCCTGCGGCGATAGCCGGTGTCCACGGCGCGATAGCGCGCCGTCTTGAGGGAATGCATGAGGGGCCGCAACCGGGCCCACTCACGCCAGGAATAATCGAACATCGCCCGCGGCATGCTTCCTCATACGGAATCGGGCCCGATTGCGCCAGCCTCGGCTGCATCGCACGATGCGCGGCTGCCCGCCGGGCAGGGTCGTCGCCGCCGCATGGGGCGTTTATAGTAACCCGGCATGACGGTGAGAGTTTCGGTGGCGATGCCGGTCCGCGACGGCGGACCCTTTCTGCGCGAGGCGCTGGACAGCGTGCTCGGGCAGACGCGCGGCGATCTCGAGCTGATCGCCGTGGACGACGGGTCGACCGACGACACCCCGGCGATCCTGGCCGAGGCGGCGCGGCGCGACTCGCGGGTGCGGGTGCTGTCGACCGGCGGCCGCGGCCTGGTGGCGGCGCTCGAGATGGCCGTCGCGGCGGCACGCGGCGACTGCCTGGCCCGGCTCGACGCCGACGACGTGGCGATGCCGGACCGGCTCGCCCGCCAGCTCGCCGTGATGGAGGCGCGGCCCGGCCTCGGCCTGCTCGGCTCCTGGGCCGAGACGATCGACGCGGCCGGCCGCCCGATCGGCCGGCTGACGCCCGAGACCGACCCGCAGCGGCTCGCCGCGCTGCTGCAGCGAACCAACCCGTTCATCCATTCCTCGCTGATTCTGCGCACCGATCTGGTCCGCCGGCTCGGCGGCTACCGGGCCGCCTTCGAGGCGGCCGAGGACTACGACCTGTGGCTGCGCATCGCCGAGGTCGCGGAGGTCGCGAACCTCCCCGAGCCGCTGATCCGCTATCGCTGGCACGGCGGCAACGTGACCAGCCGCAAGGAGGTGCGCCAGTGCTTCTCGGTGCGGCTGGCGCAGTGCGCCGCTGCCGCCCGGCGGGCCGGCGGGGCCGACCCGGCCGCCGCCCTGACGGAACCGCCCGACTTCTGCGCCCCCGGCTGCGAGGCGACCTTCTTCGCCGACGACGCGCGGCTCTACCGGGTGCTGGTGCTGGCCGACCCGCAGGTGCCGCCGCCGAGCGGCCCGCTCGACCTCGCGCCGCTGCTGCGCCCGTCGCCGCCGCTGACGCATCGCGAGCGCAAGCTCGCCCAGAAGGCGCTCGCCGCCCTGCTGACCCGCCCGGCGATCGCCGGCGGCATCGGCAAGGCCCGGCTGCTGTGGCTCGCCGCGCGCCTGCATCCGGCCCGCGCCGCGGCGCTCGCCTGGCGGGCGCTGGCCGGCCGGACCGGCTGATGCCGAATCCGGCGGCGGCCCCTCAGGCGGCGTCCGCCGGCGCGGCGGCCCGCGCGGCGGCGGTGCGCAGGATCAGGTCCGCCGCCACCTCGCGCCCGGTGTAGAGCTCCGGCCGGACGCCGTAGGCGCCGCCGCCGTCGGACCAGACGGCCCGGCGGGCCGGGTCGGCCGCGGTCGCCAGAGCGGCCGCGAAGGCGTCGGCGGCGAACGGCTCCGGCAGGACGAGCCCGGCGCCGGCCGCCGTGACATGCTCGGCATAGCCGCAGACCCCGGAGGCGATCACCGGCAGGCCGTTGACCACGGCCTCCAGGATCACGGTGCCGGTGGTGTCGAGCCGGGCCGGATGCACCAGGAGATCCGCCGCCGCCATCACGGCCGGCACGTCCTCGCGATGGCCGAGCCAGAGGATCCGCTCGGCGACGCCGTGCCGGCGGGCGAGGCCGATCACGTCGCGCGCCGCCCTGTCGGTCGCCGCGAGCCCGGCGACCAGCAGCCGCGCCTCGGGCCGACCCGCCAGCGCCGCGACGGTGCGATCGAGCCCCTTGGTCGACGGCTGCACGCCGATGGTCAGCCACGCCGTCTCGGTGCCGAGGCCGAGGGAGGCCCGCAGGCGCTCGCGGGTGCCGTCGCGGCGCAGCTCCGGCCGGCGGCGCGCCGCCGCCACGGTCGGCGGCAGCACCGAGATGCGCGCCGGCTCGGTGCCCCAGGCGGCCCGGTAGGCCTCCGCCTGCGGCCGTGCGAGCAGCACGAGGCGGGTTCGCCGGCCGGGCGCGAAGGCGCCCGCCTCCAGGGCGCGGAACGCGCGGTAGCGCGGCAGGAGAGCGAGCCAGGGGCTCCGCGCGATGCGGGCCGCGATCGACGGGTCGGCGCAGTAGAGGAGGTCGAGGCCCGGCATCTTGTTGAAGCCGACCACGGCGTCGAAGCCGCCCGCCACCGCGGCGACTCGGTCGGCGAAGGCCGCCTGGACGCCGTGATTGGTGCGCCCCGGCGCCGGCAGCAGGCGCACCGCGAGATCGTCGGCGAAGTCGCCCGCGGCCCGCTCGGTCGCGAGGATCTCGACCGTGGCGCCACGATCGCGCACCAGGCGGGCGAGGCTCAGGCAGTCGCGCTGCAGGCCGCCGCCCGGAAACAGCCTGACGATGGCGAAGGCGATCCGGGCGCCGCCGGCATCGGCCGCGGCGACGACCGTATCGGCGCTCACCGCCATGCCGGACGCGGCAGCTTGGCGAGCAGCCGGTCGCGCAGCGCTCCGAGATCGAGGCTGATCTCGCGATCGAGGCCGCGCCCGGTGTAGATGGCGAACAGGCCGAGCCCGATCGCCCCGAGCAGCACCGGATAGAGGAGGTAGAGCGCGATCGGGGAGCTCTGCCCGATCGCCATGCAGGCGAAGCCGAGGATGCGCAGGCCGAACACGCCGGCGACCACCACCGCGGTCGACATCATGCGGCCCTGGCGGGTCGAGCGCGGCGTGCACAGCAGCATGTAGGCGATCACCACGAAGGCGAACGGATAGATCGGTGCGACGAGGCGGTCGTGCAGCTCGACCCGGAACTGGTTCGGCGAGGTCTTGAGGAGCTTGTCGTCGGGATCGGGGAACAGGAGCTCCCACAGGTAGCGCTCGCGCAGCCCGAACGACACCCGCGTCGCCACCGTGTAGGGCGACAGGTCGAAGGCGTAGCGCTCGAACTTCACCATGGTCGGATCGCGGTCGGCCATGCGGCGGCGCTGCACCCAGCCGTCGGTCATCACCAGATAGGTGCCGCGGCTGGTCTGCACGATGTTGCCCTGGTCGGCCAGGATGGTGGCGCGCTCCTTCGGATCGCGGAAGTCGTCGATCAGGATGCCGCCGAACTGGCTGTCGCTCTTCTTCTCGCGGATATGGAAGGTGAGGCCGCGCTCGATCGACGTGAAGGTGCCGGGCCGCACGATGTTGGCGACCACGTCGGCCCGCACCTTGCTGAGCCGATCGTTCATCTCGCGCTGCAGGAACGGCGACAGCCACACGGCGATCACCGCCACCAGCGCGGAGACCACCAGGGCCAGCATGACGAAAGGCCGGAACAGCCGCCCGGGCGACACGCCGGCGGCGCTCATCACCACCAGCTCGGAATCGCCGTTGAGCTTGGTGAGCGTGTAGACGACCGCGATCAGCATCGCGATCGGCGCCAGGATCAGCATCAGGGTCGGCACGATCAGGCTGGTGATGCCGATGAAGGTCAGCACCGTCTGGCCCTGGCCCGTGATCAGGTCGATCTGGCGCAGGATCTGGGTCACCCAGATCACCGCGGTCAGGCTGAACAGGACCAGCAGAAACATGTTGAAGCCGGTCTTGAAGACGTATCGGTCGAGCGAATCCATCGGGTCTCGTCGCGGGCCCGGCGCGCCTCGGCCGGTCGTTCCCTCTGGCCGATCTTATAGGCGATGTCGTGGCGCTTGGCACGCGGGGGGCATCCGTCCATCGTGCGTGCCCCGGACAAGGCGCGACAGGCCGAAGGCTCGACGCGCCGCAGAACCTGGGCCCGGCTTCGGCGCGTCGGACTTCCCCCGGGTCCCGGCTCGCGTCCGGCGCTGCGCGCCGCACCGCGTCCGGGACACGGGATCCCGTCCGGGCTGCCCGTCTACGCCGCCGTCCGGACCAGCGTCGCGCAGGCCTTCAGGTCGGCGACGAAGCGGGCGTATTCGCGTTCCTTGTCGGCCTTGTCGCGCAGGCGCAGGAGGTACGACGGATGGACCGTCACCACCACGGGCTCGCCGTCGCGGCCGGTCAGGCGCTCGCCCCGGACCCGGCCGATGGTGACGCTGCGGCCGAGCAGGCTCGCGGCCGCCGTCGCCCCGAGCGCGACCACGAGTTGCGGCCGCACCAGGGCGCGCTCGATGTCGTTCCACCAGCGGCAGCGCTCGATCTCGTGGGCGTTGGGCTTCTTGTGCAGCCGGCGCTTGCCGCGCGGCTCCCACTTGAAGTGCTTGACCGCGTTGGTGACGAACACGGTCCGGCGGTCGATGCCAGCGTCCAGGATGGCGCGGTCCAGCACCTTGCCGGCCGGCCCGACGAACGGACGGCCGGCGAGATCCTCCTGGTCGCCCGGCTGCTCGCCGACCAGCATCAGCCGGGCCCGCGCCGGCCCCTCGCCCGGCACCACATGGGTCGCGTTCGCATACAGCGGGCAGCGCGTGCAGGCGGCCTCCGCGTCGCGCAGCGCGGCGAGGGTGGTGATCGTCGGATCGGAGCCCATGCCGGATCAATCGCCGGCCGCGAGTCCCGGTTCCCGGCGCGAAAACGGGTTTGAGGCGCGGGCGCCACGCCTTATCTGTCGTCCATGCCCGTGTCGGACCCGCCTTCGCCGCCCGATCCCGCCCTGCTGCGCATCGACACCGAGGCCGACATCGATGCCGGCCTCGCCCACCTGCTCGCCGCCGATCCACGGCTCGCCGCCGTGCTGGCGGCCGGCGGCCGCCCGCCGCTGCGGCGCCGGCCCGGCGGCTTCGCCGGCCTCGCCGCGACCGTGCTGGGCCAGCAGCTCTCCACCGCGAGCGCCGCCGCCATCGGGGCGCGGCTGTTCGCGGCGATCGACCCGTTCGAGCCCGAGGCGGTGCTGAAGGCGCGGCCGGACCGGCTCGCGCGAATCGGGCTGTCGACGCCGAAGATCAAGGCCATGAAGGAGATCGCCCGGGCGCTGCGGGACGGCGTGCTCGACCTCGACGCCGTCGCGACCATGACGGCCGACGAGGCGCATGTCGCGCTCGTCGCCGTGCACGGCATCGGCCCGTGGACGGCCGACAGCTACCTGCTGTTCTGCCTGGGGCACGCCGACGCTTGGCCGGCCGGCGACCTGGCGCTGCAGGAGGCACTGCGGCTCGCCTTCGCGCTCGACGCCCGGCCGACCGCCCGGCAGATGGTCGCGCTGGCCGAGCCGTGGCGGCCGTGGCGCGGAGTGGCGGCCTTCCTGCTGTGGACCTATTATCGCACCGTCAAGCAGCGCGATCCCGTGCTGCCGGCCCCGCCCGTTCCGGCGGATTGAGGAGACTGCCCGTGGCACCAGCGCTCGACGGCCCCCGCCTGGAGCCGCGGTCCCGCAAGCCGGCGCGCCAGCTCGTCGTGTTCCTGCACGGCTACGGGGCGGACGGCAACGACCTGATCGACATCGGCCGGATGTGGCAGGCGGCGCTGCCGGACGCCGCCTTCGTGTCGCCGCACGCGCCGCGCCCCTGCGGCCAGGCACCGGTCGGCCGCGAGTGGTTCCCGCTCACCTTCCGGGAGCCGGGCGAGCGCTGGCGCGGCGTGAAGGCCGCCGCCCCGGGGCTCGACGCCTTCCTCGACCAGGAGCTCGCCCGGCACCAGTTGCCGGACTCGGCGCTGGCGCTGGTCGGCTTCAGCCAGGGCACCATGATGGCCCTGCATGTCGGGCTGCGGCGGGCCGTGGGGCCGGCCGCGATTGTCGGCTATTCGGGCATCCTCGTGCTGCCGGACGACGGCGGCGCCGAGGCGGCCGCGGCGGTGGCGCCGGAGGTCCGGGCCCGCCCGCCCGTGCTGCTGGTGCACGGGTCCGAGGACGACCTCATCCCGGTGCAGGCGCTGCTGATGGCCGCGAACGGCCTCGCCGCGCTGGAGATTCCCGCCGAGTGGCACATCTCCTACGGGATCGGCCACGGCATCGACGAGGACGGCCTGCGGCTCGGCGGCGACTTCCTGGCGCGCCGCTTCGCCGGCCGGTGAGGCCGGCCGTCCGAAACCGCACCGATTCGGCCGCATCGAGCCGCCACGGCGGTGTCCGCCGACCATTCGCGATCACGAATTTTCCGTGCACTTCCGCCAGTCTTCACAAGGCTGTCACGGCTGCCTATAAGATACGGGTGCTGGTTTGCTGCGCTGCAGCGGTCCCGCGCTGCGGCGCTCCGACAACGAGATGGAGGGGCGTTGAACGCTCACACGTCACCGAGCGGATGGCCGGTCCTGGTACTGAACGCGGACTTCCGTCCGCTGAGTTACTATCCGCTGTCCCTGTGGTCGTGGCAGGACGCGATCAAGGCGGTGTTCCTCGACCGGGTGAACATCGTCGCTCATTACGACAAGGCCGTGCACAGCCCCACCCTGGAGCTGCGCCTCCCCAGCGTCGTCTCGCTGAAGACCTTCGTGAAGCCGACGACGAACCCGGCCTTCACCCGGTTCAACGTCTTCCTGCGCGACCGATTCTCCTGCCAGTACTGCGGCAGCCACGACGACCTGACCTTCGACCACGTGATCCCGCGCTCGCGCGGCGGCCAGACCACCTGGGACAACGTCGTCACCGCCTGCGCGGCCTGCAACCTGCGCAAGGGCAACAAGACCCCCCACGAGGCCGGCATGAAGCCGGGTCAGTTGCCGTACCAGCCGAGCGTCAACCACCTGCACCGCAACGGCCGGCTGTTCCCGCCCAACTACCTGCACGACTCCTGGCTCGACTACCTCTACTGGGACACCGAGCTGGATCCGTGAGAGCCCGTTTGGAAATTGAAGCGGCGGAGTGATCGCGACCGTGATTCAAGCTGTCCATGTCGGCAGGAGCTAATCGCGGCCGGATGGCGGAAATCGAGAAGAAAACGCAGCGTAATCCGACGGACCTGACGGACGAAGAGTGGTCGCGGGTCACACCGCTGCTTCCGAAGCCGGGGCGGACGGTCGGCATCGACGCATCGAGCTTCGCGAAATCCTCAATACCAACGACTGCTTGGTCTAGCAGGATGTTGAAATTCGGACTTCGGTCGTTCCGGGGCCGGCCGAAGGCCGGAGCCCGGAACCCATGTTCCCGGTCTTGCCGCAACAATTCCGACCGGGGTTATGGATTCCGGACAGACGCTTCGCGGCTGCCGGAATGACGAGGAGGGATTTTCAACAGCCTGTTAGGAACTCGACAATACCCGTCAGGAGAGGACAGTATTTATGCTTTCAACTTGCTTCGGCATAACACAGACTCGATAACCTTCAAACACCTTACTGAACATCGACTCAAAAGTTCTCTTTTTTCGCAAATCTGCCAAGTCCCGCTCAGATGTTCTAACAATAATTATATTGCCGACCTTTCCTTCTATGTCCAGCCCGGACCAAGAATTGTTCACAAATTCTCGCAGTTCTCTCCAGAACCGATATGGCCCGGCAGTACTATAGCCTTGAGTTATTGTTATGCGGCGAAGCCCCGCCATACTAGCAATCCAACCTGTTGTCCATCCGCCGCCAGCGAGAAAAGAAGTCATCTGCATTGGCCACATCTGAACTACCGCCCAAGAATTCGAGGCGCCCATCCACATTTGCGATTCAAGAATGCCATTCGATTTTCGGCGGACTACTCCACCAGGGAACACGAGTTCGAACAAATCCGTGACGTACCGTTCCCCTCTGCACGTGCCTTGAGTTACTCCATCTTTGTCTTTCAAAATATTCAAGTAAACCGGCCTGCCATTCATGCCAACAACATTGCGCATAAATAAATCATCGCCAAGTGGCGCAGCGGCGCTCTCGGCGATCTTTGAGCCGGCCCAGAGACTGTGATGCAAAGGCACGCTTACTAGACTGGACCTGACTCGAACCTCCTTTCCATCAACATCGAAGAGGAGTTCGGCGTCTCTTCCCGGACAGTTAACCCCCTTGAATATCCCTACGCACCTCATTCCAGGCAAAAGCTCGCGAAGCGGAATTCGCGACAGCAATAATAAAAGATCGGCCTCAATGTTGCTGTTCAGTCCACCCATAAACTGTTGAAGGTCGGCTTCATTTATGCGGGGCGCTTGTAACCGGGGCGCCCCTCTTGCTTGAGCGAACTGACCTGCCCAAACTTCGTTCCATACAGATATGGCAAAGAGCCTCCTTGCATTCCGGCGCGCCGTATCGTCGGTCGACAGCCGCTTGTCTCCCTGAGCAACAGCCTCAAACAACAATCGTCTGCTTGCATTTTTGTGGTCGCGATCCTCTTCAGAATACCAATGCCGAGCAGAAATCGTAAGGCTGCCAACAGTGATATCGCTGCGCAAGCCGCGCTTGATGTCTCTCAGTTCACTCCTCAATTCAGAGGCGCGTGACTCGGGGATGTAGTCCCCCAAAACATCAAGTCCCCATTCAACGATTGTCTTGTACACAGTCAAGTCATCAGACAAATATCGTCTGCTTACACCGTGAGCTAACGACCATAGCGCAAATTGCAGCTTAATCTCACGTTTATCCAGCGCCTGAACTCGATCGAGTACTTCCATCAGAATGCGTTTAAGCTTCAATCGATCTCCAGTGCGCGCGATATTTATCCATTTTTCATATACGTCCGCAATTTCTTGATGGCCAACATCTTCTCCTAACATCATTCGATTCCAAGAATCCTCTACCGTCAGTCGGGCAATAAGCTCTCGCACCTCCGTTGGTGGGGCAAAACTTTTCCAAAACTCCGATCCTCCACTATTGTTCAAATTGAAGGCTCGCTTGAAGATATGTGTAGACGCGTTAAGTCGACCCCGCGCATCCTTGTATTTATCGAGTTCCATAAAGACGCGCTTTTCAACCCAAAAAGCGGTTTCTCTCGCCGTGGATAACTCGGGATTCTTTGCTAGTGCACCCAGGAGCGTTGAGGTGACGAAACAAAAATGTTCCATGGAGTGGTCAGAAATTGCATCTGCCTCCCCAGCCCGATTCTTACCCCAAGATCCAAGGATTGCAACTATCGCGTTCGTCCCTACTAGCGCCATGTAGTCGACGGTCACCTGAAAAATCGAGCCGTCGGAGTCTATGTTAAAGGGGTTCCCACCTAACACGGCCCGCTTACGAAATACCCGCAATAGCAGTCGTGCAGGCCAAAATTTCTCAACGCCCTCTCGCCCACGCACCGCCTCATGTAAGAAGTGCTCGGCAGTTTCAAGTCGTGCAAGTCCGGCACTACATTTGTCATCATCGCGGTCGTGATAGGCAAGCCGAACGATAGCACGTACTTTCAGAGCAAGGATCTGGTCTGTCGATCCAAAGCGCTTCTCCAAAAGCTCTAGATCGATTAAGAGCCTATCAAGTAACGGGCGGGGTATTATGGCTCCATCCGGCGGGTTAAGCGCCACGACTGCCCGGCCAAGAATCGAACTTGCCTCAGAGGAATGATCACAAATTCGCTTGTAAAGCGCAGTCGCGCTTTGATAGAGTTGGAGTCTTTGCTCTATTGCAGTCACTTTATCGTTTTTTGCGCGACGACTTAGGGTGTTCGCTGCAAACACTCCCAAAGAAATTGCGTCCTCAGGGAGGGAGGTTAGGCGTTCAAACAGAGTCGCTACGCGCCTGGCAATATGCAAGGACGATTTTCTAAGCTTTTCGCCTCGGAGCGCCTCCACATTCAGTCGAATCTTTTCCCGCCAAAGTGCGTCAATTTCTATTCTAGAACTGTCCTCAACGAGGACCTCGCGTACAGCTTGATCCAGCATCAAGCACCAGTTTTCGGCGATTTTGGCGACTCGCTCTATAGAATCATTATTAAGGTGCTGTCGCCGACGAACGGCAAGTCTTGACAATTGGTCGATCGCTCGGGTGAACCATGCAGAGGCTGACTTTTTGACGTTCCTTCGATTACCGGCATTTTTGAGGATTGTAAAAAGGGCATGTACAAACTTAAATGATACCCTTGCTGCGCTAGGATCGCCACTTGTCTCGGCAATGTCTAATGCTCTTGTTATTCTGCGTATAGAGACTTCGACTATGTCCCAACGTCGATCGTCCAATGTCGAATGTAAAAGATGATCTATGGCTCCTATCAAAAGATCGGCGCCAGCCAGGTCGATTGGGTCGTTGGGCACTCTTTCAGAAAGTCTTGTGTACACTAACCAGCCGGCCTCTTTCTTGAGCCAGTCATGCTTGTCCTCAAGCCACTGCATGCGCTTTTCGACAGATTCCGAAAAGAAGGCATGCATTCTACACATTCCTGGTTGATCCGGACTTTCTACAATTGAAGATGCATTGAACACACGCCTATAGGACGACAATGAAACGTTTACTCGCAGCCCTTCAACGATAGAACGAAAGTCCTCGCTGTTGAACTCGCCAATTCTATTTAGCACTCCGAGGCACGCCTGCTCGTCATTGGTCCAACAATCAAGAAGCCGCTCGTTTAACTCATCACGCGCTCCGGCGAGGTCCCCAGAACGTACGGGCATTTTTTCTAAGACGCGGATACGGGCAAGACTCGTTCTCTGCGTAATCAAATATGGTATGGACGAATCTTTGGCGATTAGTCGACGTACTTCTGGCGTTAGATCAGGGAATTGGGTCAAATATTGTTGGGTCTCAGTGTCCGAGAATTCGCGGATAGAAACTTCTTTGATCTCGCCGACGAATCGGTCGTCGGAGCGCCTTTGCGAAGATAATTCGTAGTCTCTCCACCAAAGAGGGCGGACACGAGAAAACATTACCAACAGGGACATGCATGGTCGCTGAAACACTTGCTCAATGATATCCGAATGAGCAACGTTGAACCGACCATCTTCAGATGCCTGCAATGAATGGTAATTATCGATAAAGAATGCAACCTTGGCGCTTGGCCTCAATCTCAACTCAAGTTCTATATCTTGCCAAAAGAAGGTAATTAGGTGCTCCCTCAGATCGTCAACGGTCTCCGCCTCTAAGGCCTTCAGATCGGGGTATCTTAACAGTGTGGTGGTGCGCCGCACGGAATCAAAGGCGGGTCGGGCAAAGCGCTTTACCCACTTGTAATCGGCAACTCGTTCGGAAAAATCATCTCCGATATATTCGCGTGCTGTATCAAGGGCCCCGTCTGATCCGAGAGTGTCAATTCCTTCCTCAACCATTTTCGCGACGCGTCGTTGTATGGCTTTGTCGACGCGCGTGGTGAGTGGGTCGATCTTTCGCCATATTAAATCAATGCAAAAGTCAAACCTGTCGAACGCGAAATTTAATTTCCGAAGCTGGGCAGCCGCGCTTCGAAATGTGAATTGATCTCGCAGGCGCCAAAGAAACTCTTCGGGCGTTCTGAATGCCTGCAGGTCGAAGCAAGAGTAAAATAAGTCTGGATATTTCGGGCAGACAACTTTGATCAACTGGCGATTTAGCGTCGTCTTTCCGTAGCCTCCGTCGGCTCGATACAAGAGTATGGCGGGTCGCGTTCCGTTTTCTATCCATTGCTCAACTGGTCTATAAAGCTCTGGACGCGGAATTAACCCGATTGGACTTGAATTCTGGAGCATCGTATGCTGCCAATCTGTTTCGTGAGACAAACGGCTCTTCTCTATTCTTCTCGTTCTCGGGTTGTGTGTACATCGGTAAATATATGTACTGATGTAGCGGAGCGCAGGTGTGAAAGGGCATGGCGTGAAGGGTTCTATTCCCCGCAGATGATCAGATCGCGCAAGCGAGTTCGCTGATGCAGTCTTGCGTTCGCGTCCCGTAACAGCAGGTTGGTGTGCACGCGACACGGTCTTTCCGGTCCGCGCCGCCCCTCCGGGGCGCGAGGCAGAGCAGTTGCCGAGCCGGCAGGGGCGCAGCATCGCGACCCAGGTGAAACGATGAGTCGTGTGCTTTCCGTCGTGGTGTTCGGTTCTCTCGCACTGTCCGGCCTGGCCGGCTGCAGCTCGTCCTCGGGGACGTCGGATCTGCCGGGTCTCGGTTCGGTCTTCGCCCCCAAGGCGGCGACGCTGGCGGTGACCAGCGATCCGCCGGGTGCGGAGGCGAGGCTGTCGCCGACCAGCAGCTGCCGGACTCCCTGCGCGCTGACCTTCGACAAGCCCGGCGAGTTCTCGGTCGAGGTCTCGCGGGAGGGGCACGTGACGCAGACCGTGCCGGTGCGCGTGTCGGCGCCGGACAGCGGATTCTCCTTGCCGGGGACCGGGCCGGGCCTCCGGGTCGAGCCGGCGACGCTCGCGGTGGGGCTCGAGCCCGTGCGTCCGGCGGCCGGACGGGGCTCGCGGTCTCCCCGCGCCGACGGGCGTGCGGGGCGCGGATAGCCGACCCCCCGGGCCGATCGCCGCATCGGGACGCGCGACGCGAGGCAGGGAGCCTGCACATGCGAACCACCCGGACCGCCCTTCTCGTCCTCGCGCTCGTTCTGCTCCGGCCGGAGGCCGCGTCCGCGCACCCGGGACTGATCGACGACGGCCGCAGCCTCGAAGCGTCCTGCCGGGGCGTCGCGCTCGGGGCCGAGACGTCGCGCCGGAGGGACTCCCGCAGCTCGGCCGACTCGATCCTGTGCCTCGGCTACATGCAGGCCATGCAGTCGATCGTGGTGCTCGCCGACGAGCAGGGCGAGCGCCTGTTCGGCGCCTGCCCGCCCGAGGACACGACGCTGGGCGAGCTGATCCGGGTGTTCCTGGCCCATGCCCGGACCCATCGCAGCGATCCGCGGTCGAACGCGGCGGTCGCCGTGCTGACGTCGCTCCAGAAGGCGTTTCCGTGCCGCTCGACCGGCCGGCCGCCCGGTCGATAGACGACCGGCCCGGGATTGCCGGCGCGTCTCCGCCTCCGCCGCGTGCCGGCCGACGGGCGTCGCCGCGCCGGGCGTGACATTTCCGGCGAGACGGGCTCATCTGCACGGCACCATGATGTCCGGCGACGAACCGCAGGCCACCGAGACGCAGACCGCCGGCGGGTCGTCCCGCCACGCGGCGCGCATCGCCGTCCTCACCATCGGCCACGGATCGCAGACCGTCGACGCGTTTCTGGCGCGGCTGCGGCAGGCCGGCGCGACCGCGGTCGCCGACGTGCGCAGCACGCCCTATTCGCGCCGCAACCCGCAGTTCGATCGGGAGACGCTGCAGAGGACCCTGCAGGCGGCCGGCATCGCCTATGTGCATCTCGGCGACATGCTCGGCGGACGGCCGCGCGACCGCGGCTTCTACTGCGACGGGGTCGCCGACTACGAGCGGATGGCGCAGGCGCCGGAGTTCCGGGACGGCCTCGACCGGGTCGTCGCCGGCGCGCGGACATACCGGATCGCGCTGATGTGCGCCGAGCGCGACCCGACGACCTGTCACCGCTGCCTGCTGGTCGGCCGCGCCCTGACGGAGCGCGGCGTCGGGGTGCGGCACCTGGTCGACGACGGCGTCCTGACGCAGTCGCAGATCGAGGACGCGCTGCTCGCCCTCGCCGGCCGTTCCGGCGAGGACTTGTTCGCGCCCCGCGCCGAGCGGCTCGCCCTGGCCTACCGGCGGCAGGCCCGCCGGCACGCCTTCGCGGAGCCGCCGGCGGCGGCCGCTGCCCGCCCTATCGCTCCGCCATCACGTCGGTGAGCTTGGAGCGGCTGAACTCCAGATAGGCGGCGCTGCCGATCGACAGCACGATCAGCGCCACCAGCACCCAGGAGATCGGGTTCGCCACCATGTGCAGCAGCACCGGGCCGTCGGCGAGCTGCACGGCCTGCCGGAAGCCCTGCTCGGCGAGCGGGCCGAGGATCATGCCGAGCACCATCGGGGCCGCCGAGAAGCCGGACTTGCGCATCAGATAGCCGAGGATGCCGAACGCCATCATGGTGTAGACGTCGTAGATGTTGTTGCCGAGCGAGTAGGACCCGACGATCGACAGCACGATCACGGCGATGATCAGGATGGTGTTGGGCAGCCGGGCGACGACGCCCATGTAGCGGCACATCGCCATGCCGACGAAGCCCATCACCAGGTTGGCGATCAGGAAGCCGACGCAGACCGTGTAGGTGAAGTGGGCGTGCTCGGTGAACAGGGTGCGGCCCGGCTGCATGCCGTGCAGCACCAGGGCGCCGAGCAGGATCGCGGCCGAGGGGCTGCCCGGGATGCCGAGCGTGAGCAGCGGGATGATGGCGCCGCCCGTCGTCGCGTTGTTGGCGCTCTCCGACGCGGCCACGCCGCGGATCGAGCCCTTGCCGAAGTCGGGGTCGTTCTTGGCGAACCGCTTGGCCTCGTTGTAGGCGGTCCACGAGCCGATGTCGCCGCCGGCGCCGGGCAGGATGCCGATGACGATGCCGATGATCGACGAGCGCCACAGCGTCGGATGGATGAACTTGAACTCGGCCCAGGTCGGCAGCAGCCGCCACTTGCCGCCGCCGGTCGGGTCGGCCTCCTGGATGGTGTTGTGCGGCTTCTCGCACATCAGCAGCGCCTGCGACAGCGAGAACAGGCCGATCACGGCCGGCACGAAACCGATGCCGCCCTGCAGGTCGTAGAAGCCGAAGGCGAAGCGCGGATAGCCCGAATCGAGGTCGAGCCCGACCGTGCTGATGGCGACGCCGACGGCGCCCGACACCAGCCCCTTGATCATGTTGCCGCTGGCCAGCGTGCCGATCACCGAGATGCCGAACACGGCGAGCCAGAAATACTCGGCCGGCCCGAACTTCAGCGACAGCAGCGACAGCGGCGGCGCGATGGCGAGCAGCGCGATCGCGCTCAACAGGCCGCCGAACACCGAGGCGAAGGTGGAGATGCGGATCGCCTTGTTGAACTCGCCCTTGCGGGTGAGGGCGAAGCCGTCGATCGCGGTCGCCGCCGAGGCCGAGGTGCCGGGCGTGTGCAGCAGGATCGCCGAGAACGAGCCGCCGTAGATCGCCGCCGTGTAGAGGCTCACCAGCAGGATCAGCGCCGAGACCGGATCCATGCCGAAGGTCAGCGGCAGCATCAGGGCGATGCCGAGATTGGAGCTCAGCCCCGGCATCGAGCCGATGATCAGGCCGATCACCACGCCGGCCAGCACCATCCCGAGATGAACGGGGGTGAAGGCGTTCACGACGACCGACAGGAGGGTGTCCATGGCGCGCTCACAGGACCGGAGGCCGCAGCGTCAGCGGCACGTTGAGGACGATGACGAAGACCACGTAGACGACCACCAGCAGCACCACGGTGGCGAACGCGTACCAGCCGCGCTGCCGGACCCCGAGAATCGGGACCAGCGCCGCCGCCAGCACCACCATGGCCAGGAAGAACCCGACATAGGTCGAGACGGCGAGCGCCAGCGACGTCGCCACGAACGCCAGGACCGGGCGGACCATCACCGAGGCGGACGTCCCGCCCTCGCCGGAGCCGCCGGCCGCCGCCGCCGGAAGGAAGGTGCGGCCGACCATCAGGGCCGAGAAGAAGACGATGATCGCGAAGATCACGCGCGGGAACAGGCGCGCCATCTCGGGATAGTCGGCGGAGATCTGCCAGAGCGCGGCGCAGACGAGAATCAGCGCGACGCCGACGATGCGGTTGACCCAGAGCACGGCGGGCCTCGACGGGGGGTGGGGAGGCGGGACGGAGTGCCGGCGGGAGGGCGGGACCCTCCCGCCGCGGAGCGCGGGCTACCAGCCCATCAGATCCTTGACGGTCTGCTCGTTGTCCTTGAGGAACTTGCGGTAGGCGTCGCCCTTGATCGAGCGCAGCTCGAGGAACAGGCTGTCGGCCTTGTCCTGGTGCTCCTTGGAGGTGACCACCTTGTCGAGCCACGCGACGAGCTTCGCCTCGACGTCCTTGGGCAGCCCGGCCGGGCCGGCGATGCCGCGCGACACCGAGGCCTCGATGTCGTAGCCCTGCTCCTTGAAGGTCGGGCTGGTCGGCAGGAAGCGCGACTTCGCCGGCGACATCACGCCGAGCACGCGGAGCTGATTGTCCTTCACCTCGGTGACGATCTCGCTCAGATTGCAGGCCAGCACCTGGACGTGATTGCCCAGCACCTGGGACTTCGATTCGGGCGTCGCCTTGTTGTGGACGACCTTGAACTTCGCCCCCGTCATGCGCTCCAGCTGCATGATGGCGAGATGCTCGTCGCCGCCCACCCCGTGCGCCGTGATGCTGATGCTGCCGGGCTTCGCCTTGGCGGCCTCGACCAGATCCTTCACCGACTTGTACGGGCTGCCCGGAACGACGGTGACGACGACGTAGTCGATCACGTGGTTGATCAGCGGCGTGAAGCTCTCCAGCCGCTCCTTGCGGCCGAGCTTGGGATCCAGATAGCCCATGTAGAAGCTCGGCGCGTTGAGCAGGCCGAGCGTGTAGCCGTCGGGCTTGGCGGTCGCCAGCGTGCCCCAGCCGGTCCAGCCGCCGCCGCCGGTGATGTTCTGGACGATCACCGGCTGCTTGATCAGCGGATCGAGATCCTTGGCGAGCAGGCGGGCGCCGATGTCGGTGCCGCCGCCGGCCCCGTAGGGCACGATGAGCGTGAGGTTCTTGTCGGGAAACTCGGCGCGCGCCTGATCGACGCCGGCCGACGACGCGAGAGCCAGGGCCGACAGGGCGGCCGCGGCGGCGACTGTGACGTGGAAGCGTTTCATGAAGGTCATGCGATCGTCCCCCTGTTGTCGGCACCGGGAGGGCTCCCGGGTCGGCCGAACGGGCGTGATGGACGTGATGCGGCGTTGGACCGGGCGGTCCGCCGGGAGCAGGCTCGAACAGCTGCGCTTCGCGAAACAATTCATCATATGCGTAATCGACGAGCATGCCAGCGCGACGGCGCGACGCCGCCCGGCCACGCCGAGGTCCGTGTGCAGTGCAGCGCCGTGGAAGATCCCCGTCCGCGCTCCAGTAGAGCGAAGACTCCGTCCATGAATATCGTGATGCGATGGCGCGAGGACGATCAGGTTGCCCGAAGACGATCCGCTCCGCCGAACGCTGCGTGATCTGACAGACAACGATCGGCGTCCGGACCGTAGTCACCACGGCCGGGCTACGCTCGCGCGACGCCGAGCGGTCGACCTCGAAACGGCGGGCGAGATCTGATCGCCGCGGACCCCCTCGGAGGCATGTCGGTCCCGCCGAGCTGATCTTCGGAAAGCGAAGCGCGAACGCCGCCGCACGGGCCGGAGCATCCCGGACATCGATCAGGACATCGATCAGGACATGGATCGGGACATCGATCGGGACATGGCGCCGGCGCGCGTTCTAGGCCGGTCGTATCAGCCCGGCGCGGGCGGCGTCGACGCGGGCGGCGAACGACTCGTCGGCGGAGCGGTCGCCCGCCGTTTCGGTCCAGACGGGAGCGCCGCGCCAGCGGACCTCGATCGCGTCGCCGGCACCGGCGGCGAGCACCACGACGAAGGCGAAGCCGCGTCGCGCCGCGATCTCGTGCACGACCGGGCCGACGAGACGCGGCGTCCGCGAGCGGCCCTGCCGCACCGCGATGCCGCGCCGGAGGCGCGCTGCCAGCGCAGCCAGCCGCTGGACGAGACCGGCGAGTCCGCCGGACGGCGACGCGGCCCAGGCGGTCAGCTGCGCCGGGCTGCCGGCGCGGCCCGCGAGCATGGTCCGCTGCAGCGTGCGGCGGCGTCCGCGCGTCGCCGCGACGAGCAGCTCGACGACCGGAACGCCGCGCGCCGCGAGATGGGCGAGATGCGCCTCGGCGAGGGCCGCGGCGTCCGCGTCGAGCGCGGCCGGCCTGACATAGAGGGCCGGACGGGGCGCGACGCCGGGCCGCCGCGCGGCGACGATCCAGTCCGCCAGCCCGTGCCAGCACAGCGGCGCGCCCGCGGCACGGTCCGGCGCCTCCGCACGATCCGCGGCCGCGCCGGCCCGATCCAGCAGCGCCGCGGCATGCGCCGGCCACGCGGCCCAGTCGTCCAGAAACGCAACGCAGCGGCGCCCGGCCTCTTCGTCCTCGGCCGCCATGCCGGCGGAGGCGAGGAGCGGCCGGCCGGCATGCGACGCCTCGACCAGCACCCGGCTGATCCGCCGGGCATAGAGCCGCGCGTCGTAGGGCAGCACGACGACGTCGGCGAGGCCGAGCAGCGCGTAATAGGCGGCGTCCGAGATCTCGCCGCGGATCACCGTGACGCGGGGATGCCGGCCGAGCGCCTCGACGGCGGGCAGCCGCCGGTCCGGCGCGGTCGGCACCTGCACGACGAGGTGGAAGGCCGGAGCGCCCGGCGTCGCGGCCTGCGCCTCCATCGCGGCGACCAGGAGGGGCAGCCGGTCGCTGCCCTTGTCCGGCCGCATCTGCCCGGGGCACCAGGCGATGCGCCGGCCGTCGGCCTTCAGGCGCAGCAGGTGGTCGACCACGTCCGCGGCCGGCTCCGGCCGCGCGAGACGCGGCGGCTGCGCCGCGGCGGCGCGCAGGACCGCGATCTCGACCTCGTCGGCGAGGTCGCCGGCCGCCTCGACCGGCACGCCGAGCAGGTCGGCCAGGTGCCGGGCGAGCGGCGCGTTGGTGGCGAAGCAGCGCAGCCCGTCGCCCCAGCCGGAGCCGGCGAGGCGCTCGCGCAGCACCTCGAGCCGCAGCGGCCGGTACCAGTCGGTGTAGAGGTCGGGCTCCTCGTGGAACAGCAGCGCGGCGGGCGGCAGCGCGCCGTCGATCAGCACCGAAAGCGACAGGAGCTCGGACAGGATCGCCGGCGTCGCGGTCGGCACCACCAGGCGGACGTCGCCGCCGCCGCGGCGCGCGCGGACGATCGCGTCCCGCACGATCGCCGCGAACGGCGACAGCGTGCTCTGCGTCCGCTCGCTGCGCCACCGCCTCAGCCGCCAGCGCAGGCCCTTGGCGTCGCGGTCCTCGCGCTCGTAGTAGGAGCGCGGAAACACCGGCTCGACCGGGGCCCCCGCGATCCGGGCCGGGCCGTCGTAGATCGCATGGGCGAGGATCCGCACCGGCCAGCCCGCGGCCGCGAACCGCTTGGTCAGCGCGTGCGTGTAGCGCCACGGGTGGCCGAACCGGCCTTCGAGGTGGGGCTCGACGATCAGGACCGTGCGACCCGCGGCGCCACCGCTCATCCGCCGGTCCCGGGATCGTCCGCCCGCCGCACCACGCCGCCGCCGGCCGCCTTCAGCGCGTCGATCGAGTCGAGGCCCATCAGGGCGAGGGTGACGGACAGCTCGGTCCGCAGGATGTCGATCGCCCGCGTGACGCCGGCCTCGCCGCCGGCGGCGAGCGCGAATGCATAGGCGCGGCCGAGCAGCACGCCGGAGGCGCCGAGCGCCAGCGCCTTGACGATATCGGCGCCGCGCCGGATGCCGCCGTCGAGCAGCACCTCGAAGGTCTCGCCGACCGCCTCGACGATGCGGGGCAGCACCGAGATCGTGGAGGCGACCCCGTCGAGCTGGCGGCCGCCGTGGTTGGAGATCACGATCGCGTCGGCGCCGGCGTCGCGGGCCCGCAGCGCGTCGTCCGTCGACAGCACGCCCTTGATCACCAGCCGGCCCGGCCAGCGCGTCCGCAGCCAGTCGACCTCGGCCCAGCTGAGCGTGCGGTCCATGCGGCGCGACAGGTTGACGGCCTGCTCCAGCGCGCCCTGCCCGAACTCGGGATGCCGTTCGAGCGCCTCGACGGCCGGCATGCCGTGCCGCAGGAGATCGATCAGCCACGCCGGGCGCGACAGCATGCTGGCCAGCATGGCCGGCGTCGGCCGCCGCGCCGAGCGGAAGGCGTTGCGCACGTCGCGCTCGCGGATCGCCGTGACGGTGCAGTCGACCGTGAGATGAAGGGTCGAGACCCCGGCCGCCGTCGCCGCCGCGAGCAGCTCCTGGTTCAGGCCCTCGTCGTCCAGCATGTAGAGCTGGAACTGGAGGTCGCCGGGCGCGGCGCCCGCGCCGTCACGGGCCAGCGTCTCGATCGAGGCGATCGAGAAGGTCGACAGGCAGAACGGAATCGCCGCCGCCCGCGCGGCGCGCGCCGCCAGCAGCTCGCCGCGGCCGCGGTAGAGGCCGAGGAAGCCGACCGGCCCCAGCATGAAGGGCAGCGCGTGGCGCCGGCCCAGATAGGTCGTCGCGAGGTCCGGCACGCGGCCGCTCGCCAGCACGCGCTGCTCGATCACCCAGGCGTCGAAGCCGCGCCGGTTGGCCCGCAGCGTCGTTTCCGAGAAGCTGCCGCCGTCGATGTAGTCGAAGAAGATCTTCGGCAGCCGCCGTCTCGCGGCCTCGCGCATGTCGTCGATGTTGACGATGGTCATTGCAGTTCGTCCAGCCCGCGCGGGCTCGCAGCCGTTGTCGCCCGCCCTCGTCATGGCCGGGCTCGTCCCGGCCATCCACGTCTTCCCTCGTCTGCGACGCCGCAAGATCGTGGATGCCCGCGACAAGCGCGGGCATGACGAACTGAGAGCCCTAATGCTCCGTCGCGGCCAGCACGGCCTCGGCGCGGATCTCCTCGGTGAGGCGGGCCTTCAGCTCGGAGAACGCCGCCGTGGTCTTCATGTGATAGTCGCGCGGATGCGGCAGGTCCACGGCGATCTCGGTCTTGATCCGGCCCGGCCGCGCCGTCATCACCACGACGCGCGAGGCCAGGAAGATCGCCTCCTCGATGTCGTGGGTGACGAACATCACGGTCTTCTTCTCGCGCTCCCAGATGGCGAGCAGCATCTCCTGCATCAGGCCGCGGGTCTGGGTGTCGAGGGCGCCGAACGGCTCGTCGAGCAGCAGAATCTCGGGATCGTTGGCGAGCGCGCGCGCGATCGCGGTGCGCTGCTGCATGCCGCCCGACAGCTGCTTCGGCCAGTGGTGCTCGAAGCCCTTCAGCCCGACCTTCTGGACGTAGTCGGCGACGATCTCGGCCCGCTCCTTCTCCGGCATGCCGCGCTCGGCGAGCCCGAAGGCGATGTTCTCGGCGACGGTGAGCCACGGGAACAGCGTGTAGGACTGGAACACCATGCCGCGGTCGGCGCCCGGGCCCTTCACCTCGCGGCCGTCCAGCATCACCCGTCCGGTGGTCGGCCGGTCGAGGCCGGCGACGATGCGCAGCAGCGTCGACTTCCCGCAGCCGGACGGGCCGAGCACCGTGATGAAGTCGTTCTTCTCCACCGCGATGGTGGTCGGCTCGAGGGCGCGGGTCGGGCCGGCGCCGCGGCGGCCCGGGAACTGGCGCGAGACGCCGTCGACGAGGAGCTGGGTCATGCGAACTTCCACGGAAAGAGGCGGTGGTTCGCGGCCTTGAACAGGAAGTCGGAGACCAGCCCGATGACACCGATGACGATGATGCCGAAGATGATCTGGCCGGTCGCCAGCAGCGCCTGGCTGTCGACGATCATGTGGCCGATGCCGGACGAGGCGCCGATCAGCTCGGCGACGATCACGTAGGTCCAGGCCCAGCCGAGCACGAGACGCAGGATCTCGGCGATCTCCGGGGCGTTGGCCGGCAGCATCACCCGGGCGACGATGCCGCGGTCGCCGGCCCCGAGCGTGTAGGCGGCCTCGACCAGGTCGCGCCGCGTCGCGCCGATCGACACCGCGACCATCAGGACGATCTGGAACACCGAGCCGATGAAGATGACGAGCAGCTTCTGCACCTCGCCGGTGCCGGCCCACAGGATCAGCAGCGGGATGAAGGCGGAGGCCGGCAGGTAGCGCGCGAAGGAGACGAAGGGCTCGAAGAACGCCTCGATCGGCTTGTAGGCGCCCATGGCGATGCCGAGCGGCACCGCGACCAGGGCGGCGAGCACGAAGCCGCCGACCACGCGCCAGATCGTCATGCCGATGTCGTGCAGGAAGTCGTAGCGGACGAACAGCTCCCAGCCGTCGTGCAGCATGGTGAGCGGATCGGCCAGGAAGGTCTTCGAGACGAAGCCGCCGAAGGTGGCGAACGACCACCCGGCGAACAGGAGCACGAAGAACAGGATGCCGAGGACGATCTTGGCGGTGTTCCCGACCGGCTCGAGCGGTTTCATGGGCGCGTCTCGTTGGAATCGGACCGGGTCGAAGAAAAGGAGATCGCGGGGGCCCGGGTAAAAAACCCGCACCACGCGCGGAGTCAACGGCCCGAAACGCAACCCGGACGGTCGCTCGCGGCCGAGGCGACGCTCGCGATGCTCGCCAGGGCGGCGCGATTCCGAGCGGCGACGATTCGGCCCGGGGAGCCGTTCGTCCCCGCGAAGGCGGGGACCCGGGGCGACACGGCAAGAGGCCCTGGATCCCCGCTTGCGCGGGGATGAGCGGAGTTCAGGCGAATCCGGAGACGGGCCCCAGGCTCACTTCACGAAGCGGTCGTCGACGATCGCCTTGATGTCGGGCTTCTGCTTGATGATGCCGGCCTCGAGCAGGATGGCGGCGGCCTCGTCGGAGAACCTGAAGATCTCGTCGGAGAGGAACTTCTGGTTCGCCGCCTTGTCCTGCCAGCGGATGTAGGCGGCCGACTTGCCGAACGCCTCGCCCGACTGCTTCACGTCGGCGCCCATGATCTCGAAGGACTTGTCCTTGTCCTTCTCGATCATCTCCAGCGCCTGGAAGTAGCTGTCGGCGAGCGCCTTGGCGGCCTTCGGGTTCTCCTCCAGGAACTTCGGGGTGCAGCCGAAGGTGTCGAGGATCATGGGATAGTCGAGCGTCGTCGCGATGATCTTGCCGGCCTCCGGCTTCTCGCGCACGGCGGAGAGATACGGCTCGTAGGTCACGGCGGCGTCGTTCTGGCCGGCCAGGAAGGCCTGCGCGGCCGGGCCCGGCTCCATGTTGACGATCTTCACGTCCTTGAGCGTCAGGCCGTTCTTCTTGAGGAACCAGGCGAGCGTGAAATAGGGCGCGGTGCCGGGCGCCGAGGCCGCCACGGTCTTGCCCTTCAGGTCGGCGATCGCCTTGACGTCGTTGCGCACCACCAGGCCGTCGGCGCCGTAGGACTTGTCGAGCTGGAAGATCTGCTTGGTGGCGATGCCGGCGGCGTTCCACACGATCCAGGTCTCGACCGTCGTCGCCGCGCACTGGATGTCGCCCGCCGCGATGGCGAGATGCCGGTCCTTCTGCGGGATCTTCTTGATGGTGACGTCGAGGCCGTTCTTCTCGAAGATGCCGGCCTTGGCCGCCAGCGTCAGCGGCGCGAAGCCGGTCCAGCCCGAGATGCCGATGCCGACCTTGGTGGCCTGCGCCTCCGCCGCCGTCGCGACGCCGAACGCCGCGACGCAAGCGATCGCGGATAGCTTGAAAAACCGCATGGGATCTCCCCGCGTTGAAAATTCCGGCGGATTTGAACAGAAGGGCGTAAAGGTGTCAAATGTATAGACATAATTCAGAGTGGCGCGTTTCTAGGCATGACGCGACGCCCGGCATCAGCAGAGGCCGGCTTGTCCGGCGCGGCGATATGTCTATACATTTTATCGACGGCGTCAGACGGGCGGTGATTGGCCCGACGATGATCGAAGGGATGGTCATTCCGGGGCGGCGCGAAGCGCCGAACCCGGAATCCAGCCCAGAGCACCGTGTCTGCCGCTGGATTCCGGGTTCGCGCCTGCGGCGCGCTCCGGAATGACGGCGAGCTGATCTTCGGGAATACCCATGACCATCCTGATCAGGCCCAGTGCGGTCCTTCTGTCCGAGTGGCGGGCGATCTATCGCGGCGCCGCGATCGCGCTCGATCCTGCGACCCGGCCGGCGATCGCTGCCGGCGCCGCGGCGGTCGCCCGCATCCTGGCCCGGGGCGAGCCCGTCTACGGCATCAACACCGGCTTCGGAAAGCTCGCCAGCGTGCGCATCGGCGACGCCGACCTGGAGACGCTCCAGCGCAACATCGTGCTCAGCCACGCCGCCGGCGTCGGCGCCCCGATGGAGAAGCCGGTCGCCCGGCTGATGATGGTGCTCAAGCTCGCGAGCCTCGCCCAGGGCGCGTCGGGCGTGCGGCCCGAGACCGTCGACCTCCTCGCCGCCATGGTGGCGCGGGACCTGATCCCGGTGGTGCCGTCGCAGGGCTCGGTCGGCGCCTCGGGCGATCTCGCGCCGCTCGCCCACATGACCGCGGCGATGATCGGGGTCGGCGAGATTCTCGTCGGCGACGCCCGCCTGCCGGCCGCGGACGCCCTCGCCCGCGCCGGCCTCGCGCCGCTGACGCTGCACGCCAAGGAGGGGCTGGCGCTGCTCAACGGCACCCAGTTCTCCACCGCGCAGGCGCTCGCCGGCCTGTTCGAGGCGGAGCGGCTGTTCCACTCGGCGCTCGTCACCGGCGCGCTCGCGACCGACGCGGCGCGCGGCTCCGACACGCCGTTCGATCCGCGCATCCATGCGCTGCGCGGCCATCGCGGCCAGATCGAGACGGCGGCGGCGCTGCGGGCCCTGATGGAGGGCAGCGCCATCCGGGCCTCGCATCGTCTCGACGACCCGCGCGTCCAGGATCCCTACTGCCTGCGCTGCCAGCCGCAGGTGATGGGGGCGGCGCTCGACGTGCTGCGCCAGGCCGCCGCGACGCTCGCGACCGAGGCCAACGGCGTCTCCGACAATCCGCTGATCTTCGCCGACACCGGCGAGGCGCTGTCGGGCGGCAACTTCCACGCCGAGCCGGTCGCCTTCGCGGCCGACATGATCGCGCTCGCGGTGTGCGAGATCGGCTCGCTCGCCGAGCGCCGCATCGCCATGCTGGTCGATCCGGCGCTGTCCGGCATGCCGGCGTTCCTCACGCCGAAGCCGGGGCTGAACTCGGGCTTCATGATCCCGCAGGTGACGGCGGCCGCCCTCGTCTCCGAGAACAAGCAACGCGCCTATCCGGCGAGCGTCGACACCATCCCGACCTCGGCCAACCAGGAGGATCACGTCTCGATGGCGGCGCACGGCGCGCGCCGCCTTCTCGGCATGGTCGAGAACGCCGTCAACGTGATCGCCATCGAGCTTCTCGCCGCCGCGCAGGGCTGCGGCTTCCACGCGCCGCTCACCTCGAGCGCACCGCTCGAGGCGGTACGACGGGCGCTGCGTGAAAAGGTGCCGCCGCTCGACGACGACCGCCACCTGCATCCCGACCTCCTCGCCGCCGCCGACCTGGTGCGGAGCGGCGCCGTCGCCTCGGCCGTGCTCCCGGTGATGCTGCCGGGGCTGGAGACACCCCGGTAGGGTGGGCGAAGGTGCGCCGCAGGCGCGCCGCGCCCACGCGGATGTCGTGATCAGATCCCGGTGGGCCCGCTTCGCTTTGCCCACCCTACGAACTGATCGGCAGCGACGTGATCAGATCAGGACGGCCGGCGCTGCGAAGCCGGGCAGACGCTGCTCCCCCCACCCCCGACCCCTCCCCGCCACGCCCTGCGGGCGTGGGAGGAGGGGAGCCGAAGCGCTGCGACTCCCCTCCCCCCGCTCGCGAAGCGAGTGGCGGGGAGGGGTCGGGGGTGGGGGGCGCGCCACGACGTGCCTGCCGTCAAGCCGCGCTCACCGTCACCGCCCCGCCGCGGTCGACGGCGTGAAGCGGGCGACGAGCTTCTGGCGGTCGCCCGGGTACCACAGCCGCACCGCCGTGATCGGCTGGCCGCTGCGCCAGGTGCGCCGCTCCATCACCAGGCAGGCGGTGCCGACCGGGACGTCGAGCCGGGCCGCGGTGCGGGCGTCGGCCGGCGCGGCGGAGATGTTGTGCTCGGCCTCGTGCCACGGCACGTGGCCGAGCAGCCAGGTGCCGGGCAGCTCGGTCGCGAAGTCGGCGTCGGCCGCCTCCGGCACGCTGTCCAGCGCGATCAGCCGGTCCTCGAGCGCGTAGGGGCGCCCGTCGGCGACGTGGCGGCACAGGAGGGCCAGCAGGGGCGCCCCCGCCGCGACCGCGATGCGGGCGCGGTCGTCGCGCGTCGCCTTGCGGCGGGTGCCGGAGATCAGCTCGTATCCGTAGGTCTCGCCCCGCGACAGGACCTCGGCCTTGACGTCGGGGATGCGCAGCACCGCCGACTGGCCGGCCGGCCGCCGCACGAAGCTGCCGGCGCGGCGCCGCCGCTCGATCAGGCCGGCCTCGACCAGGCCCGACAGCACCCGGTTCACGGTCATGCGGGCGCAGCCGTACTGCGCCATCAGCTCGTGCTCGAACGGAATGCGGTGCCCCGGGCTCCAGGCGCCCGACAGGATCCGCTCCTCGAGATCGGCGCGGATGCGCTGGTGCAGCGAGCGGTCGTGCGCCGGCTCCGTCTTCGCGCCCTCGTCGTCACCCGCCATCGGCACTCCCGTCCCGGATCGCGCCCCCGGCTCCCGGTGCGAACCGCGATGCACGATCCGTTCCGGGATCTTGCCGGCCCCGCGATCTAGCACGCGCACAGCACCGGCACCGTGAGCTCGCGCAGGGTGGGCTTGGGCCGGCCGCGGTCGAACAGCGAAAGGCCGGCATGGCCGCTCAGGCCGAGCGTCATCAGGTCGGCGCCGTGGTCGGACGCGAAGTTGAGCAGCACGTCCATCATGGTCTCGTCCTCCAGCGCGAACGGCTCGAACTGCGCCGCGATGCCGTGGCTCGCCAGCTGCGCCACGGCGCGCTCGGCGAAGGCGCTGCGCTGGTTGCGCTCGTGCGCGTAGAGCACCAGCGCCTCGGCGTCCGGGCTGGTCAGCGCGAGCCCGTCGGCCAGCGCGCGGGCCGCGCCGGGCGTCTCGCTCCAGGCGAACATCGGCCGCCGGCCGACGTCCGGGAAATGGCCCGCATAGGGGACGACCAGCACGGGCCGGCCGCTGGCGCTGCAGACATGGCCGGCGAGATCGGGCGGCACCAGCCGGCGCCCGCCCTCCTCGTGCTGGCCCAGCACGGTGAGATCGAAATAGCAGGCGAGCAGGCCGAGCCGGTGCAGGATCTCGTCCTCGCCGCCGCGGTTGAGGTCGATCCATTCGGCGTCGCGCAGGCTGCCGGCGGCCGACGAGAAGCTCTCGCGGCTCTCCACCGCGGCGGCCGCGTAGGCGGCGGGCGGCCACTCGGCGACGACGCCGACACGATGCGCCTCGGCCAGCTGGCCGAACACGCCGGTGAGCCGCGCCTGGTTGCGCTCGGCGATCCGCACCGCCAGCGCCAGCCGCTCGGCGGTGCGCGGGCCGGTGTCGAGATGGACGAGAAGGTTCTTCAGGGCCATGTCGTTCCTCCATGGGCGACGACGCGCGCCGCCACGTTGTTGTCTGTTGGTCAGAAGCGATGCCGCGACGGCCGCGCCCGCGGCGGCGCCGACGCCGGAGGCGCCGGGGGAGTCGACGATGCCGGCGCCGGACCGGCCGCACGGGCGGCCCGCAGCGCGGCGAGGCGCTCCGCGTCGCGCCGGCGGCCGGCGCCGACATGCCAGACCAGCGTCGCCACGATCACGACACCCGCCGCGATCATCTCCACCAGCACCGGCGTGTATCGCATGCCTCGCCCCCCGCGGCCGCGCCGGCCGCCGATTCCGGGAGGATCGCGCGAGTGCCGGCCGGCCGCAACCGCCGACGCGGCGGAAACGGTCAGGCGGCGCTGGGGACCGGGGTCGCGGGCGGCGGCGCCGGCTGCGGCGCGCCGGCGCCGACCCCACCGAAGCGGCGCTCGCGGGCCGCGTACCAGGCGACCGCGTCGGACAGATCGGCGGCCGAGAAGTCGGGCCACAGGCGCGGCACGAACAGCAGCTCCGCATAGGCACATTCCCAAAGCAGGAAGTCGGAGAGGCGCTGCTCGCCGCCGGTGCGGATCAGGAGGTCGACGTCGGGCGCCGGCTCGGCCGCGTGATCGCCGCCGGACAGCAGGCGGGCGAAGACGTCGCGGGTGAGGGCCGGCAGCGCGGCGGCGCGCCGCGCGGCATCGAGGATCGCGTCGCGGGCCGAGTAGTCGAGGGCGACCCGCAGATGCAGCCGGGTGCCGTGGGCGGTCGCCTGCTCGGCGGCGGCGATCGCCTCGGCGAGGCCGCCGGGCAGCCGGTCGCGCCGGCCCAGCATGGTCAGGCGGGCGCCCGCCTCGGCGAGCCGCCCGGTCTCGGCGCGGACGAAGCGGCGCAGCAGCAGCATCAGGGCGGCGACCTCGGCGGTCGGCCGCCGCCAGTTGTCGGACGAGAACGCGTAGAGCGTGAGCGTCTCGACGCCGAGGCCCGGTGCCGCCTCGACGATGCGGCGCACCGTCTCGACCCCGGCCTGGTGGCCGGCCGGCCGCGGCAAGCCGCGCGCCGTCGCCCAGCGGCCGTTGCCGTCCATGACGATCGCGACGTGGCGCGGCGGGTTGCGGGGGGCGTCGCTCTGCATCGCAAAGGGCTTGGACATGAGGCTCTCGGCTCGCGAAGATCAGGGGGTCGGAAAAAGGGCGAAGCTCGGACGATCCGTCAGGCCGGCGCGGGGCCGTCGGCGAGGCCGCTGCGGGCCGTGGGGGCGGCCGGGGTGGCGGGCGCGCGCCCGGCCGCGCCGGCGGCGTCGCGGACCACCTGCTCCAGCACCGCCAGATAGTCGAGGAAGCGGCGGCGCCCGTCGGCCGTGATGCGGCAGACGGTCTGCGGGCGGTTGTGGTCGTAGCCCTTCAGGATCTCGACCAGCCCGGCCTCGGCCAGCACCTGCAGGTGGCGCGACAGGTTGCCGTCGGTCAGGCCGCACAGGCGCTTGAGGTCGGCGAAGGCGAGCCCCCTGGGGTGGGCGATCAGCGAGGTCAGCACCCCGAGCCGGGCCTTCTCGTGCATCACCCGGTCGAGCCCCTCGTAGGCGAAGCGGCCGACGGTCGGATCGGCACGGGTCGGGTCAGACGCCATGACGGCCTCCCAGCGCACGATGCAGGACGGCGGCGAACATCAGCTGGCCGATGCCGAACGGCAGCCCCATTGCCCAGGGCGACAGGCCGCGGTCGCCGGCCGCGACGGCCAGCACCACCAGGCCGCAGGCCAGGTACCAGGCCCCGGTCACCGCCATCGCCTGGGGCAGCGCCCGGCTCGCCGCGAAGATGCCGAGCCCGAACACGATCTGCCACAGGCCGGGCAGCATCCAGGCGGCGTCGGGGGCGACGGCGAGGACGACGACGGGCAGCGCCGCGCCGACGACGGCGGCGGGGACGAACTGCACGGCGGCGGCATGGATCATCTCGTCGGCCAGATGCGAGTGCAGCCGGCGCGACCGCGTCATCGCCTCGGCCACCACCAGCACGATTCCGAGCACCGCGGTGATCACCCAGATGGCCAGCCAGTTGGGCACGTCGACCGGATCCGGCATGAAGGCGGCCTGGGCGGCGGCCGCCGCCCCGGCCATCAGGCCGGTGAGCGCCACGGTCGCCGGGCCCCAGCCACGGAACTCGGTGTCGCGGGCGAGCTGCGCCTTGATCGCATCGATGTCGGCGAGCGCCTTCTCGAGATCGGTCATCCGCCCCCTCCCGGACTTTGCGCCGCAAAGTATACGCCGGCGCAAACCGAGTGCAACTTTCTTTTACCGCCGATAAATTCGGCACGATGTAGAATAAGGATTGACTCTGACGAGATCGATTCTAAATCGGCTCGTCGACCGGGCTCGCGTGCAGAGCCCCGCTTTCGCAAGCCAGTGTATTGCAAGCCCGTGCCCCTGCCAGGGGTGCGTGGCGGGCGCCACCCGGACGGCCACGACACCGACGAGGTCCTGGGAGAACGCGCGATGAGGACGATCCCTTCGGCACCGCTGCGGCGGGCCGCCTCCGATTTCGATTTCGACGCCATGCTGCACCCGGCCCATGCGTTCGTGCATCCGGACGCCGTGGTCGACGACCCGGATCTCAGCCTGGCCGAGAAGCGGGCGATCCTGATCGCCTGGGCCTCCGACGCCGCCGAGGCGCCGGGCGGCGCCGGCCCGGTGCGGCCCGTGCCGGTGGAGGAGATCGTCGATGCGCTGCGCGGCCTCGACCGCGCCGCCCAGTTCACGGCGGAGGACAGCGAGCGCTGCCGCTTCGCGCTGCGCCAGCGCTGGCGCCGCACCCTGCTGCGCGGCCGCGGCCGCGGCCGCGACGACGCTCCGCGCGGCTGATTTCTCTCAGCAAGGCAAGGACATGATCCGTGCCGGCCCGCTCAGGCCGGCCGGCGGAGCGTCCTGGCGAGCCCCCACGCGGCGAGAGCGGCCAGCGCCGCGGACATCACCACGTTCCAGCCGGCGAGCGACAGGCCCAGCGCGCGGAACTGCACCTCGTCGCAGCGAATCACCGAGGTGCTCTGCATCTGCTGCAGCAGGCTGCCGGCATGGCCGAAGCCCTGGATCTCGCCCGAGCAGTCGCTGGGCCCGACCCAGAATCCCCACTCGACCCCGGCGTGATAGGCCCCGATTCCAACGGTCGTCAGCAGCGCCAGCACGAGCGCGACGAAGCCCGCCGCCACCACGGCGCGTGGCGCCTGCCGCCATGCCAGAACCGCGACTATCAGCGCGATCGGCGCCGCGACGTAGTGCGGCATGCGCTGCTCGAGGCACAGCGGACAGGGCGGGATGCCGACGACGTGCTGGAAGAAGGCGGCGCCGAGCAGAATCCCGGCCGAGCCGACGGCGATCAGCGCGGCCGCGATCGCGACGACCGGCCAGCGGCGGTCTTCGGCCCGCTCGGCCTCGGGGGTGGCGATCGCGTCGGAACGGAGACTCATGGGAACGCCTCGTCGGCTCGATCCGGGGGTGCCACGCCGGACAGCGGCACGGCCTCGTCCGGAGCAACGCCGGACGACGGCTTGTGTGCTGCTTTTTCGGCCAAGGCAAGGCAGCCGGCCGCGGCGTGTAAGCCCGTGCCGGCTCCGGCCCGCCGGTTCAGCCCTGGTTGCCCTGCTCCGGGCCCTTCAGGCCCCTGCGGGGCGGGAAGCCGCAGACCGGCATGCCGCCGAGCGCCCCGAAGGCGCCGAACGGCAGCAGCGGGCTCGCCGCCAGGAACGGGTTGGCGGCGAGGAGCGGCGCCCACGCCAGCTGGACGGCCTGCGCCCACAGGGCGAACGGGTTCGACGCCTCGAGCACCTGCCCGAACGCCTCGAAGGACGGCGTCGCCTGGAGATTGATGGAGATGCGCTCGCTGCTGCCGTCCGGCGCCGCGCTGTGGACGACCTCGATCTGCAGGTTCGGCAGCTGCGCGCTGGCGACGACGGTGCCGGCTGCGGCGCCTGCGGCCCCCGGCGCGATGATGTCGCCGTCCTGAACGGCCTGGGTCTGCTCGGCCACGGCTGCCTCCCTCGCAAGTTGAGCCCGACGAGCTAGCGGCCTCGCGCCGCCGCGGTCAAGCGAGCGGATCAACCGGCGCCTGCGGCGGCGGCCGCGAGCCGCCGTTCCGGGTGCCGCCGGCCGGACGCCGGGGGACGCCCAGGCCCGGATCGCTCGCCGCGACGACCGCGCGGACGACGGCGACGAAGTCCTCGGCGAGGCGCGACGGCGGCCGGTGACGCGGCCGCACCAGCCGGCCGGCCACCTGGACGGCGGGCCGGAACGGCCGCAGCACCAGGTCGCCGCCCGGCGCCCCCATCAGGCCGAGGCCGTCCAGGAGGGCGACGCCGGCCCCGGCCCGCACCATGGCGCAGGCCACGGTCGACTGCGTCACCTCGATGGCGACCCGGAACGGCACGTCGGCCTCGGCGAAGGCCCGCATGGCGAGCAGCCCGAGCGGCAGGTGGCGGCCGAGGCAGATCAGCGGCTCTTCGGCGAGATCGGCCGGCGCCACCCAGGGCGCGCCGGCGAGCCGGTGACCGGCCGGCAGCACGGCGCCGAACGCGGTGGCGCACAGGTCGCCGACCGAGACGCCCGGCACCGTGGTCGAATCGATGATGAAGCCGATGTCGGCCTGATGGTTCGCCACCCGGGTCGCCACATCGAGCGCGCTCGTCGCCCGCAGCGTGACCACGACGTCCGGCCGCGGCGCCCGGAAGCGCGCGATGGCGGCGGGCAGCAGCGCGTTGGCGAAGGCGGAGATCGCCGCGATCTCCAGCACGCCGGCCGTGCCGGCCTTCAGGTCGGCGGCACGGCGCTGCACCGTGTCGAGGGCCGCGAAGGCGGCGACCGTGTCGGGAAACAGCGCCTGCGCCTCGGAGGTCGCGATCAGCCGCTTGCGGTGCCGCAGGAACAGCGGAAAGCCGAGCCGCTGCTCCGCCTGCTGCAGCATGCGGCTCACCGCCGGCTGGGAGATGTGCAACGCCTCGGCCGCCGCCGTGATGGTGCCGTGCGCCATGATCCGGCGAAAGACGTCGAGCTCGCGGAGCGACAACATCATAACCCCAGAACATGATTGCTGCACCAAACGGCATTTGGAGCACATGAGACACGGGACCACAATGCGGTCGGGTCCGTCGGGCGCACCATTCTCTTCCCCGCCGATATCGCGCCCGGCGGGCTCGTCCGACCGCCCCCGTTTCGCGGGCCTGCCGAGAGCAAGGACAGCATGACCGGTCCGACCATCACGGGCATCGAGGCGGTCCCGCTGCGCATCCCGTTCGACCACTGGGCGCCGAAGCCGCAGTTCGCCGGCCGGCCGCGCGAGACGCTCGACACGGTGCTGATCCGGGTGACGACCGACGCCGGCCTCGTCGGCTGGGGCGAGGCGTATGGCAGCTTCTGGTCGGCCGTGACGGCGGCCGTCGACGAGTTCGTCGCGCCGCTGGCGATCGGCCAGCGCACCGACGACACCGGCCTGCCGGAGCGGATCGAGCGGACGCTGCACAATCTCGGCCGCACCGGCCCGACCGTGCACGCCATCTCGGGCCTCGACATCGCCCTGTGGGACCTGCGCGGCAAGGCCGCCGGCGTGCCGGTCTCGACGCTGCTCGGTGGCCGCCGGCGCGACCGCATCCCGGTCTACGCCTCGCTGCTGCAGTACTACGGCGAGGCCGACCGGCTGCGCCACGCGATCGACCGTGCGCTCGCCGCCGGCTTCTCGCAGATCAAGCTGCACGAGCGCACCGTCGCGGCGGTCGCCGCGGCGCGCGCCGCCGCCGGCCCTGGCGTTCCGATCATGGTCGACACCAACTGCGCCTGGCTGCCCGGCGAGGCGACCGCCCCGGTCGCCGCGATGGCGGAGTCGGACATCCTGTGGATCGAGGAGCCGATCTGGCCGCCGGAGGACTTCTCCGCCCTCGCCGAGCTGCGGCGCGCCACCGGCGTGCCGACCGCGATCGGCGAGAACGCCGGCACCGCGCTCGACTTCGGCAAGATGCGGGCGGCGGACTGCGTCGATTACGTCCAGCCGAGCGTCATCAAGATCGGCGGGCTGACGCCGCTATGGCGCATCTGCCGCGAGGCGGAGGCGGCCGGCCTCACCTGTGTGCCGCATTCGCCGTTCTTCGGCCCCGGCTATCTCGCCACCATCCATGTGCTGGCCGCCAAGGTCCGGGCCGTCGCGATCGAGCGCTTCTACTGCGACCTCGCCTTCGACCCCTGCGGCCCTTTCGTGCCGATCGTCGACGGGCACATCGCCGTTCCCGAGGCTCCCGGCCTCGGCGGCGATCCCGACCCGGAGCTGATCGCGACGTTTCGTGCGTGACCAACGAGAAGCATCGTCATTTCGGGAGAGAGACATGACCCAGAGCAGCCGACGCCAGGTCCTCGCGGGACTCACGGCCCTGACGGCCGCCGGCGTCCTCGCCGGTCCCGCACGGGCGCAAGCCTATCCGCAGCGGCCCATCAAGGTGGTGGTGCCCTACGCGGCGGGCGGCGCCTCCGACATCGTCGCGCGGCTCGTCGCCGTGCCGATGGGCCAGGACCTCGGCCAGTCGCTCTATGTCGACAACCGCGGCGGCGGCGCGAGCCAGATCGGCACCCAGGCGATCGCCTCCTCGGCGCCGGACGGCTACGCGGTCGGCGTCGTCGACTCGGCCTTCACGATCAATCCGGGCCTGTTCGGCGCCAAGCTGCCCTACGACACGAAGCGTGACTTCACGCCGATCTCGCTGCTCGCCCGCACCTCGCTGGTGCTGGTGGTTCCGGCGAGCCTGCCGGTGTCGAGCGTCGAGGATCTGGTCAAGCTCGGCAAGGCGAAGCCCGGCTCTCTCACCATGGCGACGGCCGGCATGGGCACGGCCGTGCATCTCGGCTGCGAGCAGTTCCGCCAGGAGGCCGGTCTCGACGTCGTGTCGGTGCCGTATCGCGGTGGCGGCCCGGCCATCATGGACCTGATCGCCGGCAAGGTGGACTTCAACTTCTCGACCATCCCGGCCGTGCTGGAGCACATCCGGGCCGGCAAGCTGAAGGCGCTCGGCATCACCACGGGACACGTGGCGCAGCTTCCCGGCGTTCCCAGCATGGCCGAGGCCGGCCTGCCGAAGGTCGACGCGGCGCCCGACTTCGGCCTCGTCGGCCCGGCGAACCTGCCGCCCGACATCCTGGCCCGCCTCGCCAAAGCGGCCCGGGCCGCCGTGAGCGACGCGGCCATCCGCAAGCGCATGGAGGAGATCGGCTACGAGCCGATCGGCTCGACGCCGCAGGACTACGCCGCCCACATCGACACGATGATCGCCAAGTGGAAGCACATCATCGAGGTGGGCAACATCAAGCCGGAGTGAGCGGCCGCGCTGTTGCGCCGGGGCCGCCCGCGCCTGTATGCGGGCGGGATGCGGATCCGAGCAGCCTCGCCTTCCCTCCGCCGCCCCCGACCGGTGACCCGGCCATGAGCCGGCTCGCCGAGACGCGGCCGGTCGGCGGGCCGTTCGACGATCCGGGCCTGCTGGTCGACCTGCGGTTCGGCCGGCGGGCCCTGCTGTTCGACCTCGGCGACCTCTCGGGCCTCGGCCAGCGCGAACGGCTGCGCGTCACCGACGCCTTCGTGTCGCACGCCCACATGGACCACTTCCGCGGCTTCGACACGTTGCTGGCGCTCGGCCTGCACCGGCCCGGCACGCTGCGGTTGGTGGGACCGAAGGACTTCGCCGACCGGGTCGCCGCGAAGATCGCCGGCTACACCTGGAACCTGCTGGACGAGACGACGCCCGACTTCTCCGTGGTGGTGGACGAGTTCTTCGACGGCGCGGTGCGGCGGCGCACGCGCTTTCCCGGGCGTCGGGCCTTCGCCCGCGAGGCGGCCGATCCGCCGGCGCTGTCGCCCGGCCTCGTCCACGACGAGGACGACTTCTCCATCGAGGCGATGGCGCTCGACCACGGCATCCCGAGCCTCGCCTTCGCGCTGCAGGAGCGCCGCCGTATCAACGTGCGGCGCGACGCGCTCGACCGGCGCGGGCTGCCGGTCGGGCCCTGGCTGACGGCGGCGAAGCGTGCCGTCCGCCGCGGCGACCCGCCCGACACCGAGATCGCGACCGACGACGGCCGCCGGCTGCGCCTCGGCGATCTCCTCGACGACGTCCTCTCGGTCGGGCCCGGCCTGCGCGTCGCCTATGTGGTCGACGCCGCTCCGCACGACGCCAATGTCGCGGCGGCCACGGCGCTCGCCCGCGGCGCCGACCGGCTCTACATCGAATCCGCCTTCGCGACCGAGGATCTGGCGCTGGCGCAGCGCCGCCTGCATCTCACCGCCGGCATCGCCGGCCGCATCGCCCGCGCAGCGGGCGTGCGGGAGGTGATCCCGCTGCACGTCTCGCCCCGCTATCTCGACCGCCCCGACCACGTCCCGGCCCAGCTCCGGGCGGCGTTCGCGCCGCCATGATCACGCGCAGGGGCGCCCCGTCCGGGGACAGGGACGGGGCGCCCGCCGCGGCCGTTCCGGCCGGCACGCAGCGCCGGCCCCGGAACGACCGCAGACCCGTTGACCGGACCGCGGCGTCAGAACCGCTCGCCGACCATGTCCTCGCTCTTGCGCCACAGCGCGTCGGCGCGATCCGGATCGACCGCGTAGGAGCGCACGCCGTCGCTGATCGCCCCGCCGTCGAGACTGTCGTTCACCGCCGCGACATGGCAGTCCTCGCAGTAGCGGCCGCCGACCTCGTCGGCCGGCGCGACGACGCCGGCCCACACCGACGTGGCGGCGCCCTGCGGCACGGTCTTGAGGCGGAGCGGCGGCTTGCCGGCGGCCGCCTGGGCGGCGTTGATCTCGTCCAGGTGCTTCTGCAGGTCGTCGGGATTCGGGAACGCATGGCGGCCGAGCTCGGTGGCGATGCCGCCCGGGTGCACGGCCGTCGCCCGGATGCCGCGCGCCGCGTGGCGCCGATCGAACCCGACCGCGAACAGCGCGTTGGCGGTCTTGGAACGGCCGTAGGCGAGCCACGCGTCGTAAGGCGTGCGCGCGAAGCCCGGATCGTCGACATCGACGTCGCTGAACCGGTGGCCGGCCGAGGACAGCACCACCACCCGGGCGCCCGGCCGCATGAGCGCGGCGATGCGGTTCACCAGCACGAAGTGGCCGAGATGGTTGGTGCCGAACTGGGTCTCGAAGCCGTCCGCCGTGTGCCCGAACGGGCAGGCCATGACGCCGGCATTGGCGATCACCAGATCGAGCGGCTGCCCGGCCTTCACCAGCGCGTCGGCGCAGGCCCGCACGCTGGCGAGCGAGGCGAGATCGAGCGCCACCAGCTCCAGCGCGCCCCCGCCCGTGGCGGCGTCGCGCACGATCGCGGTCACCGCCTCGGCCTTGCCGAGGTCGCGGGCCGCCCCGACCACATGGGCGCCGCGCGCCGCCAGCACCCGCGCCGTCTCGACGCCGAGCCCGGCCGAGACGCCCGTCACCAGGACGCGCCTGCCGCCCAGATCGACGTCCGCCAGCACGTCGTCGGTGGTGCTCGTCGCCCCGAAGGTCTTCGCCATGGTCCCACTCCCACCCCTGTCGTGAAGACAAAGCCTCCCCGGCGCCGTCGGCGGGGTTGCCGAACCGGCGGACACGGCGTAAACGGAGGATGTCTCCGCTTATAAATACGGAGGAACCCTCCGTTTATCAAGGGGTGCCTCGGCCATGACGGGCGAAAAGTCCGGCACGCCGCGAAAGCCGCGGGCCGATTCGGAGCGCAACCGGCGTCGGCTCCTCGACGCCGCCACGGCGGCCTTCGCGGCGGTCGGTCCCACGGTCAGCCTGGAGGAGATCGCGCGCCGGGCCGGCCTCGGCATCGGCACGCTCTACCGTCACTTCCCGGAGCGCGACGCGCTGCTGGCGGAGGTGTATCGCGACGCGCTGCGGCAGCTCGCCGACGCCGCCCCGCGGCTGGCCGCCGAGCACCCGCCCGTCGAGGCGCTGCGCCGTTGGATGCGGGTGTTCGTCGACTTCCTGGCCACCAAGAAGGTGATCGCGCCCGCCCTCGAAGGCATGGCGGGCGGCACGTCCGAGCTCTATGCGGGGTCGCTGGCGGCGATCCGCACGGCGCTGTCGCTGCTGGTCGATCGCGCCGTGGCGAACGGCGACATCCGGATCGACATCGATCCGCTCGATCTCCTGTGGGCCGTGGCCGGCGTCGTCACGCCCGACGCGGGTGCCGGCCGGCGCGACATCGCCTACCAGGTCATCGACATCATCCTCGCCGGCCTGAAGGCCCGGTGAGGCACGGCCGCGGCCGGCGTTGACTTCGCCGCCGCCCGGGTGCTCGGCTCGCCCGCGCGAGCACAGGGTGGGGCGGGCATGACGAGCGACGCGCAGCTGCGCGACAAGCTGAAGAAGATCGAGGCGCTGTTCGCCGGGGCGGGGACGCCGGGCGAGCGCAGCGCCGCCGAGGCGGCGCTGCATCGGGTTCGGGCCCGGCTGAAGGACGCCGAGCGGCAGGATCCGCCGATCGAGATGAAGTTCACGGTGCCGGACACCTGGTCGGTGCAGCTCTTCGTCGCGCTGTGCCGCCGCTACGGGCTGTCGCCCTACCGCTATCCGCGGCAGCGCCGGACCACCGTAATGGTGCGAGTGCCACGCGGCTTCGTCGACCAGATCCTGTGGCCGGAGTTCACCGAGCTCGACACGGCGCTGCGCTCCTACCTGCACGAGGTGACCCTGAGGGTCATCCGCGAGGAGATCCACGCCGACACCTCGGACGCGCCTGAGCGTGCGGAGACGGGCACGCTGCCGCCGCGCTGACACCCGCCGTTCCGAACGAGAACGCCGCGCCGGGGCCGCCCGGTCCCGCCCTGGAACCAACCCCTCGCGGCGCGCGTCGGTCCAGTACCGGGCCGCCGGAGACGTCTCTTGCAAGAATCATAAGCACGCTTACATTAAGCCAAACACACGATGTGTGTTGCTTACGACCTTACCGGCGACGACCATGACCAGCCCGCACGCCCTTCCCGCCCCGACCCTCGGCTTCCTGCTCAACGACGTCGCGCGCCTGCTGCGCAAGCGCTTCGAGCAGAACGCCCGCGGCCTGGGGCTGACCCGGGCTCAGTGGCAGACGCTGGCGCATCTTCGCCGCGCCGAAGGCATCCAGCAGAGCGGCCTCGCGGACATCCTGGAGATCGAGCCGATCACGCTCGCCCGCATCGTCGACCGCCTGGAGGCGGCCGGGCTGGTGGAGCGCCGCCCCGACCCGAAGGACCGCCGCGTCAAGCGGCTGTTTCTGCGGCCGGAGGCGCACCCGCTGATCCACGACATGCAGGCGATCGGCGACGCGACGCGGGCCGAGGCGCTGGCCGGCGTCTCCGACGCCGACCGCGATCACCTCGAGCGCATCCTCGCCACCATGAAGACCAATCTCGTCCAGGCCTGCGGCACCGGCTGCCGCCAGAAGGAGGCCGCACATGGCTGACCCCCGCCGCGTCGATCCCGTCGACAGCCAGCCGGCTCCGCCGCCGGCCCCGCGCGCGCCCGAGCGCCGCCCCGGCCCCGTGGCCGTGGCCGGCACGCCCGCCGAGGCCCGCGTGTCCCCGGGCGAATCCGCGCCGTCGACGGACGAGCCGTCCGCCGGGCCCGGGCCGGCGCCGGAGTCGCCCGCGGCAGTCGAGCCCCGGCGGGGAAACCTGCGAAAGATCCTGTTCGCGCTGCTGCCGGTCGCGCTCGTCGCCGGCGGATATGTCTACGTCACGGGCGGCGCCGTGGTGTCGAGCGACAACGCCTATGTCCAGGCCGACAAGGTCGCCGTGTCGACCGACGTGTCCGGCATCGTCAAGGCCGTCGACGTGCGCGACAACCAGGAGGTCCGCAAGGGCGACGTGCTGTTCGAGCTCGACGACGAGCCGTTCCGCCTGGCGCTGACCCGCGCCGAGGCGCAGCTCGCCCTCACCCGCGACCAGATCGAGGCGACCAAGGCGAGCTGGCGCGACATGCAGGCGCAGATCCGCCAGGCCGAGGCCGACGTCGCCTACTACACCCGCGAGTTCGACCGTCAGCAGGCGCTGGTCAACCGCAACGTCGCCTCCGAGGCGGCGTTCGACCAGGCGCGCCACAATCTCGAGGTCGCCCGGCAGAAGCACGCCTCGCTGCAGCAGCAGCTCGCCGGCATCACGGCCAACCTGAACGGCGATCCCGACATCAAGGTGGAGGACCACCCCCGCTACAGGGACGCGCTGGCGCAGCGCGACGAGGCGGCGCGCCAGCTCGCCCACACCAGGGTGAAGGCGCCGTTCGACGGCGTCGTCACCAACGTGCCGTCGCTGCAGCCGGGCCAGTATCTGGCCGCCGCGACGCCGGCCTTCAGCGTCGTCGCCGGCGATCATGTCTGGGTGGAGTCGAACCCGAAGGAGACCGAGCTCACCCATGTGCAGCCTGGCCAGGCCGTCACCGTGACCGTGGACACCTATCCGGGCGTCGAATGGCACGGCACCGTCGACTCGATCAGCCCGGCGAGCGGCGCCTCCTTCTCGCTGCTGCCGGCCCAGAACACCTCCGGCAACTGGGTGAAGGTGGTGCAGCGCATCCCGATTCGGGTGCGCCTCGACACGCCCGCCGACAAGCCGCGGCTGCGGGTCGGCATGAGCGTCGTGATCGACGTCGACACGGGGCGGCCGCGCGGCCTCCCGCGCGTCGTGCGCGACCTGTTCGGCGGCCCCGCGGCCGCCGCCGGAGCCGGCCGTGGCTGAGTCCGTCTCGCGCGAGGCGGCGCCCGCCGGCGAGACCGGGGCGGCGGTGCCGCATCGCGGCGCCGTCACGGCCTGCATCGTGCTCGCCGTGGTGATGCAGGCGCTCGACACCACCATCGCCAACGTGGCGCTGCCCTACATCCAGGGCAGCGTGGCGGCGAGCCAGGACCAGATCAACTGGGTGCTGACCTCCTACATCGTCGCCGCCGCCATCATGACGCCGCCCTCCGGCTGGCTCGCCGGCCGCTTCGGCCGCAAGCGCGTGCTGCTCGTCTCGGTCGCCGGCTTCACGGTGGCGTCGATGCTGTGCGGCACCGCGCAGTCGCTGACCGAGATCGTCGGCTACCGGGTGCTGCAGGGCATGTTCGGCGCCGCCCTGGTGCCGCTCGCCCAGTCGATCCTGCTCGACATCTATCCGCCGGCGCAGCGCGGCTCGGCGATGGCGCTGTTCGGCATGTCGGTGATGGTCGGCCCCATCCTCGGCCCGGTGATCGGCGGCTGGCTGACCGATCATCTGAGCTGGCGCTGGGTGTTCTACATCAACCTGCCGATCGGCGTCGTGGCGTTCCTCGGCATCTCGGCCTTCGTCGGCGAGACGGCGCGCGCCCTGCGCTCGCGGCTCGACTGGTTCGGCTTCGCGACGCTGTCGATCGCCATCGCGGCGCTGCAGATCTTCCTCGACCGCGGCGAGCAGCTCGACTGGTTCGCCTCGGGCGAGATCCAGCTCGAGGCGCTGGTGATGGCGGTCGCGTTCTATCTGTTCCTGGTCCACACCGTCACGGCCGGCAAGGCCTCCTTCGTCGATGCCGGCCTGTTCCGCGACCGCAACTTCGCGGTCGGCATGCTGTTCATCTTCATCGTCGGCATCACCTATCTGGCCTCGCTCGCCCTGATGACGCCGTTCCTGCAGTCGCTGATGGGCTATCCGGTCGTGACGGCCGGGCTCGTGATGGGGCCGCGCGGCATCGGCACCGTGATCGCCATGATGATGGTCGGCCGGCTGATCGGGACGGTCGACACCCGGATCCTGCTCGCCGTCGGCCTCGCGCTCACCGCCTGGGCCATGTGGGACATGACCGGCTGGACGCCCGACGTGTCGCAGCAGACCATGATCGTCACCGGGATGATCCAGGGCGCCGGGCTCGGCTTCCTGTTCGTGCCGCTGACCACCGTGACGTTCTCGACGCTCGCGCCCGAGCGGCGGCCGGCCGCGACCGGCCTCTACAACCTGTCGCGAAACGTCGGCTCGTCGGTCGGAATCTCGATCGTCGCGGCGCTGCTGACCGAGAACGTGCAGGCGAACCACGCCGACATCGCCGGCTACGTCACGCCGTTCAATCGGCTCCTGGAGATGCCGGCGATCGCCCAGGCGTGGAGCCCGTGGACGGCGGCCGGCCGCGCCGCGCTCGACAGCGTCGTCACCCGCCAGGCGACCATCATCGCCTATGTGGACGATTTCCGGCTGCTGATGATTCTGGCGCTCGCCGCCCTGCCGCTGGTGCTGCTGCTGCGCAAGGGCTCGGGCGGCGGCGGGCCGGCGGTCGTGGTCGACTGAGCGTCACGGCGGCCGCAGGGCCGGAAAACGGCCGGGCGCCGGGCCCGGCCGCCGCGATCCGGGCCGGATGGCCCGGATCGGCTCAGCCGGATCAGTTCACGTAGCGCAGCTTGAGCGCCGAGACGCCGAGCGTGACGTTGAGCGCCACCGAGCCCTCGAGCGACAGCGGCTGCAGGGCGACGGTGCGGTTGGAGCCGCCGATCAGCACGTTGGCGCCGACCCCGACGCCGATCGCCGCGTCGGCGCTGGCGCCGACATACTCGCCGGCCAGTGCCCCGGCCGGAACCCCGGTGGTCGGCGCGAACACGCCCCAGGCGAGGCGGCCGCCGGCCGAGACGCCGATATTGATGCCGACCGTGTTGATCGCGCCCTGATAGGTCTGCGGCGGGATCGGGGCGTTCTGGCTGAAGCGGCACTGCATCGACTGGTGGCCGGCGATGATGAAGCCGATGCTCGGATCGACCCGGCAGTCGAGCATGCCGACCTGGGTCCACGAGGCGCCCGGAGCCTGGGCGGACGCAGGCGCGGCCAGCACTGCGACCGTGGCGAGCGCCGCCAGGGTCGAACACGTCTTGAGCATGGATATCCCCTCCAGCCGGAATTGGCAGGTGCCTTGATACAGCGAGGCCGCCCCGCGCGGCAATCACCGAGCGCAGCGGCGCGGAGGCGTGTCGCCGGGTCGTGAAGAAAGTGTCACGGCCTGCGAACACGGGCCTGCCGTCCGGTACCGGCCCTGCCCTACTCGTCGCCGTTCGGATAGACGCCGCGCAGCACCGCGTCGAAATGGGCCTTGACCGACTCGTTGCACAGGCAGGCGCGGGCCTTGAGGGCCTCGGGGTCGCGCACCACCACGGCGCCGCGGCGCGTCTCCAGAATGCGCTCGGCCCGGAATCCCTGCATGACACGGCTGGTGTAGCTGCGCCCGACCCCCAGCATGGTGGCGAGCTGCTCGTGGGTGAGCGGCACCACATGGTCGCCGGTGCGCTCCATGGCCGACAGGATCCATTTGGCGGCGCGCTGCTCGATCGAGTGGATGGCGTTGCAGGCGGTCGACTGGAACACCTGGGCCAGCAGGCAGTCGGCGTAGCGGGCGAACAGATAGCGCAGCGTCAGCGACTTCGCCTTGGCGGCCTCGAGCTGGGTCACGCGGACCCGCGCGAAGAGCCCGCCGTATTTCACGACGATCCGGCAATAGGCCGGCAGGTGGCCGAAGCTGACGATGCCGCCGACCGCCCCCTCGCGCCCGACCAGGATGGTCTCGAGGTCGCGGCCGTCCTCGCTGCCGACCAGATAGGAGACGAGGCTCGGTCCGCACGGGAAGTGCACGGTCTCGACATTGTCGCCGGGACTGTAGAGGAGCTGGTTGGCCTCCTGCGCGGAGATCTCGAGATACGGTGCCAGCAGCGCGAAATCGCTCTCGCGCAAGGTTCGCAGCAGGTTGTTGTCGGGCCGGTCTCCAGGCCCGTCGTGGTGCTTGCTCATGATGCGTGCGGGTGCGGTGAGATGCGATCGGCGGAACGGGTGTGGCGAGCGCTCCCTCTAGCGCATCGCATGGTCCCGCTGTGTTCACAAGTGCACCGATGGACGGCGGCAACGGTGGTATGGTGTTTTTACGGACCCGGCGTTCAAGCTCCCCGGAGGGAGCGCCGGATCGCCGCTTTGGGAGCCTCCGAAGCACGGGCGTCCCGGCCCGACCGGAGTTCAGTGGCGTGCTTGCGCCTGCCGCCGCGTACCGGCGGTTTTCCCGACCACCGGACCAGACATGAACGCCGACAACGGCCCGACCGTCGACCTGACGAACTGCGACCGCGAGCCGATCCATCTGCTCGGCGCCGTTCAGCCGTTCGGATTCCTGCTCGCCGTGGCGGCCGACGACTGGCACATCACGCATGCCTCGGCGAATGCGGCGGCGGCGCTCGGCGTGGCGCCCGATGCGCTGATCGGCCGGCCGCTCGACGCCGTCGTGGCGCAGGAGCCGCTGCACACGATCCGCGGCCTGCTGCAGGGCGTCTCCGGCGACATGGTGGCGCGCGGCTTCGCGCTCGACCTCGTCCCGGGCCTGCGCTGCGACATCGCGGCCCACGTGATCGCGGCGGCGACGACCGGCGGCACGGCCGACACCGTGGTGATCGAATGCGAGTGGACCGCCGGCGAGGGTGACACCGCGGCGGCCGGCCTCGCCCGCGACATGATCGCGAGGCTGCAGCGCACCGACGACCAGAAGAGCTTCTTCCGCACCGCCGCCCGCGAGATGCGGGCCCTCACCGGCTTCGACCGGGTGATGGTCTATCGCTTCGACGAGGACGGCTCCGGCGAGGTGGTGGCGGAGGCGGTCGACCCGGGCCGCGGCTCGTTCCTCGGCCTGCATTACCCGGCCTCCGACATCCCGCGCCAGGCGCGCGTGCTCTACGCCCGCAACGTGCTGCGGATCATCCCGGACATCGAGGCCGCGCCCGTGCCGGTCGTGCCCGGCGAGCCGGACGGCGCTCCGCTCGACCTGTCGATGAGCGTGCTGCGCAGCGTCTCGGCGATCCACATCGAGTATCTTCGCAACATGGGGGTGCGCGCCTCCATGTCGGTCTCGATCCTGCGGGACGACCGGCTGTGGGGCCTGTTCGCCTGCCATCACTATGCCCCGCATCGGGTGGCCTTCGGCCGGCGCACCGCGGCCGAGCTGTTCGCGCAGGTGTTCTCGCTGCTGCTGGAGAATCGCGAGCGGGCCGCGGAGGCGGCCTACGAGGCGCGGGCCCAGGCGCTGCATCACCGCCTGGTCACCTCGATGGCGCGCGAGGCGACGCGGTTCGAGAGCGTGGTCGCGCATCTGGACGACATGGCGGATCTGCTGGCCTGCGACGGGATCGGCGTCTGGACGAACGGCCGCGCCACCCTCAAGGGCCTGACGCCCGACGCCGACGCGTTCGCCGCCCTGGTCGCCCATATCGACGGACAGGCGATCGACAAGGTGCAGGCCCGCAAGGACATCGGCGCCGAGTACCCGCCCGGCCGCGCCTTCGCGGAGCGCGCCGCCGGCATGCTGGTGGTGCCGCTGTCGCGCCCGGCGCGCGACTATCTCGTGTTCTTCCGCCGCGAGATGGCGCGCAGCGTCAGCTGGGCGGGCGATCCGACCGTCCCGAAGTTCCTCGGACCGAACGGCGACCGCCTCACCCCGCGCAAGAGCTTCGAGACCTGGAAGCAGACCGTCACGGGTCAGTCGCTGCCGTGGCTCCCGGTCGAGTGCCGGATCGCCGAGCAGCTGCGCGTCAGCCTGCTGGAGGTGATCCTGCAGCTCTCCGACCTCACCGAGGAGGAGCGCCGCCGCGCCATCGAGCGGCAGGACCTGCTGATCGCCGAGCTCAACCACCGCATCCGCAACATCCTCGGCCTGATCCGCGGCGTCATCACCCAGAGTCGAGACTCCGCCTCGACCATCGAGGCCTTCACCGAGGTGGTGGGCGGCCGCATCCAGGCCCTCGCCCGCGCGCACGACCAGATCACGGCCGATCACTGGGGCCCCGCCTCGCTGCGCAGCCTGATCGCGGCGGAAGCGGCGGCCTATCTGGGCAAGGGCGAGCGCGTGCGCCTCGCCGGCCCCGACGTGCTGATCGAGCCGGAGGCGTTCACCACCATCGCGCTGGTCGTGCACGAGATGATCACCAACTCGGCGAAATACGGCGCGCTCAGCGACCAGCGCGGCCGCGTCGACATCGCGGCCGGCTTCGGAGCCGACGGAGCACTCGCGCTGCGCTGGCGCGAGTCCGGCGGCCCGCCGGTCTCCCCGCCGAAGCGACGCGGCTTCGGCTCGACCGTGATCGAGCGCTCGATCCGCCACGACCTCAAGGGCGAGGCTTCGGTCGACTACGCCCCGACCGGGCTGGTCGCCCGCTTCGTCATCCCGGGCGCCTATGTGCGACCCGCCCCGGGCGGGGCGATCGCCGACGCCCCGGTGACCGAGGCCGCCGCACCGGCCGGCCACGTGCCCCAGTACGTGCTTCTGGTCGAGGACACGATGATCATCGCGCTCGACGCCGAGGACATGCTGCGGCGGCTGGGCGTCGACGCGGTGCGGGTGGCGGCCTCGGTGAAGGATGCGCTCGCGGCGATCGCGCAGCGGCCGCCCCACTTCGCGCTGCTCGACGTCAATCTCGGGGCGGAGAGCAGCTTCGCGGTGGCGACGGAGCTCCGGGCGCTCGGCGTACCGTTCGCCTTCGCCACCGGCTACGGCGAGCAGGCGGCGTTCCCGCCCGCCTTCGCCGAGACGCCGCGGCTGCGCAAGCCCTACACGGCCGAGACGCTGCGGATGCTGATCGAGCCGTTCGCGCCCGGCCCCGGCGGCGAGACGTGAGACACGGCGGCGCCGCGAATGGCGCCGCCGCACCGCCACGGTGGTCTCACGCCAGCGCCAGCACCACCCCGACGCCGGCCACGCAGGCGCCGGCGAGCCGGGCGGCCCGCACCGCGCCGCGCCGCTGCGCCAGCCGGCCCAGGCCGAGCCCGAGACCGATGCCGACCGCGTGCAGCAGCGCCGTCGCCGCGACGAAGCCGAGCCCGTAGGCGAGCGGAGCCGCCGCCGCCGGCATCTCGGCGCCGTGGGCGTAGCCGTGGACGAGCCCGAAGGCGCCGACCAGGAGAGCGGCCGGCACCAGCGGCAGCCGCACCGACAGCGCCACCAGGAGACCGAGCACCACCACCGAGGCCGTGATCGCCGGCTCGACGGCCGGCAGCGGCACGCCGGCCGCGCCGAGCACCGCGCCGATCATCAGCAGTCCCACGAAGGCGGCCGGGACGGCGAGGAGCGCGGCGCCGCCCAGCGTCGCCGACCACAGGCCGACCGCCAGCATGGCGGCCAGATGGTCGAGGCCGAGCAGCGGGTGGACGAAGCCGTCGCCGAAGCCGTGGACATGGGGCGCCTGCCCGACATGCGCGGACGCCGCCGTGGCGGCGGCGAGCAGCAGTCCGCCGGCGAGCGCGGCGGTGCGGGCGACGGTGGTGACATGTGTCATCGCGATTCTCCTGGCGCGGGTGGTGGGCCGGGGCGCGCGAACGTCGCCCGACCCGGCAGGCGGCCGGCTGCCACGCCACCGCCCCGCCCGATGGCCGACTCCGTCCTGTCCTAAGATTTTACAGATCCTTCATACCGCCGCAATGCCGAATGACGGCGCGTCAGCCGCGGCGGGCCGGGGTCGGCTCAGCGCGCGGCGAGGAGGTCGCGGCGCATCTCGCCGGGCGTCTTGCCGTAGCGGCGCTTGAACTGGGCCGCGAATACCGACGGATTGGCGAATCCGCTCGCGAAGGCGATCTCCTTCAGGCGGAGATGCGCCAGGCCGGGATTGCCGAGCGCCTGCAGGCTGCGCTCCAGCCGTGCCTCCAGCACGCCATCGCAGACCGTGGTGCCGGCGGCGTGAAACAAGCCGTGCAGGCAGCGCACCGAGACCCCCATGCGCTGCGCCAGCTGCGTCGGGCCGAGATCGGGATCGCCGGCCGAGGCCGCGATGATCTCGCGGCAGCGTCGCATCATGGCGGCCTGGCGCGGGCTCAGCCCGGGCTGCGCCTCCGCGCCCTCCTCGAGCAGCACCGCGATGCTCGCCAGCGCGAGGCGGAGCGATGCGGGCGAAAGCGACGCGCCGTCGGCCGCCATCGGCCCGCCGGTGCGCGCCGTTCCGGCGAGGCCGACCAGGAGGTCGCGCGACACCCTGCCGACCAGCCCGCGCATGGCGACGGCCCGGCAGACATGGTCGTGCGGCCGCCGCAGGAAGGCCTCGAGGAGCGAGGCCGGCGCCGTGAGATTGATCACGTCGGCCGGATCGTCGTGGCGGATCTCGTACGGTTCGGAGGCGGCGAACAGGGTCGCCATGCCGTCGGTGAGGAGACAGGAGCGGCCGCGCTGCTCGAACGCCACCCGGCCGCGGTTCACCAGGGCGACGACGAAGACCTCGTCGCGCTGGTGCGCGGCGTGGCGGCGGGTGCGCACCCCGAGCTCGTTGTCGCTCTCCACCTCGACCAGCCGGATCGGCCCGTCGCCGAGCGCGACGATGCGTCCGGTGAAGCGGTCCGGCCGACGGATCGAGAGATCGGCCTCGCCGAAATGCCAGGCGATGGCGTCCTGCCAGATCTGCCGCTTGCGTCCCGGCTCGAGTCCGAGATCGACCCTGACCATGCTCGCCTCCCGCGACTGCGTCGATCGTCCGCGTCTCTTTTTTCGGCGATCCTAGGGGCCGCCGGAGGCCGCCGCAACACGCGCTGCAGCATGACGGCCCGGGAGCGGGCGGGACGGCCGCCCTGTCCGCCGAGCGCACGATCTCTGTCGCCGGGGCGCAGAAGGCCGCCGGCGGCTTTGACGGCGCCGGCAGCGCATGCAGAGCTGGCCGACATCGCGGCGGACCTCGGTGACCGGGCGCGCCGGCCGCGTGGACTCTCCAGGGACCGCCATGCCGGACGACTCGCTGCTGCACCGCGACACCCGCCGCCTCGATGGACTCGTCGCCGTCGTCACCGGAGCGGCCTTCGGACCAAAGGCCGCGCTCGGCTCGGTGTTCGCCGCGGCGCTCGCCGCCGCCGGCGCCAGCGTGGTGGTGGCCGACATCGTGGATGCCGAGCCGGTCGCCGCGGCGCTGCGCGCGAAGGGCGGCCGGGCCGTCGCCGTGCCGGTCGACGTCACCGACGAAGGCGCGGTCGAGGCGATGGCCGCCAAGGCCGAGGAGGTGTTCGGCCGCCTCGACATCCTGGTCAACAACGCCGTGGTCGGCTCCAACATTCCGCCCGTCCCCCTCGCCGAGCTCGACGTCGCGGCCTTCGACCGGGTGATCGCGGTCGGCCTGCGCGGCAGCGTCCTGTGCGCCAAGGCGGCGGCCCCCCGCATGGCCCGCAACGGCTGGGGCAAGATCGTCAACATCGGCTCGACCACCATGCAGGAGGGCCTGCCGAACCGCCTGCACTATGTGAGCATGAAGGGCGGCGTGCTGGCGCTGACGCGGGCGCTCGCCCGCGAGCTCGGGCCGCAGGGCATCCGGGTCAACACGCTCGCCACCGGCCTCGTCGCCAATCCGGCGGCCGGCGCCGCCTTCGCGGCCAGGCCCGAGCTCGTCGCGAAGATCCGCGCCGCCCGCGCCATCCCGGAGGACGTGACGCCGGACGACCTCGCCGGGCCGCTCGTCTTCCTGTGCTCGCCCGAGAGCGACGCCATCACGGGCCAGTTCATCGTCGCCGACAAGGGCGCCCATTTCACGTGAGAAGGACGCGGAGATGACGAACCAGACACCGAAGCCGTCCGACAAGCCCCTCGTCACCAAGGCGGGGGAGAACGAATACGTGTTCGACCTCACGTCCATCGCGTCGCTCGACGTCGGCCGCGGCTACACCTCGGCGACCGGCAAGGTCGTGCAGGGCGAGCGCATGATGTGCGGCCTGGTGCGACTGAAGGCCGGCGAGGTGACCGAGTCGCACAGCCATCCCAACGAGCAGTGGACCTACATCATCGAGGGCGTGATGCACGCCGAGGTCGACGGCCGGACCTTCGTGGCCGGCCCCGGCACGGTGATCTACCAGCCCTCGAACGTCGTCCACGGCGGCCGCGCCGGACCCGACGCCGACGTCGTCTTCTTCACCGTGAAGGACACCTCGCACGGCCTCTACGGCACGCGCGCCGGCAAGACCTCCGGCTGATCCGGCGGCACGCCGGCTCCGCAACGACAACGACGATCAGAGGAAGCGAACATGAAGAGTCCGATCCGTCTCGCCGTCGCCTGCTTCGCCGCCGCCGGCCTGCTCGCCGGAGGAGCGCCCGGCGCCGCGGCCCAGAGCTGGCCGCAGAAGCCGATCCGCATGGTCGTGCCGATCGCCGCCGGCAGCGTCACCGACGTGATCCTGCGCGCCGCCGCCAACGAGCTGCAGCCGCGTCTCGGCCAGCCGATCATCATCGAGAACAAGGGCGGCGCCGCCGGCATCCTGGGCGCCACCGCCTGCGCCCAGTCGGCGCCGGACGGCCACACCTTCTGCGCCGTCTATCACAACACCATGTCGTACAACCCGCTGCTGTTCACCAAGCTGCCCTACAGCCCGGACGACATCGTGCCGGTCGGCCGGCTGTTCTTCCTGGTCGAGGGCGTGTTCGTGTCGACCGATCTCGGCGTCTCGACGGTCGCCGAGCTGAAGGCGAAAGCCCAGGCCAGACCCGACGCGCTGAACTACGCGACGCTCGGCGAGGGCTCGCTGCCCGATCTGTTCCTGCGCTGGACCAACAACCAGTGGAACACCAAGATCCAGGGCATCCCCTACAAGGGCGGCGGCCCGGCCGCGCAGGCCCTGATGGCCGGCGAGGCGCAGATGACGCGGTTCGGCGTCGGCAACTTCCGGGCGGCGCTGCAGAGCGGCAAGGTGAAGGCTCTGGCGGTGTCGTCGCCGGAGCGCTCGCCCCTGCTGCCCGAGGTGCCGACCGCCGCCGAGGCGGGGCTCGGCGGTTATCCGGGGATCGGCTGGTGGGGGCTCGGCGCACCGAAGGGCACGCCTCCCGAGGTGATCGCCCGGCTCGCGGCGGAGTTCGCCAGGCTGTTCTCCGAGCCGAAGTTCAAGGCCTTCCTGGACCAGCAGGCGGTGATGTCGGCGCCGACCGGCCCGGAGGCCTTCGTCGCCTTCCTGGCCGAGGACCGCAAGGCGGCCGAGCAGCTCATCCGGATCGCCGACACCAGGCCCGAGGAATACAAGGGCCAGTGAGGCCGGCGCGGCCCGCCGCCTATCCGGCGCGGCGCCGGCGCTTCGGCGCCGCGCCGCGCCGCGGGGTCGCGGCGCCGTGCGCGTGCGGATGATCGTGCGGATGATCGTGGCCGTGCGCGTGGCGGTGCCCCGGCCCGGCGCCGCGCGGGGCATCGTGTTCGGTCGCGGAGGCCGCCTCCGGCACGACGTAGAGCTGGCCGTGCCGCACGCCGCGCTGGGTGATCACGCTGTCGGCGAAGGACTGGACCTCGCCGACGGTCCCGCGCAGCACCGCGACCTCCAGGCAGTCGTCGTGCGACAGATGCACGTGCATGGTGGCGACCGACAGGCCGTGGTGCTCGTGCTGGCTGTTGGTCAACCGCCGCGCGAGATCGCGGGTCTCGTGCTCGTAGACATAGGCGAGCGCCGCGACGCAGTCTCCGTCGCCGCCGTCGCCGTCCTGGCGGATCCGCTCCGCCGCATCGGCCTGGCGCACCATGTCGCGAATGGCTTCGGACCGGTTCTGGTAGCCGCGGCGCGCGCACAGCGCGTCGAGCGCCTCGAGAAGATCGTCGTCGATGGCGATCGTGACCCGTTGCATGCGAGCGGCTCCGTTCTGGCTCCTGCCGATGCGCCTTGCCCGGCGCGGCGGGCGCGACCGTAGGACGCCGGGCCCGCCTTGTCACGCGGGGCGGCGGCGGCGCCCGCGGCTCCCTCACGAGAGGACGGCGGCCGCCCCGCCACCGAACGCGGCGCCCGGCCGGTCTCCGGCGGGGCGCCCCGCGGCACGGTCCGGACACGGTCGTCGCGGCACGGGCGGAGGACCGCACCCGCGTATGATGATTACGTAATTTATTCCTACTCAGTGTGTTATGAATCGGTTAAAATTTCCTAATAGCGTCCGCGCCGAAGCCTCGGGACCCGAGCCTCGTCGTGCGGGGCGCCCGTCGCGATTCAGGAATTGCAGGTCCATGTCACGTCTCTCCCGAATGCGATGCTCGCCGCGCGGGGCATCCCCGCTCTCCCTCCCGTCTCCGGCGCACCGGTCTCTCCGGACGACGGCGTCGCGCGCGACCCTGGTGCGCCTCGCGATTCTCGCCCTGCTGCCGGCGAGCCTGGCGCCGGCGGCCGCCCAGGAGGCCGCGACCGGCGGCGCGACCGCGTCGGCCGGAGCGACGGCGGAGCGAAGCGACACCCGTCTGCCGCCCCTCACCGTGACGGCCCCGCGGCGTTCGTCGCGCCCGGCCTCGTCGGCGGCCGACGGCCGCACGTCGCGAGGCGCCGAGCCGGCCCCGACGCCGGTGGCCGCAGGGACCGCCCCGGCGACCGGCCTGATGCTCTCCGGCCCGGGCGGCGAAGGCGGCCCCGGTCGCGGTCAGCTCTCGACCGCCGCCTCGGCCCAGCCGGCGGCCAGCACCACGCTCGACTCCGCCTGGATCAGCCGCACGCCGGTGTCGACCTATGGCGACCTGTTCCGATCGGTGCCGGGCATGAACGTCTCCAACTTCGGCCAGGGCGCCATCGGTTACGGCATCTCGATGCGCGGCTTCAACGAGGGCGACCACGGCCGCGACGTCGCCTATGCGATCGACGGCGTGCCGGTCAACATCGTGTCGTCCCTGCACATCCCGAGCTATGCCGATCTCAACCCGCTGATCCCCGAGACGGTGCGCAGCATCGAGATCATCCGCGGACCGTTCTCGGTGGAGTTCGGCGATGCCAATGTCGGCGGCTCGGTCAACATCGTCACCAAGCGCTCCGAGCCGTTCGCCACCGTCACGGCCTCGGGCGGGTCGTTCGCGACGGGGCGCGGGCTCGCCACCATCAGCAGCCAGGGCGGTGCCTTCGAGCCCTATGTGGCGTGGGAGGGCTACCGCACCGACGGCTACCGCGACAACAGCTTCATCGATCGCTACAACGGCTTCAACAAGGTCTCGACCCGGGTCGGCGAAGACGGCGTGCTGTCGCTGCGCGTGCAGGCCTACGGCACCGACTTCGGCGCGGCGAGCTACATCAGCCGCGACGCCGTGCGGGCCGGCACGCTGTCGCCGAAGACCGCGATCAACGACACCGACGGCGGCAACCGGTACTACGAGAACATCGTCGCCAACTACGTGTCGGGCGCGACCGACCAGGAGCTGTCGGGCGTGCTGTTCGTCAGCCACGACACGTTCAACCGCTGGTCCGATTTCGGCAGCGGCCAGCGCTGGCAGAACGACGAGCGCGTCACCGCCGGCGGCACCATCCGCAAGGTGTGGACCGGCGCGGTCTCCGACGTGCTGCCGGTCCAGATCCTCGCCGGCGGCAACTGGCGCACCGACCTGATCGACAGCTTCCAGGGCCGCACCGTCGCGCGCCATCTCACCACGGCGCAGCTCAGCGCCGCCACCGAGCAGACCAACCTCGCCGGCTTCGCGCAGCTCCAGGTGAAGCCGACCGAATGGCTGAAGATCACCGGCGGCGGCCGCTTCGACCAGTTCTACTACGACGTCACCGACAACCTCACGCCGGCGAACTCGATCACGACGTCGCCCGGCGTGCTCAGCCCCAAGGCCGGCCTGTCGATCACGCCGCTCTCGTGGCTCGAGCTCTACGGCAATTACGGCCAGGGCTTCCGCAGCTACGGCTCGACCGAGCTGATCGACAATCCCGCTCTCAAGCCGTTCAAGATCGAGAGCCAGGAGGCCGGGGCGCGCCTCGTGTTCGACCGCGTCAGCATCCAAGGCGACGTGTGGACGACGACCTCGGAGAACGAGTCGTTCCAGGCGGCGCCGAGCCTGCCGGTGACCTATCTGGGCGCGGCGCGGCGCGACGGCTTCGACATCGACACCCGCTTCGCACTGGTGCGCGAGCCCGGCCGCAACATCGCGCTGTTCGCCAATTACGGCGGCGTGCGGGCGGTGCTGCTCGACGCCGCGCCGTCCTACTACGTGCCGAACGTGCCGAGCTACGTCGCCAATCTCGGCATCGACTTCGACGTCGCCACGCGCGGCACCGAGCGGCTCTACGGCTCCGCCTACGTGACCTTCGTGGGCAAGAAGAACCTCACCCAGGACGGCCTGCTCAGCACCGAGCCGTATTCGCGCGTCACCGGCCGGCTCGCCTATGCCTGGGCCGAGGGCTGGACCGCCTTCACCCAGGCGACCTGGTATCCGGGCGACACGACGAGCGAGATCGCGCTCAATTTCGGCGATGTCGTCAACGCGTCGTCGGCCGACATCTACACCAGCCCGCAGGCCCGGCTCGCCGTGACGGCCGGCCTGATCTACCGCTTCGACACGCCGGCCTTCGGCACCGCCACTCCGCTCCCCACCACCAAGATGGTCGTGAAATGATGCTCCGCCCGCTCGCCTCCCTGGCGCTCGCCGCCGCCACGCTGTTCTCCGGCGCCGCCGCCGCGCACGACGTCTGGATCTCCGCGGTCGGCACGGGCGCCGACGCCCGCGTCGTCGTCAATTACGGCCATCCGGGCGACCGGCATCCGCCGCTGGCCGACAAGGTGCTCGAGCTCGCCGCGACGCCGGCCGGCGGCGCGCCGGTGCCGCTGAAGGCGAAGCTCGCCACCGGCGTCGTCGACGGCATCGTGGTCGCCACCGCGCCATGGACCGGCGACGCGCTGGTCGCCGGCCGCTACGACAACGGCTTCTGGGTCGAGGCGCAGGACGGCGTCCACCGCAACAGCAGCCGCCTCGTCTACCCGGACGCCAAGACGGCGATGTGGTCGATCAAGTTCGCCAAGGCGGTGGTCGGCCGCACGGCGCCGTGGGGCACGGTGCTGGGCCACGAGATGGAGATCGTGCCGCTCGCCGATCCGGCCGCCCTCACGGTCGGGGCGAAACTGCCGGTGCGGGTGCTGTTCCGCGGCGCGCCGCTCGCCGGCATCGCGGTCGAGCGCGGCGACGGCGTCACCGTGAAGGACGAGAAGGACATGCCGACCTTCAAGACCAATGCCGACGGCGTCGCCGAGATCCCGATCGAGCGGACCGGACCGCAGCTCCTCGCCGTCGACCACGAGGCGAAGCCGGCGAAGCTTCCGGCGCTCGCCGACTACGACCTCTACAACGCGACCCTGATGGTCGACGTCCCGGCCCGCTGACGCCACCGGCCCGTTCGGCGCCGCATCCGCGACAGCCGCGATGGTGCGAGCCGCCGAACGGAGGTAGAGTCGGCCCGTGTCGAGCGGGAGCGGCAGGCATCATGAGGGCAGGGATTCGTCTGATCGTCGCGGGGCTGGCGCTTTCGGGCGCGGTCCTGACCGGGACCGCGGCGCGTGCCGACGTGCGGCACGCGCAGGTGCCGGAGGCGTTGCGCGGCAGCTGGGCGCCTGCCGCGGAGGCCTGCCCCGGATCGCCCGCCGCGCGCCTGCTGGTCGGGGCGCAGACCTATCAGAGCCCGGACGCCGCCTGCGCGGTCGACTGGGTGGAGGAGCGCGGCGGCACGCCCGGCGTGATCTACTCGCTGCACATGCGCTGCGGCGCCCTCGGCACCGCCCCGGCCGCGACGGCGGCGACCACCAACCTCATCCTCTGGCTGAAGGCCCCCGACGACGGCGCCGTCGGCCCGAGCTTCGAGCGCCTCGTGTCCTACCGCCGCTGCCCGTAGAGCTCCGTCCGCCGAGCTCTCGCCGCTCATTCCCGCGCAAGCGGCACTCCAGGGCGCCACGACTTGCGCCCCTGGGTCCCCGCCTTCGCGGGGACGAGCGGACGAGTCCGATTCGTCACAGCCGAAAACTGCTCTAGCGGCCCGCAGGTCGGCCCTCACACCACCTTGCCGGGGTTGAGGATCCCCTTCGGGTCGAGCACCTGCTTGATGCTGCGCATCAGGTCGAGGGCGACCGGATCCTTGATGCGCGGCAGGTAGTCGCGCTTCATCACGCCGATGCCGTGCTCCGCCGAGATCGAGCCGCCGCGCGACAGGACCTCGGCGAAGACGGCGTTCGACACCTCGTCCCAGCGGGCCAGGAAGGCCTGCTTGTCGCCGTCCGGCGGCTGGCTGACGTTGAAGTGGATGTTGCCGTCGCCGAGATGGCCGAACGGCACCGGCCGGCAGCCCGGGATCAGCCGGGTCACCGCCGCGGCCGCGGCACGGATGAAGTCCGGCACCGCGGCGACCGGCACCGACACGTCCTGCTTGATCGAGCCGCCCTCGTAGCGCTGGGCATCGGAGACGAACTCGCGCAGCCGCCAGAAGGCGGCGCGGTGCTCCAGGCTCTCCGCCATCACGGCGTCGATCACCAGGCCCTGCTCGATGGCGAGCGCCAGCGTGTCCTCGAGCAGGTCGCGCAGGCCGTCGCGGGCGCCCGAGGAGAGCTCGATCAGCACGTACCAGGGATGCAGGCCGGCGAGCGGGTCGCGCAGGTTGGTGCCGTGCTTCAGCGCGACGTCGAGGCAGATGCGCGCCATCAGCTCGAAGCTGGTCAGGCTGCCGCCGGCACGCCCCTGGGCGAGCCCGAACAGCGCCAGCGCCGCCTCCGGCGACTCGACGGCGACGAACGCCGTCTCCACCGACTTCGGCGCCGGGAACAGCTTCAGCACCGCCGCCGTGATGACGCCGAGCGTACCCTCGGCGCCCATGAACAGGTGCTTGAGGTCGTAGCCGGTGTTGTCCTTCTTGAGCTTGTTGAGCCCGTGCCAGACCCGGCCGTCGGGCAGCACCACCTCGAGCCCGAGCACGAGGTCGCGGGCCACCCCGTAGGCGAGCGCCGCGGTGCCGCCGGCATTGCTGGAGAGATTGCCGCCGATCGTGCAGCTGCCCTCGGCGCCCAGCGACAGCGGGAACAGCCGGTCGACCTCCGCGGCGGCCTGCTGGGCCGCCTGCAGCACGACGCCGGCCTCGGCCGTCATGGTGTCGGACGCCGGGTCGATCTCGCGGATTCGGTCGAGCCGCTTCAGCGACAGGAGGATCTCGCCGGAATGCGGGATCTGGCCGCCGACCAGCCCGGTGTTGCCGCCCTGCGGCACCACCGGCACGCCGAGCTCGCTGGCGAGCCGCAGGATCGCGGCGACCTCGTCGACGCTGCCGGGGCGCAGCACCGCCGGCGTGCGGCCGTGATAGAGGCCGCGGGGCTCTTCCAGATAGGCAGCCTGGCCGGCCGGGTCGACGACGGCATGGCGCTCGCCCACGATGGCGACGAAGCGGGCGAGCTGTTCGGGCGATGGCGGCGCGGGCGACAGGGGCATGCGGCGGGGAATGTCCATGGGCGCGCCACTCTAGCGCGTTCTCCTCCCGCTGTGGGAGTCGCGAGCGAGGGGAGTCACCCCCGCGGCGCGGCGGCGCGGGCGAGACGGTCGGCGATGGCGGCGCCGAGGCCGTGGCGCGGGATCGGCGCGACCGCGATCACGCTCGCGCCCGACGCGTCGAGGGCGCGCAGATGGGCGAACAGCCGCGCCGCCGCCTCGGCGAGGTCGCCCCGCTCGGAGAGGTTCAGGACCGCGAGGGCGCCCTCGGCGCCCGGCGGCAGGGTCGGGCCGAAGGCCAGCAGGGCCTCGCCGGGCGACACGGCCGCGGCGCGCAGCCGCAGGAAGGCGCGGGGTGCATAGTGCGAGCTCAGCATGCCCGGCGCGATCGGCCCGGCGTCCGGCACCAGGCCCGGCCCGGGATCGGTGGTCGGGGCCGGCGGGTCGGCCACCAGGCCGCCCAGCGCCGCCTCCAGCGCCTCCTTCGGCACCCCGCCGGGGCGCAGCAGGCGCGGCGTGCCGCCGAGGCAGGCCACGATCGTCGATTCGACCCCGACCGGAGTCGCCCCGCCGTCGACCACGAGGTCGATGCGGCCGGCGAGGTCGCCGACCACATGGGCCGCCGTGGTGGGCGAGACGTGGCCGGAGCGGTTCGCCGAAGGCGCCACCACGGGCCGGCCGCAGGCCGCGAGGATCGCCACGGCGACCGGATGGTCCGGCACCCGCAGCGCCAGGGTGTCGAGCCCGGCGGTGGCGAGGTCGGACACCGGGCAGCCCTCGGCCTTGGGCACCACCAGGGTGAGCGGACCGGGCCAGAACGCCGACGCGAGCGTTCGGGCGGCGCCGTCGAAGCGGCCGAGCCCGCATGCGGCAGCCGCATCCGGGACATGCGCGATCAGCGGATTGAAGCGCGGCCGGCCCTTGGCGGCGTAGAGCCGCGCCACCGCCGCCGCATTGGTCGCGTCGGCGCCGAGCCCGTAGACCGTCTCCGTGGGGAAAGCCACCAGCCCGCCGTCCTGCAGGATGCGCGCGGCGGTAGAGGTCGCCTCCGGCCCTGCCGCCAGGACGCGGGTAAAAATCATCGCAGTCACATCGACTCCCGTGCTTGCCGGCTCGGACTCCAATGGCTATAAGACCGTCCTCGCCGGCGGGACGGAGTGTAGCGCAGTCTGGTAGCGCACCTCGTTCGGGACGAGGGGGTCGCAGGTTCAAATCCTGCCACTCCGACCATTCCGGGGCCCTTGCCTCGGGTGTTCGGTCCGCCGGCGCCATCAGACGACGCGCCATTACCACGTCACGCGGGCCGCTGCACGCACGGCTCTGCGCGCTGCCGGCCTCCGCGGCTAGCCCGGCTGCAGACGATCGGGTGATCGCGAATTCGCTAAAAATCGCCGAAAATAACCACGTTTGACACGGCGGCACCGATGGCGTGTATCGGCCCGGCCGCGGCGCGACGGCGATTCCCCCGGCCGTCCCGATGCGGCTGTCCGGGCCGGGCGGCATCGTCGGCCCGACCGACCGTCGGCCTGACCGAGAGACCCGCGAGCGCGCCCTGCGATGAATTCCCAACCGGCGATGTCCGACGCGGTGCCGCGCCTCCTCCTCGATCTCTCCTGGTCGCTGCGCTGGGCCGGCCCGCCGGTCGGCATCCTGCGGGTCGAGCGCGAGTTCGCCCGCTGGGCCTTCGCCAACCTGCCCGCGGCGCACGGCGTGTTCTTCGATCCGGCCACCCTGCAGTACCGGCTGCTCGACCGGGCGACCGCCGGGTCGTTCCTCGGCGGCGACGCGGTGCTCGACACGCTCGGCCTGCGCGATCCCGGCCGGGTCGGCCGCCGCAAGAGCGACCGGGTCCCGGCGGCGCTCCGTCCGGCGGCGCGCTGGCTTCTGCAGTCGCGCCACATGCTGCTGCAGACGCTGGAGCGGCGGCGCCTCGCGGCAGCGTCCCCGGCGGCGGCGGCACGGCTCGCCCGCCTGCAGGCGCCGCTGATCCGGGGAAAGTATCGCGGCCTGATGGTGAAGCCGGACGGCACCCGGCGCGACTTCGTGCCGCTCGACGCGCTGGCGAGCCGGCCGGTCGACTTCCGGCCCGACGACATTCTCGTCTGTGCCGGCGCCGGCTGGTCGCACACCGACATCGCCGCGATCCGGGCGCAGAAGCAGGCGACGCCGTTCCGCCTCGCGCTGCTCTGCTACGACATCATCCCGATCCTGTTCCCGCAGTTCTACAAGCCGCACGACGTCGAGAGCTTCACGCACTATTTCGAGGGCGCCTTCCCGGCGGCCGACCTGGTGCTGGTCAACTCGCGCCGGGTCGAGACCGACGTGCAGGCGTGGTGCGCCAGCCGCGGCCTGCCGCTGAAGGAGACCGCCGTCGTGCCGCTCGGCGCCGACATCCCGGCGCCGGCGGACGGCGCGGCCGACGGGCCTGCGCCGCCCCTGCCGCACGGGCTCGAGCCGCAGAAGTTCGCGCTGTTCGTCAGCACCATCGAACCGCGCAAGGGGCACCGGCTGCTGTACGAGACCTGGCTGCGCCTGCTGCAGGCCGGCGTGCCCCAGCGCACCGGATTCAAGCTGGTCTTCGTCGGCCGGCCCGGCTGGATGGTCGAGGACCTTGTCCGCACGCTCGACGGCGACGCGCGCATCAAAGGCACGCTGCTGCGGCTCGACCGCGCCGACGACGCCACCATGCGGGCGCTCTCCCTCGGCTGCGCCTTCGGGCTCTATCCGTCGCGCTACGAGGGCTACGGCCTGCCGCTGGTCGAGGCCTTCCATCTCGGCAAGGCGGTGATCGCCTCGACGGGCGGCTCGCTGCCCGAGGTGGCGGGGCCGTTCTCGCCGTGCCTCGATCCGGAGGACGGCGACGCCTGGTTCGCCACGCTGCAGCGGTGGATCGAGGATCCGGCGGCGCGCGCGCCCTACGAGGCGACGATCCGTGCATCGTTCCGCCACCCGGGCTGGCGCGAGGCGGCGGCGCTGTTCTTCGCGCGCGTCACCGCCCTGCCGGTTGCCGCGGCGGCGCCGTCCGAGGTGCCGGCACCGTGACCGATCGGCTGCCCGAAACGGCGTCGGCGCCGCGCGTGCTGTTCGACCTGTCCACCATCATGCGCTGGACCGGGCCGCCGGTCGGCATCCTGCGGGCCGCGGGCGAGCTCGCCCGCTTCGCCCGCAGGACGCTCCCCGACGTCCGCTTCGTGTTCTTCGATCCGGACACGCACGGCTACCGGCTGCTGCGCGACGCGGCCGTCGATCCGGTGCTGGACGAGGACGCCGTGATCGATCCGATCGGACTGCCGGACCCGACCGGGACGCGCCGGCACGGGACCGACCGGATACCGGCCGGGCTGCGGCCGGCCGCCTTCTGGGTGCTGCAGTCGCGCCACCAGGCCCTGATGGCGCTGGAGCGCCTGCGGCTCGCCGGCGGGGCCGCGTCTGGCGTCGCCGCGGCCGTGCAGGACCGCCTGGCCGCCGCCAAGGACCGGGCCGTGATGATGCGCGGCGGCGGGGACCGGCGCCCGGTGCTCAGCCGCGGCGCGGCGCTCGGCCCGACGGTCGCCTTCGGGCCGGACGACGTGCTCGTCTGTGCCGGCACGGGCTGGCACGACACCGACATCGCGGCCGTCGTCCGGGAGAAACGCGAGACCGGCTTCCGGCTGGCGCTGCTGTGCTACGACCTGATGCCGCTGACGCTGCCCGACTGCTTCCAGCCGCACGACCGGGCGCTGTTCGACGCCTACATGCGGATGGCGCTGCCGGCCGCCGATCTGGTCCTCGTCAATGCCGCCTGCACGGCGGACGACATCCGCGCCTGGTGCGGAGCGCAGGGCCTGGGCGTGCCCCGTACCGCGGTGGTGCCGCTCGGCGCCGACGGTCCGGTCGCGCCCGATACCGGCGAGGCGGCGCCGCTGCCGGCCGGACTCGCGGCCGGCCGCTACGCCCTCTTCGTCAGCACGCTCGAGCCGCGCAAGAATCACCGGGTGCTGGTCGCGGCCTGGCGGCGCCTGATCGAGTCGGGCGCGCCGGGGATCGCCGGCTTCCGGCTGGTGTTCGTCGGCCGTGCCGGCTGGGGGAGCGGACCGCTGCGCGACGAGATCGCCGCCGATCCGCGGCTCGCCGCGACCATCGTCCATCTCGCCGGGGTGGAGGACGCGACCGTCGCGACCCTCTATCGCGGCGCCGCCTTCTGCTGCTATCCCTCCCGCTGCGAGGGTTACGGCCTGCCGGTGGTGGAGGCGTTCCGGTTCGGCAAGGCCGTGCTGGCCTCGACGGGCGGCGCGCTGCCCGAAGTCGTGGCGGACTTCTCGCCCTGCCTCGATCCGGACGATGTCGATGCCTGGACCGCGGCCCTGCGGTCGTGGATCGCCGATCCGGCGGCACGGGCCGTGCACGAGACGCGGATCAGGACGGCGTTCCGGCACCCCGGCTGGGACGCAGCAGCAGCGCGGTTCTTCGCATGCGTGCACGAGGCGACCGGCAGCGTGGCCGGGAGCCCCGGGATTTAGTCGGAACGGACATGTTCGGACCAGCGAGGGCAGGATGGCCGGCGACCCCGGCGAGCGATCGACCATGACGGGCGCCGCGATGCGGCCGCGCCGTGCGGTGGTGCTCGCCTGGCTGCGCGAGGCCCTGACCGCTCCGGAGACCGCGGCGCTCGGCTATCTCGTGACGTTCGCCCCGATGGTGCTGACCAACAGGCTCTCGGCCGCCAACTTCCTGTTCTTCGCCGCGCTGCTGCCGCTGTCGATCCCCCGCATCGTCGCCCTGGCGAGCCGTCCGGACGGGCGCGCGGTGCTGCGCCGCCTGCCCGGAACGGTCGTCGCCGCGAGCGCGGCCTATGTGACGTTCCTGACGATCGCGGCGGCCGTGCAGCCCGACGCGACTTGGCGGCTCGTCCGCAAGGACTCCGAGTACGGCCTCGCCATCGTCGGCTTCGTGGCGGCGACCGGCGTTCTCGTCGCGACCGGCACGCGGTTCCTCCGCCTCGCCGTGCTCGGCCTCGCCGGCGCGGTGGCGGCCAGCGCGCTGCTGAACGTGGCGGCCTTCCTGCCCTCGTTCCCCACCGACCCGGAGGATCTCCTCGCCTGGCGGCTCGTCGCCGTCCTGGGAATGCCGGAATACGCCAACGCGACCAACATCAGCGCCACCTACGCCGTTCTCCTGGTCGTCGCCGCGGCGGCGGCGAGCGGGCTGACGCGCTCCTGGCTCGAGCGGAGCGTGCTGATCGTGGCAACCGGCGTGCTCGGCGTCGCCGTGATCCTGACGCAGTCGCGCGGTGCCGTGCTCGGCGTCGCCTGCGGGCTCGTCGTGCTCGCGGCGACGTTGTCGCGCCGCGCCCGCATCGCCCTCCTGGTCGGGGCGACACTGTGCCTGGCCGGCCTCGCCGTGACGCCGCTCGGTCCCGACTGGGTGCAGCGGGGCGTGAGCTACCGGCCGGCCGTCTGGGCCGCCTATCTCGACAAGGCGGCGGAGCGGCCGCTGCTCGGCTACGGCCCGCACGCCGACATCGGCGTGACGATCGCGCCCGACGTGCCGATCGGCCAGCCGCACAACCTGATCCTCTCGGGCCAGATCCGCGGCGGCATCGGTGCGGCGCTCGCCATGGCGGCGCTGCTCGCCGCCGGGCTGTTCTGGAGCGTGCGCCTGGTGCGGGCCGGCGGCAGCGTCGTGCCGCTGTGCGGCTTCGTCACCATGACGGTGTGCGGCATGGTCGACTACAACCTGCTGATCACCCGTCCGGCCTGGCCCTGGCTGACCTTCTGGCTGCCGATCGGCTTCGCGGCCGGCGCCGAGCTCGCCGTGCGGGCCGGGGCCGATCCGGCCGTGGGCGACGCGGGCACCCGGCGGTAACGCCTTGCGGATCGGGGCCGGCGTTCCTTAATGGGGACCGGGGACGCCTTTCACCCTCGACATCAGCCACAAGCGAGACCCTCGTGACCCTTCGCCTCCACACCATCGTCGCCAGCACCCGCCCCGGCCGCATCGGCCCGACCATCGGGCGCTGGTTCCACGAGCGCGCCGCCGCGCACGGCGGCTTCGACGCGCATCTGGTCGACCTCGCCGACTTCGCCCTGCCGGTCTACGACGAGCCGCATCACCCGCGGATGCGGAAATACGAGCACGCCCATACGAAGCAGTGGAGCGAGAGCGTGGCCGCGGCCGACGCCTATGTGCTGGTGACGCCGGAGTACAATTTCGGCCCCACCCCGGCGCTCGTGAACGCGCTCAACTACGTGTACTCGGAGTGGAACTACAAGCCGGCCGCCTTCGTCAGCTACGGCGGCGTCTCGGGCGGCATCCGCGCCGTGCAGGTGACCAAGCAGATCCTCACCACCCTCAAGGTGATGCCGGTCCTCGAGGCGGTGGTGATCCCGTTCGTGCATCAGCAGATCAAGGATGGCGCCTTCGTGCCGAACGACATCCAGGTGACCGCGGTCAAGGAGGTCCTGGACGAGCTGCACAAATGGGCCGGCGCCCTGAAGCCGCTGCACACCGCGAAGGGCTGATCGACGGCAGGCGACGGCCCGTCCCGCACCACGAGGCCACCCGCACCGTGACCGTCCCGCGGGGGCCTCACCCCTTCAGGTCGACCACGGCGCGGCAGGCCGGCGACAGGCTGGGCCGCGCCTTCTTCAGGCAGGCCATGATCTGGTCGACCCGCGGCACCTCGGTACCGCACAGCCGGAACGCGTCGTTGGTGCAGGCGGCGCGCTGACCGGCCGCGAGCGGCGCCGCCGCCAGCGGGATGGGGGCGGCCGTGGCCAGGACGAGGGCGGCGGCGGCGAGGGCGCAGGCGGACCGCAGCCGGTTCGGGTGAGGGACCATGGTGGCGTCCTCCGGCAGGGTGGCCGCAGCCCGTCCTGCGACAGTGTTGGTCCTCCATAGAAGCCGGCGGCGTCCGGCGGTACCGTGCGGTGGATCACACAGGGCCCCGCCGGCGGCGGCTAGAGACCCGGTGTACGGCCGAGGCCGTGCGCTATACTCCGCGGCCGGCGATCGCGGGAGCACGGCGGCCGGGGTGCCCGGCCCGGACGGGACCGGACAGGACAGCGACCCGGACAGGACAGCGACGATGAGGACACGCCTGCGCGGCGGCCTGTTCGGCAAGTATGTCGGCACGTTCGTCGGCTTCGCCGTGTTCGTCCTGATGGTGAACGGCGCCCTGGAGATCGGCTTCACCTATCGCGAGACCACGGCGGCGGTGATCAAGGTCGAGAGCGAGAAGGCCGAGGCCGCCGCGCTGCGCATCGCCCAGCAGATCGCCGAGATCGAGCGCCAGATCGCCTGGACGACCCGCGCCAGCGCCGGGCTCGAGCAGCGCCGCAACGACTACATGCTGCTGCTCCAGCAGATGCCGGCGATCGACGAGCTGATGCAGCTCGACGGCAACGGCAAGGAGCTGCTGCGCGTCTCGCGCTTCACGGTCGAGGCGGTCGCCGGCACCGACTATTCGAAGGATCCGCGCTTCGTCCAGGCGCTCGCCCGGCAGGTGTGGATCGGCCCGGTGACGTTCCGCAACGAGGTCGACCCCTACATCTCCATCGCCATGGCGCATTCGGGCCAGTACGCCGGCGTCACGGTGGCCGAGGTCGATCTCCGCTTCCTGCAGGAGCTGGTCGCCCCCTTCGCGGTCGGCGACCAGGGCTACGCCTATGTGATCGGCGCGAAGGGCCGGCTGCTCGCCGCCTCCGGCCAGCTCAAGGTGCCGCGCGGCAGCGATCTCGGCGGCCTGCCGCAGGTCGCCTCGGTCGTCCTCGACCTCGACGGCCGTCCGGCCGGCGACCGCACGGCCGCCGCCGCCTTCGGGCGCGACCTCGGCGACCGCTCGGTGCTCGCCGCCGCGGTGGCGATCCCGCGCACCGACTGGCTGGTGCTGGTCGAGCAGCCGCTGTCCGAGGCGTTCAAGCCGTTCTACGTGCTGCTCCTGCGCATCGCCGGGCTGATCCTGCTGTGCATCCTGCTCGCCGTCCTGGCCGGCGTTCTGCTCGCCCGCCGCATGGTGGTGCCGATCCGGGCGCTCGCCGCCGGCGCGGCTCGGCTCGGCGCCGGCGACTTCTCCCAGCGCATCGAGGTGCGCACCGGCGACGAGCTCGAGGCGCTCGCCGACGAGTTCAACCGCATGGCGGCGCAGCTCGACCAGTCCTATACCCGGCTGGAGCAGACCGTCGAGGAGCGCACCCGCGACCTCGCCCGTTCGGTTCGCGAGCTGAAGGCGCTGGAGGAGATCGGCCGCACCGTCGCCTCCTCGCTCGACCTGAAGTCGGTGCTCTCCACCATCGTCGATCGGGCCGTCGATCTCGCCCGCGCCGACGGCGGCGCCATCTTCGCCTACGACAAGGCGGCCCGCGCCTTCCGGCTCGCCGAGGCGCACGGCCTCGACGCGGCGCTGGTCGAGGAGGTAGGGCGGATGGCGATCCCGCTCGACGCCAGCCTCATGGGCCGCGCCGCGCTCACCCGCCAGCCGATCGGCATGGCGGATCTCGGCGACGCCGCGACGCACCGGGTCGGCGAGCTGGCGCTCGCCGCCGGGTTCCGCTCCGCCCTGGTGGTGCCGCTGGTCGGGCCGGAGGAGATCCTCGGCTCGCTGGTCGTGCAGCGGCGCGACGCCGGCGAGTTCCCGCCCGGCATCGTCGGCCTGATGCGGACCTTCGCCGACCAGTCGGTGATCGCCATGCACAACGCCGAGCTGTTCCGCGAGCTCGCCGAGCGCGGCCGCCAGCTGCAGATCGCCAACGAGCACAAGTCGCAGTTCTTCGCCAACATGAGCCACGAGCTGCGCACGCCGCTCAACGCCGTGCTGGGCTATGCCGAGCTCCTGGTCGACGGCCTCTACGGCGAGTTGCCGGCCAAGGCGGTCGACGTGCTGGAGCGCGTGCAGGCGAACGGCCGCCATCTGCTCGGGCTGATCAACGACGTGCTCGACCTCTCCAAGATCGAGGCCGGTCAGCTGGCGCTCGCCGCCGACACCTACGCCATGCGCGGCGTCGTCGAGCAGGTGGTCGCCGCGACCGAGTCGCTCGCCCGCGCCAAGGGCCTTGCGCTGACCACCGAGATTGCCGAGGATCTGCCGCTCGGGCACGGCGACGAGAGGAGGCTGACCCAGGTGTTCCTCAACATCGTGGGCAACGCCATCAAATTCACGGAGCACGGCGCGGTCGCCATCCGGGTCGGCGCCGCCGACGGGCAGTTCCTGGTCGCGGTGCGCGACACCGGGCCCGGCATCGCGCCGGAGGACCGCCAGCGCATCTTCGACGAGTTCCAGCAGGTCGACAATTCCAACACCCGCCAGAAGGGCGGCACCGGGCTCGGCCTCGCCATCGCGCGGCGCCTCGTCGAGATGCACGGCGGCGCCATCACGCTCGAGTCGGAGGTCGGGGTCGGATCCGAGTTCCTGGTGCGGCTGCCGGTGCGGCCCGACCTGGCACCGCCGGCCGCGGCGGAGACGCCGGCCGCAGCCCCGGCCGAGACCGCCGCGGGAGCGACGCCGTGAGCCGGATCCTGGTGATCGAGGACACCGAGGACAATCGCCGCATCCTGCGCGACCTGCTCACCCATGCCGGCTTCACCCTGACCGAGGCCGGCGACGGCGAGCGCGGCGTCGCGCTGGCGCTGTCGGAGAAGCCGGACCTCATCCTGATGGACATGCAGCTGCCGGTGATCGACGGCTACGAGGCGGCGCGCCGCATCAAGGCCGATCCGGCGATGCGCCGCACGCCGATCATCGCGGTGACCTCCTATGCGCTCTCCGGCGACGAGGCCAAGGCCCGCGCCGCCGGCTGCGACGCCTACGTGGCGAAGCCGTTCAGCCCGCGCCAGCTGCTCGCCAAGGTGAAGGAGCTCCTGGCCACGAAGGCGGAACGGCCGTGATGCACGCCGCAGCATCCTCGGCGTCGTCATGCCCGGCCTTGTGCCGGGCATCCACGTCTTCGATGCTCCGCTCGCACAAGAGCGTCGATGGCGGGGACGAGCCCGGCCATGACGACATCGGAGGTCGGGCCGATCCTCTGGTCGGGCCCTGACCCATGCACGATCCACCGAAGATCCTCGCCGTGGACGACGCGCCGGAGAACCTGGAGATTCTCCGCACGCGCCTGGCGGCGAAGGGCTACGACGTGATCACGGCGGCGGACGGCGAGGAGGGGCTCGCCCGCGCGCGGGCCGAATCGCCCGACCTGGTGCTGCTCGACATCATGATGCCGAAGCTCGACGGCATCGCGGTGCTGAAGGCGCTGAAGGCGGACACGGCGCTGCGCTTCGTGCCGGTCGTGCTGGTCACGGCCAAGGCCGACACCCGCGACGTGGTGGCGGGGCTCGAAGCCGGCGCCGACGACTATCTCACGAAGCCGTTCGACCAGGCCGCGCTGGTCGCGCGGGTGCGCTCGCTCCTGCGCATCAAGGAGCTGCACGACCTCGCGACCGCGCAGGCGGCCCGCCTCGCCGAGCAGGCCGAGGCGCTCGCCGCCGCCAACCGGTCGCTGGAGGAGCGCGTCGCCGCCCAGGTCGCCGAGATCGAGCGCATCGGCCGGCTGCGCCGGTTCCTGCCGCCGCAGCTCGCCGAGATCGTCTCGCGGGAGGGCGGCGCGGCGCTGGTCAGCCACCGGCGCGAGATCACCGTGGTGTGCTGCGACCTGCGCGGTTTCACGGCACTGACCGAGGCGTCCGAGCCGGAGGACGTGATGACCGTGCTGGACGAGTATCACCGGGCGGTCGGCGAGCTGATCTTCCGCCACGAGGGCACGCTCGAGCGCTTCGCCGGCGACGGCGTGATGGTGATCTTCAACGATCCCCTGCCCTGCCCCGATCACGCCGCACGCGGCGTGCGGCTCGGCCTGGAGATGCGCGACGCGATGGCTCGGCTCGCCGAGGCGTGGCGCCGGCGCGGCCACGAGGTCGGCTTCGGCGCGGCGGTGGCGCTCGGCTACGCGACGCTCGGCGAGATCGGCTTCGACCAGCGGCGCGAATACACGGCGATCGGCAGCGTCGTCAGTCTCGCGCACCGTCTCTGCGCGTCCGCCAAGGCCGGGCAGGTGCTGATCAGCCAGCGGGTGCTCGCCGCGGTGGAGCCGCGCTGCGAGGCGACGCCGGTCGGGCCGCTGGAGCTGAAGGGATTCGCGCGGCCGGTCCCGGCCTTCGACGCGATCCGCTGGCGCGACGCCTGACGGCGGCGCGACCGGGCGGCGGTACGATCAGGCCGCGGCGCGGCCCGAGGCGGCGCGACGACCTTCGCGCTCGATCGCGATCTGCTCGGCGCGGCCGTACGCGTTGGAGAGCGAGCGGTCCATCACCAGGATGACGCCGATCCAGGCCACCACGAAGTTCGCGAAGAACATCGCCAGGAAGACGACCAGGCTCGCCGTCTCGGAGACCTCGCGCTCGATGTAGACGCCGACGAGGGCCGAGATCGTGGCGCCGACGGCGACGAAGACGGTGTAGAGGATGAGCGCTTTCATGACGGGCGTCCTTGCGGGGGTCGGTCGTCCCGACACCGCCCCGGACCACCGGGGAGCCCCGGGGTGAGGGGGGTGCGGTCTCCGCTCGGCGGGGGGAAGGCGAAGACGGCACGAGGTTAGCGAGGCTAGCTTACATCGACCTTACGGGCGCGGCCGGACGCCGGGCAGCGGCATTGCGCAGGCCGCATGCGCGCGACGCGACTGCCTGTCACGACGGCAGCCCTGCCCCGGAAAGAGGCACCGCTGCCGGATGCCGGGCCGACGCATCGTCCGCCGAGAGGCCCGGCCGAAACCGCAGCGAGAAGCAGGCGCCGCCGCCGCACCGGTTCGAGACCGCGACGGAGCCGCCGTACAGCTCGACGATCCGCTGCACGATCGACAGGCCGAGGCCGGCGCCGCCGGAGCGCTTGCGGTCGCGCCGCCAGAAGCGGCGGAACAGGAGCTCGCGCTCCGCCTCGTCGATGCCCGGCCCCTCGTCGCAGATCTGCACGCTGCCGTCGGCCTCGACCACCACCTCGACCACGGTGCCGGCGGGTGTGTGCCGGATGGCGTTCTCGATCAGATTGCGGATCGCCCGCGCGATCACCTCGCCGCGGCCGGCGACCGGCACCGGCACCTCGACGCCGGAGAGCGCGATGCTGCGGCCCTCGGCGATGGCGAGCGGCACCAGGAAGGCGATCACGTCGGCCGTGACGGCACGCAGATCGGCCTCCTCGTCGCCCGCCGCCATGTTCTCGACCTCGGCCATCTCCAGGAGCTGGGTGACGACGCGCGTCATGGTCTCGAGGTCGCGGCGCAGCGGCTCGGCGAGACGGGCGTCGCCGAGCGTGTCGATGCGGGTGCGCAGGATGGTGATCGGGGTGCGGAGCTCGTGCGCGGCGTCGGCCGTGAACTCGCGCTGGACGCGAAACCCGTGATCGAGCCGGTCGAGCGCCTCGTTGACGGCGACCACCAGCGGCGCGATCTCGCTCGGGATGTCGGCCAGCGACAGCCGGATGTCGGTGCGGCGCGGCGAGATCTCGCGGGCACGCTGCGACGCCTCCTCGACCGGGCGGAACACCCGGCGCACCACGTGCGTCTCGATCCCCAGCAGCAGCAGCAGGATCGGCACCGTGATCCAGGCGACGCGCGGGATGAAGTTCGAGACGATGTCGTCGATCAGCACGTCGCGATGCGACAGGTTCTCGGCCACCTCGACATAGACGGTCCGGTCGCCGACGGTCCTGGGGACGCGGGTGCCCGAGATGGTGCTGAACGGGCGCTGCACCTGCAGGAAGGCCGGTCCGCTCGTCCCCGGGACCACCGGGAAGATCGGCTGGTCGGCGTTGTGGGACGAGAACAGCACGACGCCGTCGCGGTCGACGATGGCGTAGATGTAGCGGCCATAGGCCTCCGAATAGAGGTCCTGCAGCGCCTCCGGCAGGTCGAGACGCCAGCGCCCGTCGGGTCCGGCCGTCAGATGCTCGGCGATGGCGTCGGCCTGCTCGCGCATCGAGTCGCGATGCAGGCTCGACGTCTCGGCGACCAGCAGCAGGTAGAGCGACAGCGGCACCAGGATCGCGACGGTGCCGACCGCCACCACGTGCATCCACAGGATGCGGCGGACGATCGAGCGCGAGCGGGCCGCGACGGGACTCACGCCTTGGCCTCGGCGATCATGTAGCCGACGCCCCGCACCGTGTGGATGGTGACGCGGGCGCCGCACTCGGCGAGCTGCCGGCGCAGGCGATGCACATAGACCTCGACGGCGTTGGACGAGAGATCGCCGCCCGCCCCGAACAGCTGGTCCTCGACCAGCTTCTTCGGCACCACCCGGCCCTTGCGGCGCATCAGCATCTCCAGCACGGCGAGTTCGCGGGCCGAGAGCACGTGCGGCACCTCGTCGACGAAGGCCTGCTTGCCGGCCGTGTCGAGGCTCAGATTGGCGACCACGAGGGTGAGGCCCTGCATGGCGCGCGGCCGCCGAGACAGCGCCTCGAGCCGCGCCACCAGCTCCTCGAACGCGAACGGCTTGACCAGGTAGTCGTCGGCGCCGCTGCGCAGGCCTTCGACCCGGTCGTCGACCCCGGCCCGCGCGGTCAGCACCAGGATGGCGGTCGGGTCCTGCCGGGCCCGCATCTCGCGCAGGATGGTGAGGCCGTCGGCGTCGGGCAGGCCGAGATCGAGCACCACGGCGTCGTAGGTCTCGACCGCCAGCATGTGCCGCGCCTCGCCGGCCGTCGCCGCGTGCTCGGCCGGATGGCCCGCCTTGGCGAGCCCGCCGACCACCAGCCGCCCCAGCTCCTCGTTGTCCTCGACGATCAACACCCGCATGCGTCCACCCGCAGTCGTGCACCCGAGCCGCCGCCCGGCCCCCATGGGAGGCCGGCGCGGCGAGGCACGGACATAGCATAGTCTTGCACGCGGGGGAGACGACGCGGTCCTGATCAGGAGACGCGTCGTCGATACGTGACCACGCCCCGTTCCTACCGCCCGAAGCCGAACAGGCCGCGGGGCGGGGCGCGCTTCGGCTCCGGCTTGTCCTCCGGCGCCGCCGCCATGGCGGCGGGTGCCGGCTCGCGGCCGCGCTCGGCGACGCGTTCGGGCAGGCGCTCCGGCGCCTTCTCCGAACGGTCGGGCGCCGCCGGGGACTCGTGGCCCGGACCGCCACCTCCGCCGCCGTGCGGCCCCTCCGGTCCGCCGTGGCCGCCGCCGTGCGGCGTGGTGCCGGTGACGAGGCGGCCGAAGATCCGTCCGAAGCCGCGGCCGATGTCGTCCATCACGGTGAACACGGCCGGCACGAACAGCAGCGACAGCAGCGTCGAGACGATCAGGCCGCCGATCACCGCGGTCGCCATCGGCGAGCGGAACTCGCCGCCGGCGCCGATGCCGAGGGCGGCCGGCGTCATGCCGGCGACCATGGCGATGGTGGTCATGATGATCGGCCGCGCCCGCTTCTGCCCGGCGTCGATGATGGCCCCGTCGCGGCCCATGCCTCGCGCCATCGATTCGATGGCGAAGTCGACCAGCATGATGGCGTTCTTGGTGACGATGCCCATCAGCATCAGGAGGCCGATCGACACCGGCAGGTCGAGCTGGTTGCCGGTGAGCAGCAGCGCGATCACGGCGCCGCCGATCGACAGCGGCAGCGAGAACAGGATGGTGATCGGCTGCAGGAACGAGTGGAACAGCAGCACCAGCACGGCGTAGACCGTCACCATGCCCTTGGCCATCACGGGCGGGAAGCCGTCGAGCAGCTCGGTCTTGGCCTCGGAATCGGCCGAGGGCTGCAGCCGCACGCCCTTCGGCAGATGCTGGATCACCGGCAGCGCGTCGATCTCCTTCTCGGCCCGGCTCTGCGGCGTGTGGCCGACGAGATCGGCCTCGATCTTGACCTGCCGCTCGCGGTCGTGCCGCGAGATCACGGCCGGCCCCTGGCCGAGCTGGATGTCGGCGATGGCGAGCAGCGGCACCGTGGTGCCGCGCAGGGTGGGCACCCTGAGCTGCTCGAGCACCTGCCGGTCGGCCCGGCCCGTGTCCTCGATCATCACCCGGATCGGCACCAGCCGGTCGCCGACGTTGAACTTGGCGAGCCGCGGCCCGACGTCGCCGATGGTGGCGACCCGCACCGTGGCGGCGAGCGTCTCGGTGTTGACGTTGAGGCGGGTGGCCAGCGCCTTGCGCGGCACGATGCGCAGCTCCGGCCGGTCGAGCGCCGCCGTGGAGACGACGTTGGAGATGGAGGACAGCCGCCGCATCTGGTTGGCGAGCTCGGCCGCCACGTTGGCGACGGTCGCCCCGTCCTGGCCGGTGACGATGCGCGAGATGACGCGCTGCCCGTTCTCGTCGAGGAACCAGTAGCGCACGTCCGGCACGTCGGCGAGGTCGCGGCTGATGGTCTGCTCGAGCTGCGCCTGGCTGACCTTGCGCTCCTTCTTCGGCACGTAGTTGATGATCAGGGCGGCGGTGTTGACCTCGGTCACCTTGGGCGGGATGCGGCCGCCGTCGACGAAGACGCTGCGAACCTCGGGCCGCTTGCGGATGATCTCGACCATGCGCCGCGTCACCGCCTCGGTGTCGGACAGCGGCGTGCCGGGCGGCAGCTCGACGGCGAGGAGCGAGCGGGCGACGTCCTGCTGCGGCAGGAATCCGGACGGCAGCAGCGTGAGGCCCCACAGCGAGGCGGCGAACACGGCGAGACCGGCCAGGAGGGTGAGGTAGCGCATCCGCACCGACGCCTCGAGCACGCGGACATAGATCCGCATGATGGCGCCCGGCGGCTTCTCCGCGTGGCTCTTGGGCCGCAGGAAATAGGCGGCGAGCATCGGCGTGACGAGCCGCGCGACCACCAGCGAGAACAGCACCTGCACCGAGACGGTGACGCCGAACTGCTTGAAGAACTGCCCGGCGATGCCCGGCATGAAGCTCGCCGGGAGGAACATGGCCACGATGGCGAGGCTGATGGCGATGACCGCGAGCCCGATCTCGTCGGCGGCCTCCATCGAGGCGTCGTAGGGCGACTTGCCCATCTGGATGTGGCGCTCGATGTTCTCGATCTCGACGATCGCGTCGTCGACCAGGATGCCGGTCGACAGCGTGATGGCGAGCAGCGTCACGAGATTGAGCGAGAACCCGAGCATGTCCATCACCCAGAAGGCCGGGAAGACGGACAGAGGCAGGGCGATCGCGGCGATGGCGGTGGCCCGCCAGTCGCGCAGGAACAGGAAGACGACCACGATGGTGAGCAGCGCGCCCTCGAGCAGCGTCTGCATGGCGTTGTCGTAGTTGGCGCGGGTGAAGTCGACCGACGAGTCGATCAGCCTGACGTCGACGTCGGGGTGCTCGTCCTTGATCTTGGCGATCTCGCGCTCCACCGCCTCGGAGACGCGCACGTCGCTCGCGCCCTTGGCCCGGTAGACCGAGAAGGCGACCACCGGGTCGCCGTCGAGGCGCGCGAAGGTGCGCGGATCGACCACCGTGTCGGTGACGACGCCGAGGTCGTCGAGCCGCACCTCGCCGCCGGCCAGCAGGCTGAAGGTGGTGCCGGCCAGCGCCTCGATGGTGGGCGCCCCCGCGATGGTGCGGATCGACTGGTCGCGGCCGCCGATCTCGGCGCGGCCGCCGGCGACGTCGACGTTGTTCTTGAGCAGCTGCTCGGAGATGCCGGCCGCGGTCAGGCCCACGGCCTGCAGCCGGTCGGGGTCGAGCGACACCAGGATCTCGCGGTCGGCGCCGCCGATGCGCTCGAACTTGGCGACGCCGCGCAGGCCCTGCAGGTTGCGCTTGATGACGTCGTCGACGAACCAGGAGAGCTGCTCCGGCGTCCGCCCCGGCGAGATCGCCGCGTAGGTCATGATCGGGAACGGGATCACCTCCTGGCGCTGCACCAGCGGCTCGGTGATGCCGCTCGGCAGGCTGGAGCGCACCCGGGTTGCGGCGTCCTTGACGTCGTTGAGGGCGCGGTCGGGGTCGGCGTCGAGCAGGAACGTGATGGTGGTGACGGAGAGGCCGTCGCTGATCGTCGAATCGATGTGGTTGACGCCGACGATCGAGGCGACCGCGTCCTCGATGGTCTTGGTCACCTGCGCCTCGAGCTCGGCCGGCGAGGCGCCGAACTGGGCGACGGCGACCGAGACGATCGGCACGTCGACGCTGGGCAGCCGGGTGATCGGCAGCTTCACGAAGCTCATCCACCCGAGCATCACGATGATGATCGAGAAGACGACGGCGGGCAGCGGCGTCCGGATGGACCAGGCCGAGATGTTCACGTCACATCTCCTCGAGCTGGCCGGAGGTCTCGTCGCGCACCATCGGGCGAACCTTCTCGCCGTTGCGCAACGAGCCGCCGGCGTTGGCGATCACCACCTCGCCTTCCTTGATGCCGTCGCGGATCTCGGCCCCGTCGCCGGAGACGAGGCCGACCTGCACCTTGCGAGTCTCCACCGCGCCGTCGGCGACCACCTGCACGATGGCGCCCTCGGTGCGGAACTGGACCGCCGTGCGCGGCACCGAGACGCCGCAGCTTCGCGCCGCGTCGATGGTGGCGCGGGCGAAGGTGCCGACCCGCAGCGACGGGTCGTTCTCGATCGAGACGCGGACCTGGCCGAGCTGGCTCACCGGGTTGATCTCCGACGGCACCAGCCGCACCCGGCCCGGGATGTCGCGGCCTTCCTCCAGCTCGACCCGCGCCGGCTGCCCCGGCTGCAGCTTGGGCAGGTAGATGCTCGGCACCTCGGCCATCAGCTCGATCTCGCCGTCGAGCGCGATGCGGAACAGCGGGTCGGGCGACTTCGCCGAGGCGAGTGCGCCGAGCGTGGCATTGCTCTTGATCACGATGCCGTTGACCGGCGCCCGCACCGTCACGGCGACGCCGTCGGCACGGGTCAGGCGGGCGAGCGACTGGCCGGCGCTGACGCGGTCGCCGTCGCGGGCCAGCACCTGGCTCACCTTGAAGCCGCCCTCGACCTCGGGGATCACCATCGCCTCGGAGCGCGCCATCAGCAGGCCGTTGACCCGGATGGCGCTGGAGAAGCAGGCGGTCTGCGCCTTGGTGACGATGACGATGACGCCCGGAGCGGCGGCCGGCTTGCCCTTGTCGGCGGCGGCGAGCGGCGCCGGCAGCGCGAGAGCGGCCAGAGCGAAGGCCAGGGCGGCGATCGCGGCGACGCGGCCGACAGCGCCGGCACGCCGCGCCGGGCCGCCGAACCGCCTTCTGCTTGCAGGAGGTGTCATGCGGGTGAGCCCATTCCATCGCGATGTCGGGCGCCGCGGCGGGACGGCGCGGCGGAGGGACGGGACCGGGACGGCCCGCGTCGAAACAATACGCGCGAGATGAAACAGAATTGCGGTGACAATCCTGTTCAACTTACGCTTTCCGGCAGACGGCGGCAAGGCGGCCGACATCCACCTGGATGCGGCCGCGGCCGAGCTGCACGATGCCGCTCGCGCGCCATTCCTGGAGCTGACGGTTGACGCTCTCGCGGGTGACGCCGACCAGGCCGGCGAGCTCGTCCTGGGTGATCTGCAGATCGGACCCGAAATCGGCGGCGAGCGCCTCCAGCCGGCGCGCCAGCCGCACCGGGAGCGGCTGGAACATCATCTCCTCGGTGCGCTCGTTGGTCGACCGCAGGCGGGCGCAGAGCAGCTCGATCACGCGGATCGCCAGCCGCCCGTTGCGCTCCAGCAGCGCCATGAACTCGGCGCGCGGCAGCACGAACAGCTCGCAGTCCTCCTGGGCGACCGCGTCGGCACTGCGCGGGCGGCCGTCCAGCACCGCCATCTCGCCGAGCAGATCGCCGGGCCCGAACACCTCGATGGTCATCCGCTCGCCCGTCGCGGTACCGGTCTCGATGCGGATCTGGCCGCGGCGCACGCCGTAGAGCGCGTCGCCCGGCTCGCCCTTGACGAACAGCGTCCGGCCGGCCGGCAGCTTGCGGACCTGACACAGCCGCGCGATGGCCGCGATCGCGTCGGAATCGAGGCCGGAAAACAGCGGATTCATGCCGAGCAGGGTCGCGAACTCGAGCGGCTTGCCCATTCTGGTCCTCGCCCCGTCCGGGATCGTCCCGCGATGCCAATAAGATGGTTTCATCCACAGCATAGACCGAATAAGAAGACCGGCAAAGGCGCCCCTGCCCGGGACGCCCGTGCCGACGATCGTCCGGTCGCTCCGATGGACGGCGAACGCTCGTTGGTGGATCTGCTCCGCAGTGGAGTTCAAAGTCGCGTGGCCAAGACCAGCATGGCCAGGATTCGCGTCGCGAAGTAACGTGCGGCGAAGACCAGCATGGCCAAGTCTCGCATCACCAGGACCGCGCCCGGACGCTCGAAGCGGAAGCGCACGCGGCGCTCCGCCCGCAAGCCCTCGGCGACCGCCACCGGGCGCGCCTTCGAGCGCCTGCTGGCGTCGCTCGCCCACGAGATCCGCACCCCCCTCACCGGCATTCTGGCGATCAGCGAGCTGCTCGCCATGTCGAAGCTCGGCGAGCGCGAGCGCGGCTGGGTGGAGGCGCTCAAGAGCTCGGCCGAGCACCTCACCGCGCTCACCTCCCTGATCGTCGACGGCGCCCGGGCGGGCGAGAAGGGCCTGGTGCTGCGCCACGAGGCGTTCGATCTGCGCCGCACCGTCGCGGACGCCGGTGCCTCCGCGGCGGCGCGCGCCGAGGCCAAGGGGATCGACTTCTCGGCCGACATCGCGCCGGACGTTCCGGCCGTCGTGACGGGCGACCAGATCCGCCTGCGCGCCGCGATCGAGAACCTGCTCGACAACGCCGTGAAGTTCACGTCGGCCGGCGGTGTGCGGCTCGCCGTCGGGCATGCGCCGGCCGGCGACGGTCACCGGATCACCATCGCCGTGTCGGACAGCGGCATCGGCCTCGGCAAGCCGGAGATCCGGCATCTCTTCCGTCCGTTCTCGCAGGGCAGCGACCGGGTCGCCGAGAAGTACGGCGGCTCGGGGCTCGGCCTCGCCTATGTGAAACGTCTCGCCCGCGCCATGGGGGGCGACGTGACGGTGACGAGCACGCCGGGGCGCGGCAGCACGTTCCGTCTCGTCGTCGTGGTCGATCCGGCGCCGCCCGCCCCCGACGGCGCCGTCGAGGCGGCCGAGGCGGACGCCGAGCCGGGACCGCTGCGCATCCTGTGCGTCGAGGACAACCCCTACGGGCGCATCATCATGCGCACCGTGCTGGGCGAGCTCGGTCACGCGACCGATTTCGTCGACACCGGCGAGGCGGCCGTCGAGGCGCTCGGGCGCGCCGGCTACGACGTGGTGCTGATGGACGTGGTGCTGAGCGGGGCGGCCGACGGCTTCGAGATCACCCGCCGGCTCCGCGCCCTGCCCGGCGAGGCCGGCCGCATCCCGGTGATCGGCCTGTCCGGCCAGCCGACCCGCACCCACGAGGCGCAGGCCCGGGCCGCCGGCATGACCGGCTACCTGCAGAAGCCGATCAGCCCGCGGGCGCTCGCCCGGGCGCTCGCCGCGATTCCGCGGCGGGGGTGAGGGGTTCGCCCGGTCGCTCCGCAGTCGAGCCGCTTCGATCCGGGCCGTTCAGAACCGGTATCTGACCCCGGCCCTGAGAATGTCGAGCCCGCCGTGGCCGATCGCAGCCGTGAAGGAGGCCGGCCGATTGCCCGCCGGCGGCGTGGTCGCCGCCACGTCGACGCTGTCGCCGCCGAGATCGACATGGAGATACTCGCCGCGGACCGTCAGGTGTGTGGTCAGGGCGTATTCGACACCGGCGCCGGCCGCCCAGCCCAGGCCGATCCGGGCCGAGGAGCCGGCAAAGCAGGCGCCCCCGAACGTGCAGTCGAAGCCCCCATTGGGGTTATTGAACCGGAGGTCCATCGCACTGGTCAGCTCGACCGCGCTCGACACCCGGCCGTAGGCGAAGCCGCCGGTACCGTACACCAGCAGCCGCTCGGTCGGCAGCACGCCGAGCCGCGCCATCACGGTGCCGTACCAATCGACGTCGCGCCTGGTGGCGATGCTCATCCATCTGGTAAAGGACCGCGTCACCAGGAACGTGGTGTCGCCAGAGCCGGTGATGTCGCTCCAGGAGATATCGGCGGACAGGCCGACCAGCCAGCGTCGATCGATCTGCCAGTCGTAGCCGATCCCGACCCCGGCCGTTGCGCCGTCGGCAGCGAGCCCGGGCGATCCCGCCGGATCACCGCCGAACGCACCGCCCAGGATCAACCCGGCGACGCCGGCCGGGTCGGTCCCGACGAAAGCGGCATCGGTCTTGCTCCAGCCCCAACCGCCATGGGCACCGAGATGGAATCCGGTCCAGTCGATCGCGGGCACGACCGGAGCCTTGACGGGCACGGCCCGCGGGAGGTCCAAATCGGCGGCGAACGCGGCTCCGGTCGCCGCCATGGCGAGCAGGAGGGGGGCGGCCAGCAGGTGCTTCATGGTCGGTCTCCAGATCATGCGATGTGGTCGATCTGGAGCGACGCTAGCGCAGGGCGCGGACGGCCGTTTGGACAGGACGCGACCGGACGCGGACTGCGCGACACTCGGCGCATTGCCGTGAACCCGATGTTGCCCCGCGGCGACACACCGGACGAGCCCGGGCGTAAGGCGGGTGGAGAATGCAGGACACGTTGAAGACGATCCGGCTCGTCACGAGCGCGCTTCCCGCACGCGATCGCATCGACCGGGCGCGAGCGCTCTTCGGCGCGCTCATCGATGTCGAGTTCGACCCGCTGAGCCGCGGTTTGGAGGCCGATTTCGTGCTGCGCGCCCTTCCCGGCCTCGCAATGACCGAGGGCTGGATGTCGCCGGTCAGGGCGACACATCGGGCGCAGCCGGGCAGCGGCAGGGATCTCCTCCTGGTGCTGGTGCAGAGCGGAGCCGCCAGCATGGAGCACCTCGGTCGTCGTGCGGTGATCGGCGCCGGCGAGGCGGTGCTGACCACCAAGGGCGAGCTCGGTGTCTTCGTCAGCAAGGCGCCGGTCCGGGTGCTCAACCTGCGGCTCGATCGCGCCCGGATGGCGGACCGGGTCCCCGGCCTCGACGACCGGCTGATGCGCACCATCCCGGCGGGTGCACCGGCGCTGCGCCTGCTCGCCGATTACGTCCGGCTGTGGGCCGGGCACGATGCGGGATCCGATCCGGCGGTTGCCGGGATGGTGGCGGACCACCTGCACGACATCGTCGCCGTGCTGTTGGCTGCCGATCACGGTCCGTCGATGGTTTCCCCGGCGGTCGACGGGCGGCCCGCCGCACGCGCCGCGCGCCGCCGTGCCGTGCAAGCGGAGATCCTCCACCGGGCCGGTGAACAGGGGCTGACGCTGGACAAGGTCGCCCGCCGGCTCGGCATCTCGGCGAGCTACGCCCGCAAGCTCCTCGACGAGGCCGGGACCACCTTCACGGATGCCCTCATGAACGAGCGGCTGCGCCGCGCGCACCGCCTGCTGACCGATCCCGGCCAGGCCGGGCGGCCGATCGGCGACATCGCGCTCGCGGCAGGCTTCGGCGACCTGTCCTATTTCAATCGCAGCTTCCGCCGCCGCTACGGGGGAACGCCGACCGAGATACGGGCCGCCGCCGTGCCCTCCTCGCTCAGCGGCAGCCTGCCGGACCGGGACGATCCGCCGTAGCGGCGACCGGCGGCGGCCGGGAGACCACCCACGGCGCCGCGCGGCGCGCGATCATCAGCGCGATGGTCAGGGTGGCCGCCAGCCCGAGCTGCACCGGGCAGAGTGGATAGGCGAGCAGGAAGCCGCCGGCGACGGCGAAGCCGAGCGGCTCGTCGGGCAGGAAGCCCTCGTCCAGCCCGAGCCGCAGCAGGAACGCCGCCGGCACGGCCAGCAGGGTCATGTCGTAGATGTAGCCGTAGGGCGTCACCAGCAGCGCGCCGGTGACGAGCGCCGCCGCCTTCAGGGCATGGGGGGCCCGGCTGCGCCACAGCAGGACGACGCAGCCGGCGGCGGCGAGCGCGACGATCCCGTGCAGCGTCCAGCCGAGCGCCTCGCTGCCGCCGAACGCCCGGACCAGGCCGAACACGGTCTGCAGCTTCCACCAGTTGCCGAGCCCGAGGACCAGGAAGGTCTCGCGGGCGCCCGGCATCGCCTCCACGAAGGCGACGAAGGCCGGCGTGCCGAAGGCGAGCCACGCGGCCGCCGCCAGCGCCAGGGTGGTCGCGGCCGCCGCCGCCATGGTGCGCCAGTGGCCGCCGGCCAGCAGCGCCAGCGGGATCAGCAGGCCGAGATGCGGCTTGTAGGTGAGCAGCCCGAGCAGCACCCCGGCGGCCACCGGCCGGCGTGGCAGCACGACGAGCGCGCCGCCGAGCAGGGCGGTGTTGAGGAAGCCGTTCTGGGCCGCGGTCAGGTTCCACAGCGCGGCCGGGACGCCGAGGGCGAACAGAACGCCGGTCCAGCCGCCCAGGATCGCCCGGATGGTGAGCACGTAGAGCGGCGCGGTGAGGGCGATCCAGGCGGCCATCGCGGGCAGCCAGGGCAGCATCGCGAACGGCATGGCGAGCAGCAGGAAGTGCGGCGGATAGAAGATCGGGTAGCCGTCCGGGAACGGCCCGCCGAGCGTCGCCACCGCCAGCGCCTTGGCGGCCGGCCAGTTCCAGGCCAGCGTCGGGGTTCCGTTCAGCGCGGTCAGCCCGGCCGACCACATGGTGACGAAGTCGTTGACGATCGGCCGGCCGGTCGCGTCGACCAGCCACTCGCCGCGCAGCACGCTGCCGGCGAGCAGCACCGCATAGCCGAGCGCCAGCGACAGCCCGACGACGGCGATCAGCCGGCGCGGCGGCAGCGTCCCGGGCGCGACGGCGGCGGGCGGGATCGCGGCGCGGCCCGGTGCGGCGGCGCCCGGAACGGCGTCGGTGCTCATCGGTCGTGCTCCTGCGGTCGGGCGACGATCGCCGGCAGCCTAGCGGGCGGGCGCTTTCGGAAGCCTTAAGCGGCAGCCGGCGGCACGGGACGTGCTTGTCGCGCGCCACCGGAGTGTGGACCGACATGCGACAAGACCGCCAAGACCGCTACGTGACGTTCAGGAACATCGATTGCGAGGGCATGACCCGGACCGTGATGGCGCACGTGCTGCGCCATGTCGCGGCCGGCGACAGCCCGTTCTGGCCCTATTTCGAGGAGCAGCGCGCCCTCGCCCATGGCCGCGGCTTCGACGACCTGCGGGTGCTGCACAATTTCCTGCCGACCCTGAAGGAGCTCCTGGACGACCTCGGCGACGAGGAGACCCTGGCGCTTCTGGAGGAGCTGGAGACGCAGTGCATGTGAGGACGGTGCATGTGAGGACGACGGGCCCCTTGGCTTCACCTCTCCCCGCCGGGGAGAGGTGAAGCCACGCTGCCGTGCCTCCGTCCTGCCCTCACGCCGCCTTGTCGGACGCCGCCTCTTCGACGATGCGGCAGATGTCGGTCATGATGCGGTTGAGCTCGAAGTCCTTGGGCGTGTAGACGGCGGCGACGCCGGAGGCGAGCAGCGCCTTGGCGTCGTCGGGCGGAATGATGCCGCCGACCACGACGGGGACGTGCGAGACGCCGGCCTCGCGCAGCTTCGCCATCGTGTCGGCGACCAGCTCCATGTGCGACCCCGACAGGATCGACAGCCCGACCACGTGCACGTCCTTGTCGCGCGCCGCGCGGGCGATGTCCTCCGGGGTGAAGCGGATGCCCTCGTAGACCACGTCCATGCCGGCGTCGCGGGCCCGCACCGCCACCTGCTCGGCGCCGTTGGAATGGCCGTCGAGTCCCGGCTTGCCGACCAGGAACTTGAGCCGCCGCCCGAGCGTCCGCGACACCCGGTCGACCTCGGCCTTGAGGTCGTCGATGTTCCTGGCGTCGTTGCGGGCCGACGCCGAGATGCCGGTCGGGGCGCGATACTCCCCGAAGCCCTCGCGCAGCGCGAACGCCCATTCGCCCGTGGTGACGCCCGCCTTGGCGCAGGCGATCGAGGCCGGCATGATGTTGCGTCCCTCGACCGCGGCGCGCCGCAGCTCCTTCAGGGTCGCGGCGACCGCACCGTTGTCGCGGCCGTCGCGCCACGCCTGCAGGCGGGCGATCTGCTCCTGCTCCACCTCCGGCGGGATGGTGATGATGGCCCCCTCGCCGGTCGGCAGCGGCGACGGCTCGGTCTCGACGAACCGATTCACCCCGACCACCACCTGCTCGCCCGCCTCGATCAGCTCGACGCGGCGCGAGTTGGAGACAACCAGCTGCTCCTTGAGATAGCCGGTGTCGATCGCCCCGACGGCGCCGCCCATGTCGAGGATCCGCCGCAGCTCGTCGCGCGCCTCGGCCTTCAGCTCCTCGACCTTCCTGGCGATCTCCACCGATCCGGTGAAGATGTCGCCGTATTCCAGGAGGTCGCTCTCGTAGGCGAGGATCTGCTGGGCGCGCAGCGACCACTGCTGGTCCCACGGCGTCGGCAGCCCGAGCGCCTCGTTCCAGGCCGGCAGCTGCACGGCCCGCGCCCGCGCCGACTTCGACAGCGTGACGGCGAGCATCTGCAGGAAGATGCGGTAGACGTTGTTCTCCGGCTGCTGCTCGGTCAGTCCGAGCGAGTTGACCTGCACGCCGTAGCGGAACAGGCGCTGCTTCGGATCGGCGACCCCGTAGCGCTCGCGGGTGATCTCGTCCCACAGCTCGCAGAACGCCCGCATCTTGCAGATCTCGGTGATGAACCGCATGCCGGCGTTGACGAAGAACGAGATGCGCCCGACCACCTCGCCGAAGTCGTCGATCTCGCCCGCCGCCTTCACCGAGTCGAGCACCGCCACCGCGGTGGCGAGCGCATAGGCGAGCTCCTGCACGGGCGTCGCGCCGGCCTCCTGCAGGTGGTAGGAGCAGACGTTCATCGGGTTCCACTTCGGCATCTCGCGGGTCGTGAACAGAATCACGTCCTTGATCAGCCGCATCGAGGGGCCCGGCGGGAACACGTAGGTGCCGCGGGACAGATACTCCTTGATGATGTCGTTCTGGGTGGTGCCGGTGAGCTTCGCGCGCGGCACCCCCTGCTCGTCGGCGACCGCGACATACATGGCGAGCAGCCAGGCCGCCGTGGCGTTGATGGTCATCGACGTGTTCATCTCGCCGAGCGGGATGCCATCGAACAGCGTGCGCATGTCGCCGATATGGGAGACCGCCACGCCGACCTTGCCGACCTCGCCGCGGGCGATCGGATGATCGCTGTCGTAACCGGTCTGAGTCGGCAGGTCGAAGGCGACCGACAGGCCGGTCTGCCCCTTGGCGAGGTTCTTGCGGTAGAGGGCGTTCGACTCGCGGGCGCTGGAGTGGCCCGCATAGGTCCGGATGATCCACGGCTTGTCGCGCATCGAGGACGTTCCCTGTGAAATGACGTTTCTTACTGTCGGAAATCGTTGCGTCGCCGGACCCGCGGGCCCACCGACGAAAGCAGCCCGGCCGTGCGGCTAGCGCCGGATCAGCCCGGCCAGTACGAGCAGAATCACGGCGCCGATCACGGCGTGAAAGACCGCATGGACAAAGCCGCCGCCGGCCGCGATCCCGAGCATCGGCAGCAGCGAGCCGGCGATGGCGGCGCCGACGATGCCGATCGCGACGTTGCCGATCAGGCCGAAGCCGGCGCCGTGCACCAGCTTGCCGGCGATCCAGCCGGCGAGCGCGCCCACGATCAGCCAAACCAGCAAGGACAAGCCCATGGTTCGTCCCGGTGCGGCGGAGAGCCTCCGCGCGGTCCATTTTGCACTGCGGCAGCGAGCATAACGCGGACGATCCGGGCTGTCAGCCCGCTACCGCGACCATGGCCTGCGACTTTAGGCGACAGCCGCGGCGGCGTCCGGCACGTCCGCCCGGATGCGGCGGGCGATCAGGCCGAGCGTCACGGCGGCGCCGAGCAGACCGACCGGGATGCCGGCGACCGGCAGCACCAGGAAAGCGAGGGCGATGGAGCCGAGCGCCGCCCGCTCGCCCGGCAGGAAGCCGGTCGCGAGCGCATGCCGCAGCAGGAAGGCGAGCGCCACGACGAGGATCGCGAGGTCGTACAGATAGACATAGGGCGTCGCCAGGAGGACGCCGACTGCGAGCGCCGCTGCTTTCAGGTCATACGAAACTCTCTTATTTCGCCAAATCAGACAGAGCGTCACCGCGGTCGCCGCTGCGGCGACGCCTTGCAGGGCCCAGGCCGGCATCGCCCCGCCCCCCAGGAGCCGCACCAGCGCGAACACGCTCTGGAACTTGTACCAGTCGGTGTCCGGACCGGAGAGCAGGGTCTGCGAGGTGAGCGGCAGCCAGTGCAGGAACGCGCCCCACGGCGCCGGGCCGAACGCCAGCACCGTGACGGCAGCCAGCAGGAGCGCGGTCGCGCCGGCGGCGACGATCACGGTCCACCGGCCGGCGGCGATCAGCACCAGCGGAAACAGCACGCCGTACTGCGGCTTGTAGGTGAGCAGCCCGAGACAGACTCCGGCCGCGACCGGATGCCTCTCGAGCCACAGCAGCGTGCCGCCGATCAGCGCCGCCGTGAAGAACCCGTTCTGCCCCGGCACCAGATTCGGCACGATCACCGGAAAGCCCCCGGCCAGGAGCCAGCCGATGCGGTCGGCCACGATGGCCCGCAGGGCTGCGACATAGAGCGGCAGGGTCACGGCCATCCAGGCGGCGAACGCGGCGCCGTAGTGCAGCGTCGCGAGCGCCGCCGCGACCATCAGGAAGGGCGGCGGATAGTGCCAGCCGTAATAGGCCGGGGCCGGGCGGCCGAGCACCGCGTCCTCGGCGGCGCGGTGGAGCGTCCAGTCCCAGGCGGCGGCGGGATCGCCGGCGAGCGCCAGCTTGCCGGCGGCGTAGACCATCACGAAATCGGTGTGGACCGGGGCTCCGGAAGAGGTCACGATCCAGTCGCCCGACGTGAACACGACCGCCATGTAGGTCAGGTTGGCGATCAGGAGGGCGAAGCAGGCGAGCCGCACCGTTTCGACTCCCGCTCCGGCGGGAGGGGGGCGGACCGCGGTCGCGGGGGAGACGGGCATCGCCGGCGCGGGCATGGCGGATCCAGTCGGAGACGCGGTCTCGGAGACGACTCTCTCGGGACGGAGGACGGGCGCTCGCGGCGTCCCGCGGCAGGATCCCCCCTCCGAATTGACGAAGCCTTAAGGCCTGCGCCGCGCCTTGTGACCGTGGTACGTGTTGCGGCGCGATATCTGGTGATGCACACTCGCCCGGCTTACGGGCGGACCGACTTCTCGACCGGCGGAGGAAGTTCCATGGCGGCCGTGACCCAGCTCAGATCGTCGAACGAACCGAAGGATCTCTACGAGATCGGCGAAATCCCGCCGCTCGGGCACGTGCCGGCCAAGATGTACGCCTGGGCGATCCGCAAGGAGCGCCACGGCCCGCCGCAGGAGGCGATGCAGATCGAGGTGGTGCCGACCTGGCAGCTCGGCGACGAGGACGTGCTGGTCCACGTCATGGCCGGCGGCGTCAACTACAACGGCGTCTGGGCGGCGCTCGGCCAGCCGATCTCGCCGCTCGACGGTCATGGCGAGCCGTATCACATCGCCGGCTCCGACGCCTCCGGCATCGTCTGGGCGGTGGGCAGCAAGGTGCACCGCTGGAAGGTCGGCGACGAGGTCATCGTCCATTGTAATCAGGACGACGGCGAGGACGAGGAGTGCAACGGCGGCGACCCGATGTTCTCGCCGTCGCAGCGCATCTGGGGCTACGAGACGCCGGACGGCTCGTTCGCCCAGTTCTGCCGGGTGCAGTCGCGCCAGCTCCTCAAGAAGCCCGAGCACCTCACCTGGGAGGAGTCGGCCTGCTACACGCTGACGCTGGCCACCGCCTATCGCATGCTGTTCGGCCATCCGCCCCATATCCTGAAGCCGGGCGACAACGTGCTGGTGTGGGGCGCCTCCGGCGGCCTCGGCGTGTTCGGCGTGCAGATCTGCGCCGCCGCCGGCGCCAACGCCATCGGCATCATCTCGGACGAGACCAAGCGCGACTACGTGCTGCAGCTCGGCGCCAAGGGCGTGATCAACCGCAAGGACTTCAAGTGCTGGGGCCAGATGCCCCAGGTCAACACGCCGGAATACGCCGCCTGGGTGAAGGAGGCGCGCAAGTTCGGCAAGGCGATCTGGGACATCACCGGCAAGAAGGACGTCGACATCGTGTTCGAGCACCCCGGCGAGGCGACCTTCCCGGTCTCCTGCCTGGTGGTGAAGCGCGGCGGCATGGTGGTGTTCTGCGCCGGCACCTCGGGCTTCAACATCACCTTCGACGCCCGCTATGTCTGGATGCGGCAGAAGCGCGTCCAGGGCTCGCACTTCGCCCACCTCAAGCAGGCCTCGGCGGCGAACCAGTTCGTGCTCGACCACCGCATCGACCCGTGCATGAGCGAGGTCTTCTCCTGGGCCGAGATCCCGCTCGCCCATCACATGATGTGGCAGAACCAGCACAAGCCCGGCAACATGGCGGTGCTCGTCAACGTGCCGCAGAAGGGCCTCCGGACCTTCGAGGACGTGCTGGAGGCGGTGGGGCAGTAGGCGCGGCGGCGCGCGGTCCGCCACGCCTCGGCTCGCTCCGCATGCGGAGCGAGGGAGCCGGCGCCCTGACCGGACCGACCACCCCATGTCCGGATGAAGCCAGGGCTGCCGCTGGCATGCCGCCTGCATGAGACAATCCGCCACCCCCGGGTCGCCGCCGGGTCCGAACTCGTCGGGCCCGGTCGCGCGCCGCCGCCAGTGCTCCGATGGACGTTCCCGCCCGCCTCCGTGACGACTTCGCCAAATGGTCCGCCGATTTCGACGGGCTCCTCGACGCCTTCTGTCAGGTCGTCGAGGCGCACCGCCCGGCCGCCGGCGTCGCCGGCTTCGTGCGCGCCTGCTTCTCGGCCGACGGCATGCCGCCGGACGGCGGCAATGGCGGCCTCGTCCGCTACCAGGCGCTGTCGATCGCCTTCCAGCTCCTCAACATCGTCGAGGAGAACACCGCCAACCAGATGCGCCGCCGGGCCGAGGAGCGCCGCAACGAGCGCGAGCCCGGGCTCTGGCGGCACGACCTCGGCGACCTCCTGGCGCGCGGCCGGGCCGAGGGCGACATCCGCCGCACCATCGCCGGCGCCTCGCTCGAGCCGGTGCTGACCGCCCACCCGACCGAGGCGAAGCGGGCGACCGTGCTGGAGCATCACCGCGCCCTCTATCTCATGCTGCTCGAGCGCGAGACCCGCTCCTTCACCGACATCGAGCTCGGCATCTATCGTCGCCGCCTCCAGGCGGCACTGCAGCGGCTGTGGCGCACCGGCGAGATCCAGCTCGAGCGGCCCGACCTGGAGAGCGAGATCCGCACGGTCCTGCACTACATGGAGACCGTGTTCCCGGACGCCGTCGAGCTTCTCGACCTGCGCTTCCAGCAGGCGTGGCGGGACACGTTCGGCAGCGCGTCGCCGCCGCTGCCGCGGCTCGGCTTCGCCACCTGGGTCGGCGGGGACCGCGACGGCCACCCGTTCGTGACCACCGCGGTGACGATGGGGATGCTCGGGCGGCTGCGGGCCGGGGCGCTCGCGCTCCTGCAGGCGCGGCTGTCGGGGCTGGCCGTGCGGATCAGCGTCGCCGCGTCCGGCGACGAGGTGCCGGCGATCCTGCAGCGGCGCATCGACGAGACCGCGGCGCTGCTCGGCGACGACAGCCGCACGGCGCTGGCCCGCAATCGCGGCGAGCCGTGGCGCCAGATGGTCAATCTCCTGCTCCTGCGGCTCGCCCGGACCCGCGACGGCGTGGACGGCGGCTACGCCGCGGCCGCCGAGCTGGTCGCCGACCTCGAGATCCTGGAAGCGGCCCTGGTCGAGACCGGCGCGGCCGAGATCGCCGCCGTCGACGTCCGGCCCGTCACCGCACAGGCGCGCGTCTTCGGCTTCCATTTCGCCCGGCTCGACGTGCGCCAGAACTCCGGCTTCCACGATCGCGCCGTCGCCGGGCTGCTCGCGGCGGCCGGCCACCGCCGCACCGACTATCCGGACTGGAGCGAGGCCGAGAAGCTCGCCTTCCTGGAGCGCGAGCTGTCGAGCCCGCGTCCGTTCACGGGCGACCACACCGCGCTGTCCGGCGAGGCGGAGGCGACCGTGTCGCTGCTGCGCGGGCTGCGCCGCCATCTGCTGCGCCACGGGCCGGACGGGCTCGGCCCGCTGGTGATCAGCATGACGCGGAGCGTGTCGGATCTCCTGACGCCGTATCTGCTCGCCCGCGAGGTCGGTCTGCTGATCGAGACGCCGCAGGGGCCCGCGTCGATGATCCCGGTGGTGCCGCTGTTCGAGACCATCGCGGATCTGGCGCGGTGCGACACGATCTTCGACGCCTTCCTGGCGCACCCGATCACCCGGGCGACGCTGACGCATCTGCGCCTGCGCGACGGCAAGGCCGTGCCGGAATGCACCGTGATGCTCGGCTACAGCGACAGCAACAAGGACGGCGGCATTCTGGCGAGCCACTGGGGCCTGCACCTCGCCGAGGAGCGTCTGGCCCGGGTCGGTCGCGAGCACGGCGTGCGGGTGGAGTTCTTCCACGGCCGCGGCGGCACCATCGGCCGCGGCGCCGGCCCGACGCACGCCTTCCTCGACGCCCTGCCGGCCGGCAGCCTGAGCGGCCGCATGCGCGTCACCGAGCAGGGCGAGGTGATCTCCCAGCAATACGCCAACCGGGTCACCGCGACGTTCCATCTGGAGCGGCTGCTCGCCGGCGTGGTGCGCACCACCATGCTGCACGAGGCCGGCCCCGTCCCGCCGCATCCCCTGCGCGGCCTGTGGCAGGACGTGGTGGACGAGAGCTTCGCGGCCTACCGGCGGCTGGTCGAGGCGGACGGCTTCATCGACTTCTTCCGGTCGGCGACGCCGATCGACGCCATCGAGCAGGCCCGCATCGGCTCGCGCCCGAGCCGCCGCAGCGGCCGCGCCACCCTCGCCGATCTGCGGGCCATTCCATGGGTGTTCTCGTGGAGCCAGGCGCGCTTCCACCTGCCCGGCTGGTACGGCGTCGGCAGCGCGATCGACTGGCTGCGGCGCGAGCGCCCCGAGAGCTTCGAGACGATCCGCGAGGTGCTGCCGCGCTGGCGCTTCCTCGGCTACGTGCTCCACAACGTCGAGGCCAGCCTGCTGATGGCCAATCCGGCGGTGATGGAGCTCTATGCCTCCCTGGTCGAGGACGCGGCGCTGCGCGATCGCATGATGGCGACCATCCTGGCCGAGCACGAGCGCACCCGCGCCGCCGTGTCGTCGCTGTTCGCCGCGTCGACCGACGCGCGACGCCCGCGCTTCCTGCGCACCATCGAGATGCGGGCCCGCGGCCTCACCTGGCTGCACCACGAGCAGGTGCGGCTGCTGCGCCGCTACCGCGCCGCGCCCGACGAGGCGACGCTCGATGCGCTCCTGCTCACCGTCAACGCCATCGCCATGGGCCAGAAGACCACGGGGTAGACGCTCCGCCCCTGGCGGGCAGGACGCTGACTGTCGCCGTCACCCCGAGGTGGCCGCGCGCAGCGCGGCCCTCGAAGGGCGACGGCCCGGGCCGGCATCGTTCGAGGCTCGCGCCGTCGGCGCAAAGCGTCGTCGGGCCCTCGTGCCTACTGCGTCAAGAAGCCCGGATAGAGCGGCTTCCAGAAGCCGCATTTGTGCGCGACCGAGGCGTCGAAGGTCCCGACCTGGCCGGGCGTGAAGTTCATCACCGCCGTCTCCTTCGTGTAGCGCGGCCAGACCGGCGCGCCGGCGGCGACCGGCACGCCGGTGCGCGCGAAGCTGGTCCAGTACGCCGTCATCTGCTCGGCGAGCTTCTGCGAGTCCGGAGCGAGATCGGGGCCGGCGACCTTCGTCGTGTTGTCGAACCGCGGGAACTGATAGGGCAGCTCGGAGGAGTGCACGGCGCCCATCTCGAAGCCGGGATCGGTGGTGACGGGCGGGGCCGCCGGATCGCCGAACACGTACTCGTAGACCGGCACGTGCTTCCTCATCAGCTTGCCGGCCTCCAGATAGATGCAGTTGTTGAGGCCGACCTTCGGCGAGAAGTCCGACATCACGCTGCCGAGCGCGGTCGGCGCCGAGGAGTAGGCTGTCACCGGATATTCCTTCAGCACGGCCGGCGTGGTGTCGCCGTAGACGGCCTCGAGGTCGTCCGGATAGGTCTCGGCCGTGATCCTGGCGCCGGCCTGGACGTCGTAGGCGACATAGAGGCGCAGCTCCTCGGCGTCGCCGCCGTTGAGCACCGGGACCTTGACGAAGCGGCCGGTCCGCAGCGCCTCCTGGCTCTGCAGCGGCACCGTCAGGGTGCCGTAGACGGGCGAGAAGGCCATCAGGTCGGACGCGCCGACCGCCGCGGCCGCGGCCAGCAGATCCGTCACCTTCGCCCGGCGCAGGCAGGACAGCGCCGTCGCCTTGTCGCCGCAGCCGACCTTTTCGGCGACCTGGGCGCCGACCGCGGCCGCCGCCTCGGCGACCGGCCGGAGCGGATGGGCGCAGCCGCCCGACTGGACGATGGCGCGGCGGAACAGCCCCGCCGTCTCCTTCGGCGCGATCAGATGCATGCAGACGCTCGACGCGCCGGCCGACTCGCCCGCCACCGTGATGTTGTCCGGATCGCCCCCGAACGCCGCGATGTTGCGCTTCACCCAGCGCATCGCGAGGCGCTGGTCCTCCAGCCCGAAGCCGCCGTTGTGGCTCGCCGGAAAGGCCGGATGCGGCATGAAGCCGAACACGCCGAGCCGGTAGTTGAGCGAGACGACCACGACGTCGCCGGCCTTCGCCATGGGGGCGAGCGGATAGAGCGCGCTGGAGCCGCCCACGAAGGCGCCGCCGTGGATCCACACGATCACGGGCTTTCGGGCGGCCTTCCTGCCCGGCTTGCGGCCGCCCGCCGGGGCCTCGCCGGCCGCCGCGTCGCCGGTCGGCACCGTGATGTTGAGGGTGAGGCAGTCCTCGGTGTCGCTCGCCTCGGTCAGGCCGTAGCGCGAGACCTGCGGGCAGGCATGGCCGTAGCGGGTGGCGTCGCGGACGCCGCGCCACGGCAGGGCCTGCCGGGGCGGCGCGAAGCGCAGCAGGCCGACCGGTGGCTCGGCATAGGGGATGCCCCTGAACTCGGAGACGCCGTCGCCGGCCGTGCCACGCACCTTTCCGGTGTCGGTCGCGACCACCGGCCCCTCGGCGGCGGTGCCGGCGGGCTCTTCCGCGGCGACGGCCGGAAGCGAGGTCGCGACGGCGGCCGCGAGCCAAAGGACGACCCTCGCCGGAATCGCGCGGCGGGCGAAAGCTGGTTTTGACATGAGCCTGTTCCAAGCGGGCGATGGACCCGCCGGACAGCTACCAGCAATCGGCCGACAAATCACGCGCTCGCAGCCGCGCCTCAGGCCTTCGCGAATCCGAAGAACGCGGTCGGGTTGTCGACCAGCATCAACTGCTGCGTGCGCGTGTCCTCGGCGATCTGCGGGATGAGGTCGACGAGCTCGCCGTCGTTGGGCATGAAGCGCGAGATGTTGGGGTGCGGCCAGTCGGTGCCCCACAGCACCCGCTGCGGCGCGTGGCGGGCGAGCGCGCGGGCGAGCGCGACGGCGTCGGCGAAGGGCGGACCGGCGCGCGAGATGCGGTCGACCCCGGAGAGCTTCACCCAGATGCTGCCGCGGTCGAGCAGGCGCTTGAGCGCCCCGAAGGCGAAGCCCGCCGTTCCCTCGGTGACGTCGACGCGGCCGATGTGGTCGATCACCACCTTGCCCCTGATCGAGGTGATCAGGTCGAGGCTGTCGAGCAGCTCCTTGCCGGTGACGTGGATCTCGACGTGCCAGCCGAACGGCGCGACCTTCTCCATCACGGTGCGCATGCCCTCGATCGAGGGCCGGCCGCCGAGATGGGGCAGGAAGTTGAAGCGCACCCCGCACACGCCGGCGGCGTCGAGCCGGGCGATCTCCGCGTCCGGCGTCTCGGGATCGAGCAGCGCCACCCCGCGATAGCGGCCGCCGGTGTCGGCGAGCAGGTCGAGCAGGGCGCGGTGGTCGGTGCCGTGGCACGACGACTGCACCAACACGCCGCGCTCGAAGCCGAGGAAGCGGTGCAGCGCGAGCAGCGTCGCCTTCGGCTGGTCGTACGGCGTGAACGGCCGCTTCGGCGCGTAGGGGAACACGTCGCCCGGTCCGAAGACGTGGAAATGCGCGTCGCAGGCGCCCGGCGGCGGCACGTAGCCGGGCTTCCTCGGATGCGGATCGGGCGGCGGACAGGTGGGCTCGGGGCCCGGCTGGCGCACCGCATTCGTCATGACCGCACCGGTCGTGACAGCATTGGTCGTGCTGCTCATGCTCGTGTCCCGCGGGCGGCCGGCCGGTGCCGGCGCCGAGGTGCACAGCATACCGCAGAACCGCCGGCCCCGCGACCGCCACGAGAGCGCCCGCCGCGGACCATCCGTCGCGCCTGCCCGCGGCCGGCGCGACGGATTTGCAGATGGCGCCGATCCGGACGGAGGTCCGCCCGCGGTCGAGCCGCTCCCGAACGGCATCCGCTGATCAAGTCGGTGGTCATTCCGGGGCGCGGCGAAGCCGCGACCCCGGAATCCAGCGACAACCTCGGAATTCTCGGCTGGATTCCGGGTTCGGCGCGGAGCCTGTGCTCGGGCGGCGCGAAGCGCCGACCCGAGTGCACCGCCCCGGAATGACGGCGCGCTGATCACCCGAATCCAGTATCAGTTCCCCGGCTTGACGCCGGCGGCCTCGACCACCTTGCGCCACTTGTCGATCTCGCTGCGGATATAGGCGGCGAACGCGTCCGGCGTGTCGCCGACCAGCACGGCGCCCTGGGCGGCGAGCTTGTCCTTCACGTCCGGGCTCTTCATCGCCTCGATGGTGGCCTTGTGGATCTTCTCGACGATCGCCGGCGGCGTCGCGGCGGGCGCCACCATGCCGTACCAGTTCTCCGCCTCGACCTCGGGATAGCCGGCCTCCGCCGTCGTCGGCACGTCCTTGACGCTGTCGAGACGCTCGCGGCTGCCGATCGCCACCGCCTTCAGCTTGCCGGAGCGGATGTGCGGCAGCAGCACCGGGACGTCGAGAAAGACCATGTGGACCTGCGAAGCCAGCAGGTCGGTGACGGCCGGCGCGGCGCCACGGTACGGAATGTGGACGATGTCGATCCCGGCCTTGATCTTGAACAGCTCGCCGGCGAGATGCGGCATGCTGCCCGGGCCCGACGAGGCGAAGCTGATGTCGCCCGGCTTCGCCTTGGCCAACGCCACCAGCTCGGCCACCGTCGTCGCCTTGACGTTCGGCGCGACGGCGAGGATCTCCGGCACCTTGGCGACCAGCGTGATCGGCTTGAAGTCCTTGAGCGGATCGTACGGAATCTTCTCCTGCAGGCTCGACGAGATGGCGAGCGCCCCGGCGCTGGTGATGCCGATCGTGTAGCCGTCCGGCTCGGCCTTGGCGACCGCGTCGGTGCCGAGCACGCCGCCGGCGCCGCCGCGATTGTCGATCAGCACCGGCTGGCCGAGCAGCTCGGACATCCGCTGCCCGACCGTGCGGGCGATGATGTCGTTCGGCCCGCCGGGCGGGAACGGCACGACGATGCGGATCGGGCGGCTCGGAAAATCCTGGGCCGCCGCGGCGGCGGGGGCGAGCAGCAGCGCGAGGCCGAACAGGGCGCGAAGAAGGTGCATGGGGGGCTCCGGGGGCAGGAACGGATCACATCATGGAGAACGACAGCGGAAGCGATCATGGCTGGGCTCGTCATGCCGATGCGCAATCGGAACCGTCGCGACCGCCTCATCCTCTCCCTGCGGGAGAGGGTCGGGCGCGAGCGCAGGCTCGCGACCGGAGTGAGGGTTTACGGCGCCGGTCGTCTGGCTCGCCCCCTCACCCGCAGGTCGCGCAGCTGCGCGGCCTGCGAGAGATAACCGCCCGGGGGTGGGGATGGGGGAGCCAGAGGCCGGCCGTGTCGGGGGAGTCGGTTTCGGCGCCCGGG
>NZ_JAUSUJ010000017.1 GCF_030813915.1 Rhodoplanes tepidamans
TAGACACAAGCCGATCTCCGATTCAGACCTCGATGATCGGCACCCTCCGCCCTCACGAACCCCCGAAGAAGGTGGGGCCAAAACGACGCTTACGCTGAAGTTCGAGAGCCTGGAATTTACGCGCAGCGGAATCGAGCTTTGCGCCGTGAGGCGGCTAGCCGACGGTCGCATGCAGGCGACCGTCTTCGTGCCGGACGGCAAGCTTGCATTTTTCCTCAAACGTATCGAAGCCTATCGCGACAGCGTTACGCGGCCGCGCGACGATGGTTCGACAAGCCCCCAGAATAAGGATTTGGTCGAGAGCATCTCGCATATCAGACTTGCTGCACTCGAAGCACTTTGGACCGACGACCCCAGCCTGTATCCGCAGGCCGATCAACCCGCGACATGGGAGGTGTGGCTACGCCGGTCGAATACCGTCGATCCCTTGGCACGGCTTCGCGAACATGCCGACCGCTTCGGCCTGACAGTGGGCGAGAACGCGATTGAGTTCGTCGACCGGACCATTGTGCTCGTACATGCCACCGCCGCGGCCATGTCGCGCTCGATCGACATCCTTGGTGCCATAGCGGAGTTGCGGCTGGCGAAAACCACTGCGGCCTTCTTTACCGAAATGAACGCCGTCGAACAGCGCGCATGGGTCGAGAACCTAGCCATACGATTGACGCCGCCGACCGAAGGCGCACCCTACGTTTGCTTGCTGGATACGGGCGTCAACGCCGCCCATCCGCTCCTCGCGCCGGTCGTTGATGCGAATGATCTGCACACCTACAAGCCGGCCTGGGGCGCGGACGACCGGCAGGGCCATGGCACGCCGATGGCCGGGATTGCCGCTTACGGAGATCTGGCGCCCTTGCTGGCGTCGCGGGATCCGGTGCCTTTGACGCACCGAATCGAGTCCGTCAAGATCATCAATCCGGCCGATCCGCATGAGAAAGACCTGTACGGCGCCGTCACCCGCGAATGCGCGTACCGGGTTGAGGTCACGGCGGATCGCCCGCGCGTTTTTTGCCTTTCGGTGACGACCACCGACAGCCGCGACCGGGGCCGTCCCTCGTCGTGGTCGGCGGCCGTAGATGCGCTGGCGGCGGGCGCGGACGATCAACGGCGCCTGTTCATTCTGTCCGCCGGCAACACCGATCCCGCAAAGCGAAAGGATTACCCGCATTCCAACATGACCGACGGCGTACATGATCCGGCACAAGCATGGAACGCCTTGACCGTCGGTGGATACACGGAAAAAGCCGTTGTTGACGCCGCGCGCTTTCCGGGCTGGATCCCCGTGGCGCGGGCCGGCGATCTGGCCCCGTGCAGTTGCACATCGACCACGTGGATGAAGACCAAATGGCCCATCAAGCCGGACATCGTGCTTGAAGCGGGCAACATGGCGGCAAATCCCGCGCATCCTGACCCCGACTATATCGATGACGGGCTTCAGCTTCTTTCGACCCACCATAATTTCACGCGCGACAAGCCGCTCGCGACCTTCGGCGACACCAGCGCGGCAGCGGCTGACGCCGCCCGGATGGCGGCGGCGCTTTGGGCGAAATATCCCGACTTCACGCCTGAAACTATCCGGGCGCTCATGATCCATGCTGCTGAATGGACGCCGGCAATGCTCGATCGTGTCACCGGACCTGACGGATCAGTGAATTACGAAACCTTACTTCGCTGCTACGGCTACGGCGTACCAAACTTCCGGCGGCTGATGTCGAGTGCAACCAATTCCCTGACCCTTATCTCACAAGGTTCGATTCAGCCGTTTTTCAAGCATAAGGACAAGAATGGCAAAGAGTCTGTGAAGACGCGGGAGATGCGGTTGCACGCTCTTCCCTGGCCCGCGGACATCCTCCGCGACCTCCAGGACGCTCCCGTCAAGATGCGCGTGACCCTGTCATATTTCATTGAGCCAAGTCCGGGCGCTCGGGGCTGGACCTCAAAATACGGTTATCAATCGTACGGATTGAGGTTTTCCGTGAAGAGACCTCTGGAAAGCCCGGGGGCATTTAAAGATCGCATTAACAAGTTTGATCGCGAAGATGACTATGAAGCCCCAGGATTGAAGGATACCGGGCGGTGGCTTTACGGCCATGCCGGACGGTCGCTTGTGACGCTCGGTTCGGTTCACTCCGATCTGTGGAGCGGAACGGCTGCTGATCTCGCGGCCCGGGACCATATCGCCGTGTTTCCCACCCTGGGGTGGTGGAACAAGCGTCCGCACCTCGGCGCATGGGAAAAGCAAGCCAAGTACGCGCTGATCGTAACCATCGCCACGCCGGAGTCCGACGTCGATATTTACACTCCGGTGGCGAACGAGATCGGCATACCGGTGGTCGTCGAAGCCTGATATCCCCAAGGCTGGGGTGGTGGGCCTAGGCGACTCGGCAGCGGAACGGGACGGCCGGTAGGGAATGTTGGTAGCGGAATCCCGTTACGTGCCCCCACAATGAGGTGAGTATGTAATATCGTACGGGAAAACAGCCGCTTGACCTGGAAAGTGGATCAGGAGGTCGGTGGTTCGAGTTTCGAGTCAACCCACCTGTACCACATGGCGTCCCGGCCCGGATTTTCACGTTTCAGCTTGCCAGCTCCGGGGTTCCAGCTCCGGCCCGCTCCTCCGATCGACAACCAGACAGTCCGCGCCCCGTTGCCCGGCGCCGCCTGCCTCACGCCTTCAGGGCGCGGACGTCCGGGCCGGCCAGCAGGGCGCGGGCGGCCGCGACGTCGGCCGTCGCGGGGCCGTCCGGCAGGCGGGCCAGGACGGCGCGGAGGGCCGACAGGGCGCTCACGGATGCCGCGTCGCGACCGGAGTCGCCGCCGCGGCGCCGGGCCCGAGCCGCGATGCTGGTCGCGGTCCGCAGCTCCCAGGCGAGCGCCTTCTGGGCGCGGGCGACGTCGAGCGATCGCGCGAACCAGTCCGTCGCCGAAGCGTCGGCGGGGTCGCGGCCGGCGATCTCGCCCTTGATGCGCAGGAGCTCGGCGACGCACCACGCCTCGTCGGTCGCCTCGCAGCGGGTCAGCGCCTCGTCGATCACGGCGCGCGCCTCGTCGAGCCGGTCGGCCCGGCACAGGCCGGCGGCGAGCTGGCCGAGAAAGCACGTCAGGTACTGCACGAAGGTCGCCTTGCGCAGCGTGTCGATGCCGGCCTGCAGCCGCGCGATGCCGCCGGCGAGATCGCCGGACTGCAGCAGCGCGTCGCCCTCGAAGCAGGTCGCGTAGGTGCGCCAGCCGTGCAGCGCGTCGCGCGTCGTCAGGCCGACCAGCAGCGCGGTCCAGCGCCGCGCCGCGTCGAGATCGCCGACCATCAGGGCGATCGGGCAGGCGGCCTGGGCGAGCAGGTTGCACAGCGACAGCGGATGGTCGAGCGCCTCGGCGGCCGCGACCGTCTCGGCCGCCATCCGCAGCGCCTGGTCGGGCCGGCCCTGCAGCCACAGGACGCGGCTCAGCGTCATCCGGGCCGTCACGGTCTGGTCGAACTGGAAGCGGACCAGATCGGAGCGATGCCGCGGCGCCCGATAGGTGGCCAGCATGCGCTCGATGTGCCGCCTTGCGGCGTCCTGCTCGCCGAGGAAGTGGAGCGAGTCGCCGATCATTCGCTCGCCGACCAGCACGTCGCTGGTCTGCCCGGTCGCCTTCGCCAGCGCGCTGAACCGCCCGGCGATCGCGGCGGCGTCGCGGAACCGGCCGCGGTTCTTCGAATCCGCCCACAGGCCCCACAGGGCGCGCAGCTGGTGGTCGACGTCGCCGAAGGCCTCCGCCAGCGCCAGCGCGTGCGACCACATCGCGCTCGTCTCGCGGGCGCGCGTCGACGTGTACATCTGCGACCAGGCGAGCGCCGTGTAGAGCCGCATCGCGTCCGGGCTCTCGGCCGTGCCGGCCTGCTCGAGCGCGACCAGCGCCTTCTCGGCGCGGACCCGGCACTCCTCCAGCAGCGACAGCTCGAGCCACAGCGGCACCGCCGCGACCGTGAGGGCGACGGCGAGCGCGACGTCGCCGTCCGGGCCGCAGGCCCAGTTGAGCGCGGCGCGCAGATCGTCGGCGAGCGGCTGCCACGCCGCCCGCCACGCCGCGGTCGGCTGCAGATCCCACTCGCGCTCCGCGGTGACGAACAGGTCGCGGCAATGCGCGGCATGGGCGCGCTTCGCGGGGCCGAGCTCGCCGGTCTCGGCGAGCTTTTCGAGCGCGTAGGCCCGCGTGGTGTCGAGCAGGCGATAGCGCGCCGTCTCGCCGGCGACGTCGACGACGACGAGCGATTTCGAGGCGAGGCTCGCGATCGCCTCGGCGACGCAGAGCGGGCCGATCTCGTCGGCCGTCACCATGGTCTCGGCCGCCGTGGCCGTGAACCAGCCGGCGAACACGCCGAGCCGGCGGAAGAGCAGGCGCTCCGGTGCGGGCAGCAGGCCGTAGCTCCAGTCGAGCGCCGCCGCGAGGGTCTGGTGGCGGGCGAGCGCCGTGCGCCGGCCACGCGTCAGCAGACGGAAGCGGTCGTCGAGCAGACGCGCGATGTCGGCGAGGCCGAGCGAGTCGACGCAGCCCGCCGCCATCTCGATCGCCAGCGCGATGCCGTCGAGCCTGCGGCAGATCGCGGCGACGAGCGGCGCCTCGGCGTCCGTGAAGGTGAAGCTGTCGCGGGTCGCGATGGCGCGCTCGACGAACATGCGGACCGCCGGAAAGGCCAGCGCCTCGGCGGCGGAGAGGCCCTCGCTGCGGTCCGGCACGGCGAGCGGCGGCAGCCGCAGCACCCGCTCGCCGCCGGCGCGCAGCGGCTCGCGGCTGGTGGCGAGCACGGCGCACGCGGTGTCGCGCACCAGCGCCTCGGCGAGGCCGGCGGCCGCGGCGACGAGATGCTCGCAGTTGTCGAGCACGATCAGCATCGCCTTGTCCTGAAGCGACGTGATCAGCTCCGGGATCGGCAGCGTCGAGCGTACCGGACGCCCGAGCAGCGCGGCGAGCGCGGTCGGCACCAGCGCCGGGTCGGTCACGGGTGCGAGATCGACGAACCAGACGCCGTCCGGGAAGCGGGCGAGGAGCCGGCCGGCGGCCGCGACCGCGACCGTCGTCTTGCCGATGCCGCCCGGACCGACGACGGTGACGAGGCGGGCGTCCGACACCAGGCGGACGATCGTCTCGACCTGATCGGCGCGGCCGACGACGCTCCCGAGCTGCGCGGGAAGATTGCTGGGCGGCGGAGCGACGCCGGCACCGGGACACGGCGCGTCCGGCTCCTCGACCACGCGGACCGGGGCGACGAACTTGTAGCCGCGGCCCGGGATGTTGACGATGTAGCGGAGGTCGGCCTGACCGTCGCGCAGCGCCTTGCGCAACGCCGCGACGTGCACCTTCAGATTGCCTTCGTCGACGAAGGTGCTGGGCCACGCCCGGGCGATCAGCTCCTGCTTGGTGACGAGATCGCCGGCGCGCTCCACCAGGGCGAGGAGGATGTCGAGCGCGCGATGGCCGACGCGCACCGGCTGCTCGTTCTCGAGGAGAACGAGCTCCGCCGGACTCAGTCGGAAGGGGCCGAAGGACAATACACGACCCGGTCCGGCGGGCGCCGGCTGCTCCACTGCTCGTCCCCGATCTGCCGTCCACGAGGAGAGCATCATAGAAGCGGGCGGCGGGAACCTCCAAATGCGCCGCGGCCGTTCCGGACAGGCATCGCGAGGCCGGCCGATCGTGTCGCGCCAGCTTCGTCTTGCACGATGGTAGTCAGGTCCGTCGGGCGGACCGGCGGGGCCGCTCGAGCCCTCAGCGCTTGCGGTTCGTCTCGAACAGGAACCAGGCGCGCCGCTCGGCCCCGTCGGTCCAGTCGTCGATCAGGCTCGACGAGGCGTTGTCCTTGGCCTCGTCGGCGATCTCCTTGGCGGCCCGCAGCGTCTCGACGAGGGTGCGGTTGTCCTGCTCGAGCTCCGCCAGCATCGCGTCGGGCGGCACGAACTCGGCGTCGTTGTCGGCGATGCGCTGGCGGCGCGCGATGTCGCCGATTGAGCGCAGCGTGGTGCCGCCGATCTTGCGCACGCGCTCGGCGATATCGTCGGTGGTGGCGAGGATCTGGCTGGCCTGCTCGTCGAGCATCAGGTGGTAGTCGCGGAAGTGCGGCCCCGACATGTGCCAGTGGAAGTTCTTCGTCTTCAGGTAGAGCGCGAAGGTGTCGGCGAGGACGCCGTTGAGCGCGTCGGCGACGCCCGAGACGGCGTTGCGGGCGAGGTCGGTCGGTGTCGCGAGGGCGTTCTTGGACGGCATCGGGGGTCTCCGGGTCGTGAGGATCGTGGTCGTCCTCGATGAAACTCCGACCGTGGTATCGGGTTCGAGGCGGTCGCGACGATGTGTGCGGCGCGCGCGAACGATGTCGGACCGGGCCGGCGTTGTCACGTCGCCCCGGGCGGGCTTTACCGAAATTTACTCGCCTCGCGTCGCCCCGGCGCGCACCGTCGCCCGGCGCGAGGGGCAGCGGAGACGACCGGCGGAGCCATGACGACATCGACCCGCACACTCGGCGGTCTCGCGCCGGCGACCGGCCGGGCTTCCGCGCCCGTGCCGGGCCCGGCCTCCGGCGCCGCGGCCGGCACGGCGCCCCGCGGCGGGGCGCTGGCGGCCCTGTTCCATGCCACGGCGACCCAGGCGGGGGTCGCCGTCGTGGTGGTGCTCGCGCTCCTCGCGGCGCTGGTGGGAACGGCGCCGTTCGCGCGGCAGCCGACACAGGGGACCGAGATCCTCGTCCCGGCCTACGCGGCCGCGAGCTTCGTGCTGGAGACGCTGACCGCCGCGCTGCTGTTCGCCATGTTCCATGTCCAGCGCTCGCGGGCGCTGTTGCGGCTGGCCGCCGGCTATCTGTTCGCGGCCCTGATGGTGCCGGCCTGGGCGCTGACCTTCCCGGGCGTGCTCTCGGGCCTCGGCGTCGACGCCGGGCTGCAGACCACGGCGGCGATCGCGGCGGTGCGTCGGCTCGGCTTTCCGCTGTTCGTGCTCGGCTACGCGCTCGCCCCGGTCTGCTCGGACACCAGCCCGCGGAGCCTGGTGCCGATCCTGCGCACCGTGCTGGCCGTGGCGGGGCTGGCGGCCGTGTGCCTGTGGCTGATCGTCGAAGGGCGGCCGGTGCTGCCCGGCTTCATGGCCGACGATCGCGACGTGACGCGGCTGTGGTACCGGGTGCCGGCCGTCGCCATCCTGCTGTACGGCCTCGCGGCGGCGATCCTGGTGTGGCGCCGCCGCTTCGCCCTCGACATGTGGGTCTGCCTGGTCCTCGTCTCGCTGACCGTCGAGCTGGCGTTGATGTCGTGGCTCGGCGGCGCGACGCGGCTCGGCGTCGGCTGGTGGGCCGGCCGGCTCTACGGCCTCGCCGCGGCCAGCATCGTGCTCCTCGTGCTGCTGTCGGAGACGACGACGGTCCATCTGCGGCTCGCCCGCGCGGTCGCCGCCGAGCGCCGCGCCCGCCAGGATCGCCTGACCGCCATGGAGGCGCTGTCGGCCACGATCGCGCACGAGATCAACCAGCCGCTCGCCAGCATGGTCACCAATGCCGACGCTGGCCTGCGCTGGCTCGGCAAGGCCGAGCCGCGGATCGACATGGTCGACGCCGCGCTGCGCCGCATCGTCGCCGACGGCCATCGCGCCAACAAGGTGGTGGTCGGCATCCGCACCATGTTCATGACCGGCGCGCAGGAGCGCGAGCCGCTCGACCTCGGGGCGCTCCTGCGCGAGACGGTGCGGGACAAGGCGTCGGAGGCGCGGGCCGCCGGCATCGCGATCGACCTCGATCTCGACCCGGCGCTGCCGCCGGTGATCGGCAACGCGCTGCAGCTGCGCCAGGTCGTCGCCAACCTGATCGAGAACGCCATCGACGCGATGACGGCGACGGCCGGGCGCGAGCGCCGGCTGCGCATCGCGGCGCGGGGTGCCGAGCGCGGCGAAGCGGAGGTCTCCGTCGCCGACACGGGCGGCGGCGTTCCGCCCGAGCTCGCCGAGCGCATCTTCGAGCCGTTCGTCTCCACCAAGCCGGAGGGCATGGGCATGGGACTGATGTTCTGCCGCGCCGTGGTCGAGGCGCATGGCGGCCGGCTGTGGGTCGCGCCGGCGCGCCCGCGCGGCGCCGTCTTCGCGTTCTCGATTCCCACCGCCCTCGTGCCGACGAATGCCCCGGAGGTGTCGCGATGACCGAGCAGTCCGCCGTGTTCGTGGTCGACGACGACCACTCCGTCCGTGCCTCGCTGGAGAGCCTGCTGAGCTCGGAGGGTCACGACGTGCACGTGTTCGGCAGCGCCGAGGCCTTCATCGCGGCGGAGCGTCCCGACCTGCCGGGCTGCATGGTGCTCGACGTGCGGCTGCGCCGCGAGAGCGGGCTCGAGGTCCAGCGCGAGCTCGGCCGGCGCGGCATCGACCTGCCGGTCGTCTTCATCACCGGTCACGGCGACGTGCCGATGTCGGTCGCCGCCATGAAGGCGGGCGCGATCGAGTTCCTGCTGAAGCCCTTCCGCGACCAGGATCTGCTCGACGCCGTGAACAAGGGAATCGCGATCGACCAGTCGCGCCGCGAGCGGGCCGCCCGCATGGCCGAGCTGCGCGATCGCTTCGCCGCGCTCACGCCGCGCGAGCGCGAGATCATGCCGCTGGTCGCCGGCGGCCTGCTCAACAAGCAGATCGCCGGCCATCTGCAGCTCTCGGAAGTCACCGTGAAGGTGCATCGCGCCCAGATCATGCAGAAGCTGCGCGCCCGCTCGCTGCCCGACCTCGTGCGCATGGCCGACCGCCTCGCCGACGATATCGCAAAGGCGTAGACGCGCGACCGATAAGAACAATTGCCATCGTCCCGGGCAGCCTCGACCCTGACCGGGTCCGGCACTCCGCCGGTGCGGCGGTGAGGAGCGCGATGGCGAGCGACGCGGCGGTGGCGATAGTCGAGGACGACGGCTCCGTTCGCGCCGCGCTGATCAGCCTCGTGGGAGCGTTGGGATTCACGGCCTGCGGCTTCGCCGACGCCGAGAGCTTCCTCGCCGACACGAGAGCCGGGCGGGTGGGCTGCCTCGTCGCCGACGTCCGGCTGCCGGGCCTCAGCGGGCTCGCGCTCCATCACGTCCTGCGTGCCTCCGGCATCGCGGTGCCGACCATCCTGATCACGGCCTATCCGGACGAGGCGAGCCGCGGCGTCGCGCTGCGGGCCGGCGCCTTCGGCTATCTCGTCAAGCCGGTGCAGCCGGAGGCGCTGCTCGCCTGCATCCGCGCGGCGCTCGGATCGTGACGCGGCGTCGTCCTATCCGCAGGTCCAGGGCCGACGATACCAGGGCACAATTGTCCCGAACCCGTGCTTCTCCATACAACTGCGCGTACACATCGAGAGGAGCCCGCATGCCCACCGCAACCCCCACGCCCGGCAGGACGCTCGTCGATCCGCGCAACCACATGCTGATCATGATCGACTTCCAGTCGCAGATGTCGTTCGCGACGAAGTCGATCGACGCCGTCGCGCTGCGCAACAACGCGGCGCTGGTCGCTCACGCGGCGGCCGGCTTCCAGGTGCCGACGATTCTCACGACGGTCGCCGAGAAGAGCTTCTCGGGCCCGATGTTCTCCGAGATCACCGACGCCTTCCCGGGCCAGGCGCTGCTCGACCGCACCTCGATGAACACCTGGGAGGACGCCCCCGTCATCGCCGAGGTGAACCGCATCGGCAGGGACCGCGTCGTGCTGTGCGGCCTGTGGACCAGCGTGTGCATCGTCGGCCCGGCGCTGTCGGCCATCGACCAGGGCTTCGAGGTGCACGTGATCGCCGACGCCTGCGGCGACATCTCCGAGGAGGCGCACGCGCGCGCCATGGACCGCATGGTGCAGGCCGGCGCGCGGCCGATGACCTCGCTCCAGTATCTGCTCGAGCTGCAGCGCGACTGGGCCCGCACCGGCACCTACGACATGACCACCGGCATCGCCAAGCAGTTCGGCGGCGCCTACGGGCTCGGCATCATCTACGCCAAGACGATGTTCGGCGCCGCCGAAGGCCACGCCAAGAGCGCCGCATGAGCGGCGTCGAGACGGCGACCCGGGACGTGATCACGACCACGCGAAGGACGGCGCTCGGCCTCGGCGCCGCCGCGGCGCTCGCCGCCGCCGCGGGCCTTCCGGGCGGGCCTCCGGCGGCCCGCGCCCAGACCTCCACCACCCCGAAAGGAAGCACCCCCATGCCCTTCGTCACCACCAAGGACGGCGTCGACATCTTCTACAAGGACTGGGGGCCGAAGGACGCCCGGCCGATCGTCTTCCATCACGGCTGGCCGCTCTCCTCGGACGACTGGGACGCCCAGATGCTGTTCTTCGTGCAGAAGGGCTTCCGCGTCGTCGCGCACGACCGCCGCGGCCACGGGCGCTCGACCCAGGTGTCGGACGGCCACGACATGGACCATTACGCCGCCGACGTCGCCGCCGTGGTCGAGCATCTCGACCTGAGGAACGCCGTGCATATCGGCCACTCCACCGGCGGCGGCGAGGCGCTGCACTACGTCGTCAAGCACGGCAAGGGCCGGGTCGGCAAGCTGGTGATGATCGGCGCCGTGCCGCCCATCATGCTGAAGACCGAAGCCAATCCGGGCGGCCTGCCGCGCGAGGTGTTCGACGGCTTCCGTGCGGCGCTCGCCGCCGACCGGGCGCAGTTCTATCTCGACGTCGCCTCGGGCCCGTTCTTCGGCTTCAACCGGCCGGGCGCGAAGGTGTCGCAGGGTGCCGTCCAGAACTGGTGGCGGCAGGGCATGATCGGCAGCGCCAAGGCGCATTACGACGGCATCAAGGCGTTCTCGGAGACCGACTTCACCGACGACCTGAAGGCCGTGACGGTGCCGACGCTTGTGATGCACGGCGACGACGACCAGATCGTGCCGATCGCCGACTCGGCGCTGCTCTCCGCCAAGCTGGTGAAGGGCGCGCAGCTCAAGGTCTACGAGAAGTTCCCGCACGGCATGTGCACGACCCATCCGGACGTGATCAACGCGGATCTGCTCGCCTTCGTCCAGACCTGACCGGGACGGTCGTATCCGCCGTCCCGCCATCTTCCGCTCGTGCCCGCGCAGGCGGGCATCCAGGGTGTCCCTGCCGTGTCGCCCCTGGGCCCCCGCCGGCGCGGGGACGAGCGGAGGTCGTGCGCCACGCCGTGAGCCGTCATGCGCGGGCGCGACCCGCGCATCCATCGCCGTCCGAGGACCGTGTGCCTTCTCGAAGACGGATGGATCGCCGGGTCGAGCCCCATGGACGCCGAGTTAGCAGCGAAGGCACAGCCTCTCGGTGGTCGTCGTCCGCGCAGGCGGACGACCCAGTATCCACCAGCGTTCGTTGTTTCAGTCGAAACGCTGCGGCGTACTGGGTGCTCCGCTTTCGCGGAGCACGACGACGGAGAGGCTTCGGACCTGAACACAGCGCCCATGGGTCGCGCCCGGCGACGACGCCGAGACAGCCAGCCGACGGGATCACGAGAATGCCCGATCTGAAAGCCTATCTCCTGTCGCTCGGCGCCGGCCTGCTGGTCGGCGTCGTCTACAGCCTGATCGGCGTGCGCTCGCCGGCGCCGCCCACCATCGCGCTGATCGGCCTGCTCGGCATCCTGCTCGGCGAGCAGGTCGTGCCGGTCGTGAAGCGGCTGATCGCCGGGCACGACGTCGCGGGCTTCGTCCGCACGACCTGCGCCGCGCACGTGCTCGGGCCGCTTCCGGGCGGCGAGCCCGCCGTGACGCCCGGTCCGGTAGCCCGCAGCTCGGCGGGCGCAGACGAGCCATCCTGATCACGAGCCCGACCCGATCCCGAGAATCCCCCCGAACCGGGAGATCCGCCGTGGCCCAGAACCCCGACCGCCGGACCGTCGTCGGCACGCTCGCCGCACTCGCCGCCGGCCTTTCCACGAGAGACAGCGTGACCGCCCAGACCGCTTCGCCCCCCGACCTCGTCCTGTTCAACGGCAGGATCACGACGCTCGACCGCGCGGCCCCCGAGGCGTGCGCGATCGCGATCCGGGACGGCCGCTTCGTCGCCGTCGGCAGCGACCGCGACGTGATCGCGCTCGCCGGTCCCCAGACGCGCCGCATCGACCTGCGCGGCCGCCGGGCGATCCCCGGCCTGATCGACAGCCACATGCACATCATCCGGGGCGGCCTCAACTACAACATGGAGTTGCGCTGGGACGGCGTGCGCTCGCTCGAGCAGGCGATGCGGATGCTGAAGGACCAAGTCGACCGCACGCCGGCGCCGCAGTGGGTGCGCGTCGTCGGCGGCTTCACCGAGCATCAGTTCGCCGAGAAGCGGCTGCCCACGCTCGACGAGATCAACGCCGTCGCGCCCGACACGCCGGTGTTCATCCTGCATCTCTACGATCGCGCGCTCCTCAACGGCGCCGCGCTGCGCGCCGTCGGCTACGGCAAGGACACGCCGGCGCCGCCCGGCGGCGAGATCGCCCGCGACGGCGCCGGCAATCCGACCGGCCTCCTGGTCGCCAGGCCGAACGCGACGATCCTCTACGCGACGCTCGCCAAGGGGCCGAAGCTGCCGCCCGAGTATCAGAAGAACTCGTCGCGCCACTTCATGCGCGAGGTCAACCGGCTCGGCGTGACGAGCGTGATCGATGCCGGCGGCGGCTTCCAGAACTACCCCGAGGACTATTCGATCATCGAGGAGCTGCACCGCGACGGCCAGCTCACGGTGCGCATCGCCTACAACCTGTTCACCCAGAAGCCCAAGGAGGAGCTGAAGGATTTCTCCACCTGGGCCGGCCAGGTGAAGCCGGGGCAGGGCGACGACACCTACCGGGCGAACGGCGCAGGCGAGATGCTGGTCTACTCCGCCGCCGACTTCGAGGACTTCAAGGTCGAGCGCCCCGAGATGCCGCCGACCATGGAGGGCGATCTCGAGCCGGTCGTCCGGCTGCTCGCCGAGAAGCGCTGGCCGTGGCGCCTGCACGCGACCTACGACGAGACGATCTCGCGCGCCCTCGACGTGTTCGAGAGGGTGAACCGCGACGTTCCCTTCGACGGGCTGCACTGGTTCTTCGATCACGCCGAGACGATCGACGACCGCAACATCGATCGCATCGCGGCGCTCGGCGGCGGCATCGCGGTCCAGCACCGGATGGCGTTCCAGGGCGAGGACTTCGTCGCCCGCTACGGCGAGCGCGCCGCCGAGCGCACGCCGCCGGTGCGGCGCATGCTGGCCGCCGGCCTGCCGGTCGGCGCCGGCACGGACGCGACGCGCGTCGCCTCCTACAATCCGTGGGTCTCGCTCGCCTGGCTCGTCACCGGCAGGACGCTCGGCGGGCTCGCGCTCTACCCGGCCGCCAACCGGCTCGACCGCGAGACGGCGCTGCGGCTGTGGACCGAGGGCAACACCTGGTTCTCGACCGAGCCCGGCAAGAAGGGGCGGGTCGAGGCCGGCCAGCTCGCCGATCTCGCGGTGCTGTCGGACGACTTCTTCGCGGTGCCCGAAGACGCGATCCAGGACATCACGTCGGTGCTCACGCTGCTCGGCGGCACGCCCGTGCACGGCGACAAGGAGTTCTCCGACCTCGCCCCGCCGCTGCCACCGGCGATGCCGGACTGGTCGCCGGTGCGCCGCTTCGGCGGCTATCAGATGCGGGCGGGCGCCGAGGGCGCGCGGCCGTATGCGTTCTCGTCCGAGGGGGCCGGAGCCGTCACGGCCGCGGCAGCCGGCGCCTGTGGCTGCGCGACGGGGTGCGGCGTGCACGGCCACGCACACGCGTCGGCCTGGGGGGCGGGCGTGCCGGTGTCGGACGCACGCGCCTTCTGGGGCGTGCTCGGCTGCTCCTGCTGGGCGTTCTGAGAACGGGGTCTTCGCTCGCTCGTCATTCCGGGGCGCCGCGCAGCGGCGAACCCGGAATCCAACCAAGAGTTCGTAGGTTGCCGCTGGATTCCGGGTTCGCACCTTCGGTGCGCCCCGGAATGACGGCGAGCCTATCGAATGAACAGGAATGTGAGGAGTCGTCGTGAGCGACATCATGCGTCCCGCCGCGGTGGCGCGTCTTCTCGATGTGCCCGGGCTCGATTATCTGCTCCGGCTGGCGCTCGCCTCGCCGTTCCTGATCAGCGGCGTGGTCAAGCTCCTGGACTTTTCCGGCGCCACCGCCGAGGTGGCCGGCTTGGGCGTCCAGCCGGCGGTGCCGGTCGCCGTGGCGGTGATCGCGACCGAGCTCGTCGGCTCGGCCCTGTTCCTGACCCGCCGCTGGTGCTGGCTCGGGGCCGGGCTGCTGGCCGGGTTCACGGTCGTCGCCACCCTGCTGGCGCACGCCTTCTGGACCTTCGACGGGCCGGAGCGTGCCCGGCAGGCCGCGACCTTCTTCGAGCATGTCTCGATGATCGGGGGGCTGGGGATGGCGGCGCTGTTGGCCGCCCGCGCGGTTTTGCCGCGATGACGGCGACCCGGGATCACGCCGATCCGGCCGGCCGGACGGCCGCCGCGGCCCCCGCGGGCGGTGCCTTCGCGCCGCTGCGCCACCGGCTATTCGCGGTGATCTGGGCCGCCACCGTGCTCGGCAATGTCGGCACCTTCATGCGCGACGTGGCGAGCGCCTGGCTGGTCACCGAGATCAGCCCGACGCCGGCCGCCGTGGCGCTGATCCAGGCCGCCGCGTCGCTGCCGATCTTCCTGTTCGCGATTCCCGCCGGCGTGCTGTCCGACATCCTGGATCGCCGAAAATTCCTGATCGTCGTCCAGGTGATGCTCGGCACGGTCAGCGCCGTCCTGGCCGGGCTCGCCGCGACCGGCGCGGTGTCGGTCACGTCGCTGGCGCTCCTCACCTTCCTGGGCGGCACCGGGGCGGCGCTGGCGATGCCGACCTGGCAGGCGATCGTGCCCGAGCTGGTGCCGCGGCCCGATCTCAAGGGCGCCGTGGCGCTCGGCTCGCTCGGCTTCAACATCGCGCGGGCGGTCGGCCCGGCGCTCGGCGGCGTCGCGCTCGCCGTCTTCGGCGCCGCCGTCACCTACGGGCTCGACGTCGCGAGCTACGTCCTGGTGATCGGCGCGCTGATCTGGTGGCGGCGCGACGCGACGGCCGACGACGAGCTGCGCGAGCATTTCGGCGGGGCGCTGCGGGCCGGCCTGCGCTTCGCGCGGGCGAGCCGCGACATGCACCGCCTGCTGTGGCGCGCCGTGCTGTTCTTCGTCTTCGCCAGCGCCGTGTGGGCGCTGCTGCCGCTGGTCGCCCGCCAGGAGCTCGGCGGCAGCCCCGGCTTCTACGGCCTGATGCTGGGCAGCGTCGGCGCCGGCGCGATTCTCGGCGCCCTGCTGCTGCCGCGGCTGCGCGCCGCCATCGGTCAGGATCGGCTGGTGCTCGGCGCCTCGCTCGTCACCGCGGCATCGACCATCCTGCTCGCGCCGGCGCAGGCGCCCTGGCACGGCATCGTGCTCATGGTGATTCTCGGGGCCGCCTGGATCGCCATCCTCACGACGCTCAACGCGACCATGCAGGCGATCCTGCCGAACTGGACGCGCGGCCGCGGGCTCGCGATCTATCTCACGGTGTTCAACGGCGCCATGGCGGCCGGCAGCCTCGGCTGGGGCGTTTTTGCCCAGGCGGTCGGCATCGACGCGGCGCTGGTGACGGCCGGCCTCGGGCTCGCCGCGGCCTCGGCGCTCGCCTGTCGGGCGCGGCTGCCGAGCGGCGAGGCCGACCTGATGCCATCGATGCACTGGCCCGAGCCGATCGTCGCCGATCCGGTGCCGGACGACCGCGGTCCCGTGCTGATCACGATCACGTACCGGGTCGCGGCGCAGGACCGGGCGGCGTTCGCCGCCGTGCTCGACCGGCTCTCCGCCGCGCGGCGGCGCGACGGCGCCTATGCCTGGGGGCTCACCGAGGACGCCGCCGATCCGGAGCGGCTGGTGGAGTGGTTCTTCGTCGAGTCCTGGGCCGAGCACCGCCGCCAGCATCGCCGCGTGTCGCGGGTCGACGCCGACCTGCAGGCCGAGGCGGTCGCGCTGCACCGCGGACCGGAGCCGCCGGTCGTGCGGCATCACCTCGCCGTCCGGGTGCGGGGGGCGTCCACGCCCCGCGCGGCGGACGCGCCGTCGACCTGAGCGCCGTCCGCGCGACGGGTCCGGATGATCACGGCCGGCCGCGGCGCACCCTCACGCCGTGGCGTCGAGCAGCGTCTGGGTCATCTCGTCGTCGGCCTGGACGAGGCGGGCATCGGCCGTGAACGTGTAGCTGGCGATCACCTGCTCGACCATCTCCTGGGAGAGGTCGACGATCGGGGCGGCGACGAGGCCGTTCGGGTCGGCGAACGGGGCCTGCGGATCGGAGGTCGGCACATGGGCCGGGGTCGCGGCCGTCACGGTCGCGCGGGTGCCGCCGCCCGCCACCGCGGTCTGGGTGACGCGCAACGGCGTGTAGGCCTGCTGCAGGCCCTCCGGCACGCGGCCGTCGGCGGCCGGGAGCGCACCGGTGGAGCGGACGTTCGCGACATTGCCGGCGGAGACCTCGACGCGGCGCACCGCGGCGGTCATGCCGGACACTGCGATGGTCGAGATGCTGCTCACGCTGGCCTCGTGGGACGGTCGCGGGACCCCCATAGGCGCACGCCGCCCGGAAAGGCCGGCTTGACGCGGCCGCCGCAAGTCGAGCGATCCCGTCAACCGGGCGTCAACCTCGTCGGGTCGACGCGACGTAGGACATCCGGCCCGACCTCCGGCCCAATCGTCCGTGCGGCGGGCCGGGCGGTGCCCGGCCCGCGACGCTGCCGGGGCCGGGGGCGTCGGTCAGGCCGGCTCCGGCTGCAGGGTCGGATAGTCCGTGTAGCCCGCGGCGCCGCCGCCGTAGAAGGTCGCCTGGTCGGGGGTGTTCAGCGGCGCACCGCGGCGCAGCCGCTCGACCAGGTCGGGGTTGGCGATGAACGCCTTGCCGAAGGCGACGAGATCGGCGCGACCCTCCGCCACCGCCGCCTCGGCCAGTGCCGGCGTGTAGCCGTTGTTGGCGATGTAGGCGCCCTTGAAGGCGCGGCGCAGCGCCGTCCAGTCGAACGGCACGTTGTCGCGCGGCCCGCCGGTCGCCCCCTCGATCACGTGCAGATAGGCGGGCGCCAGCGTGTTCATGCGGGCGACCAGGTGGCCGAACAGGGCGGCCGGGTCGCTGTCGGCGATGTCGTTGGCCGGCGACACCGGCGAGATGCGGATGCCGGTGCGCTCGCGACCGATCTCGCCGATCACCGCGGCGAGCACCTGGAGGGTCAGCCGCACCCGGTTCTCCAGCGCTCCGCCGTAGTCGTCGGTCCGCTGGTTGGTGGAATCGCGCAGGAACTGGTCGAGCAGATAGCCGTTGGCGGCGTGCACCTCGACGCCGTCGAAGCCGGCCGCGACGGCGTTGGCGGCGGCCTGCCGATAGGCGTCGACGATGCCGGGCAGCTCCTCGGTGCGCAGCGCCCGCGGCGCCGAGGTCTCGACGAACTTGCCGCCGACCCAGGTCTTGGTCTTCGCGGGAATGGCCGACGGCGCCACCGGGGCGCGGCCGCCCGGCTGCAGCGCCACGTGCGAGACGCGCCCGACATGCCAGAGCTGGATGACGATGCGGCCGCCCTTCGCGTGCACGGCGTCGGTCACCTTGCGCCAGCCGGCGATCTGCTCGCGCGAATGGATGCCCGGCGTCGCCTCGTAGCCCTGGCCTTCCGGCACGATCTGGCTCGCCTCGGTGATCAGGAGGCCGGCGCTCGCGCGCTGCGCATAGTAGGTGGCGGCGAGCGGGCCCGGCACGTTGCCGGCGGCGGCGCGGTTGCGCGTCAGCGGCGCCATGACGATCCGGTTGGGGAGCTCCATCCCGCCGAGCCGGAACGGCTCGAAGAGCTTGCCCGTGGATGCGGGACTGGCCATCGTGATGTCCTTCGTTGATCGCGTCGTGATTGCATGCGACGAGACGCGCCGCGAAGCGAGGCGCAGCGCGTCGGGGGTTGCGGGGGCGCCGTTGCTGCGGCGCCCGCGGCTGACGTGGGTGCGGTGCACGCGTTCGTCAATGGCGCCGGTCTCGGCGCATCGGAGCAGCGGCCATGCAGCCGATCACGGATCCGCGAGACGGCGACGCCGAGGACGACGCGTCCAGCACCCGCCAGCGCTCGCTGCTCGCGCTCGCCGGCAGCCTGCTGGCCGAGATCAGCCTGCCGAAGCTGGTCGTCGCCTGGCTGCTGCTGATCGGCCTGCCCGGCCTGCTGCTCGGGCTGGCGCCGCTCCTCGCCTCGATCTGGCTGTCGGCGGTATCGACCAAAGTCGCATATGCGCTGTCCGGCGCCTGGTCGGCGCTGGTGCTCGCCGCCGTGGTGGCGCTCGGCTGGTTCGGCGGGCGACGCCTGTTCCGAATCGCCGAGGGCAGCTTCTGGGCGCTCGCCTCGCTCGCCGTGCAGCCGGTCTATGCGATGGCGCGCGAGGCGCTGCGCCACCTCGCCGAGGCCGGGCTGGCGAGCCGGGCCGGGCCGGCGACGCGGGCGCGGCTGCGTGCCGCGACGGCCGCGGTCGCCGGGATCGCCGTGGCGGTGCCGGCCGTGCTGCTGGTCGCCTGGCTGTGGCCGGCGACCCGCTGGACCGGCACGCTCGCCGATCTCGCCGCGCCGCTGCGCCTCGCCTCGGCCGGCATCGCCAACGGGGTCGTGCTGGTGGCCGGCTATTTCGCCGCGGCGGCCGCCGTGTGGGGCTTCGCCGACGCGACCATGGACCAGCCGCGCACCCGCCGGTTCGAGGGCGAGCCGGCGCCGCCCGACACGGCGCCGCGCTGGCGCATCGTCCATCTGTCGGACATCCACGTCGTCGGCGAGCCTTACGGCTTCCGCATCGAGTGTGGCCGGGCGGGGCCGCGCGGCGACGACCGCCTGCACCGCGTGCTCGCGCGGATCGCGGCGATTCACGCGGCGGCGCCGCTCGACCTCGTGCTGATCACCGGCGACGTGACGGACGCGGGCCGCTCCGGCGAATGGGCCGCGTTCTTCGATGCGCTGGCGCCGTATCCGGCGATCGCCGCGCGGCTGCTGATCCAGCCCGGCAATCACGACGTCAACGTGGTCGACCGCGCCAATCCGGCACGGCTCGACCTGCCGTTCAGCCCGGTGAAGCGGCTGCGTCAGGTGCGGGCGCTCTCCGCCATGGCGGCCGTGCAGGGTGGGCGCGTGCGCGTCGTCGACCTCGCCGGCGAGGCGCTCGGCGACACGCTCGACGCGGCGCTGGCACCGCACCGCGCGCGGCTCGCCGGCTTCGCCGACACGGGGGCGCTGCGCGACGTGCCGTTCGTCGCCGACCTGTGGGCGCGGCTGTTCCCGATGGTGCTGCCGCCGGAGCGGCCGGACGGGCTCGGCATCGTGCTGCTCGACTCCAACGCCGACACGCATTTCTCCTTCACCAACGCGCTCGGCCTCGTGTCGACCGAGCAGATGCGCGGAATCGAGATCGCCATCGCGGCTTGGCCGGCGGCCTCCTGGCTGGTCGCGCTGCACCACCACGTGGTCGAGTATCCGATGCCGGCGAAGCAGCTCTCCGAGCGGATCGGCACGGCGCTGGTCAACGGCAGCTGGTTCGTCCGCCGCCTGCAAAGGATCGCGCCCGACGCCGTGGTGATGCACGGCCACCGCCATGTCGACTGGATCGGCGCCTGCGGCGACCTCACCATCGTCTCGGCGCCGTCGCCCGTCATGGAGGCGACCGACGACCGCGACACCGCCTTCTACGTCCACACGCTGACGAGCGACCAGGACGGCCGGCTGCATCTCCTGGCACCGGAGCGGATCGTGATCCCGGGCGACCCGTCATTCCGGGGCGCGGCCTGAAAGGCCGCGAACCCGGAATCCAGCCGGGGCCACGGATTGCGTCGCTGGATTCCGGGCTCGCCGCTGCGCGGCGCCCCGGAATGACCGGAACTGGTCGTCAGGCGGACGGTGCCGCCGTCTCCTCCGCCTCCCGCCCGGCCTCCTCGTCCGGGGCCTCGCCCGCCAGCAGGGCGGCGACCCAGCGGCTCGCCGGGTACTGCTCGCACACGGTGAGGATGGCGATGACGATCGGCACGCCCATGAAGGCGCCGGCGATGCCCCACAGGAAGCTCCACAGGAACACGGCGAGCAGCACCACGAAGGGGGACAGCGACAGCCGGCTGCCGGCGACGCGCGGCTCCAGATAGCTGCCGACCACGAACTGGATCAGGTTGAGGGCGGCGAAGACGACGAGCATCGTCTCCCACGACTGGAAGTGCGCCAGCGCGAACAGGGTCGGCGCCAGCGTCGCGACGAACGGGCCGATGAACGGGACGTAGTTCAGCGCGAAGGCGATGACGCCCCATTCGGCGTAGAGCGGCAGCCCGATCGCGGCGGCGAATCCGGCGACCAGCGCGCCGGTGATCACGCTCATCACGCTGCGCACCAGCATGTAGGTCTGCAGCTTGGCGGCGGTCGTCGCCCCGGCCCGGACCAGCGCGTCGCCGCCGACCGCGCGCAGCTTGCGGGCCGTGGCCTCGACCTCGAGCAGGCCGAGGATGAGGAACACCAGCGCCACCACGGCGAAGCTCGCGACGCTCTGCAGGCGCGAGGCGACCTCCTGGACGGCGCGCACCATCCAGCTCGTGCTGAACACGTCGCTGAACACGCCGGTGACGACGAAGCCGTGGCCCTCCAGCCAGATCGTCGCCTCCTGGTACATGGCCTGGAACCGCGCCGTGTCGGCGATCAGCCAGCGCGCCGCGCGGCCGAAGCCCCAGCCGATCATGGTGCCGAGTCCGGTCAGCACCACGGCCACCGCGACCACGGTGACCAGCAGGGCGACGAGCTTCGGCAGGCGGGCCTGCAGGGCCGCCTGCACGGGCCACGCCACGGCGACCACGAACAGCGCGAACACCACGGGCGCCAGGATGGCGCGGCCGTAATGGAGCGCGATGCACACCAGCACGGTGGTGCACACCGCCAGCAGGGTCAGGTGTCCGCGGTGGGGCGTCACAGGCATCGACTAAGCACCTCGCGCGCCGGGAGCATGAGGGGGGCGGCGGCCGCGGTCAGGCCGTCACCGTGTCGGGTGCCTCGATCGCCTTCCGCCAGTGGCAGTCGCGGAAGCAGCAGCCGCGGATGCCGCGCTGCAGCCGTTCCTCGATGCGGGCGAGCCGCCCGGAGAGGCCCGCCGCCACGATCGGCTTGCCGATCGGATAGCAGGCGTTCAGGCCGATCCCGTAAGCGAAGTCGGCGGCGGCGAAGCGGTGGGCGCGGTTGCCGGTGCCGGTGAGCAGCACCGGGGCCGTGTAGAAGAGCTCGGCGAGCGTCCGCAGGAAGCCGGCGACCGGCGCGCCCTCGACCGTCAGGTCGGTGACGATGCAGTCGAAGTTCTCGCTGCCGAGCAGCATCTCGCCCTCGGCGAAGCTCGCCGCCGCGATGGCCGCCCAGCCGGTGCGGTCGGCGATCGCGCAGACGTGGCGGCGGACGGCGGGATCGTCGTCGAGGACGAGCAGGCCTCGTCGCCAGGCGGTCTCGCAGGGCTGCGGCTGCAGCGGACTCGAACGGCTCGGCACCCGCGTCTCCCGTCGTGCGTCGTCGGCCGGCCCGGCGCGCCGGCCGATCTGTTCCGGACAGCGGATCATGCCCGCGCTTCGCTGAAAAGCGGTTAATGCGGCCGCCGACGCGCGCCGGTGGTGCCGGGCACGGCGGCTGCGGCACCGTGCCTCCGGCAAAATCGCGGGGCAGGGTCTGCGGGAGGCCCGCTACCGGGCCGTTCCGGCCCCCGTGTAAGAGGAGAAATCGACACAAGAACGAGGAAACCGCCATGGGTCGTCTGGAAGGGAAGGTGGCCGTCGTCACGGGAGCCGGCGGCGGCATCGGAGCCGCCATCTGCCGTGCCTTCGCCGCCGAGGGAGCCGCCGTCGTCGCGCTCGACATCGCCGCGGCGCCGCTCGAGCAGGTGGTGGCCGAGGTGACGGGGGCGGGCGGGCGCATCGCCGGCCTGGTCGCCGACGTCGCCGAGGAGGCGACCGCCGAGGCCGCTGTGGCCCGTGCCGTGACCGAGTTCGGCCGGCTCGACGTGCTGGTCTCCAACGCCGTGTTCGACCTGCCGCTGGCGCCGCTGACCACACTGTCGCTCGCCGACTGGCGGCGCACCTTCGCGGTCAACCTGGATTCCTCGTTCCTGCTCTCCAAGCACGCCATCCCGGTGATGGAGCGGGGCGGCGGCGGCAGCATCGTCCTGGTGGCGTCGCAGCAGGCCCGCGTCGCCCGCCCCGGCCGGCCGTGGTACTGCGCCGCCAAGGGCGCGCTGGTGCAGCTCGCCAAGGCGATGGCGGTCGACCATTCGGCGCAGGGGATCCGGGTCAACACGCTGTCGCCCGGCCCGGTCGAGACCGGCCGCTACCTGAAGAACTTCGCCACCCTCGAGGCGGCGCGCGCCAGCCACCACACCCTGCTGGGCCGGCTCGGCGCCCCCGACGAGGTCGCCACCGGGGCCGTGTTCCTGGCGAGCGACGAGTCCTCCTTCATGACCGGCTCGGATCTCCTCATCGACGGCGGCTACACGGCCGTGTGAACCTGTTCCCGGGCGATCAGTGCTCCGTCATTCCGGGGCGCGGCGCAGCCGCGAACCCGAAGTCAAGCGACAAGCTCCGAGTTCTCGGCTGGATGCCGGGGTCGGCGCTGCGCGCCGCCCCGGAATGACCAAGACGTTGTTCGGCCGGATGCCGTACGAGCTGAACGAAAGCGCCCGGGACGGGCCCGGGCGCTTCCTTCGCAACGACGGCGGCTGCGACGCGCGGCCGGTCAGTTCCCCGCGCCGCGGTCGAGCTCGCGGTGCAGCGTCTCGTGATCGAGCGCGCCGTCCCAGTCGGCGATGAAGATCGTCGCCACCGCGCTGCCGATGTAGTTCACCGGCACCAGGCCCTCGGCCAGCAGGCGGTGCACGCCGAGGATCAGCGCCACGCTGGTGACCGGGATGCTGCCGACCGACGACAACGTCGCCGCCAGCACGACGAAGGCGGCGCCGGAGACGCCGGCCGCGCCTTTCGAGGTGAGCAGCAGGACCAGCAGCAGGCCGACCTGATGGTACAGGGTCAGCGGCGTGTTGGTCGCCTGGGCGAGGAAGACGGCGGCGAAGGAGAGATACAGGCAGGTGCCGTCGAGATTGAACGAGTAGCCGGTCGGGACCACGAGGCCGACGATGCTCTTGCGGCAGCCGATCCGTTCCATCTTGTCGAGCAGCCGCGGCAGCACCACCTCGGACGACGTGGTGGCGAGGCAGATCAGCAGCTCCTCGCGCAGGTAGCGGATCAGCTTGACGATGCTGAAGCCGCACCAGCGCGCCACCAGGCCGAGCACGCCGAACACGAAGACGAGGCACACGGCGTAGAAGCCGAGCAGCAGCTTGCCGAGCGTGATCAGCGAGCCGGCGCCGTACTTGCCGACCGTGAAGGCGATGGCGCCGAAGGCGCCGATCGGGGCCGCCCACATGACGATGCCGACGGCGCCGAACAGCATCTTGGAGCCGACCTCGACGAGATGGACGAGCGGCTTGCCGGAGTCGCCCAGCGCCGCCAGCGAGAAGCCGAACAGCACCGACAGCACCAGCACCTGCAGGATGTTGCCGTCGGCGAGGGCGCCGAACACGGTGTTGGGGATGAGGCCCATCAGGAACTGGACGGTCCCGTGGTCCTGGGCCTGGGTGACGTAGTGCTTGACCGCGCCGGCGTCGATCGCGCCGACGTCGATGTTCATGCCGGCGCCCGGCTGCAGCAGGTTGACGCCGAGCAGGCCGAGCACGAGGGCGATCGTCGTCAGCACCTCGAAATAGATCAGCGCCTGGATGGCGACCTTGCCGACCTTGGCCATGTCGCCCATGCCGGCGATGCCGAGCACCACCGTGCACAGGATGATCGGCGCGATCAGCATCCGGATCGCGCGGATGAAGCCGTCGCCGAACGGCTGCATCATGGTACCGAATTCCGGATACCAGTGCCCCACCGCCACGCCGAGGATCATCGACAGCAGCACGTAGAACCACAACTGTCGGTACCAGGCGTTCTTGCCGGTGGCCGGTGCGTGCACGGTTGTAAGGGTGACGTCAGTCATCGACTGCCCCAGTCTGGAACATTGTTGATTTGTCGGGGGTCTTCGGGCGCAACGCGGCGCGTCTCGATATAGGGGTGCGCGCTGATGGCGACCAAGGATGCTGGTTTTCTATCAGCTATCGATTTCGGTTATAGTGAGATCCGCTCATGGCCGCCGGTCGCCCGGTGTGAAGACGGCCGGGTGATGAATCGATAGAGAGTGCGCCCGAGGCTCCACCGCGCGATCCGTCGCGGCGGAGCGGACCCGGACGCATCGCGGTCGGTCGAGGATCCGTTGAATCTCAGACAGCTCGAATACTTCGTCTGCGTCGCCGAGCAGGGCAGCTTCAGCAAGGCCGCCATCGTGCTGGGCGTCGCGCAGCCGGCGCTGTCGCGCCAGGTGCGTCTGCTGGAGGAGGATCTCAAGGTCCGTCTCCTCACCCGCAACGGGCGCGGCGTGGTGCTGACCGAGTCCGGCAAGCACCTGTTCCGCCACTCGATCGACGTCATGCAGATGATGTCGCGCATCCGCGAGCAGATCCTGTCGGAGCGCGACGAGCCGTCCGGCCTGATCACCATCGGCATGCCGCCGAGCTTCGGGCGGATGCTGACGCTGCGCCTGGCCGCCGAGTTCCGCAGCAACCTGCCGCGCGCCCGCCTGTCGATCATCGAGGGGCTGACGACGCATCTCACCGAGTGGATCGCCACCGACCGGATCGACCTCGCGGTGCTGCTCAATCCGGAGCCCTACACGGCGCTCGACATCCTGCCGGTGCTCGACGATCCGGTCTGCCTCGTCTCGGCCGCAGACGGCGGCAGGCCCGCGACGCCGACGATCGCCTTCGCGGACCTGCCGGGCCTGCCGCTGATCCTGCCCGGGCAGAGCCACTCGATCCGGCGGCTGGTCGAGACCCAGGCGGTGCTCGCCGGCATCAAGCTCGACGTCGCCTGGGAGGTGGCGAGCGTGCCGTCGATCCTGGAGCTCGTGCTGGCGGGCTACGGTCACGCGGTGCTGCCGTCCTCGGCCATCGCCGCGAGCCACGCGCCCGAGCGCTACCGGCTGCAGACCGTGACCCGGCCGAACCTGACCAGCACGCTGTGCCTCGCCGCCTCGGCCTACAAGAAGCCGACGCCGCTGCTGCTGCATGTCCGCGAGATGCTGGCCACGAGCCTGGTCGAGGCGGTGGCGCGTCCGGCCGGGGCGGCCGGGCCCGGCGCGGCGGAGCCGGGGCCGGCGCGCGACGACGGGGACGGCGGAGCCGGGGGGTTGCGGAATCGCGTCCGGCTCCGGCATACCCCAGCCCCCGGCGCCGTGGTTCCCGCGGCGGCCGGCCGAGGGTCGGGAGGACGAAGGTGAGCGCAACCATCAATCGCCGCATCGCCGAGGAGCTGGGCGTCCGCGAGGAGCAGGTCGCGGCCGCCGTGGAGCTCCTGGACGGCGGCGCCACCGTCCCGTTCGTCGCCCGCTACCGCAAGGAGGCGACCGGCGCGCTCGACGACGCGCAGCTCCGCACCCTGGAGGAGCGGCTGCGCTACCTGCGCGAGCTGGAGGAGCGCCGTACCGCCATCCTCGAGTCGATCAGGAGCCAGGGCAAGCTCGACGACGCCCTCGAGGCCCAGATCATGGCGGCCGACTCGAAGGCGCGGCTCGAGGACATCTACCTGCCGTTCAAGCCGAAACGCCGCACCAAGGCCGAGATCGCCCGCGAGGCGGGCCTCGCCCCGCTCGCCGAGCAGCTCCTCGCCGACCCGACCAACGATCCGCAGGCGCTCGCCGCCAGCTTCGTGAACCCCGACAAGAACGTCGCCGACGCGGCGGCGGCCCTCGACGGCGCCCGCGCCATCCTGGTGGAGCGCTTCGCCGAGGATGCCGACCTGATCGGCAAGCTGCGCGAGGCGCTGTGGACGAGCGGCCGGCTGGTCTCCAAGGTGCGCGACGGCAAGGCCGAGGCCGGTGCCAAGTTCGCCGACTATTTCGACTTCTCCGAGCCGCTGGCGAAGCTGCCGTCGCACCGGATTCTGGCGATGTTCCGCGGCGAGCGCGAGGAGATGCTCGACGTGCGCATCGAGGGCGAGGACGCCGGCTCCTCGGGCCCGAGCTCCTACGAGCTGTCGATCATGCACCGCTTCGCCATCGCCGACCGCGGGCGGCCGGCCGACAAATGGCTGGTCGACACGGCGCGCTGGGCGTGGCGCACCAAGATCTTCGTCCACCTCACCATCGACCTGCGGCTCCGCCTGTGGACGGCGGCCGAGGAGGAGGCGGTGCGGGTCTTCGCCGCCAATCTGCGCGACCTGCTGCTCGCCGCGCCGGCCGGCACCCGCGCCACCATGGGGCTCGATCCCGGCTACCGTACCGGCGTCAAGGTCGCCGTGGTCGACGCCACCGGAAAGGTGGTGGCGACCGACGCGATCTTCCCGCACGAGCCGCAGCGGCGCTGGGACGCCTCGATCGCCACGCTCGCCGCGCTCGCCCGCGCCCACAAGGTCGAGCTGATCGCCATTGGCAACGGCACCGCCTCGCGCGAGACCGACAAGCTCGCCGTCGAGCTGATCAAGAAGCACCCCGAGCTGAAGCTCTCCAAGATCGTCGTGTCGGAGGCGGGCGCCTCGGTCTACTCGGCCTCGGCCTACGCGTCCGAGGAGCTGCCCGGGCTCGACGTGACGCTGCGCGGCGCCGTGTCGATCGCGCGGCGGCTGCAGGATCCGCTCGCCGAGCTGGTCAAGATCGACCCGAAGTCGATCGGCGTCGGCCAGTACCAGCACGACCTCTCCGAGTCCAAGCTGTCGCGCTCGCTCGACGCCGTGGTCGAGGACTGCGTCAACGCGGTCGGCGTCGACGTCAACACGGCGTCGGCGCCGCTGCTCGCCCGCGTCTCCGGCATCGGCTCCGGCCTCGCCCAGAACATCGTCCTGCATCGCGACACCAACGGCCCGTTCAAGAGCCGCAAGGCCCTGAAGGAGGTGCCGCGGCTCGGGCCGAAGGCGTTCGAGCAGTGCGCCGGGTTCCTGCGCATCCGCGACGGCGAGGATCCCCTCGACGCCTCGGGCGTGCACCCGGAGGCCTATCCGGTGGTGCGGCGGATCCTCCAGGCGACCAAGAGCGACATCAAGGCGCTGATCGGCAATTCGGCGACGCTGCGCGGTCTCGCGCCGAAGAGCTTCGTCGACGAGACGTTCGGGCTGCCGACCGTCACCGACATCCTCAAGGAGCTGGAGAAGCCGGGCCGCGACCCGCGCCCGGCCTTCAAGACCGCCGAGTTCAAGGAGGGCGTCGAGACGCTCGACGACCTCAAGCCCGGCATGATCCTGGAAGGCGTCGTCACCAACGTCGCGGCGTTCGGCGCCTTCGTCGACGTCGGGGTGCACCAGGACGGGCTCGTCCACGTCTCGGCGATGTCGAAGACCTTCGTGAAGGATCCGCGCGAGGTGGCGAAGCCCGGCGACATCGTGCGGGTGAAGGTGCTGGAGGTCGACAAGCCGAGGAAGCGCATCTCGCTCACCATGCGGCTCGACGACCAGCCCGGACAGGACCAGCGCTCCGGCGCCGGCCGTGCGGGCGGCGGCCGCGACCAGCGCGACGCGCGCGGCGGCGGAGGGCGCAACGACTACGGGCGGAAGCCCGAGCGCGACACCGGCAACAACGCGCTCGCCGAGGCGCTGCGCCGTGCCGGGCTCGGCGGCGGCAGCAACGAGAAGGGCCGGCGCTGACACCTGCTTCGCGGGCTCATGCCCTCTGCTCGGAGGAGGATGCTCCGTTCGTCCCCGCGAAGGCGGGGACCCAGGAGCGGCACGACCTGGGACCCTGGATTCCCGCTTGCGCGGGAATGAGCCGAGTTCGGGAAGAGCCGCCGGACGTCTGATCAGCTCCCGCCACCGCCCCACGGCCGCAGCTTCTCGGGGAACCGCATGTCCTTCGGCACGACCGCGTCGCGGGCGATGCCGCGCATCCGGTCCGGCAGATCGCGAAAGCCGCGGCGGCGGTCGTAGCCGTAGGTGAGGCGGCGGCGCGGCCGCTCGGTTCCGCTCGCCGCGAGCGCGGCGGCGACGTCGAGCGCCGTGACGCCGAGCACCGCCGCCATCGCGAGCCCGCGGGCGCCGCGCCGGCGGCTCGACCCGTCGCTCCCGGCCGCCAGCGTCGCGAGGTCGAGCACGTCGCCGGCGACCCGGCCCCACAGCCACGGCGCCGGCTGCGACGTGGTGAGAAGCCCGATGCCGGTGGTGATCTCGCGGGCTCCACAGGCCTGCACGAGCCCTTCCTGGCCGCGCAGGCCGATCCGCCGGGTGAGGGCGCGGGGCGCGAACAGCTCCGCCGCGCCGAGCGCGAGGGAGAACCAGCCGAGCCCGCGGGCGAGCGCGTGCGCGGTCGAGGCGGACGGCATCCGGGTGCGATCGAGCATCTCGGTTCTCCTCACGGCTGCAGGACGACCTTGACGCAGCCGTCATGCTTGTCGCGGAACGTCTTGTAGAGCTCGGGCCCGTCGGCGAGGCTCGCCCGGTGCGTGATCACGAAGGTCGGGTCGATCTGGCCCTCCTCGATCCGCTTCAGCAGGTCGTCGGTCCACCGGTTCACGTGGGTCTGGCCGGTCCGAATGGTGAGGCTCTTGTTCATCGCCATGCCGAACGGGATCTTGTCGAGCACGCCGCCGTACACGCCCGGCACCGAGAGGACGCCGGCCGGGCGGCACACATACATCATCTCGCGCAGCACGTGCGGCCGGTCGGTCTCCAGCATCACGGCCTGCTTGGCACGGTCGTACATCGAGTCGAGCGTGGCGGTCGCGTGCGCCTCCAGCCCGACCGCGTCGATGCACTTCTCGGGGCCCTTGCCGCCGGTGAGGTCGTTGAGCCGCTCGACGACGCTCTCGGTCTCGAAATCGATCGTGGTCGCGCCGCCGGCCCTGGCCATCGCCAGGCGCTCCGGCACGCGGTCGATGGCGATCACCTGCCGGGCGCCGAGCATCACGGCGCTGCGGATGCAGAACTGGCCGACCGGGCCGCAGCCCCAGATCGCCACCGTGTCGGTCGGCTCGATGTCGCACTGCACGACCGCCTGCCAGCCGGTCGGGAAGATGTCGCCGAGAAACAGCACCTGCTCGTCGGTCAAATTGCTCGGCACCTTCACGGGCGCCACGTCGGCATAGGGCACCCGGACGTATTCGGCCTGGCCGCCGGCATAGCCCCCGGTGAGATGCGTGTAGCCGAACAGGCCCGCGGTGGTGTGCCCGAACACCTTGTCGCCGACCGACTTGTTGCGGTTGGAGCGCTCGCAGACCGAGAAGTAACCGCGCCGGCACTGATCGCATTCGCCGCAACAGATCGTGAACGGGACGACGACGCGATCGCCGACCTTCAGCTTCTTGTTCTCCGATCCGACCTCGACCACCTCGCCCATGAACTCGTGGCCCATGATGTCGCCGGACTCCATGCCGGGCATGAAGCCGTCGTAAAGGTGCAGGTCCGAGCCGCAGATGGCGCAGCTCGTCACCTTCACGATCGCATCGCGCGGATGCTCGATCTTCGGATCCGGAACTTCGTCGCAGCGGATGTCCTGCTTGCCGTGCCAGCACAATGCCTTCATTGCGATCTCCCGAGGCGCGATCCGCACCCCCTCGGCGGACCGCGGCCGCCGGCCGTCCGGGCGGGAGCCGCGACCTGTGCGGCTCGTGCCGCCGGGCCGATGCGATCATTGCGGGGTCAACGTCGCGCCGCGGCCGGCGTTCCTGGCCGGGACGCCCGGCGGACGCTGTGTGCGGAACCCCACGGAACAAAACGCGGCCCCGGTGTCTTGATACGGAGGACCGAACCGACTCCGAGCCCGCGATGCCCCGCTACACGATCAGGATCAGCAACGAGGAGACCGCCTACGAGGCGTCCGACCTCGTTCTCCCGGACCCCGACAAGGCCTGCGAGCTGGCGGTCAAGCTGGTCGCCGACCTGTTCTCGTCCGGCCCGTCCGCCTTCGCGGACGGATGGTCGCGCTGCTCGATCCGGGTGATGGCGGAGGACGGGGAACAGGTCTTCGCGGCGAGCGCCGCCGAGGCGGCGCTGATCGAGCGCGACATCGTCCGCTCGGAATCCGCGGCCCTGGCCAACAACTGAGCGGCGCCCGACAGGGCGGGCGCGTCGGCGGGGCGACCGGCGCCCTCCCGCGATACGCCGCGGCCGCGTCGCAGCTCACGCATCCACGCCGCGAATGCATGCCTGAATCACGAAACGCCCCGGCCGGCCGTTCTCCGCGGGGAGAACGGTCGACAAGAGCAGGAACCGCGAACTGCGATCTGGGCGCCGGTCGTGAGCGGCCGGCGCGCGGCCGTGCGAGAGGCGGTCGCGGAGCCGGCCGGGCCGAGGCTCCGTTCCGCGCAGGCTCAGCGACGCGAGTCGAGCGACACGCCGAGCGAATAGGCCTTCTGGCGGGTCGCCCCTTCGGTGCGCTTCAGCGCCTTGGCGATCTTCGCCGTCGGCAGCTTCTGCTTGGCGAGCGCCTTCAGCTCCTTCACGTCGTCCTTGGTCCAGCCACGCCGCTTCGACGCGCCCGTCTTCTTGGCGGCAGCCGCCGTCTTGACCGTGGTGGCCGCCTTGCCGGCGGTCGCCTTCTTGGCAGCCGTGGCCGTCACCTTCTTGGCCGGAGCCGGCTTCTTGGCCGGGGCGGCCTTCTTCTTGGGGGCGGGCGCCTTCTTGGCGGTCGTCGCTCGTGCCATCGAATACTCCTCGATAATGGCTGGGGCAGAACGCGCGATGCTGCGGCCTCGAGACGCTGCGGTCCTGCGATGTCGATCGTGCGAGTCTGTCTAAAGATGCTCGGTTCTGGTCGGCCGCATCACGACACGATGGAACGCATGACGACCATCGCGCGGCATTCAAAGGAATGCTTCGGTTATCTCATCACGACGCGGATGTAAACCTTTCGTCCGCATTTCATGTCGCATAACCGTCGGACAACTCGATCAGACCGCGTGTGACGCGCCGCGAGATGGAATTAGATCGGGTGCCGGACCGGCTTTTGCAGCAGCGCGAGGGCCCCGGCCCGCGATGCGGTCCGGCGACGATAACGAATTGTTAACACGACGACATCTTCTCGTGATCACGTCGAGAGGCGAGGCCGTTCCGCGGCCGCCGCCTCAGCTGATCAGCAGCACGGTGCGAGCGGCCTGCTGTGATCAGACCCGGCGGCGTCGGGTTTTCTCTCCATACGCGGAACCCGCGGTTCGATCGGGCGCGGCAGCGCGCCGCACGGGCGCGCTCGACGGGCCGGGCCTGCTGATCAGGCGGCCGATGCCGGGACGTGATGCCCGCGACGGTTGCCGCGGCACGGCGATCTGCTCACGACGGCCGGTGCCGCCGTCGTGAGCCGCGTTCGACGGAGCGTCCGGGCGCGCCGCGGCTCAGCCGCCGAGGGTCGACGTCTCGACCGGCGTGGCGAAGGGCCGGCCCTTCACGGCCCGGCGGGCGTTGTCGGCGCACACCGCGGCGAGCCGCCCGGCGAGCGCGCGGCTGCCGATGCCGGCGAGATGCGGCGTGACGATCAGGTTCGGCGCCGTCCAGACCGGACTGTCCGCCGGCACCGGCTCGCGCTCGAACACGTCGAGCGCCGCGCCGCCGAGGCCGCCGTCGGCGAGCGCCGCGATCAGCGCGTCCTGCACGATGGTGTCGCCGCGTCCGACATTGACGACGAGCGCGCCGCGCGGCAGCCGCGCCAGCCGCTCGGCGTCGAGCAGGCCGCGGGTCGCCGGCGTCGAGGGCAGGACCGCGACCAGCGCGTCGGCGCGCGGCAGCACCTCGTCGAGTGCCTCGACGGTCGCGAACTCGTCGACGTCGGCATGGCTGCGACGGGTGCGGGCGACGGCGATCACGTGTGCATCGAACGCCTTCAGGCGGCGGGCGATCGCCTGCCCGATGGCGCCGAAGCCGAGCAGCACGATCGTGCTCGCCTCCAGCGACCGCAGGCGCGGCCGCAGATCCGCGGCGGCCCAGCGCCGCTCGCGTTGCGCTGCCACGGCGGCCGGCAGCTGACGGAGCAGGGCGGAGAGGAGCGTCACCGCGTGCTCGGCGACCGTCGGAGCCCAGGCGGCGGCCGAGTTGGTGATCGCGACGCCCGCCGGCGGCGGAAAGCGCAGCAGCGGATCGACGCCCGACGAGACGAAGTGAATCCAGCGCAGCCGCGGCGCCGCCGCGACCGCATCGGCGGTCTCCTGGTCGTAGAGGCTCGCCATCACGGCGAGCGCGTCGGCCGAGGCGAGCGCGGCGCTCAGCTCCTCCTTGGTCGTCGCGACCACCGGCGCGGCGCCGGGGATCTCCCGCAAGGCCGCGACGAAGGCCTCGGCGCCGAACGGGACATGGAGGGCGATGCGCATGACGGAACTCCGGATGTGCTGCTTCGATGCGAAGCCGGGGGCGAAAGACCGCACGATACGTCAGAAGCGGTCGCCGCAGGACGTGCCCGCGTCGCGTTTCGTTTTCGTGTCGTCGGCCGGCGGAGGCCGGCTTGCGCTTCGGAGAGAATTATTTTTTACTGCGCGAACCAGAGATTCATGCGGAAGAAAAATTATTCTTCCGAAGTGAGAAGAAATGAAGCAGGACACTCCTCCGACCCGGGTCCGCAAGGTGGATGCGGTCGATCGCCGGATTCTCACGGTGCTGCAGCGCGACGCCAGCATCACGCTCGCCGCGCTCGCCAAGCAGGTGCATCTGTCGCAGACGCCGTGCTGGAAGCGCATCCAGCGGCTGGAAGCCGACGGCGTCATCACCGGCCGGGTGGCGCTGGTGTCGCCCGAGAAGATCGGCCTCGGCCTCACCGTGTTCGTCTCGATCGAGACCGGCGACCATTCGAAGGAGTGGCTCGACGCCTTCGCCAAGTCGATCTCGGCGATGCCCGAGGTGATGGACGTCTACCGCATGGCCGGCGACGTCGACTACATGCTGCGCGTCGTGGTGGCCGACATGGGCGCCTACGACACCTTCTACAAGAAGCTGATCGAGACGGTGCCGCTGAAGAACGTGACGTCGCGCTTCGCCATGGAGCGGGTCAAGTCGAGCACCGCCTATCCGGTGCCGGGTCCGGCCGCCGAGCCCCGCGTCGCTACCCGCGCCCCGGCGTCAGCGAGGTGGCGAGTAGCGAACGGCGAGTAGCAGCGCCGGTCCTCTTCCCTATTCGCCATTCGCCACTCGCTAGCTGTTCGCCCCGTCCGTTCCGAACAGCCGCATCGTGCGCAGCCGGACGTGCATCACGTCGCCGCGGGCGACCGAGACGTCGGCCGGCAGCTCGATCTCGACCGGCGGCACGCCGTCGGCGAGCCGCAGCTCGGCGCGCCGCGCCGGCCCGGCGCGGCGGACGCCGATCACGGTGGCGGCGAGCGCGCCCGACCGGGCGTCGGCGGCGACCAGGTCGCGCGGCCGCACGAACAGTGCCGCGGTCCCGGACACGGTGGCGTCGGGAGCGGGCAGCACGTGCTCGCCGATCCGCACCAGCCCGCCCTCGACCGTCACCGTCACCCGCACCGCCTCGCCGATGAAGCCGGCCACGAAGGCGCTCGCCGGCCGGTCGTAGACCTCGTCGGGCGTGCCGATCTGCTCGATGCGGCCCTGGTTGAGGATCGCCACCCGGTCCGAGAGCTCCAGCGCCTCGTCCTGGTCGTGGGTGACGAACAGCGTGGTGTGGCCGGTGCGGTCGTGCAGCTCGCGCAGCCAGCGGCGCAGCTCGCGCCGCACCTTGGCGTCGAGCGCGCCGAACGGCTCGTCGAGCAGCAGCACCTTGGGCTCGACCGCGAGCGCCCGGGCGAGCGCCACGCGCTGCCGCTGGCCGCCGGAGAGCTGCGAGGGGAACCGCCGTTCGAGGCCGCCGAGCTGGACGAGGTCGAGCAGCTCGGCGACCCTGCTGCGGATCGCCGCGCGGCTCGGCCGGGCATGGCGCGGCCGCACCTTCAGCCCGTAGGCGACGTTGCCGCCGACGTCGAGATGCTTGAACAGCGCGTAGCTCTGGAACACGAAGCCGACCCGGCGCGCCTGCACAGGCAGGGCGGTCGCCTCCTCGCCGCCGAACCAGATGTGTCCGGCGGTCGGCCGCTCCAGGCCGGCGACGATGCGCAGCAGCGTGGTCTTGCCGGAGCCCGACGGGCCGAGCAGCGCCACGAGCTCGCCGGCCTCGACCGACAGGTCGACGCCGTTGAGCGCCGGCGTGCCGCCGAACCTCTTCTCCAGCCCTTCGGCCCGTATCGCGACCGTGTCCACGTGGTCAGTATAGCCGGGTCCGGCCGAGCGCGTCACCGTAGCGCCACTCGAGGACGGACTTGGCGAGGAGGGTGACGAGGGCGAGGCCGGCGAGGAGGGAAGCGACCGCGAAAGCCGCCACGAAGTTGTACTCATTGTAGAGAATCTCCACGTGCAGCGGCATCGTGTTGGTCAGGCCGCGCACGTGGCCGGAGACCACCGAGACGGCGCCGAACTCGCCCATCGCGCGGGCGTTGCACAGGAGCACGCCGTAGAGCAGCGCCCATTTGGTGTTCGGCAGCGTGACGGTCAGGAAGGTGCGCAGTCCCGAGGCGCCGAGGGTGAGGGCGGCCTCCTCCTCGGCCGTGCCCTGCTCCTGCATCAGCGGGATCAGCTCGCGGGCGACGAACGGGAAGGTGACGAAGACGGTGGCGAGCACGATGCCGGGCACCGCGAAGACGATCTGCAGGTCGTGCGCGGCGAGCCACTTGCCGAAATAGCCCTGCGCCCCGAACAGGAGCACGAAGACCAGGCCCGAGACCACCGGCGACACCGAGAAGGGCAGGTCGATCAGCGTGGTCAGCAGGCTCTTGCCGGGGAACTCGAACTTGGCGATCGCCCAGGCCGCGCAGATGCCGAACACCAGGTTGAGCGGCACCGCGATGGCCGCCACCGTGAGGGTGAGGCGGATGGCCGCCTGGGTGTCGGGATCGGCGAAGGACTCGAGATAGTGGTCGACGCCGCGGCGAAACGCCTCGGCGAACACGGCGATCAGCGGCAGCACGACGAACAGGGCCAGGAACGCCACCGCGGTGCCGATCAGGATCGCCTTGGTGGCCCGGGTCTCGTCCACGGTCGGCCGCGGCCGGATCACCGGCGTCGGCCTGGCGGCGGGGCGGCCGGACCCCTCGTCGGGCAGCGCCGCGGGCTGATCAGACATGGCCGAATCTCCGCCGGCTGAACGCCTGCAGCAGGTTGATGGCGAGCAGCAGCAGGAACGAGATCGCCAGCATCACGGTGGCGATGGCGGTGGCGCCGGCATAGTTGAACTCCTCGAGCTGGATGACGATGAGGAGCGGCGCGATCTCCGACTTGAACGGGAGGTTGCCGGCGATGAAGATCACCGAGCCGTACTCGCCGACGGCGCGGCCGAAGGCGAGCGCGAAGCCGGTCAGCACCGCCGGCAGCAGCGCCGGCAGCACCACCCGCACGATGGTCTGCCGCCGCGTCGCGCCGAGCGTCGCCGAGGCCTCCTCGATCTCGCGGTCGAAGTCGGCCAGCACGGGCTGCACGGTGCGCACCACGAAGGGCAGGCCGACGAACACCAGCGCGATGAAGATGCCGAGCGGCGTGAACGCGATCTGGATGCCGAGCGGCGCGACCAGGCCGCCGATCCAGCCGTTGGGGGCGTAGATGGCGGCGAGCGCGATGCCGGCGACCGCGGTCGGCAGCGCGAAGGGCAGATCCACCACGGCGTCGAGCAGGCGGCGCCCGGGGAACTCGTAGCGGGTCAGCACCCAGGCGACCAGGAGGCCGAACACGGCGTTCACGGCGGCGGCGGCGAGCGACAGGCCGAAGCTGGTCTGCAGCGCCGCCAGCACGCGCGGCGACGACGTGATGCGCCAGATGCCGTCGAGCCCGAGGCCGCTCGCCCGCATCACCAGGGCGGCGAGCGGGATCAGCACGATCAGCGACAGCCAGGTGACGGCGAAGCCGAAGGTGAGGCCGAAGCCGGGCAGCGCGCTCGGCTGCCGGAACCGCCAAGGGGCCGCCGCGGCGCGCGGCGATGCGGATGCGGTCGCGGTCATCGTCCCTGGGCGCCCGCCTGGTAGATCTGGTCGAACACGGCGCCGTCGGCGAAGTGCTCGGCCTGCGCCTTCGCCCAGCCGCCGAACACCCCGTCGATGGTCACGAGCCGCGTCTTGCCGAAGCGCGCCAGATCCTCGGGCGCGGCGTGCTCGGGCCGGAACGGCCGGTAGAAATGCGACGCGATGAGGCGCTGCGCTGCCGGCCCGTAGAGGAACGCGAGATAGGCCTGCGCCACCGCGCGGGTGCCGCGCTTGTCGACGACCTGGTCGACCAGCGCCACCGGCGGCTCGGCGACGATGGAGAGCGACGGATAGACGATGTCGAACCGGTCGGCGCCGAACTCCTGCTTGGCCAGGAACGCCTCGTTCTCCCAGGCGACCAGCACGTCGCCGAGGCCGCGCTGGACGAACGTGGTGGTCGAGCCGCGCGCCCCGGTGTCGAGCACCGGCACGTTGCGGAAGATCGCCGCGACCAGCGCCTTCGCCTTGCCGGCGTCGCCGCCCGAGCGGTCGAGCTCGAAGGCCCAGGCGGCGAGATAGTTCCAGCGCGCGCCGCCCGAGGTCTTCGGGTTCGGCGTGATCACCTGGACGCCCGGCTTCGCCAGGTCGTCCCAGTCCTTGATGCCCTTGGGGTTGCCCTTGCGGACGAGCAGCACGATCGTCGAGGTGTAGGGCGACGAATTGTTCGGCAGGCGCGTCTGCCAGTCGGCCGGCAGGCGCTTCGATTCGCGAGCGATGGCGTCGATGTCGCCGGCCAGCGCCAGCGTCACCACGTCGGCGTCGAGGCCGTCGATGACCGAGCGGGCCTGGCGGCCGGAGCCGCCGTGCGACGTGCGGATCGTCACCTTCTGGCCGGTCTTGGCCTGCCACTCCTTGGCGAAGGCGTCGTTGACGGCGCGGTAGAGCTCGCGGGTCGGATCGTAGGAGACGTTGACGAGCGTGACCGCCTGGGCGCGCGCCGCGGCCGGCAGGCCGCAGATCAGGCCGACGCCGAGGACGAGCAGCGCCGCGAGCCGTGCGGCCGCCGGCGCCGCCGCGCAGTGAACGGCCGGGCGAGCCGGCGTCGAACGGACCGCAATGGGTCGGAGAAGCATCGCGTCACCTGTCTTCCTGTCGTCCGCAGTTCGGCGCGACCGGGATCGGTTCGATCGCGAGCCGCCGTCACGGGCGGTCCCGAGGCCGCCGAATCGAAGCGGCGCGTGCGGCCTGCCGTCCGGCCGGGAACCTTGCGTCGTCCGGGCCGGGATGCGGAACGGATCCGTTGTCGCAGAGCGCGGCAGGCCGGATCATGACGGCCGCATGCTGGACAAGCGCCGCCTTCGGGTCAACCCGCCGCGCGGGAGCGATCCGGGTCCGCGGCGGCCGCGGTTCGCGCGAAAGCTGCGGTGCGGCCGGGGCGCCCGCCGGGCCGGTTCCGGCTCACAGATGATAAAGCCGCACCGCGTTGTCGTGCAGCACCGCGCGCCGCTCGGCCGCGCCGCGCTCGGCGAGCGCCGTCCGCACCGCGTCGACGATCGCGCCGTAATTCGTCCACAGCTTCTCGATCGGGAAGTTGGAGCCCCAGACGCAGCGCTCCGGGCCGAACAGCTCCAGCGTCTCGTGCACGATCTCGGCGATGTGGGCGGGATCGTTGCGGCGGACGAAGGTGCCGAGCGCCGACAGCTTGGTGCTCACATTGGGCGCGTCGGCGAGGCGCCGCATGCCGTCGCGCCAGGCGCGGCGACCCTCCGGCGAGCGATCCTCCGGCATCCCGGCATGCTCCAGCACCAGCGTGACGCCCGGGAAGGCGCGGGCGAGCGCGGCGCCGTCCGCCATCTGGCCGGCGAACACCTGCAGCTCGAACAGGAAGCCGAAATCCTCCAGCCGCGCGAAATTGCGCCGGAAGGCGGCGTCGTTCATCACGTCCGGGCGCGGCGCGAAGCGGTACAGCGGGTTGTCGTGCCAGTGCAGCTGCTGGCGCACGCCGCGCATCCGCGGGCAGCGCGCCTGCGCCGTCATCACGTCGGCGGCGTCGTCCGCGGTCAGGTCGACGAAGCCGACGATGGCGTGCGGCCAGCCGGTGCGGTCGGCGACCGACTGGACCCACTCGACCTCCTCGACGGCGCCGGCCGGGGCCCAGTTGGTCTGGACGTAGACCGAGCGGACGACGCCGCAGCCGTCGAGATCCTGGAGGAACTCCTCGATCGGGTAGTCGCGCTTGATCGGCTCGTAGTCGCCGAAGATGCGCGGCACGGTCGGGCCCTGCAGCCAGGGCTGGTCGGCACGGCGCCAGATGTGATGATGGGCGTCGACGATCGGTTCGACCACGGGAGGCGTCCTTGCGGGGCGGGAGGGCACGCGGCGGAGCGGACGGGCGAAGGTCGCAACGAAAGCGAAAACGACGGCGGGTGTCGAGCCGCGGCCGGCGCGGATCAGACGAGCGCGAGCAGCGCACCGGCGCCCGCACCGAGCAGCACGACCAGCCATGGCGGCGCCGCCCAGGCGGTGAGCAGCAGGAACGCCGCGCCGGCGAGCGCCACGTCGGTGCCGCCGTGGATCGCCGCGGTCCACACCGGATCGTAAAGGGCGGCGAGCAGGATGCCGACCACGGCGGCGTTGACGCCCTTCAGCATCGCCTGGGCGGCGGCGCGCCGGCGCAGCGCCTCCCAGAACGGCAGGGCGCCGATCACCAGCAGGAAGGACGGCAGGAAGATCGCGGCGAGCGCGACCGTCGCGCCGAGCCAGCCGTTGGGGGCGGGACCGGCCACGGCGCCCAGATAGGCCGCGAAGGTGAACAGCGGTCCCGGCACCGCCTGGGCGGCGCCGTAGCCGGCCAGGAAGGCGTCGTTGCTCACCCAGCCGGGCGGCACCACGGCGGCCTGCAGCAGCGGCAGCACCACGTGGCCGCCGCCGAACACCAGCGACCCGGCCCGGTAGAACGCCTCGACCATGGCGGCGAGATGCGATCCCGTCGCGGCGGCGACGAGCGGCAGGCCGGCGAGCAACATGACGAACAGCACGAGCGAGACGATGCCGGCGGTGCGGCCGACCGTCAGCGGCAGCGCCGCGTGATCGGGCGCGTCCGTCTCGCGCGGCAGCAGCACGAGGCCCGCGAGGCCGCCGAGCAGAATGGCGCCGATCTGGCTCCACGCCGACGGCATGGTCAGCACGATCGCGGCGGCGATCACGGCGAAGGTGGCGCGCCGCCGGTCGGGCGCGAGCGCGCGCATCATCCCGAGCACCGCCTGGGCGACGACCGCGACGGCGACGATCTTCAGCCCGTGCAACCAGCCCGCCCCGGAGACGTCGCCGAGCGCCTTCACGCCATAGGCGAACAGGACGAGCGCGATCGCCGACGGCAGCGTGAATCCGGTCCACGCCGCGAGCGCGCCGGGCAGGCCGGCGCGCGAGAGGCCGATGGCGATGCCGACCTGGCTCGACGCCGGCCCGGGCAGGAACTGGCAGAGCGCGACCAGATCCGCATAGGCGCGGTCGTCGAGCCAGCGCAGGCGGGTCACGAAGGCATCGCGGAAATAGCCGAGATGCGCGACCGGGCCGCCGAACGAGGTGAGGCCGAGACACAGGAACACGACCAGCACCTCGGCGGCGGTGCCGCGCGTCGCGCCCGTCGCGGCGGCCGGCTCGTCCGCGTTCATTCGGAACCCTCTCGGCCGGAACCCTCTCGGCGCGCCCCCGTTGGCTCAGCGACCGAGGCGTCGAGCGATGCCGCCGTCGGTCCGGCTTCAACGGCTCCGACCGGCACAGGGAGAAGCACCATGGCGAGCGCCGCCGACAGGGATCCCCGGCAGCATACCCAGAAGATGCAGAAGGCGTTGACCGACATCAAGAATCATCTACGCGAGGACATCCACAAGGTGGACGAGCCGCAGCTCAAGGCGATGTTCGAGACCTCGGCCGAGGTGCTGGAGGGACTCGCCAAGGCGTTCCGCGACTACGAGCAGAAGAACGAAGCCGCGTGGCGCTGATGTGACGGCCGGCTCCGCGCCGGCGACCGGCCCCCGAAGGGGCTTCGATCGTCGCGATGCGGTCGCGGCGCCGGTTGCTGGCGTCACGGCCGGATCAGCCGGTTTCTCAGCACGCCGATCTTCTCGATCTCGAGCTCGATCACGTCGCCCGAGGACAGCGTGCGGCCGAGCTCGTGGGCCGAGCCGGTGCCGACCGTGCCGGAGCCGATGATCTCGCCGGCATAGAGCGTCTCGCCGCGCGAGACGTAGGCGAGGATGTCCCAGAACGTCCAGTGCATGTCGGCCGAGTTGCCGCCGCCCCAGCGCTCGCCGTTGACCCGCACCTCCATGGCCAGCGCGTGCGGGTCGCCGATCTCGTCGGGCGTCACGATCCACGGGCCGAACACGTTGCCGGTGTCGAAGTCCTTCCCCTTGGCCGGGCCGAGGCCCGCCCGCATCTCGTCGAACTGCACGTCGCGGGCGCTGAAGTCGTTGTAGATGGTGAAGCCGAACACGTGGGCGGGCGCGTCCGCCACGGCGATGTCCTTGCCGGTGCGGCCGATCACGCAGGCGAGCTCGAGCTCGTAGTCCATCCAGTCCGAGAAGGACGGCCAGATCACGTCGGCCTCGTGGCCGACCACGTTGAAGCGGTTGCACTTGTAGTAGACGGGGTGCTCGTACCAGACGTCCGGCATCTTCTGCGGCCGGCCGGTGCGCTTCGCCACCTGGTCGCGGCTGTTCCTCACATGCGCCTCGAACGCCATGCCGTCACGGAGCTGGCGCGGGATCGGAATCGGCGCCAGGAACCGGACGCCGTCGAGATCGTCCACCGCCTCGGTCGGCCACTCGCGCACCAGTTCGTCGACGCGCGCGAGCCCGGGGGCCGCGGCGTCGATCAGCGCGAGCATGTCGCCGAAGGTCGGATCCGGCCGCTTGAACACCGCCTCGGCTGCCGCGGCGAGATCGAGCACGGCGCGCTGCTCGAGGTCGACCACGCCGAGCCGCGGACGCTTCCGAAGGCCGATGAAGGTGGCGAGTTTCATGTGAGATCCGCCCGGCGGGCAGGGGTCGGAAGGGCTAGCCCGGTCGCGGACGCTAGCACGCTCCCGCGAGGTCTCGAAAGCACCCCGGCACCGTCGCGCGCACTCGTGTTGCGGTCGTCGTTAAAAGTCATGATCGACCCGACGGGCGTCGGTCGTGCGACCGCCGCCCGTCGATCACTCGACCGGCACGTCGAACGGCTCGGTCGGCGCACCCGGGGCGTGATACTCGAAGTGCCACCATTCCTGATCGTAATTGGTGAAGCCCTCGCGGACGAGCGCCCGCAGGAGCCGGTCGCGGTTGGCCCGCGCGGCCGGCGGGATGTCGCGCCGGGCGGTCGCGCTGGTGTCCGAGAAGCAGTCGAAGGCGGTGCCGAGGTCGAGGCTCGATTCGCGGGCGCGGCCCTCGAACGGCCCGTCGCAGGCACCCCCGCCGGCCGGCGTCGGCAGCGGCGGATCGTCGAGCCGGACGAGACCGAGATCGACCGCGATGCCGAGTGAGTGCTTGGAGCGCGTCGCGATGTAGCCGAGCGCGAACAGCCGCGACTTCTCCAGCGCCGGGTAGAAGACCGGCTTCATCTCGTCGCGGCCGGGCGCCTTCGCCCACTCGGCGAAGGCCTTCACGGCCCGGACCGGCCGGTAGCAGTCCCAGACCTTCAGCCGGTAGCCCTCCGCGGCGAGCCGGGCCTGGGCGCGGGCGAGCGCCTGCGCGGCCGGCCGCCACAGGATGCACTCCGCCGCGCGATAGCCCGGCACCGGCGCGCCGGTGAAGTTGAACGGCCCGGCGTAGCGCATGTCCTGCAGGATGTCGGGCGCGACCTCGCGCAGCCGCACCAGCCCGCCGGGAAGCGGCTCCGCCGCGGCAGCGGGGGCTCCGCCCGACCAGACGATCGCGAGCCCGAGCGCCGCGGTCGCCGTCAGTCTCGTCGCCTTCCGCTTCATGTCGTCCGCCCCGCTCGTCCGGCCGCGACCGTGGTCGCCGCCGCGGAGACTACGCCGATCGGGCACGGCGGCAACAGGCGGGGCGGCCGCGGCGGCGCCAGTGCCGCTTGGCTCAGGCGAGCAGCGCCGCCATGATGCGCTCGCGGCTGAGCGGCAGCGCCCGGATGCGGGTGCCCAGCGCCCGGGCCACGGCATTGCCGATCGCCGCCGCGGTCGGCCCCATGGCGGCCTCGCCGACGCCGAGCGGCGGATCGCGGGACTCGCCGACCAGCCGGATCTCGATCTCCGGCATCTCGGAGAAGCGCAGGATCGGGTAGTCGTCCCAGTTGGTGGTCGCCACCTTGCCGTCGGCGAAGCGCAGCTCCTCCTTGAGGGCCCAGCTCGCCGCCTGGATGATGCCGCCCTCGAGCTGGTTCTTCGCCCCGTCCGGCGTGATCACGAGGCCGCAGTCGGCGGCGCCCCAGATCCTCACCAGCCGCACCGCCTCGTCGACCTCGACCTCGGCGGCGACCGCCATGTAGGCGGCGCGGTTCTTGTAGCGGCCGAAGCCCAGCCCGAGCCCGCGGCCTTCGCCGCGCGGCGCGTCGCCCGGCCAGCCGCACATCTCGGCGGCCGCCTCGATCACGGCGCGGGCCCGCGGATCCGACATCAGCGACAGCCGGTAGGCGACCGCGTCGGCGCCGGCCGCCTCGGCCAGCTCGTCCATGAAGGACTCGATGGCGAAGATGTTGGCGTAGGCGCCGAGCCCGCGCAGCGACGAGGTGCGCAGCGGAACCGGGTCGACGGTGCGGTGGATCAGCCGGTGGAACGGCAGGTCGTAGAGCGCGTAGCCGTTGCGGGTGGCGCCGCCGCCGGCGGCGTCGGGATTGTCGTTGCGGATCACCGGCTGCGGCGGCGGGTCGGGCAGGGCCTCGCGGCTGCGGAAGCCGTGATGGCCGTGCGAGCCGGGACGATTGCTGTGCACCGGGCTGGCAATGTCGATGGTCCAGCTCGCCGGCCGCCGGTCGGGCCCGAGCACGGCGCGCAGCCCGATCACCATGGCGGCTCCGAACGGGGCGGCCATGAACTCGTCCTCGCGGGTGAACAGCACCCGGACGGTGCGGCCGGGCCGGCGGGTCGCGAGAAAGGCCGCGTCGAAGGCGGCGTCGTCGGCGGTGTTGTGGCCGTAGCAGCCGGCCGCCTGCCGGTGCAGCACCGTCACGGCGCCGTCGAGCCCCAGGCAGCGGGCGAGCTGCTCGCGCAGCGCATAGGGATTCTGGGTGTGCGACCACACGGTCAGCTGGCCGTCCTCGAAGCGCGCGAGCGCGCAGGACGGGCCGATCGAGCCGTAGGTCTGGAACGGCCGCCAGTAGGTCGCGCTGACGACCTCGCCGTCCTCGCGCTCGGGCGGCGTGCCGGTGTCGACGACGCGGGTGCGCGACGGCTGCGCCAGCACCCAGTCCGGGCTGTTGGTGTCGTCGGGCAGCGGCGTGCCGCCCTCCCACACCGCCTTCTCGCGGGCGATCAGGGCGGCGCGCTGCACGGCGAACTCGCGCTCGCCGAGGAGCGCGGCGAAGTCGCCCTCGCGCAGGATCTCGATCGGGAGACCGGCGGCGCGGCGCACCGCCGCCTCGTCGAGCGACGCCAGCCGGGCGTCGCGCCACGGCCGGTGGACGATGCGGGCGTGCACGAGGTCGGGCGCCACCATGTCGTGGATGAAGCCGCGGCCCTCGATCTTGGCCGGCAGGTCGACGCGCGGCAGGTCGGTGCCGACCACCCGGTACTGGGTCGGCGACTTGGCCGGTGCGCCGCCGGTGGCCGGCCGGGTGAGATCGATCTCGGCGGCGAGCGACCAGTAGTCGTGGCCGGTGTCGCGGCCGTCGCGGCGCAGCCGTCCGTCCTCCACGACGAGGCTCTCGGCCGGGACCCCGAGCCGGTCCGCTCCGTGGGCGAGGAACAGGGCGCGCACCTCGGCGCAGGCGAGCCGGATCGCGGCGCCCGACATGGCGACCGAGGTGCTGCCGGCGGTGACGCCCTCGTTCGGGCCGCCGGATGTTTCTCCAGAAACAGTTCTGATCCGGCTCGGGGCGACGTCGAGCTCCTCGGCGGCGATCTGCACCAGCGCTGTGAGGATGCCCTGGCCGATCTCGACCTTGCCGGTGGAGACCCGCACCCGGCCCTCCGGCTCGAAGCCGATCCAGTCGGACAGCAGCGGATTGTCGATAAGGCTCTGCGGCAGCGTGTTCGGGATCATGCGGTTCCCTCGTCGACGAGGCCGTCCATGGCGGCGCCGGCGCGCCGGACCGCCCGGACCACGCGGTTGTGCACGCCGCAGCGGCACAGATGGCGATCGAGCGCGTCGAGGATCTCGCGCCGGCTCGGCCGCCGGTTCCGCTCCAGGAGGGCGGCGCCCGAGATCATCATGCCGGACAGGCAGTAGCCGCACTGCCCGGCCTGCTCGTCGAGCAGCGCCTGCTGCAGCGGATGCAGGCCGCGGCCGCCGCCCAGCCCCTCGACCGTGACGATGCTGCGGCCCGCGAGCGCACCGATCTCGCGCGAGCAGGAGTAGACTGGCTCGCCATCGATCAGCACCATGCAGGCGCCGCACTGCTCCTGGCCGCAGCCGAATCGCGTGCCGACGAGGCCGAGCTCCTCGCGCAGCACGGCGAGCAGCGGGCGGGTCGGATCGCCGGCGAGGCGCACCGGTGCGCCGTTGACGATCAGAATCGTTTCGGTGGTGTCGTCGGCGGTTGCGGGCGTGGTCGTCACGATGAGACCGTGGTTTGGGAACCGAGGTTCGCGGGAGGAGGGCGGCGCGTTGCGGGAAGACCTCGATTATACGGACGCGAGCGGTCACGGCAAATGCGGCCGATCGCGCCGGGCGGGGTTTCGGCCTGCGCCATCTTCTGCTACCGAGGGATTCGTGCTTCCGCCGGGCGCGGAAGTCGTTCGTTTCGCGTTGCCGCTCGAAGCACCTTCCGGCTTCGACGATGAGACGACGGAGTTGGTTGATGCGAGCACGTTTGGCTGGGGCCCTCGCACTGCTTCTGCTGGTCGGCGGATGCGGGTTCTTCGACATGCAGCCACAGAAGGGCGACAAGGGCGATCCCGGACCGCCCGGGCCGGCGGGGCCGGCCGGGCCGGCGGGTCCTCCGGGGCCGGCGGGGCGCGGCATCGGCTGGCGATTCGCCGAGTTCACCTGCCAGACCGCCGCCTGCTCGGCCGCCTGCGAGCCGAACGAGCGGCTCATCAACGCCTTCGCGGTCAATCCGGCCGGTACCGTCACGTTCGACGACGAGCGCACCGTCATCTACACGCCGCCGAAGCGCGGCCCGTCCGGCAAGCTGGTGCTGGTCTGCGTGGTGCCGTGACGGCGTGAGAGCGTCGCCGGCGGACCCTAGGCCAGCGCGAGCAGCGCCAGCGCGGCGAGCGCCGCGGCGAGGCCGAGGCCCTTGCGGGCCGTCATCGCCTCGCCGCCGAAGCCGATCCCGAGCAGGGCCGCCGGCACGAAGCCCATCTGGGCGATCGGCACGACGACGCTCGCCTGGCCGGCGGCGAGCGCGTGCACGAAGAACAGGAAGGCGGCCGACAGCACCACGGCGGCAGGCACCGCGTGCCGCCACAGGCCGGGCGGCCAGCGCAGGCTCCGCTCCACCGTCGCGGTCGACAGCGTCGCGAGGCTGGCGAACACCATGGCCTGGGCGGCGACCAGCGACGCCGGCGGGGCGCCGCCGAGGCTGCCGAGCTTGTGGCAGAAATAGCCGGCGCCGGCCGCCACGGTGGCGACCAGCACCTCGGCGAGCGATCGCCCGGCGAGCCTCCGGCCGCCGTTCGACGCCGGCGCAGCACCGAGCAGCAGCGGCACGGCGACGAGCGCCAGGGCGAGCCCGCCCGCCTTGGCGGCGGTCAGCGGCTCGCCCAGGAAGGCGATCGCGAGGACGACCGTGACCACGAAGCCGAGGCGGAAGATCGGCCCGTTGACGCTCACCGGCCCGGTCCGCAGGCTGCGGGCGAACAGCAGGAAGCCGACGAACAGGAACAGCCCGGCGAGATTGCCCCACAGGGCGGCGCCGCCGACCGTCAGGGTCCCCGTCGCGGCGGCGAACAGAATCACGAACGGGCAGAACAGCCAGGCCTGGCCCATCAGGAAGTGATGCGCCGCGACGCCGTCGCGGGCGGCGCGGCGGTAGATCCAGTCGCCGACCCCGAAGCAGATCAGGGCCGCGAAGGCACAGCCGGTCGCGGTCGTCATCCCCGGCTTTCGCGCATCAGCTTTGCAGACAAGGCATACGGCGTCGGTGGGGGCACGCCATCCCGCGCTGCGGCAGCTCTTTTCGCCGTGCCTACCCTTTGCAATTTCCAAATCCCTGTCGGATGATCGACACCTGCGACCGAACGGATCGCCAATTCGCCGCCAAACGCGGCGCCGGCTCGGGCGGCCGCCCGCGTCTCTCCGCGAGAGACCACGGGCGACCGCGTCGCTGCCGACATAACAACATGAGGAGCGAAACGCCATGCCGAGAGTGACTCGCCGTGCCGTGCTGGCCGGCACCGCCGCCGGAACCGCCGCCGCCGTGATCGGGATGCCGGCGATCGCGCAAGCGACCCCCTTCAAGATCGGCCTTCTCACCGTGAAGACCGGTCCGCTGGCGCAGGGCGGCATCCAGATGGAGCAGGGCATCATGACCCTGCTCAAGCAGCGCGGCAGCACATTCGCGGGCCGCAAGGTCGAGCTGGTCTCGGCCGACACGGGCGGCAATCCCGCCGGCGCCAAGACCAAGGCCTCGGAGCTGATCGAGCGCGACAACGTGGACGTGATCCTCGGGCCGCTCGCCGCCTTCGAGCTCCTCGCCCTCAACGACTACATCCGCCAGAAGGGCACGCCGCTGATGAGCCTCGCGGCGGCCGAGGACGTCACCCAGCGCCAGACCAACCCGTTCATCATGCGTCCCTCGGCGACCTCGGCGCAGTGCTGCCACGTGCTCGGCGACTACGCCGCCAAGGAGCTGAAATACAGGCGCGCCGCCACCATCTCCGAGGACTTCGCCTTCGGCTACGAGCAGATGTCAGGCTTCCAGCGGGTGTTCGAGGACGGCGGCGGCAAGGTGGTCAAGAAGCTGTGGCCGCCGCTGGTGACGCCCGACTACACGCCCTACATCGCCCAGATCGGCAATGTCGACTGCGTCGCCAACGGCTTCGCCGGGTCGAACCCGGTCAAGTTCATGCGTGCCTACGCGGATCTCGGCATGAAGCGCATTCCGCTGCTCGCCGGCTGGACCGCCATGGACGACGCCCTCCTGAAGAGCCTCGGCGACGAGGCGGTCGGGGTGGTGTCGGCGGCCTGGTACTCGGCCTCGCTCGACAGCCCGGTCAACAAGCAGTTCGTCGCCGACATGGCCAAGGACCATAACGTTCTGCCGGGCGGCTACTCGGCCGGCATGTACATCGCCGGCCAGGTGGTCGAGGCGGCGCTGCAGAAGACCGGCGGCAAGTCGGACGACAAGAAGGCCTTCAACGAGGCGCTGCGCGGCGTCTCGCTGCAGGACACACCGCGCGGCCCGGTGAAGTTCGACAAGTACGGCAACGTCGTCGGCGACGTGCACATCCGCCGCTGCGAGCGCAAGGGCGGGCAGCTCGTCAACACCATCGTCAAGACCTATCCCGACGTGAGCCAGTTCTGGACCTATGGCGACCAGGCCTTCCTCGCCAATCCGGTCTACTCCCGCGACTATCCGCCGGCCAAGAACCTGGAATAGCGCAAGCAGCAGAGCACGCGGCGGACTCGGCTCTGACCTCTCCCCGGCGGAGAGAGGTCGACGCGCGAAGCGCGTCGGGTGAGGGGGGTGCCCACGCCGGCATCCGATCCCCTCACCCCGAGCACGGGCGTCGCTCGCGCTCGGCCCTGTCCCAACGGGAGAGGGTGAGGGCCCGTGTCGCGCCCAGCGGCGATCCTCGACCGTCATGCGAGGAGCTGACGGCATCTTGCATAGTCCGGAGTTCTTCATGAGTCTCTGGTTGACCCTCGCCGTGAACAGCTTCGGGCTCGGCGGGCTGCTGTTCCTGCTGTCGTCCGGGTTCTCGCTGATCTTCGGGCTGATGCGCATCCCCAACCTGATGCACGGCTCGTTCTTCATGCTCGGCGCCTATTTCGGCGTGACGCTGCTCGATCGCGGCGTGAACTTCTGGGTCGCGGCGATCGGCGCCGGGCTGCTCACCGCGCTGATCGGCGGGCTTATCGAGCGTTTCCTGCTGCGCCGGCTGGAGGGCCAGGTGCTGCCGCAGGTGTTGCTGACGCTCGGCTTCGCCTTCATCATCGGCGACGTCTGCCTGATGGTGTGGACCGGCGACCCCTGGCAGCCGGCGACGCCGGCGCATCTCGCCGGCGCCGTGCAGGTCGCCGGCCTGTTCTTCCCGCTCTATCGCCTGGTGATCCTCGCGGTCGCCGTGGTGGTCGCGATCGCACTGTGGATCATGGTCGACTGGACCCGGCTCGGCGCCATGATCCGGGCCGGCGTCGACGACCCGCCGATCGCCCGCGTCGTCGGCATAAGGGTGTCGCAGCTCTTCACCCTGGTGTTCTCGCTCGGCGCCGCGCTCGCCGCCTTCGCCGGCGTGATGGGGGCGCCCTATCTCTCGGTCTATCCCGGCCTCGACTTCGAGATGCTGCCGCTCGCCCTGATCGTCGTCATCCTGGGCGGCACCGGCAGCCTGCTCGGCGCCCTGGTCGGCAGCTTCATCATCGGGTTCCTCTACAATTTCGGACAGGCGATGTTCCCGGACCTCGCCTATGTGATCCTGTTCCTGCCGATGCTGCTCGTGCTCGTGCTGCGCCCGCAGGGCCTGTTCGGCAAGGTCGTGACATGAGCGCGGTGTCGGGTCTCCTCGCGCCGCGGACCGCGGCGATCGCGATGGCGGTGCTGCTGCTGCTCGTGCTGCCGCTGTGGGTCGGCAACGCCTACTACGTCAACATCGCGAGCCAGATCCTGTTCTTCGCGGTGTTCGCCCTCGCCCTCAACGTGCTGGTCGGCTACGGCGGGCTCACCTCGCTCGGCCATGCCGGGCTGTTCGCCATGGCGGGCTACACGGCGGCGCTGCTGCTCGCCCGCGGCCACGGGCACCTCGTCGCCGACACGGCGGCCCTGCTGGTCACGGTGGCGACGGCGGCCGTCTACGCCGTGCTGTCGCTGCGCGCCACCGGCATCGGCTTCCTGATGATCACGCTGGCGATCGGCCAGATCCTGTGGGGCATCGCCTATCGCTGGGCGAGCCTCACCAACGGCGACAACGGCGTCAACGTGTCGTCGCGGCCTATGCCGTTCGGGCTCGACCTCTCCGGGGCCGACGGCTTCTACTATCTGTGCCTCGTCGTCTTCCTCGCCTGCGTCGGGTCGATGGCCGTGGTGGTGCGATCGCCCTTCGGCGCCAGCCTGCGCGGCACCCGCGACCAGGAGCGCCGCATGGCGGCGCTCGGCTACGACGTGTGGCTGATCCGCTTCTGGGCGTTCCTGCTGTCGGGCTTCTGGTCGGGCGTCGCCGGGCTCCTCTTCCTCTACTACAACCAGTTCATCAGCCCGCAGGTGGTCGCCCTCACCACCTCGGCCGAGGCGCTGCTGATGGTCATCGCCGGCGGCACCGCGACCCTGCTCGGCCCGATCGTCGGGGCCGCCCTCGTGGTGATCATGAAGAACGTGGTCAGTGCCTACATCGTGCGCTGGAACATGGTGCTCGGCATCATCTTCATCCTGATCGTCAGCTTCATGCCGGAGGGGCTGGTGCCGGGCTCGGCGCGGCTGTGGGCGTGGGCGCGCCATCGCCTGCGCCACGGCAAGCCGAAGCCGGCCGCGCCGGGGCCGGTCGCCGCGCCGCCGGCGTCCGGCGGGAAGGAGGGCGTCCGATGATCGCGCTGGAGGTCAGGGCGCTGAAGAAGTCGTTCGGCGGCCTCTACGTGACGCGGCGGGTCGATCTCGCCGTGGAGGAGGGCGAGCGGCGGCTGATCATCGGCCCGAACGGTGCCGGCAAGACCACGCTCTTTAACCTGGTCACCGGCGAGATCACCCCGGATTCCGGCTCGATCGCGCTGTTCGGCCGCGACATCACCCGCAAGCCGGTGCGCACCCGCGCCCATCTCGGCATGGCGCGCACCTACCAGATCATCACCCTGTTCGGCCGCGACACGCTGCGCCACAACGTCATGCTGGCGCTGCTCGGGCTCAGCCCGCGGCGCTGGAACCCGCTGATCGACTTCGCCGGCCAGCGCGACCTCGCCGAGCAGGCGGAGGCGGCGCTCGCCCGGGTCGGGCTCGCCCATCTCGCCGGCCGGCCGCTCGCCGAGACCTCCTACGGCGAGCGGCGGCGCGTCGAGATCGCCATGGCGCTGGCCCAGAAGCCGCGCGTGCTGCTGCTCGACGAGCCCTTCGCCGGCCTGTCGATCGACGAGCGCCAGGACGTCCACAGGCTGCTGATGGCGGTGCCGCGCGACGTCACAATGGTGATGATCGAGCACAACATGGACGTGGCGCTGGAGTTCGCCGAGAGGATCACGCTGCTGCATTTCGGCGAGGTGATCGTCGAGGGCACGCGCGCCGAGGTGGTCGCCCATCCGCGCACCCGGGAGGTCTATCTTGGCCACTGATGCGCTCGCGCTCGACGCCGTGGACGCCTATTACGGCGACAGCCACATCCTCCAGGGCGTGACGTTCCGGCTCGGCCAGGGCCGGCTGCTCGGCCTCCTCGGCCGCAACGGCGCCGGCAAGACCACCTGCATGAACGTCACGGTCGGGCTCGTCCCGCCGCGGCGCGGCGGCGTCGCCGTGTTCGGCGAGGCGGTCGGCCGGCTGTCGCCCGAGCAGATCGCGCTGCGTGGCGTCGCGCTGGTGCCGCAGGGACGCCGCGTCTTCCGCAGCCTGACGGTGCGCGAGAATCTCGTCGTCGCCGCCCGCAAGCCGGTCGGCGGCGGTGCCGCGGCGTGGACGCTCGACACCGTCTACGCCATGTTCCCGCGGCTCGACGAGCGCAAGCACCAGATGGCGGCGCATCTGTCCGGCGGCGAGCAGCAGATGCTGGCGATCGGCCGCGCCCTGATGTCGAACCCGCGCGTTCTGCTGATGGACGAGCCCTCGGAAGGCCTCGCTCCGCAGATCGTCGCCGACGTGATGGTCACGGTGCGCAAGCTGAAGGAGAGCGGCCTGTCGATCGTGCTGGTCGAGCAGAACCCCAAGCTCGTCTTCGACGTCGCCGACGACATCGTCATCCTCGACACCGGCCGCGTCGCCGTCGCGGCGCCCACCGCCGAGGTCGAGCACGGCGTCGATCTCGGACGGTATCTGGGCGTGTTCTGAGAGAGGCGCCGTATGGCGACTGCCGCCGGCGGCGCTCGTCCGCCACGCTCTCGTCATGGCCGGGCTCGTCCCGGCCATCCACGCCTTTGGCGTGGCGCATCGGCAGGACGTGGATGCCCGCGACGAGCGCGGGCATGACGCGGCAGAGATAGTGGGCGCTGCCTCACTCCTCCGCGTCGGCCAGCAGGGCGGCGTTGCCGCCTGCGGCGGCGGTGTTGACCGTGACGGTCTGCTCGAGCGCGAAGCGGCGGACGTAGTCCGGGCCGCCGGCCTTGGGGCCGGTGCCGGAGAGGCCGCTGCCGCCGAACGGCTGGGTGCCGACCACGGCGCCGATCATGTTGCGGTTGACGTAGACGTTGCCGTGCGACAGCCGCGCGACGACCTGGTCCGCAACGGCGCCGATGCGCGAGTGGATGCCGAGCGTCAGCCGGGTGCCGTTGCGGGCGATGTCGTCGAGCAGCGCGTCGAGGGCGTCGGCGCGCCAGCGCACGACGTGCAGGACCGGGCCGAACACCTCCTCGCGAAGATCGCTCGCCCGGTCGAGGGCGATCACGGCGGGCGGCACGAAGTGCCCACGGTCGGGCAGCGGCCGGTCACGGTCGGCCCGCCAGAGCAGGCGGCCCTGCGCCTCCGCCCGCGCGATCCAGCCGAGCAGCCGGTCGCGCGCCGCGGCGTCGATCACCGGGCCGACATGGGTCGCGACGTCGCGCGGGTCGCCGATCGCCAGCTCCTGCGCGGCGCCGATCAGCATGGCGATCACGTCGTCGGCGACGTCCTCCTGCACGCAGAGGAGCCGCAGCGCCGAGCAGCGCTGCCCGGCGGAGCGGAACGCCGAGGCGATCACGTCGTCGGTGAGCTGCTCGGGCAGCGCCGTGGCGTCGGCGATCATGGCGTTGATGCCGCCGGTCTCGGCGACCATCGGCACGATCGGCCCGTCACGCGCGGCGAGGTCCTGGGCGATGCTGCGGGCTGCCCCGGTCGAGCCCGTGAAGGCGACGCCGGCGAGCCGCGGGTCGCGCACCACCAGGGCGCCGATCTCGCCGTCGCCCGGAAGGAGATGCAGCGCGGTGTCCGGAATGCCGGCCGCGTGCAGCAGCCGCACGGCGCGGGCGGCGACGAGCGGCGTCTGCTCCGCCGGCTTCGCCACCACGGCGTTGCCGGCCACCAGGGCCGCGACGATCTGGCCCGTGAAGATCGCCAGCGGAAAGTTCCACGGGCTGATGCAGGCGACGACGCCGCGGCCGCGACGCGTGAGCACGTTGCGCTCGCCGGTCGGGCCGGGAAGCGCCTCCGGCTTCAGGGTCCGGCGGGCTTCGAGGGCGTAGTAGCGGCACAGATCGACGGCCTCGCGGATCTCCGCCACGGCGTCGTCGAGCGTCTTGCCGCCCTCCGCCTGGAGGAGGGCGATCAGCGGCCCGCGATCCTGCTCGATGAGGTCGGCGGCGGCGAGCAGGGCGGCGGCCCGCGTCTCCAGCGGGGTCGCGTCCCAGGTCGGAAAGCCGGCCTCGGCGGCCGCCATGGCGGCGATCACGATCGCCTCGTCGGCCTCGGTGACGGTGCCGATCGTCGCGCCGTCGATCGGCGAGGCGACTTCGCGGACATGGCCGGGCAGGGCGACGCCGTCGACCAGCGGCGCCGCCGCCGCGGCATCGGGCAGCCGCGCCTCGGCACATAGGGCCGCCAGGCTCGCGGCATGGCCGAGCTCGACGCCGTCCGCGGTCCGGCGGCCGGGGTGGATGTCGCAGGGCGGGGGCAGCCTCGGGTTGCGGGCCTGCGTGGCCGAGCCGACGATCGCCTCCGGGGACTTCAGCACGGCGTCGAGCGGCACGGCCGGATCGGCGGCCCGCGACACGAAGGACGAGTTGGCACCGTTCTCCAGGAGCCGCCGCACCAGATAGGCGAGCAGGTCGCGATGCTCGCCGACTGGCGCGTAGATCCGGCAGGTCGCATCGGGCTCGTCGGCGAGCAGCCGCTCGTACAGCGCCTCGCCCATGCCGTGCAGGCGCTGGAACTCGTAGCCTGCGGTGCCGCCGGCGATCTCGATCACGCTCGCGACCGTCAGGGCGTTGTGGGTGGCGAACTGCGGGACGAGGTGCGGCCGGGCCGCCAGCAGGGCCCGGGCACAGGCGAGATAGGAGAGGTCGGTCATCGCCTTGCGGGTGAACACCGGATAATCGGCAAGGCCGCGCTCCTGGGCCCGCTTGATCTCGGTGTCCCAGTAGGCGCCCTTGACCAGCCGCACCGGGATGCGGGCGCCGCGCGCCCGGGCGAGGTCGGCGAGCCAGGCGATCACGGCGCCGGCGCGCTTCTGGTAGGCCTGGACCGCGAGGCCCACGCCGCCCCAGCCGGCGAGGTCGGAGTCGGCCAGCAGCGCCGCGAACAGGTCGAGCGACAGCTCCAGCCGGTCGGCCTCCTCGGCATCGAGGGTGAGGCCGATGTCGTGCGCCCGCGCCGCATGGGCGAGGTCGAGGAGCCGCGGTCCGAGCTCCGCCGTCACCCGCCGGCGCGACGGCGCCTCGCAGCGCGGGTGCAGGGCCGTGAGCTTGACCGAAAGGCTCGGCCGGCCGCCGGAGCGCGCCGGGCCCGGATGCGCCGCGATGGCGGCGAGGGCGGCGGCGTAGCCGGCCGCGTAGCGGTCGGCGTCGGCGGCCGTGCGGGCGCCCTCGCCGAGCATGTCGAAGGAGTACCGCAGGCGCGGATGCCGCTCGGCCCGTCCGAACGCCTCGGCGATGGTCTCGCCGAGCACGAAATGGGTGCCGAGCAGCCGGATCGCCTGGCGCACGGCGGCCCGCACGGCCGGCCGTCCGAGGCGGCCGATCAGCGGCGCCACCAGCCCGTGCGGCGTGTGCTCGGCGGCGACCACGCGGGCCGACAGGCCGAGCGCCCACGCCCCGACCGAGCCGACCAGGGTGCCGGAGCGGCCGGCATGACCGGCGAAGTCGGCGGCGCGCAGCCGGTCCTCGATCAGCCGGTCGGCGGTGGCGTCGTCCGGCACCCGCAGCAGCGCCTCGGCCAGCACCATCAGGGCGAGCCCCTCGCGGGTGGAGAGCGCGTATTCCTTGAGGAGGTCGTCGATGCCGCCGATGCCGCCCGGCGCGCGGCGGACCGCCGCGACCAGCCGGCGGGCCCGCGCGTCGATGCGGGCCGTGGCCGCGGCGTCGAATCCCGGCGCCGCGAGGAGCTCCGCCGCCAGCGCCTCGTCGGGCGGCGCGAGCGGGGCCCGGAACGGGCCGGGAGCGGCCGCCGACCCGCGGCCCGCGCCGGCGGTCACGACCGCCTCCCGGGCCGCCCGCCGCCGCGGCGCGGGGCATGAACGGAGGCTGTTGCGGCTGCGACATAGTGTCGAGCGCGCGGCCCTGGGACGCGGTGGAAATCCCGCGCGGCCCGGACGCCTTTGTGGCATCGTCCGCACGGCCGGGCCGGCCGCGCCGCGCGACCCGGCCGGCCACGCGACGAGGCCGGACTCGAGACCCGAACAAGGGCAAGAACAATGACCATCCGCGGGCTCCTGCGGCGCCTTCCGCTGCTCCCTGTGCTGGCCGCCGCGGCCGTGGCGGCCGCCGTGGTGCTGGGCGGGGGGGCGACGGCCGCCGCCCAGCCCTTCCTGAAGTTCACCCTCGACGGACGCATCGACAGCGACGCCGCTCCCTTTCTGCTGGCCCTCGACCAGGGCCTGCTGAAGGCCGAGGGCCTCGACGTGTCGATCGATCCCGCGGCCTCGCCGCAGGAGGCGCTCGCCCGGGTCGCGGCCGGCACCTACGATCTCGGCGTCGTCGACATCAACGCCCTCATCAAGTACCGCGACCAGAACCCCACGGCCGCCATGCCGGCCGTGTTCATGATCGAGAACCGGCCGCCCTTCGCGGTGCTGGCGCGGCGCAGCCGCGGCATCGTCGACCCGAAGGACCTCGACGGCAAGCGGGTCGGCGCCGCGACCGCCGACGGCTCCGCGGCCTATCTGCAGATCTTCGCGAAGATCAACGGCCTCGATCCGGCCCGGATCCGGCTCGAGACCGTCGCGCTGCCGGTGCGCGAGCCGATGCTGGCCTCCGGCCAGGTCGACGCCATCAGTGCCAGCACCCTGACCGCGGTCGATCTCGAGGCGCGCGGCGTGCCGCCCGGCGACATCGTCGTGCTGCCGATGGCGGACTGGGGCGTCGTCCTCTACGGCCAGGCGATCATCGCCAGCCCGCGCATGCTGGCCGAGCGTCGCGATGCCGTGCGGGGCGTCCTGCGGGCTTTCGTCAAGGCCCTGCAGGAGACCGTCCGGAACCCGGCCCGGGCGATCGACTCGGTGATCAAGCGGATCGATCCGACCCATCGCGAGCGTGAGCTCGCGCGGCTGCGCATCGCCGTGGCCGGGAGCCTCCTCACGCCCGAGGTGCGGGAGATCGGCTTCGGGGCCGTCGACCCGGCGCGGCTCGCCCGCGCCATCGATCAGCTCGCGCTGGGATACGAGTTCCGGGTCAAGCCGAAGGCCGCCGACGTGTTCGATCCCGCCCTGCTGCCGCCGATCGAGGATCGCCTGCCGCGCTGAGACGCCGCCCCGCCGGGCGTCGGCGCCGGGCCGTCACCAGTCCTGCGGTCACGGGCCTGCGGTCACGGGCCTGCGGTCACGGCGTCTGGAGTCACGGCGCCCGGGGTCCCGGGCCGCGATCGGACGGGTGTCACGCCACCGACTGCATGCCGGAGCGGGCGGCGGCGCGGACGTCCGGCGCGCGACCGTCGGCCGTGCCGGGCCTCTCGGTCGTGCCGGGCTTGCCGCGCGGGCGCAGCGTCTCGGCCAGCATGGCGACCAGGTCGTCGCGCACCGCCGGATCGGCGTCGGTTCCCACGCAGATGCTGCAGGCGACGTCCGCGAGGGGCGGCAGGCCGGCGTCGTCGCACACCGTGGCCGGATCGGCCAGGCTGCGGGTCATGGCCGACAGGCCGAGCCCGGCCGCCACGGCGCGGCGCAGCTCGTCGACATGGCCGGCCGTGAAGACCATCTCGAAGCTGCGCCCGGCCGTCTCCAGCGCCGCCACCATGTGGCGATGGAACAGGCAGCTCTCGCCGCGGCTGACCAGCGGCAGCGGCTGCGCCGGATCGATGGCGATCGGCCCGCGCGTCCACACCAGCTCGTCGCGCCAGTGGTGGCTCGCCATCTCGTGCGGGTGCGGGCTCGTCATCGCGACGATGACGTCGATCTCGCCCTGCTCGAGCTCGTGCAGCAGGGCGCTGCTGCAGCAGGTCTTCATGTGCAGGCGCACGTCCGGCCAGCGGGCCCGGAACGCCGCCAGGCTCTGCCACAGGGGCAGACCGACGAAGTCGCCCGGCAGGCCGAAGCGCAGCAGGCGGCCGCGGCCGCTGCCGTGGGCGAGCGAGACGATCTGGTCGTTGATGGCGAGCAGCTTGCGGGCCTGGCTGACGACGTGGCTGCCCTTCTCGGTGAGGCTGACGCCGGGCGCGCTCTTGTCGAGCAGGTCGAAGCCCAGGAGGAACTGGAGCCGCTTGATCTGGGCGCTGACCGCGGGCTGGGTCACGCCGAGCTTCTGGGCGGCCTTGGTGAAGCTGCGGAGGTCGACGACCGTCAGCAGCGTGCGCAGAAGCTCGGTCGGAATATTCGTCATGAGAAACCCGCTTGTGCCTCGGTGCAGTGCGCTCGATCGGCCCTTGCTCCTGGCTCGATCCGGTCAGCGTGCCAAATCTCGCCGCCCATCTATTTGATCTAGGTCAGTTCACGCGCTGCAGCGCGGGATTTTCGGGGCCCGCCACGGTGCTGCAGCGTGCATCGCAGTGCGGACCCGTGCGGGCGGCCACGTCGTCCACGCCGCGCCGGTAGGCCGGCCCGGCGCGCCCGCGAAGCCGCGACACAGGGCGCACCGTGTTCCGGCGGCCCCGTGCGCGCCGGAACCGCGCCACGTCCGGCGGACCGAACGCGCGCCGGCGGGCGGCACCGGCATGTCGTCGCACCCACCCTGCCATTCCGTCCGCGCGGGGATCGGCGGGCCCGCGGCGTGTCGAACTTTGGTCGCTTTCCTGGAGCTTAGGTCGCCCGGGCGATCGATCGGGCCGCGCGGTTTTGCGTCGGCGGGCCGGATCGGATTACACTGGCGCCCGCCCGTGACGCGGTCCGGGCGCGATCTCGATCAAACGGGGCTGGTCATCCGATGCGCGTGTCGTCTCCGCTCGTCGTCTTCCCGGCCGTCGTCGGCCTCGCGCTCGCGGTCGCGGTCGCCGATGCGAGAGCCGCCGGCGAGTCGCTCCTGCTGGTCGAAGCCGACACCGGCAAGGTGCTGAAGGCCGAGAACGCCACCCATCCCTGGTATCCGGCCTCGGTCACCAAGCTGATGACCGCCTACGTGACGCTGCGCGCCGTCAAGGAGGGACGCATCACCCTCGACTCCGTGTTCACGGTGTCGCCGAACGCGCTCGCGCAGCAGCCGACCAAGATGGGCTTCGCCACCGGTACCCAGGTCACGGTCGACAACGCCCTGAAGATGATGATGGTCAAGTCGGCCAACGACATCGCCGTGGTGCTGGCGGAGGGCGTGTCGGGCTCCATCGAGGCCTTCGCGGACGAGATGAACGCCGCCTCGGCGCGCCTCGGCATGACGCAGTCGAGCTGGGTCAATCCGAACGGCCTGCCGGCGGACGGCCAGATCACCTCGGCGCGCGACATGGCGATCCTGGCGCTGGCGCTGCTGCGCGAGTTCCCGGAATACGAGGGCTACTGGAGCATCCCGGCGATCCGCTTCGGCAAGCGCATCATCCGCAACACCAACTCGCTCCTGGTCCGCTACCCGGGCGCCGACGGGATGAAGACCGGCTTCATCTGCGCCTCCGGCTTCAACGTGGTCGCCACCGCGACGCGCGACAACCGCCGGCTGATCGCCGTGGTGTTCGGCGCGCCGTCGCCGGCCGTGCGGGCCGCCAAGGCCGCCTTCCTGTTCGAGAACGCCTTCGCCGCCACCGGCCTGAACTGGCTGATGCCGGCCTACGGCAACGTCGCCTCGCTGCAGCCGGTCGTCGCCGAGCCGCCGAACCTACGCGAGGAGATGTGCGGCAAGCACCGCCGCCGGCCGGCCGCCGAGCAGGCCGACGAGGAGGAGGTCGCCGGCACCGGCCCGAGCGCCGGCGAGCCCGGCGGCGTGCAGGCGCTGTTCTACGCCGGCTCGCGCACGAGCGGCCCCAAGGCGTCCGCCCTGGTGGCCCAGACGATCGCGGTCGGCCCGCCGGTCGACGTCTATGTCGGGCCGCCGCGCAAGCCCGGCACGGCGCTCGCCTCGACCGGCCCGGCCCGCATCGTGCCGCCCGGCAAGCCGCCCGCCGCCGCGGCCGCGGTCTCCACCGGCACCCGGCCGGCCGGGGCGAAGCCGGCGCCGAAGGGGCTCGTCGCGCTGCCGACCAGAGGACCGACCGCCGGAGCCGTGCCGGTTCCGGCCGCCAAGCCGACGGCCGCCAAGCCCGCCGCCGCCAAGCCCGCCGTCAAGCCGGCCGCGACCAAGCCGGCCGCGGCGAAGCCCCCGGCAGCGCCGAAGCCGACGGTCGCGACCGCCCCCGCGGCGGCGACCGCCGCCAGGCCCAAGCCGGCGACCGCGGCGCCGACCTCGGCCGCCGCCAGGCCGAACCCCGCCGCCGCGGCGGCCGCCAAGCCGGCGGCGCCGGGCGCCAAGCCCACCGTCGCGACCGAAAAGCCGTCGCCCACCCGGACCCAATGACCGAACCGTTCGACGTGCGGGCGCGGGGCCCCGTCGCCCCGCTCCCGCTCTCCGTGCTCACCGGCTTCCTCGGTGCCGGCAAGACCACGCTGCTCAACCGCCTGGTGCGGGATCCGGCGCTCGCCGACACGGCGATGCTGATCAACGAGTTCGGCGAGATCGGCCTCGACCATCTGCTGGTCCGGCCGGTGCGCGACGGCGTCGTGATGCTGTCCACCGGCTGCCTGTGCTGCACCGTGAGGGGCGACCTCGTCACCTCGCTGGAGAGCCTGCTGCGCGACCGCGACAACGGCCGCGTCGCGTTCGGCCGCGTCGTCATCGAGACCACCGGGCTCGCCGATCCGGCGCCGATCCTGCACACCATCATGGTGCACCCGTATCTGGTGATGCGGTTCCGCCTCGACGGGGTGATCACCGTGGTGGACGCCGTCAACGGCGCCGCGACGCTCGACGCCCATCCGGAGGCGGTGAAGCAGGCCGCCATGGCCGACCGGCTGGTGGTCACCAAGACGGATCTCCTCGACACGCCGGAGCGGCACGCCGCCTACGCGCGTCTCGTCGACCGCCTGACCGCCCTCAATCCGGCGGCCCCGTGCCTTCCGGTGGACGAGGCGGTGCCGGCCCGGCTGTTCGGCTGCGGTCTCTACGATCCCGCCACCAAGACGGCCGACGTGCGCCGCTGGCTCGCCGCCGAGGCCTATGCCCCGGCGGACGCGCACGGCCACGCGCATCACCACCACGGCCATGATCACGAGGGTCATGATCACGACGGCCATGGTCACGGCCACGATCATGGCCATGACGGGCACCATCACGGTCACGATCCCAACCGCCACGACGACCACATCCGCGCCTTCACGCTGTCGACCGACGAGGCGGTGCCGGCCTCCGCCTTCGACATGTTCCTGGAGCTCCTGCGCTCCGTGCACGGGCCCGAGCTCCTGCGGCTGAAGGGGATCGTGAAGCTCGCCGAGCAGCCGGACGCCCCGATGGTCATCCACGGCGTGCAGCACGTCTTCCATCCGCCCGTGCAGCTTCCCGCCTGGCCGGACGACGACCATCGCACCCGCCTGGTGCTGATCGTCCGCGACATCGCCGAGGCGCGCATCCGCGAGCTGTTCGCCGCCTTCCTGTCGGCGGTCGGACCGGACCGGCCGGACCGCACGGCCCTGATCGACAATCCCCTGGTGCCGTTCGGCGGCATCGACCGATGAGGCACGCATGAGCCCACCCGCACCGACCGGCACCACCGACCTGCCGGCTCCGGCCGACGTCGTCGCCTGGTGGGTCGGGCTCGGGCCGGCGCGCTGGTTCGTCAAGGATCTGTCGCTCGACGAGGAGATCCGGCAGCGCTTCGGTGCGGCCCATGCGGCGGCCGCGGCCGGCCGCCTCGCCGCCTGGGAGGAGACGCCCGAGGGGGCGCTGGCGCTCCTGCTGCTGCTCGACCAGTTCCCCCGCAACATGTTCCGCGGCTCGGCCGAGGCGTTCGCGACGGACGCACCGGCGCTCGCCATCGCGATCCGGGCGATCGACCGCGGCTTCGATCGCGCCTTCGCCAACCCGGTCCGTCGCTTCTTCTACCTGCCGTACATGCACTCCGAGGACCTCGCCGATCAGGAGCGCTGCATCGCGCTCTGCCGGGACGCGGACGATCCCGAGGGGGTCCATCACGCCGAGGTGCATGCCGACATCATCCGCCGGTTCGGCCGGTTCCCCCATCGCAACCCCATGCTGGGCCGGACGACCACGCCGGAGGAGCAGGCCTTCCTGGACGCCGGCGGCTTCGCCGGCTGATCGTCCCGGATGCTGCCGGAACGGGCTGCGGTCAGCGCCGAAAGCGGCCGTGGCGCCAAGGTTTCGACGATTTTGACGTGTTCAAGACCCGGGGGACCGACGATCACACGAACACCGTTTGGAGCCGACCCATGATCGACACCACGCGTGCAGGCCGCAGCGGATGGCTGGTTCTCGCCGGGCTTCTGCTCGGCGCGGCCCCCGCCCTGGCGGCCGAACCGAACGGCGAATGGATGGTGGCCGACGGGGTCGCCAAGGTCCGGATCGAGACCTGCGGGAGCGAGCTCTGGGGCGTCGTCTCGTGGGAGAAGGTGCCGGGCGGCATCGACCAGTACAATCCGGATCCGGCCAAGCGGACCCGTCCGACGCTCGGCATGCCGCTGCTGCTCGGCATGCAGCAGGCGGCCCCCAACCGCTGGGACGGCGAGATCTACAACGCCCAGAACGGCAAGACCTACACGGCCAACATCAAGCTCGCGAGCCCCGACCAGCTCGAGCTGCAGGGCTGCGTGCTCGGCTTCCTGTGCGGTGGCCAGACCTGGACCCGCACGGCCGCCGCGCTGCCGGCCCAGAAGCCGTCGGCCTCGGCCAGGCCGGCGACCGCCAAGCCGCCGGCCCGTGGCACCACGGGCCAGGCTGCGGCCGCGCCGGCGGACGGCGTAGCGAAGACCTTCGAGACCGTGAAGGACGTCTGCACGGCGGTCGCCGAGGCGACCGGCCTGCCGGTCGTCGCCGAGCAGCCCGCCGCGCCGGCCTCGCGCCCGCCTGCCGGCGGCAGCCGCCCGGTTCCGCGCTGAGGCGACGAACCGAGCGCCTCGCCGATCGTCGACCATTCGCCGACGAAAAATGCCCGCCGTGCGGCGGGCATTTTTTGTGCGTCATCCGTTCTCCGGCGGATCGGTCCGGCGCCGAACCCTCTCTCCCAGCGGGCAGGTCACTCCGCCGCCGAGACCGGGTGGTCCTTGCGGGCCGGCGTCTCGTCGGGCTCCGGGGCGCTCGGCTCTTCCTTCTCGATCACCCGCGGCGGGCCCATCAGGGCCGGCTGGAACAGCACCGCGAAGCACATCGTGGTGACCAGCGACAGCGCCAGCAGCTCGCCCATGCTCGACGTGCCCGGATGGCTCGACATCCACAGCGAGCCGAAGGCCGTCGCGGTGGTCAGCGCGCTCCAGATCACGGCGCGGGTGAGGCTCGACTGCAGGAGCCCGGTCTGTCCGGCCCGCCAGGCCATGATGTAGTAGATCTTGAAGGCGACGCCGACGCCGAGCAGCAGCGGCAGCGCGATGATGTTGGCGAAGTTCATCGGCATGCCGATGATGACGCAGAACTCCAGCGTCAGCACGCCGGCGAGCAGCAGCGGCACCAGGGTCAGCAGCACGTCGCCGAAGCGCCGCAGCACGATCCACAGGAGCAGCATGATCGAGACGAGGGCGTAGATGCCGGCGTGGATGAAGGCCGACACCACCGTCTCGCCCGACTTCAGGATCGAGATCGGTGCGCCGGTCGCGGTCGGGAAGGCGGTCAGCATCGCCTCGGCGAAGCTGCGCAGCACCTCGGTGTCGTTGGGATCGCCTTTCGGGGTCGCCTCGACCCGGATGCGGCCGTCGGGCGTCTTCCAGTCCCTGACGAGATCGGCCGGCAGCGTCTCCAGGCTGATCGGCTGCGCCTCCAGGAGATCGCGCCACTGGTCGAACACGGTCTTCAGCGGAACGATGAAGGCGGCCTCCACGGCCTGCCGGGTGGCCTGGCCCGCCTCGGCGAGGCGGCCGAGCGCGGCGGCGAGCCGCGCCGAGGCCTCGGCGCCCGGACCGGGCCGGTCGACCTGGATCTGGGTCAGCAGGTCCTGGCCGCGGCGCAGCGCCGCCACGTTGTCGGCGTCGCTCGGCGTCGGCATCATGCGCGGGCTGAGGGCGGGGCCCAGCACCTTCTTCAGGCCCTCGACGATGGCGAGCTTCTGCTCCTGATCGGACGGCACGAAGCTGGTGAGCGTCATCACCCGGGCGACCTCCGGCAGCGACCGCAGCTTCTCGGCGGCGGCGGCGGCTTCGGCGGCGTTCGGCGCCAGGACGTCGATGGCGTTGGCGCCGATGTTCGGATCGGCCCGCAGGTCCAGGAGGGTCGCGACCGACTCGACGTTCTTGTTGCGCAGGTTGATCGGGTTGAAGTCGAAGGTGAGGAAGTAGAGGAGCGGCGCGCCGAGGAGGGCGACCAGCGCGGTGCCGCCGACCACGGCGATGCGGTGCCGCTCCAGGAAGCGGTCGACCGGGGCGAGCTGGCGGTAGCCGATCTCGTCCGGCTCGCCGGGCGGGTTGAGCACCTTGAGCAGCGCCGGCAGCAGCGTGACGCTGGTGATCAGGGCGATCAGCATGCCGATGCCGGCGATCTTGCCGAGCTCGGAGATGCCCGAATAGTCGGTCGGCGTGAACGACAGGAAGGCGGCCGCGACGGCGCTGGCGGCGAGCGTCAGCGGGGCGCCGATGCGGCGCGCCGTGGCGACCAGCGCGGTCTTGAGGTCGTCGATCTCGTGCCGCTCGGTGCGGTAGCGCACCGCGAACTGGATGCCGAAATCGACGCCGAGGCCGATGAACAGCACCGCGAAGGCGACCGAGATCGGGTTGAGGGCGTCGACCAGCAGGAGGCCGATCGCCGCCGTCATCGACAGGCCGACGAACATGTTGGCGTAGACGGCGAAGATCAGCTTGGCCGAGCGCAGCGCAAGCCACAGGATGCCGAGCACCACCACGATGGTGAGGACCATGTCGCGCACGGCGCCGGTCTGCATGGTGGAGAATTCCTCGTCCGCCATGGCGATCGGCCCGGTGAGCCTGACCCGCGCCTGGTACTGCCCGGCGAGATCGAGCTCGCGGGCGGCCTCGCGGATCGCCGCGGAGGCCGCCGCCCCCGGCTCCAGGGCCGTGTAGTCGAGCACCGGCCGCACCTCGACGAAGCGGCGCAGATCCTCCGGCGCCGGCTCCTTGCCGGTCATCAGCGCCTGCCAGGAGAAGCTCGCCGGCCGGCCCGCCAGGGCGTCCTCGATCGTCTCGGCGGCGCGGTCGAAGGCCGGTGCGGCGGCGTCGAGTTGCACCATGTTGCCGCGCACGCCGGAGAGCACCAGCGACAGGCCCTGGACGAGGCCGCGCAGATTGGGGTCACCGCCCAGCGTGCGCACCAGCGGACCGGCCTGGGACAGGCCCTTGGCGGTGGCCTCGAGCTCCTCGACCGACTGGAACAGCAGGCCGTTGCGGGAGAAGAACGGGCCGCCGCCCGGCTCCTCGACGCCGCGGAACGCGACGGTGTTCTGCTTGAGCCGCGCCGCGAGCGTCGAGGTGGCCCGCGCGGCGAGCTCCGGGGTCGGCGCGTCGACCACCACCAGGATGGTGTCGAAGCGGCCCGGGAAGGACTTCTCGAAGGCGATCTCGCGCTGTCGCCAGTCGAGCGCCGGCGAGATCAGCTTGTTGACGTCGGTGTCGATGGCGAAGTTGCGCGCCGCGTAGACGCCGGCCGCGACCGCCAGCACCAGATAGAGCGCGACGACGGCCTTCGGGTGCCGGATGCAGAACCGTACGGTGCGGACGATCGTCGAGACGAGCATGGGTTCGGTCGGTGGGGGTCAGAGGGGCCTGTCGCGTGCCTTGGGCGGATGCCTGTCGTGAGCCGAGCGAGCCCGGAGGGGCGAGCTCGACGGGGGTGAGCCCTCGAAGGGCGAACCCGATATGGCGCTTGCCGCGTCACCGCACCGACGACGAAAAAAACGCGGCCCCCGCGGGGCCGACAGAGCGTGTCCTTCATAATAGGGCCGGAATTGAGGTGGCAACCCCGTCGACGGCAGGCCTGAAACGCGCCGCCGGGGCCGAGGCGGTCCCGACGGAACCGCCCCGGCTGGTCAACGCGATGCCGGCGGCACCGGTTCAACTCACGGATTATCAAGATCTTGCAAGGTAAACGGGGCGTCTGTCGCCGGGCTCGGGCGCCGACCTGCGGTCGACGGAGGTCGACGGCGGGCCGAATCCGGCGACGGAACCATGAAACAAGCGCGGCGTGGCCCGGTTGCCGATATCCTGGAATTGATCTCGGGATCGATCCCGGGCGGCTGAACAGGCGTTCATCGTTCGCGGGTGCGCTTGAACCGCCGGCATCTTCCGACTAACACAAACAGTTCTGTCGCGCCGCCGAAGGCGCGCCGGCGGGTCCGCATGCGAGTTCGGGAAGCAGGAACAATGGCAATACCGTTCTTCAAGGAAATGCGTATTGGCGCGTATGTGCTCAAGCAGAAGCTGCTCGGCCGGAAACGCTATCCGCTGGTTCTGATGCTCGAGCCGCTGTTCCGCTGCAATCTGGCCTGCGCCGGGTGCGGCAAGATCGACTACCCCGAGACGATCCTGAACCAGCGCATGTCGGTGGAGGAGTGCCTCCGGGCCGTCGACGAGTGCGGCGCCCCGATGGTCGCCATCCCGGGCGGCGAGCCGCTGATCCACAAGGAGATCGGCGAGATCGTCAAGGGCATCGTGGCGCGCAAGAAGTTCGTGTCGCTGTGCACCAACGCGCTGCTGCTCGAGAAGAAGCTGCACCTGTTCGAGCCGTCGCCCTACCTGTTCTTCTCGGTCCATCTGGACGGCCTGAAGGAGCACCACGACCGCTCGGTCTGCCAGAAGGGCACCTTCGACCGCGCCGTCTCGGCCATCAAGGCCGCCAAGGCCAAGGGCTTCGCCGTCAACGTCAACGCGACGATCTTCGAGGGCATGCCGGCCGAGGACATCGCCGCCTTCATGGACTTCACCGAGGAGCTCGGCGTCGGCGTCTCGATCTCGCCCGGCTACGCCTACGAGCGCGCTCCCGACCAGCAGCACTTCCTCGCCCGCAAGCGCACCAAGGAGCTGTTCCGCAAGGTCTTCGCCCTCGGCAAGGGGAAGAAGTGGCAGTTCATGCATTCCGGCCTGTTCCTCGACTTCCTGGCCGGCAATCAGGAGTTCCGCTGCTCGCCGTGGGGCATGGCGACCCGCAACATCTTCGGCTGGCAGAAGCCCTGCTACCTGATCGGCGAAGGCTACGCCAAGACCTTCAAGGAGCTGATGGAGACCACCGACTGGGACTCCTACGGCACCGGCCGCTACGAGAAGTGCGCCGACTGCATGGCACATTGCGGCTACGAGCCGACCGCCGCCGACGCGACGATGAAGATGCCCTTGGCGGCCCTCAAGGTCGCGCTGTTCGGGGTCAGGACCGAGGGCGAGATGGCTCCCGAGATCTCGCTCGAGAACCAGCGGCCGGCCGAGTTCGTCTTCTCGCGCCACGTCGAGAACAAGATCGCCGAGATCCACGCCGCCGAGACGCCGAAGCAGCACCTCACCGCGGCCGAGTGACGCGGGCGGCCTCGAATTGCGAGGCCGGCTTCGTCTTGACCCTCTCCCCTCGCGGGAGAGGGGTCGGCCCGTCACGGGGCCGACCGAGTCCCTCTCCTACATCCCGAACGCCACCCGGCGGTCGTTGGCGCGCTTGAGGTTGCGGTAGCGCGCCATCGCCCACAGCGGGAAGAATTTCCGGTAGCCGTGGTAGCGCAGGTAGAACACCCGCGGGAACCCGGTCGCCGTGTAGCGGGCCTCGTCCCACAGGCCCTCGGCGTTCTGGGTGCGGGCCAGATACGCCACGCCGCGCTCGACGGCCGGATGGTCGACCTCGCCGGCCGCCATCAGGGCGAGCAGCGCCCAGGCGGTCTGTGACGCGGTGCTGGGCGCCGGCTCGTACCCCTTGTAGTCGAGCTTGTAGCTCGTGCCGTCCTCGCCCCAGCCGCCGTCGACGTTCTGGATGCGGATCAGCCAGTCGGCCGCCTTGCGCACCGCCGGGTCGTCGCGGCCGAGGCCGGCGGCGTTTAGGCCGCACAGCACCGACCAGGTGCCGTAAACGTAGTTGAGGCCCCAGCGGCCGTACCAGCTGCCGTCCGGCAGCTGGGTCTCGCGCAGATAGGCGAGGCCGCGCGCCATCGCCGGGCTGGTCTCCGGCGTCTCGCCGAGCTGCGCCAGCATCGACACGCAGCGCGCCGCGACGTCCTCGGTCGGCGGATCGAGCAGGGCGCCGTGGTCGGAGAACGGGATGTTGTTGAGATACGAGTGGGTGTTGTCGGCGTCGAAGGCGGCCCAGCCGCCGTTGCGGCTCTGCAGGCCGAGCACCCATTCGCGCGCCCGCTCGATCGCCCGGTCGTAGCGGGCGTCGCCGCCGGCCGCGTTGCGGGCCCGGTCCATCGCCATCACCACCACGGCGGTGTCGTCCAGATCCGGATAGTGGGCGTTGGCGTACTGGAAGGCCCAGCCGCCCGGCCGCACGCCCGGCCGCGCATGCGCCCAGTCGCCGGCGAGGTCCAGCACCTGAAGCGGCTTCAGCCAGTCGAGCCCCGCGCGGGCCTTGTCGACCGCCGTGTCGCCGCCCGCCTCGAGCAGCGCGTGGCAGGTCAGCGCCGTGTCCCACACGGGCGAGACGCAGGGCTGGCAGTAGGCCTCCTCGTCGCCGACCACCAGCAGCTTCTCGATCGAGCGGCGGGCGGTGGCGCGCTCCGGATACTCGGGCGGGAAGCCGAGCACGTCGAACATCATCACCGAGTTGGCCATCGGCGGGTAGATGGCGCCGAGCCCGTCCTCGCCGTTCAGCCGCTCGCGCACGAAGGCGACGGCCGCCTCGAGGGCGCGCTTGCGCGGGCCGCGCGGCATCAGCGGGTCGATCACGCGCAGCACGCTGTCGATGCCGCGGAACAGCAGGAACCAGGCCCAGCTCTGGTGCGGCGCCTTCTTGGGCGGGCCGACCGTCGCGGGCGGCTCCAGGAACAGCTCGTCGATGGTCACGCCGCGGGGGTTGCGCGCCCTCGGCTTGAGGGTCTGCAGCACCAGCAGCGGCACGATGGTGGTGCGCGCCCAGTAGGAGACCTTCCAGATGGTAAAGGGCGACCAGCGCGGCAGGAAGATGATCTCGGGCGGCATCACCGGCACGGCCTTCCACGACACGACGCCGTAGAGGGCGAGCTGGATGCGGGTGAAGACGTTGACCTTCGAGGCGCCGCCGTGCGCCAGGATCGCCTCGCGGGCGCGGCGCATGTGCTCGGCGTCGGGATCGTCGCCGATCATCTTCAGCGCGAAATAGGCCTTCACGCTCGCCGAGATGTCGAAGTCGCCGGCCTGGAACAGCGGCCAGCCGCCGTGCGCGCCCTGGATGCGGCGCAGATAGGCGCCGATCCTGCGCTCGAGATCGAGGTCCGGCGTCTCGCCGAGATGGTGGACGAGCAGCACGTATTCGGACGGGATGGTGGCGTCGGCCTCCAGCTCGAACACCCAGTGGCCGTCGCCCTGCTGATACGACAGGAGCGCGTCGGTCGCCTTCCGGATGTGGGTTTCCAGTGCCGCCGTCAGGGTCGCGCCGGCGACCGGGGTGGCGTCGGCCAGGGTCGTCACGTCTCGCATCGGACTGCTCTCGTCTTCGGTCGGATCGTCGGATCAGATCAAGGCGGCAGCGGCGTTCCCGGATCGTATGGCCCCCTCGATGGTCGACGGCAGACCGGTGTCGGTCCAGTCGCCGGCGAGCAGGAGATTCGTCCACGCGGTCGTCGGGCCCGGGCGGCGCGCGTTCTGCTCGGGTGTCGCCGCGAAGGTGGCGCGGCGCTCGCGTACAATCTGCCAGGCCGGCAGATTGTCCGTGAGGCCGATCACGGAGCAGACTTCGTGCCAGATGGTCTCGGCGAGCGTTTCGCGCGGCTCCTTCATGAAGCGGTCGGCGTTGGAGGTCGTCACCGAGACGCGGTCCGGGAAGACGAAGATCCACTCGGCCGTGCCGCCGACGACGCCGACGAGCGGCGGCGTGCCGGGCGGCGCGACGGTGCGGAAATGCGTGTTGAGGATCGGGCGGAACGCGGTCGGTCCTTCGAGGCCCGGTACCAGCGCGGTCGCGGCCCAGGGCGGCACCGCCAGGATCACGCCGTCGTCGGGGCCGAGATCGACGCGCTCGTCCCCGAAGTCGAGCGCGCGCACCCGGTCGCCGTCGAGGACGAGGGCGCGCAGCTCGTGGGTCATCAGCACCTCGGCGCCGTGCGCCCGCAGGAACTCGACCGCCGGCTCGACGAACACGGTGCCGAGCCCGTCGCGGGCGATGCGCGGCCGGCAGGCGGCGCCGCCGAGCGCCAGCGTCTCGCGCACGATGTTGCGGGCGAGCGCCGCCGACGCCTCGGCCGGCGCGACGTTGAGGGCCGCCACCATCAGCGGCTCGATCAGCCGCTCGTGCAGCGCGCCCTTGCAGGGGATCACCTCGCCGAGCGGCCGCTCGCCGGTGACCAGCAGCTTCGCCAGCGCCACGTAGTCGCGCCACGAGGTGTCGGGCACGCGCCGGCCGGAATCGAAGATCCACCACGGGAAGCGGCCGTCGTTGATGTGCAGCCGCCACTTCGTCCGGGTGCGCAGGTCGTGGAAGTCGAACACCGCCTGGTCCGGGCCGGTCAGCCGGTCGGCCGTGCCGATCGCCGCCGCATAGGCGAGGGCCGCCGTGTTGGCCGAGAGGAGCAGGTGGTTGCCGTTGTCGATGAACAGGCCGGTGGCGTGGTCGTGATACGAGCGGCAGCGCCCGCCCGGGTGCTTGGCGCCCTCGTGCACGACGATGCGGCGGCCGCTCCCCGACAGCCGCACCGCCGCCGCGAGGCCGGCGAGGCCGGCCCCGATGATGTGGACGGCACCGGCCATCAGACGAACCCGTACTGCAGCACGATCATCAGCAGCGACAGCTTGTTGACCTTCACGGGCTCGCGCGGCGGGTCGAAGCCGCGCACCGCGAGGTCGTCCAGGATGGTGCGGTAGACCTTGCCCATGATGCGCGGCGCCCGGACCATCCAGCGCGGCGACCGGTCCATCACCTCGTCGGCCGCCTCGAAGTGCTTTCGCGCGCGCTCGATCAGGGCGTGGCCGACCGTCGCGACGCCCGGATGGGCGGCGACCGCCGCCGGCTCGGTGGTCGCGATCCCGGCCTCGTCCAGGAGCTCGCGCGGCAGGTAGAGGCGGCCGTTCTCGGCGTCCTCGTCGATGTCGCGCAGGATGTTGACGATCTGCAGGGCGCGGCCGAGATGGTGGGCGAGGCGCTCGCCGTCCGGCTCGCCCATGCCGAAGGCCTTGACCGACAGGCGGCCGACGGCGCTGGCGACACGGTCGCAGTAGAGGTCGAAGGTGGCGAGGTCGGGGGCCCGGATGTCCGCCGCGGCGTCCATCTCCATGCCCTCGATGATGGCGATGAAGTCCTCCCTGCGCAGGCCGAACTCGGCGATCGCCCGGGCGAGGCCGCGATGCTCGGGCGACACCCGGCCGGCATAGATCTCGTCGAGCTCGCGCCGCCAGCGCCCGAGGCCGGCGATGCGCTCGGCCCGCGGCGCCTCGGAGTCGGCGATGTCGTCGACGTCGCGGCAGAACGAGTAGATCTCGAACATGGCGTCGCGGCGGGCCCGCGGCAGCATGCGCATGGCGAAGTAGAACGAGCTGCCGGCGGCGCGGCGCGACGCCAGCGGCTCGGGCTCCTCGGTGGTGACGGCGAGCTGGGTCATGACCGACGTCGCTGGTTGGCGGGATCGGCCGCCGGCGGAGCCGGTGCGGCCGCCGCGGCGGACGGGCGGCGGAGGCGTCCGAGCAGGCCCCGGACGATGCCGACGAGGCCGAAGGCGGCGACCTCGGGCTTGCCGAGATGGACGCGCTCCGACAGCGGATCGCGCACCTTCAGCATCCCGGTCAGCCGCTCGGCGAGCGTCTGGATGACGGCGACCTCGAGGGCGAGGCGGCGGTCGCGGATCAGCGAGGAGAACACCCGGCTCTCGCCGAGCAGGCCTTCGGTGCGGGTCGCGAGGTCGGCGATGCAGGCCTTCAGGGCCGGGCTCGCCTGCGCGGCGCCGAGATCCTCGACGGCGGCGCCGTGCGCCGCGAAGGTGTCGAGCGGGATGTAGACGCGGTCGAGCGAGCGGAAATCCTTGGCGCAGTCCTGCAGGTGATTGATGATCTGCAGGGCGGCGCACAGCCGGTCGTTGGCGTCCCAGGTCGAGCCGCGCTCGCCGTGCACGTCGAGCACGAAGCGGCCGACCGGCATGGCCGAGACGCTGCAGTAGTCGATCAGGTCGTCGAAGTCGGTGTAGCGCCGCTTGGTGACGTCGAGCCGGAACGCGGTGAGGAGGTCGCGGGCGTGGTGCGGCGACAGCGCCCGGTCGGCGAGCGCGATCTTCAGCGCGACGCCCTCCGGCTCGCTCGCGCCGCGGCCGAGCAGGCTGCCCTCCAGCCGGTCCAGATAGGCGAGCTTGTCGGCCTCGGGCAGACCCGGGTGGTCGGCGATATCGTCGGCGACCCGCACGAACTCGTAGAAGGCGAGGATCGCCGGACGGTGGCGCGGATGCACGATCCACGACGCCACGGGGAAGTTCTCGTCGTGCGATCCCTTGCCGGATCGCAGTTCGGCGGCCGAGACGGTCACGATGCGATCCCGCTGCGAGGCGCGGCGGCGGCCCGGTCGGGCCGGGGGCGCGCGGAATGGAACACGGGGGCGGAAACGGCGATCATGGCGCGACCGGCAGGCCTTCTCTCGTGAATCGATGCCCGCGCGTGGACCAGCGACTGGCCATGGAGCGGGCCGGATCCCCTGGGGGCAGCGCGCGCGGACGACAGCGCAATGTTCGAGTGCTGCAAGGCGTCCAAAGTTCAAAGCATGCAGGGGCGTGGGAGTCAACGCGCCGGGCGGGCCGGAGGCTTGTTTCGTCTTGCTTTTCGGCTCCGGCGGCGGCATCGGGGGCCGGCCTGTCCGGGGTCGGTGCGAACCGGGCGGCCGGCTGCCGACACCCCTTGCCGCGGCGCCGTCCCGGCCGGCAAGCCGGTTGCCCTCGCGGGCCGCGATGATTAAGCCAGGAGCGACAGTTCCCGTCATCGGACGGCCCGACCCTGCGCCATGCGGGCGCGGGTGGCCGGGGCCCCGACGGACGGGTATCCGGGGAGAGCCGACTTGTTGGGCAACACCAAGCACGCCGACGTCGCCGCGGGCGACGCCGGATTTCCCGAGCGGCTGGACGCCGTCGCCGCCGACACGGAGTCCCTGCTCGATCGCCTGCTCGGCGCCGCACCGGTGGCCGGGGAGCGGGCCCGTCCGGGCCGTCTTCTGGAGGCGATGCGCTACGCCAGCCTCGGCGGCGGCAAGCGCTTCCGTCCGTTCCTCGCCGTCGAGGCGGCCGCCCTGTTCGGCGGAGACCGTGCCCGCGCCCTGATGGTCGGCGCCGCGGTCGAGTTCGTCCACTGCTACTCGCTGGTGCACGACGACCTGCCCGCGATGGACAACGACGATCTCCGCCGCGGCCGGCCGACCACCCACAAGGCGTTCGACGACGCCACCGCCATCCTGGCCGGCGACGCCCTGCTCACCCTCGCCTTCGACGTGCTGGGCCGGCCCGAGACCCATCCGGACGCGGCGGTGCGCATCGATCTCGTGCTGGCGCTCGCCCGCGCCTCAGGGCTCGGCGGCATGGTCGGCGGCCAGATGCTCGATCTCGCGGCCGAGGGGCGGTTCAACGGCAACGTGCCGCAGCCGCTCGACCGCGCCGCCACCGAGACGATGGAATCGATGAAGACCGGGGCGCTGCTGCGCTTCTCCTGCGTCGGCGGGGCGATCGTCGCCGGCGCCGACAAGGACGCCCAGGCGGCGCTCGATCGCTACGGCACCGCGGTCGGCAAGGCCTTCCAGGTGGCCGACGACCTGCTCGACGCGGTCGGCGACGCCGCCACGGTCGGCAAGGCGACCGGCAAGGACGCCGGCCTGCACAAGGCGACCCTGGTGCGGATCATGGGCGTCGACGGCGCCCGTAGGGCGCTGGCCGACCTCGTCGCCGAGGCCGAGGCGGCGGTCGCCCCGTTCGGACCGAAGGCCGACATTCTGCGCGCCGCGGCACGGTTCGTCGCCGAACGCAGCCACTGAGCCGGCCGGTCGGGCGAGACGGGTCGGTCCCGGGCGCGCGGCTCCGCCGCAGCCCGGTACGCCGGCCCGATCACCGGGGGCGGGTGTCTCACCACGCCTCCCCGCGTGGCACCCAGGACTCTCCCTGCTTCACATAGGCCCGCTTGACGGCGCTCCAGGCGATCCGGAAGGCGATCGCCTCGCGGTCCGGGTCGTCGGCATGGGCCGCGAACGCGGCGTTGAAGGCGGCCCGGAAGATGTCCTGGGCGTGCGCCGGCAGGTGCGCCCGCACCGACGGCGGCAGGTCCGTGTTGCTCGCATAGGGCACGGCGACCCTCCCGGCGGACGCGGGCGGCGCCCGACGCCGGCCGACCGGCCGCGACGCGATTCGGTGCGGCGCGCGGCCGACGAGGCGGACGGCCCGGCTGCTCGCCCAGAGGTTTGGTGCCGGGGTGCCGATTTCAATCCTTCGTTTGCCATACGCCGCACGAATGCCGGCCCTGTGCGGCAGCGGCAGCTTCATCCGCGCTTTCCCGGACCGCGCTACCTCCGGACCAGCGGGAAGGCCTGTCGGCGTAGGCGAACCCGGCGGTCGCGGGGACCCGCGAAAACCCGCCTCGCGCCCCTCGGCCGGTGCGCTTTGCGAAACGGCGGACCGTCGTTTGAGCGAGGTCAATGTGACGGCGACATGGAGCGTTCATGTCACGTTCCGAGAAGAAACCCGAGGGGAAGCGCTCGACGTCCTGGTCCTTCGCCGGGCAGGGTGCTTTCGTTCAATCCTCGCAGGCGACGTGCCATGTCGAGCCAAATGGATGCGAGCGGCTTCGAGATCGTCGCGCGCCAGGACTTTTCCGACGTCACCTATCTGCTCGAGGTGCGCCATCCGCTGATGGCGAAGGCCGCGCGCGCCGGCCAGTTCGTGATCGTGATGCTGAACGATCACGGCGAGCGGATCCCGCTCACCATCGCCGACTTCGACCGCGCGCGCGGCACCATCACGCTGGTCATCCAGGCGGTGGGCAAGACGACCCGCGAGATGCAGCAGGTCTGCAAGGTCGGCACCCGCCTCTACGCGCTCGCCGGGCCGATGGGCGAGCCGAGCCACATCGGCGGCCAGCGCCGCGTGGTGTGCGTCGGCGGCGGCCTCGGCGTCGCGCCGATCTATCCGCAGGCCCGCGCCTACAAGGAGACGGGCGCCAAGGTGACGGCGGTGGTCGGCTTCCGCAACAAGGACCTGGTCTTCTGGGAGGACAAGTTCCGCGCCTGCTGCGACGAGGTGATCGTCTGCACCGACGACGGCTCGGCCGGCATCAAGGGCAACGTGACCGAGGGCCTGCGGCAGGCGATCGCGGCCCATCCCGACATCGAGGAGGTCGTGGCGATCGGCCCCCCCGTCATGATGAAGGCCTGCGCCGAGACGACGCGGCCGCACGGCATCAGGACGGTGGTCAGCCTCAATCCCATCATGGTCGACGGCACCGGGATGTGCGGCGGCTGCCGGGTCAAGATCGGCGAGGGCATCAAGTTCGCCTGCGTCGACGGTCCCGACTTCGACGCGCACCAGGTCGACTTCGACGATCTCATGGTCCGCCTCAAACGCTTCGCGGCCGTCGAGAAGGCGGCCGCGGAGAAGTTCGAGGAGAGTTGCCGGATCGGCCGCAAGGCCGGCGGGTGACGGACGGGACGGACGCGAACGCCTGCGAGAGTGCGGGGAAGCGATGGCCAAGAGAAAGACGATCCGGACGATCCCGCGCGAGCGGGCGCCGGTGGGCGAGCAGGATCCGCAGGCGCGCATCCGCAACTTCGACGAGGTGACGCTGCGCTTCACGCCCGAGCAGGCGCAGCTCGAGGCGAGCCGCTGCATCGAGTGCCCGCGGCCGGTGTGCACGCCCGGCTGCCCGGTCGGCGTCGACATCAAGGGCTTCATCGCGAAGATCGCGGCGAACGACCTGCGCGGCGCCTACGACGTCATCACCCAGACCAACCTGCTGCCCGCCGTCTGCGGCCGCGTCTGCCCGCAGGAGAACCAGTGCGAGGGAAGCTGCGTGGTCGGCAATCAGCTCGCGCCGGTCGCCATCGGGCGGCTGGAGCGCTATGTCGGCGACACCGCGATCGCCGAGGGCTGGAGCAGCATCCCCTACATCGAGCCGAACGGGTTCAAGATCGGCATCGTCGGCTCGGGGCCGGCCGGCATGGCGTGCGCGGCCGACATGGCGAAGGCGGGCTGCGACGTCACCGTCTACGAGGCCTTCCACGTCCCGGGCGGCGTGCTGCGCTACGGCATCCCGGACTTCCGCCTGCCCAACAGCGTGGTCGACGCCGAGATCCGCAATCTCGAGAAGCTCGGCGTCAAGTTCGTCTGCAACACCCTGGTCGGCCGCCTGTTCACGATCGAGCAGATGATCGACGAGCTCGGCTTCCACGCCGTGTTCATCGGCACCGGTGCCGGCTATCCGAGCTTCATGGGCATCCCGGGCGACAACCTCAACGGCGTCCTGTCGGCCAACGAGCTGCTCACCCGCTGCAACATGATGCAGGCGAAGGACCGCGGCTTCGACACGCCGCTGCCGATCGGCGCCCGCGTCGCCGTGATCGGCGCCGGCAACACCGCCATGGACGCCATGCGGGTGTGCCGCCGGCTCGGCGCCGAGGAGGTGCACTGCATCTACCGCCGCAGCCGCGCCGAGGCGCCGGCCCGCATCGAGGAGGTGCACCACGCCGAGCAGGAGGGCATCGACTTCCACTGGCTCACCGCGCCGGTCGCCATCCTGGACGACGGCAAGGGCGGCGTGCGCGGCATGCGCTGCGTCCGCATGGAGCTCGGCGAGCCCGACGCCTCCGGCCGCCGCCGGCCCGTCGAGGTGAAGGGCAGCGAGTACGAGTTCGCCTGCGACCTGGTGGTGGTCGCGATCGGCACCAACGCCAACCCGATCATCGGCCAGACCTCGAAGATCAAGCTGGACAAGCGCGGCTACATCGCCACCGACGCCGATCTGGCGACCTCGCTCGCCGGCGTCTACGCCGGCGGCGACATCGTCACCGGTGCCGCCACCGTGATCAAGGCGATGGGGGCCGGCCGCACGGCGGCACTGAGCATGAAGAAATACCTCGGGCTGCGCGACAGCGACGCCGTCTACGGCGAGCCGCCGAAACCGGAGGCGACGCTGTTCGGCCTCGATCCGGCCGAGCACAACTTCGTTCGGGTGCGGACCGCGTGAGACGCGGGCCCGTCTCCCGGGCCCCCACGACGGACCAGAAACACGAGAATGTCATGAACGAGACCCTGGCGCCGGTGCGAGAGGACGAGACGGTCGAGCCGTCGCTGCCCCGCGGATCCCTGGCCAAGACGGCGGTCACCGTGCTCGACGAGTGCGTCGTCGAGATCATCAGCGACTCGGGCGAGGGGGCGCAGCGCTGCGGCCAGTCGCTCGGCGCCATCGCGGCCCGCATGGGCAACGGCGTGTGGACGGTCGAGATCATCCCGGCCGAGATCCAGCCGCCGGCCCGCAGCGTCGCCGGCGCCAGCGGCAACCGCATCCGGCTCGGCGCGAGCCGCATCGCCAACGGCGGCGACGGCGTCGACGTGGTCGTCGCCTTCAACGAGCAGGTGCTGCTCGGGCGGGTGCGGGCGGGCGAGCTGAAGCCCGGCTGCACCATCTTCCTGGAGAGCATGTGGCGCACCCACGGCGACGCGCGCATCGCCGCCGCCTACCGGGAGACCTACGAGGAGCTGGTCGAGCGCGGCTATCTGGTCGTCGAGGTGCCGTTCGAGCGGCTGTGCAAGCCGGTGGTGCCGGATCCGCGGCGCGGCAAGAACATGTTCGTGCTGGGGCTCCTGTGCAGCCTGTTCAGCTTCGACCTCAAGCTGGCGCGCGAGCAGGTGCGGCTGACCTTCCGCAAGAAGTCCGACACCGTGGTGCGCGCCAACCTGGCGCTGCTCGAGGCCGGCGCCGCCTGGGCCGAGGACAATCTCGACGTCAAGTACCGCATCCCGGCGGTGCGGGCGACCGAGCCGCAGATCGTCGTCAACGGCAACACCTCGCTGGCGCTCGGCGTGCTCGCCTCGGGCATGGAAATCTGCGCCATGTACCCGATCACGCCGGCGACCTCGGCGTCGCATTACTTGAGCGAGGTGTTCGAGCGGGTCGGCGGCATCGTCCACCAGGCGGAGGACGAGATCGCCGCCTGCACGTTCGCGATCGGCGCCTCCTACGCCGGCAAGTGCGCCGTCACCATCACGTCGGGCCCGGGCTACTCGCTCAAGCAGGAGGCGATCGGGCTGGCCGTGATGTGCGAGATCCCGCTGGTCGTGATCAACGTCCAGCGCGGCGGCCCGTCGACCGGCCAGCCGACCAAGGGCGAGCAGGGCGACCTCCTCACCGCCATCTACGGCAGCCACGGCGACGCCCCCAAGGTGGTGATGGCGGCCTCGACCATCGAGGACTGCTTCTACTCGGTGATCACGGCGCGCAAGATCGCCGAGGCGTTCAACATGGTCGTGGTGGTGCTCTCCGACTCCAACCTCGCCACCTCGCAGCAGCCGTTCCCGCGGCCGAAGTTCGACGAGGCGTGGCTCGCCCCGCCGATCGACCAGAGCCCGGTGCCGTTCGGCACCAAGCCCTACGACTGGAACCCCGACACGGGCCTGATCCGCCGCATCGTGCCGGGCCAGCCGAACGGCATGCACACCATCACGGGGCTCGCGCACGACCGCGACAGCCGCGTCGCCTACGATCCGGTGATCAACCAGGAGGCGATCCGGGCCCGCAGCCTCAAGCTCGCCGCCCTGCAGAAGACCCTGAAGGCCCCGCCGGTGTTCGGCGATCCCGAGGGCGACCTCCTGATCGTCGGCTGGGGGTCGACCCGCGGCGCCATCGAGGAGGCGGTGACGCGCGCCCGCGCCGAGGGCCTCAAGGTCTCCTCCACGCATCTGCACTTCCTGCAGCCGCTGCAGCCCGGCATCCGCGAGATCATGCAGCGCTTCGGCAAGGTGCTGTGCGTCGAGGCCAACTGGTGCGACCGCCCCGAGGACAGGCTGATCGACGAGAACAACCGCCGCTTCTCGGCGCTCGCCATGATGCTGCGCAGCCGGTTCCTGGTCGACATCGACTGCTGGGGCGAGGTGATGGGCCAGCCGATCAAGCCCGCCACCATCCACGACGTCATCCGCGCGCGGCTCGCCTGACGGGAGAAACGCCATGTCGATGCCGATGCACGACTGCCTGATCCGGATGGTCGAGGACGATCATCCCCTGGAGGACTACCAGAGCGGCATTCCGCGCTGGTGCTCGGGCTGCGGCGACAACGCCGTACTGGCCGCGGTGCAACGCCTGTGCCGCGACGAGAACCTGCGGCCCGAGAAGCTCGCCTTCGTGTCGGGCATCGGCTGCGCCAGCCGCTTCCCGCACTACATGCGCACCTACGGGTTCCACGGCATCCACGGCCGCGCCCTGCCGATCGCCGAAGGCGTCAAGATGGCGCGGCCGGACCTGCACGTCTTCGTCAACACCGGCGACGGCGACTGCTGCTCGATCGGCGCGGCGCACTGGCTGCACGCGATCCGCTACAACATGAACATGACCGTGGTGCTGCACGACAACCACGTCTACGGCCTCACCAAGAAGCAGGTGTCGCCGACCTCGCCCAAGGGCCTGCGCAGCAACACCACGCCGCACGGCTCCTATCTCGACGCGATGAACCCGCTGACCGTGACGCTCGGCGTCACCAACGTGTCGTTCGTGGCGCAGGCGGTCGACTGGATTCCGGAGGCCGTCTACGCGGTCATCCGGGCGGCCTATCACCACAAGGGCTTCTCCTTCGTGCGCATCATCCAGCGCTGCCCCGAGTTCCTGCCGACCATGTGGGAGCCGTGGCTGCGCGATCCGGAGAAGACGCTGCTGCTCGAGCACGAGGACGGCATCGCCTATAGCGCCGGCCTGCAGCGCATCTACAAGAACCGCCAGGCGCACGACCCGTCCGACATCCACCGGGCCCGCGAGATCGCCTCCAGCATCGATCCGGTGCCGGTCGGGATCCTGTACCGGGACGAGAGCGTGCCCTGCTACGAGGACGTCCGCGAGGCCGGCAAGCCGCGACCGATCGAGATGGTCAAGAGCGGGCTCGAGGCCGAGCTCGACAAGTTCACGGTGTGGCCCGACGCCGACGAGACCGGCCGCACCGCCTGATTCCTCCGGAGGCCCGCCGCGGCGGGACGAGACCCATGGACGCCGACGTCAAGACCCAGCTCGCCTTCCACGTGCTCGGACGCAGCGCCGCCGGCGGCAAGCCGGCCGACAGCGTCGGGCGGCTGCGGCCGGCGCTGCTCGCCGCGTTCACGGATCTGACGCGGCTGCGCCACGACTACCCGCTGGTGCTGGTGCGCGACGCGGCGCCGGCCGAGGCGGTGCAGACGCTCTCCGGTCTCGTCGGCGCGGCCCTGCAGGCGGCGGCGCCGCGCGGCGCCGCCGGCGAGCGCATGCGCCGCCAGGTGCTGCGGCTGGAGCGCGAGATCCGCCGGCGGTCGGCGCAGGGCGGGCTCCTCTCCGCCGTGTGGGACGAGGCGGCCGCCGCGCTCGCCGCCGAGGGCGAGGCCGGCTTCGCCGAGAGCGCCGCCGCGGCACGCGCCGCCGTCACGGTCGACGGCGAGCTCCTCGACTGCTCGGCCGCGACGCCGCTGCGGCTGGTCCGCCACATCTGGCGCCTCGTCCAGGAGCAGAAGCTCGCCGGCCTGGTCGGGCGGGTCGAGAACATCATCCTCGATCTCACCGAGATTCTCGCCGCCGACCTCGCCCGCTCCGAGGTGGGCCGGGCGCCCGACGCGCTGTCGGCCGCGGTCGGCCCGGGATTCGCGTCGCTGTTCGACTTCGGCACCATGTCGCAGCTCCTCGGCTCGGTGTCGGCCTCCGGGCCGGTATCGAAGCGCCGCCGCCGCCGCATCGAGCAGGCGCTCGCCGTGCTGGAGGCGCAGCCGCTCATCACGGCGTTGCGCGCCCGCGACCGCGCCGCCGAGGAGAAGGCGCTCGACGCCCTGGTGGTCACCGACTGCGCCGGGGCGCTCGCCGCCTGGCGGGCGCGCCGGCCGGACCTCGTCGCGCTGATCAGGGCGATCGCCATCGCCGAGCTGGAGATCGACGGGCGCTACTCGGAGGAGGAGCACGACCCGTTCTTCGCGGCCTTCCAGGAGTCGTCGCTCGGCGCGGCCGACCTGGCGCTCGGGCCCGACATGCTGGTCTGCGTCGAGGACGCCGGCGCGCTGCGCCGCGCCGAGGTGCTGGAGCTGCTCGCCGCCGGCGTGCCGGCGACCGTGCTGGTCGTCACCGACGACGTGCTCGGCGACCCCGGCGTCGACGCGGGCGGCCCGACGCTCGCCGGCACCCGCCTCGCCACCATGGCGACCGGTCTCGACGACGTCTTCGTGCTGCAGGCCTCGGTCGCGGCGCTCGGCCGCTGCGGCGGCCGCATCGCCCGCGGCCTCGCCTATGCGGGACCGACGCTGATCTCGGTCTACACCGGTGCCGGCGCGGCCGACGATCCGGTGCCGCCCTATCTGCGCGCCGCCGCGGCGACGCAGGCGCGGGTGTTCCCGTCCTTCACCTACGATCCGTCCGCCGGCCCCGGCCTCGCCGAGCGCTGGGACGTCGCCGACAATCCGCGGCCCGACGCCGACTGGAGCGTCCATCCGTTCCGCTGCGAGGACACCAAGCAGCAGCGCATCGTCGGCGAGATCGCCTTCACGGCGGCCGACCTGATCGCCGGCGATCCGCGCCATGCCGGGCTGTTCTCGCTGGTCGAGAGCGCCCACTGGACCGACGCGATGGTGCCGGTCGACGCCTGGCTCGCCGGTCCGCAGCCGGCCGGCGCCGTGCCCTATGTGCCGGTGGTCGACGAGCAGAACCGGCTGTGGCGCGCCGTGGCGAGCGAGCCGGTGATCACCGCGACGCGGCGGGCCCGCGAGGCGTGGCATCGCCTGCAGGAGCTCGGCGACATCCACAACTCGTGGGCGGAGCGCCGCGCCGCGGCGGACCGCCTCGCCTTCGAGCAGGCCGCCCGCGAGGCGGCCGCCGCCGATGCCGCCGCGGCGGGCGCGGAGGCGCCGGCCGAGGCGCCCGCGCCGGCCCCGGTGCCCGCGCCTGCAGCGGCCGCACCCGCCGCCGCCAAGGCGCCGGCCACGGAGGCAGCCAAGCCGGCGGCAAAGCCGGCGGCGAAGCCCGCGCCGGCGCCCGAGCCGCCGCCGGCACCGAGCGGCGAGGCCTATGTCGAGACGCCGCGCTGCACGAGCTGCAACGCCTGCCTGCAGGTGAACGCCCGGCTGTTCGTCTACGACGGCAACAAGCAGGCGACAATCGGCGACCTCTCGGCCGGCACCTTCCGCCAGCTCGTCGAGGCGGCCGAGAGCTGCCCGGTCGGCATCATCCATCCCGGCGAGCCGCGCAACCCGAACGAGTCCGATCTCGACGATCTCCGCCGCCGCGCGAAGGCGTTCGGCTGACGCGCGGTCGGCGGCCGACTCACGGCTGTCATGCAGAGCAGCCCGGCCTCGCGCCGGCATCCCCCGGCGCGGTTCTTGCTTTTTTCAAGGCGCCCGCGGTTCGCTCCGCCGGCGGGCAGGACCGGGGGGTGAGGGCGTGGATCCGAAGCAGGCCAGGCGCAAGCGGCATCTCGTGCGCGCCGTCGTCGAAACCGCTGCGGCGCCGGTGCTGGCGCTGCTGCTCCTTCTGGCGTGGCAGGTGGGCGCGCCGCTCGCCGGGCTCTCCGCCTTCATCCTGCCGACGCCGTGGCAGATCCTGTCGCGCATCGCGGCCGACCATCAGCTCATCGCCGTGCACGCCGGGGTGACGCTGTTCGAGACGGTGGCGGGCTTCCTGATCGCAGCCGTGGCGGGGGTCGGCACGGCGCTGATGATCTTCTACTCGCGCATCTTCGAGCGGGCCATCTACCCGCTGCTGGTGGCGCTGCAGACCATCCCGAAGGTCGCGCTGGCGCCGCTGCTGGTGCTGTATTTCGGCTACGGCTTCGCGCCCAAGCTCTTCCTCGCCTTCCTGCTCGCCTTCTTCCCGATCGTCATCGCCACCGTGGTCGGGCTCGAGGGGCTCGACAAGGCGATGGTCAATCTCGTCCGCTCGATGGGGGCGAGCGAGTGGCAGACCTTCTTCAAGATCCGCCTGCCGGCGGCGCTGCCGAGCCTGTTCGGCGGCCTCAAGGTCGGCATCAGCCTGGCCGTGATCGGCGCCGTCATCGGCGAGTATGTCGCGGCCGAGATGGGGCTCGGCTACCTGCAGCTGCAGGCGAGCGCGCAGTTCGACACGACGCTGAGCTTCGCCGCGATGGTGGTCATCGCGGCGCTCGGCGTCGTCACCTTCTGGGGCCTGGAGGTGCTGGAGAAGCGCGCCGTGTTCCAGCGCGAGGCGGCACGATGAAGGACCCGACACCGGCGACGGCGCGCCTGCACGGCGCCGCGGTCGCGATCGAGACCGTCACCAAGAGCTACGAGCTGCGCGACGGCGGCGACCTGCTGGCGCTCGACCGCTGCGATCTGTCGATCACGCCGGGCGCCTTCGTCGCCATCGTCGGGCCGAGCGGCTGCGGCAAGAGCACGCTCCTGTCGCTGGTCGCCGGCCTCGCGCGGCCCTCCACGGGCCGCATCCTGATCGACGGCGAGGAGGTGAGGCGGCCGCACGCCAAGGTCGGCGTCGTCTTCCAGACCGACCTGCTGCTCTACTGGCGCACCGTGATGGACAACATCCTGCTGCCGGTGGAGATCAAGGGCTGGCGGCGCGAGGATTACCTGCCGCGCGCCGAGCGGCTGCTCGAGCAGGTCGGGCTCGCCGGCTTCGCCGGCAAGTATCCGAGCGAGCTGTCCGGCGGCATGCGCCAGCGCACCGCGATCTGCCGCGCTTTGGTGCAGGAGCCCGGCCTCCTGCTGATGGACGAGCCGTTCGGCGCGCTCGACGCGCTCACCCGCGAGCAGATGATCTCGGACCTGCAGGCGATGTGGCTGTCGGTCGGCAACACGGTGCTGTTCATCACCCACTCGATCGAAGAGGCGGTGTTCCTCGCCGACCGCGTGCTGGTGATGTCGCCGCGGCCGGGCCGCATCGATCTCGACCTCACCGTCTCGATCGAGCGCCCGCGCAGCTGGCGCAGCCGCACCGACCAGGCCTTCATCGACCACATGTCGCAGATCCGCGGCATCTTCGAGGCCCGCGGCGTGCTGAGCAAAGAGTAGGGCGGCTGCGGCCCGCCTCCACTCCGTCACCGCACCAGCAGCGGGAACGTCACGGCGATCGCCCAGGCGAAGCCGAGCGCGTTGGCCAGCGCGCCGACCCAGGGGTGGCCGGTGCGGTGATAGGCCCAGCGGCTGAACAGGCCGTAGACGACGAAGAAGGCGAGGATCACGGGCACGATCAGGATCAGGAAGAACAGCGCCCGCAGGTTCAGCGCCACGGCGGCGGCGAGCGACAGGAGGAACAGCGCCTTGGTGGCCGCATAGGCGCCGCGACCCGTGCCGGGCCCGCGCGTCGCCCATTCGTCGGCGAGGAAATAGGGCAGGGTGCCGGCGGCGAGCGCCAGCACCAGCAGCCAGCGCGGCCCGACCGGCACGAAGGACGTGACGAACCAGTCGATGGCCCCGCCCAACGCCCCGATCGCATAGGCCGTGACCAGCGCGGTGGCGAGCAGGAAGGCGGCGGGCGATCGCGCATCCCGGCGCGTGCTTCCGTCATTCCGGGGCGCGGACCGCAGGTCCGCGAGCCCGGAATCCATAACCCCTGCGTCTGCGTATGGATTCCGGGTCCGCTGCTTCGCAGCGTCCCGGAATGACCACCGCTTCACCAGCACCAGCATGGCCGCCGTCAGCAGGCCATACGTGGCGAAATGCACGGCGAGATAGTCGCCGACCAGCACCGGGAGAAAGCTCGTCGGCGCCTTCCACAGGAGGAGCGGCGTCAGCACGGCCGGCACCACGGCGACCGGCCACAGCCGTCGCCAAGGCAGCCCGGCGCCGCGCGGCGTCTCGCTCACCCGCGGCAGCAGGCCGGCGAGCGGCTTCGCCAGCAGCACGATGCCGAGGATCAGCAGGCCGATCCAGGCGCCGCGGTCGTCGACATAGCCGGAGTCCTTGCGGGCGAAGACGCCGTCGAGCCAGGCGAGCGCCTCGCGGCTCGACGCCGGGCTGTACAGCACGGCGATGTGCTCGACGCTCGGCGAGAAGGCGGCGCGCCGCGCCGTGCCGTCGGAAAAGCGTCCATAGGTGACACCCGGCTGGACCGCGTCGCCGAACGACAGGCCGACGGCGCGCAGCGCCTCCTCCTTCAGGCGGCGCTCCCAGTCGCCGACCACGACCAGCAGGTTCTTCGGGCTGTCGGCCGTGACGGCCGGCGAGAACATCGACACCGCGACCACGGCGGCGATGCCGGGATCGGCCTGGGCGGCACGCACGATGATGTCGGAGGCCATCGAATGGCCGAGCACGGCGAGCCGCCCGTCGCCGCCCGCCAGCGTGCGCGCGAAGGCGGCGACGCGGCCGACCTCGTCGACCAGGAAGTTGGTGGTGCCGCTCACCCGGGTGATGTCGCCGCCGAGCTTCTCGGCATTCCGCCCGTGTCCCAGGAAGTCGAACGTCACCGCGACGTAGCCGTTGCGCGCCAGCGTCACGGCGAAGGGCTGCATGAGCTGCTGCGAGCCGGCGAAGCCGTGCGCGATCACCACCACGGGCGCCGGCGGCCCGCCGGCGAGGCGATAGACCGTGACGGGCGTCGGCCCCACACGGGTGCGCGCGATGTCGAGCCCCGCCGTGGTGGCGACGAGCTGCCACAGCGCCACCGCGATGGCGACGGCCGCGAGGAGACCGAGGACGAGATCGCGAAAGGAACGGGTCACGGAGCCTCGTGCGGTTGCGAGCACCCCGTGGGTATGGCGACGCGGTGCGGCGGGCGCAAGCGCGGGGGTGTCGCGGACCACTTGCCCCGAATTCTGCTCATTCCCGCGAAAGCGGGAATCCAGGGCGACTTGCCGTGTCGCCCCTGGGTCCCGGCCTTCGCGGGGACGAGCGGAACGGATGGTCTACAGCGCCCCGTCCAGCATCAGCTCGATGAGGAACGGCTCGTCGTCGGCGAGCGCACGGTCGAGGGCTTGGGCGATCTGGTCGGGGCGCTCGACCCGCACGGCCGACACCCCCAGTCCCTGCGCCAGGAGGTCGAAGCGCAGGTTCTGGGGCGCGAGGTCGAAGCTCTCCGGAAACGGATCGTCCGGCGGCAGGCCGAGCTCCTGCCGATAGGCCTGCAGATTGTACTCGAGGATGCGGTACTTGCGATTGTTCAGCAGCACGAACTTGGCGCCGACGCGGTGGCGTGCCGCGGTCGCCAGCGCCTGCACGGTGGAGATGCCGCCGCCGTCGCCGGCGAAGCCGAACACCACGCGGTCCGGCTGCGCGATCTTCAGGCCCACCGCGCCGGGCAGGCCGGTGCCGAGCATGCCGCAGCGGGTCTGGAACCAGGTGCCCGGCACGTCGGGCGGCAGATGGCGCAGGAGCTCGGGCGCGTGGGTCAGCGCCTCGTCGAAGATCACGGCCGGCTCCGGCAGCGCCTTAAGCCGCGCGGCGAGCGCCGCGAAGAAGCGCGGCGCCCGCATCGGCAGCGTGTCGGGCAGCGCCGCGTCGGCGGCGAGCGCCTGACGCTGCGCCGCCGCCTTCGCGGCGCCGTGCCGCTCGGTCCGCGCGCGGGCGCGGGCCCGCTCCGCCTCGGTCGTCCGGGCGCGCAGCGCGGCGGCGAGGCGGCCGAGCGCCAGCTTCGGATCGGCGAGCATCCCGATGTCGACGCCGTCGTTCTTGCCGATCTCCGAGACGCCGAGATCGATCTGCACCAGCTTCGCGCCGTCGGCGAACACGCCCGCCGTGAGCGGAAAAACCTCGGGCAGCACCGTGGTGCCGACGATCAGCACCACGTCGGCGGCGGCCGTCACGGGCCGGCTCGCGGTGCCGAACATGTGGCCGAGAAAGCCGCCGAACAGCGGATGCGAGGCCGGCATGTTCACCTCGGAGGCGTTGCCGCCCCACGCCACGGCGCCCAGCAACTCGGCGACCGCGACGAGCTCGTCCTGGGCGTCGGCGGCGGCGATCCCGTCGCCCATGAGGATCAGCGGCCGCTCGCCGCCGCGCAGGAGATCGGCCGCGGCCGCGATCGTCGCGTCGTCCGGCGCGACGCGGGTCTCGACCAGCCGGGTCGGCACCACGGCCTCGGGGCAGGGCTGGTCGAGCACGTCCATGGGCAGGGTGAGGAACACCGGCCCGCAGGGCGGCGTCGCCGCGGTCTTGATGGCGCGCCGCGTCAGCCGCAGCAGCGAGCCGGGGTCGACGACGCGCCACGCGCACGGGCCGGCGTGGTCGGACTTCACGAAGGGCCGCGCGATCGCCGGCAGGTCGGCGGCCATCTGGCCGTCCAGCGCCTCGTAGCGCAGCCCCGCCTCGCCGGCGAACACCACCATCGGGGTGTAGCCGCGGCGCGCGTAGTACATCATGCCGAGGCCGTTCGCGAGGCCCGCATAGGAGTGGAGCTGCACCAGCGCCGGCCGCCGCCACGGCCGCGGATCGCCGCCGCGCTGCACGGCCGGCGCGGCCCGCGCATAGGCGTCGGCGATCGCCACGGCGGGCCCCTCGTGCAGGGCGAGGATGTAGCGCAGGCCCGTGAACTCCGGCGCCCGCAGCGCATCGAGCAGGTTCTCCTCCGAGCTGCCGGGATTGCCGAACACATGGGTGATCCCGTCCGCCTGGAGCTGGCGCAGGAAGGCGTAGCGGCCGGTGTCGGCGGCCGGGATGGCGCGGGCCCTCGGCGGGGCCGGGGCGGTTCGGGCATCGGTGTCGGACATCGCCATGCTGCCTCCGCGCGCGCGACGGGACCTCGGCCGCACGCCCCGGACGGGGTGGCGGGGTGAAGCACGCTTCGGTTGCGAGTATGTCCGATAAACGTTCAGATTGTAAACGTCGGCGGGCACCATCATCGGTCCGCTCCGGTTGTCGGATTTGCGACAGCGGCCGCGGGACGTCCGGCCGCGCCGGCCTGTCGGAAACCGGACAGCGGCCGCGGCGGTCGCGGAAAGGTGCCTGTTTTTCATGCGTCTAGTCCGCGATCCCCCGGACGGCGGAGCTGGCCCGCTTCCTGCTATCCTTTTGGTTGCAGCGTTGCGGCGAGGGCCGAGTCATGACCGACAGCACGACCGTCAGCGAGAGGCCGGAGCCCCCGGCGGTCGCGGATCCGGCCGGCGGGGCTCCGATCGCCACGCCGGCCGCCATTCCGGCCGCCGTCCCGGACGGGGCGCCGGCGGAGGCGCGCTGCCCGTTCCACGCGGGGGCGATGGCGGGTGCGCCGGGGCCCGGTGTCCTGGCGGGTGCCGGCCTGGCGCCGGCCGCCGCGGCCGGCCCGAAGACCATGGTGCTGACCGGCGCCTCGCGCGGCATCGGCCACGCCACGGTGCGGCTCTTCGCCGAGGCCGGCTGGCGCATCATCACCTGCTCGCGCCAGCCGTTCGACCGCGCCCGCTGCCCGTGGGAGGAGGGGCCGGACGATCACGTCCAGGTCGACCTCAACGACCTGCGCGCCCTCAACCTCGCCATCGTCGACATCAAGGCGCGCCTCGGCGGCGGTCCGCTGCATGCGCTGATCAACAACGCCGGCATCTCGCCCAAGTCGCCCGAGGGCGGTCGCCTCTCGTCGCTCACCACGCCGGTCGCCACCTGGATGGAGGTCCTGCACGTCAACTTTCTGGCGCCGGTGCTGCTGGCGCGCGGACTGTTCGACGAGCTGAAGGCCGGGCAGGGCACGGTGGTCAACGTCACGTCGATCGTCGGCTCGCGCGTGCACCCCTTCGCCGGCACCGCCTATGCGACCTCGAAGGCCGCGCTGGCCTGTCTGACGCGCGAGATGGCACACGATTTTGCACCGCATGGGATTCGCGTCAACGCGATCGCTCCCGGCGAGATCAAGACCGACATTCTGTCGCCCGACACCGAGGCCCGTCTCGCGCCACTGATCCCGATGCGGCGCGTCGGCTCGCCCATGGAGGTGGCGAAGGTTCTTCATTTCCTCTGCTCCGACGCGGCGAGCTACGTGACGGGCGAAGAGATTCACATCAATGGTGGTCAGGCTCTCTGAGAGGAGAGACGGCGTTTTCTCATTGCGGCGAATTGAATGCGAAAGACGTGTCTGTTCCTTCCGTCCCCGAAAAGTCGTGCGCTGATCGAGAACGACGTCGGCTGTGCCAAGGACCCGGCACGGCCGCGGCGCAGAGGCAAAAAATGCGCATCGAAACGGCTTTTTGAGCAGGTCGCGGCGACAAATATAGGCGCGACAGCCTTCTGATTCCCACGCATACTTATGGTCGAAAAACAGTGACAGTGGGATGGAGCACCGAGGGACGATGGAGCGTTGCGAATGCTTCATGCAGATCCTGAACGCCCGGCCCGAGCGGCGATAGCAGCGACGCCGTCGGCCGCGCGCAGCGAGATCGCCCTCACGGGCGTCTACGAAATCTCGAAGATCCTGACCTCGGCGAGCCGGCTCGAGACGATGCTGGCCAACGTGGTCAATCTGCTGGCGTCGTTCATGCAGATGCGCCACGGCGTCATCGCGCTGCTGAACGACGACGGCATTCCCGACATCGCGGTCGGCGCCGGCTGGACCGAGGAGGCCGACGACCGCTTCCACGCGAGCCTGCCGCAGAAGGCGGTCGGCCAGGTGATCGTCACCGGCATGCCGCTGGTGGTGCCGAACATCGCCACTCATCCGCTGTTCGAGCCGGGCGACGTCGCCAAGCTCTCGGCCGGCACCACCGACGTCGTGTCGTTCATCGGCGTGCCGATCCGCATCGGCCAGAAGGTCGTCGGCACGCTGACGATCGACCGGGCGCACGACGCCCAGTCGGCCCAGCGGCTCGACTTCGACGTCCGCTTCCTGGTGATGGTGGCGAACCTGATCGGCCAGACCGTGCAGCTCCATCGCGTCCTGCTGCGCGACCGCGAGCGGCTGATGACCGAGAGCCACCGGCTGCAGAAGGAGCTCGACGAGTACAAGCCGCGCGTCCCCAACACGGCCGCGATCGCCGGCATCGTCGGCGACAGCCCGGCGATCCGCTCGCTGCTCGACAAGGTCGCCGTGGTGGCGCGGTCGCGCTCGCCGGTGCTGCTGCGCGGCGAGTCCGGCACCGGCAAGGAGCTGTTCGCCCGCGCCATTCACGACCTGTCGGCCTGCGCGGGCGGGCCGTTCATCAAGGTCAACTGCGCGGCGCTGCCGGAGTCGGTGCTGGAGTCGGAGCTGTTCGGGCACGAGAAGGGCGCCTTCACGGGCGCCATCCAGGCCCGCAAGGGGCGCTTCGAGCTCGCCCATGGCGGCACCCTGTTCCTCGACGAGATCGGCGAGATGTCGCTGGTCTTCCAGGCGAAGCTCCTGCGCGTCCTGCAGGAGGGTGAGTTCGAGCGGGTCGGCGGCACCAAGACCATCAAGGTCGCGGTGCGGCTCGTCACCGCCACCAACCGCAATCTCGAGGACGCGGTGTCGAAGGGCGAGTTCCGCGCCGACCTGTATTACCGCATCAACGTCGTGCCGGTGATCCTGCCGCCGCTGCGCGACCGCAAGAGCGACATCCCGCTGCTCAGCCGCGAGTTCCTGGCGCGCTTCAACACCGAGAACGGCCGCGAGCTCGAGCTCGGTCCCGGCGCCGTCGAGGTGCTGACCGGCTGCTGCTTCCCGGGCAATGTGCGGGAGCTGGAGAACTGCGTCCGCCGCGCCGCCACCCTCGCGCCCGGCCCGACGCTCGCGGCCGACGACTTCGCCTGCCGCAACGACCAGTGCGTCTCCGCCATTCTGTGGAAGGGCCGCAACCCGCAGGCGCTCGCCAACACGGCGGTCTCGCTGCCGGCTCCGCCCGCCCCGCCCGCCGGCGGCGGGCCGCGGCCGGTCGAGGCGGCTCCGCCGGAGGGCCACGCGGCGCACGAGGTCGACCCGGGCCTGCGCGGCGGCCGCATGTCGGAGCGCGAGCGCCTCGTCGAGGCGATGGAGCGGGCCGGCTGGGTGCAGGCCAAGGCGGCCCGCCTGCTCGGCCTCACCCCGCGCCAGATCGGCTACGCCCTCAAGAAGCACGGCGTCGAGCTGAAGCGGTTCTGATCACGCCGTACGTCCCCCGCCGTCGTCATGGCCGGGCGCGTCCCGGCCATCCACGTTTTCGCAGCCGCGATTCGAACGTGGATGGCCGCGACAGGCGCGGCCCTGTCGATGCCGACAGGGCCGACAGTCCACGAATCCTCCGATCGCGTGCCCCGACACCCCTGTCGGGGACCCGACACGATCGCGTCGGGTTGCGCGTCGGCTTGTCGGACGCACGACAGCCGCGCGGCCAGGAGCCAATTCGTAAGTGCCTGAGAACACGAACGCTTCTCCCATGGCACGGGGCTTGAATTGCTGCCTCGCGTCACCGTGCCCGTGAGGAACCCCGATGGCCAGCTTCGTGTCGCTCGACAGCCTCTCCGGAACGACCTCGGCCGACGCCATGCGCGAGGCCCTGAGCACGTCGGGGTGCAAGTCCTCCGCCTGCGGCTCGAGCGCCGGTCCGGGCGACATGCCGGCCGAGCTGTGGAACCGGATCAAGGACCATCCGTGCTACTCGGAGGAGGCGCACCACTATTTCGCCCGCATGCATGTGGCGGTGGCGCCGGCCTGCAACATCCAGTGCAACTACTGTAACCGCAAGTACGACTGCGCCAACGAGAGCCGTCCCGGCGTGGTCTCCGAGAAGCTCACCCCGGACCAGGCCTTCCGCAAGGTCGTGACGGTCGCCAACGAGGTGCCGCAGCTTTCGGTGCTCGGCATCGCCGGTCCGGGCGACGCGCTCTACGACTGGCGCAAGACCAAGGCGACGTTCGAGCTGGTGTCGCGCGAAATTCCCGACATCAAGCTGTGCATCTCGACCAACGGCCTGGCGCTGCCCGACCATGTCGACGAGCTGGTCGACATGAACATCGATCACGTCACCATCACGATCAACATGATCGACCCGCTGATCGGGACGAAGATCTATCCGTGGATCTTCTACGACCACAAGCGCTACACGGGCCTCGTCGCCTCGCAGATCCTGCACGAGCGGCAGATGCTCGGCCTCGAGATGCTGGCCGAGCGCGGCATCCTGGTGAAGGTCAACTCGGTGCTGATCCCGGGCATCAACGACCAGCACCTGATCGAGGTCAACGCCGCCGTGAAGGCGCGCGGTGCCTTCCTGCACAACATCATGCCGCTGATCTCCGATCCGGCGCACGGCACCCATTTCGGCCTCACCGGGCAGCGCGGCCCGAAGCATGCCGAGCTGATGGCCGTGCAGGAAGCGTGCTCCGGGGGCGCCAATCTGATGCGCCACTGCCGCCAGTGCCGCGCCGACGCGGTCGGCCTGCTCGGCGAGGACCGCGGCCAGGAGTTCACGCTCGACCAGATCCCGGCGGAGGTCGCCTACGACCCCTCCATCCGCTCGACCTACCGCGAGGTCGTGGCGCGCGAGCGGCAGGACCACGTCGCCGCCAAGCAGGAGGCGACCGAGGTGCTGGACCTGACGGACAGCGACGCCCGCATCCTGGTCGCGGTGGCGACCAAGGGCGGCGGCCGCGTCAACCAGCATTTCGGCCACGCCAAGGAGTTCCAGGTCTACGAGGCCTCGGCCGAGGGCGTCCGTTTCATCGGCCATCGCAAGGTCGAGGACGCCTACTGCCAGGGCGGCTTCGGCGAGGACGCGACGCTCGACAGCGTGATGAAGACGCTCGAGGGGATCGACACGGTGCTGTGCGCCAAGATCGGCGACTGCCCGCAGGAGCAGCTGAAGGCCGCCGGCATCGCGGCGAGCGACGCCTTCGCGTTCGAGTACATCGAGACGGCCATTTCGGCCCTGTACGCCAGCCGTTACGGACGGGCCCTCCAGGCGCGGGTCGCCTGACGCCGCCGTCCGCCGGTCATGAAGGAGAACCACCATGGCTCTGAAGATCGTCGCGTCGCAGTGCACCGTGTGCGGGGCCTGCGAGTTCGAATGCCCGAACGCCGCGATCAAGATGAAGCGCGACGTCTACGTCATCGACCCGGCCAAGTGCACCGAGTGCGAAGGGCACTTCGACAGCCCGCAATGCGTCGCGGTGTGCCCGGTCCCCAACACCTGCATCGCCGCGTGAGCGCACCGCCATGATCGCCGCGGGCAGCCAGGCCGCCGCACCGGAACCGACCGACTGGCTCGGCCGTCCGGTGTCCTGCGTGGACTGCCCGCACGAGGAGATCCGGGCCGAAGGCCGCTGCGACCGCGGGCGCGTCTGCGTCCGCGACCGCCGCGCCCGGCGGATCGACCGTTTCTTCGCCGGCAATCCCGGCGAGGCGGAGAAGTACCTGTCGCATCCCTATTTCGAGATCCGGGCGCTGGCCGCCAGGCGGGCGAGCCTGTTTCTGCTGCCGCCGCTGGTCGACGACCCCGAGCCGGACGTGCGCGCCGTCGTGGCGCAGCGCCTGCCGCTCGCCCGCGTCGCCCGGCTGCGCGACGATCCGGACCGCAAGGTCCGCATGGTGATGGCCCAGCGCCTCGAAGGCGCGGCGCTGGTCGCCATGCTGGGCGATCCCGACTACGCCGTGCGGCTGGTCGCGGTGCGCCACGTGCCGCCCGGCGTGCTGCCCGGCGCCATGCAGGATCCCGATCCGCAGGTGCGCTGCGAGGTGGCGCGGCGGGTCAGGGCCGACGTGCTGCCGGCCATGCTCTACGACCACGATCCGCTGGTGCGCATCGCGGTGGCCGAGCGGCTCGAGCCGCCGCAGCTCGTCGCCCTCGTCGACGACGAGGATCTGCGCGTGCGCTTCATCGTCGCCGAGCGCGGCGCCGCGTCGGCGCTGCCGGCGCTGCGCGACGACCCCGATCCGGAGGTACGGCAGCGGGCGCGCGACCGCCTCGCCGCCCTCCAGGCCCCGAAGCAGCAGGAGGAGCGCGATGGGTCTCGGGCGTGAGGAGGAGGTCGAGATCAGCGCCGCCCCGCGCTTCCTGCCGGGCGAGAAGGTGCAGTCCACCAGGCACATCAAGAACGACGGCACCTATCCGCGCCGCGAGATCGGCGACATCCTGGTGCGCAAGGGCGACGTCGGCTACGTGCGCGACATCGGCACCTTCCTGCAGCAGTTCTACGTCTATGCCGTCGAGTTCGTCGATCGCGCCGTCATCGTCGGCATGCGCGGGCGCGAGCTCGTGAGCCTCGACCGGCCGGCCGCGACGGCGGCCGCCGGCCCCTCCACACTCCAGCCCGGGAACCCGACACCGTGAAGATCATGATCCGCAGGACCGACAAGGGCCTGTCCGCCTACGTCCCGAAGAAGGACCTCGAGCAGCCCGTCGTCGAGCAGGAGAAGGACGATCTGTGGGGCGGCTGGGTGAAGCTGAAGAACGGCTGGGTGCTGGCGCTGCCGGACCTGCCGGCGGAGACGCGCCTGCCGATCACGGTCGAGGCGAAGCGGATCGGCGAGGACGCATGAGCGCGAGCCAGGCGGCAACCGACACGATCGACGCGCTCCCGCCGGTCGCCGGGCCGGAGCGCCTGCCCGGCCTCGCGGCCGACCTGAGGGCCGGCCGGCTGCTGCCCTATCTCGGTCCCGACGTGCTGCCCGACGATCCGGCCGGCGTGCCGCGCACGCCCGAGGCGCTGGCGCTGGCGCTGCACGCCCGGGCCGCCGTCTCGGCCCGCATCCGCGGCAATCTGTGGGCGACGGCGCAGTCGATCGAGGGCCGCAAGCATCGCAAGACCCTGACGGCCCTGATGGCGGAGATCTTCCGCCCGCCGGTGGCGCCCACCGCGCTGCACCGGGCGCTCGCGGTGCTGCCGCTGCCGCTGATCGTCGACACCTGGTACGACGGCGCCATGCGCCGCGCGCTCGTCGACACCGGCCGCACCGACTGGGGCGAGATCCAGGGCGTCACCCGGGCGCATGCGACCCGCGACATCTGGTGGCGGGCCTACGCCGCCGACGGCGCCGAGGTCGATCCCGCCGTGGCGGACGGCTGGACCACCATCCTCTACAAGCCGCATGGCGGCGTGGTTCCGGCCGAGAACTTCCTCGTGTCGGATTCCGACTATGTCGAGGTCCTGACCGAGATCGACATCCAGACGCCGATCCCGGCGCCCGTGCAGGAGCGCCGCGCCGGCCGCGGCTTCCTGTTCGCCGGCGCCCGCTTCCACGACCAGACGCTGCGCATCTTCGCCCGCCAGATCTCCAAGCGCTCCGGCGACGGCCACGCCGCCCTGGTCGATCCCGCCGGGCTGACCCGCAACGAGAGCCGCTTCCTGGAGTCGGCCGCCATCGCCCCGGTCGCCGCCGCCCCGGCGGACCTCGCCGCCGCGCTGGGCTGATCACGCCTCTCGCCCGGAGTCCGTAGGGTGGGCAAAGGCGCGCGAGCGCCGTGCCCACGCCGACGGGCGTCGCCGGTTCGCACGCGACCGCCGGTGCCCGACCGCGTGGGCACGCTTCGCTTTGCCCACCCTGCATCTGAGCCCCCGCCTGCTCACATCGTTCTGCGGCGGGGTTCATCCACCTCCCGAGCCCTCCCCCTCGAGGGGGGAGGGAACAGGGTGCGGCACCGTCGTCACGTCGTCTTGCTCGGCCTCACGAGCGGCTCGCTTCGCCCTCTTCTGATGACGAGACGATGACGGCGTTCGTCGTCGTCGATCCCTCACCCCTCGCGGGGGAGGGGAGTCGCGCGAAGCGCGACGGGAGGGGGTGAGCGCCGCCGCTCCATCTCCGCATCGTGAAACGCCGGTCGCGGCGCCTCCGACACCCGACAGCCTTGTCACCTTTGTCGGGTTCCAAACAGCCCGACACGGCCCGACAGGGACGTCGACACGATCGCACAAGCCCTTGTGCCGTCGACGCTTCTTCGATGTCGGCAAGGGCCGCGCCGCGGTTGGCACGGGCGTTGCTGATCAAGGGTGCGGAACGGGCGCCGGTGTCACCAGCGACGCGAACGGCGCGAAGACGAAAGGAACCGGCATGAGCTCTCTTCGGCAGATCGCCTTCTACGGCAAGGGTGGCATCGGCAAGTCCACCACCTCGCAGAACACCCTCGCGGCCCTGGTCGAGATGGGCCAGAAGATCCTGATCGTCGGCTGCGACCCCAAGGCCGACTCGACCCGCCTCATCCTCAACACCAAGCTGCAGGACACCGTGCTGAGCCTGGCCGCCGAGGCCGGCTCGGTCGAGGACCTGGAGCTCGACGACGTCCTGAAGATCGGCTTCAAGGGCATCAAGTGCGTCGAGTCCGGCGGTCCGGAGCCGGGCGTCGGCTGCGCCGGCCGCGGCGTCATCACCTCGATCAACTTCCTCGAAGAGAACGGCGCCTACGACGACGTCGACTACGTCTCCTACGACGTGCTGGGCGACGTGGTGTGCGGCGGCTTCGCCATGCCGATCCGCGAGAACAAGGCGCAGGAAATCTACATCGTCATGTCCGGCGAGATGATGGCGCTGTACGCCGCCAACAACATCTCCAAGGGCATTCTCAAATACGCCCATTCGGGCGGCGTGCGGCTGGGCGGGCTCATCTGCAACGAGCGCCAGACCGACCGCGAGATCGACCTCTCCGAGGCGCTCGCCAAGAAGCTCAACACCCAGCTCATCCACTTCGTGCCGCGCGACAACATCGTGCAGCACGCCGAGCTGCGCCGCCAGACCGTGATCCAGTACGCGCCCGATTCGCAGCAGGCGAAGGAGTACCGGACGCTCGCCGAGAAGATCCACGCCAACTGCGGCAAGGGCACCATCCCGACCCCGGTGTCGATGGACGAGCTCGAGCAGATGCTGCTCGACTTCGGCATCATGAAGACCGAGGAGCAGCAGCTCGCCGAGCTCGCCGCCAAGGAAGCCGCCAAGGCGGCCGCCGCGGTCTGACCGGTCGTCCCGACACGAGCCGCGCGGCGACCGCCGGTCGCCGCCGCCGACATCCGAGCGAGGAACGAGCCATGAGCCTCGATTACGAGAACGATGGCGCCTTCAACGAGAAGGTCATCGAGGAAGTCCTGTCCGCCTATCCGGACAAGTTCGCCAAGCGGCGCAAGAAGCACCTCAGCGTCGCGAAGGGAGCCGAGGAGGGCGCCACCGGAGCGGAAGGCGAGGAAGGCCAGCTCCTCTCCGAATGCGACGTCAAGTCCAACATCAAGTCCATCCCGGGCGTGATGACCATCCGGGGCTGCGCCTATGCCGGCTCCAAGGGCGTGGTGTGGGGTCCGGTGAAGGACATGGTCCACATCAGCCACGGCCCGGTCGGCTGCGGGCAGTACTCCTGGTCGCAGCGCCGCAACTACTACATCGGCTCGACCGGCATCGACAGCTTCGTCACCATGCAGGTCACCTCCGACTTCCAGGAGCGTGACATCGTGTTCGGCGGCGACAAGAAGCTCGCCAAGGTGATCGACGAGCTGGAGGAGATGTTCCCGCTCAGCCACGGCATCTCGATCCAGTCCGAGTGCCCGATCGGCCTGATCGGCGACGACATCGAGGCGGTGTCGAAGAAGAAGGGCAAGGAGATCGGCAAGACCATCGTGCCGGTCCGCTGCGAGGGCTTCCGCGGCGTCTCGCAGTCGCTCGGCCACCACATCGCCAACGACACGATCCGCGACTGGGTGCTCGACAAGAAGGAGACCACCTTCGAGGCCGGCCCCTACGACGTCAACGTCATCGGCGACTACAACATCGGCGGCGACGCCTGGGCCTCGCGCATGCTGCTCGAGGAGATGGGCCTGCGGGTGGTCGGCAACTGGTCCGGCGACGCGACGCTCGCCGAGATCGAGCGCTCTCCCAAGGCGAAGCTCAACCTCATCCACTGCTACCGGTCGATGAACTACATCTGCCGGCACATGGAGGAGAAGTACGGCATCCACTGGATGGAGTACAACTTCTTCGGCCCGAGCCAGATCGCCCACTCGCTGCGCAAGATCGCCAAGCACTTCGGTCCGGAGATCGAGGAGAAGGCCGAGGCGGTGATCGCCAAGTACCAGCCGCTGGTCGACGGCGTGATCGCCAAGTACCGGCCGCGGCTCGAGGGCAAGAGCGTCATGCTCTATGTCGGCGGCCTGCGTCCGCGCCACGTCATCACGGCGTACGAAGACCTCGGCATGCAGATCGCCGGCACGGGCTACGAGTTCGCCCACAACGACGACTATCAGCGGACCGGGCACTACGTCCGCAAGGGCACGCTGATCTACGACGACGTGACCGGCTACGAGCTCGAGAAGTTCATCGAGCGCGTTCGCCCGGACCTGGTCGGCTCCGGCATCAAGGAGAAGTACCCGGTCCAGAAGATGGGCATCCCGTTCCGCCAGATGCACTCGTGGGACTATTCGGGCCCGTATCACGGCTACGACGGGTTCGCCATCTTCGCCCGCGACATGGATCTCGCGATCAACAATCCGGTGTGGGGCCTGTTCGACGCCCCCTGGAAGAAGAAGGAGCAGGCGCCCGCCCTGCAAGCCGCCGAATAGACGGTCCGCGCGGGTTCCCGGCACTCGCGTGAGGGGAGCCCCGCGACGACGGCCTCGTGCCGCCGTCGCGGGACACCCCCCCGGGATCCGGCCCGCGGGCCGCCAGCCCCGAGGCCTCCGAGCGCGTTCGGAGGCCGGCCACGGGGAAGAGCTTTCGCCGAACGCGCTCTATGCCGCGTGCCGCCGTATGGCGCGGCCGCGCAGAGATGACAGGAGCTACCCATGCCGCAGTCGGCCGAAAAGGTCCTCGACCACGCCAAGCTCTTCCACGAGCCCGAGTACCAGGAGCTGTTCAAGCGCAAGCGCGAGACCTTCGAGTGCCCGGCCTCGGCCGAGGCGGTCGAGGCGCAGCGCGAGCACACCAAGACCTGGGCCTATCGCGAGAAGAACCTCGCCCGCGAGGCGGTGTCGATCAATCCGGCCAAGGCCTGCCAGCCGCTCGGCGCGGTGTTCGCGGCGGCCGGCTTCGAGAAGACGATGTCGTTCGTGCACGGCTCGCAGGGCTGCGTCGCCTACTACCGGTCGCACCTGTCGCGCCACTTCAAGGAGCCGGCCTCCGCCGTCTCCTCCTCGATGACCGAGGACGCGGCGGTGTTCGGCGGCCTCAACAACATGATCGACGGGCTCGCCAACACCTACTCGCTGTACGAGCCGAAGATGATCGCGGTCTCGACCACCTGCATGGCCGAGGTCATCGGCGACGACCTGAAGTCGTTCATCGGCAACGCCAAGAACAAGGGCTCGGTGCCGCAGGACTACGACGTCCCGCACGCCCACACGCCCGCCTTCGTCGGCAGCCACGTCGACGGCTACGACAACATGATGAAGGGCATCCTGGAGCACTTCTGGGAGGGCAAGGAGCGCCAGGCCGGCACCGCCATCAACATCATCCCGGGCTTCGACGGCTTCTGCGTCGGCAACAATCGCGAGCTCAAGCGCATCCTCGACCAGATGGGCGTGAGCTACACGCTGGTCCAGGACGCGTCCGACCAGTTCGACACGCCATCCGACGGGCACTTCCGCATGTATTCGGGCGGCACCACCCTGGCCGACACGGCGGCGGCCCTGAACGCCAAGGCGACCGTCTCGCTGCAGAGCTACTGCACCCGCAAGACGCTCGACTACATCGCCGACAAGGGCCAGGAGACGGCGGGCTTCCACTATCCGCTCGGCGTCGCCGCGACCGACGAGCTCCTGCTCAAGATCTCCGAGCTCGCCGGCGTCGACATCCCGGACAGCCTCACGCTGGAGCGCGGCCGCCTGGTCGACGCCATGGCCGACAGCCAGGCCTATCTGCACGGCAAGAAGTACGCGATCTTCGGCGATCCGGACTTCGTCTACGCCATGGCGCGCTTCGTCATGGAGACGGGCGGCGAGCCGACCCACTGCCTCGCCACCAACGGCAACAAGGCGTGGGAGGAGGAGATGACCCAGCTGCTCGCCTCCTCGCCGTTCGGCAAGGACGGCAAGGTGTGGGCCGGCAAGGACCTGTGGGCGTTGCGCTCGCTGATGCTCACCGAGCCGGTCGACTTCGTGATCGGCAGCTCCTACGGCAAGTATCTCGAGCGCGACACCGGCACGCCGTTGATCCGCCTCACCTTCCCGATCTTCGACCGGCATCACCATCACCGCTTCCCGGTGATGGGCTATCAGGGCGGCCTGCGCCTGCTGACCACCATCCTCGACAAGGTGTTCGACAAGCTCGACCGCGACAGCGAGATCCCGGCCAAGACCGACATCTCGTTCGACCTGACGCGCTGAGACTCACGCCCAGCGACGAGATCTGCTCCCTCTCCCCATCGGGGAGAGGGTCGGGGTGAGGGGGTTCGGGAGCAGATTGGTGAAGTCGGCTCCCCCTCACCCGCCCGAGCTTCGCTCGGTCGACCTCTCCCCGCGTGCGGGGAGAGGTGAAACTCCACCGCGGCGACGGCCGCGGCGGCTCACTCCGGGAGGTGAGACGGATGCTGAAGGACAAGGTCAAGGCGCTGTTCGAGGAACCGGCCTGCGGGAAGAACCAGGCCAAGTCCGAGAAGGACCGCAAGGCGGGCTGCTCCAAGCCGCTGACCCCCGGGGCCGCCGCCGGCGGCTGTGCCTTCGACGGGGCGAAGATCGCCCTGCAGCCCGTCACCGACGCGGCGCATCTGGTCCACGGCCCGCTCGCCTGCGAGGGCAACTCCTGGGACAACCGCGGCTCCGGCTCGTCGGGCTCGGATCTGTGGCGCCGCTCCTTCACCACCGACCTCACCGAGCTCGACATCGTCACCGGCACGGGCGAGAAGAAGCTGTACAAGGCGGTCCGCGAGATCACCCAGCGGTTCTCGCCGGCCGCCGTCTTCGTCTACTCCACCTGCGTCACGGCGCTGATCGGCGACGACATCGACGCGGTGTGCCGGCACGCGAGCGCCAAGTACGGCGTGCCGGTGATCCCGGTGAACGGCGCCGGCTTCGTCGGCTCCAAGAATCTCGGAAACAAGATCGCCGGCCAGGCGCTGCTCGACCACGTCATCGGAACGGTCGAGCCCGACGACGCCGGCCCGACCGACGTTGTCATCCTGGGCGAGTTCAACCTGGCCGGCGAGTTCTGGCAGGTGAAGCCGCTGCTCGACCGGCTCGGCATCCGCATCCGCGCCTGCGTGCCGGGCGACGCCCGCTACGCCGAGATCGCGAGCGCCCACACGGCGCGCGTCACCATGGTGGTATGCTCCACGGCGCTGGTCGGCCTCGCCCGCCAGATGCAGGAGCGCTGGGGAATCCCGTATTTCGAGGGCTCGTTCTACGGCGTGCTCGACACGTCAGAGTCGCTGCGCCAGATGGCGAAGCTGCTGGTCGCCCGCGGCGCGCCCGCCGACCTGATCGCGCGCACCGAGGCGCTGGTGACCGAGGAGGAGGCGCGCGCCTTCGCCCGGCTCGAGCCGTACAAGGCGCGGCTCGCCGGCAAGCGCGTGCTGCTCAACACCGGCGGCGTCAAGTCGTGGTCGGTGGTCGCCGCGCTGATGGAGGTCGGCATGGACATCGTCGGCACCTCGGTGAAGAAGTCCACCGCCGAGGACCGCGAGCGCATCAAGATCCTGATGCGGGAAGACCCGCACATGTTCGAGTCGATGGCGCCGCGCGACCTCTACAGGATGCTGGCCGACGGCGAGGCCGACATCATGCTCTCGGGCGGCCGCACCCAGTTCATCGCGCTCAAGGCCAGGACTCCCTGGCTCGACATCAACCAGGAGCGCGTCCACCCCTATGCCGGCTACGACGGCATGGTCGAGCTGGTGAAGCAGATCGACCTCGCACTGCGCAATCCCGTGTGGGCCCAGGTGCGCATCTCGGCGCCGTGGGACGACGAGGGGAATCCGATCGAGACCGTGGTGGGTTTCCCCGCGACGGACGCCCTTTCACCTCTCCCCGCCGGGGAGAGGTCGCGCGCGCAGCACGGGGGAGAGGTGTCGGAGGTCGGCGCCACTGCGTCCGTCATCCCGATCGATCGCGCCGCCGCTTCGGCCGCCTCCGAGCCCGACGACTCCTTCGCGGCGCGGCACCGCAAGAAGTTCGCCGAGAGCCGGGTGGAGAGCTCCGATCCGGACTATCTCGCGCGGCACCGCAAGAAGTTCAGGAACACCGACGCCGACGACATGGGGGAGTGCTGACATGGCCGTGGTCACGGCGACCCAGAAGGCCGCCAGCGTCAACCCGCTGAAGTCGTCGCAGCCGCTCGGCGCCGCGCTCGCCTTTCTCGGCGTCGCCGAGGCGATGCCGCTGTTCCACGGCAGCCAGGGCTGCACGTCGTTCGCGCTCGTCCTGTTCGTGCGCCACTTCAAGGAGACGATCCCGCTCCAGACCACCGCCATGGACGAGGTGGCGACCATCCTGGGCGGCGCCGACCATCTCGAGGAGGCGCTGCTCAACCTCAAGAACCGCACCCGGCCGAAGCTGATCGGCGTCTGCACCACCGCGCTGGTCGAGACCCGCGGCGAGGACTTCTGGGGCGACATCACGCTGATCAAGCAGAAGCGGGCGCAGGAGCTCGCCGGCACCGACGTGCTGCTCGTCCACACGCCCGAATTCGAGGGGGCGATCGAGGAGGGCTACGGCAAGGCCGTGGCGGCGCTGGTCGACGGGCTGGTGCAGCCGGCCGCCGGCACCGATGCGGCGGACCGGTCCGCCAGCAAGGTCGCGATCCTTCCGGGCTGGCACCACACGGTCGCCGACATCGACCTCATCCGCGACACGGTCGAGAGCTTCGGGCTCGAGCCGGTGATCGTGCCGGACATCTCCGGCTCGCTCGACGGCACCGTGCCGGGCCGCTGGATCCCGACCACCTATGGCGGCACGCCCGTGGAGGCGATCCGCGGGCTCGGCGACGCCGCCCACTGCATCGCGATCGGCCGGCACGTCCGCAAGGCGGCCGAGCGGCTGTCGGCGATCGGCGGCGTGCCGTTCACGGTGTTCGACACGCTCGGCTCGCTGGAGGCGGCCGACCGCTTCGTCGCGCTGCTGGCGACGATCTCCGGCCGGCCCGTGCCGGCGAAGCTGCGGCGCGGCCGCAGCCGTCTGCAGGACGCGATGCTCGACGGCCACTTCCATTTCGGCGGCAGGCGCGTCGCGATCGCGGCCGAGCCCGACCACCTCTATCAGCTCGCGACCTTCTTCGGCGGCATGGGGGCCGAGGTCGTCGCCGCCGTCACGACGACGGGCCACTCGTCCATTCTCGAAGCCGTGCCGGTCGAGACCGTCACGGTCGGCGATCTCGACGACTTCGAGACGCTCGCCGGTCAGGCCGGCTGCGACCTCCTCGTCACCCACAGCCACGGCCGCCAGGCCTCCGAGCGGCTCGGCGTGCCGCTCATGCGGGTCGGCTTTCCGATCTTCGACCGGCTCGGCAGCCAGCACCGCCGCACCATCCTGTACGACGGCGTTCGCGACCAGATCATCGAGGCCGCGAACATCTTCCAGGCGCATCAGCGCCTTCACACACCGGAGAGTCTCGACCCGTTCCGGGATCGTGGAGAGACCCATGACGGCCATTCGCAAGTTGCGCATCATTGATCAGGACGAGTCCGCGCCGACCGCCCCCACCGCCGCCGTGCGGGTGGCGATCGCGACCCAGGACCGCAAGAGCCTCAACGCCCATTTCGGCTCGGCCCGCTGCTTCACGGTCTACGACGTGACGGCGCAGGGCTGGACGCATGTCGAGACGATCACCTGCGACACCGTCTCGGACGAGCAGGGCCAGCACCAGACCGACGGCGAGGACCGCATCACGCCGAAGGTGAAGGCGCTCGAGGGGTGCCATCTGCTGTTCTGCATCGCCATCGGCGGGCCGTCGGCCGCCAAGGTGGTGGCGGCGAAGATCCACCCGATCAAGATGCCGGCCCAGCCGATCGACGCGGTGCTGGAGCGCACCCGCGTGATGCTGAACGGCGCCCCGCCGCCCTGGCTGCGCAAGGTGCTGGCGAGCGCCGGCGTCGCCGGCGAGAAACCGTCCTTCGTCGACGACGAGTGAGCCCGGAGCCCGGACCATGACCGACACCACCACCGCCCGCGACCCGGCGGTCGCCGACCTCGAGGCGCTGGCGACGCCGTTCCTGCAGTGCCTGGTCCGGCTGATCCGGGCGCAGGACAGCTATGGCGCCTGGGACGGCAAGTCCGACGCCCAGCTCCTCGCCGACTACGTCGTCACCAAGGAGCAGCGCCGCGCGCTGCCGATCATGGGCGATCCCGACCCGGACATCCTGTGGCGGATCGAGCAGTTCTACGCCGCCATCGGCCTGTCGGTCGAGCAGGGGACGGGGCTCGTCGCCAGCCCGATGATGAAGATGCATCACGAGGGCTTCGGCCGCATGATTCTCACCACCGGCCGGCTGGTGGTGCTGACCAAGCATCTGCGCGACGTGCACCGCTTCGGCTTCGACAGCCTCGCCGGGCTCGCCGCCGAGGGCACCAAGCAGGTCGCCGCCTGCACGGCCGTCATCGACAAGTATCCGGAGGTCGCGCGCGCCTGAGCGCCCGCCGACCCGCAGCGGCGCGCCGCCGCGCAGGAGACAGCCATGTTCACGACCCGCGATGGATCGCCCTGGGAGCCCGCCTATCTCACCGCGATCGACGGCAGCAAGTGCATCGGCTGCGGCCGCTGCTTCAAGGTCTGCGCCCGCGACGTGATGCACCTGATGGGCGTCAACGACGACGACGAGCTGGTCGCCTGCTCGGGGGACGACGAGGACGAGGAGTTCGTCCGCAAGGTGATGGTGCTGCACCAGGCCGGCAACTGCATCGGCTGCGGGGCGTGCTCCCGGGTGTGCCCGAAGGCCTGCCAGACCCACGTCCCAGCCGGCGCGCTCGCGGCGGCCTGACCATGGCACCCGCGCTCTCGCCGGGGCTCGCCGGACCGGTTCCGCCCGGCTTCTGCCGCGACGCCGCGTGCAGCGCCCGCAGCGCTGCGGCGATCTATCGCGGCCTCACCGGCTGGTGGCCGGCCGAGGTCAGCATCCACGCCGACGACGACTTCGATACCCACGTGTTCGCCTCGCTGATCGCGGTCGCCGCATCCGAGGGCGGGGCCGTCCACCTGCGGCTCGGCCTGTCGGCGGCGGAGCTGCGGCAGCTGCTGGACCGGCGCTTTCCCGGCGCCGCCGTGCTGCTGCGGCCCGACGAGGGCGAGGCGGTGCCGCACGACGAGGAGGTCGCCATGGTGCACGACCTCCTGCTCGCCTATGCGAGCGACGAGACCGAGGACAGCCGCCGGCTCGCCGCCATGATCGCCCGCCGCGCCGTCGAGCCGAACCATCTGTGGGAGGATCTCGGCCTGCGGAACCGGGGCGAGCTGACCCGGCTCATGGAGCGGCACTTCGGCGCGCTGGCGGCGAAGAACGTCCGCAACATGCGCTGGAAGCGGTTCTTCTACCGCACCATGTGCGAGACCGACGGCTTCGTCATGTGCGCGACGCCGGTGTGCTCCGCCTGCCCGGACTTCGACGCCTGCTTCGGCGAGGAGACCGGCGAGAGCCGCCTCGCCCGCGCCCGCCGCGACGCCGGGGCGCCGACGCTGTCGTGATCATCCAAAGCAGACTCGCGCCGTCGTCCTGAGGTGCCCGGCAAAGCCGGGCCTCGACGGACGCCGGGCACGGTTCGGGCCGTCGCCCTTCGAGGCTCGACCTGCGGTCGAGCACCTTGTATCAGCGCGAACCGTTACAATGATGCCGTTCCGTGAGGAATGACCCGGCCCGGGTGGCCACCCGGGCCGGGTCGCCGATCGTCGGATCGTTTGCACCTCAGGGTGACGGTCGTGGCGCGCTGCGCCTCCCCGTTCGGGCGAACCATAGGGCTTGCGACAAACCCGACATGCACGGTCCGGAGGGCGTGTCGGCTTTGCGACGGCGACCGCCGGCGAGATCCCGTCTCTTCCTGAAGCCTCCTGATTCATCGGCACTTCTTCGCGCCGCGACGGGCTGGCACGGCAGTTGCTGATCGGTCGTGACGGATCCTGAAAGGAGAGCCCCCACGATGATCACCTTGTCGACCGAAGCCGCCGCTGCCGTGAAGACCGCGATGTCGCGCGCCGGCAAGCCCGACGCGGGGCTGCGGGTGATGATCGAGACCGGCGGCTGCGCCGGCAACAAGTACATGATCGGCCTCGACGCCGAGCCGCGTCCCGACGACGCCGTGATCGAGTCGGGCGGCGTCAGGCTGTTCGTCGACCCGCAGTCGCAGCCGCTCGTCGCCGGCCTCACCATCGGCTTCACCGAGACGCTCGCCGGCAAGGGCTTCACGTTCGAGAACCCGAACGCCGCCTCGAGCTGCTCGTGCGGCAAGTCGTTCGGCTGAGGAGAGACACGATGCACGCCACCCCCGCCGCCGACACCGCGCCGTCCGCGCTGACGCCCGCCGCCGCGGCGGCGCTGCGCGACAACCTGATCGCCCAGGCGGTCGCCGAGCTGCGCCCCAATCTGCAGAAGCACGGCGGCGACTGCGAGCTGGTGAAGATCGAGGGCTCGACCGTCCACGTGAAGCTCACCGGCGCCTGCGTCGGCTGCGTCCTCGCCTCGGTGACGATCCAGGGCGTGCAGGGCCGGCTGATGGCGAAGCTCGGCTTCCCGATCCGCGTCGTCCCGGCCGCGTAGGCGAGACGAGAGAGAGCCGCCCCGATGACCTCCGTCTATCTCGACAACAACGCCACCACGCGGGTCGACATCCGCGTGGCCGAGGCGATGCTGCCGACCCTGACGGAGGTCTTCGGCAATCCGTCCTCGCTGCACGCCTTCGGGGCCGTCGCCAAGGCGGCCGTCGCCGCGGCGCGCGAAGACGTGCGGGCGCTGATCGGCGCCGCCCATGCCGACGAGATCGTGTTCACCTCGGGCGGCACCGAGAGCGACGCGCTGGCGATCCTGGGCGCGCTCGGCAGCGCGACGTCGGGTCGCACCGAGATCGTGATCAGCGTGGTCGAGCACCCGGCCGTCCGCCGGCTCTGCCAATCGCTCCAGAAGACCCGCGGTCTGGTGCTGCACGAGATCCCGGTCGACGGCCACGGCCGCCTCGATCGCGCCGCCTACGCGGCGGCGCTGTCGGCACGCACCGCGCTCGTCTCGATCATGTGGGCCAACAACGAGACCGGCACGGTGTTTCCGGTCGCGGATCTCGCCGCCGCGGCGAAGACCGCCGGCGCGCTGTTCCACACCGACGCCGTGCAGGCGGTCGGCCGGCTGCCCGTCGGGGTGGCCGAAAGGATGATTGATCTTCTCTCGCTGTCCGGACACAAGCTCCACGCGCCGAAAGGCGTGGGCGCGCTCTATGTCCGCCGCGGGGTCAGGCTCGCGGCGCAGACGAGCGGCGGTTCGCAGGAGCGCGGGCGGCGCGCCGGCACGGAGAACGTGCCCGGCATCGTCGCGCTCGGCGCCGCCTGTGCGCTCGCGGCCGAACGGATCGCATCCGACACCCCCCGGATCGCGGCGTTGCGCGACACTCTGGAGACGGGGCTTCTCGCCCGCGTCGCCGGAGCGCGCGTGCTCGGGGATTCCGAGAGCCGCGTCGCCAACACGACGAGCATCGCTTTCGCCGCGGTCGAGAGCGAGGCGGTCGTGCGCCTGCTCGACCGGCACGGCATCGCCGTGTCGTCGGGCTCCGCCTGCGCGGCCGGCTCCGTCGAGCCGTCGCACGTGGTGCGGGCGATGGGCGTGCCCGAGGACTTCGCCCGCGGCGTCGTGCGGTTCTCGCTGTCGCGCGAGACCACCGCGGCCGAGATCGATCGCGTGCTCGCGGTCGTTCCGGCCGTGATCGGCGAGCTGCGGGCCGACCGGTTCGAGCCGGCGGCCTGAGCCGGCCGATCGCGCCGGATGCTGATCGAGCGGATGCTTGAGGAGACCACGAGGATGATCCGACCCGTCGCCGAGACGACGACGCGAGAGACCCCTGCGCCCCGCGTCGTCCTGAACGACACGACGCTGCGCGACGGCGAGCAGGCGCCCGGCGTCGCCTTCACGGCCGACGAGAAGGTGGCGATCGCCCGCGCGCTCGCCGAGGCCGGCGTCACCGAGGTCGAGGCCGGCACCCCGGCGATGGGGACGCAGGAGATCGCGGCGATCCGCGCCGTCGTCGAGGCGCGGCTGCCGCTCACCGCCATCGCCTGGTGCCGCATGCGACGCGAGGACGTCGACGCGGCGCGGGCCGCCGGCGTCTCGATGGTCAACGTCTCGCTGCCGGTCTCCGACGTGCAGATCGCCGCCAAGATCAAGGGCGGCCGCGCCGCCGGTCTCGCCATGCTGGCCGACGTGGTTGGCTACGCCCGCAGCCACGGCCTCGAGGTCGCGGTCGGCGGCGAGGACTCGTCGCGGGCCGACGTGGCGTTCCTGGCCGAGGTGGTGGCGGCGGCGAAGGTCGCCGGCGCCCGCCGCTTCCGCATCGCCGACACGCTGAGCGTCCTCGATCCCTTCACCACGCGGGCCCTGGTCGCCGCGGTGCGGGCCGCGACCGATCTGGAGATCGAGTTCCACGGCCACGACGATCTCGGGCTCGCCACCGCCAACACGCTCGCCGCCGTGCAGGCGGGCGCCACCCATGCGTCCGTCACCGTGATGGGGCTCGGCGAGCGCGCCGGCAACGCCCCGCTGGAGGAGGTCGCGGTGGCGCTGAAGCAGCTGCACGGGCGCGAGACCGGGGTCGCCTTCGAGCGGCTCGGCGACGTCGCCGCCGTGGTGGCGGCCGCCGCGGCGCGGCCGATCCCGGTCGACAAGGCGATCGTCGGCGATCACATCTTCACCCACGAGTCCGGCATCCATGTCGACGGGCTCCTGAAGGACCATCGCACCTACCAGGCGCTCGACCCGGGCCTGCTCGGCCGCGCCCATCGCATCACCATCGGCAAGCATTCCGGCCTCGCGGCGATCGCCATGTCGCTCGCCGAGCTGCGGCTGCCGGCCGAGGAGAGCGAGCTCGCCGCCATCCTGGCGCGGGTGCGCGAGCGGGCCGTGCGGGTCAAGGGACCGGTGGGCGAGGAGGCGCTGCGCGCCATCTGGCGCGAGGTGCGGGATCCGATCCGGCGTGTCGAGGAGGCGCTGCAATGAGCTCGTGCGGGAATCACGGTCACGTCGTCGCGCCGGACGCGCTGGCGAGGCTGAAGGCGGCCGGCTCGGCCGAGGAGTTCTTCCAGATCCTCGGCGTCGCCTACGACCCGCAGGTCGTCAACGTCGCGCGCCTGCACATCCTCAAGCGGATGGGCGAGTATCTCGGCGGCGACGAGCTCGACGGCATTCCCGAGCCGATCGCCGTGGCGCGCTGCCAGAGCGTGCTGAGCCGCGCCTACGAGGAGTTCGTCGCCTCCTCGCCGCTGGAGCAGCGCGTCTTCAAGGTGCTGAAGGAGGCGGTCGAGCCCAAGGCGCCGAAGAACTTCGTGCCCTTCGACGACCTCAAGTGAGCCGAACCGAGCCAGGAGCCAGCGAGGCCGCCATGCACATCGTCGTCTGCATCAAGCAGGTCCCGGACTCGGCGCAGATCCGCGTCCATCCGGTCACCAACACCATCATGCGGCAGGGCGTGCCGACCATCATCAACCCCTACGACCTGTTCGCGGTCGAGGAGGCGCTGCGCCTGCGCGACCAGCACGGCGGCACCGTGACGATCCTCACCATGGGCCCGCCCATGGCCGAGGAATCGCTGCGCAAGGCGCTGACCTTCGGGGCCGACCGCGCCGTGCTGCTGACCGACCGCTTCTTCGCCGGCTCCGACACGCTGGCGACCAGCTACGCGCTGGCCTCGGCCATCGCCAGGATCGGCGAGACCTTCGAGCCGGTCGACATCGTCTTCACCGGCAAGCAGACCATCGACGGCGACACCGCCCAGGTCGGCCCCGGCATCGCCAAGCGGCTCGGCCTCGCCCAGCTCACCTACGTCTCGCGGGTCGCCGCGGTCGATCTCGTCGGCCGCGCGATCGAGGTGGACCGTCGCGCCGAGGGCGGCGTGCAGGCGCTGCGCACCAGGCTGCCCTGCCTGATCACCATGCTGGAGGGCACCAACGACATCCGCCGCGGCTCGCTGCCCGACGCGCTGCGCGCGGCCCGCGCCGAGATCGTGGTGTGGAGCGCCAAGGACGCCGGCATCGCCGACGTCGGCAAGTGCGGCCTGCGCGGCTCGCCGACCGTGGTGAAGCGCGTCTTCGCGCCGAGCCCGCGCGCCGAGAAGGCCGCCATGGTCGAGGCGGGCGGGCCGGAGGCGGCCGACGCGCTGATCGAGGCGATCTTCGCCCAGCGTCCGCGCCTCGAAGCCGATCTCGCCACGCTCGTGCGCGGCTACTGAGACCCGGGAGACAGACATGGCCGAACCCGCAAAGCCCGCCGCGCCCGCCTCCGGCCGCGCCAACACCAAGAAGGAGCTGCCCGAGCGGTTCAGGAACCACAAGCACGTCTGGGTGTTCGTCGAGCAGGAGCGCGGCCAGGTCCACCCGGTCTCGTGGGAGCTGATGGGCGAGGGCCGCAAGCTCGCCGACAAGCTCGGCGTCGAGCTCGCCGGCGTCGTCATCGGCGCGCCCGGCGAGGCGACGCTGGCGGCCGCCCGCGAGGCCGCCTGCTACGGCGCCGACCTCGCCTACACGGTGACGCACGACATCCTGGCGGACTACCGCAACGAGCCGTACTCCAAGGCGCTGACCGATCTGGTCGAGACCTTCCAGCCCGAGATCCTTCTGCTCGGCGCGACGACGCTCGGCCGCGACCTCGCCGGCGCCGTGGCGACGACGCTGCTCACCGGTCTCACCGCCGACTGCACGGCGCTCGACGTCGACGCCGACGGCTCGCTCGCCGCCACCCGGCCGACCTTCGGCGGCTCGCTCCTGTGCACCATCTACACGCTGAACTTCCGGCCCCAGATGGCGACCGTGCGGCCGCGCGTGATGGCGATGCCCGAGCGGGTCGAGCGGCCGCTCGGCCGGCTCGTCGAGCACCCGCTGTCGATGGCCGAGGAGGACGTCGTAACCAAGGTGCTGCGCTACATCCCGGACCGCGACTCGGCGAAGTCGAACCTCGCCTATGCGGACGTGGTGGTCGCCGGCGGCCTCGGCCTCGGCTCGCCCGAGAACTTCCAGCTGATCACCCAGCTCGCCTCGGTGCTCGGCGCCGAGTACGGCTGCTCGCGCCCGCTGGTGCAGAAGGGCTGGCAGCCGGCGGAGCGCCAGATCGGCCAGACCGGCAAGACCATCCGGCCGAAGCTCTACATCGCGGCCGGCATCTCGGGCGCCATCCAGCATCGCGTCGGCGTCGAGGGCGCCGACCTGGTCGTCGCCATCAACACCGACAAGAACGCCCCGATCTTCGACTTCGCGCATATCGGCATCGTCACCGACGCCCTGCACCTGCTGCCGAGGCTGACCGAGGCCTTCCGCCGGCGGCTGTCGCCGCACATCCGCGACCGTATCGCGAGCTGAGAGAGGACGCGCCATGACCGAGAAGTTCGACGCGATCGTGGTGGGGGCCGGCATGGCCGGCAACGCCGCCGCCCTCACCATGGCGAAGCGCGGCCTCAAGGTGCTGCAGCTCGAGCGCGGCGAGTATGCCGGCTCGAAGAACGTGCAGGGGGCGATCCTCTACGCGGCGCAGGTGGAGAAGCTGATCCCCGAGTTCCGCGAGGACGCGCCGCTGGAGCGCCACCTCGTCGAGCAGCGCTTCTGGATGATGGACGACGCCTCGCACACCGGGCTGCACTACCGCTCGGAGGAGTTCAACGAGGAGCGGCCGAACCGCTACACCATCATCCGCTCGCAGTTCGACCGCTGGTTCTCCAAGCACGTCCAGCAGGCCGGCGCGATCGTGCTCACCGAGACGACGGCCGTGGAGCTCCTGCAGGATCCGCGCGGCCGGGTGATCGGCGTGCGCACCGACCGCGCCCAGGGCGACGTGCTCGCCGACGTGGTGATCCTGGCGGAGGGCGTCAACGGCCTGCTCGGCACCCGCGCGGGCCTGCGCGAGCGGCCGACCCGCGAGAACGTCGCGCTCGCCGTCAAGGAGATGCACTTCCTGCCGCGCGAGACCATCGAGGCGCGCTTCAACCTGAAGGGCGACGAGGGCGCCGTGATCGAGGCGGCCGGCACCATCTCGCGCGGCATGGCCGGGATGGGATTCATCTACACCAACCGCGAGAGCATCTCGATCGGCATCGGCTGCATCGTGTCGGATCTCGCCAAGACCGGGCACTCTCCCTACGAGCTGCTCGAGGCGTTCAAGCGGCATCCGTCGGTGGCGCCGCTGATCGAGGGCTCCGAGGTGAAGGAGTACGCCGCGCACCTCATCCCGGAGGGCGGCTACAAGGCGGTGCCGAAGCTGTGCGGCGACGGCTGGCTGGTCGCCGGCGACGCCGCGCAGCTCAACAACGCGATCCATCGCGAGGGCTCGAACCTGGCGCTCGCCTCCGGGCAGATGGCCGGCGAGACGGTCGCCGAGCTGAAGGGGCGGGGCCTCGAGCCCACCGCCAGGAACCTGGCCCTCTACCGGACCCGCATGATGGACTCGTTCGTCATGCAGGATCTGAAGAAGTACAAGGACATGCCGGCGCTGCTGCACGCCAGCGCGCAGAACTTCTTCCTCACCTATCCGCAGCTCGTGTCCAAGGCGATGCAGAACTTCGTGCGCGTCGACGGCACGCCGAAGATCGAGAAGGAGCGCCGCACGATGAAGTCCTTCTTCGCGGCGCGCTCGATCGGCGGGCTCGTGGGCGATGCTGTCCGCATGGCGCGGGCGTGGCGCTGATCGCGTGACGACAGACCCGAACGGGAGGAAGCGATGACCAAGGACGTCGAGGTCCGCGTCGAGGACAAGCTCTACCAGAACCGCTACCGGGTCGATTCCGGACGCTCGCACATCACCGTGACGCCGCACGAGACGCCGTCGGCCGAGCTGCTCGCCCTGGTGAAGCTCTGCCCGGCGCGCTGCTACGAGCTCAACGGCAAGGGCCAGGTCGAGGTCGCCCACGACGGCTGCATGGAGTGCGGCACCTGCCGGGTGCTCGCCGAGGGCCAGGGCGACATCACCTGGACCTATCCGCGCGGCGGCTACGGCGTCCTGTTCAAGTTCGGCTGAGGTCCCGGCCTCATCGCGTCGCCATGCGCTCGCGCAGTGTCGCGGCGCGGGCCGACAGCGCGGCGGCGTCCGCCGTCCGCCCTGTCGCGTCGCGCACATCGGCGAGGGCGTCGAGCGCATCCGCCAGAACCATGTCGCGGAGCCGTGCCGGTGCGGCCTGCTCGGCGAGCGCCACGGCGCGGGCCGCCAGCGGCTCCGCCTCGTCGGGGCGCGCCCGGACGCTGTCCAGCGTCGCCAGATGGACGAGGCTGAGGGCGACTCCCAGCGGGGACTTGCCGTCCGCATCCGCCTTTTCCGAGACGGCGAGGCGCCGGCGGGCGAACCGCTCGGCCTCCTCCGGCCCGCCGTTGGCGGCGTACAGATCGACCAGCCGCTGCAGCACGTGCACCACGATCGCGTTGTCCGGGCCCCACTGCGCGTCGGTGGCCGCGATCGCCTCGTGATAGAGCCCGGCCGCGGCGTCGACCCGGCCGGTCGCGGCGTAGACGTCGGCGAGGCCGCGGGCCGTCGCCGCGGCGAGGCGCGGCCGGTCTGCCGGAGGCATCCCGCCGACGATGCCGCGGGCGCGCACGAACAGCCGCTCGGCGTCCTCCCAGCGCGTCTGCTGGAGGTGAAGCAGCGCCAGCGTGGCGAGCGCGTCGGCGGTCTCGCGCGAGGCCGCGCCGTGATGCCGTTCGGTCGCGGCGAGCGCCGTCGTCAGCAGCGGCTCGGCCCGGTCGAGCCGCCCGGCGTCGCGGTGCAGCGTGCCGAGCGCCGACAGCGCGGCGGCGTAGCGCGGGCCGGTCTCGCCGTCCTGGGCGCGGGCGAGGGCGACGGCCCGCTCGGCGAGCGGCAGCGCCTCGTCGAAGCGCTGGGCGACGTGCAGCACCGTGACCCGCGTGGCGAGCGCGTCGAGCTCGGACGGCCGTGTCCGGGCATAGGCCACGGCCGCCAGCGCGGCCGCGGCGGCGATCAGGACACCGGCGACGGCGGTCGCTTTGGTTCGGCGCATCGTGCGGGCCTCCGTCTGGACGACTCCAGGCGTTGGAGGCTCGGGCCGGCCGCTCGGTTCACGTGCGTCGGAACGGCAGCGGCGTCGGCAGCTGCGGCGGTGCCGGCTCGCGCGGCGGGGCGGCCGCCTTCGCCCGCAGGGTCGCCGCGAGGCCGAGCAGCCGCGGCGTCTGGTTGCGGATCTCGATCGCGACCTCGCGGTCGAGGCGCTTGAGCCAGTGCGCCGGGATGGCGTCGACCCCGTAGGTGGCGCCGGCCAGCATGGCGACGATGGCGCCCGTGGTGTCGGCGTCGCCGCCCTGGTTGACCGTCTTCACGACGGCGTCGGCGAACGAGCCGGTGCCGAAATAGAAGTGCAGCACGGTCCGCAGGGTGTCGACCACATAGGCGGACGACTGCCCGGGCGAGCTGTCGAAGCGGAAGCCGCGATGCTCGGCGACGAGCGCGTCGGCGATGTCGCGCACCGCCTCCCTGGGCTCGCCGGCGAGCAGCCGGTGCAGCATCCGCACCAGCGCCAGCGCCGCCGCGTCGGAGAGCGGATGATGGTGCGTGGTGCGGCACTGGGCGACGCACCACTCGGCGGCGGCCGCGGGCGAGCCGAGCGTCGCCAGCGCCACCGGCAGGATACGCATGGTGGCGCCGTTGCCGGCGTCGCCGTCGAAGAACGGGCCCTGGACGCTGCCGTCGGTGATGAAGCGGCGGATGCCGCGCCGGCAGGTGTTGCCGACGTCGATCGGGCCGGAGCGCAGCCAGCGGGCGAACTCCTCGCACAGGTCCTGCAGGTCGAGCCCGTCCTTGCGCAGCAGCGAGCGGCCGACCGCCAGCGTCATCTCGGTGTCGTCGGTCACCTGGCCGGCGGCGAGCCGCAGCCAGCCGCCGCCGACGATGCGGTCGTGCACGCCGTAGCGCGTCGCGATCTCGCCCCGGGTCATGAACTCCACGGTGCCGCCCAGCGCGTCGCCGACGGCGAAGCCCAGGAAGGCGCCGAGTGCCCTCTCGTCCAGGGTCGGACCCTGCATGCCGCTGTCCTACACGTAGCTCGCCTTGACCCGGTAGTCGCCGCCGATCACCAGGTACTCGCCTTCGCCCTTGAGCGGATGGCCGGCCAGGAGCGTGTTGAAGAAGGCGATCTTCGTCGCCGGCACCCGGGCGGTCAGGATGATGTCGCCGAAGCAGTCGGCGACGTCGCGTTCCGACGTGAAGGAGGCGAGGTTGTTCATGCGCACCACGGCGTTGCGTCTGTCGGTCCGCTCGACGATCTGGTGCTCGTCGAAGTCGTTGACGCCGCGATAGAGCGTCACGTGGCTGTCGCCCGGCGCCACCATGGTGGCGAGCGCCCACTGGCAGAACTCGTAGACGAGGTCGAGCTGCGTGTAGATCGAGTTGTTGTGGAACCGGCTCGACATCTTCTCTTCGACATAGGTGGTCCAGCCGTCGCCGGTCGCACGGTCGATGATCTGCTTGTGGAAGGTCGGGAAGATGCCGAAGCGGCTCTCCACCCAGCCCTTCATCACGGCGCCTTCCGGGCTGTTGGAGTCGTAGCCCCAGCCCTTGATCAGGCGCAGGAAGGACGAGCGGTAGCGGCGCGGCGCCACGGCGCGGCCGTCGTGCACCGGCTCGCGCTGCTCGGGGTCGAGACCGAACATCGCCATCATGTAGCTGGCGAAGGCGATCCCGGCGTCCGGCAGGTCCGGAGCTTGCGACAGCATCTCGAACAGGCTCCGGTTCATCTCGCGCACGCCCGAGATCCGCAGCGGAACCGGGTGCTCGTTGTAGGCGCAGCTCGCCAGCAGATCGGTCGGCAGGCCCACCAGATTGGTCGAGTGTCCGACGGAACTGCGCCCCGGCATTCGCTGTCGTCCTTGCAAGTGTCGGGCCGCGGATACCGTGCGAGCGGTGCGGCGTGCGACGGGACCGTCGAGAAGAAGGATCGCGAGTGGACGACGGGCCGGCCGCCGGGGTGCGGGGCGCCGTCGCATGCTGCCTCATGGCGCAGGCGACGCACCGTCCGCGCTGATCTCCGTCAACTTCTGCGACAGGGGAGGAATTTCGGCACCGGCGCGCCGCCGGCGACAGGCTCGCGAGGCGGCGGCCGCGTGCCGCGATGCGGTGCATTCCGCGCGCGAGCCATAAAGGTATCTCTATGATCTATCGAAATGCGATATGTCTTTCGCGGCGAGCTGCTCCGCCCAATTCCGCGCCATGCCTAAACTGCGGGCGCGGCGAAAAAAATTTGCTGAACCGGCGGGCGACGGATTGTGCCCGTTTCAAGTCATGATAATCAGTTTGCATCGAAGTTTCGGCCGAACGACTTGGCCATGAATGCGGGCCCCGTCCTGCGTCTGACCGACGAGATCTGACTGAACATCGAGAAACCCGCTGCGGCCGGCTCGCCGTCCGCGGATCTAGACCTGCTCGTCAGTCGAAAGGACGTCCATGAGCACCGGCACCGTGAAATGGTTCAACGCGCAGAAGGGCTACGGCTTCATCCAGCCCGACGATGGCGGCAAGGATGTGTTCGTTCATATCAGCGCCGTCGAGCGCGCCGGGATGACCAATCTGCGTGAGGGCCAGAAGCTGTCGTACGAGCTCACCCAGGATCGCCGGACCGGCAAGAGTTCGGCCGACCAGCTTCGGGCCGTCTGAGCCAACGCCGTCCGAAAGCCCGCCTCGGCGGGCTTTCTCGTATGAGGGCATGCGGAACCGGGCCTATTGCGCGAAACGCGCAGAACCTAACGGCCGAATGATCGATCCGCGCCAATAAATCGCGATGCCGGCCGACGGTGTCGCCCCTGTTCGCGGCGCTGCCTCACGGCTGCGCCGATTTTTTTGGCGATGGGGGGAGGGGCCCCCGGCCCGGCCGTGACGGCCGGACCCGGCGGGCAGGTCGATCACGCCTTGGCGGCGGCCTTGCGGACGGGCGCGGTGCTGGCCGGCGCGGTCTTGGTCGCCGCGGCCCTGGCGGCTGCCGGCCGGGCGGCCGTCCGGGTCGCCGTGGGCTTGGCCGAAGCGGGCTTGGCCGACGCATCCTTGGCGGCTGCGGCCTTGTCCGGTTCCGGCGTCGCCGGCGGCTTCATCCGCCAGAGCTGGAAGCCGTCGTTGGCGATGGCCTTCTCGATCGCGGCCCGCGACAGACGGTGCGGCGGGTCGCGGTCGGGCCGCACCACGCCGGTGGAGTGCCAGGGGCCCAGTCGCTCGGGAAGCTTGCTGCCGGACGAATCGGCCGCGAAGGCCCGCAGCTCGGTCGTCGTTTCCGACTCGAACATGAACAGTCGCATGGGCTCTGCCTTTCTTCCCCCTCGGTGACGCCGCGAGGATGCGGCATGCGGCCACCCGGAGGCGGTCGCGGCCGCCGGTCGCCCGGCGGCCGACGGATCAGCGCCGGCGGAACTGCTGGCGCTGCGGCGGGCGGCGTGCGGGGCCGCCCGAGTTCGTTTCCTTGTGGCGGAAGATGATCCGGCCCTTCTCGAGATCATAGGGCGACATCTCGACGATCACGCGGTCGCCCGCCAGCGTCTTGATGCGGTTCTTCTTCATCTTGCCCGCCGTGTAGGCGATGATCTCGTGGCCCGTGTCGAGCGTCACGCGGTAGCGCGTGTCCGGCAGGATCTCGGTGACCAGTCCTTCGAATTCGATCAGCTCTTCTTTCGCCATGGCTGTGCTCCGCTAGATTCAGCGCTCGACGGTGTGTCCCACATCGCGGCGTCCCGGAACGCCCCGGCGCAGGAAGGCCACCTGGTCGAGAGCGGTCTCGACCGCCGGCCCGCTGCGCTGCGCCGGCCGCTCGGCGAGCGGCGTGCCGACCCGGACCGGGGCCGGATGCTGTCCGCCGCCCTTGTGGGCGCGCTGGCCGTTGCGGTTCTGGCCCTCCGGGCGACGGCCGTCGGGGCGACGCCCCTCCGGACGCCGACCCTCGGGACGAGCCCCGTTCGGGCGCTCGCCGGCGGGACGCTCGGGATTGTGGTGATGGACCTGCGGCCGTGCGGCCTGGTCGCGCCCGCCCGGGTCACGTGCGCCCTGGGGCCGGGCCTGCTGGCCGTGCGGCCGCTGACCGTTGGGCTGGCCGTGCGGACGCTGCGCCGGCGCCGCCGTGCGGCCGGCCTCGTCGCGGTTCCGCTGCGGGCTGCCGCCGCGGCTGCGCTCCGGCTGCGCGGCGCGGTCCTGCGACCGGCTGCGCTCGCGGTCGCCCTGGCGGGAGCGTCCGCCGTCGCGGCGCGCGTCGCCGCCCCGTCCGTCGGCCTGGCGGTGCGCCGACGGCAGCGGGCGGCCGCCGGTGCGCCGGTCGGTCGCCGGGATGGCGCGGCGGATCAGCTTCTCGATGTCGCGCAGGAACGGCAGCTCCTCGCTGTCGCAGAACGAGATCGCGATGCCCTCGGCGCCGGCCCGTGCGGTGCGGCCGATGCGGTGGACGTAGCTCTCCGGGATGTTCGGCAGGTCGTAGTTGACGACGTGCGAGACGCCCTCGACGTCGATGCCGCGCGCCGCGATGTCGGTGGCGATCAGGATCCGCACCTCGCCGGTGCGGAACGCCGCCAGCACGCGCTCGCGCTGGTTCTGCGACTTGTTGCCGTGGATCGCCTCGGCCGCGATGCCCGACTTGGCGAGGCCGCGGACGACCTTGTCGGCGCCGTGCTTGGTGCGGGTGAACACCAGGCAGCGGTCGATCGGCTCGCTCGCCAGCACCTCGGCGAGGATCTGAGGCTTCGCCGCCTTGTCGACATGGACGATGCGCTGGTCGATGCGGTCCGCCGTGGAGGCAGCCGGGGTCACCGACACGCGGGCCGGGTCGCGCAGCATCTGCGACGCGAGCTCGGCGATCTGCTGCGGCATGGTGGCCGAGAAGAACAGCGTCTGCCGGTCCTTGGGCAGCTTCGACACGATCTTCCGGATGTCGTGGATGAAGCCCATGTCGAGCATGCGGTCGGCCTCGTCCAGCACCAGCACCTCGACGGCGTTCAGCCGCAGGGCGTTGCTGTTGACGAGATCGAGCAGGCGGCCCGGGGTGGCGACCATCACGTCGAGGCCGGGCAGCACGGCCCGCACCTGGCGGCCCATCGAGACGCCGCCGATGGCGAGGTCGGAGGCGACCTTCATGTGGCGGCCATAGGCCCGGAAGCTGTCGAGGATCTGGCCCGAGAGCTCGCGGGTCGGGCTCAGCACCAGCACCCGGCAGCTCTTGCGGATGGTGGGCTTCGGATCGGTGAAGAGGCGGTTGAGGATGGGAAGCGCGAAGGCGGCGGTCTTCCCGGTGCCCGTCTGGGCGATCCCGACCACGTCACGCCCGGCGAGGGCGAGCGGCACCGTCTGGGCCTGGATCGGGGTGGGGGTGACGTAGTTCTCGTCGACGAGGGCGCGAGCGATCGGCTCGGCCAGTCCAAATCCCTGGAAGGAAGTCAAAGGGTGCTTTCTGTTCTGCGATAGAGCCCGGGCGCAGCTGTGGCGCGCCGCGTGCAGCGGATGAACGGGACATCCCGCGTGGTCTGGGCTGCCTTCGGGTGGCGGATCGGGCCGAAACCGTTATTGGATTCGTTCACGCGGCCCATGGGGGACCAACCAGAGGTCGGTCAATCCGCTCGGACCTGTATATGGGCCATTTCGCCGCGGAATTCAAGCGTGCGGACCGGTATAATGAAACGGCTCCCGTTCCGGGGGTGGCCGGAACGGGAGCGCGGCCCGGTTTTTCGGGCCTGCGGACCGGGTCGCCGGCCGCTCAGGCCAGCTCGATGACCAGGTTGAGGAAGTCGTCGACCCGCACGGTGCTGCCGGGGCCGATGCAGCAGGTCGACTCGCGCTCCTCCACCAGGGCGGGACCCGCGAAGGTGGCCCCGGGGCGCAGGGCGTAGCGGTCGTAGACTGCGCAGGCCTGCGGCCCGAGGCCTTCGAACAGCACGTCCCGGACGCCGCGGCGCGCCGCGGCGGCGTCGGTGCCGTCGCGCGTCGCGGCGGCCCGGCTCGCCGCCCCCTTGTCCATGCGGATGTCCCGGCCGGGCGCCGCGCAGGCGAGGCGCCAGCTCAGGCACTCGATCGGCGCGTCCTCCATGGCCCGGCCGAAGCGCTCGCGGTAGGCGGCGAAGAAGGCGTCGCGGATCGCCGGGACGTCGTCCGGTCCGAGCGTCGTGGAGGGCAGCGCGACCGGAACCTCGAAGCCCTGGCCGAAGTGACGCATCTCCGCGGTCGGCCGCAGCGTGACGGTGGCCGGATCGGCGCCGGCGTCGCGCAGGAGCCGCGTGCCCTGCTCGGTCATCGCGGCGAACAGGGCGTTCACATGCGCCCAGTCGACCCGCTCGAGCCGCGCCACGTAGCTGCGCACCATGTCGGTGGCCGGCGGGGCCACCAGGAAGCCCAGCGCCGAGGCGACCCCGGCGCCGAGCGGCACCACCAGGCGCTCCATCTTGAGGAGCCGGGCGAGGTTGAAGGCGTGCACGGGACCCGCCCCGCCGAACGCGATCAGCGTGTAGCGGCGCGGATCACGCCCCTTCTCGGCGAGGTGGATGCGGGTCGCCGACGCCATCGTCTCGTCGACGATGCGCTGCACGCCGAGCGCCGCCTCGCTGTCGCCGAGCCCGAGCGTGCCGGCGACGCCGGCGTCGAAGGCGCGGCGCACCGCGTCGACGTCGAGCGCCATCTCGCCGCCGAGGAAGTAGGACGGGTCGAGCCGGCCGAGCACCAGGTCGGCGTCGGTCACGGTCGGCTCCTGGCCGCCGAGCCCGTAGCAGACCGGGCCCGGCTTGCTGCCGGCGCTGCGCGGGCCGACCTTCATCAGGCCGGCCGTGGTGTCGGCGCGGGCGATCGACCCGCCGCCGGCGCCGATCTCGATCATGTCGACCACCGAGACCTTGAGCGGCAGGCCGGAGCCCTTGACGAAGCGGCGCACGCGGCCCGCCTCGAAGTCGAACTTGTGGTCGGGCGCGCCGTCCTCGACCAGGCACATCTTGGCCGTGGTGCCGCCCATGTCGAAGGAGACGACCCGGTCGAGTCCGGCGTGGCGGGCGATGAACGAGGCCGCCATGGCGCCGGCCGCCGGCCCCGACTCGATCAGCCGGATCGGGAACTCGCGCGCCTCCGACACGGCCGCGATGCCGCCGCCCGACAGCATCACGTACAGCCGGCCGGTGAAGCCGATCGCCGCCAGCCGCGCCTCCAGCCGGTCGACGTAGCGGCGCATCAGCGGCTGGACATAGGCGTTGGCGCAGGCCGTGCTGGTGCGCTCGAACTCGCGGATCTCGGGCGCCACCTGCGACGACAGGGTGAGCGGCAGGTCGGGATAGAGGGCGCGGACGATCGCGGCGGCGCGCTCCTCGTGCGCCGCGTTGCGATAGGCGTGCAGGAACGAGATCGCGATCGCCTCGACGCCGTGCTCCTCGACGAGCGCGCGCGCCGTCGTCGCGACCGCCGCCTCGTCGAGCGGCACCAGCACGGCGCCGTCGACGTCCAGGCGTTCGCGGATCTCGCGCCGACGCCGGCGCGGCACCAGCGTCGGCGGCGCCTCGAGGAACAGGTCGTAGAGGTCGTAGCGGGTCTCGCGGCCGATCTCGATCACGTCACGGAAGCCCTCCGTCGTGAGCAGCCCGATGGTCGCGCCGGTGCGCTCGATCACCGTGTTGGTGACCAGCGTGGTGCCGTTGACGATGCTGTGCAGGTCGCCGGGGGCGAGCCCGGTCTCGGCGAGCATGCGCTGGATGCCGGCGATGATGGCGAGGCTCGGGTCGTCGGGCGTGGTCAGCAGCTTGCCGGTGTGGACGAGATCGCGGGCGGGGTCGTGCAGCACGAGGTCCGTGAAGGTGCCGCCGACGTCGACGCCGATCCGGGTGGTGCGTTCGCTCATGGTCCTCACTCCGCGCCGTACTCGGTCTCGGCCGCCGCGGCCGTCACGTAGCCGTCCTGCAGGTCGCGCGCGAGCGCGGCCGGATCGCGTGTCCGTGGATCGCCGAAGCCGCCGCCGCCCGCGTAGATCATGTGGAGGCGGGTGCCGGGCGCGATGGTGGTGCGCGATTTCGGATGCGGCACCGTGCCGTCGCCGAGCCGGATCATCGAGCCGGCCCCGGGGGCGCCGCCGGCGAGGCCGAGCGGCGGGTGGTCGCGGCGATCGGAGAGCAGCGACAGGCGCACCGGGGTCGACGACCGGACCTCGATCTCGGCCTCCTGGCCGAGGCCGCCACGGAAGCGGCCGGCGCCTCCCGAGTCGGGACGCAGCTGCTTGCGCCAGACGAGCAGCGGCGAGGCGCTCTCCAGCGCCTCGATGCTGCCGGCGCCGACATTGGTCGGGAACGAGGTGGTGGAGAGTCCGTCGGAGTGCGGCGTCGCCCCCATTCCGCCGGTGGCGAACAGCACCTGGCTGAAGCGGTCGCCGTTGCGGTCGGTTCCTGAGAAGATCGCCCGCATCGACGGCGCCGCGCCGCTCTGGGCGATGACGCGGTCGGGAAGCACGGGGGCGAGCGCGCCGTAGACGGCGTCGGCGAGCAGGTGGCCGGTGAGCTGGCGGGCGCCGACCGGCGCCGGATAGCGCGGGTTGAGGATCGAGCCCTCCGGCGCCGACACCGAGAGCGCCCGGTAGGAGCCCTCGTTGCGCGGCGTGAACGGGTCGAGCGCGCACTTCACCGGATAGACCGAGTAGGCGTGCGTGTAGTTGAGCACGCAGTTGATGCCGCGGTCGATCTGCGGCGAGGTGCCGGCGTAGTCGATGTGCATCGTCTCGCCCGTCACCGTGACGGTGCAGACGATGCGGGTCACCTGGTCGTCGAAGCCGTCGGCCTCCAGCACGGTCGAATAGGTGCCGTCCGGCACCGCCGCGACGGCCCGCCGCATCGCCGTGTCGGCGCGCGTGTGCACGGCCTCGGCGAGGCCCTGGAGATCGTCGAGGCCGACGTCGTCCAGGAACTCCTCGACCCGGCGGGCGCACACCTCGTTGGCCGTCACCTGGGCGTCGAGGTCGCCGAGCACCTGGCGCGGCACCCGGACGTTGGCGAGCAGCACCTCGACCAGATCGTCGTTGCGCCGGCCCTCGCGCAGGAAGCGGGCCGGCGGGATGCGGATGCCCTCCTCGAACAGCTCGCGGCAGTCGGCCGACCACAGCGCGCCGCCGACGTCGGGCGAATGCGAGATCGAGCCCGAGAAGCCGACCAGCCGGCCGCGGTGGAAGATCGGGGTGACCAGCGTGAAGTCCGGCAGGTGCCCGGTGGCGAGCCACGGATCGTTGGTCATCACGCAGTCGCCGGGCCGCCACGTCTCGGCCGGGAAGCGCTCCAGGAACGCCCTGGTGGTGCGCGGCAGGATGCAGGAGAACGAGGCGAGGCCGCCGGTGTTCTCGGAGATCGAGTTGCCGTTCCGGTCCATCAGCACGGTGCCGTAGTCGTTCGACTCGCGCACGATGGTCGAGAAGGCGGTCCGCACCAGCCCGGCGGCGGCCTCGTCGGCGATCGAGATCAGCCGGCTCCAGTAGATCTCCAGCGTCACCGGATCGAAGGCCTCGTGCGGCGCGGTCGCGCTCGGGTGCTGGCGGAGGGACGGTCGGACGGACATTCGCAGGCTCCGGGGCAGGGGACGACGAGATCGGGACGCGAAAACCGTAGAAGAGGCATCGATCCGCGTCCAATATGGTTTTCGACGAAAACGATATATGATGCGACTGAAACGGCGCCGCCGGCGGGGCCGGCGCGTCGCCATCGAGAGGGCCCGACCGGACCATGGAGCTCCGCCATCTCCGCTATTTCGTCGCGCTGGCCGAGGAGCTGCATTACGGCCGCGCGGCACAGCGGCTCGGCATCTCGCAGCCGCCGCTGAGCCAGCAGATCCTCCAGCTCGAGGCGGATCTCGGGGCGCGCCTGCTCGAACGCACCAACCGGCGGGTGGCGCTCACCGAGGCCGGGCGGGTGTTCCTGGCCGAGGCGCGCGCCACCCTCGCCCAGGCCGAGCGCGCCGCCGCGATGGCCGGGCGCGCGGCGCGCGGCGAGGTCGGCGAGCTGAAGATCGGCTTCGCCTCCTCGGGGGCGCTCGACCCGACCTTCACCGAGACGATCCGGGCGTTCCGGGCGGCGGTGCCGGGGGTGCGGCTGGTGCTGGAGGAGCAGGTGACGGCGAGCCAGATCGAGGCGCTGACCGAGCGGCGGCTGCAGATCGGCATCGTCCGCAGCCCGGCGGCGCCAGACCTGCCGGCCGACCTCGCCGCCGCGGCGCTGTCGCGCGAGCCGCTCTACGCGTTCCTGCGCGCCGACCACCCGCTGGCGATCGCCCGCCGCGGCGCCGCCGTGCCGCTCGCCGCGCTCGCCGACGAGCCCTTCGTGTTCTTCCCGCCGGGCAGCGGCACCAGCCTCTACGACCAGGTGCTCGGGCTGTGCCGCAAGGCGGGCTTCCGGCCGCGCGTCGAGCAGGAGGCGCGCGCCAACGCGACGCTGCTCGGCCTCGTCGCGGTCGGGCTCGGCGTGTCGATCCTGCCCGCCTCGCTGGCCGGCTTCGCGCTGCCCGCCGTGGTCGGGCTGCCGCTGGCGCCGGCCGGCGAGTCGGCCCTGTGGCTCGTGCACCGGCGCGACGACGCGTCCCCGGCGGCCGCCACCTTCGTCGCCATGGCGACGGCACGCCGGGCGCCGCCGGCCGGCCGGCGCCGGCCGGTCAGTGCGCGATGATCTTCGACAGGAACGTCTTGGCCCGCTCGGTCGCCGGCGCGGCGAAGAACTCCGCGGCGGGGCGGTCCTCGACGATGCGCCCCTCGTCCATGAACACGACGCGGTCGGCGACCTTGCGGGCGAAGCCCATCTCGTGGGTCACCACCACCATGGTCATGCCGTCGCGGGCCAGCGCCGTCATCACGTCGAGCACCTCGTTGATCATCTCCGGGTCGAGCGCCGAGGTCGGCTCGTCGAACAGCATGGCGACGGGGTCGAGCGCCAGCGCGCGGGCGATGGCGACGCGCTGCTGCTGGCCGCCGGAGAGGTCGGCCGGATACGCCTCGGCGCGCTCGGTGAGGCCGACCCGGGCGAGCAGCGCCAGGGCCCGCTCGCGCGCCTCGGCGCGGGAGCGCCCGAGGGCGTGCACCTGCGCCAGCATCACGTTCCGCAGCGCCGTCATGTGCGGGTAGAGCTCGAAGCTCTGGAACACCATGCCGATGCGGGCGCGCAGCCGCGGCAGGTCGGTGCCGCGCGCCCCGACCTCCTCGCCGTCGAACCGCACCGAGCCCGACTGGTAGGGCTCGAGCCCGTTGACGGTCTTGATCAGCGTGCTCTTGCCCGAGCCGGAGGGGCCGCACACGACGACGATCTCGCCGCGCGCGACCGCGAGGCTGCAGTCGCGCAGCACCGGCGTGGTGCCGTACTGCTTGCACACGCGGTCGAGCACGATCAGGGGAGAGCCGGACATCGAGAGCCTTCAGGTTCTGATCGACAGGCGGGCGTCGAGCAGCCGGCCGACGAGCGACAGGCCGGAGCAGACGACCAGGTAGGTGACGGCCGCGGTGGCGATGATCGCCACCGGCTGGAACTCGCGGGCATTGACCAGGAGGGCGCTGCCGGTGAGCTCGCGCACGCCGATCACCGAGGCGACCGAGGTGAACTTCAGCAGCCGCACGTACTGGCTGAACACCGGCGGGATGATGCGCCGCAGCGCCTGCGGCAGCACGATCAGGCGGAACGCCTGCCAGCGGGTCAGGCCGGTCGCGAGGCCCGCCCGCACGAGTCCGGACGGCACCGAGCGCAGCCCGCTGCGGACGTCCTCGGCCAGATAGGCGGCGATGAACAGGACGAAGCCGAGCGAGGCGGCGGCGACCGCGGTGGTGCGGTAGCCCGCGAGCGCCGGGATCGCGAAGTAGCAGACGAACAGCACGACCAGCAGCGGCGTGCCGCGGACGATCTCGATGTACAGCGCGGCGAGGCGCGACAGCACCGGGATCTCGGCATGGCGCAGCAGCCCGAGCAGGAGGCCGACGAGGCTGCCGCCGACGATCCCGACGGCGGCGAGCCGCAGCGTCATGGCGAAGCCGGCGGCGAGGAACGGCAGGTTGTCCCGGATCACCTCCGGAACGACGGCGGCGAGGACCGGCTCAGGCATCGGCGATCCTCGCGATTGGGCGTCGGGCGCGCAGGCCGGGGACGTGGTCGATGGCGAAGCTGATCAGGAGCACGAGCGCGATGTAGAGCACCGCGATGGTGATGTAGACCTCGAAGGTGCGGAACGTCTGGCCCTCGATGGCGCCGGCCTGGTAGCTCAGCTCGGCGACCGCGATCACCGAGGCGAGGGACGAGTCCTTGACGAGCTGCGAGGCGAGGCTGGCGAGCGACGGCGCGACGATGCGCAGCGCCTGCGGGTAGACGACCAGCACCTGCACCTGCCAGGGACGCAGGCCGGAGGCGGCGGCGGCGCGCGCCTGGCCGCGCGGCACGGCGGCGATGCCGGCCCGCACCAGCTCGGCCACGTAGGCGCTCGAGTAGAGGGTGAGGCCGAGCACGGCGCACAGGAAGGCCGGCAGCCGCAGGAAGGCGAGCGCCATGTACCACACGTACATGTGGATCAGCAGCGGCACGTTGCGCATCGTCTCGACATAGAGGCCGGCGGCGACCCGGCCGGCGCGCGACGTCGAGGCGCCGAGCGTGCCGATCAGCATGCCGACGATCAGGGTCGGAACCAGGGCGGCGACCGACAGGGCGATCGTGACCAGGAGCCCGTCGAGGATCAGGTCGCGATGCTGCCAGACCTGCGACCAGTCGAACTGATAGGACATGCGATGCCTGCCTCGGTACCGAATTCCGCCGGGCCCGACACTTGCTCCGCTCATGCCCGCGAAGGCGGGCATCCAGGGGCGCCCCGCCGTGCCGCCCCTGGGTCCCCGCCTGCGCGGGGACGAACGGAGATCGGTGCCGGATCACCGATCCGGAGAACGGTTTTGGTTCTCCGGCCGAAGCCTCACGGCCAGGTCTCGACCGGGACGCGCGGCTCCTCGCCGAACCACTTGACGTAGAGGGTGCGGTACTCGCCCGAGGTCCACAGGTCCTGCAGCGTCTCGTTGATCGCGTCGCGCAGGCTCGAGTCGCCCTGGCGCACGCCGATGCCGAACGGCTCGACGCTGAACAGCTCGCCGACGATCTTGAAGCGCTTGTTCTCCTTGGCGAAGCCCTGGAGGATGTTGAGGCTGCCGGTGAGCGCGTCGACGCGGCCCTGGGCGAGCGCCAGCCAGGCGCTGTTGTAGTCCTTGAAGCCGGAGATGCTCGCCTTCGGCGCCTTGACCGCGATGGTCTTCTCCAGGGTCGTGCCCTGCTGCACGGCGACCGCCTTGCCGTCGAGGTCGGCGACCGAGGCGATGCTGCTCGACGCCGGCACCAGCAGCGACTGGCCGCCCGTGTAGTAGGTGATCGAGAAGTCGATGGTGCGGTCGCGCTCGCGCGTGTGCGTCATCGAGGCGGCGACCAGGTCGACATTGCCGCTGACCAGCATCGGGATGCGGGTCGTCGAGGTGACGCTGACGAGCTCGATCGGCACGCCGATCTTCTCGGCCACCTTGGTCACGAGGTCGATGTCGAACCCGACCGGCTTGTTGTCCTTGTCGAGGAAGCCGAAGGGCGGCGTGTCGTACTTCACGCCGGCGAGCAGCTTGCCGCGGCTCTTGATGGTGGCGATCGTGTTCTGGGCGGGCTGCGCCGCGGCGGAGTCGGCGACCAGGAGCGCGGCGAGTGTCGCGCCGGCGAAGGCCGCGCAGGCGAGGCCGAAGCGGCGGCGGGCGGCGGAGTGGCGGAGCGTCATGTCGGTCCTCTCTTGCGGAGCGTCGAGGGTCAGGCGGCTTTCGGCAGGCCGGACCGGGCGATGCGGCTCAGCGCCTCGTCCAGGTCGGCGTCGGAGCAGGTGACGGACAGGCGCAGATGGCCGGCGCCCATGCCGCCGAAGGAGGAGCCCGGCATCGCCGCGACGTCGATGGTGTCGAGCCAGTGGCGGGCGACCTCGGTGTCGGGCGCGTCGACCCGCGGGAACATGTAGAAGGCGGCGTCCGGCATCGCGCAGGCCACGCCGGGGACGGCGTCGAGCCGGGCGGCGGCGCGCTCCAGCCGCGCCCGGAACATCGCCCGGTAGCGCGGCACGATCTCGTCGTAGAGCGACAGCGCCTCGAGGCCGGCGGCCTGGACGAAGCCCGGCAGGCAGTAGATCGAGTGCTGGATGAACTTGACGACGCTCCTGGCGGTGCCGGGCGGCAGCGCCAGGTAGCCGAGCCGCCAGCCGGTCATGCCGAAGGTCTTGGAGAAGCTGTCGACGACGAAGACGCGGTCGCGCACCGCCTCGTCGCTCTGCATGTGGTGGAACGCGCCGCAGTGGACGAGGTCGCCGTAGACCTGGTCGAAGATGATCCAGAAGCCGTGACGCTGCGCCAGCGCGGCGACGGCGGCGAGCTCGTCGGCCGGAATCACCCGCGCGGTCGGGTTGCAGGGCGAGTTGATGATGATCGCCTTGGTGCGCGGCGTCACGGCGGCGGCGATGCGCTCGGGATCGACGCGGTCGAGCATGTCGATCGCCACCGGCGTGCCGCCGCACATCTTCACGCACGGGCCGTAGCTGACCCAGCCGGGCACCGGCACCAGCACCTCGTCGCCCGGATCGACCTGCGCCATCAGGGCGGCGAGCAGGGCGAACTTGCCGCCCGGCGTGACGATGATGTCGGCCGGATCGTAGGCCGCGCCGGAGAGCCGCGCCTCGCGGGCCGCGATCGCCTCGCGCAGGGCGGGCGAGCCGGCGGGCGGGCCGTAATGCGTGTCGCCGTCGCGCATCGCGCGTTCGGCCGCGGCGACGATGCGGGGGTCGGTCGGCAGGTTGGGGTCGCCGCTCGACAGGCCGATCACCCGCCGTCCGGCTGCGCGCGCCGCCCGCACCTTCTCGGTCATCTCGACGGTGGCGGAGGGCTTCAGCCCGAGGACGCGGTCGGCCAGCTTCAGTGTCATGGGAGAACGTTTCCGAGGATGAGGGCGTCGTGAGGGGAGGGCGGGGCGCGGAAGCCGGCCGCCGTGAAGGCGACCAGCTCGGCGAGGGCGGTGTCGGAGTCGGAGGGATCGCAGGCGCCTTCCGACAGGATCTGGATCCGGCCGGGATCGGCGAGCGTGAAGTACTGGGCGCCGAGCAGGAAGTGGAAGCGCCAGTAGACGACCTTGGCGGGGAGGTGGTCGAGCTCCTTCATCAGGGCGCCGAGAAACGTGCCGCTGACGTGATTGAAGTGCTTCGAGATGAGGTTCTTCGACATGTCGGCGTGCTCGTGCGCCAGGATGGCGCGCAGCCGCATGAAGCGCCGCGCCCCGGCGTCGCCGTTCGGCAGCACCAGCGAGGGGCGAAGATAGGCCTCGAGGATCTGCTCCAGCATCGGCGGGCGCCCCGGGGCGGCACGGCACGCTTCGAGCAGGCGAAAACGTGCGTTGTTGATGGCGGCCGAGCGCTTGGCGAAGATCTGCTCGAGCAGCGCCTCCTTGGATCCGAAGTGATAGTGGATCGCCGCGATGTTGACGCCGCATTCGCGCGTGATCGCGCGCACCGAGACGGCGCGATAGCCGCTCGCCGCGAACATCGCCTCCGCGACGTCGAGGATCCGGTCCGGGGTCGCCTGCGTGCCGCCGCCCATCTGATCGATCGAAACGTTTCAAACAAGTGTTTGAACAGTGTCGTAGCCGATCGCCGATCGGCCGTCAACGATGTCTCCGAAATCGGTATGGGAGGTCGTCCAAGGCCTGTGCTGTCGATTCATCTCGCATATGCAAACAATATGTGCATCGCGGAATCGCTGTCCAATATTGGCGCACGGCTGGGCGAATGGTATCAAACAGGTGTTTGAACGAACGGTCGGCGGCGCGCTGCTGCGACGGCGCGGTCGCGGCTGCGTGCCCTCATCGAAGGAGAAGCCCATGACGCTCTGGTCCCGCCGTTCCGTGCTGTCCACGCTCGCCGCCGCAGCGGCATCGGCCGCGGCATTCCCGGCGGCGTCGCAGCCGGGCTACCCGTCGCGGCCGGTGAAGATGATCGTGCCGTGGCCGCCGGGCGGCATCACCGACGTGACCGGCCGGATCCTGGCGCAGCGCCTCGGCGTGGAGCTGGGACAGCCGACCGTGGTGGAGAACCGTCCCGGCGCCGCCGGCACCATCGGGCACGCCGTGGCGGCACAGGCCGAGCCGGACGGCTACACGGTGCTGCTGGCGACCAACAGCACCTACGCGATGGCGCCGCATCTGTTCGAGAAGCTGCCGTACGACAGCAGCAAGGCGTTCGCCCCGGTCGGCCTCGTGATCCGCAGCCCGCAGGTGTTCTGCTGCAATCCGTCGCTGCCGGTGAAGACCTTCGCCGAGTTCCTGCCCTATGTGCGGGCGCGGCAGCCGGACGGCGTCGTCTTCGAATCCTCGGGGCCGGGCTCGTCGAGCCATCTCGCCGCCGAGCTGCTCATGGCGATGGCGAACTTCCGCATGCTGCACGTCCCCTATCGGGGCGGCGGGCCGGCCGTGCAGGCGCTGGTGTCGGGCGAGGTGGCGTGCGGCTTCGTCGACGCCGTCGTCGCCCTGCCGATCGCCGAGGGCGGCAAGATCAGGATGCTCGGCGTCAGCACGGCGGAGCGGCTGCCGCTCGCGGCCGACGTGCCGACCATCGCGGAGTCGGGCGTGCCGGGCTTCGAATCGTCGACCGACGTCGCCCTGATGGTGCCGGCCGGCACGCCCTCGGCGATCGTCGCGCGCCTCAACGCCGCACTGCTCGCGACCCTCGCGGACGATCACGTCCGCGCGTTGCTGACCAAGCAGGGCGCGATCATCTCCGGCGGCTCGCCCGAGCAGTTCGCCGGCTACATGGTCAAGGAGAACGCCAAGTGGGGCGACGTCATCCGGGCCCGCGGCATCCGGATGCAGTGACGACCGCGGCGGCGGCTTCGGCGCGCGCCGCCCGGTCGTGATCGCCGCGCGGGGCGACCGCCGGTGCGGCGGCCGCCCCGGGTGCCGTCACTCCGCCGCGACCTGGGGCAGGGCGTCGAGCGAGGCCTGGAGGGCCGCCGCGTCGTAGTCGCGGTCCTCCAGCTTGCCCGACAGGTAGTCCGTGTAGGCCTGCATGTCGAAATGGCCGTGGCCGGACAGGTTGAACAGGATGGTGCGCGGCTTGCCCTCGGCCTTGGCGGCGAGCGCCTCGTCGACCGCGGCGCGGACCGCGTGGGTCGATTCCGGCGCCGGCACGATGCCCTCGCTGCGGGCGAACAGGAGGCCCGCCTCGAAGCACGGATTCTGGTGCACGGCCTTCGCCTCGATCAGGCCGAGCTCCTTGGCGTGGCTCACCAGCGGGCTCATGCCGTGATAGCGCAGGCCGCCGGCATGGAACCCGGGCGGCATGAAGCTGGAGCCGAGCGTGTGCATCTTCATCAGCGGCGTGAGATGCGCCGTGTCGCCGAAGTCGTAGGCGTAGCTGCCGCGCGTCAGCGTCGGGCACGCCGCCGGCTCGACCGCCAGGACCCGCACGTCCTTGCCCTCGCGCAGCTTCAGCCCGAGGAACGGGAACGCGATGCCGGCGAAGTTGGAGCCGCCGCCGGCGCAGCCGATGACGACGTCGGGCCAGAAGCCGGCCATCTCCATCTGCTCGATCGCCTCGAGGCCGATGACGGTCTGGTGCAGGGCGACGTGGTTGAGCACGCTGCCGAGCGCGTAGTTGGTGTCGGGGTTCTGGGCGGCGATCTCGACCGCCTCGGAGATGGCGATGCCGAGGCTGCCGTTCGAGTCCGGGTTCTGCGCCAGCACGGCGCGGCCGGCCGCCGTCTCCATCGAGGGGCTCGGGATGCAGGTGGCCCCGTAGGTCTCCATCAGGGCCCGGCGATAGGGCTTCTGGTTGTAGGAGACCTTCACCATGTAGACCTTCACCTCGAGGCCGAAGATCGACCCGGCGAAGGCGAGCGAGGAGCCCCACTGGCCGGCGCCCGTCTCGGTCGCGAGCTTCCGGATGCCGGCCTCGCGATTGTAGAAGGCCTGCGCCACCGCGGTGTTCGGCTTGTGGCTGCCGGCCGGCGAGACGCCCTCGTACTTGTAGAAGATGCGGGCCGGCGTATCGAGCGCGCGCTCGAGCCGCACCGCGCGGTGCAAGGGCGCCGGCCGCCACAGCTTGTAGATCTCGCGCACCGGCTCGGGGATCTCGATCTCGCGCTCGGTCGCGACCTCCTGCTTGATCAGCTCCATCGGGAAGATCGCGGCGAGGTCGTCGGGGCCGATCGGCTTGCCCGTGCCCGGATGCAGCACCGGCGGCGGCGGCGCCGGCAGGTCGGCCGCGATGTTGTACCAGGCCCGCGGGATGCGGTTCTCGGGCAGCAGGAACTTGTAGGTGTCGGTCATGCGTTCGGGTCTTTCGTTCGTCCGAAACAGAGTCGTGAAAGCGGTCGGTCCGAGCGTCGTTCCGGGGCGCCGCGAAGCGGCGAACCCGGAATCCAGCCAGGACCTCGGAGCGTGTCGCTGGATTCCGGGTTCGCACCTGCGGTGCGCCCCGGAATGACGACGCCCGACATCACCGCGACGGCTTCTTCCAGATGTCGCGCTCCTGCATGAGGGCGACCTGCCGGTCGATCACGTCGCGCTTGTAGTCGGCGTGCCGGGCCGGAATCTTGTCCATGTACATGTTCTTCGGATAGACGGGCTGCTCGTAGATGATCTGGGCGAGCTCGGTGCGCACGTCCTTGAGCCAGTTGGTCACCTGGGCGCTCTCGCGGTGATGGCGCAGCGCCTCGATGTTGATGACGCCCGACACGAAGGTCGAGCCGTTGGTGTCGCGCTGCTTGCCGACCAGCTGGCCGCGATAGTCGACGATCATCGACTGGCCGCCGCCGGCGTCGATGCCGACCTTGCCCTCGGGATAGAGGTGATAGCTGCCGATGTTCGGGGCGACGATGTACATGTTGTTCTCGAGCGCCCGGCAGCGGTTGGTGATCTCGAAGAAGTCGTTCTCGGTGAACGGGGCGGGCAGCGAGGCGCGGTAGACCACCTCGGCGCCGTTCATGGCGAGGCCGCGGCCGTTCTCCGGATACGACCCCTCCATCGCCATCATGATGCCGAGCCGGCCGATCTTGGTGTCGGCGACGGGCCAGAAGGCGTCCAGCGTGCGGCCGTATTTCTCGATCCACCAGTCGTAGATGTCGTGCGGCGACACCGAGCGCTCGACCGGCAGGAGGGCGCCGAGCTTGTAGTGCTTGAGCACGATCTCGCCGTCCGGGTCGACGACGAAGCCGACGTTGAAGAAGCGGTCCTTCCAGTCCGGATGGCGGGCCTTGGCCTGCGCCATGATGTAGACGTTCCACTCGCGCGCCAGCGCGGCGATCTCGTCGGTCTCCGGGCCCGGGATGTCGATCGCGCAGGTGTTGGCGAAATCGGCGTGGTCGACGTCCAGGACCTCGTCGTTGAAGCCCATCAGGCCGCCCTCGGGAATGGCGAGGAGGCGGACCGGGATGTCGAGATTGGACAGCCAGAAGGCCGCCTTGGTCAGGCTCTTCAAATGGTCGATGTTGTTCTTGATGTCGTCGCGGGTGCGGATGCCCCAGAAGGTCGGAATGAGCCCGACCGCGTTGTACGGCTCGATCATGCAATGTTCCCCCTCCGGCCCCGCGCGGGCCGGGCGCGGCCCGAAAGGGCCGGGACGAGCGTCCGGGCGGCAAAGTGCGCTTTTCGCCTCCCTCGTGCAAGCCGCCGGGGCCGGCCGAGAGGGCGATCCCCTGCCGGTGCCTCGTTTTTTCGCTTGAAAGCGAAGCCTCGGACCGGCTTATCTCGCGGACCGGCTGTGCCCGCCCCCCGACGCCCGTCCTGTTTTCGGAGGAAGAGTTGCGATGACCAGAACCATTCCGTTGCTCGCCGCCGTCGCGGCCGTTGCGCTGGTCGCCCCGGCGCAGGCCCAGGACAAGGCGCAGGAGAAGCTCAAGATCGGCGTGATCGCCACCCTGTCGGGGCCGCCGGCGGTGCTGGGCCAGCAGATCCGCAACGGCTTCCAGCTCGCCGTCAGGGATCTCGGCGGCAAGCTCGGCGGCCGCGAGGTCGAGGTCCTGGTCCAGGACGACGAACTCAAGCCGGACATCGCGGTCGGCAAGGTCAAGGCGTTCGTCGAGCGCGACAAGGTCGACTTCGTGGTCGGCCCGGTGTTCTCCAACATCCTGCAGGCGATCGTGAAGCCGGCGACCGACGGGGGCGCCATCCTGATCAGCCCGAACGCCGGCACCTCGAACTATGCCGGGCGCGACTGCAATCCGAACCTGTTCGTCACCTCCTACCAGAACGACCAGATGCACGAGATCTCGGGCAAGCACGCCCAGGACTCGGGCAAGAAGACCGCCTTCATCATGGCGCCCAACTACCAGGCCGGAAAGGACTCGCTCGCCGGCTTCAAGCGCTGGTTCAAGGGCGAGATCCTCGACGAGGTCTACGTCCCGCTGAACCAGCTCGACTACTCGGCCGAGCTGTCGAAGATCGCCGCCGCCAAGCCCGAGGTCGTCTTCGTGTTCCTGCCCGGCGGCATGGGCGTCAACTTCGTCAAGCAGTACCGGCAGGCCGGTCTCGCCGACACCATCCCGGTGTTCTCGACCTTCACGGTGGACGAGTCGACCCTGCCGGCCCAGCAGGACGCCGCGCTCGGCTTCTTCGCCGGCTCGAACTGGGCGCCCAACCTCGACAACCCGCAGAACAAGGCCTTCGTCGCCGCCTACGAGGCGGCGTTCGGCGCCGTCCCGGCGACCTACGCGTTCCAGGCCTACGACACGGCGCTGCTGATCGACAGCGCGCTGAAGGCCACGAAGGGCGACACAAAGGACCGCGACGCGCTGCGGGCGGCGCTGAAGAAGGCCGACTTCGTCTCGCTGCGCGGCGACTTCAGGTACAACACCAACAACTATCCGGTCCAGGACTTCTACCTGACGAAGGTGGCCAAGCGCCCCGACGGCAAGTATCAGACCGAGATCGTCGAGAAGGTGTTCGACGACTACGCCGACCCCTACGTGAAGAGCTGCAAGATGAAGTGAGGCGGCCGCCTGCCGCCGGGCACGGCGCCGCAGGGTGGGTAAAGGCGCGCACGCGCCGTGCCCACGCCGAACGGGGATCCCGTGGCTCCGGCACGACATGAACGGCGTGAGCACGCTGCGCCTTGCCCACCCTGCACCCCACGACAGCCCGCTCCCGATGTCCACCACGCTCCTCGTCGTCCAAGTCCTCAACGGCCTGCAGCTCGGGGTGCTGCTGTTCCTGATCGCCGCCGGGCTGACGCTCGTGTTCGGCGTGATGGACTTCATCAACCTGGCGCACGGCGTGCAGTACATGCTGGGCGCCTATCTGGCGGTCGCCTTCTACGGGCTCACCGACAGCTTCGTGCTGGCGCTCGTGCTGGCGCTCGCCGCCGCGCTCGCCTTCGGGCTGCTGCTGGAGGCGGCGGTGTTCCGCCATCTCTACGGGCGCGACCATCTCGACCACGTGATCGCGACCTTCGGCATCATCCTGTTCCTCAACGCGGCGGTGAAATACGTGTGGGGCGCCGCGCCGCTCTCCCTGCCGGTGCCCGAGGCGCTCACCGGCTCGGTCGCGCTCGCCCCCGGCATCCTCTATCCCGTCTGGCGGCTGGTCATCATCGGCAGCGGCCTCGCGGTCGCGGCGCTGCTGTGGGTCCTGGTGTCGCGGACCCGCATGGGCATGCTGGTGCGGGCCGGCGCCACCAATCCCGAGATGGTCTCGGCGCTCGGGGTCGACATCCGACGGCTGTTCACCCTGGTGTTCGGCTTCGGCGCCATGCTGGCCGGCTTCGCCGGGATCATGATCGCGCCGATCCTGTCGGTCGAGCCCGGCATGGGCGACACCATCCTGATCCTCGCCTTCGTGGTGATCGTCATCGGCGGCATCGGCTCGATCCGCGGCGCCTTCGTGGCCGCCCTGCTGATCGGGCTGGTCGACACGCTCGGCCGCTCCTTCGCGGTCGATGTGCTGCGCCTGTTCATGTCGTCGTCGACGGCCCGCACGGTCGGCCCGGCGCTCGCCTCGATGCTCATCTACCTGCTGATGGCCGTGGTGCTCTATGTGCGCCCCACCGGGCTGTTCCCGGCGAAGGGCCGCTGAGATGACGCAGGCCGTGGGTCCGGTCGAGGCGGCCCCGCGCACGCGCCGCAGCCGTGCCGCCGTGGCGCTACCGCTCGTGCTGTTCGCCGCGCTCGCGCTGCTGCCGCTCGTCACGGCGGCGCTGTCGGCCGGCTACATGCTCGATCTCTTCGTCCGGGTGATGATCTTCGCCATCGCGGCGCTGTCGGTCGACCTGCTGATCGGCTACGCCGCGCTGGTGACCTTCGGGCAGGCCGCCTTCGTCGGGCTCGGCGCCTATGCGGTCGGCATGCTCGGCGCCCACGAGATCACGGATCTGACCATCGCGCTGCCGGTGGCGCTCCTCGCCTCCGGCCTGTTCGCCCTGGTGACGGGGCTGGTCTGCCTGCGCACCAAGGGCGTCTATTTCATCATGATCACCCTGGCCTTCGGCCAGATGGCGTTCTTCACCGCGTCGTCGCTGGCCCCCTACGGCGGCGACGACGGCCTCACCGTGCACGAGCGCTCGACCCTGTTCGGCGTCGCGGTGCTCGACCGGCCGGTGGTCTTCTACTACGTGGTGCTCGCGGCGCTGCTCGCCGTCTATCTGACGTGCCGGACGCTGATCGCCTCGCGTTTCGGCCGGGTGCTGCGCGGCGCCAAGGACAACGCGCTGCGGATGACGACGCTCGGCTTCCAGGTCTATCGGTTCCAGCTCGTCGCCTATGTGATCGCCGGCATGATCGCCGGGCTCGCCGGCGTCCTGCTCGCCAACGCGACCGAGTTCGTCAGCCCGGCCTACATGTCGTGGCAGCGCTCCGGCGAGCTGATCATCATGGTGCTGCTCGGCGGGCTCGGCACGCTGCACGGCGCGGTCCTCGGGGCGATCGCCTTCCTGCTGCTGGAGGAGTGGCTGGCGACGCTCACCGAGCACTGGAAGATGATCTTCGGCCCGCTGCTGGTGCTGGTCGTGGTGTTCGTGCGCGGCGGGCTGATCGGGATCGGGACGGCGCTCGCCGGCGCCGTGAGCCGAAGGCTGCGCCGTGGCTGAGCCCGTGCTCGCGCTGGAGGGGCTGCGAAAGCAGTTCGGCGGCCTCGTGGTCACCGACCAGGTCACGCTGTCGGTGGCGCCCGGCGAGCTGCACGCCGTCATCGGTCCGAACGGGGCCGGCAAGACCACGCTGATCAACCAGATCTCGGGCGTGCTGCCCTCCGATTCCGGGCGCATTCTGTTCGCCGGCCACGACATCACCCGGCTTCCGCCGCACGAGCGGGCGCGGCGCGGGCTCGCCCGCACGTTCCAGATCACCTCGGTGCTGCCGGCCTTCTCGGCCCTGGAGAACGTCGCCGTCGCGGTGCAGGCGCATGCCGGCTCGAGCTACCGCTTCGTCGGCGACGCCGCCGCCGAGCCGGCCCTCAACGGGCCCGCCCTGGCGGCCCTGGAGGAGGTCGGGCTCGCCGAGCGGGCCGACGTGCCGGCCGGGCATCTCTCGCACGGGGAGAAGCGTGCGCTCGAGCTCGCGATGGCGCTGGTCACCGAGCCGAAGCTGCTGCTGCTCGACGAGCCGATGGCGGGCACCGGCCGGGAGGAGACGGCGCGCCTGATCGCGGTGCTGCGTCGCCTCAAGGGCCGCTTCGCCATGATGCTGGTCGAGCACGACATGACCGCCGTGTTCGCCCTGGCCGACCACATCTCGGTGCTGATCTACGGCCGCATCCTGCTGAGCGGCAAGCCCGACGAGGTGCGCGAGGACCCCCAGGTCGTCGCCGCCTATCTGGGCGACGAGATCGAGTTCGAGCGATGAGCGCGTTTTCGACCCATCCTTCGTCATGGCCGGGCTCGTCCCGGCCACCCACGCCTTCGCCCGCCGCCAAGACGTGGATGCCCGGCACAAGGCCGGGCATGACGGCGTCGGGATGTCGGAGCGCCCCATGCTGACCGTCGAAAACCTGCAGGCCGGCTATGGCGAGACGCCGGTGCTGTTCGACGTCGGCTTCTCCATCGCAGCCGGCGAGGTGGTGACGCTGCTCGGCCGCAACGGCATGGGCAAGACCACGACGATCCGGGCCCTGATGGGCCTGGTGCGGCCGACCGGCGGCAGCGTCGCGTTCGAGGGGCGGCCGGTCGCCGGCCTGCCGCCCTACCGGATCGCCCAGCTCGGCCTCGGCCTGGTGCCGGAGGGCCGGCAGGTATTCCCGACTCTCACAGTGCGGGAAAACCTCGTCGCGACCGCCGCGGCGCGCTTCGGCGAGCGCTGGACGCTCGATCGCGTCTACGCCTTCTTTCCGCGGCTCGCCGAGCGGCGTGGCCATCTCGGCAGCCAGCTGTCGGGGGGCGAGCAGCAGATGCTGGCGATCGGCCGCGCCCTGATGACCAACCCGAAGCTCCTGATTCTCGACGAGGCGACCGAGGGTCTGGCGCCGCTGATCCGGGCCGAGATCTGGCGCGGCCTCGGCCGGCTGAAGCAGGAGGGGCAGGCGATCCTGCTGGTCGACAAGCATCTCGACGCAATGACCCGGCTCGCCGACCGGCACGTCGTGCTGGAGAAGGGGCACGTCGTCTGGACCGGCACGTCGGCCGATCTCGCCGCCGACCAGACGGTGCGTCAGCGCTGGCTGCAGGTGTGATCCCGCACCCGGCGAGTGCCGTCGACCGAAACAATGCTGTATGGTGTGCCCGGGCGGCGGCGCGAATCCGCCGCGGGCGAGGCCCATGGAAGCGACCCTGACCAAGAGCGATCCGCCGAAACGGCCGACCGGGCCGCGCGACCCCGTCCGCACCCGTGCCGCCATCCTCGATGCGGCGACCCACGAGTTCCGGGCCAAGGGCCTCAACGGGGCCCGGGTCGACACCATCGCCAAGCGGTCCGGCGTCAACAAGCGGATGATCTACCACTATTTCGGCGGCAAGGAGGGGCTCTACGTCGCGGTCCTGGAGGCGACCTATTCGGCCATCCGCCACGCCGAGGGCGACCTGCATCTCGGCGATCGCGAGCCGCTGGAGGCGATCTGCGAGCTCGTCCGCTTCACCTGGCGCTACTTCATCAAGCACCCGGAGTTCCTCAGCCTGCTCGGCACCGAGAACCTCCACCGCGCCCGCTATCTGAAGCAGTCGGCCCGCATCCGCGACCTGCACTCGCCGCTGATCGCCACCCTGTCGCATCAGCTCGACCGCGGCGCCGCCAAGGGCGTCATCCGGCCCGGCATCGATCCGGTGCAGCTCTACATCTCGATCGCGTCGCTCGGCTTCTTCTATCTGTCCAACCGCTACACGCTCGCCACCATCTTCGGCCGCAGCATGGACGACGCCGAGAGCCTGGAGGCCCGGGGCCGGCATATCGAGGACGTCGTCCTCGCCTATCTGCGGCCCTGACCGCGCCGCCGCCTCGGTCCGCATCTGTTCCTTGAAGACGGGGCGGGCGGGAACAATTACCTTCATCTGAGAGTTCGAGAAGCGGCCCGGGGCCGCCTCTCGTCATGCGGAATGCCCCGTCGATCCTCGACCCCGCTGCCAATCTGTGAGAATTATGTTGCGCCGCAGCAAGCTCCGCCCGGGCGGAGAGCCATGCGAAGGCGCGATTCGGGCCTGCATTTTCGAGTGTGACAAGGCGCTTGACGGTCGGCCCCGGGTCGTGGTGATTTGTAACCAGGCGGTTACTTCTGGCGTTCCGGCCGGACGCATCGCCATCCAGTTTTTGCAAATTACGCGAGGCATGCAAGTGGCCACCAGGAACCTCGGCATCATCATGCACGGCGTCACCGGACGCATGGGTCTCAACCAGCATCTGGTGCGCTCCATCGTCGCCATCCGGGCCGAGGGCGGCGTCCTGCTCCCGAACGGCGACCGCGTGATGCCGGAACCCATCCTGGTCGGCCGCAACGCCGAGAAGGTCGCGGCGCTCGGCCGCCAGTACGGCATCGCGCGCACCACCTCGGATCTCGACGCCGCGCTGAAGAACCCCGACGACACCGTCTTCTTCGACGCCGCGACCACGCAGGCGCGCGCCGATCTGGTCACCCGCGCCATCGAGGCCGGCAAGCACGTCTACTGCGAGAAGCCGATCTCCGAGACGGTCGACAAGGCGCTGGCGATGGCGCGGCTCGCCAAGGCGCGCGGCGTGAAGAACGGCGTCGTCCAGGACAAGCTGTTCCTGCCCGGGCTGCGCAAGATCGCCAAGCTGAAGGAGGCCGGCTTCTTCGGCCGCATGTTCTCGGTGCGCGGCGAGTTCGGCTACTGGGTGTTCGAGGGCGACTGGGGCCAGCCGGCGCAGCGGCCGAGCTGGAACTACAAGCTCGCCGAAGGCGGCGGCATCATCCTCGACATGCTGTGCCACTGGCGCTACGTGCTCGACAATCTGTTCGGCGAGGTGAAGGCGGTGAGCTGCCTCGGCGCCACCCACATCCCGAGCCGCGTCGACGAGAGCGGCAAGACCTACGTCGCCGACGCCGACGACGCCGCCTACGCCACCTTCGAGCTCGAGGGCGGCGTCATCGCCCACATGAACTCGTCCTGGTGCGTGCGCGTGCGCCGCGACGACCTCGTCACCTTCCAGGTCGACGGCACCCACGGCTCGGCGGTGGCCGGCCTGTCGAAGTGCTGGACCCAGCACCGGGTCAACACGCCGCGCCCGATCTGGAATCCGGACGTCCCGCAGACCATGAACTTCTACGACCAGTGGGAAGAGGTGCCGGACAATTTCGAGTACGACAACGGCTTCAAGATCCAGTGGGAGAACTTCATTCGCCACGTGGTCGCCGACACGCCGTGGTCGCACGATCTGCTGCAGGGCGCCAAGGGCGTCCAGCTCGCCGAGATCGGACTCGAGAGCTGGAAGCAGCGCCGCTGGCTCGACGTGCCGAAGCTGACCGTGTGAGCGCACCTGCGCGACGGATCTGCACATCTGGAGACGCGATGGCCGGGCTCGTCCCGGCCATTTCCGTCTCCAGGCTGCGACCTGCGAGGCGCCGTCGCGTCGTTGGACTCGACGTGGGACTCGATCGCCCGCACGGACGCCGTCGCCCCGGAAAACTACGGATGGTAACATCCCACAGGCGGGTTCGCGGGCGCAGCAAATTCGGCGCGCCGCACAGGGATCTCCGCCACGCCGCCTGCGACGGCCGCATGGCGGATCTCGTTGCGCGGGGCGGCTTCGGGCCTTGCGACGCCGTCGTCGCGGATGTAACCATCCGGTTATTAGATGGAGGGAGCTGCCCGTGACCGGGTCTTGTCGGCGGCGCATCTATGGACCTCGTGAGGCGGCCGCGTCCGGCGCGGCCGCTCGCGTCGCGGGCGGGGTGCGGGCATGACGGACGCGCCGCGCCTGCGTCTCCTCGAGGCGGAGTTCTTCGAGCGTCCGGTCACGCTGCGGCTGCCGTTCCGCTTCGGCGTGGTGACGCTGCGCGAGGCGCCGCAGGCCTTCACGCGGGTGCGCATCCGGCTCGCCGACGGGCGCGAGGGCGAGGGCGTCGCCGCCCAGCTGATGGTGCCGAAGTGGTTCGACAAGTCGCCGGGCCTGTCGAACGAGCAGAACTTCGATCAGCTCCGCAGCGCGCTCGCCATCGCGCGCGAGCATTTTCTCGCAGCCGGTGAGGGAACGGCGTTCGGGCTCTCCGCCGCGGTCGAGCCGGCGCATCGCGCCGCCTGCGCCGCCGTGGATCTGAACGGCCTCGTCGCATCGTTCGGCATCGCCGAGATCGAGCGCGCGATTCTCGATGCGCTGGCCCGGATCGAGGGCGTTCCCGCCTTCGCGCTGGTGGCGGCGAACCGCGTCGGCCTGACCGCGCAGGGCGCCCCCGATCTCGCCGGCTTCGACATCGATGCGTTCCTGGCCGGTCTCGCCCCGGCGCCGTCGATCTTCGTGCGCCACACGGTCGGCATGGTCGACGCGCTCACCCGTGCCGACACGGCGGGGCATCGTCTCGACGACGGCCTGCCCGAGAGCCTGGAGGAGGTGATCGCGGCCTACGGCCACCGCCACTTCAAGCTCAAGGTCTCGGGCGACGCCGACGCCGACATCGCGCGGCTGTCCGGCATCGCCGCCGTGATCGACCGCATCGCCGAGCCCTATGTGGTCACCCTCGACGGCAACGAGCAGTACGACACGGTCGATGCCGTGGTGGCGCTGTGGCGCCGCATGGGCGAGACGCCGCGGCTCGCCCGCATGGTCGCCTCGACGCTGCACATCGAGCAGCCGATCGGCCGGGCCCGCGCGCTCGCCGAGCCCGTGCATGCGCTCGCCGGCCTGGTCCCGGTCGAGGTCGACGAGTCGGACAGCGACCTCGCCGTCTTCACGGCGGCGCGGGCGCTCGGCTATCGCGGCATCTCGGCGAAGTCCTGCAAGGGATTTTACCGCGCCTTGATCAATCGTGCGCGAGTCGCCCACTGGAACGCCGGCGACGGCGCGACGGGGGTTGCGCGGGCCTTCATGTCGGCCGAGGATCTGACCACTCAGGCTGGAATCGCGGTGCAGCAGGATCTCGCGCTCGCGACCCTGGTGGGCGTCACCCATGTCGAGCGCAACGGCCATCACTATGTCGACGGCATGGCCGGTGCCTCCGACGCGGAGCAGGGCCGGTTCCTGGCCGCGCATCCCGATCTCTACGCCCGTTCGAACGGACGCGTGCGCCTCGCCATCCGGGACGGCGCCGTGTCTCTCGCCTCGATCGCGACCGCCCCGGGCCTCGCGGCCGGCGCGCTGCCCGACTGGGCGTCGATGCGTCCCATGTCGCGCCCCCTGGCCGCGTGACCCCCGGTGTGCTGATGTCTTCCGCCCGATCCTGTCCCCCTCCGCCGGCCGCCCCCGGGCCGTTCGTCACAATGCCGGCGTAAGGAGCCACCTCAGCGCGCCGGCAGAAGCGCGATCTTCCAACCAACACCCGCCTACGACACAAGGGAGAGACCTCGAATGAAACGTACCCTGCTCGCGGCCGCCGCGGCGGTCCTCGCCCTCACGGGCGTCGCCGATGCCCAGACCTATCCGTGGAAGCCCACCAAGCCCATCACCGTCGTGGTGCCGTGGGGCGCCGGCGGCTCGACCGACCAGGTCGTGCGGCTCCTCGGCAAGGAGATCGAGGCGGCGATCGGCCAGACCGTGGTGATCGTCAACCAGCCGGGCGCGTCCGGTTCGATCGGCACCAAGTCGGTCGTCGAGGCGCCGAAGGACGGCTACATGTTCGCCTCGGGCGCGGCCAAGGACCTCGGCACCTATCCGGTGACCGGGCTCCTGAACACCAAGCTCGACGACTGGCACCTGTTCCTCGGCGTGATCAACGCCTCGGTGATGGGCGTCAACGCGGCGACCCCCTACAAGACCCTCGACGACCTCGTGAAGGCCATGAAGGAGAAGCCGAACGGCATCACGGTCGCCACCGCCGGCATCAACTCGTCGGGCGGCGCCGCGCTGGGCGCGTTCGCGCAGGCGGCCGGCGTGCAGCCGCGCCAGGTGACCTATGACGGCGGCAACCCGGCCGTCATCGCCACCGCCGGCGGCGAGACCCAGGCGACCACCCAGCTCGCCGTCGAGCAGGCCGAGATGCTGCGGGCCAAGCGCCTGCGCGCGCTCGGCGTGTTCGCCACCAAGCCGCTGGAGCTCGAAGGCGTCGGCACCATCCCGACCGTCACGTCGTCGGTGCCGGGCTACAAGGCGACCGACAACTACTTCGGCATCTTCGTGCCGAAGGGCACGCCGGCCGAGGTGATCACCACCCTGGAGATGATCTGGAAGGACAAGATCGCCAAGTCCGAGGCGCTGAAGAAGTACGCCACCCAGCGCGGCGCCATCGTCGCGGCGGTCTACGGCGAGGAGGCCAAGAAGGCCGTCATGCCGGCCATCCAGGAGTTCGCCTGGGGCATGTGGAACCGCAAGGAAGCCAAGGTCGATCCCGCGACCGTCGGCATTCCGAAGCCGTGATCTGAACGAGCGGCGGGGCGGGCCCGGCCCGCCCCGCATCACGTCCTGCCCGAGTCCTGCGAGGATCCATGCAAGCCAGACCACTCGCCCGCGCCGATCTGATCACCGGGGTGATCCTGGTCGTGTTCGGCATCGCGGCCTTCGCCGAGTCGTGGGGGATGCCGCGGCTCGAGGAGCGGAGCATCAATCCGTGGACCGCGCCCGGCCTGGTGCCCGGCCTGCTCGGAATCATCATCGCGCTGCTCGGTCTCGTGCTGGCGCTGCGTTCCGCCTTCGCCGGCGCGTTCGGCCCCCAGGTTCCGCTCGACGACGACACCCCGGAGGAGCGCCGCGCCGCCTCGCGGCGCCTCGCGCTGTGCTCCGTCCTCTGCTTCATCTATGCCGTCGTCCTGGTCGGCCACATCCCGTTCTGGCTCGCGACGCTGCTGTTCGTGTTCGTCTTCATCGTCTCGTTCGAATGGCAGCGCGACGAGGCGTGGCCGATGCGCGCCCGGAAGCTCGCCATCGCGGCACTGATCGCGGTGCTGGCGGCGGGCTTCATCCCCTACATGTTCGAGACGCTGTTCCTGGTCCGGCTGCCGTAAGGGTTATCGATCATGTTCGAGGGACTGGGGCATCTTTTCGCCGCGTTCGAGACGTTCGCGAACTTCACCACCGTGTTCAACGTCTGCTGGGCGACGCTGGTCGGCATCACCATCGGGGCGCTGCCGGGCCTGACCGCCACCATGGGCGTCGCGCTGCTGACGACCCTCACCTACAAGATGGCGCCCGAGCAGGCGATCCTGGTGCTGATCTCCTGCTATGTCGGCGCCATCTACGGCGGTTCGCGCTCGGCCATCCTGCTCAACATCCCGGGCACGCCGGCCAATGCGGCGACCACCATGGACGGCTTTCCGCTCGCCAAGGCGGGCCGGGCCGGCGAGGCGATGGGCCTCGCCACCACGTCGTCGATGATCGGCACCTTCATCGGCATCTTCTTCCTCGCCATCATCGCCCCGGCGCTCGCCGAGATCGCGCTCGACTTCCAGTCCTACGAGTATTTCTGGCTCGCCATCTTCGGCATCGTCATCGCCGGCCAGATGTGCTCGTTCGACGACGCGCTGAAGGGCTGGATCGCCGGCTTCCTCGGCCTGTTCGTCGCGATGATCGGCCAGGAGGGCATCCACGCCGAGGAGCGCTTCGTCTTCGGCTGGTCGGAGCTGTCCGGCGGCATCGCGCTCATCCCGGCACTGGTCGGCACCTTCGGGGTCGCCGAGATCCTCACCGTGATGCGCAACCGCGCCGCCGAGCTCGCCACCAGCGTGGTCGATCACGTCGTGCCGCGCCTCTCCGACCTCTGGCACTACAAGCGCACGATCGTCCGGTCCGGCATCATCGGCACGGCGGTCGGCATCATCCCGGGCGTCGGCGAGGACATCGGCGCCTGGATCTCCTACGCGGCGGCGCGCCGCGCCAGCAAGGAGCGCGACCAGTTCGGCAAGGGCTCGAAGGAGGGCCTGTGCGCCGCCGAGACCGGCAACAACGCCGCCATCCCGGGGGCCATCATCCCGGCCCTCACGCTGGCCGTGCCGGGCTCGGCGCCGGCCGCCGTGCTGCTCGCCGCCATGCTGATCCACGGCCTGCGGCCCGGCCCGATGATCATGATCGAGAGTCCGGACTTCGTCTTCCAGGTCGTCTGGATGGTGGCGATGGCCACCCTCGCGATGGGAATCTTCGGCATCCTGCTGACCCGGCCGCTGCTGAAGATCCTCAAGGTGCCGCGCGAGCGCCTGATGCCGGTCGTGTTCGTGCTCTGCGTCATCGGCCCCTATGCCATCACGCTGCGGCTTTTCGACATCTACGTCACGCTGTTCTTCGGCGTGCTCGGCTTCATCCTGCGCGAGATGAAGTACCCGATGGCACCGCTGGTGCTCGGCGTCATCCTCGGCGACATCCTGGACAAGAGCCTGCGCCGCGCCCTGGTGCTGGCCGACGGGGATCTCACGCCGTTCTTCTTCCGGCCGATCTCGGCGGTCCTGTGGATCACCACGGCGCTGGTGATTCTCAGCGCAATCCCGGGCGTCCAGCGCGCCGCGGCCCGCGTGTTCGGCTGGAACAAGGCGTGATGCGTATCGCGCTGTGCAACGAGGTGATCGCCGCGCTGCCGTTCGATCGGCAGTGCGGCTTCGCCGCCGCAGTCGGCTACGACGGGCTGGAGGTCGCGCCCTTCACCCTGTCGGAGACGCCGCATCTGATGCCGGCGGCGGAGCGCGCCGCGCTGCGCCGGGCCGCCGCGGAGGCCGGCATCGCCATCACGGGCCTGCATTATCTGATGCGGGCGCCGGCCGGCCTGTCGATCACCACGACCGACGCGGCGGCGCGCGAGACGAGCATCGACGTGATGCGCCGCCTGTGCGGCCTGGCGCACGATCTCGGCGCCGGCGTGCTGGTGCACGGCTCGCCCGACCAGCGCCGGCTCGATCCGGGCAGCGAGGCCGACGGGCGAAAGCGCGCCGCCGACGCCTTCGCGGCCGTCGCGGCAGCCGCGGCGGAGGCCGGCGTCGTCTACTGCATCGAGCCGCTGTCGAAGCGCCAGACCGACTGCATCAACACGGTGGCCGAGGCCGCCGCGATCGTGCAGGCGGTGGACAGCCCGGCGCTGCGGACCATGATCGACTGCTCGTCCTCGGCCGTCACCGAGGCGGAGCCGGTCCCGGAGCTGATCCGCCGCTGGATCCCGACCGGGCTGATCGGTCACGTCCACTTCAACGATCCGAACCGCCGCGGCCCCGGCGAGGGCGAGCTCGAGTTCGCGCCGATCGTCACCGCGCTGCGCGAGGTCGGCTGGCGCGACGTCGTCGGCGTCGAGCCCTTCGTCTACGAGCCGGACGGCCCCGCCTGCGCGGCCCGCGCCATCGGCTACGTCCGCGCCCTTCTCGAAGCGATCCCCTGACGAGTCCATCCCGGCGGCGGAGCGCGCCCCGCGCGACCGCGTCCGTCCACGCCAGACACCTCGGAACCCGCCATGTCCAACAAAGGCCTGTCGATCAATCTCGCCACCGTGCGCGAGCAGTGGAACCTGGGCGAGGCGGTCGCGGCCTGCGCCCGTCACGGCATCAAGGCCGTCGATCCGTGGCGCGATCAGGTCGCCGCCTTCGGGCTCGCCGAGTCCGCGAAGGTGATCAAGGACCACGGCATGGACGTCACCGGCTACTGCCGCGGCGGCATGTTCCCGGCGCCCGACGCGGCCGGCCGGCAGGCGGCGATCGACGACAACCGACGCGCCATCGACGAGGCGGCGACCATCGGGGCCGAGTGCCTGGTGCTGGTGGTCGGCGGGCTGCCGAAGGGCTCGCGCGACATCGTCGCGGCGCGCGAGATGGTGGCCGAAGGCATGGCCGCGATCCTGCCGCACGCCCGGGCCGCCAAGGTGCCGCTCGCCATCGAGCCGCTGCACCCGATGTATGCGGGCGACCGCGCCTGCGTGAACACGCTGGGGCAGGCGCTGGATCTGTGCGAGCAGCTCGGCCCGGACGTCGGCGTCGCCATCGACGCCTATCACGTCTGGTGGGACCCGGATCTCGCGGCCCAGATCGCCCGCGCCGGCCGCGACAAGCGCATCTTCGCCTATCACATCTGCGACTGGCTGGTGCCGACCCGCGACATGCTGCTCGACCGCGGCATGATGGGCGACGGCGTCATCGACCTGCCGGCGATCGCCAGAATGATCGAGGACGCCGGCTTCACGGGCTATCACGAGGTCGAGATCTTCTCCGGCGAGACCTGGTGGAAGAAGCCCGGCGACGAGGTCCTGAAGACCTGCCTGGAGCGTTTTTCCAGCGCCTGCTGAGAGAGGGGGCGGAGCGGCCGCGATCTCGTCCAGCTGTTCCGCGCTCACCCCGAGGAGCCCGCGCACCGGTTGTCTCGAAGGGCGGGGCGGCCACGGACCGGCATTCGGATGCGCCTCGGCCTCATGGTTCGAGACGCGCTCCTGCGGAGCGTTCCTCACCATGAGGAACGACCATGGACGGTATGATCCCGCCGCCGTCCCGACGCGGGTTAGCGAAAGGTACAAACCCGAACCCCTGAAGCTTTGACGCGTTCTACGGAACGAGTGCCGGCCGGGACCGGTGCCCGTTCCAGAACGAACGCGACGGAGCTTCCATGACCCCCGACCTTTTCGCGCGACCCGAGGGGCGCTCGTCCCCGGCCGCCTCCGGCCTCGACCGGCGATCCTTCCTGGGCGCCGGCGCCTGCGGTGCCGCGGTGCCTCTGCTCGGCCCCGTCTCGGCGGACGCCCAGGCCGCGGCCCCGCCCGACATCCGCCAGCCGCTCGATCTCACCCTGACGATCAACGGCCGCGATCACCGTCTCGCGCTCGACGCCCGCACCACCCTGCTCGACGCGCTGCGCGAGAGGATCGGTCTCACCGGCACCAAGAAGGGCTGCGACCAGGGCCAGTGCGGCGCCTGCACGGTGCTGCTCGACGGCACCCGGGTGCTGTCCTGCCTCACGCTCGCCGCCATGGCCGAAGGCCGCGAGGTGACGACCATCGAGGGCCTCGCCGGGCCGGACGGAACGCTGCATCCGATGCAGCAGGCCTTCGTCGACCACGACGCCTTCCAGTGCGGCTACTGCACGCCGGGACAGATTCTGTCGGCGGTCGCCTGCGTCAACGAGGGGCACGCGAACGATCCCGCCCAGATCCGCGAATACATGAGCGGCAATCTGTGCCGCTGCGCCGCCTATCCCAACATCGTCGCCGCGGTCGAGCAGGCCAAGGCCGAGATGGGGGCCTGACATGCAGCCGTTCCACTATCGGCGCGCCGACTCACTCGATGCGGCGGCGCAGGCCGCCGGCGCGTCGCGCGGCAGCCGCGTCGAGGCGCCGGTGCAGTTCGTCGCCGGCGGCACCACGCTGCTCGACCTGATGAAGATCGAGGTGATGCGGCCGGCGACCGTGATCGATATCAACCCGCTCGCCGATCGCTACGGCGCGATCGACGCGACCGACCGCGGGCTGCGGCTCGGCGCGCTCGCCCGCATGGCGCAGGCCGCCGACGATCCGGCGGTGCGCCGCGACTACCCGGTGATCGCCCAGACGCTCGACCTCGCGGCGAGCCAGCAGCTCCGCAACATGGCGACGCTCGGCGGCAACCTGCTCCAGCGCACTCGCTGCCCGTATTTCCGCGACGTCAGCTGGACGGCCTGCAACAAGCGCGATCCGGGCTCCGGCTGCGCCGCCCTGGAGGGCGTCAATCGCAAGCACGCCGTGCTCGGCGTGAGCGAGGCCTGCATCGCCACCTATCCGGGCGACTTCGCCCAGGCCCTGGTGGCCCTCGACGCGCGGCTGGAGATCGCCGGTCCGCAGGGCCGCCGCGAGATCGCCGCCGCGGATCTGCACCGGCTGCCCGGCGAGACGCCGAACGTCGAGACGCAGCTCGGGCCCGGCGAGCTGATCACGTCGATCCTGGTGCCGGCCGGCGCCTGGACGCGGCGCTCGCTCTATCTGAAGGTGCGCGACCGCGAATCCTACGACTTCGCGCTCGCCTCGGCGGCCGTCGCGCTCGAGCTCGGCGACGACGACACGGTGCGCGAGGCGCGGATCGCGCTCGGCGGCGTCGCCACGGTGCCGTGGCGCGCCCGCGCCGCCGAGGACGCCCTGAAGGGCCGGCGGCTCGACGAGGCCGCCGCGGAGGCCGCCGCGGAGGCCGCCTTCGCCGACGCGCAGATCCGTGAGCACAACGCCTACAAGGTCGATCTCGGCCGCCGCACGCTGGTGCGCGCGCTGCTCGACGCCGCCCGCCTGGAGATCCGGACATGAGCGCCGCCGCCCCCGAACCGAAAGCCAACATGGGCCGGCCCGAGCCGCGCCTCGACGCCCGCCTGAAGGTCACCGGTGAGGCCCGCTATCCCTCCGACATGCCGGTCGGCCATCCGGCCCATGCCGTGCTGGTGACGAGCAGCATCGCCCGCGGCCGCCTCGCCGGGCTCGACACCGCGGCGGCCCGCGCCGTGCCCGGCGTGATCGAGATCTTCACGGCCGAGAACACCAGGGAGCTGAAGCATCTCGACTACGTGCCGGGCGGCGGCGGCCCGTCCACCTCGGTGCAAGAGCTCGGGCCGGAGATCGCCCACGACGGCCAGATCATCGCCATGGTGGTGGCCGAGACGCTGGAGGCGGCGCGCGAGGCCGCCCATGCCGTGAAGGCGAGCTACGACCGCCAGGACCCGAGCGCCACCTTCGACTCGGCCGGCGTGGAGGAGAAGCCGGCCGGCAAGGAGTTTCCCAAGGCCGGCGACGCCGAGGCGGCGCTGGCCGCGGCCGAGGTGACCATCGCGGCGGAGTACGGCACCCCGACCCAGCACCACAACGCCATCGAGCTGTTCACCACGACCTGCGTGTGGGACGGCGACAGGCTCACGGTCCACGAGCCGAGCCAGTTCGTCTACGGGCTGAAGAACGCGCTCGCCGCGCGGCTCGCCATGGATCCGGCGAAGATCCACGTCGTCAGCCCGTATGTCGGCGGCGCCTTCGGCGCCAAGGCGCAGATGACGCCGCGCACCGCGCTGGTGGCGTTCGCCGCCAAGACGCTGGGCCGGCCCGTGAAGCTGGTGGCGAGCCGCGACCAGGGCTTCACCATCGCGACCTACCGGGCCGAGACCAGGCACCGCATCCGGCTCGGCGCCCGGCGCGACGGCAAGATCGTCGCCTACACGCACGAGGGCCGCGAGGTCACGTCGCGGCCGGACGCCTACAAGGTCGCCGGCGTCTCCGACACGGTGCGGCTCTACGACTTCGGCACCGTGGCGACCCATGTCAGCGTCGTGCACGCGGACCGCAACACGCCGGGCTTCATGCGCTCGCCGCCGGTGGTGCCCTATGTGTACGCGCTGGAGAGCGCCATGGACGAGCTCGCCGTGAGGCTCGGCATGGACCCGGTGGAGCTGCGCCGCGTCAACGACGTGACCCGCGACACGGTGAGCGGCAAGATGTGGACGTCGCGCTCGCTGATGAAGTGCTACGACGAGGCCGCCGCCGCATTCGGCTGGGCGGACCACAAGCCGGAGCCCGGCGCGATGCGCGACGGCGACTGGCTGATCGGCTGGGGCTGCGCCACCGCGTGCTATCCGACCCATCTCGGCGCCACCGCGGCGCGGGTGCGGCTGCTGCCGAGCGGCGAGGTGCGGGTGCAGGTCGCCGCGCACGACATCGGCACCGGCGCCTACACGGTGATCGGCCAGCAGGCGGCCGAGCGGCTCGGCGTGCCGCTCGCCGCCGTCACGGTCGAGCTCGGCGACTCCGACCTGCCGCCCGGACCGGTGGCGGGCGGCTCCAACACCACGGCGAGCGTCTGCTCGGCCGTGATCAAGGCCTGCGACGCCATTCGCGAGAAGCTGCTGCGTGCCGCCTCGACGTCGAACGAGGGGCCGCTCGCCGGCCGCTCGCCGGCCGAGCTGTCCTTCACGGACGGCCGGGCCGTCGCGACCGACGGCGCCGCCGAGAGCATCGCCGACGTGATGCAGCGGCTCGGCACCGCCGCCATCGAGGAATACGCCGAGTATCTTCCGCCGGGCGCGCCGGCGGACGGGCTGCGCCGGCTCTACGGCGGCAAGGCCGTGCTCACCGGCGGGCCGCACGGCGAGAAGATCATGTACGCGCTCGGCGCCGAGTTCGTCGAGGTGCGCGTCCATGCGCGCACCCGCGAGGTGCGGGTGCCGCGCGCCGTCGGCGCCTTCGCGGGCGGCCGCATCATGAACACCCGCACGGCGCGCAGCCAGCTGATGGGCGGGATGATCTGGGGCATCGGCTCGGCCCTGCACGAGGCGACCGAGATCGATCGCCGCGAGGCCCGCTATATCAACGACAACATCGCCGAGTACCTGATCCCGGTGAACGCCGACGTGCCGTCGATCGAGGTGATCATGGTGCCGGAGGAGGACGCCGAGGTGAACCCGGCCGGCGTCAAGGGCCTCGGCGAGCTCGCCAATGTCGGCACCGCCGCGGCGATCGCCAACGCGGTCTATCACGCGACCGGGAGGCGCATCCGCGACCTGCCGATCCGGATCGAGGATCTGCTGGCGTGATCGAGATCCGTAGGGTGGGCAAAGCGAAGCGTGCCCACGCGGTCCGCGGTTCGAACGAGCAGGGCGGCGCGGTGGCGCACAGCGTGGGCACGTCGCCCCTTCGGCGCGCCGTTGCCCGCCCTGCGGCGATGGCTCTCGGCAGGGGGGCGGCAACCCGGAAGAAGGAGAATCGACATGGCGAACGATCTGAAAGGCTGCAGGGTGGCCGTGCTGGCGACCGACGGGGTCGAGCAGGTGGAGCTGACCGAGCCCGTGAAGGCGCTGCGCGAGAAGGGCGCCGAGGTGTCGGTGATCGCTCCCAAGAGCGGCAGGATCCAGGGCTTCGACCATCACGACAAGAAGGATCCGATCCTGGTCGACCGCACCCTCGACCAGGCGAAGCCGGACGAGTTCGAGGCGCTGCTGCTGCCCGGCGGCGTGATCAACCCGGACGCGCTGCGGCTGGAGCCGAAGGCGATCGCCTTCGTGAAGCACTTCGTGCAGACCGGCAAGCCGATCGCCGCGATCTGCCACGGGCCGTGGACCCTGATCGACGCCGGCGGGGTGAAGGGCCGCAAGGTCACCTCGTGGCCGTCGCTGCAGACCGACCTGCGCAACGCCGGCGCCGAATGGGTCGACCAGGAGGTGGTCACCGACCAGGGCCTCGTCACCTCGCGCAAGCCGCAGGATATCCCGGCGTTCAACCGCAAGATGATCGAGGAGTTCTCGGAGGGCCGCCACGCCCGCCGCGCGGCCGAATAGGCCCCCGGACGAGCGGGCAGTGGGGCGAGCCGCCGGCTCGGCGGTAGGTCCATAATCCTGCCCCGATCGGGCATTAAGGACAGGCATCATCCGATCACGACGATGATCTGGCGCGGCCCGGCTTCCGGGCCGCGCTCGTCGTCGCCTCCATGCCGTTCCGCGCAGGCCCGGCCCCGTGTCGTGCGACACGGGCTCGCGCCTGCGCCCACAGAAGAAACCGCAAGAAGACCATGCTCGACGTGTCGCCTTCCGCCTCCACCTCCCGGCCCGAGTCTCCGCGGCCCGAAGCCTCCCGGCCGGTGCATCCCGCCGCGACGGCGACGCGGCGCCGCACCGGCTCGCGCCCGCCGCTGGTGCGGCAGGCCGTCCGGGCGGCGCGCGACCTGTCGCGGCGGGCCGTGCCGGACACCCCGGGCCTGCGGCGCTCCTGGCTCTTCCTCGTCTCGATCGGGATCCCGTTCGCGGCCGGCACGCTCGCCGGCATCCCGGGCGGTGCCCTGCTGGGCGCCCTGATCGGCATGATGGCCTGCTTCGCCGACGAGGATCAGCGCGGCCTCGGACCGCGGCTCCTCGCCCTGGTGCAGATCGGCCTCGGCATGACGGTCGGGGCGACCGTCGGCACGGCGCTGCACGGCTACGAGTACCCGTTCTGGCCGCTGTTCTGCGTCGCGCTGTTCGCCGCCGGCTGGCTGACCCGCCAGGGCAAGGCGCCGCATCTCGGCGCCCGCTTCGGTGCCATCGCGCTCGGCCTCACCGCCGGCATGCCGCCCTTCGCGCCGGAGGACTTCTGGTTCGCCGGCCTCGCCTTCGCGGTCGCCGCGCTGGCCCGCACCGTCGATCATCTGCGCTTCGGCCGGATGCCGGCGCCGGCCGGCTTCGTGCCGCCGCGGCTCGAGCGCCACCACGAGTGGCTGCGCTACGCGGCCGCCTACGCGGCCGTCGCGGCCGTAGGCCTGTGGATCGGCATCGCGCTCGGCATGACGCGGGCGATCTGGATCACGGTGGCGCCGCTGGTCGTCATGCTGCCCGGCGCCGAGGCGACCTATCGGCGGATCGTCGAGTTCATGTTCGGCACCACGGTCGGCGTCGTCGTCGCCTGGGTGCTGATCCACACCATCGCCACCCCGGTCGTCTCGATCGTCCTGGTGCTGACGATCGCGCCGCTGATCCCGCTGCAGATGCCGAAGCGGTTCTGGCTGCAGACGGCGCTGATCGCCGTGATGCTGCTGATCGCCTTCCGGCTGGCGCTGCCCGATCCGCGCTCGGTGTCGGCCCTGATCGTCGAGCGGCTGGAGGACATCCTGCTCGGCTGCGGCCTCGCGCTGGTCGGTGCCGTGCTGGCCTTCTGGCGCCCGGGCGGCGGCGAGGCGGCCGAGCGGACGGAGCCGCCGCGGCTGACGGCGCGCTGCCGCTGAGCGCCGAGGGGCGGGCGACGGCTGCGACGATTGGGCTTGCGGGCGCCAAGAATCCGCCCCAAGTGTAGAAGCCTAGTGCGTGACCGATCCATTGTCGCCGCCGGCCGCTTCGGTCGTTCGGCCCGCCGCGAGGCCCGCGCCATGCTCCGATTTCTCCTCGTTCCGCGCCAGGCCGGACCGGGCCGCCTGCGTGCCGTCGCGCTGCTGCCCGTCCTCCTGATCGTGTCGGTCCTGGCAGTCGGGGCGCCCCCGGCGCACGCCCAGTCGGCCGGCCAGGGCGGCGGCGATGCCGTCACGCCGGTGGAGGAGTACGCCAAGCAGGTCGAGGAGCTGAAGAAGAGCTATCCGGACCTGTCGAAGCGCATCGAGGACACGACCCGCACCATCGACGAGCTCTCCGACGTCGGCAAGGCGCGCTCCGAGATCGAGGAGCTGCGCTCGATGGTCGCAGGCCTGCTCGGCGCCGTCTCCGACAACGGCACCGTGTCGCAGCTCGGCGCCAAGGCGCTGGCGCACGGCCGCGCCAAGCTGAAGTCGATCGAGCAGGACGCCCGCTTCCGCCCGGAGGAGAAGGAGTTCCTGCTCGACCAGTGGCGCAAGCTCGTCACCGAGACCGAGCGTGCCAGCGAGGACCTCGAAAGCGCCCGCAAGGAGTTCGCCGACCTGCTGCGCACCCTGCAGACCCGCGAGGACTTCATCGACGAGCTGATGCAGGTGCGCCGCGCTTCCGAGGCGATCGCCGTGATCCGCAACCTGACCCGCGAGATCCGCGACGCCTCGACCAAGCTGAAGTCCCTGATCGGCGGGCTGAAGCCGCCGGGAGTGTGAGCGATGCGTCGTCGTCTCGCCGCGGCGCCGTCCGTCGCGGCGGCCCTTCTCGCGGCCTTCGGCCTGTCGGCCTGCAACTTCGAGCGCGCGACCGGCTATGTCGAGATCCGCACCGTGCCGGCCAACCCGCCGGCGCATCTCAAGCTGGTGCTCGATTCCCAGACGCTCGATCCGCTGAAGAAGGGCAACACGGTGCTGCGCCAGGCGGTCGGAACCCACAAGCTCGGCGTCGCGACCACGGGCGATCCGATGATGCTGTGCGAGCTGGCGGTCAAGAAGGACCGCATCACCACCGTCACGGTGTCGCTGCTCGACCGCCCGCCGCGCTGCCAGTGCCGCTCCTCCACCGGCACCGACGCCGCATCCAACAAGCGCTGCGAGGGGTAGGGCGGCGACGCAGTCACGGACGGCTCCGCTCTGGACCCTCTCCCTGAGGGAGAGGGTCGGGGCGCGCCGCAGGCGCGCGCCGGGGTGAGGGTTTACGGCGCCGGTCGGCTGGCCTCGGCGGGGGGGGCGGCCCCCCCCCCCCCCCCCCGGGGGGGCCCGCGGCCCCCCCCCCCCCCCCGGGGGGGGGGGGGGGGCGGGCCGCGCCCACACCCCCCCCCCCCGCCGCGCCCGGTA